>CAVPLW010000006.1:0-443357 GCA_963706295.1 uncultured delta proteobacterium | reverse complement strand
TGAGATGGTTGGGATGGTTAGGAACGTTATGATGGTTTTGATGGTTAGGATGGTTTTGATGGTTAACGTTCTCCACAAACCAAACGTTCCAAACGATCAAAACGAACTAAACGTTCTAAACGCTTTACATGGTTGGGATGGTTAGGAACGTTATGATGGTTTTGATGGTTAGGATGGTTTTGATGGTTAACGTTCTCCACAAACCAAACGTTCCAAACGATCAAAACGAACTAAACGTTCTAAACGCTTTACATGGTTGGGATGGTTAGGAACGTTATGATGGTTTTGATGGTTAACGTTCTCCACAAACCAAACGCTCCAAACGCTCTCAACGAACATAACGCTCTAAACGCTTTACATGGTTGGGGAGCAAATTAGTGGCGACAATTAAAAGATTTGAAGATTTAGAATGCTGGCAGGAGGCTCGGAAACTGGTCAATATGGTTTATGAAGCAATTAATGAAAGCAATGACTTCCAGAAGGACTATCGTCTTAATGGCCAAATAACAGGCGCAGCAATTTCTGTGATGAATAACATTGCTGAAGGATGGGCTTCCCAGTCAAACAATGAATTCATCCGGTTCTTGACCTATTCACGAAGATCCTGTGCGGAAACCCAGAATTGTCTATACATTGCCTTGGATCAACAGTATATAACAGAAAATACGTTCAAAGAAATATATGATCAAGGGTTAAAAACAATAAAAATTATTGACGGATTACTTCGTTATCTCCGTTCCCAACGCTCATAATGGTTTGGATGGTTAAGATGGTTGTGATAGTTGATTAAAACGCTCTCAATGCTCCAAACGAAAATAACACTCTCAACGAACATAACGAACTAAACGATCTCAACGAACTAAACGATCTAAGCGATATTAACGAACATAACGTTCCAAACGCTCTAAACGATCCCAACGAACTTAACCAACACCTATGGAGTAAGAATGAAACTCAAAAAGTCGATTGAAAAGGCCAAACAGCAGCGCATGGAAACAAAGAAAAAACCAACGGAAGATGCGGTGTTGACTGACAAGATAGAAGATATTGTTTCAGAAAAAAACAACGTGTCCGCCGGAATGGGCCTCTCCGGTGTATTCGGAATGCAAGGCTGTTGAACTCGATCTCGATCAATTGGCAAGGAACCGGTGCGTCTCCATGTTTTCCGATGCTCCGGAGGCCGAATACTACAAGGTTTTGCGGACAAGCATTCAACACCGTACCAAGGAGAAAGGCTGGAATACGATCATGATCACCAGCGTACAGCCCGGCGAAGGAAAAACACTTACGTGCATCAACCTGGCGGTCTCTTTTGCAAAAGAATTCAACCAGACGGTACTTCTGGTGGACTGTGATCTGAAGCGGCAGAATATTCACAGATATCTGAATTTTTCGTTCGACAAAGGGATTGTCGATTATCTGTTGAACGATTGTGCGCTTAAGGATCTGATGGTCTGGCCGGGCATTGAAAAACTCACGCTTATTTCAGGCGGAAAAACCATCTCCAACAGCGCGGAACTTTTAGGCTCACCCAAGATGAAGGCGCTTGTAAAGGAGATTAAAAATCGATATGATGATCGATACGTTATATTCGATACGCCGCCGGTTTTGGGCTGGGCGGACGCTGCTGCGTTTGCGCCGCTGGTGGACTGTATCCTCATGGTGGTTGAAGAGGGCAGGACATCCATCAAAGATGTAAAAAAGGCTTTGGAGATGATACCTTCTGAAAAATTCTTAGGATTTGTATTAAACCGACGGAAAGTGTCCGGTCATAAGTATTACTATTATTAGTAGTTTCGGGTTGAAGGGTTTAGATTGGTCAAAGGTTGATTCGTTGGATTGTTGCATTCGGCCGTCTACGCCCCGGTTGGATTGGTTTGTTTAGCTCTGCATCTTTTTATCCGCCGTCGGTGTGGCGGAGTCCACCTTCTTACCTTCTCACTTTCTTGTTCTTCTCGCCGCCAACCCTTAACCTCTAACAGCCGCAGGTTCTGCCTCATCCATCTTCCCTCCTGCTTCCTCCCTCTTCATAGCGAAGCGTCTGCCTCTTTCCTCTATCCTCTTTTCTCTTTCCTTTGCTTTATAAACTCCTTAATCCTTGCTTACCTTCCAATCTTCTGATCTTCTCATCTTCTAACTTTACTGCCTTCTATCTTCTGTCATCCCTCCTCCTTCCCTCGGGATTCCTGTTTGAGCACGATGATGTCACTGTCGTTTGAGGCCGACGTTTCTTTTTTCCATTTCCACAGCTTCATCAGGTTGTCATATTTTACTTTCAGCTTCGAGTAAGACACCAGCAATTTATTGTTTCGATTCCGTTCATTAACAAGAAGGTCTTTCAGGGTGCCGTCAAGATTTTCCTGGAATATTTTAACTTTATCCTCCAAGTTATTCATTTGCGCTGCCACAAAATCAACCTGGCGTTTCATCAGCACAACCGCATTTTCCAGTTTTTGCAATCGATCCTCATAGACTAAAGCGACGCCATGTTCATCATAGAACGAAAAAGGCCCCGTTTTATTTTTATTCTCGGTGTTCAATCCCATGCCGCCCTTATCTTTGATCACCTGTTCGATCACAGGGGCGTCGATGGTTTCAAATTCATATCCAAAACCATATACCAGGGCGGTATCACAGAGAAGATTAATGGTTCTGGGGATGCCTTTGGATGCCTGAAAGATCATTTCAATGGCTTCCGGGCTGAAAATATCCGGGTTTCCGCCGGCTTTTTTCAGGCGATGGAAGATGTAAGATTCTGTTTCCTTGTCCGTAAGTCCCGAGAGAAAGAAGTTGACGGCAATCCGCTGGGCAAATGCACCGTGGCCGGGTTTTAGGAGACGGTCCTTGAGTTCGGGCTGTCCCACCAGCATGATCTGGATCAGGCTTTGATCGTCGCTTTGCAGGTTGGAGAGCATCCGGACTTCTTCGAGGGCCGCATCGGACAGGTTCTGCGCTTCATCGATGATCAGAAGAACCGGTCTGTTTTGTGCATATTTTTCGATGAGAAATTGATAGAGGATTTCAATGTTTTTGGTCTTACTTCCCTGTTCCGGTTCCAGTTCGCAGGACTGGAGGATCAGGCAGATCAATTCATCTGCAGAGACATTGGTATTGAAGATGACGGCGATGTCCTTTTGAGACTCGAACTGATCCATAATGTGTCGGACCAGGGTGGTTTTGCCGGTGCCCACCTCGCCGGTGAGAAGAATAAACCCCACATTTTCCATGAGCCCGTATTCCAGGTAGGTGACGGCGTTTTCGTGCACGGAGCTCAAATAGAGATAGCTCGGGTTCGGAGTGATTTGAAAGGGTTTTTCTTTTAAGCCGTAAAAGTTTTCGTACATAATAAAAGTGCCTAAAGTTACAAGTGATCTAAAGTGCCTAAAGTGAACTAAAATGCCTAAAATTGAAATAACGGTCAAACCAATTCAACCATTCGACCACTCGACTATTCCAACTATACTGGCCAATTGACCATTTAACTATTTGACTATTCAACCATTTAACCAAGAGAAGCCAAGTTGTCAACAATAAAGGGTTCCCAATAACTCTCTGGAAGAAAAACGGATCGAGAAAATTCCGGATATCCGCCTGATCGCAGAAAATAAGCATATTACAGGCAGGAAATATATCGAGGTCGCAGGGCGTTGGTTGGGTCAGTTATTCACGGGCTGTTGTCCGACAATGTTTTATTTTATCATAGGATTTCCACACAGCCGAACCCATCAGGCTTAAAATCAGCAGTGTAGGGCCGACACCGAGGTGCAGCAGTATCCAACTCAAGGCGATTATCGGAAAAAGACTTATGCGTACCACTATCCGCAGCGTACGCTGGTCGGCGATAAATTTAGCCATGGGTGGTGAATACCTGTAATAGGTTCTGACAAAGGCACGCCCGATGCTGTGGGGCATAAGGTAAAGGTCTCTAAATCGTCGAAGGAGCTGAACCTGTTTTTCGAATTTCGAACCGAACGCCGCAGTAGCGATAAAACACCCACCGCCACCGGATTCACCTGCACCAACACAAGTGCTCCCAAAGCACAATACATTTGAGTAGTCGCTTTCATTGCCGTAAATGTCGTAAGCCGTGGCCACAAAGTAAAACGTTTCAGCATCACTCAAGCCATGGAGTGTGTATTCGGGGTTTGCAGGATCGTCCAGGCTTGCAAGGGATATTTGGATCGGTGAGTTGCCTTCATTTGCCCCGGTGCCATCATAAAGTGCACCGGCATCGCCGGTCTTATAGTAAATACGGTACCCGGCCAGATCAGGCTCGGTATTTGCATCCCATGCGAAGGAGCGATCAAAGCAATGCGTGATATTGGGGGAAAGCAACAGGGTAAAAAATACGAAAAGGTTTAGAAGCACCAATGAAAACAAGGACGAACACGAGATTTGAAAGGTTTAAAAAATATGTGAGTGAATGGGAACATAGTGGCAATTCAGTTGGCTAAGTATCTTTTACGCGGAAGATACAACTAAAAAGCTGCTGTATTTATCCGATCTACTCTGCAGTCCTTAAATTAAGCAGAAGAATTCCGGTTCAGGCAGGATAAGAAAACGTGTGAGATCAGCATTTTTGTATCATTGATTTTAAACTTGAATAGGGAAGATGTCAAACGGTTTATAGGCAGAAATTTATTAAGATGATGATTTTTGGTTTGCTGGTTGATCGTGACGGTATCCGCTCCTCCCGAAAATTCTATGGACACGGGATATTCGGGCTCCTGGAAGTATACTGGGTCCACCACATGGAAAATTCATAAGTCCCCGAAATCGACGGTGTAAATGTCCAGATATAAGTGTCACCATCCCTGCTCCAGAGCGAAGTTGCTGAGGAGCCAGCGGGACCCCCATGGATTGGCCCCGCCCGATATGTTCCAGGTTCCCGTAAAGGATGTTCCGGGATTCCCGTTGTCGATAATAACTTCGTTAATCGTGTCATGAACGATTTACGTTTGTGTAACGGGTTCTGATGCTTAAAAATCATCAACAACTACCGTGAAGGATATGGTATGGGTTCCGGGAAAAAGATGGGCTATCTGAGCACATCACGCTTTAGTGGGCTTCGTTCAGAATCGCATAGTCTATCCAGTACTCATCGCCCGCATTGGCATCCGTGGCAAGCCAGAACGACAATCGGGCATCATTGACTGGGCCGGCAAAATCATTTGTCTTGAAGTTTATCGTATAGGTGTTCCAGCTCGTCGTGAGATTCACCAGAAACCTGGATAAACCATAGTTGCTATACGGAGAAACGTGTTGAATTAGCGTGACTCTGAGATCATGACCTGTATTCGAATACGCACAAAAGCTCAGCTCGTAATCTGTATTCGGCTTCAATGGCAGGTCAGCCTGGTAGAACTGAATGTTTGTTCCAGCTGTAACTGTCGATATATGCGCTGCTGAGAAACCTTCACAGGCAGGAGACGTAACATTGAAACTGCCCGTGCCATTGGTGTAAAATTTCCACGGAGACGCTCCATTCTCGAAGCTTGGATTTATAACTAAATTGTTGTTTAAAGGAATCTCCTCGAACTCCACCGTAACCGTCTTGTCCTCGTTTATCGTCACCGTGTTCTTGTTGCTCGTCGAATAGTCATCGTTTGTGCCGCTCCAGGCTGCAACACGATACCCGGTGTCAGGAAAGGCCGTCAGCTGCACGACTGTTCCGGAAGGATACGTCCCACTTGTCGGTGACACTGTGCCGTAACTTCCTGATACACCAACCGTCAGATCGTACCGGGGAGGCGGAGACCCATCTGCTTTGCACAACACCACATTATCTATCCAGTACTCATCTCCATTAGATGCATTATTGACAAACCAGAATCGCAACCGGGCATCATCGACTGGATCGCTGAAGTTGCCAGTTGTAAACGAAATCGTATAAAAAGCCCAACTTGTCGTCAGATTCACCGGATAGTTCGCTAATCCGTAGTTGGTGTACGGACTGGTATTCTTGTGCAGAAAAACCTGCAAATCATGACCCGTGTTTGAATAGGCAGCAAAACTGAGCTCATAGTCAGTATTCGGCTCAAGGGAAATATTGGTTTGGTTAAACTGCATGTTCGTGCCGGTCGTAGCCAACGTGATACGGGCCGCATTCGTGCCTTCATAGGCTGAAGACGATATGTTAAAACTGCCCGTGCCATTGGTGTAAAATTTCCACGGAGACGCTCCATTCTCGAAGCTTGGATTTATAACTAAATTGTTGTTTAAAGGAATCTCCATTTCTTCAACCGCCACGAAGGATAATTCAATTGAAAACCCACTTTCATTGCCGTAAATGTCGTAAGCAGTGATCACAAAATAAAACGTTCCAAAATCACTTAAACCATGGAGGGTGTATTCCGGATTTTCAGGATCGATCAAACTTGCGAGGGGGATTTGAATCGGTGAGTTCCCCTCATCTGCCCCGGTGCCATCGTAGGGTGCACCGGAAACGCCGTTTTTATAGTAAATATTATAACCGGCCAGATCAGGCTCAGTATTTGCATCCCATGCGAAGGAGCGATCAAAACAATGCACAATGTCGGGAGAAAGAAACATTATTAACGTTACAAAAAGGAATAGAAACGTCAATGAAAACAAGGACGAAAAATGAGATCTGGAAAGTTTAAAAAATTTGTGGTTGAATGAAAACACAATCACACCTTAGGTTGACTGAGATTTTTGTCGGTTATCGGTTAAAAATAATAAACTTTTATGAAAAAAGACAAATATCTGCAAGAATTATGCAAAATTATGAGATTTCACAACAATTGAAAAGATATAAAGAAGTTATAAGTTTTGATATTTTAAATTTGAATTCCACACTGTTTTTCGGAACGAAGTGAAGATCCTGAAACTTCTGGATGGGTAATGCGGAAATGCCAATTCATCGGGTTCGGAACGACGTTTAAATCCAGATACTTTGGGGCTTACGCGAAAGGAGAACCCTGTCCCAAGGGGATCGAAGGCGGAGATTTTTTAATATTTATCATAAGAAATCCGAATTAGGTGGTGTATGATATTATGGTCGCCTTGATCGCTTCATGGAGGCAATCAGCGGTTTTATCGGGAAGCGTTGATTGAACCGGCAAAGGAAATGAACGCATCCATCAAATTTGCGTTTATAGTGGTTAACCGGTCCTATGGTCAGAAACGCAATGTTCTATGGGCGGTTGGTTCGGGGTGAAAAGTAGATGTCTTGGAAAAAGTGGCATATCACCCCCTTTGATCATCATATTTAATCCAGATCAACTGAAGGAATTGCCTTCAGTTGATCATCGTTAATTTACAGAAGCTTTGGGCTTTATTTCTGTAGATCCTACTTTACCCGATGTATGAATATTCCTTCACAATCAGCTTGTTTGATCACCTGTTGGCCTTATTTTCCCATAACAAACCCACATAAAGGAACCCATCAGAAAAATAAGCAGCAGTGCAGGAACGAGGCCAAGGTGCAGCAACATCCAACTGATACCGATTAAGGGGAACAGACTCCATCGCACGATCATTCTCAAGCTCTCGTGAGCTGAAATGAAATCTGCTATTGGTGGGGAGTAGTCGTAATACAGGCGCACAAAGGTTTTTCCCGGGGTATTGGTTAAAAGAAAACGATCCCGAAATTGGCGCAGTAACTTGACGTGAGGTTCTATTATAGAACCGAAAGCCGCGGTTGCGATAAAACATCCACCGCCACCGCCGTCACTGGTAGTTGTAATAGTGGCGCCTGCGTCGGAAGTGAATAATTCAACCGAATTTTCGCTTTCATTGCCATAGATATCATATGCTCTTGAGACGAAATAGTATGCTGTAGTGTCGTCAAGGCTATAGAGCGTGCAGGTGGTTTCAGTACCTTCCCAATCCGGAAAGTCAAAATCATAACTTTGCCCTTCCTCCCTGTAAAAGACTCTATAACCTTCCAGATCGGGTTCGTTGTTTGCATCCCAGGCAAAAGAGACGTTAAAGGAATGTGCTGCATCGGCGGATAGTAACAGGATAAGAAAAACGAAAAGTATTGGAAACACCAATGAAAACAAAGAGTGAACAAGAGATTTGAAAAGTTTAAAAAATCTGTGGCTGAATTTATACATAACAACACCTTACTTGACCGCAACCTTTGCTATGGAAGATGCAGATAAAAGTTTTTTGTTTGATATCATAATTTTTAATTTATTGAGAGGTCGGGGAATTTTTCTAAATCGTCGCTCCATGGATAATCTTTTTTTAAACCGCGTGAACTCGTGCCAAGGGCTCGTAAAGAAAGAACAGGAATCAATCTTTGAAAAATCAATAGGTTTGCCATACAATCTTCAATTTCTTTTGAAGATGCGATGTCGGCATGCGCCTGTTCTTTTTAACGATCCCTAAGCCACTCAAACAGCACCCGCTTTAAAAAAAGATCATCTATTCCGCTGACACTCAAGGATTTAGAAGAAAAACTCCCCGATGGCTCAATTTATTATAAGATATAATTCAGATCAACCGGAGTGAACTCCTTCCAGTCGCTCATCTTGAATTTACAAATGGTTGCGTCTTTATTTCTTCCAATCCTCCGTTGTCTGTTTTATTAAAATCCCTTCACATGTCTGTTTATTTGCCCTCCTGAACTTTACTGACCCATAAAAAATCAGCATGCCAAGACCCGTCAAGATAAGCAGCAGTGTGTGAACGACACCTAAATGCAGCAGTATCCAGCTGACTCCGATTAAAGGAGCAAGACCCAGGCGTACCAACATCCGCAGCGTATCGTGCCTTGCGATAACGTCAGCCATAGGCGGTGAATGTTTATAATAGAATTTCACAAATACCCTACCAATATTATTATCTATCAAAAAACGGTCACGAAAATCACGCAGTATTTTGACATGCGGTTCCATCAATGAGCCGAACGCTGCGGTGGCGATGAAACATCCCCCCCCCCCGCCGGACCCATCACTACTTACAGCAGTACCCAAGTAGCTGGCAGCAGAAATTCCTCCCGGATCCACGATGATTCCGTTGGCAATTCCATCGCTATCGCCAAACCCTCCATCTACGAGTTCTAAAATGACGGATTGTCTGTCTTCAGAAAAGGTGGTATGGTCGGAATAATCATACCAACCATTGATCCTGTCGTACTTATAGTAAACGTCAGACTCGAAAAGTTCTCCAGAAAAATAGATTCTCACCGAGGCTGTGGCGCCGGGCTGGTTCACACGCAGCCGGTAAGAAATCAGACCAAAGATAAGATCATCAGGCCGGTTTGCCGTATCGGTAATGGTCTCCGGATCGATCATTTCCAGTGCTTCAATTTCACTGATAGAGGATGAGAATTTCTCGACTCCGAAGTATGTAGAGCCGTCAGTTGACTGTATGCTTTTGATAATAGCGGGTTGATCGTTATCAGGGATACCGTCGAGATTGAAATCATCGGTGTCACTCACCTCGTTAGCATCGGGGATGCCGTTTGAGTTGAGATCCTCGGAAGATAAAGCTGTTGTAAACTCAATAACGCTGGACCAGTCCGATGCCGCGGAATAGGTATCGTAGAATCGAACGCGTAAGTAATATGTCTGGTTTGCATTTAACACCATGTGGGGAACCGGTAGCGTGGTCAGATAGGTGTTGCTGATAGAATCGACAACAAGTGTGCCAAAATCGATTTGCTCGCTGATTTGCCATTGGCTTATGCTGTGAGTGTCGTAGTCCGGATCCGAAAACGAGTCTGTGGTAATATCCATGGTCACCTCAACCCCATTTTGACCATTTGAAGGATACGTAATAGCGGGTGTGTTCGGCGGCAGATTCGATGCCGGCACATCGATGATGGTGACTCCCTTTGTGGCTGTCTCAGTCACCCCATTGTAAGTGTAGGTGGCCTGGATGGTCATCGCCGTATCGCTTGATACTTCTGAAGTTGTTAGCAGACCGCTGGTATTGATACTGGCAAAGGCCGAATTTTGGCTCCAGCCGGCACTGCCCGTCACGGTCTGAGTACTTCCATCACTAAATAAGGCTGTGGCCGTATAGGCGGCGCTGCTGTTTTCGTTTACCGAAATGACACCGCTGATAGATAAACTGCTGAGGGTCGCCGGCACATCGACAATGGTGACCCCCTTTGTCGCCGTCTCAGTCGCTCCATTGTAAGTGTAGCTGACCTGGATGGTCACTGCCGTATCGCTGGATACTTCTGAAGTTGTCAGCAGACCACTTGTATTGATAGCGGCGTACGCTGAATTTTCACTCCAGCCGGCACTGCTTGTCACGGTCTGAGTACTACCATCGCTAAATAGGGCTGTGGCCGTGTAACCGGCACTACTACCCTCATTCACCGAATCGACACCGCTGATGGACAAACTGCTGAGCGTAACAGGGGCAATAACGTCTGTGATGGTCACCACCTTTGTGTCTGTCTCAGTTGCCCCATTGTAAGTGTAGGTGGCCTGGATGGTCACCGTCTGGTCGCTGGGAACTGACGAAGTTGTCAGCTTGCCAGTACTGTTGATGCTGGCATAAGCCGAATTTTCGCTCCAGCCGGCACTGCTCGTCACGTTCTGGTTGCTTCCATCACTGAAAAAAGCAGTAGCCGTATAGTCTGCATTACTGCTTTCATTAACAGAATCATCGCCGCTTATGGACAGACTGCTTAGAGTTATGGTTGGGGTTTCCGGCGTTACTGTGATGGTCAGCAAGGCTGTGTCACAGTCACCATTGCTGTCGCAAATATTATAGGTCAAGCTGTCGGTACCGCTAAAATCCGCGTTCGGTGTGTAATCGATGCTGTCGTCAGTTGGATCATTCAACGTATTATTGATGTTGACAGCAGCGGCACCGTTACCCGGTCCTGTAGAAATACTGATGTCTTCCGCGGCTGGTCCGTCACCACCAAAGTTGTCGTTGCCGATGATATTGATATTAGTGACGCCCGAGTTCTCAGCAACGGTTGCCGAATCGTCATTGGCGCTTGGGGTGGATGGTTGATAAGAAAGTTCAGCGGTATAGCCGCTTTCATTGTCGTAAATGTCGTAAGCCGTGGCCACAAAGTAAAACGTTCCAGTACCACTCAGGTCGTGAATGGTGTATTCAGGATTTTCAGGATCATTCAGGCTCGCAAGGGGTATTTTGATGGGAGAGTCTCCTTCATATGCTCCGATGCCATTGTAAGGGGCACCGGAACTGCCGTTTTTATAATAAATATGGTAACCGGCAAGATCAGGCTCTGTGTTTTTATCCCATGCAAAGGAACGGTCAAAGCAATACGCAATATTGGGGGCAAGCAATAGGGTAAACAATACGAGAAGAATTAGAAAGGCCAATGAAGACAATGATAATAGACGGGTTTTTATAGGTTTTAAAAAAATATGGCTTAAGGCATGCATAACATCACCTCTTGTTTTTACTGCGATCTTTGCCATGGAAGATGCAGCTAAAAAGGTGCTGTATCCACCCGGCAGCCCTGCTACCTTATCCTGATGCTTTCTCTTACTACTTTACCCTAATGTGTCAGGAGTTAGGCCAGTGGCTTTGCGTCCCACCCTTTCAAGTGGTTTGCCTTTTACGAGTAATAAAATCATTACACGATTTAATATATTTAAGTCCGTTAACGGACTTTTTATATAATCGTAAAGCGATTATACTGCAAAAATCGTGCAAAGTACCTTTATTCAGCCGTATGTGTTGAGATATAAATATGTTATGTATTCTGCTCCCTTACTATTTTCACCTGTTAAATCAATCAAATTGTCAAATAAAGTCTTGAATCATGACGTTTTTCGGCAAAATCTATTCCGCAAAACCTTGGGAGGAGGAAGGAGGGCAGAGGTTAGCGGTAGGAAGGAAGCGCAGAAGTTAAGAAGATCAGAAGTTGGAAGGGAGAGCGAAGGAAGAGGGATGAGGGAAGATGGAGGCAGGACGATTGATGAAGGTCGAGGGACGAGGGGCGACAGGGGACAGAGGTCAGCGGTAGGACGGAAGCGCAGAAGATCAGAAAGTTAGAAAATAAGAAGGAGAGAAGGTTAGAAGGTAGGCGCTTCGCGGTTGGAGGTTGGAGGCTGGAAGGGCAGAAGAGGGATGAGGGAAGATGGACGACCGCTCCGATAGGAAGAAGGGACGAAAGATGACGGAGATCGGAGATCAGAAGTTGGAAAGGGCATTAATGTGTAATATCTGCCTTTTCCTTTTGCACTCTTTCGTGCAACCATACCTTGATCAACGCGCCTCGGTCCACGCCAATATTTTGCCGGATTCGATCAATCTCTTTGATCAGTTCTTCTGCAACATCGAGCGTGATCCGAACTTTCTTGCCGTGCCGGATAACTTTGGCCTTAGACATGTCAATGAGGTCGTGAATGTCTTCACCATTGTCGAATCGACGATCAAACTCTTGAGTGCTTTTAGCTGTTTTCTTTTTGGTCATATAATATTGTCTCCTTTTTTCTTGCACGTCTAACGGATATTATCCGAATTGTATTGCCGCGCATGGTAAAAATTGAGGTCCACAGTTTTTTCCCAATTTTACCTATTAAAATATTTCTGTTTTCAATTGGATGTCCAGTATGAATTTCGATCCGATTGGGATCGTCCCAAAGTGCTTTCGCTGTATTAAAATCAATACCATGTTTATTTAGGTTCGTATGATTTTTTTCATTATCCCATTCGAATTTCATAACGCAATTTATACATATTTTATACAAGAATGCAACAAATAATCAATATGGGGTGTCCTGGTGAAACAGAAAAGCAAGAAAGTGGGCCCAACAGACAAACGGAATAGAAGATGGTAGGAAGCCAAGGAGGCTGGAAGGGCAGAAGGCAGAAGTCCCCAGTTAAATTCGCTGCGCCGATGTTAAATACGCCTTGCCCCGATTAAATAGTCTTTCAGAATTAAATTGGGCAGGCTGTCATTGGCATGAATTTAACTTGGCAGGCTCCTTTTCTTCGAAAAATTTAACGGGGCAAGCAGGAAATAGAAGATAGGGGAAGAGGGCGAAGGATGAGGGACGATAGATGACGGACGACAGACGACAGAGGGGAGAGAATAGACAAAGGTCGAAGCTCATAAACTTCGCCGGCAAGCATCAAGCATCAATCAACAATCATCAATCCAAAACCGGAACGATCCTTGATTTTTGAGTTGACATGTCGGGATAAAATGTATATACATAATGTATAAACATTGAAAAATAGATCAAAAATCGTAACTAATATAACCATTTAACAATCCTGACAGGAGATACCATGAACACCGCAAAAATATTTAAAAGCGGCAATTCCCAGGCTGTACGTCTGCCCAAAGAGTATCAGTTCGATGTGTCTGAGGTAGAAATTTTTCGCAGGGGGGATGAAGTTGTTCTAAGGAAAAAACCCCGGAATTTAGTTCGGGTATTCGAGTTGTTAACCGGCTTGTCGGACGATTTTATGGAAAACGGACGCAATCAGCCTTCCATGCAGGAAAGGGAACCGTTTTGATTTTCATGCTGGATACCGACATTTGCATCTATATTATCAAGCGTAAACCCGCCAGTGTATTGAAGCGCCTGGAGTCGTTGCAGCCCGGCCAACTTGCCATGTCGGCGATCACTTTTGCGGAGTTGATGAACGGCGCCAAAAAAAGTCGACACGTTAAAGCGAATTTGGAAAAGTTAATCGCTTTAGGTGAACTGCTCGATATCCGGCCGTTCGATAAAGAGGCAGCCGTATACTATGGAGATGTTCGTTCCGAACTTGAAAAAAGAGGAGAAACGATCGGAAGTAATGATTTACTCATTGCCGCACATGCCTTGAGCCTTGGCTGGATACTGGTAACCAATAATGAGAGAGAGTTCAGTCGGGTTAAAGGGTTGAAGATGGAGAATTGGGCTGAAGAATAGCCGGCAATCATCAATCATCAATCATCAATCCAAAAGCAATGCGCTCCTCTCTCCGAGCTGTATGCTCATACGAGCTGGAAGCCAACCTAACGCGCCGCAGGCGACCGCCACCGCTACTTAGTGTCCATCCATAAATGGTAGATTTTGGTTCGGGGCAAGGTCTGAGCGATTTTGAAACCAGAGGAATAGCGTGCTATTTTGAGGATTTCAAAAGATCGAAAACGCCGCCAAGGGCCGAAAGATGCCGTTTGTGGATGGACACTACTTAATTGGCCCACCGGGCTTCAACGGCCAATATGCTGGATCATATTTGGGCTGGTACCCAGTATTCTCTTCGGTGGGTTTGACGGATTTCTTTTCTACAACTTCTTTTACTGGTTTTTGGATCGCTTCTTTGTCTTGTTCCTTAACTTCGATAAACTTGCCTTTGAACAGGCTTAATCGGAGAGGTTTACCCGGTAAGACAGAGATTTCCGTTTCCGAATAGATGATCATGAGATTGCACAAACTGCCTTGAGTATAAATTAGATGTTCTTCCTTTTAAAGTCATGATTGACATTGATGTCAGTACAAATATATAAATGGTTGAACTTTGCAGGTAAAAGCCCTATTGTAATGCTTGTGGCACTTTATTGGAGTTGGAGTGATGTTAACTATCTGATATTATAAGAAACGTTGGCGGAAGTGCATGGGAATCGAACCCACCCGGGACGGTTTTAGCGCCCCACACCGGATTTGAAGTCCGGGAGCCTCACCAGTAAGCTGCGCACTTCCGTTGTATTGTAGAAAATACATACCTAAAATGAGCGTTTCAAATTTTAAAAGCGAAACGACATCTTCCTTGTATCTGCGGCAACCTCAACAATCGCTTAATTTAGGACATAATAATAATAATTGAATTTTTGTCAACGCTTTTGTGGTATCTATGTTGGGCCTGTTGTCCTGTATACCGGTTTGCCCGTTTTTGATTATTTATTTGTGTGAAAGGCAGGGATAAGTGATAAGTGATAAGGGATTTAAGACTATATTCTGAAATCTTAATGGTCCATAAACCAGCCAAATCTAATAAATGGATTTTTGATTTACGACGATTGGCTTAACCGGCGAACGGGCTCAACTGGCCAACCGTTATAGAGGTGAAGAAATGATCGACAGAAAAAGACTGGCGGAAACATTTAAATTTCTTGTTCAAATTGACAGTGTTTCTAAAGAAGAAGGTGTAATAGCCAACGAAATCAATAAAATACTCGAGTCTATGGGTGCAGAAACGTTTGTGGACAATGCCGGTGATAAAATCGGCGGCAATTCGGGAAATCTGATTGCAAAGTTCAAGGGGAATACACAGGCCCCGCCGCTTCTTCTTAATGCACACATGGATACGGTGGAACCCGGCAGGGGAGTTACGGCTGTTCTGGAAAACGGAACGTTTACCAGCGACGGAACCACAATCCTTGGCGCGGACGATAAAAGTGCCATTGCCATTCTTCTGGAAACCCTAAACATATTAAAGGAAAATGATCTGCAGTATGGCCCGCTTGAGCTTGTTTTTACCGTTTGTGAAGAGATCGGTCTTCAGGGGGCCAAGCATCTTGATTTAAGTGCTATTACCGCAACGTATGGTTTTGCTCTGGATGCCACCGACACAGAAGGAATTGTGACCCGGGCGCCTTCCGCAAACCATCTTGAATTCACAGTTCACGGAAAAGACGCACATGCCGGTGCAGCCCCTGAAAAAGGGATCAATGCCATCTCTCTGGCAAGTAAGGCCATTGCAAAGCTTGAACTGGGACGGATCGATCAAGAAACCACATGCAACATCGGTATCATTGAAGGCGGCATAGCTACCAACATCGTACCGAACCTCGTAAAGGTCAAAGGCGAGGTAAGAAGTCATGATGAGGAAAAACTAAATAAAATTACAAATGAAATCGTATTCTCATTTAATGAAGTCATTGAAAATTACAAAAAAATGAATCCTAATGACGAACTTCCCCGTGTGGATATCAACATTAAAAAAGATTTTCCTCGAACCCATATTCCCGACGATCATCCGGTGATCAAACTTGCCACCCGGGCAGCTGAAAACCTCGGAAGAAAAATGGAGACAAAAACCACCGGTGGTGGTGCAGATGCAAATATTTTCTTTGAAAAGGGTATCTTTACAGGCGTCCTTGGTACGGGTATGCGCGATATGCATACGGTACGGGAGTCCGTAAAGCTCGACGACATGGTCCGTACAACAGAACTTTTACTGGAAATCATCAGGCTGCACTCGCAAGGGGGGCAGATGGTTGGAGGCGGTAAGCAGAAGATCAGAAGATGAGAATGTCAGGAATGAGAGACAGGAGATTGAGAAGGTTAGGAACGAGATGTCAGAGGTCAGAAGTCAGAGGAGAGAAGGTTCGAAGGTAGGAAAATGCAGAAGGTCAGAGCTCAGCGGTTTGAGATTTCGAGCCCTGGACCTTGAAGGCTGAACCCAGAACTGTTTATAGCCATCAATCCAAACGATCTATACCTTAATTCAGTGAAATTCATGCAATGAACCAATTAAACCAATTAAACCAACAAAACGATTTAACGAACTAACGAAAGATAACAATGATTGCATATTTTGATTGTTTTTCAGGTATTAGCGGCGATATGACCTTGGGGGCCTTTTTTGATCTCGGTGTTCCTGTAGAATGGTTGAAAGATCGCCTCGAAACACTTCCATTAACAGGGTTTGAGGTGTTGGTTGAAACGGTATCTCGCAATGGAATTCAGGCAAAAAGCGTGGAGGTTCGTGTAAAAGATGACACAACATCACGGCATTATGAAGACATAACATCCATCATAGAAAAAAGTCCGCTTTCCCTCGAAGTCAAACAAAGGAGTCTTGATATCTTTGAAAGGATTGCAGATGCTGAAGCCTTAATTCACGGATGCCCCAGGGAAAAAGTCCATTTTCATGAAGTAGGGGGAATTGATGCTTTGGTCGATATTGTAGGCACGGCGCTTTGTGTTGATTATTTGGAGATTGATCGCGTCATCGCTTCGCCGATCCCTGTTGGAAGAGGATTTGTCACCTGTCAACATGGAATCCTTCCGGTTCCGGCTCCCGCAACTCTTGCTATCCTTAAAGGTGTTCCGATCTACGGCACAAAGATTCCCCATGAACTGGTGACCCCCACAGGTGCGGCGATCATTGCCACCCTCGCAGAATCTTTTGAAGAAATGCCGGACATGATTATTGAGAAAATCGGTTATGGTGCTGGAAAACGTGAGCTGGAATCACAACCGAATCTATTGAGAATTATTCTTGGAACCAAAATAACGAACTCGGAAAAGAGGATTGGCGAATATCAAACCGACCAGATTGTCATATTAGAAACCTGTATCGACGATATGAATCCCGAGGTATTCGGATTCATGATGGAACGGCTCTTTGAAAAAGGTGCGCTGGATGTTTACTGGATTCCGATATTCATGAAAAAAAACAGGCCGGCTACGATGGTTCAGGTATTGTGTCCGGAAGATTGCCGGGAAGTGTTGATGGCGTGTATCTTATCTGAAAGCAGTTCGCTGGGTGTGAGATACTATCATGCCAAACGGCGGATGCTTGGCCGTGAAAGAATTATGGTGAAAACGGTTTACGGTGAAATAGCGGTAAAACGTATTGCCGAATTGGACGGCAGTTTACGGATTGTGCCCGAATATGAAATCTGCAAAAAAATCGCCCTTGAGAAGAATCTTCCAATCAGGGTGGTTTATGATACAATTCTCAAATCGCTTTAATTCCGGAAGATGTTCCCGAAGAAGACCTGAAATCAACCGTTAGTGTTTGGTGTCTCATTTAACTACGGATGAACACGAATAAACACAAATTAATAAAATTATTAGTGTTTATTCGTGTCTATTCGCGGTTGTATTCAATACTATTTCTTGACAAATAAGGTGCCGGAATATAGAGACAAGCCATGAATTTTAAACAGAAATCGGTCATGTTTCTTGCGACCGGCTGTTATATCGGGAACATCTCTTTTGCTCCCGGCACTTTTGGATCTGTTCTTGGGCTCCCCCTTTGTTTTTTTCTTTCGAAAATCGATTTTTCGATTGCTGTTTTATTGACCCTGATATTTATCTTGTGTGCCATATGGATCGCCAATGAGGCTGAAAAGATATTAAGGACAGAAGATCCCGGATGTATTGTTATTGATGAAATTGCAGGCATTATCTTGACATTATTCGGTCTGCCTTTTAACATGACTTCGGTGACTGCAGGTTTTCTGGTATTTAGGGCACTGGACATCTGGAAACCCTATCCGATCCGATTTTTAGAAAATAAATTTTCAGGGGGAATCGGAATTGTTTTGGACGATGTCGCGGCCGGCATTTTAAGTAATATTATTTTAAGAGTTTTTATGAGAATGATATAATATTTCGGAATTTTTACAGCTTAATAAAAATATATGACATTTTTTGAGACTTGAATGACTTGCCTCGAATATGGAATAAATGGAATACTGGTTTTAGTTTTATCTTCAACACAAAATTTACCATTAATCCAACATTGCATTATCCCGGAACCCATTATTCCAGTATTCCAGCATTCCAATCCGGGCGAAGCCCCTAACTTGAAAAAGGTGTAAGCAAAGTTGAAGAAAAAGAAATCTGATAAAATTGATACTGATGACATCCGCAAAAAGAAAAAGAGCGGTCTTCGGGAAAATATTGAAGCCATTCTGGTGGCCATTGTATTGGCCTTGTTCATACGCACGTTTGTCATTCAAGCGTTCAAAATTCCATCCGGATCCATGAAAGAGACACTAAAGATCGGAGACCACATTCTGGTCAATAAATTCATATACGGTGTAAAGGTTCCATTTTCACAGACGACAATTGTTCCCATAAAAAACCCGAAACATGGGGATATTGTGGTGTTTAAGTTTCCCGAAGATCCCGGCAAGGACTTTATCAAACGGGTCATCGGTGTTGCGGGAGATGTGGTTGAAGTTCGTGATAAGCAGGTTTATATGAACAGCAAACTTTTAAATCATGACTTCGGCATTCATACCGATTCCTATATCTTTCCGCCAAGTGTTCAGCCCAGGGATAATTTCGGGCCGGTTGTTGTTCCGCCGCATTCGCTTTTTGTAATGGGAGACAATCGTGACCAGAGCTATGACAGCAGATTTTGGGGGTTTGTCGATTTGAAAGCTGTAAAAGGAAAAGCCTTAATGATATACTGGTCATGGGATAAGGAAAATTTCGGTGTGAGATGGAATAGGATAGGGCATTTACTCAAGTAAGATGACATTCGTAAAATTTGCGTATTTTATGTCAAAAATCGGAAATCAGGAGAGGCATGAAGCTTTCAAGAAAAGATATTTTGGATATGGAATCCCTTTCTGTTGATGAAATAACCCTGATTTTGGATACAGCGGACAAAATGAGGGAAATATCTGAAAGGCCCATTAAAAAAGTTCCAATATTAAGGGGCAAAACCGTTGTGCTTTTTTTTTACGAGCCGAGCACGCGCACACGGACGTCTTTTGATATTGCCGCCAAACGTTTGAGTGCCGACAGCCTGTCTTTATCCGCAAGTAGCAGCAGTATGGTTAAGGGAGAAACCTTAATCGATACGGGTCGGAATCTGGAAGCCATGAAACCTGATGTGATTGTGATCCGACATACTTCAGCAGGTGCTCCGCATTTGCTGGCAAAAATGTTAAAGTCGCCCGTTATCAATGCCGGTGACGGTATGCACGCTCATCCCACCCAATCTCTTCTCGATTTGATGACGGTAAGGGAAAATAAAGGTCGAATCTCAGGCATTCGGATCGCCATCATCGGCGATATATCTCACAGCAGGGTGGCACGGTCGAACAGTATCGGGTTTACAAAGATGGGTGCTGATGTTGTTCTGTCAGGTCCTCCAACGATGATTCCAAAAGGCATCGAAACTCTTGGCGTTTCTGTAACACATAATATGGAAGAAGCGATATGTGATGCAGATGTTATCATGATGCTGCGGATACAAAAAGAGCGTCAGCAGCATTTTTTGTTTCCGTCCGAACGTGAATATTCGAAAATATATGGCTTGACAAATGCCAAACTGAAAAAAGCAAAAGATGATGTGTTGATTATGCATCCAGGACCGATAAATAGAGGGGTTGAAATTGCCTATGATGTTGCGGATGGACCGTACTCGATTATTCTTGAACAGGTAACAAATGGTGTTGCTGTGCGCATGGCCCTTTTATACCTGGTGACGGGAGGAACACGTAATGCTGACGGTGATTAAGGGTGGAAGGGTCATTGATCCCGGAAACTTGGACGATATTCTGGATATAGTCATAGAGGATGGCAACATCGTTGAGATTAAACAAGATGCCCTTGCAGGCGATGATAATAAAAAATCTAAGATAATTGATGCTTCCGGTAAAATCGTTGCTCCGGGATTGATTGATATGCATGTTCACCTTCGGGATCCAGGATATGAATACAAAGAGACCATTGAAACAGGTAGCCTTGCAGCGGCGTTTGGCGGATTTACGGCAATATGCTGTATGCCGAATACAAATCCGGTCAATGACTGCAGGCAGGTTACGGAATATATAGTAAAGAAGGCCGCTAAGGCAGATATTGTCCGTGTTTATCCGGTTGCTGCGATCAGCAAGGGGCTAAAAGGAGATCGTCTTTGTGACTATGGAGAGCTAAAGGACGCAGGGGCTATCGCCGTATCCGACGATGGCAACCCGGTGAGGAACAGTCAATTGATGCGAAGGGCATTAGAATATTCAAGCAGATTCAATCTGCCGGTTATTTCCCATTGTGAGGATTTTGATCTGGTTTCAGACGGTGCAATGAATGAAGGCGCGGTTGCAACAAAAATGGGTCTTTCCGGGATACCCAATGCTGCTGAAAGCATCATGGTTTTAAGGGATATCGCACTGTGTGAATTAACAGGAGTTCCCGTTCATATCGCTCATGTCAGCACCAGGGAATCTGTCAGGGCGATAAGGGATGCGAAAAAAAGAGGGGTGCCTGTTACCGCAGAGACAGCACCGCATTATTTTTCTTTGACCGATGCTTCTATAAAAGATTATAATACAAATAACAAAATGAACCCTCCGTTGCGCACCGAACAAGACAGAGAAGCCATTTGTCAGGGACTCGCCGATGGCACCATTGATGCAATTGCCACTGATCATGCCCCGCATTCTTTAATTGAGAAAGCCGTTGAATTCGATCAGGCTGCTAACGGTATCATCGGCCTTGAAACCGCGGTTCCTTTAGGGTTGAAGCTGGTTGAAGCTGGAATAATTGACATAACGGATCTAATTGAAAAAATGTCAAAAAATCCGGCGCGGATACTCGGATTAAAAACTGGTTTAGAAATAGGAAAAACAGCCGATATTACTATTATAGATCCTGAAATATCATATTGCATAGATGCCGACAGGTTCCAATCACTCAGTCGAAATACGCCTTTTGACGGTTGGGATGTAAAAGGCAGAGCAGTGTTGACTATGGTGGGGGGGAAGATCGTTTATCAGGACCAATAAAATATAGCAATTTTTCGTAGAGTCGTTGAGTCGGTGGAAATTCCAAATAACAAATCCCAAACCATTTACCCTGTTAAATAATGCTTCGCATTAAATCTACGATTTATTTAACAGGGCAGGCAAATCACAATGACCGAAATTCAAAATTCCAAACTGGAATAATCAAAATAGTTTGGGTTATTGGTATTTGAAATTTGAGGTTTGTTTGGAATTTGATGCTTGAGATTTGTGATTTCAAAAAAACAGTGTAAAGTTACTCAACAACCAATGTTCAATAATCAACAACTAATGATGAATGAATAATGGAAAATAACACACCTCATATACTGGTCGTAGATGATGAACTCAGCATGCGCGAATTGCTGGAAGTCTTGCTGGGCAAAGAAGGATATAAGGTTACATGCGCGGGAAATGGTCGAGATGCCATATCCATGATTAAAAAAACAGTTTTCGATCTTTTGCTATGTGACATCAGGCTCGGAGATATTACTGGAATTGATGTTTTAAAGGCATTGAGAGAACAGAGTCAAGATACTGTGGTCATTATGATTTCAGCCTATGCATCCACCGAGGCTGCGGTAGAAGCCATGAACGAGGGAGCCTACGATTTTGTCCCAAAACCTTTCGACAATGAAGAGTTAAAACAAACCATCAAAAATGCCCTGAATCTCAGAACCATCGAGCATGAAAAAGAGATTCTGGATGATGAGCTCAAGAAAACCCTTCATTTTGAAAAGATTGTCGGGAACAGCCCGATTATGAGAAATATTTACAATCTTATCCGCCAGGTGGCCAAAACCAAGACAAGCATTCTCATTACCGGAGAAAGCGGAACCGGCAAAGAATTGATCGCAAAAGCCATACATGACGAGAGTAAGCAAAAAAACAACCCCTTTGTTGTTGTAAACTGTGGGGGTATTCCGGAAACATTGATGGAAAGTGAGCTTTTTGGTCATAAAAAAGGGTCTTTTACAGGGGCAACCCACGATAAAAAAGGACTTTTTGAAGCCGCAGACAAGGGGACGATCTTTCTGGACGAAATCGGGGAACTCACCCTTCCCATACAGGTGAAGCTGCTAAGGGCTGTCCAGGAACGCGTATTCAAACCTGTTGGCAGTAACGAAGATGTATCCGTTGATATCAGAATCATATCTGCAACCAACAAGAAGCTTGAAGATGAGGTGATTGTCGGGAATTTTCGTGAAGATCTTTTTTATCGACTCAATGTCATTGAAATAAAAATGCCGCCTCTTAGGGAAAGAAAAAGCGATCTTCGTGTGCTTGCACAGCATTTTCTGGAAAAATATTCACGTGAAATGGGCAAAGAAGTCACCAAAATATCATCATATGCCATAGATCTTTTAAACAAATACGATTTTCCCGGCAATATTCGGGAGCTTGAAAATCTGATGGAACGGAGTGTGGCACTTTCAAGCACCAACATTATCCTGCCGGACAGTCTGGCACTTTCAGTTCACAAACGAAGATGGATCGAGGGTGTTAAACACAGGCGTTTCGATCTGGATGAGGTGAGAAACGGGGTGTCGTTGGATGCCATCCTCGAGGAAATTGAAAGAGCGTATCTGGTAAAGGCACTTGAATGCACCAACGGTAAAAAGCAAGAAGCGGCGGAACTCCTGGATATCAGCTTTCGAACGTTTCGGTATCGTATGAGTAAGTTGGATTTGTAAAGTAAACCTGACCCAGGTTCCGGTTCAGAGGGGTTCTTCTCCTGGCTGGGAGGAACGAGCTTTGGTCTTTAATCTCTGATTGTCCTTACCCTGAACGTTGAACCCTGAACCTGTGAACGGTTACGAATAAATACAAATCGTTACAAACCGCATTTCTCATGAAGAATTTATCCCGGGACTAAATTACATATCTAAAGCTTATTTGAGACTGACTTGTTCCCAAAAAATAACAGCGTTATAAAGATGACAATATTTATTTTTTATGACAAAATTTGTCATAATAATTTAAAAAGAAAAATGGTAGGATGTTTTTGATTATTAATATATAGATATAAAAACAAGCCTTTATGCTATTTATAAATGCTTTAAAGTTACATGGCATATAATTTGCATCTCATGAAAACAAACATTAAAAAATAATATAAAGTGAATGTCAAAGGGGGTGATAGAATAAAAGAAGTGCTTTTTGAAAGCAGTTTTTTTGTAAGCCTTAAGTTTTTTGACAACATTTATAAAACAATTAACACACATAAAACATTTAAAGGAGGAAGGACATGTTACAGAAATTAAGAAAAAAGGATCAAAAAGGTTTTACACTCATCGAGTTGATGATCGTTATCGCGATTATCGGTATTCTGGCGGCCATTGCCATTCCCAACTTTCTGGCCTATCGAACAAGAGGTCAGAACTCGGCGGCCCAAAGTGCGGCCAAGAATTTTTATAATACGGCCATGGCGTACTTTGCAGATACAACGTCCACTGTCACCATCGTAGCACCAACTGATACCGGTTTTGGTTATACCATTGATACTACTCAAATAACGCCTACCGGAACTCTACAAGATAATCAAGATGGTACGGTCACTGCGACGACTTTGACATTTAAGCACGTAGGTTCTGACACCACTTATACGGTTGACAATGATGGCAATCTGTCTCCATAATGATATAACTGACGATGAAAAATAAAAAAAAGGAGGGGCTTGCCCCTCCTTTTTTATTGTCTCCAATGAAACTATTGCTTAACTTTCACTTTTTGCCAATGACGTTGTTGGGTACCATTAAGACAAATCTTTGCGGATTTCTTTGACAACTTTTCAAAACCTTCTATATTATTTTATACCAAAAACATTAATCGATCCAATACATTCCGGTATTACCGAAGTCCTGAAGAAACCAAATATTTTTTACAAGCCATTTAATCTTTTAAAAGATATAAGACTCCAATAATGGAACGTTTTATTAAAAAGAGGAAGCTTGAGTTAATCGTATGCATGTTCCTTGTGGCAACATCCCTTTTGGCATATATGCAAGTCATAAAATTCGATTTTATAAATTATGACGATGGGTTGTACGTTGTCGAAAATCCACATATTAAAGGCAACTTAACACTTGAGAATATTATTTGGGCTTTTAGCACCGGCTATGCAGCAAACTGGCATCCAGTGACTTGGCTGTCTCATATGCTCGATTTTAGGGTTTATGGTTTGAACCCTATGGGGCACCACTGGACGAATCTTCAGATCCATATTGCCAACAGCATTTTACTGTTCCTTTTTTTCAAATACTTAACCGGAGTTCTCTGGAGAAGTGCACTTGTTGCAGCTCTTTTTGCCATACATCCATTACATGTGGAATCCGTTGCATGGGTTGCAGAGCGTAAAGATGTTCTATGCGCTTTCTTCTGGATTCTAAGCATGTGGGCCTATACTGGGTATGTCCGGCACCCCAAAAAAAAATATTATGTATTATTAATTATTCTTTTTATCTTAGGGTTGATGGCAAAACCAATGATTGTGACGTTGCCTTTTGTCTTATTGTTGCTTGATTTCTGGCCTCTTTCGCGCTTTCAATATATGCTTCATAAACAGCAGATCCCGATCTTCAAGGCCATTGTCTGTCTGGTTCGAGAGAAGATCCCTCTGTTTATTCTTTCTGCAGCTTCAAGCCTTATAACCTTTTTTGTTCAGCAGCACGGAGGTGCCGTATCATCAATAGAATATCTTCCATTAATGGCACGAGTCACCAATGCAATAGTTTCCTACACAGTTTACATCGGAAAGATGATCTGGCCTTTACATCTGGCGGTTTTATATCCCTTTCGGGAGTGGCATCTTCTACAGGTCATGATGTCTGGATCATTGCTTTTGGTTCTTTCAGGCCTGGCGATTTTGAACCGGCGAAGGTTTCCTTATCTAATTACCGGCTGGTTCTTGTATCTTGGAACTCTGGTTCCTGTAATTGGGTTGGTTCAGGTAGGCATCCAAAGAATGGCAGACAGGTACACATATGTTCCATTAATTGGTCTCTTTATTATTGTTGCATGGGGAATGGCAGATATTTCAGCAAAATGGCGATATCAAAAAACTGTAGTGGCAGTATTTTCAAGTATAATACTTTTTTTCTATATGGTCTGTACTTGGTTTCAAGTAGGTTATTGGCAAAATGGAATAACACTTTTCAAACATACTGTAGAAGTGACTCATAATAACAGCGTCGCCTATTGTGAACTAGGGCATGCTTTAGATCAGAGTGGGAAACCTAATGAAGCGCTTGATCCTTATTTCAAAGCATTGCAGATAAATCCAAATTATGCGGAAGCCCATAACAACATAGGTGTAATACTGGCTTGTCAGAATAAAGATAAAGAGGCCATTATTCATTTTTATGAGGTACTTCGAATCGACTCTGGGTATGCGGGTGCGTATTATAACCTGGGGAAAATTTTTGCCAATCAAAGACGAATTAAAGAATCGATACTGAATTATCGGAAAGCTTTACGTTTCAGTCCGGATATGACAGAAGCTCTATATAACTTGGCATGGATATTGGCCTGTTATGAGGATGAAAAATATCGAAATGGAGAAGAAGCGGTCAAACTGGCTGAAAAGCTTTGTAGAATAACCCGGTATAATCAGCCGCTGGCTCTGGATGCTCTTGCTGCGGCTTACGCAGAGACGGGAAAATTTGATGCAGCGGCTTTAACAGCTAAAAAAGGACTTAAACTGGCTTTGAATCAGGGACCAAAAGAACTGGTTTTAGGATTAAAAAAGAGATTGGAATTATATCAGGGAAAACGTCCTTATCGACAGAGTTTTTACTAAAAATCATGAATCGTAAACCTTTAGAAAATACAATCACATTTCTTTTTTGTACCACGATTATCGTATTTTTGTGCACGGAAATTATCCTGAATTTTACCCCTCCCATATCCCGAGACGCCCTCATTCATCATCTGGCTGTTCCCAAACTATGGCTGAAACACGGCAGAATTTATGAAATACCATGGGCGAATTACGCCTACTATCCCATGAACATCAATCTGCTTTATGCTATTTGCCTTTATTTTAAAAATGATATCGCGCCCAAATTCATTCATCTTGGCTTCGGACTTGCCACTGGTTGGCTGATTTATCTCTATCTTAAACAAAAGTTCGGCCGTAATTGGGGTTTGCTGGGTATGCTTATTTTTATCACAACGCCCATCGTCGTCTGGCTGTCCACATCGGCATATATCGATTTGGGGATGACGTTTTTTACCACCGGCAGTGTTCTGGCATTTATAAAGTGGCGTGATTCAGAATATAAGGCATTCAAATGGCTTTTTATTTCTTCTTTAGGCATGGGAATAGCCATCGGATCAAAATATAATGCCATTATTGCCTGGTTTATTATGAATATGTTTTTGATGCTAAGTGTTGTGCGGGATACTCGCAGACAGACGGCAGCACTCCAGTATGGGATATTGTTTTTTGTTGTAACCGCATTTTTGGCGTCGCCCTGGTATTTGAAAAATTATTTTCAAACAGGAAATCCGTTTTATCCACTGTTTAATAGTCTTATTGATTCATTACATCATCATTCGGTTCAAGAAGTAGTTTGCAGCAAAGGGCAACCGAAAAAACCGGACAGATCAGTTTTTTTAAAATGAGAGAAATCATGTATGGCGAAAGTTTATGGGAAACCTTATTGATTCCAATACGTATGTTTTTTCAAGGGGAAGACAACAGTTACCAGTACTTTCAAGGTTCTCTGAATCCAATATTTATTTTATTTTTGCCTTTTGTATTGCTTAACAAAAGGTATGGCAAAGATAAATTTCTATTTATGTTCTTTTCGGTTATTTTTATAATTATGGCATATTTTTTAACCGCCAAACAGGTTCGTTATATTCTTCCTGTTTTACCGTTCCTTGCCATCATGGCTGTCATGGGAATAAAAGATCTTTTGGATAAATTGGAGGAGAGAACGCTTTATTCTTCTCTTCGGTTCGGGAAACATGTAAAATCAATAACCAAGATTTTTGTTTTTACGAGTGTAGCCATCTTACTGATGTTTAATCTTACTTATTTAAAAAAAAGAATAGAAATTATAAATCCAATTCCCTATGTGTTGGGCAAGGAAACCAGAGAGGCTTTTCTGAAACGTCATCTTTTGGACTACACTGCTGTAAAATTTATCAACGAAAACCTGCCTGAAAATGCCATAATTTTTACCATGTTTTTGGGCCGGCGAGGATATTACCTTGACAGAGATTATAAAAATGAACCTTCATTTGGCATGAATACTATTGGCCAGATGGTAAACAATGCTGAGAGTGAAGAAAAGTTTGTTAGATATGTTCTATCCATGGGGGTTACACACATTCTAATGCGCACCGATCTGGTCAACAAATATTTAAAAGATAATTTTTCGAAGGATAATATTAACCGCTTTTTAACCCTTGAAAAAAAATATTGGAAAAAAGTTTACGAAAATAACGGCTATACGATATGGGACATTCGGGTTAAAATGTCGTCGCAATAATATCGTAACGTAGAAATATTTTTGAACACAGATGGCACAGATTTTTATGATTTTTAATGAATGAATAATCATGTCATCTGTGTATATCCGTGAAAATCTGCTTGCCCTGTAGCTCCCCGTAAATATCGGGACAGGCCAGCAGATGGTACCGGGGTGTCCTATTCAATTTAACCATGACCATTAAAAAAACTCGAAAAAATACTTTTTTCAACGTGAGGCCGGAGTTGCTGGTCTGTCTGTTTCTCGTCATCTCCATACTTGCCGTTTACTGGCAGGTTAGAAATTATCCATTTGTGAATTACGATGACCGATCGTATGTCACCCAAAATCAATATGTACAGGATGGATTGACTTTAAAGAGCATAGCCTGGTGTTTCACTACTGTACGTTCAAGCAACTGGCATCCATTAACATGGCTTTCTCACATGTTGGACTGCCAACTTTACGGGATGAACCCGGGACAGCATCATCTGACAAATGTGCTTTTCCATATACTAAATACTTTGTTACTGTTTCTTGTTTTAAAGAAGATGACAGGAGATTTTTGGCAAAGCAGTTTTGTTGCCGCCCTGTTTGCGCTTCATCCCCTCCATGTGGAATCTGTTGCATGGGTAGCGGAACGTAAAGATGTGTTAAGCACTTTTTTCTGGATAATGACCTTATGGAGTTATACCCGCTATGTTGAACGCTCAGGGTTTGATAGATATCTGCTTGTTCTGCTATTTTTTATTCTTGGACTTATGGCCAAACCCATGCTGGTGACCCTGCCGTTTGTACTCCTTTTGTTGGATTATTGGCCACTGAAACGTTTTCAATTTGAAAAGTCAGGATATGGGAACAAATCAGAACAGGGACGGTTCCCTCTTTCTTTGATTTTGGAAAAAATTCCTTTATTCGTTTTATCGTCAGCATCGAGTGTTGCAACCTACCTTGTTCAGAATATTAGCGGGGCAGTCAGTCCTTTAGATGCGCTTCCGTTTAAAGTCAGGATTGCTAATGCTATGGTTTCCTATGCTAGCTACATCGGGAAGATGATCTGGCCTCATAACCTTTCAGTCTTTTATCCTTATCCGAAGGACATACTTTTGTGGAAGATTGCAGGAGCCTCTTTCTTGCTTGTGGCAATAACAGTTGTTGTTTTTATGATGGCAAAAACAAAACCTTATTTTGTTGTGGGATGGCTTTGGTATATCGGAACTCTTGTGCCTGTGATTGGGCTTGTCCAGGTAGGGATGCAGGCAATGGCTGACAGATACACCTATGTGCCGCTTATCGGTATATTTATCACTATTGCCTGGGGAACTCCTGATTTAATCTCAAAATGGCGCTACAAAAGAATTGGACTTGTCGCAATAACAACAGTAGTTCTCACAATCCTCATGATAACATCACGATTGCAAATAAGATACTGGTCCAACAGTACTACTCTATTCGAGCATGCTATTAATGTGACCGTTGACAATAGCGTAGCACACGTCAACATAGGTGAGGCTCTGGCAGAACATGGTAATACTGAAGCAGCTGTCAGACATTTTTACGAAGCATTACGAATAAAACCTGATCTTGTTGCTCCGTTGCTAAATATAGGCGTTACTTTAAGAGAAAAAGGAAAGATTGATGAGGCTATCAATCATTTTTTAAAGGTTTTACTCTTTAAACCCGACTGTGTTGAAGCTTACAGTGAGCTTGCTGATACGCTTAAAAAAAAGGGTGATTTTGTCGGGGCTGTCAAGTACTATCTTGAAGCCATACGAATAAAACCTGATCAAGCAAAGTTGTACAATAACTTAGGAGCTATTCTTGCCTATCAAAATAAAGGCAAAGAAGCCGTTGGTTATTTTTATAAGGCGCTTCAGATTGATCCTACCTATGCAGGTGCATATTACAACCTCGGCAAAGTTTTTGTCAATGAGGGAAAAATTGAAGATGCGATATTGAATTATCGGAAAGCATTAAGCGTAAACAAAGACATAACACAGGTCCTTTATCATCTGTCATGGATTCTCGCAAGCCATGAAAATATAAAATATCGAAATGGCGAAGAAGCGGTCAATTTGGCGGAAAAACTTTGTGAAGTCACACAAAACATTCAGCCTCTAGCGCTGGATGCCCTTGCTGCGGCTTATGCAGAGACAGGACGGTTTAATGAGGCGGTTTTAACCGCAAAAAAGGCTTTAAATCTTACCTCTAAACAAGACGTTGAAACACTTGCTATAGGTTTAAAGAAGAGATTGGAGCTATACCAGAACAGACGCCCTTATCATCAAGCATTTCCTGTAGGAGAAAACGGCTGATATGGCTAATGCTAAATACGATTCTCGAATGGTTCTTTTAAGTGAGTCAGGGAAAAATAAAAGAAGCCGTCGCTTATTTTTCCAAAGCAATTCAATTTAAACCGAATTATGTCCAAGTGTATAATAAACTGGGGCTAATACTGTTCAAGCAGGGCAAACTTGACAAAGCGAAAGTATTTTTTTCAAAAGCCGTTCGGATCGATCCCAATTATTCCGAAGCGCATAAAAATCTTGAAATTTTACATCGATATTCACCAACGGTTGAACATTAAACTTTTTGCCGAATAGTTACTATGTTTAATAATATATCTTATCAACGACTTAACTTGATGGTCAGCCTGTTTTTAATCCTGGCGATCGTTATAATCTATGGGCAGGTTGGCTCTTTTGATTTTGTCAATTGGGACGACGGTTTATATGTCACTAAAAACGTGTATGTTCAAAAAGGTTTAAGTGTAGAAGGTGTTATTTGGGCGTTTACAACTCCGCATGCAGGGAGCTGGCAACCGATAACCTGGCTTTCTCATATGCTGGATTCTGAGTTGTACGGATTGAACCCAGCGGGACACCACTATACAAATGTAGCTTTTCATACCGCAAACACCTTGTTATTGTTTTTTATTTTATTAAGGATGACAGGAGCGCTCTGGAAAAGTGCTTTTGTAGCAGCCCTTTTTGCAGTTCATCCGCTTCACGTGGAATCAGTTGCATGGGTTTCAGAGCGAAAAGATGTTTTAAGCACCTTTTTTGGTTTGTTGATGATTGGTGCATATTATCGTTATATTAAAGCACCCGACTTCAAGAACTACCTGTTGGTTATTATCTTCCTGAGCATAGGCCTTATGTCCAAGCCCATGCTGGTGTCATTTCCATTTGTGTTGCTTCTGCTCGACTTCTGGCCGCTTAAAAGAATTCAGTTTAAAAATAATTATGATCTGCAATCTGAAAGATCAACCTACTATGGCTCTAAAGGAATATTTCAACTCATTATCGAAAAGGTTCCTCTTTTTATCCCGGCAGTTATTCAATGCATTTTAACATTTTTCATTCAGAGAAACGGCGGGGTTATGGTACCATTAGAAGCTCTGCCACTAAAAACGCGTATCGCAACTACCTTTATTTCCTATGTAAGTTATGTTTTAAAAGCGATCTGGCCGCACAATTTGGCGTATTATTATCCTTATTCGATAGGCACTTTTTCTGTCTGGCAGATTTGCGGAGCAGCCTTATTGATTACAAGTGTAATTTTGGGGGCAATATATTTATCAAGGCAATATCCGTATGTGCTGGTTGGATTGTTCTGGTATTTCGGTACGCTTGTGCCGGTCATCGGATTGGTACAAGTATCTAACCAGGCAATGGCAGATCGATACACCTATATACCCCTGATAGGACTTTTCATTGTCGTCGCATGGGGTGTTCCTGACATTTTAAAAAAATGGCATTATCACAAGATCTTTCTTTGTGTATCAGCCATAATCATCCTTTCAGCATTGATAACACGTGCCTTCTTCCAGGCAAGTCATTGGAAAAACAGTGTTGCACTATTTGAAAATGCCGTTAAAATAAATGAAAATAACAATCATGCGCTAAATAATCTGGTAACAGCTCTGATTGATAGCGAAAAATATGATGAAGCGTTTTTGTACATGAGCCGGGCTCTTAAAATGGATCCACAGAAAGAATATTTGCGCATGAATCTTGCGAATGTATTATTTTTACAGTCAAAGCCGGATGAAGCCATATCTCAATATAGAGAAATACTTCAAACTGATACCAAAAATGCTGATGTACACTATAATCTTGCATATGTACTGTCTACTCAAGGAAAGCTTGATGAAGCTGTGTTGCTCTATAAGGAAACACTCAAAATCGATCCGGAATATTCAAAAGCACATTATAATCTGGGGAATATTTATCTTAATCAAGGAAAGACAACAGAAGCATTCATGCATTATGCCGAAGTTATTAAACTAAAACCGGATGACGTTCAAGCCTATAATAAATTAGGGATTATAATGTATAAACAGGGGAAATTTAACAAAGCGAAAGTATTTTTCTCAAAAGCCATACAGATTGATCCAAAGTATTCTGAAGCGCGCAAACATCTTGAAACATTAAATCAAATTTTATCAAAAGAAGATAGTAAAAGCCTTTGAACTACTGAACCACTTAATTATTTTAATTTATCCCATGAAATTTTTATTCCGTTCAATTTCTAAGAACTATTTAATTTTAACCCCGTTAAATATACAATCCATTTAACCAGGGCTCCAAGACAATTTTATCGGGGTGAAATGTATTTCATCGGAACGACTTAACGAGATCTGTATGTATAAGGATAAAAAAGTCATTGTTGTTATGCCGGCGTACAATGCAGAGCAGACTTTGCGCAGAACCTGGGATGAGGTAATGGCTCAGGACATTGTGGATCTGGTTATTGTGGTTGATGACGGGAGCCAGGATAAGACAGTGTCTATTGCGAGGACATTGCCCGATACAATCGTTTACCCTCATAAAAGAAATCGAGGCTACGGTGGAAACCAAAAATCATGTTACAAACTGGCCCTTGAGCAGGATGGCGACATCATCATTATGGTTCACCCGGATTACCAGTATACCCCAAAACTTATACCGGCCATGGCTTCTTTGATCGGAAACGGTCTTTACCATTGTGTTCTGGGATCTCGGATTCTCGGTGGTTATGCCATAAAAGGCGGTATGCCGGTTTGGAAATACATCGCCAATCGTTTTCTTACATATGTTCAAAATATTCTGATTACTGCAAAACTTTCAGAGTACCATACGGGTTACAGGGCCTTTTCTCGCGAGCTTTTAGAACGTTTACCTCTTGAAGTCAATTCCGATGATTTTGTATTTGATAATCAGATGTTGTCTCAAATATTATGGCTTGATTATAGGGTGGCCGAGGTGAGCTGTCCGACAAAGTACTTTGATGAAGCATCATCAATTAATTTATTTCGAAGCATAAAATATGGTTTTGGGTGTTTGAATACCGCCATAAAATTTCGTCTGGCGAAAATGAATTTTATTACTTCCAAATTATTTCCTGAAAAAGAACTATCATGAATTATTCCCATGCCAACCGGTTCCAGGATTTTTTCGAAGAAAATCAATATACGGCGCTTAAAAACTTTTTATATAATTATCAGCTCCGGAAAATGGCTGTAGAAAAAAACCTGGAAAACGAAAACACAGAATTGATTTTAGAGGTGGGAAGCGGAATATCGCCTGTAATGATGAAATCCCGAGATATTATATATTCAGATTTGTCTTTTTCAGCGATACAACTTCTTAAACATTCATATGGAAAAGGATATTATGTCGTCGCAGACGGCATTCGCCTGCCGTTTAAATCCGGAACTTTTTCTCACGCCATCAGCTCAGAGATGCTTGAGCATCTGCGGGATGATAGGCGGGCCATTAAAGAGATTGCAAGGGTTATGAAACCATCGGGTCATTTCATTGTTACCTTTCCCCATAGAAAATTTTATTTTGCCATGGATGATCGTTTTGTAGGTCATTTCCGTCGGTATGAAATCAATGAGATGTTTGATCGATTAAAAGATGCCGGGTTTAGACCGGTTGCTATACAAAAGGTTCTGGGTCCCCTTGATAAAGTCACAATGTGTTTTGCGGTTTTGTGTTTTTCCATAATCCAAAAGCTCAAGCCTCAAAAAATAAAAGTGCCGAGGAAATCATGGATACTAAACCTTTTATCTTCAATTTTTAAATGGGGCAATCGATATTATGCGATACTTGCCTGGCTGGATGCCAGGATTATGCCCCGCGCACTTTCAACAGTTTTGTTGATTAACTCGACTCTGTCAGAAAAGCCAAACGCCAAATAATTCGGAAATAATAAAATGATTTTGTATTTGATACTCAGATGCTGTCTCAAATTTTATGGTTTGGTTATAGGGTGGCAAAGGTGAGTTGCCCGACAAAGTACTTTGCTGAAGCCTCATCCATTAATTTATTGCGAAGCATAAAATACGGTTTCGGGTGTTTAATAACGGCATCTTTGTTTTGGCTGGCGAAAATGGAAATCATGAGCTCAGAGTTGTTCCCCAGTCATGATTAAAACGACTATCTTAAGAAGGACGCAAAGAGAAATTCAATTCAAGATAGGGATATAGCCAATTCTTGTTGCCCTGTTTATAAAAATAATGATATTGTCACATTTAAAGTGCACTGAAACAACTTAAGTCAAGTGCGATAGAGATAGTTGCTAATAGAGGTCGACGTGTCTGATATATTGAAAAGAAAATGGATTGAAATGATTGAGGCATTTTTAAAATTGACGCCTGAGCAGAGATCAGCAGAGGCAGAGAAGCGCCTGGATGAGAGCTTAGAGCGGATGGCACAAATGTATGATATTTCACCGGAAGAAGCATATGAAAAGCTTATTAAAAATAGTCACAGAATGCATTGATAGTTTTTCTGAACAAGCTAATGTTATACGACTTGCCGCAATTGTCGGTGGAGAAGCAGTCATTATGCATGGTATTCCCAGAACAACAATTGATGTTGACATACTCTTGTTTTGCGGAGTCGATAAAAAAAATATTGACAATATGGGAAAGGTATTCGCGTCATTTTTAAAACAAGAACTTGGAGGGAAGTTTGAGGTTGAGAATTTTGAAGCATCGAAAGATCCGTCAGATCCCTTAAAACATGATTTGATAATCATAACCGATCTGGAAAAACGATTCAAAAAACTTGATATATTGATTGCAAATTTTCAATGGGAGCTGGAAGGCTTAAAAAGTATGGATTCTCCTCATACAGGCCCTCTTTATCCATATCCAAAAGAATATTTGGTCTGCATGAAGTTGATGGCAGGTGGAGTCCAGGATGAAGAAGATATCAGAAATCTTTTTTTAATAATGTCCGATTCAGAAAGGGAGAAAGCATGGGTTACTGCGCGGTTGATAAGGCGAGATAAGAATTTGACCAGAGTTTTGTCTGAAGGACGTCTGCGTTAAAATTTGGAGATAGCTCTTATTAAAAGGGCTGGGGATTGAAGATGGATAAGACAGAAGTTTCAATAATCATACCGGCATACAATGAAGCACAGACCATCGGTGATATCGTTTCAAAAATCAGGTCACTTTATCCTGACTTTGAAATTATCGTTGTCAATGATGGTTCAACAGATGATACGGCTGTCATAGCTAAAGATGCCGGCGCTAAAGTTCACAACCATCCTTATAATATTGGTAATGGTGCTGCCGTTAAAAGCGGGATAAGGCATGCATCGGGGGATATTCTGGTGTTTATGGATGGCGATTTCCAGCATGATCCGGAGGACATCGCAAAAATGCTGGAATATTTTCCAGAATATGACACGGTTGTCGGTGCGCGATCGATTAGGGGGCAATCTTCAATTGGACGCGCTTTTGGGAACAAAATTTATAACTGGCTTGCATCTTATGTGGCGATGTTTCCCGTGAAAGACCTTACTTCAGGATTTCGTGCGATTAAATCAGATCTTGCACGGAAACTCGTAAACCTTCTTCCAAATACGTATTCATATCCATCAACACTGACATTGGGCGCTTTGAGAAGCGGCAGGAGTTTAAAATATATTCCCATCAATATTCAAATGCGGAAAATGGGAAAAAGCAAAATAAGGCTAATTAATGATGGCGTACGGTTTTTTATGATCATCATCAGAATATGTACCCTTTATTCTCCATTGAGAGTCTTTCTTCCTGTAAGCTTTATCATGTTTGCGTTGGGCTTGTCATATTATGGTTATACGTTTATCATCTCACACCGTTTTACGAATATGAGTGCGCTTTTGTTTACGACCTCTGTTCTGATATTTATGATGGGACTCATTTCAGATCAGATTTGCCAGATGCGTTTTGAAAAAAGTGATGGAACAAAGTGAAAGATCTTAAACGGGTTTTAGTACTAACATCCACCTTTCCTCGCTGGAAAGGCGATGAAGATCCTCCGTTTGTATTTGAGCTTTGTAATAGACTCAGGACACATTATCGCGTTTATGTGCTTGCCCCGAATTATCCAGGATCCAAAACAGAAGATAATTTGGCGGGTATACATATAAAGCGGTTCCGTTATTTTTTTAAACCATGGGAGCGTTTGGCCTACCAAGGTGGCATTTTATCCAAGTTAAAACATCATCCGTGGCAATTCGGACTGTTGCCTTTTTTTTTCCTGGGAGAGCTTTTTGCACTCATCCGGTTACTCCGGAAATACCAGTTTCATTTGATTCACGCTCACTGGCTGATTCCTCAGGGATTGGTTGCATTGCTGGCACGTCTGTTTATTAAATCTGCCCCCCCACTGCTTTGTACCTCCCATGGTAGTGATCTGTTTGCGCTTCAAGGCAATATAAATAAGATAGTAAAACGTTACATTGTGTCAAACTCCACCGCCGTTACCGTTGTTAGTAATGCCATGCGTAAGGAGGTCATTAAACTCAACGTCGGTCACGAAAAAGTATACGTGATCTCCATGGGGGTTGATTTGCAAAATCTCTTTATTCCGCCGGAAACACGGAAAAACAACGGGTCACTTTTGTTTGTAGGCCGTTTGGTTAAAAAAAAAGGACTTCGATATCTTTTAGATGCTCTGCCATTGATTCTCAAAAGACATCCCAAAGTATGTTTACGTATAGCTGGAGACGGTCCTGAAAAAGACGATTTGAAATCACGGTGTGTCAATCTGGGGATAAGTGCCCATGTCCACTTTCTGGGGGCTGTGAAAAATGATCTGCTTCCGGCGCTTTATCAGTCGTCAAATGTGGTCGTATTCCCGTCCGTTATTGCAGAAGGATTTGGCCTTGTTTTGGTAGAGGCTTTGGGGTGTGAATGTGCAGCCGTGGTTAGTGATCTTCCGGCATTACGGGACATCATTATAGACGGGAAAACCGGACTCGTGGTTCCACAAAAAAACATACAACAAATAGCAGAAAAGGTTATTCTTCTGCTGAATGATGATGAACTGCGCTGTTCGCTGGGAAAAGAGGGTAGGAGATTCGTTTTAAAGCATTATGATTGGAGCATTATTGAACAAAAATATGTGGATTTAATTGAATCGATGACTTCAAGATAATTGTTGATATTTAGAGAGATTGATAAAGATATTTTCTAACTCAGTGGCTATATCTGACCAGGATAGTACATTTTTATAGGCTGTCCTTCGATCCCGCAATCTGTTTTCAAGTACTCGCGTCAAATCAGAAACATCATCAGGGGCAAAAAGCCATTCTGGATGATCTTTAAAGAATTCCGCCATGCTTCCCACTCGAGCAGCGATTAAGGGTATATTGCATGCCATAATTTCTCTTGCCTTTTGAGGGAAACAATATTTACCAAACATATTCTCTCGATTGCAGATAACCGAAACATCAAGAGCATTTAAAATAAGAGGAACTTTCTCCAAAGGCAACACCCCCAGATAGTGGATTCTGTTGTCGTAAGGAATGTGTATATTGCACGGTCCGGCTAGGAGCAGATGAAGATCTGGATATTTTCCTTTGAGTTTATCGAAGGCATGCAAAAGAAACTGAAAACCGCGATTTTTATCAAGGGCGCCGGCTGTTCCAATAAAACGAACATCTTGCAAAAGACCCAAAGCCTTAAGGCAAGCAATTTTATCCAGCGGTTTAAATAAATTTTCTTGAACGGCATTCTCAATGACAAAAACACGCTTATCTTTCCCGTAAGATATCATAAGTCTGGCAAGGGGCCGACTCACACAGGTTAATGCATCACTATTTCTTATAGCCCAGCGATAAAGTTGTTTTATGACGGGTAACCTGGCCATCAGAAAATACTCAAAATTGTCATAGAGATCAAAGACCAAGGGTATACTATATTTCAACGACAGCATGGCACCGATAATTCCGTAAATGGAATCTGAACAAGCCCAGATAACATCAACTTTCGGCGCAACCTGCGTGGCTCGCTTGATAAACTTAAGCAAACCCAATATTTTCAATTTTCCGGCATTAATGCTTTGCCACTCAACTGGACCGTCAAAAATCTTTTGCTCTTCTTTTTTTTGATAACTGAGACATAGTCCATAAACTTTATGCCCCTTTAAAGCCAGTTCCAACGGCAGTTCCCTCAGGCGCCCAAAGCGATCATCAAGAAGATCCTTATTGGTGTATTGACGTTTAGTGATAACTAGTATTTTAAGCATTGATATCTATCTTTTGTAGAAATGCCTTCTCAATTTCGGGAAAAGGTGGATTTTGTAAGGTAAATAAAAAGTTCGGAAAATCAATTGAGCAATCCGCCAAAAGGGATTTCTTTCATTAAGATTCTGTACAAGAATTTCTTCATTAAGACGTTTTATTAAAAAATCCTGATTACTCCCGACCCCCATACCGCCCATGAGTGAAACAGGATAACTTTCGAATTTTACCTTAATACCATTTAACAAAGCCCGATAAAAAAAATCATAATCTAAAGCAATAGAAAATTTATTTCGAAATCCTCCTATCTCTTTAAATACCCTTTGACTTACAAAACAACCTTGATGCAAGAATATAAACTTGAAATGATTCCACCAAAGAATTCGAATAGGCCTAAGTAGTACTTTCCCTGAAAAGGGATGATCCAGAATAACAGGGAAATTATATATATCGAATAGTTCGTCCCGCAACATGGGATATACGTTTTCCAAGCTTTTTGAGGATAACAATTGATCATCTGCCTGAATCACCAATACATAACGCCCTATGGCACGAGCAAGTCCTTTATTTAGCGCATCTGCTATACCCTTATCCGGTTCCGAAATCCAGGATAGATTATATGTATTTTCAAATTGTTTGAGAATTTCCAGGGTTTCGTCGTAAGAATTTCCGTCAATAACTATATGTTCGAAATCCTGGAAGCTTTGGTTCTTTATGGATTCCAATGTCTTTCTTAGAGTTGCTCCATTGTTCAGAGAAGCGGTAAGGATAGTAAAGAAAGGATGAGTTGCCATATCTAATAGATGAGTTTTGTATGAAAATCAATAAAATGGAAAACGTTCAATATTTTTAAAAAAACAACATGCTCACAACAAATTGTTCTATTTCAAGTTGCATTCAACATTCTATTTTGTTGTTCATATGCCCTATGTCTCTTTATTAATTGTATAATCTGAGTTCGGCAAAAGATATTTTATAGACAGAGCCTCGTTATCTATTTTCGTATTTGTCGGTAGTATTTTTCTTCTAAGTAATATTGCTATCCCTCGCAATAAAAACCATATAATAGAAGGCACTATTAATGGTGATTCTTTCGCTGTAAGCTTTATAACGTTAATAACAAACCGAGGATATCGATAATTAAATAAAACATTATAATTCGGTACGCCCTGTATTCTTAAATATGTTTGTGCCATAGCTAATGCTAATACTCTTCTTTCTTTTTTATTAATATAATGGGGGGTAGCTTTATTTGATGAAACGTCAAGCCAAAACTGAAAATCTTTGATTATTCTATTACTTCTAGCTGAGTTTTTCGTTACTGACATTGAATGGAGTCTATAAACTGCCCCAGGCTTTTCTAATAAAAAGCATTTCCATTTTTTTGAAATACGAAGGAAATACTCCCAATCATGTCCTATATACAATTCAGCGATTGGAAGCCCGGCATCTTTTATTGCCTCATGCCGCAATACTGTGCTAGGCATACGCATAAAAAATTCTTTTAAGAGGCGTTTGCGAAATTCGTGTGCTTTTAATTCCTTGTCTGTTGTAGTAACAGAAAACAATTTTCCATTGTTTTCTCCTTCTAAATAATCATATGCGGATGCAACAACAATACCGATATGTCGATCTATTTCAAAAATTCTTTTTATATCTTTTAGAAAATCATTTAATAACCAGTCATCTGCATCTAGTTTGCATATATATTTTCCATTAACGTGTTTAAGTCCTTCAACCCATGAAGGTCCTGGACCGATATTTTTTTTTATAGGAATATATTTAATTCTATCGCCATAGTCCATTACAATTTTCTCGGTATCATCGGTACTCGCATCATTTACAACAATAATCTCATAATTTTGCAGAGACTGGACTAAAATACTATCAATGGCTGTCCTTAGAAATCGACCGTAATTATAGCATGGTATAATAATAGAGAAATCCGGCATGTTACTCAAATTTCCTTACTTCAGCGATTAGTCCTTTTATTTTATCTTTTAATATTTCTTTAATTAAAATTCTACGATATGACAACCGCAACTTAATACGATCCAATTGACTTATCAATTTTTTATCATTTTTTAGGTATCTTTCAGCTACCGATATTGTCTCTTTTAACATCGGAATTCTATTGCTAGTTTTTTGTAAAGAATGAAATCTAAAATAAGATAAAGGCGATCAATTACTACTATCTTAACGTCATTTAAGGCAAATCGTACCCAGAGATCGTAATCCATGGCATAAAAAAGTTTATCATCAATGCGACCGACTTGTTCATAAGCTAATCGAGGGAAAAAAACTTCCGGTTGATAGAAAAATGTACCTCTGATCCATTCATTGGATAAATCCAGTATTTCGGAAATCGGCAACACACATCTAACATCATATCTTCTTTGGAAGCTCGGGAAATGAACATTTTGCTTATTGTTTTCCCAATATTCAATACATCCCCCAGTTACAATAATGTTCGGTCCATGCTTTTGCCATGCCTCTGCCACATAAGATAATGCATTTTTTGTCAGCATATCATCACTATTTAACCAACATAAAATATCACCGGTAGCTCGTGCAAGGCCTTTGCTAATCGCATCTGCCTGTCCTGAGTCAGTCTTCGATATCCAATAATCTATATTTTGTTCATATTTTTTGATGATATCAACTGATCCATCTGTGCTACCACCATCGATAACGATGTATTCAAAATTTGGGTATTCTTGAAGGAGAACGGAACGAATGGTCGCTTCAATAAACTGGACCTGATTATAGCTTGGAGTGACAATACTGATTTTCGGCCAAGATTTGTCATTAGGCATGTTGCATAAAAGTCGAGTAGTCTTCTCGGTCCAAGGCCAGCCAGTATTAGCTCGTCCCGGTTCAGGGAACTCTTTTGGAATTTGATCACGCATATTCTTTCATTAAAAGCTTAAAGAGCGTTTAGATTTAAATAATAAAGTGCGATTCAGATCTATAGTAGAGATCGAATAAGGCCTCGATAGGTTTTTATAATGAAATATAGAAGTCCACCTATACCCCCTTTTTTTTGAATAGCCATCGCAATATTGACTTTCAAATGTTCTTTAGGTGTCCAACTCGAAGGAGGCTTTATAGCAATATCCCATGGCACTATCTCTTTTGATAAACCCTTTTCATTCATACCAATGGTGCTTCTGAGATCAAAAAATGAGTACCCCATTTTTTTAATTGTTTCTGGACCAAGTGCTTCTAAATAAGCCAATGCGAAATGTTTAGTTTGTTGTTTTTCAGATAGGCAAATCCACTTGTTCAAACTACTGTTAGTTGGTTTATCGTGTTTCCCCACTCCAATAACGTCTCCAAAGCATCCTTTTGGAGGCTCATTATCTCCATAGGTTAACATGTCAGTATGAAAAGATAGTTCTAAGCCCTTACAAAGTGAAGCAATAGTTTTTTTGGGATTTGTTATAATATCTTCATAACGAATAAAATGAGCTTTGGAACTTTGAATATCAGTACTCTGCAAGATAAGGTTAGGTGCTAGTAGCAAGTCATTTCGAAATTGGTGAAGGTGAGGCCAGTTTCCGTCTGCTAACCAAGTACTAATGATCGAATATAAGACTGCTAAAGGATTACGAAGGAGAAAAATGAATTTTGCCTTAGGGAATAGATGATACAGCTCAGGGATAATTAAGTAATATCGAGGGGTTTTATCTAAAAATAATTTTTTCTCTGTCCCTTGAAGTGCTTTTCCATAAAGAACGTTTGCAAAAGCTCTAACTGCCTCAAAGTATGTCTCTTCCCCATCAGTATAGTGTTTAAGAAAATCTTGTACTGCACCATAAGCCCAGTGAGGATTATACTCATTCTGTAATTCGGTTCTTTTTATACCATAAACAGGATTAAGCATTAACCAAGGTTCAGCAGACGAAAGTATCAAAGGATGTGAAGCAAGAATTCTTTGCAGCATTGTTGATCCAGCTCTAGGTTGTGATATCAAAAAGATAAGATTTTCCCCTTTATCACCAATCATATCGAGCCTATACCCTCGTTTTTCCGGATTATTTAAAATAAAATTTAAAATTTGGTAAACCACTCAGGAAAGTAAAATGTTTTTTAACAATTTTATATCAAATTGCTTTGGATGATATGAACATGCTTTAAGAAAATAACCAAGTGCCTTACTTTTTGCATATAAACTTTTAGATCCCTGATTTATAATCTGAGTCGCTGTTCGAGTTGCAATTTTTGCCAGCCATGGTTTCAGTTTGCTTTGAATGTATTCTCTGTTGCTTACATCAAGATCGGCAAGCAATATTTTGTTTTTTTTATAAATATATTCTAAGGCTTCTAAGTGGATACTCATAGGCATATTCGAAAGCCCTTTATCGTGGGTACGTATTTCACTCAAAGGCTCAGGATAATATGCAATACGGAATTTCTTGGACAAACGTATTCGCATGTCATAGTCTTCGTATAGTTTTAGGTTTGGATCATGGAAACCCATAACTTTCCAGGCATGATAATTAATCAACTCCATGCGAAATAAATTTTTTCGAGGAAAATCACGTGCAAAAGTTTGACAAAAAACATCCCCATCCGGCGGAGATTCACTGTTAGCCCATACATCACTACGTTCGCCGCTTTCGGTTATATAATAATTGTTAGAAAAGACAACCTGGATATTACAATTGTCTCGAAGCAACCTCGCTTCTTTTTCAAGTTTAGTGGGAAGAAACCGATCATCCCCATCAACATAACTAACATAATCGCCTGTAACCATATGTAACGCATCAATTCGTGTCTGTGTGACTCCCAAGTTCTTTTCATGATAAATAGGAGTAATAAGGTCTGGATATCGAGACGCATAACCCTTAATTAATCGTTGGGAACCATCGAATGAGCAATCGTCAGCAATAATAATTTGGCTCGGTTGTAGAGTCTGTGCTAAAACACTTTCAATTGCCTCAATGAGGTATTTTTTTTGATTATAAGACGTAATATAAACCGATATTTTCATATGAACCTGTTAGGGGCAAAGAGAGAATTAATGAATGCAACTAAACGATAGTTACTACGAAACCAAGATAACGATCCCACAGTAAAATTAGATTCTTCAACGCCCTTCCATTCATTATTGAGTGTTCGCCACGATGGATAATAGGTGTCCATCAAGCGACCACAGCACTTCTCAAACAACAGGCGTTCTTCGGAGGACCATAACGTCCATTTATATGGTATTCTTTTAGCTATATTATGCCGTTTAGGAAGAGGGGTTAGAATTGTTCTTAACTTCATCCATTGAATTAGTGAGGGCAACTCAATTGCTAATTCTTCTAAATGAACCATTCTGTAACGATCTTGTCCATATTTGTTCAGATCTGTTTCGATAAGACGATTAACATAGTCCCAGTACCAGCAGCACTTTCCAAATCTACCCAGCTTTGTCCATTCATCCGGTGTCATTTCGCCACAAAGGTCTCCGCAAATGCGCCCGTTAATCCAATCTTTCTCTATTTGGGAGCAATCCTCATAGCGATCATGATTTTCAGAGTGCCCTGTATACCACTGTTTTTGATAAGCAGATGCTATCATATCTAAACCGTTTCTGATAAGCCAGATAAAGCCAGCTTTCGGAAAAGCTTCCGCTAAAATCGGTATGATAAGAGAGAGGGTTTGGTTTGATTCACAATAGATGGAATCGTTTATAAATGGCTTTCGTGTATCCATTAAAATTTCCTTAATTTTTTTTGAAGATATATTGCCATAGCGGTATGCGGATGATTCCAATATTAGTTCAGGTGAAGGTTCGTGCAAGCAGACACATCCATCTATCTGTGAAAGGACTTGCGATATAGTCAGTGAACCGGATCGGCCAGTACTCAAAATAAAATACATTTTACAATTTTAATTTAGTTTAATTCCCATTCGCCGGATACAAGTATTGGCGAATAGCCAACATACCTTCCTACAACCTGAATTTTTTTAATGGCCTGATGCCTTACAAGGATTTCACCGTAATTATCAGCCGTTATCCCAACTTCCAAAAAGTAAATACCGGGGTTAAGATTTATTTTGTCTAAATTCAAAGTAGCAGAAATTTCATTGCCGGTATTATAAATTTCAACATTATTAAAATAGGAGGAACACTGTTGAACAATTTGCCGCTCCTGGTTAAAAAAGTTCACAATAATGTTTGGATATTTAATGCTCGGCTCTACAATAACATGAATATGGATTATTAACTCATCCAAATAGTTTATTTTTTCAATTCCTTTTACACCGTTTCTTTCAAGCACTACTTCAATTACTTTAGCTTTTCCCCCCCCTATTATCATAGCCTTTTCATCCTTAAAGCTAGAATAAAATGTATCAATACCCGCTGCCACTTCCTTCCCTTGAAACATGGTTTTCCCTCTGTTTAAAACAATAATATCGGAACAAAGCCTTGAAACATGAGGTATGCTGTGGGTGACAAAAATAACGCCTGTCTTTTGTATAATTTCATTAATCGAATTAAAACATTTTGCCCGGAAGCCAATATCTCCGACCGCCAACACTTCATCAATCAGCAACACATCCGGCTCCAGATGTGCTGCAATCGCAAACCCCAGACGGACATACATACCGGAACTATAATAGCTCACTGGTGTATCGATAAAATCACCAATCTCTGCAAATTCTACAATCGAATCAAACTTTTGATCGATTTTTTTTTTACTGAGGCCCATAATGGAACCATTAATGTAAATATTTTCTCGACCTGTCAGCAATGGATGGAATCCTGCGCCAACTTCTATTAAAGCGCCTACTCGGCCGTTGATCTCAACAGAACCCTTGTCAGGCATGATAATGCCGTTGAGCATTTTAAGCAGGGTGCTTTTGCCGGCTCCGTTAGGCCCGATCAACCCCAGGCATTCACCGCGACGGACTTCAAAGCTCACATCCTGCAAGCTCCAGAACTCATTCTGTCTCAGTTTATCACTGTGTGTAGGGACGCCCATAAAATCTTTTGCAATATCAATAATACCGTATTTCATGGACGTTTTGAGCTTGGAGGAAAATTTCTTGGAAACCCCTTCAGCTCTTATAAGCACATCGTTGGTCATCGTGCACCCACTCTTTCCGCAATTCTAATCTCAGCAAGGTGAAACAAACGCCATGAAATAATAAAAATTATCAGAGACAGAGCGCTGTAAAACCAAAAAGAAACAGGCTGCGTCAAATAGCCCTTCACGACCAAATCTCTAGGGCCAGATACGAGTGCAGCCAGGGGATTGAATATTGTAAAGGCTTTGAAAAAAGCTGCTTTTGGTTCCGGATAAAGGACCGGTGTAATAAAAAGCAAAAAGGTAGAGGAAAGCGATACAATATTGGCCACATCCCGAAACACAGCATTTAAAATGGAAAGCATAAAGCCGAGCCCCAGTGTAAACAGAAGTAAAGGAATAAGCGTGAGAGGAAACAGAATAGCAGTCCATGCCGGAACTACTTTATAAATGGCAAAGACGAATACTGTCAAAGCTAATCGGACCAAAGTTTCAACCAGAGCTTCACCAAGCGAAGAAAGCACAAGGGCCTCTTTGGGAAAGTTGATTTTTACAACCATACTGCCGCCGGCCACAATAGAGTTGCTGCATGCCCCCAAACCACCGGCAAAAATATGCCATACGGTCAAACCCAGCAAAGCATAGGCAGGATAGGGGATATCCACCTTGCCAATGTTAAGGACTCCCGCCCGGTTTAGAAAAACGAAAGTGCCGACAGCTAAAAGGGGCATAATCAAAGCCCAAAGGAATCCCAACACAGTCTGTCTGTATTTTGCCTTAAAATTTCTTAAAAAAAGCCGCCAAACAAGCTCGTGGCTGTCTACCAATTCCGAAAACATCTCATGCCAGACACGAAGACCCCAACCCTTGTTTTGATCTGGGCAATATCGTTTTATTTTATTTTTGCTGTTCATTAGCTGCAATTATAACACAAATCAGTTTTTCTGCTAAAATCATTTAAGTGGTACTGATCAATTATTTTTTTTCGCTTCCCAGATTAATATGTTGGGACATGCTTTTAACTTCGGTTCAAATTCTTTAAATTCATCCCTGCTTAGGACAAGGGTGCGAATTTTGCGTTTAATATATCGTTCAGTTTTTCTGCTCAAATCATTGAGGTGATATTGATCAATATTTCCAACAAGAACAAGGTCAATAATTCCGGAATCTTTACCTTCTGCATAATCGTCCAAGAGATAGGCACGTTCTATGTCGCCCAGTCGGGTGACGATGCCGTCGACAACCTGATCGATGCCCATAACTTTACTGACCATGGATTTTAGTTCTGGAAACAAGGGATGTTTTTGATTTGCTTTATAAAAGACCTGGCGGCCGCTTTTTTGAGATGTGAGGAGTTCGGTTCTGGTCAACTGGTTGAGCTCTTCTCGAACCGAGTTCGTAGACACATTGAATTCATTTGCCAGTTCACGAAGGTATGACCGCGTACTTGGATTAAAGAAAAAACGGATGAGCAGTTTGATACGGGTTTTTGAAGAAATAAGTCCCGTGAATAAATTTTCCATAATACGTTCCTTTATGAGTAGGTATTCTACTCATAATAAACAAATATTGTCAATTATTTTTTTACAAAAAGTTTATTTGTCATTCAGGGTTGATTTATGGTAAACACAAACCGAGCGTTTCAAATTTTAAAAGGTGATAAAATATCTTTTGTTTTTAATGAATTATATTGATTTATGTTTTTTAAATTTGAAACCCTTCGGGATTGCCGATCTTACCGCATCTACTGCGTCAGATGCCGTACCGCATAGCTAACTATAGCGAAACGACATCTTCCTTGTATCTGCGGCAACCTCAACAATTGCTCAATTTAGGTAATGGTTTACCCGCAAAAATTTAAAGAGGTCCATAACGAGAAGACAATGGAAAAAATTACACCCGAAACTCACGACAAATATATCAAGGGCTTGATGGACATCAGCCGGGCCATCACCTCGGACCTGTATCTTGAGGATATTCTCAAACTGATTGTAATGGTTACGGCCAAAGTGACAGGGGTTGAGATCTGTTCTTTGTGGCTCATTGACGAGACAGTGACGCCAAATAAAATTCGCCTTAAGGCTACTCAAGCCATTGACCCTGATTACGTGAAAGATCGCTCACTCAACATGGATGAAGGGGTTGTCGGTTTTGTGACCACCCATAAACAACCGCTGATTATCAAAGATGTTTTGAAAGAACCCCGATTCAAAGAAAAAGAGATGGCCAAAAAACTTGGACTGGTATCCATGGTGGGAGTACCGCTTCAGGTTCAGGATGAAAAAGTGATCGGGGTGCTTAATTGTTTTACGGCCAAACCCCATGACTTTTCTGAGACCGAGGTAAACCTGATAAAGACGGTGGCCAATCAGGCTGCCGCAGCCATCATTAATACAGAGTTGATGGTCAAAACAAAGGTTATCCAGGAAGAACTCGAGACCCGGAAGCTTGTGGAACGAGCCAAAGAGGTTCTGATGCGCCGTCGAAAAATGGACGGAAACGATGCATTTCGATGGATTCAAAAACGAAGCATGGACTCACGAAAGTCCATGCGCCATGTGGCGGAAGCGATTTTACTTTCCGAAGAGTTTGAGTAGATGTGCTAATAGGCCATCCCAATGCCAGCTTCCGAAGCTACGGGACAGGCAGATTCCTACAGATTCACAAGTGCCTAAAGTTTGAAGTGATTTAAAGTGCCTAAAGTTAAGGTAGCGCTAACGCGCTGTCATTAAAATATAATTGGCTATACATTCTTTAAACCCTGGCCCAGACCGGTTACCAAAACTCTTTACTCAAAAAGTTATTTTTGTAATGAAGCATAGGTCAGGTCAAAATATGAGCAATGCGCACCAGGGCGGGCTTTAGCTCACTTTAGCTCACTTTAGGCACTTGTAACTTTTTCCGTTTTGATATCGAAGTCACCATATCAGTAAATAATGTCGAGCAGGATTTGTACTCCTTGGTAACTTAAATATCTTTTAAAAGACGGTTTGCAGGAGATTTTTCAATTTCATCATTTAGCGCTTTTAACGCTTCCGATAAAGACTTTAATTCAGCCGTCTGTGCAACAGGGATGTTATCCGAGCCTTTCTGTTCAAAGGCTTGGATAATAGATTTTATGGTAATAAAATTGATATCGCGGGCGGGTTGAAAGGATAATTCTTCGTTTTCTTTGAGTTCGGTATTGGACAAAACGCCAACTTCAACCAATTCGTCAAGTATCTGCTGTACCAGACGGATCGGGATCTCAAGGATTTGCGATATTTTTAAAGCTGTTAACGGGTTTTGGCCTTTTGAAAAAGTAGATATGATGAGATGGGCAATCTGAAGGGAGAGTAATTTTTTAAACGCCGGGCTAATGTAATGACGATCCGGCTCAAAATCATAGGTATCCACATATTGATGCGCAAAAGAAATTTCTGCACCAAAAAGAACAATCAACCAACTCATCTGAATCCATATTAAAAATAACGGAAATGCAGCGAAACTCCCGTATATTGCATTATACCTTGCCATCCCCACCTGAAAGTCGACATAGGCCCACTGGACGATCTGGAAAATTGTTCCGGCGATAACCCCGGCAATCATTCCCGAACTGAAATTAACCCGGGTGTTGGGCATTAAGATATACATAAATATAAAAAGTGCCCATATCAAACAATACGGTGTTAATTTCAGCATGAAAAATATGACAGGACTGAACATCCCTAACAGTGCTACTTTTTGGGTAATTACCGTAATTTGGGTCGTTATAAATACTGTAACACTGCTGGACAGGGTGAAGAGTATGGGAGAAATCATCATAATAGAGAGATAGTCACTGAATTTTCTCCCGTACGCGCGAGGCTTTTTGACTTCCCAGATATCATTGAACGACCGTTCGATATTGCTAAATAATTTGAGGACTGTCCATAAAAGGAAAACAATACCGATGCCCGCGATCATACCACCTTTTGTATTGTCAAGCAGTGAATAGGCAAATCCAACGACACGATTCATGACTTCTTCCTGCCCCGAGAATTTATCCAATAATTGTTTTTCAAGAAACTTCTGATAACCAAAACCTTTTGCGATCCCGAAGGCCATGGCAACCACTGGAACAATGGATAGTATGGAATAAAACGTAAGTGCGGATGCATTTAAAGGCCAGTTGTGTTTGTCAAATCCGCGAGTCGCTAAAAGAAGAATTCGGAGTTGTTTAATAAAAAAGTATTTTGTTCGGGAAAGATCCTTAGCGCGAACCCTCCATATGTCGACTCTGATAAAATTGATTATTTTCGTTTTTAAGGCAAGAATATCTGTCATTGATATTATCCTCCGCTTTGTGTGCGATAACTCTTATGGTTTTACTGTCTTTACGCACCAAAAGTTATAAAAGACGAAGTGCATGTTCAGTGGGAAGACCGGCTGCTATAATTTTATCGATAACCGAAACAATATCATAAGGTATGAATTTTACCTCGATGTTATCGTTCAATGTATCCCAGATAACGTATTTTGCACAATTATTGCCGTCTCTTGGCTGTCCCACACTTCCGATATTGATGATATACTGACGATCCCTGTCAAGGCTGGTGGTACTCTGAGTTAGCGGTTCGCGGGTAACAATTTGGCCGTTAAAGTCGATGATTTCAAGACGGTGAGTATGTCCTAAAAAACAGATTCTTTCTTTCATTTGCTTGAAAGTTAGCAGCAGTTCATCTTCTGGAACTTGAAAAAGATACATGGCCGCCGAATCAGGCGGGAAGCCGTGAACAAAACGGCATTCATAACGAATCAAGAATGGTTCTAATCCGGAAATGAAGTTTATGGTTTCTTCAGATAGCAATTCGATTGTTTTTAGCAAGGATTTCCGGGCAAGGGGATTAAATAAAGATAGATATTTTTGATCAATCACGGCCAGTTCATGATTTCCCATAACCGTTGGGATATTATGATCTTTGATCATGGCGACAACCTGCTCAGGCTCAGGACCGTAACCGATGTTGTCGCCCAGACAAATCGTATTGTCAATATTTGATTTCCCGATATCGACAAGAACCTGTTTGAACGCTTCCAGGTTAGCATGAATATCAGATATCACCGCCATTCTCATAATATGAAACCTATCATTTTTATGATATTCTATCAATAAGATATATTCGTCCTGTATCCGCTTCATTACATCGTTGATTCAACCCTATCGTTGCATAAACAACACATCAGATTATATGTCAAACGGCATGGAGAAAGGCTTAGCTTTACAATAATATTTACATTGACATTTACATTATGCTATGTTAATCAGAAATATAGTAACCGTTTACAGGTTCAGAGTTCACGGTTCCAGGTTGAAGATTCCTATTTTTTAAGAAGTTAAGAAAGTTAGAACGGAAGAAGGTTGGAAAGTCTGAGAAAAGCCGACCTTCTGTTCATATATTATAACCCTTGAACCCGTGATAGGGAGATTTGTTCCATGCAACCAGAACTCACTCCAAAACAGCAACGATTTTTTAGCTATTTGGAGCATGAAATTATCAGAACCGGGAAAGCGCCCAGCTTACGGCAGTCGGCAGTTGAGATGGGGGTGAGCCATGCGGCGATATCTCAGCTTATAAAAGCGCTTGAGAAAAAAGGAATTCTCAAACGTGACGGTCGTTACAGCCGCACGATCCATCTGCTGAATCGCATCCGAAAAACGGCAGGCATCATGCGGTGGCGGGAAGTGCCTATCGTGGGGGACATCGCTGCTGGATTACCGTTGTATGCCCAGCAGGAATGGGGTGGGAGCGTTGTGATCGATTCAACCTTGTACCGTGGTCCAAACCTGTTTGCGCTTAGGGTAAAAGGCGACTCGATGAGGGATGCCGCTATTTTGGATGGAGACCTGGTGATTTGTGAGCCGCGTCAATTTGCCGAAGATGGTGAAATCGTTGTGGCCCTGATCAATCAAGAAGAAGCGACGGTCAAGCGTTTTTTTCGCAGAAAAAAACATATTGAGCTGCGTCCTGAAAATCCTGCCTACAAGGCGGTCAGGTATGATTTCAATGAGATCCTGATCCAGGGTAAGGTTATCGGTGTTCAGAGAGGACCCATGGGATTGTCGACTGATGATTGATGATTGTCGATTGTTGATTGAACCGGCAGAGGTTGAAATAGGAAAGAGAAAAAAGGAAATAGGAGTCGGCGGCAGATCAATTGAAAATTGATGGTTGAAAAGTGAAAACTTAAATTACCGGAGCGAAGCCTTCAATCGTCAATCAACAATCATAAATCATCAATCCAAAAAGGGAATTCTTCCGAAATCGTTTAGGTTCAGAGCAACACATGACGGCAATAACCACTGAAGAACAAAAAGATTCCAAAACCTGCCAATTGTATGTAGGCACAAGCGGCTTTTCCTATGCAGAATGGGTCGACGCCGGATTTTATCCCTCTGGCACAAAATCGGGCAAGATGTTACAGCGATATGCTCGGTGCTTTTTGATTACCGAACTTAATTATACCTGGTATCAGATGCCCAAAGCTGAAGCCATTGAACGCCAGCGCCAACAAGTTCCTCAGGAGTTTTTGTTCGCTGCCAAGTTAACACGCACCCTGACCCATGAAATCGACCGGCAGCAATGGCGCGATCAGACGGTTCTCTATAGGGAGGGTATCGTTCCACTCGTTCAGACCGGACAGCTCGTCGCTGTTTTGATCCAGCTTCCCCCTCGTTCCTCCGCACAACATCAAACCGAAAATACCTGGCAGCTTTGCTCGACAAGCTTCATGGTTTGCCTCTGGCCATTGAGTTCCGACATCGTTCCTGGGCCAGCGATCGGGTGTTTTCTGAATTGGAACGCCGTCAGGTGACGCTGGTGGGCGTCGATGCACCGGATTTGCCGAACCTGTTTCCGGTTTTGGACGTGGTCACCAACCCGGATCTGTTTTATGTGCGTTTTCATGGCCGAAATGCCAAGGGTTGGCGTTCGGGGAATATGCAGCTTCAGTTTGATTACAGCTATTCTGACGATGAACTTCATGCGTGGATTGAAAACAAAATTGAACCCATGATCAGTCGGGCGCGTAAAGGCGTCATTTTTTTTAACAATCATGTTCGGGCTCAGGCGCCGGAGAATGCCCAAAGAATGGCAGCGTTGTTAAAGGAGCGGGGCTTGATGGTGGTCTGATATGCGCGAACGCTCAATCATCCATATCAATGTGGCTGATTTTGCCGTGGCCGTGGAGCGACTTGTGGATCGACGTCTGAAGGAACGTTCGGTGATCATCGCCCATGATACCGCAGTACGGGCAACAGTATATGACATGAGTGAAGAGGCTTATCAAAATGGCGTTCGTAAAGGAATGGCCCTGCGACGGGCACTTCGCTATTGTCGGGACGCCGTTGTGCTGCCGCTTCACCCTTTCCGTTACGAACGTGCAATGGTTCAGCTTTTAAAATGTGCATTGCCCTATTCGCCGTTGATCGAAAAAAGCGACCACGATGGACATTTGTTCGTAGATGTCACCGGAACAGGGAGACTTTTCGGTCCGCCGCCTGACATCGCATGGCGCATCCGGAAAGAGATGCGCGCCAATATGGGCTTAGATCCGATCTGGTCGGTTGCCCCCAACAAGCTGGTGGCCAAAGTGGCGACACGCATGGTCAAACCGGTGGGTGAATATATTGTCGGGGCAGGTGAGGAAGCGTGTTTTATGAAACCCTTGCCGATTCAACTTGTTCCCGGTATCGAAAGGGAAGACCTGAAATGTTTCCGGGAATTCAATCTGACCCGCACCGGCCATGTGGCCAATCTGTCCATGGGGCAATTGTATGTGATGTTTGGCAACCGCAGTCACAGTCTGTACAATGCCGTGCGTGGCATTGACCCGTCGCCGGTCTTACCTGTGGGACAGGAACACCCCACGGTCAGTGTCGATTATACGTTTGGAAACGATACCAACACGGCGACATCCGTGGAAGGTGCATTGTATCGGCTTGTCGAGAAGGCCGGTATTGACCTGCGCAAACGACGACTGACGGCAAGGCGGATCAGAATTGTCATCGACTATTCCGACGGGAGGCGGATGACCCGACAGGTCACCGCCGATCCGGCGACGGCCAATGATTTTCGTTTATTTGCTGTGGCGAAGACCGCTCTTGAAGGGGCCTGGAAACGTCGTGTGCGTATCCGTCATCTGCGTTTGATTTGCCATCGTCTGACCTATCCCCCGGCACAAATGGCGCTTTTTAGCGAACACGAACAAGAAAAAAGGAAAAGCGACAATCTGATTTTTGCCCTTGATTCCATCCGCCGTCACTACGGATTCAACGCCATTCGCGTGGGAAGAACCCTTAATTAGATTGATTATTTGGGGAAGAATTGACAAAGGCTTATTTAAATTTTCAATCTTAAATCGTCAATCATAAATCATCAATCCTAACATGGTTCCTTTGACCGTTCATTCGTATTATTCATTGATGTGGGGCACATGCTCTCCGGAGAAGATCTGTGCTGCTGCAAAAAAACGGGGTTATCGCCGTCTTGCGATCACGGATACCAATAATTTATACGGCCTGTGGCCCTTTTTAAAGAGTTGTAAGCGCGAGAATATAACTCCGATTGTCGGTGCGGAACTGACGGATTCCGAAACCGGATACCGAGCTGTTTGTCTTGTGAAAAGCGATCAGGGCTACCGTAATCTTTGCCGTATCATTACACGTCGTCATATTGATGCGGCGTTTGACCTAAAATCCGTTATCCTCACCCATGCCGGAGGATTGGTGATCATCACACAACATCCAGAGCTTTTGACACAGTGGCACGAAGCCGGATTAACGGTTGCAGCGGCGGTTTCAGGCAAACCGGACGGCATTGCCCTTCGATTGCGGAAGACGTCCCGATATCTTGGCATTCCGATGCTGTTCACGCCGGGAAGTTTTTTTACAGATCCGGATGATTTCAAAACACACCGGATACTGCGGGCCATTGATTTGAACACCTCTCTTTCCCGATTAACGACGGAAGAGACAACGTCGCCCGACGCATGGCTGGCAACGGCATCCGAGTATACCAGACGTTTTGCCATCTGGCCGGATGTACTTCGAGCCACTGAAGCCATTGCAGAACAGTTGACATTCACCGGTCCTTGCCGTGGGCTTGTTCTGCCGCCATGGACCGATATACAATCAAATGGTGCCGATCAAGCACTGCGGGATGTCGCTTATAAGGGGGCGAAAAAACGGTACGGAGATGATCTGTCTGAAACCGTTGTGGATCGCCTGGAGCATGAAATTCGTATCATTAAGGAGATGGGATTTTCATCATATTTTCTTGTGGTTCAGGATATCGTGTCTCGCAGCCCGCGTATTTGCGGCCGGGGAAGCGGTGCGGCATCACTGGTAGCTTACAGCCTGGGAATTACCAATGTCTGTCCCATCAAGCACAACTTGTATTTCGAGCGGTTTCTGAACCCCGGGCGTTCAGATTCACCGGATATCGATATCGATTTTGCCTGGGATGAACGGGACAAGGTTTTGCAGTCCGTATTGGACCAATATAAAGGCCACGCTGCGCTGATCTGTAATCACGTCACTTTTCGGCCGCGCATGGCGATACGGGAGGTGGCCAAGGTCTTCGGGCTTACCGATCAAGAGATCGGCCGTGTCACCAAACGTCTTCCATGGTTCTGGCGAGCGGATCACACTAAAGAAGATTTTCTTCAAAAGCTTAAACAATTGCCCGAGCTTTCCGAATTTGATTTTCCAAGGCCCTGGCCAAAAATTATTCGTACAGCCCGGTACATCATTGGTATTCCACGCTACATTTCTGTTCATCCGGGTGGTGTGGTGGTTACCCCTGAGCCCATAGACAATTATGTTCCTGTTGAACTTGCCCCCAAAGGTGTTCCGATTATTCAGTGGGAAAAAGATGCTGCAGAAGAGAGCGGTCTGGTTAAAATCGATCTTCTCGGTAATCGCAGCCTGGGTGTTATCCGAGATGCCATTGCAAATCTTAGGAATAACCGTACGGTATTTGACGAGCAGCTCTGGGAGCCGGAAGATGATGGCGCGACACAGGCGAATGTGGCAAAAGGGAATACCATGGGCTGCTTTTACATCGAAAGCCCCGCCATGCGCATGTTGCAGAAAAAGACAAAGGTCGGCGATTTTGAACATCTGGTAATCAACAGCAGTATCATACGGCCGGCGGCCAATGAGTTTATCCGTGAATACGTCCGTCGCCTGCATGGCGGCAGATGGGAGCCGATTCATCCCTTACTTTCGGATGTGCTTGAGGAAACCCATGGAATCATGGTCTATCAAGAGGATGTTTCCAAAACCGCTGTGGCGCTGGCCGGATTTTCACATGCTGACGCTGATGGCCTTCGCAAGATTATGTCCAAGAAAGATAAGAACCGAAAATTGGATGATTATCAAGCGCGTTTCACTTCAGGTGCACAAGCAAGGGGGGTTCGTAACGATCAGATTTCGGCCATCTGGAGCATGATGATGAGTTTCAGCGGTTATTCATTTTGCAAGCCTCATAGTGCAAGCTATGCCCGGGTCTCTTTCCAGGCAGCCTATCTGAAGACCCATTATCCTGCAGAGTTCATGGCCGCGGTCATCAGCAATCAGGGCGGTTTTTACAGCACCTTTGCTTACGTGTCGGAAGCACGCCGCACGGGTGTGGAAATTCTGCCCCCTGACGTAAACAACAGCGATATCCTTTGGAAAGGCAGCGCTGGAATCATTCGGGTGGGATTGTCGTCCGCAAAGAATGTAAGTTCAGAAACATGCAAACGTATTGTTTCAGGGCGCAAAGAAAAACCTTACAACGACATCGTTGATTTCCTTGATCGAATTCGGCCGGCCAGCCCTGAAGCCCGCTCTCTGATTAACGCTGGTGCTTTTGATTTGCTTCATCCAAAAGAGAATCGCGCTGCCCTGTTGTGGGAGCTGGCCTGCTGGCAAAAATCCAGATCAAACCGATACGGGGCAGGGGATTTGTTTAATGAGAGGATGGCAGTGCCAAAACCGGCGTTCCCGCCGGAGAAGAAAAGAGAGCGTTTGCGGCAAGAATATGCAGCCCTGGGTTTTTTGTGCGATCGGCATCCCATGATGTTATACGCCGAAACGTTAAGGAAACTAAAGACTGTCAAAGCCATGGACTTGCATCGCTTCATCGGCCGTCATGTTCGCATTGCCGGTCTGTTGATTACCGGAAAGGTTGTGCATACCAAGCATGGCGATGCCATGGAATTTCTGACTTTTGAAGACGACACCGGGCTGATTGAAACGATCTTTTTCCCCAAAGCCTACCGCCGCTTCTGTGCCATCCTGGATCGAAGCCGTCCCTTTATCCTCCACGGGAAGGTGGAAGAAGACTTCGGCGCCATCACCATGACCGTAAATCGGGTGGAGGCGTTAGATGTAGCGGGCTGATTTTTTTTATCTTCTACAAACCTCCAGAAGTGTCACTTAATTTAATACCTTCTGAATCCGTTTCTAAATCTTTTCTAAGCTCTTTGCCGATCTCTATTAACTTTGAATATATATCAAAGGAGTGGGTCATCATTTGCCGATTGTCTTCATTCAAATATTTTCCTGCCTTCTTTTTTTCTTCTTCTGCAACTTTCTCTATTTCATAAATGATGTCTTTATACCACATTTTTGACATCGGCAATTTAATGCTGTAATCTTCTCTTGCCTCATTTAGGAAAAAATTAATTTCAACGGTTGGGTAATTGCCATCATAACTGATTTTCATTTCTGCCATGATTCCTCTCCTTTCTCAGGATTAACACACTTTGGTGTTTAGTATTTTGTACTTATCAATTTTTTTAATTTTTTGTCAAATAATTTTATTAAAATATTTTCAGCAAGTTATAATTCAAGTCTCGCATCCTTTTTTTAGGGTGCTCCTTGAAATTATCATTTGCTTGACACGTTTACCGCATTATCTTACATTTCTTGTGCAATACGCATATTTTCATTTTAAATCATTGTCAAATAGGAATAAAACATCATGGAACTTACATCTTTAAGTGCAATTTCTCCTGTTGACGGCCGTTATCGAAAAACTGTTGAAAAGCTTGCAGAATATTTTTCAGAAGGTGCATTGATAAGATATCGTGTTCGAGTTGAAGTCGAATATTTTATTGCATTATGCAATCTGCCGCTGCCTCAACTGGAAGATGTTGATAAGAGCATGTTTGAAAGCTTGAGGCGTCTTTATAAAAAATTTTCTCATGAAGATGCTCAAAAAATAAAAGACATCGAGCGGGTGACCAACCACGACGTCAAGGCGGTTGAATATTATCTCAAAGAAGCATTTGAGGAGCTGGGATTGCATCGTTACAAAGAATTTATCCATTTTGGCTTAACATCTCAGGATATTAATAACACGGCGATACCCTGTTCGTTAAAAGAAGCCTGGATAGAAATTATGGAACCGGTTTTGGAACAGGTTGTGGCAACATTAATTGAAAAAGCAAAACAATGGAAACATGTTCCTATGCTGGCTCGAACCCATGGCCAGCCGGCCTCGCCCACAAGCCTGGGCAAAGAACTTTATGTTTTTGTCGAGCGATTGAAAAAACAAAAAGCCCTGTTGAAAACAATTCCATTTTCAGCAAAATTTGGTGGGGCAACGGGTAATTTCAACGCGCATTATGTTACCTATCCAAACATCGACTGGATTGCATTCGGAAATTATTTTGTGAACGAAGTGCTATGCCTTGAACGATCAAAAATGACGACTCAGATTGAGCATTATGATCATCTGGCCGCATTTTGTGATAACCTTAAAAGAATCAATACCATTCTCATTGATATGAATCAAGACTTATGGTTGTATATCTCAATGAATTACTTCATGCAAAAGATCAAAGAGAATGAAGTGGGATCTTCAACCATGCCCCACAAGGTCAATCCCATTGACTTCGAAAATTCAGAAGGAAATCTGGGAGTGGCAAATGCGATCTTCGCGCATCTTTCCTCAAAGCTCCCGATTTCGCGACTGCAGAGAGACTTGACCGACTCCACGGTTACAAGAAATATCGGTGTGCCGTTGGCCCATACTCTGATTGCCTTTAAATCATTGCTAAAAGGGCTGGACAAATTGCTCCTAAATAATGAAGCGATTCAAAATGACTTGCAGAAAAATTGGGCGGTTGTGACTGAGGCGATTCAAACAATTTTGCGCAGGGAAGGATATCCGGAACCCTATGAAGCTTTGAAAGCATTGACACGGGTCCATTCACACATTGACCGCAACACAATTTTAGAATTTATAGAAAGTTTAGATGTTACACAAACCGTTAAAGACGAATTAAAAAAGATTTCACCTGAAAACTACATGGGCATCTACGATTTTTAACCAGTATATGAAAATTTTTGATCCAATCAACACTCCCCTCACAGGAACCAATCTCATTGAGGCAAGCGCAGGTACCGGTAAGACCTATACCATTGCCGGCCTCTTTTTAAGACTTATTCTCGAAAAACAATTAACGGTAAATCAAATACTGGTGGTAACGTTTACCAAGGCTGCCACTGAAGAGCTTAAAGAAAGAATCCGCAACACGCTTTTGGATGCAAAATCCGCTTTTTTAAAGGATTCGAGTCATGATGTCTTCATCAAAACCATTGTTAAAAAATATGATAATCGGGATTTAGCAATTCAATTGATTCAAGATGCGGTGATGGAATTTGACAATGCCGCGATATTTACCATACACGGTTTTTGTCAGCGGATTCTCCATGAGAATGCTTTTGAAACACAGAGTTTGTTCGACACAGAACTTGTGGCCGATCCCACAAGTTTGACACGGGAAATTGTGGATGATTTCTGGAGAAAACATTTTTACAGTTTGCCCATGGAATTTATAAGTTTTCTCCTAAAAAAAATATCCGGACCAGAGTATTTTTTAAGGCTTCTGACAAAAAATAGAACCGCAGATATAAAGATTGTTCCAGAGCTTGAACAGCCTGATTTGACAAGCCTTAATGACTTTAGAGCGATGTTCAAAAGACTGCAAACTATTTGGCCAAAATCACGTATCCAGGTGACACATTTGTTGAAAGATTCATCTCTTAGCGGATCAATTTATGGCAGTTTGAAATCAGTAACAATGCAAATGGATGTTTCAAAAAGAGACCTGATGGTTGCCTCCATGATCGCATTAATGGACAAGTTTGTTGATGAAAAATCTAGCGGTTTTCCTTTATTTAAAGGTTTTGAAAAATTTACCGCAGCCAAAATAGAAAATTCGACCCGGAAAAATTGTAGACCCCTTTCACATGAATATTTTGATATCTGTGATAAACTTTACCACAAAGGTGTTTTCCTTGAATCTGAGATGGAAACATATTTGATGTATTTTAAGGCCCAGTGTTTCAAATTCACCCGGGAACAGCTTTTGGTAAGAAAAAAACAAAACAATATTCAATTCTATGACGATCTTTTAATAAAGCTTAAAAATGCACTCGAAGATACCGGTGGGAAAAAGCTCGCTCAAATAATTCGGAAAAAATACAGTGCCGCCCTTGTTGATGAATTTCAAGATACGGATTCTTTTCAGTATATCATTTTTACCCGGATTTTCGATTCAAAAAAGAGCACACTTTTTATGATCGGAGATCCAAAACAATCCATATACAGTTTCCGGGGAGCAGATATTTTTTCTTATATGAAAGCTGTGCGAAACACAGATTCAAAATATACCTTGATAAAAAACTGGCGATCAAATCCCAATTTGATAACCGCAGTAAATACCATATTCTCAAATATAAATGCACCGTTTGTCTTTGATAAGATTGGATTTGAAAAGGGTATTTCCGGAAAGAAAATCAAGTCGATGAACGAAAGATCTTTACCGGCGTTGACATTATGGTATTTGGGAGCAAACAAAAATGCCAACACAGCTAAACCACTGAATAAAACCGAGGCTGTACCACTCATCGCAAGGGCGGTTGCGGGTGAAATATCCCACCTTATCTCTGGAAAATAAAAACAATCTCTCCCATGGCATTAATGCAAAAGATATTGCTGTTCTTGTCAGAACAAATCGACAGGCGCAGATAATAAAAAAGAACCTTTCATTAAAAAGTATCCCATCGGTTCTCCATCATACAGGAAACATATTCCATACCCATGAGGCAATGGAAATGGAAAGAATTCTGTTAAGCATTGCCGAACCCGGAAACGAAAGGGCATTTAATGCCGCGGTTGTGACCGATATCCTCGGTGTTTTTGGAGAAGACCTCGATTCGGTCGGCGGGGAACCGTTCTGGTTGGAAGCCAAATACAGCAGGTTCAGAGAATATTTTCGCTTATGGACACGGTATGGCTTTATCCGGATGTTTCGGCTGTTGATGGCCGAGGAAAAGGTTAGGGAACGCCTTTTGAGTTTTCCTGACGGTGAAAGGAGACTGACCAATCTACTCCATTTGGCAGAAATTCTACATCAGGAATCATCTGAAAAAAAGCTTGGTATCACCGGTCTGCTTAAATGGCTTTCAGAACAAAGAAACGCTGAAGTACCTGAATCTGAAACGCATCAACTTCGTCTTGAAAGCGATGATCAGGCCGTACAAATTATCACCATTCACAAAAGTAAAGGTCTTGAGTTCCCTGTTGTGTTTTGTCCCTTTGCATGGGAGGGGTCCTTAATTGAAGACCGCGAGATTCTGTTCCATGACACGGATAAAAATGAAACCCTCACCCTTGATCTTGGTTCAAAAAACTTCGGCACACACCTTGCCATTGCTCAAAATGAACGCCTGGCTGAAAACCTGAGGTTGCTTTATGTTGCAATAACACGAGCGATACATAAATGTTATCTTGTATGGGGTAGATTCAATACCGCTGAAACTTCTGCCATCGCTTATCTGTTACATTATAAAGGGCAATCAGAAGATATTTTAAGAGAAAATCTGCTGACATCTTTAAGAGAAGATGTTTTAGAAAAAAACGAAGAGGATTTGCTCGAAGACTTAAAACAGCTATCAACCAAGTCAGAAGGGTCAATAAAAATTGTTCCGCTACCGCTTGACGATACCATGGAATACTTGGCAGAAGAGGATAAAAAGGAAGGGTTGTCTTGCAGACATTTTTCAGGAAAAATTGATACCACATGGAACATCTCCAGTTTTTCACGTCTCATATCACAACGGACACTGGATGCAGAACTTCCGGATCGTGACGTATCCCATGATTTGTATACACCTATAACGGAAAACGATTCGCATTTATTTACAAATGAAAACATTTTTTCATTTCCAAAAGGAACCCGGGCCGGGATATTCTTCCATGACGTTTTTGAACATCTTGATTTTGCTGAAAGCTGTACAGAAGAAAGAATAAAATTGATATCAAACAAATTAAAGGATTACAGATTTGAATCCAAATGGCTAAAACCTGTCTGTGCCATGGTGGACAATGTTCTTTCAGTACCACTTTCCATAAACAAAACCACTTTGATGCTTTCTTCCGTTCAATGCCGCAACAGGATCAATGAAATGGAGTTTTATTTTCCACTCAAACCGCTGTCACCGAATCGACTCAGAAAGATATTTGCTGATTATGGGGGCATCGATCTTGTTGATGATTTTCCGGACCGGCTTGGTAAGCTCAGCTTTTCTTTAACCAAAGGTTTTATGAAAGGTTACATCGATATGGTTTTTCATGACCAGGATCGTTTTTGGTTGGTGGACTGGAAATCGAACTATTTAGGAAGCAGCGTTGAAGACTATGGCAAAAATGTTTTGAATAATGTGATGAGCAGGGATTTTTACATTTTGCAATATCATTTATATGTCCTGGCACTTCATCAATACCTTCAGCTGAGAATACCTGAATTTAGCTATGAACGACATTTTGGCGGTGTTTTTTACATCTTTATAAGAGGGGTGGATCCGGACAAAGGCCCTCAATTCGGTATTTACAAAGATATTCCTGATAAAACCCTTGTTGATGCTCTTCTTGCGGAGCTTATATTAGATGGAAAATAACCCAACCCGGATGAACCGGTTCAAAATTGAATATTGAAGATTTTTTAATAAAACCGCTTTACCCTTTAATTAATGTATTAAATGAACAAAGATAGTTTAGCCAATTTAATTGATAAAGGATATCTTTCTGATATAGATGTTCATTTTGCCAAGTTTGTCACAAGTTTTGATAAAAGTGATAATCCGGATATTTTTCTTGCTGCTGCCTTTGTCAGTCGTGCAACCGGCGACGGAGATGGGTATCTTGACCTCAATTCTATAGCCCGAAAGCCGATCCTTTTAGAAATTGATGGTGAAGATAGATTTAAAAGTCCGAAACTTTCAGAGTGGTTAAAAACTTTAAGCCAAAGCCGGGTGGTGGGAAGACCCGGTGAATTTCGTCCCCTGATACTCGATGAAAAAAACAGACTCTACCTTTATAGATATTGGGATTACGAAAACAGACTTTCAAATACAATCAAAAGCCGCATCAAGGAAGATATTCAGGGAATAGATGGATCCACTTTAAAAGACAGCCTAAACAGGCTTTTTCCAAATATTGGGACTGATGAATTCAATTGGCACAAAGTGGCCGGGGTTATCGCTGCGTTTAAAAAGTTTTGTGTCATTACCGGAGGTCCGGGAACCGGCAAAACTTTCACGACGGCAAAAATTCTTGCCCTTCTTTTAGAGCTATCCCGAAAAGATAAACTCAGCATTTTACTCGCCGCGCCCACAGGAAAAGCAGCGGCAAGGATCGGTGAATCAATTAAGGCTGCAAAAAAAACACTCAACTGTAGCGATGATATTATTGATGCCATACCTTCCGAGGCATACACGATTCACAGAATGCTGAAAACAATTCCTGGCTCCCCATATTTTTACCATAATGCTGAAAATCCTCTCACTGCCGACATCGTAGTGGTGGATGAAGTTTCAATGGTGGATCTTGCGTTGATGTCCAAACTCCTTTCAGCTGTGAAAAATGATGCCAGAGTCATACTCATTGGAGACAGGGATCAGCTTGCTTCAGTGGAAGCAGGTTTTGTAATGTCAGATATCTGTGACAGGGACAATGTCCACTTATTTTCGAAATATTTTTACAAACAGTTTGAGAAGCTAACCCAGTGTAAAATGGAAGTCTCGAGCAAGAAACTTAAAGACAATCCGGGCCTTTATGACTGTATGGTTGTTCTAAAAAAGAGTTATCGATTTACAGATACCAGTGGAATTGGAGAATGCAGCCGAGCTGTAAATAACGGCAAATTTGATGAAACTTTCTCAACCCTTAAAAGCAATCCGGATCAAATCGATTGGAAAAAGATCTCAGGCCCTAACGATCTTTCAATGGCCCTGTCAAAAGAAGTCATCAATGGATATTCAGATTATCTTAATTGCCGTGATCCTCACAGAGCACTTGAGCTGTTTAATCGATTCAGGATACTCTGTGCCGTCAAATTTGGCGCATTGGGTGTTATTGAAATAAACAGATTGACGGAGGAAATATTAAACCGGAACGGCTTTATCGAACTCGATAATTTATCAACCTATCCATGGTACAGAGGAAGACCTGTTCTGATTACGCGTAACGATTACAGCTTGGAACTTTTTAATGGAGATATCGGAATCACCATGTCTGAACCGGATTCAAAAAGCAAAGATTTGTATGTTTACTTTTCAGGTGTTGCCGGTAAACTCAGGCGGTTTCTTCCATATCGGCTTCCGGAACACGAAACAGCTTATGCAATGACTGTTCACAAAAGTCAGGGGTCAGAGTTTGAGACGGTCCTTCTTATTTTACCGAACCAGGATTATCCTGTATTAACTCGTGAACTTCTTTACACAGGGATTACCAGAGCCAAAAACCATATTTCGATTTGGGGTAGGGAAGGGATCATTAAAACCACCATATTGCGTAAAATTAACCGCAACTCAGGGTTGAAGGATGCGTTGTGGGAAGAAACAGATTAACTGAACTAAATTTTGAAGTGAACTAAATTTGATGGTTTTGTAAAAAGCCGAAATAGTCGTCACTCCAACGAAGGCGGGAGTTAATAATCCAACTCAATTATAAAAATACCAATACGTTAACAGGGAACCTTGATGAAAAAAACAATGATAAAAGGAACCGGTCGTTTTGTGCCGCCACGTATTGTAACAAACGATGATCTTTCACAATGGATGGATACGTCAGACGAATGGATTCGACAACGGACCGGAATAGAGCAAAGACACTGGGTCCCAGAAAACGGTGGCATTGGATCTTCGGATCTCGGTCTTGAGGCTGCAAAAATTGCCCTTAAGCGCGCGGGATGGTATCCTGAAGATATTGATCTCATTATATTCGGAACCTTGAGCCCGGATATCTATTTCCCGGGTTCAGGGTGTATCTTGCAGCATAAACTCGGGCTTAAAACAACGCCTGCCCTTGATATCCGGCAGCAATGTACAGGGTTTATTTATGGGTTAACCACTGCTGACGCGTTTATTCAAAGCGGGCATGCAAATCGGATTCTTTTGGTCGGTGCTGAAGTTCATAGCACGGCACTCGACATTTCCACCCGGGGTCGCCATGTGTCGGTCATATTCGGTGACGGTGCAGGTGCCGCTTGCCTGGAGGGCGTTGAAACCGAGGAATCTGTGGGTGTTATATCCTCTGTACTTCACGCTCAGGGAGAACTGGCAAATGCCCTTATGATGGAACTGCCGTCTCACAAAATGAGCCCTTTTTTAAGTAAAGAGATGATGACAGAGGGTCGCCATTATCCGGTAATGGACGGCAGACTGGTATTTAAAACCGCTGTTAAAAGACTTTCAGAGGTTACCAAAACGGTTTTGAAAAAAGCGAATCTTTCATTGGACGACATTGACCTTTTCATTCCGCATCAGGCCAATCTTCGTATCAACGAAGCATTTGCAAATCTGATGAATGTGTCTCCGGAAAAAGTGTTTAACAATATTCAGCAATATGGAAATACAACAGCAGCGAGCATACCCATCGCGTTGGATGAAGCCCTTGAGAAAAACCGTATCGGCAAGGGCAGCACGGTTGTTTTTCTGGCACTGGGTGCAGGATTGACTTGGGGAGCAGTAATCTATCGATTCGCAGAATAAAAACGTTTAACTTGCGACATTCTCAAAGGCAATCAGAAAAAAGGGTATCCAGATAAAATTTGGTGATGGGATCGACATTCTCAAAAGTGTGCGACTTGTCTTGATTTTTCATAGCCATTTCTTTTCGAATATCTGTGGCCAGGATTTTGCCCAGTTCCACGCCAAATTGATCAAAGGGATTTATGCCCCAGATAAAGGCTTCAAAAACCGTTTTGGCCTCATAAAAGGCAAGAAGACGACCGATGTTTTCAGGGGAGAGATCGTTTAAAAGAATGGTTGAAGACGGCCGATTTCCTGAAAACGATTTTGCAGGGTTTGCGTCTTTCTTTCCCTGGGCAAGGGCGGTGGGCTGCGCGATGAGATTTGACCAGAGTTCTTGATGGTTGGTCACCCCTTTTGATTGGTTCTGATACTGATTATAATGGGGATGAATGACACCGATAAAATCAATGGGAAAAGCCCTTCCCTGATGGGCCAGTTGAAAGAATGAATGCTGCGCATTGGTGCCCGGTTCTCCAAAAATGATACCTCCTGTTGGTTCATTCAGTGGATTGCCGTCCTTTGTGACCGATTTGCCGTTACTTTCCATACTGAGTTGTTGGATATGTGCTGCAAGTTTGGAAAGCGGTGATGCATAGGGGATAATGGCTTGTGCCGGATAACCCAAGAAATTGTTGTTCCAAACCGAAATTAAAGCGGCCACGAGCGGAATATTTTCCCTTTCCGTTGCATGCCGGGCATGCAGATCCATTTCTTCAGCACCTTTTAAAAACCGTTCAAACCGCTCATACCCAAGATAAAGGCTCAGCGGCACACCGCCTACGGCAGAGGTAACACTGTATCTTCCCCCGATGAAATCAAACATATGAAATGAGGAAAGGACCGGATTTGCTGAATCGTCTCCCGGAGATCCCTTGCTGGTTACCGTTACAAAATGTTTGGCAGGATCAAGACCCTTTTCTTCAATAAAAGCGCGGACCTGATTCACATTGGCCATGGTTTCCGCCGTGGTATAGCTTTTTGAAATGACAATCCAAAGGGTTCTTTCAACATCGATGACGGATGCAATCTTTCCGAAGTTATGGATATCAACATTGGAAAGAAACATCATCTTCATATTTTTGTCCCCCAGAGCATGGAGTGCATTGGCCACGAACTCGGTGCCAAGGTATGATCCTCCGATTCCGATAACGACCACGGTATTAAATGGTTTTCCAGTGGATCCGGCGATTTTCCCCTCATGAATGGTTGAAACGAATGTTTTAATGTCTTTTCGAACTTTACGTATAGAAGGCATGACGTCTTTACCGTCGACCAAAACAGGATCATCGGAAAAATTTCTTGCCGCCGTGTGAAGCGCCGGCCGATTTTCCGTGACATTGAGTTTTTTACCGCTGACCATATCGTCAAACCGTTGCTTTAACTTTCTAAATTCAGCCAATTCGATCAAGTGATCCATAGTTTTCTCGTCGACTCTCTGGCGGGAAAAATCATAAAAAATGCCGGCAGCTTTTAAAGAAAATTTATCGAGACGGTTGTTGTCCGTAAGCAGGTGTTTTAAATGTTTTTCAGGTAGATTCATAGTATCGGCACGTTGTATCAACCGATTCCAAGTCGGATTTTCATTGTGTTTAAACTGGGTCATGCGGTCCTCCAGAAGATGATCGAACTAACTTCGCCTCGAACAGGAGACAACCTCGGACAAAACAGTGTGTATCTTGTCCAGGATACGACAATCGTCTTCACATCCGGGGAAATCCCTTCTATGTGAACACTCTTTACAAGGACTTTTAGTAAGATAACCGATTTCGAAATCGAATCTGTATTTAACATTTTTAGAGGGTAAATATTTTATAAATTTAGTAATCATAACTTCCGAATACCATACTATCTCTATCAGCACAAGAAAAACCCATCCATTGAGATTGACGGGTTTTTATAAAAAAACGATGAAATTTATATATCTTATAAAAGGTCTTGATGGCCAGCTTCGATGTATCGAACAACACCCTTATTGATTCATATTGTTCGTCGTATGGGTTATTTGGGCCGGTGATCTTTTTTGCCCTCAAGAATCGCATGCACACGATCCCTTTCAGCCTTTGTTTTGCGAAGTTGATCTTTGATTTCGGCTTGTTTTTCAAAGGGAACGCTCTTTAAATTTTTCTCCAGCCTTTCCACTTCTTGGATCAGACGGTAAAGCTCTTGTGCTATCATTCGAATCGGCATGGCATATATGAATATAGGTTGAGGGTTCAAGGTTCACGGTTCCATGTTGAAGATTCCTATTTTTTAAGAAGTTAAGAAAGTTAGAACGTAAGAAGGTTGGAAAGTCTGAGAAAAGCCGACCTTCTGATCTTCTCACCTTCCCACCTTCTGTTCATATATTATAACCCTTGAACTTTGAACCCTGAACCTGGAACCGAACATTTACGGATGAACTGTTAAATATAATAACTCATGTTCAACTATAAGATCGTTTTGGGACAATAGTGATTTATTATAGGCTTTGCATAAATTTATATTTTTGTGATATTTATTATATGATATATGAATGTTTTTCAATATGGCTATAATAAAAAATTGTGAGGAAAAATGCGCATCGGTATAGGATATGACGTTCATCGGTTGGTTGAAGGGCGCAAGCTGGTATTGGGCGGAGTCACCATTCCTTTTGAAAAAGGTCTGCTTGGGCATTCTGACGCTGATGTCCTTATTCATGCCGTGTGCGACGCACTGTTGGGGGCAGCCGGTTTGGGTGATATTGGTTTTCATTTTCCGGATACCGATCCAAAGTTAAAAGATATTTCAAGCATGATAATTCTCTCAAAAACGTATAAATTCTTGAAAGACAAAGGCTTCACGGTCATCAATTTAGATTCAACCATTATGGCCGAAGCACCTAAAATTACATCATTTAAAGAAACAATGCAAAAAAATATTGCAAGAACAATTGAAATTGAACCGGAGTGTGTTAATGTTAAAGCAACGACATTAGAAACTCTTGGAATGATGGGGAAGGGGGAGGGTATTGCCGCCTTATGCATCGCACTTGTTGAATAAAATCGCAACTTGAAACCGTAAACTCAAGTTAAAACAAAAAATACGGACAGAAAACAATGTCACTTCGCGTTTTTAATACACTGAACAGAAAAAAAGAGGTTTTTAAGCCTTTAGACCCCGGAAAGGTTCGAATGTATGTTTGCGGTCCCACGGTATATGATTCCTGCCATATTGGGCATGCAAGATCTGTGGTCGTTTTTGATGTTATCGCCCGATATCTGAAAGCAATAGGCTATGATGTGCTCTATGTCAGAAATTTCACGGACGTAGATGATAAAATCATCGACAAGGCAAATCAACTCGGTATTGACTCAACTGCAGTCGCAGAAAGATTCATCAAAGAATTTTATGAAGATATGGATGCCCTGAACGTTGAGAGAGCGACCATAGAACCCAAAGCTACCGATCACATCATACAGATCATTCAATTCATTGAAAAGTTAATTAAAGGGGGATTTGCATACCGGGTAGAAGGTGATGTGTATTTTTCTGTTGAAAAGTTCGAGGAATACGGGAAGCTTTCCGGCCGAAAACTGGACGAAATGGAAGCCGGCGCCAGAGTCGATATCAATGAAAGAAAGAACAACCCTTTTGATTTTGTTTTATGGAAATCTGCCAAACCCGGAGAACCGTTTTGGGAAAGCCCATGGGGAAAGGGAAGGCCTGGGTGGCACATAGAATGTTCGGTCATGAGCAGCGAATATCTGGGAGTAACCTTTGACATTCATGGCGGCGGCAAGGATCTGTGCTTTCCTCATCACGAGAATGAAATCGCCCAATCGGAAAGCATTTCCGGAGAACCGTTTGTCAAATACTGGATACATAACGGCTTTGTAAATATAAATCAGGAAAAAATGTCGAAGTCTTTGGGCAATTTTTTGATGATTAAAGATATCTTGAAAACATATCATCCGGAAGTTGTGCGTCTTTTTCTTCTTTTCAATCATTATCGCAGTCCTGTTGACTTCACAGAAAAAGCAATGGACGAAGCCCGCAGGGGACTTGATAAGATGTATGCACTTCTTTTGCGGGTGGATAAAACAATGGAACTCGATTCAGATCAGAACATTGAACCTGGTGATTGCTGGCAGCAATTTTGTGAGGTAATGAACGACGATTTCAATTCAGCGCGTGGCATCGGCATTATTTTTGATACGGTTCGCACGGTCAATCGTTTGTTGGATCAGCATGAAAACAGCGGTTCTGACCAAATAAAGCAAACCATACAATGCGGGCTGGCAGACATTCGGAGAACCGGCAACATTCTCGGGATACTACTTGAGAAACCCGCTGTATATTTTGATAAAAAACAAACACAAGTCCTCGAACAAAAATCCGTTGATCCCACCATGATTGCAAAAATGGTTGAAGAAAGAAATGCAGCCAGAAAGGCTAAGGATTGGAAAAAGGCCGATCAGATCAGAAACCAGCTTGCTGACATGGATGTTATTCTGGAAGACCGGCCTGAAGAGACGGTTTGGAAGATCAATAATTAATGAATTCGTATCTGCCACTAAGGCACCAAGTCACTAAGAAAGAATAATAAATATATCCTTCGTTTGCACATGAAGCGGAAAAGTTCCATAAAATCCAAGCTATTGCTAATTATATAAGAATCATATCATACCTAACATCATGCCTTCCTTTAAGTTAGTCTCAGATTTTACCCCAAAGGGCGATCAAACAGTCGCCATTCGTGCCTTAAGCAAAAGGATTCAGTCCGGCAAGAAGCACAGCGTTCTTTTGGGCGTCACCGGCTCAGGAAAAACATTTACAATGGCACATGTCATTGCTATCGTAGGGAAACCAGCCCTGGTCATCGCTCCGAATAAAACCCTTGCCGCGCAGCTTTATAATGAATTCAGAATTCTCTTTCCTGAAAATGCTGTGGAATATTTTGTGAGCTACTATGATTACTACCAGCCCGAAGCATACATCCCTTCAAGCGACACGTATATTCAAAAAGACTCTTCTATTAACGAGATGATCGACAAGCTTCGCCATTCCGCCACACGGTCGGTATTGTCCCGCCGGGATGTGATTGTGGTGGCGAGCGTATCGTGCATATTCGGTCTCGGCGCTCCTGAAGAGTATCTGGCCATGCGTATTGACTTGGAAAAAAATATGGTGCTCGAACGGGATAGATTCCTTTCGGAACTGGTGGCCATACATTACGAAAGGAACGATGTCGATTTTTATAGAGGGATTTTCAGGGTCAGGGGAGACCGGGTCGAAATTTTTCCGTCATATGAAGAAAACAATGCGCTTCGTATTGAATTTTTTGGAGACGAGTTAGAATCGATTTCCGAGATCGACCCCCTTAGAGGTATTGTCAAAAAACACTTGAACCGTATTACCATATATCCGGCCAGCCATTACGTGACCCAAAAAAATATTCTCAAAAGAGCCGTTAAAACCATCACGACTGAATTGACACGGAGAATCGACTATTTCAGGGATGAAAATAAACTGATTGAAGCACAAAGAATTGAAGAAAGGACAAACTTTGATTTGGAAATGATGCAGGAATTGGGATACTGTAATGGAATCGAAAATTATTCCCGCCACCTAACGCAAAGATCGCCAGGAGAACCACCACCAACACTTTTGGATTATTTCTCAAATGATTTTTTGATGTTTATTGATGAAAGCCATATCGCGATTCCCCAAATTCAAGCCATGTATAAAGGGGATAGATCGCGCAAAAGGAACCTTGTTGAATATGGATTCAGACTGCCGTCGGCTCTGGATAACCGCCCATTGACATTTGAAGAATTTGAATCAAAAATATCGCAAGTGGTTTATGTTTCAGCCACGCCTTCCGACTATGAAATTGCAGAGGCAAAAAATGAACTCGTCGAGCAGATTGTGAGACCTACCGGGTTGATCGACCCGATGATCGAGGTGAGAAAAGCCAAATACCAGGTTGACGATCTATTGGAAGAAATTCAACACCGGATGGAAAGAGATGAACGGGTGTTGGTTGTCACACTGACAAAGCGTATGGCTGAAGATCTCACAGAATATTATTCGGATATGGGGATAAAGGTTCAGTATCTTCATTCAGATATCGGCACTCTGGAACGAATGGACATCATCCACAATTTAAGAAAAGGAGAATTCGATGTGCTTATCGGAATCAATCTTCTTCGTGAAGGGCTCGACATTCCTGAGGTCTCACTTGTGGCCATCCTCGATGCCGATAAAGAGGGTTTTTTACGTTCAACCCGGTCACTGATCCAGACCTGCGGTCGCGCTTCCAGAAATGTCAGAGGACAGGTGATTATGTATGCCGATTTCGTGACCCGATCCATGCAACGGGCCATCGACGAAACAAACCGGCGCCGAGATATTCAGAAACTTTACAATAAGCAGCATTCGATTACGCCGACAAGCATAGAAAAAGAAATTACACCTGTTTTTGAAAAGCTGGCTGAGTTTAATGATAAACCGAAAGACAGAGTGGCAGAAACACTTGCACAATATGAATCTGTAGAAAATCTTGATATCATCATCAGAAATCTTGAAAGAGAGATGAAACAGGCGGCGGAAGAGTTAGAGTTTGAAAAGGCCGCTGAAATTCGGGATCAAATCCAAGCCATGAAGGAAATGATTGTCTTTGAATTTTGAACTCATGTTTCGCTCTCATATTTTTATGCAATTTCAATAAATCGTAAAATATCGGGTCAAATAACTAAAGAAGTGACATCGAAAAAAACAAAATTTGAATTAACAACTGCCAGGGAGGATCCAGCATCCAGTATCAAAGGTAAATTGGCCAAGGTTTCTTCCCAGCCCGGTGTCTATCTCATGAAAGACGCTCATGGTAAAGTGATATATGTGGGTAAAGCCAGAAGTTTAAAAAAACGGCTGGCTTCATACTTTGCGCGCATTGGAAACAGCACATCACGAATGGACATGAAAACAGAAATTCTTATTCGAAACATATCGGACTTTGATACAATTATCACCGATAGTGAAAAAGAAGCCTTGATTCTTGAATCGAACCTTATCAAACGTTACAAACCTCGCTATAATGTTATTTTAAAAGACGACAAAAGATACCCCTCTTTGCGGTTGGACATCAAAAATCCATATCCAAACCTTGCCGTAGTCAGAAAAATTTCTAAAAACGGTGCCCTTTATTTTGGCCCATTTTCTTCTTCTGCCGCCGTTCAAAAAACACTCAAGATCATCCATAAAACGTTCAGGCTCAGAAAGTGTAAACAAAAAGATTTTAATCGTCGTTCAAGACCCTGTCTCAACTACCAAATAGCATCATGTCTTGGGCCGTGCTGCCTCGAGGTGGACAATAAAATCTATGATAACATTGTAAAAGAGGTTGTTTTATTTTTAAAAGGAAGAACCCCCGATCTGATTAAAAAAATAAAACAGGAGATGATTTCCGCTGCGAATGTGCATGATTATGAAAAAGCGGCGGTTTTGAGGGACAAAATGTTTGCACTTGAGCAGACGCTTGAAAAACAGGTGGCGGTTACAAATGATTTTAAAGACCGGGACGTACTCGGGATTGCAAGATCTGATGAGAATTCTATGTTTACGCTTCTTTTTATCCGTAGCGGGTTTCTTATTGGGACACGAAATTTCAAGTTTTCGAAGACGATGTCAACAGACTCCGAAATGGTTGGTGAATTTATTCGACAATATTATGATACAACACGTTTTGTTCCCAAAGAGATTTTGGTCCCAACACTACTTGAAGACGCATTTTTAACAGAAGAAATACTCAGTAAAATCAAAGGGCAAAAAGTGAGAATCATATCACCCAAACGAGGAGAAAAGGTTCGCCTTGTTAAGATGGCATGTCAAAATGCAAAAAACAGCCTCCGAGAGCTCATTGCCGAGGTTTCAAAAGATACCCAACTTCTTGTTCGTCTCCAGCAGCGGTTGAAGATGGACAAAATACCGTTTCGGATTGAATGCTTTGATAATTCCAGCATTTCAGGAAAAGATGCTGTTTCCTGTATGGTTGTTTTTGAAAAAGGAAAGCCGAATAAATCTTTATATCGAAAATACAGACTCAAGACAACTGTAGCAAAGGACGACTATGCCTGTATGGCTGAAGTCCTTAATAGGAGATATAGTAAGGATAAAACATCAGAACCCTATCCCGATATCCTCATGGTCGACGGTGGCAAAGGACAACTAAGCATAGCGGTTGCAGTCCTAACGTCTTTGAAACTAGAAAAAAATATTCAACTCATCAGTATTGCAAAAAGAAATGAAAAAAAAGGGGAAACACAGGACAAAATCTATAAACCCGGACAGGCAAATCCTGTAAATTTGGGCAGGGAAGGGGACCTGATTTTATTTTTAGAACGGATAAGAGATGAAGCCCATCGTTTTGCCATTTCGTTTCACCGTGAGCGGCGGATCAAGACATTGATGCATTCTTCCCTTGATTCAATTCAGGGTGTGGGCGAAAAGAGAAAATTAATTCTTTTAAAGCATTTTAAGAGCATAAAAAAAATCCGGGCAGCAACACTGGAGGAGTTGAGCGTTCTGCCCGGAATCAGTTATAAAATAGCGGAAAAGATTAAAAACAGCCTGAAGGCGAGCGAGTAATCTTTTTCGCAGAGAAGCGAACGTGGCTGTTAAATTATCCCAGTTTTTTTAACAAATCTTTGAGTTCCTTAACTGCATCAGCAGATTTGTCAAGGGCGGCTTTTTCCTCGTCTAAGAGCGTAATTTCTATGACCTCCTCAACACCGTTAGCACCCAATTTTACAGGGACCCCCATAAAAAGGTCGTTATACCCGTATTCACCTTCAAGGTAGGCTGCGCAGGGCAGAATTTTCTTTTTGTCTTTAAGAATCGATTCAGCCATTTCCACTGCAGCCGATGCGGGCGCATAAAAGGCGCTTCCTGTTTTAAGAAGTCCCACAATCTCTGCGCCGCCATTGGCTGTTCTTTCCACAAGAGCGTTAATACGGTCTTGTGGAAGCAATTCTGTAATCGGAATACCGGCGACCGTAGAATAGCGAGGTAACGGCACCATAGTATCGCCATGCCCGCCTAGGACAAATGCTGTTACATTTTCCACGGAAACATTAAGTTCCATTGCAATAAAAGTCCTGAATCGCGCTGAATCAAGCACGCCAGCCATACCGATAACTCGGTTTTTAGGAAAACCGCTGGTTTCATAAGCAACATGGCACATGGCATCAAGGGGATTACTTACAACAATTAACACAGCATCCGGGGAGAGTTTCGCAACCTCTTGGGTAACATTTTTCATGATTTTTGCATTGGTACTTAAAAGATCGTCCCGACTCATGCCCGGTTTTCTGGGGATGCCGGCGGTGATAATAACAATATCAGAGTTTGCTGAAGGCGCATAATCGTTCGTTCCTGTTATATGGGCGTCGTGCTTTTCAATGGGTGCAGCTTCGGCAAGATCGAGGGCTTTACCTTGGGGAAGCCCTTCAACAATATCCACCAACACGACATCACATAACTCTTTTTCCGCCAGTCGCTGGGCTGCAGTGGCACCGACATTTCCGGCGCCGACAACGGTTACTTTTTTGTCCATTATGATTCTCCTTTTTTATATTAATGCATTTCGATATCTTGATGAACGCTAAAAAGATTATTTCCAGTGTATTTCAGCTGATAGAATGGGAAAAAATATTTAGTTTAAAACGACCCAAAAGAGAATAACATTGTAATTTTGATAACATAAAATCGAATGTTGTCAATATATTTATGAGATAATCTATTTTTCTTGTTATTGACATAATGTGTATGGCAGGATAAGAAATACGTGCAGACATTTTAGACCTTTGAAATTATAATGATAAAAAGGGAATGTGATTTGAAACGCCCAATTTAGGTAAGATATTTATTTCATCATGTCACGGCTCCACAAATTTCTTCGAAATTTTTAAATGGAATAATTGAACAAAATGTAATAATATGTCATTGTATCAATAATTCATTTTCTTCGGTTCATGAGGGAATATCCCTTCATGATCATATCACAAAAAATTTAAACTTTACCAATGTGGCTCGGGGTTCAACATGAATATAATAAAAAAGATAAAAACATTGTTAAAGGAAGCAGAACTCTATCATTCCCAGGGGTTATTGTATGAGGCGATAGCGAAATATAATGATGCAACCGAACTCATACAGAACAACGAACAACTCAAAAACAAACAAAACCTTCTTGAGGGAATCTCCAAGAAAATCAACGTGTTGAATAAAGATATTTCCAAGATCGAATTGGCCCCAAAGAAACCTGAAGTCTCAGAAAATATTCAAGACCTGATTAAAAAGATGTACGCGTTTTCACCCGATGTGGATGAAGATGCAAAAGCACTTGAGGGCGCAGTGGCATTGGCAAAGTTCGGTCAGTTTAAAAGAGCGATATCAGACTTTAATGAACTTCTAAAAAGAGATTCGACCCGTGTTAATGCTGCCAAGAATATCTTAAGATGCCATATGACACTTTTTTCAATAGATGAAGCCATATCTCAGTATAAGAAATGGCTTTTAGACGATATATTTAATCCTAATCAGTTGAATTTAGTATTTATTTTCTTTGAAAGCCTCTTGAAAAGTGAGGGGGTTGAAGAAACGCTTCCAAAGACGAAAGAACAGGTGGATAAAGTTAAGGTGGCGGTATTTTCAGAAAATGATCAGGTTCAAGTTTCCGAACCAGAGGATGCCGGGTTGGAGAAGAGTGAAGTTGAATCTCAAGCCGAAAGTGAGGATGTTCTTGATGTCAACTCCATCGGAATAACTGTGGACAGCGGCCCTCAAAAAGGTCATGTATTTGAATTTAAAGTCAGGTTCCAATTGGGAAAAGTTGTCAGCCTTCTCATTCCAAGCAGAGATAAAAATGTGATAGAAAACTTTAAAATTGGATCTGAGATTCATGGTGTTCAGTATTATTCTAACGTTGGCCTGTTTAATGGCTCAGGTTTAGTTTCTGCAGTAAAAGAAATCACAATCGGCCCTTTACGGGGAGATTACTGCGTGGACATTGAGGTTGTGGTTCATTAGACCATAATACCGTTGAAGATGTTTTTTTTAATATCTGGGCATTAGGCTTTAATATTTTCTTTTTCAGGCTGAATAATTATCAAAGATTACCCTATGATTTGTCTGTAAAAATCTATATTTACCAAAAATAACGGCAAAATATTAACGAAGCATTCGAATTGACTCGAAAAATTAAATCTGGAAAGAATCACGAAACAATAAAGAACTTGAAAATTTTGAGAAAATTTTGTGAAATACTAATTTAATGTCATATTGTGATGATTTGACATATCTAATCCAATGATACGGGGCTGATGTTATATGGCTATTTTAAATCTTAAAAAAAGACAGATCGAGTGTAAAATCGTATATTACGGACCTGGAAGATGTGGTAAAACAACGAATATGGAGCATATTTATAAGTCATATAAAAAACAAGTGACCGGCGAAATGGTTTCCATTGATACCGAAGGTGATCGGACCCTTTTCTTTGACTTTCTTCCCATGGGGCTTGGTGAGATAAAAGGCTTTGATGTTACGGTTCAAGTTTACACAGTTCCCGGTCAGGTTCAATACAGATCCACCAGAAAACTTGTATTAAAAGGGGTTGACGGTGTGATTTTTGTCGCCGATTCACTGGCGGTTCGGCGTGAAAAAAACATGCTGTCTTTGAAGGATTTACAGCATAATTTAAAAGAATACGGGATCAACATTTTTAACATTCCCCTTGTCATGCAGCACAACAAAAGAGATCTTGCTGGAGAAGGGCTTCCTATTATGGCTATAGAGCAGATGGAAAGGGATTTAAACAGACAGCTTAAAGTACCTTCTTTTCCAGCCAGCGCTATCACGGGTCAAGGTGTTGGAGCGACGTTAAAGGAATGCTTTAAGCTAACATTAATATCATTAAAAAAAGAAATGAAATTAGGACAGTAAATATAAAAAATGGGAAATTTCGCTCTTGCAGGTAATCTTAAATTTCTGAGCCTCGGTGATATCTTACAATTTCTCGGTTCAAATACAAGCACGGGTGTTCTGTGTATTACAAGTAAATATGCCCAAGTCCAGGGAAAAATATATTTCGTCAAAGGGAACCCAGTGAATGCGTCGGCGGGATCATTGGTCGGGCTTGATGCTTTGAACTCACTTTTTGGATGGGTTGATGGAGAATTTGAATTCAGAGATGAAAGTGTTTCTTGTGAACGGATTATTAATAAAAGCCGCATGCAAATTATCCTTGACGCTTTAAGCATGCTCGACGATTGCCAGATAGAACGGTTAGGACCTTTAACATTTTCCGACGCATCACAATCTTTTGGAGATTCATCAAAAATGCCTATTATAAAGGGACCTCTCATCGATTATACGTATATCGTGGACGAGGAAGAATTCCGTGCAAACAACAAGATCGTGGCAGAAGGAAAACACGGTGGCTGGTTATGGGTCATTTTGGAAGGTGTAGCAGAAATTGTCAGAAAAACTCCGAAAGGCCACTTAAAATTGCTCAGGATCGGTGAAGGCGCATTTATTGGGAGTCTTTCTTCTTTTTTAATGTTAGAGGGAACCGTTCGAAGTGCGGCAATTTCTGCAGTTACCAATGTCCAACTGGGTGTGCTCGATGCGCGTCGCCTTTCAGTTGACTTCTTGCGTATGTCCAATTCTTTTAGAAACCTTGCCATAAGTCTTGATAAAAGGATGAAACAGGTCACTGATATGGCAGTTGATATTCATTTGAACAAGATACGGTTGGAAGAATATATTAACGTCAAAAATCAGGTGATTAACCAGGGGGATGGTGAAGAGAATTTGTTTGAAATCACTAAAGGAGTCGCTCATATTGTCCGGCACACCGAATATGGATATGTGCCGCTTGGGAGTCTTTATCCGGGAGATCTCTTTGGCAATATTCCGTTCCTTGATCTTGGACAAGAACCATTTCATGCTTCCGTCTTTGGCTCGAAGAACCTCGAGTTCAAGAAAATGTCACCTGACAGCTTTCAACAGGAATACAACCAGCTTCAAGCCACATTTAAAAACTTTATTGATCATCTTGCAACCTGTATATCGGTAACCTCCATGGTCACATGCGAATTTCATAAAAAATCCAGCCGGAAACAAACCCTGGAATAATGATATTTCAACTAAAAGAAAATCGATTGCCCGTAAAATCATAACCACTGGGGGAATAACATGGGGATAAACGAAAAAAGGCATCATCCAAGAATCAACGCACTCAATCTGATATTCTATAGTTGCATTGATGCGACTGAGAGTGTTGTCGCTCAGGGAATGGGAAGAACTTTAAATGTCAGCGAAGAGGGAATTCTGCTGGAAACACATGTTTCAATAGATCCAAAATATACTATAGAACTGGCAATAGGCCTTGAAGACGAACTGATTAATATCAAGGGTAGTATTATTTTCTCCACACCCGGAAAAGATGAAAAGTTTGAAGCAGGAATCGAGTTCGTCGAAACTGATGACGCGACAATTGAAATTTTAAAAAAATATATCGAAGTATTTTCGGAACAGTAAATCTTTAAATATTTTTCGAATGGAATGGGTGAAGAGCTGTATCTGAATAAAGGATTTAATTTAATGAAACAGGCTGTAATTGAAACAAGTTTCGAATCGTTAAATCTAATAAAAAGGGGTAAAGTGCGAGATATATACGATCTTGGTGATCATCTTTTGATGGTGGCTACAGATCGAATTTCCGCCTTTGATGTTGTCATGCCCAACCCAATTCCTGAAAAAGGAAAAATTCTAACTCAAATCTCCCTTTTTTGGTTCGAGATAATGAAGCCGGTTTTACCCAATCATGTGATTTCCGCTAACGTGGATGATTATCCTGAGATATGCAGACCTTATTCGGAAATTCTTCGTGGAAGGAGCATGTTTGTAAAAAAAGCGACACCACTGCCCATTGAGTGTATTGTAAGGGGCTATATATCCGGATCCGGTTGGAATGATTACCAGGTTTCCGGTAGTGTCTGCGGTATAAAACTTCCCGAAGGTCTGAAAGAGTCCGACAAGCTTTCCGAACCTGTATTTACGCCCTCAACCAAAGCAGAGTCAGGTCTTCATGACATTAATATAGATTTTGGAAAAACAGTAGAAAAGATCGGAAAACCGTTGGCCGAAAAAGTCAGAACACTCAGTATTGAAATCTACAACAAAGGTGCCGACCTGGCATATAAAAAGGGTATCATCATTGCGGATACGAAATTCGAGTTTGGCCTTTTGGATGACGAGCTTATACTCATCGATGAGGTTTTGACGCCGGATTCTTCCAGATTCTGGCCCCAACCCTCCTATAAACCCGGAGGGGCGCAAAAAAGTTTTGACAAGCAATATCTCCGAGACTACCTGCTTTCCATCAACTGGAATAAAAAGCCACCGGCACCATCCCTACCACAAAATGTAATTGACAATACACGCAATAAATATCTTGAAGCATTTCAACAACTCACTGCAACAACCCATGCGCTTTAGAGAAAAAATCGTCAATCTGTCCCAGATCGATTTCAGTGATGATGTTTTTCGTATCACTACCGAGAAGCAAGTGGATGATTTGATGCACTCAATAAATCATGTTGGGATGTTGCATCTTCCATTGTTATTGAAAAAAGAAACAACCTATACGATTATATGCGGTTTTCGTAGGATTGAAGCCTGTCGACGCCTGAATTGGTCTAAACTTGAAGCGATGATTCTCGACCCTGATACCATGAGGCTTAAGTGTATAAAATATGCCATCACAGATAACGCTTTTCAAAGACCTTTGAACTTAATAGAAAAGTCAAGGTCCATCGAAATGCTGTCCGACTTTTTCAGAGATATTAACAAGCTGGCCGAAGAACTGTCGTTATTGGGCCTATCTGAACATCCATCAATGATCAAAAAGCTCAAAGGCATTTGTCATCTTTCCGAACCGCTTCAAAACGCCATCCTTTCCAATACGATTTCCCTTGCCATGCTTTTGGAGCTTGCTGGAATGTCGTGGGATGATGCGAAAGGTTTTATAAAACTTTTTGATACCCTTAAATTGAGTCTTAATAAGCAGAGGGAAATCGTAACGCTGGTAAAAGAAATTGCCATGCGTGAAGACAAATCTATCTTACAGGTTATTGAAGAATCGCATCTGAAAAAAATCTTGATGAATGAGGACCTTGATAAAAATCAAAAGGCTCACAATATAAGGATATATTTAAAACAACGGCGCTTTCCAACCATAGCTATCATCGAAAAATCTTATGAACAATATCGTCAAAAATTGAACCTCGAAAAGGGTTTTAAACTGGTTCCGCCAACCAATTTTGAAAGTCCAACCTATACATTGCAATTAAGTTTTAACAACATGACTCAACTCAAAGGCTTTAAAACTGCTTTTTACGCTCTCATGGAAAACCCATACCTTAAAAAAATTGTGGATTGATCGAACACCATATATAGATCATTATTGAAATAAAAATACCTTATATTGCAAATATAGATCGAGTTCTTTTTATTAAAAAATAGGTCATTGATTCATGATGAGTTGAAAATAATCTGAGTTTAAATTAAATATCAATGGGTTATGTCAATAAGTCCAATGAATCATTGGAAATTCTTCTCAATCGCAATAAAAATGAATATATTTTCTTGACTAAACAAAAAGCACCATTTATATAAAGCTTAATTAAATAAATATGGTTCAGGGAAATATGGGTATAAAGGAAAGGAAAGAACGGGAAAGAGGAAGAAGACGGCAGCAAATAATGGTTGCCGCAAAAAGAGTTTTTTCAAAAAAGAGCTTCAACAAGGCAACCATGGAAGATATTGCCAAGGAAGCAGAACTAAGCCCAGGTACGATTTATCTCTATTTCAAAAATAAAGAAGAGTTGTTTGCCTCTCTATCGCTCAGAATTTTGCAATATATGAGCATCCGGCTGGAACATGTACATAACGAAAAGTATAAAGAGCCAAAAGAAAAATTAAAAGCACTCAAGGAAGCCCTATATGAAGTCTACGAGTTTGATCCGCTTGTGCTGATCAACATGTTCCATCTGCAATCCAGCGAAACGCTGAAGAATTTATCACCTCATCTGCTTACGGACATTAAGGATTTATCCAGACATTCATTTAAGTCCATGGCAAGAGTTTTTGAAGAAGGAATAGAAAAAGGAGAGTTTATCGACAGGCATCCGGTGGCATTGGCCGACATTGTGTGGGCGTTATTTTCAGGTGTTGTTCTTTGGGAGGAAAGTAAAAGATTGATTGACAGTAAAAAAGATTTCTTAAAACCGACCCTTGAAATTGCATTTGAAATATTTAACCGAGGTATAGAAACACGCCCTGAATCAGCAAACTGAAATTCACCGGTTCTAAGCAGATCGATTCAGGTATTAAATGGTTTGGTTCATAATGGCCAAAACAAAAGAAAAAGCGGCTTATTTTAACAATTAACCGGAAAGGGGGTGATATCACAGTTTGGCTATGAGAAGAGAAGAAGCTGGTGTGTTTTTTTGACGCACGATCAGCAAAACAACCCTCTCTTCCAGTGGCTATGTTTTTTTTAAACCGGAAATCGTAAGGATGCTTTATGCCATGTGGCTAAATAGCTGTTGGTTATTCAAAATGACACCTTAACTGGACGAGTTAGCTGAATTCGTAACAGGTCAAAGAAGTGTCATAGAATATCAGCTAAAACGTACCTTAAAGACTCCGGTAATTAACTGAATGTTTCAAACTTTAAGGAGGTGTACTAATGGCATTTTTAGGAAAGTATGCCGAGGGTTACAATAAACCGGTAGATGCAATACCCGGACGTGGATGGGCTGTTATCCTCGCTGGTACGACCATCAACTTATGTCTGGGCTGTTTGTATGCGTGGTCCGTATGGCTCAAGTATCTCACAGACGACGTTTACATGAAGGCCCACGGCTGGACCGCCGCCCTTACTGCGGAACAGGCCTCCAACCCGGCGTCATTGTGTATTTTAGTCTTTGCCCTGCTCATGATTCCCGGCGGGAAGATCCAGGATAAATACGGTCCTTCCGTGGCCGGCTCCATCTCTGCCGTCTTCATGGGACTGGGTATGATTATCGCCGGTACGGCTCACTCCTACGCCGGAATCCTCTGGGGATTCGGCGTCGGCGGCGGTATCGCCATGGGCATTGGTTATGCCGCTCCCGTTCCCGCAACACGAAGATGGGTCGGTCCCCATCAGGTGGGTGTCATGATTGGTATTACGGTCGCGGGTTACGGCGGCGCGGCCTTTTACGTGTCCCCGCTCATCCAGTGGATTATTACCAGTTATTCGCTTTCGGCGTCATTTTTAGTACTTGGTGTCGCTTACCTGATCGTCATCTTTATCGCGGCCCAGATTTTGAAATGGCCTGAAGAGGGATACGTTCCACCTCAACCGCCTGAGACGGCAGCGACAAAGAAAGCTGCTGCATCTGTGGTTGACTGGAAGGCAGGAGAGATGATGGGAACGTGGCAGTTTTACGCGTTGGTGGCCCTGTTCTGCTTGAACACCCAAGCGGGCCTTCTCATCATCGGTCACGCCGCTAAAATTGTAAAACCCTTCCTGGAACAAGGATTTATACTGGTTGCTGCAGGCGGTTTTATGAACGCCGCGGGCCGGGTCGGGACAGGCAAGTACTCGGATATCATCGGCCGGGACCGGGCTTACATGATCAATGCCGCGGTCGCGGCTCTCTGCCTATTCGCGCTGCCGGCGATGATTGCGGCCAAATCGCTTTTTATGACGTTCACGGCCTGTATGATCGCTTACTGGGTCTACGGCGGCGGCCTGGCCCTGATGCCCTCCTATACGGCTGACTTCTATGGCCCGAAAAATCTGGGCTTTAATTACGGACTCGTGTTCATAGGCTGGGGTTTGGGCGCCTTCATGCCCAAACTGGCAGGTAAAATCAAGGACGCAACCGGATCTTACGACACCGCATTCTATGTCGCAGGCGGACTGCTCATTCTCGCAATTCTGATTTCTATGGTTACCAAGAAACCACAAAAAAGAGGTGCATAGAACTCGGTCGATTTTGACAGATTAAGATCAATCGTAAACTAAAAAGGCGGGGAGGGGCTAACCCTCTCCGCCTTTCTTTGTGATAAATTCGGGTTAATGGTATTCGGCAAACCTGGTCACAACGTCCAAAACCGGTGCAACCGTCTCTTTTAATAACGGCACCCCCGAAAAACGTTCAGCGATTACGAAAGCCAGGAGAATATAGGGTCCGATCCTTGAGTACATTCTCCAGACACGCTGATTCTGACCGGGCAACGCCAGGTAGATCAGTCTAGAACCTGCCAGGGGAGGAATGGGGAGTATATGGTAAGCGGTCACAGCCGCGCACAGATGGAGTACGACCTCGACGACGCGGTCGGTCCAGAAGTATTGCTTCATGTAAGCCGCACTGACCGCCAGGGTCAGACTGGCAAAGGGGGCAACCAGCGAAACAAGGAGCCATCCCAGCTTCTGATGCTTGAAGCCGATCTTTTGATCGTCCACTTGTTTGCCCCAGCCGAAACCTCCCAGAAAAAAGACGATGGTCCCCACAATATCCAGGTTGCCGAAGGGATTGAAATCGAAATCGGCCTCTTCCCCGGCAGGCTTTACATTTGCGAAACTTAAAGCGAAAAGTCGCGTAAAACCGGAGCTGAAAGCAACGATGACGAGTATGGTTACACTGTAATAGAGAATTTCTTCTGAATTGAATATCATTAAGGGCAAGGCAAATCCTCCTATTTCTATATTGAGCTGATGCAAAGGTAAAAACACAACACGGCTATTTCGTGGAAATGGAGTATAGAGAAATAGAGTTTGTGTGTCAAACTAAAATCTGACTGGCCAATTTTCTGGAGATGATAAAATATGGATCAGACCCCGTATGGGAAAAAAAGAGTTGTTTTAGTTATTGACAGCGACCAGATTAGAGGTGCCAGACTAAAAAAGCTTCTTAACAATTACGGTTATCGAGTCTATACAGCCATGGATTTGAAAGAAGCCCGGCGAACGCTTGCAGAGAAGAAAAAAATAGATGTTGCCCTTTTGTCCTTGAGACAATCCGACATTTCCCTTGAGCAGTTCATCAAAGATCTTAAATTGGGAAAGCCGATGATTGTGATTCTGGAAAGCTTTTCCGAGGAGCTGGCAGCATCGGCGTTGAAAGCCGGTGCGGCGGACTTTCTCGCCTGTCCCATTGATTCCAAAGAACTTATAAAGAGGATCGACGTGCACGCCCGTATGGCAAATGGCGGCGATTATGCAAGGCTAAGAATAGGAGTATGCGCCCCTATTGAAAAGGGCGGCTATCCTGGGTTCTGGAAAAGGATTTTTCGAAGTTTATATCCTAGGTCAACTGAAAAAGAGCTTATGAAACAACGGTATGAGAAACTGGACAGGTTGGGGATTGGGAGCTTTGGCGAGGTATGGAAGGTAAAAGACGTGACAAAGGATCCACCAGAAATTTTTGTTGCCAAGATTCCCCTGCATAAAAATTTAAATGCCAAGTTCGAAAAGGAGGCCCGGATATTAAGGCGTCTGACCGGTCATGAAGGTGTTCCCAAGGTTTTCGAGATGATAGAAGTAATGGACAAAAAAACGCTGATTCAGGAGTTTATAGTTGGTAAAACACTTTACGATGTGATTGAGCGGGATCTCGAGGATAAAGAGGTAGAGTCCGTCGTGATTCAACTCACAGATGTGGTGGCTCATGCCCACGATCTAGGGGTCGTCCACCGAGACATAAAGCCAGAGAATGTGATGGTAAGACCAAACGGAACCATAAAACTCCTGGACTACGGCGCAGCCAAAGAACTCTGGGAAAAAGAGGTGTCCGCCACTGTAACAGGCTCCAGGCCTTACATGGCGCCAGAGCAAATTATGGGAAAAAGCCAGAGACGCTCGGACGTCTGGGCCATCGGGGTTGTTATGTACGTGCTTTATACGGGGATGTTCCCTTTTTATCATGAAGTGGAGAAGGTACTCATGGACATTATCCTTAGGACTCCTCCATCTCCACCGAGCAAATTCAATGAAGCTTTAGATCAGGAAATAGAGCGCATCATAATGAAATGCCTGGAGAAAAATCCTGAAAATCGATACCCGAATGCAAAAGCACTCAGGGAAGATTTACTCGCCTCCATTCCCGATTACGGGAAAAAGATATTACCGCTCTATTAAGCGAACATTGCATTAGGAATTATCTTGACTTATCGGCATATGCTGCCACATCCATCACCATTATTACTATGTCCAAGTCTTTACCATGACGGTCTTTCATGAGCCCCTCGATCACCCCCCTGGGACTGAACCCGGCCTTTTTGAACATTGCCAGGGCTTCATGAGCCCTTAGGGGAAACTCAACCATGAGCTTCTCGATTCCAAATTCCTGGGCCAGATCGACAAGTTCGTTGATCATCAGGGTACCCAGCCCTTTTCCATGGAATTCCGTATCCACGACGATCCTGATGGTGGCCAGATGTTTCCTCCAGCCATGGGACACACGGTGAAGGCTTGCATTGGCCACCACCTTGTCGTTTTTAAAGGCCAGAAGCGGAAACACACGATCGTAATTCAGTTGATCGAACCATTTGTCGAGAACTTTTGGGTCGGTGACATCGTTGCGCACATACTGGAGCACCGAAGGGGTAAGCCGGTTAAAAAATTCTCCCAATCCTTTTCGGTCGGCCTTGACCATGGGCCTTAATAGAACAACAGTGCCGTCTTTTAGCTTTCCATTTTTTTTTAATTTTTTCATTTTATTACCTTTTAATGCAAGTTAGTTCGCTTCGCTCACAATTGGAATGATGGAATAAAGGAGTATTGGAATGATGGGTTTGAAGGATTTTTTGACAGTATAAATAGGTTGATTCCGTTCTTAATCCCAATATTCCAACATTCCAAGCTTCCAAACCAGTTGCATGAACAAAATGCTATAATAGACTTGTGATTACAACAGGTCATAGAAATTCCGAAACGTATAATTAGGCCACCCGTCTAAGTTCCAGTCAAAAGTCTTTTTGCTAAAAATTCAGGCAAGTTTGCTTCAGTTATTTTTTTAATCGTTGATGCCACATTATATTTTACCAGTTTAAAGCTTACTGTATTGGTTTCGGTGTCAAATATGAAATATGAAGACCTGGGGTCTCCGTTTCGCGGCTGGCCGACGCTTCCAGGATTTAAAAGGTAAAGTTCATCCCCATTTAACCTGATCATTCCATTCAAAGGAATTTCGACCGGCGCCACTTTCCCTCGAACATCCATTCGCCAGACCTTCCTTTTATGGGTATGCCCGAACAGGCACACATTTATCTGTCCAAAGATCCCCTTTTTCATCCTTTTTAACGTGGCTCTGGCCTGGAAGGGAAGGGCGATGTAGCTGCTCGTATCATCAGGGGATCCATGGCATGCAAGGCCGCCGGATAAGCGATGGTTTTTCTCCAAATCGTTTAAAAATTGGATATTTTCATGGGTAAGGTTTTTTCGTGTCCAAAGGATGGCATTTCGGGCAAAAATATTGAAATTCTCAGCAAAAGCAAGATTGCATGCTGCCAGATCATGATTGCCCAAAATAGAATGTATTCCGATATCTCTGGCCAGTTTGACACACTCATTGGGGCTTGCATTATACCCAACAAGGTCTCCAAGATTCAGAATTCGGTCGGCCTGGTTCTCAATATCATTAACAACTGCTTGAAAAGCCTCTATATTTGCGTGGATATCTGAAAGAACGGCAACACGCACTATTGTCACCTCTACGACTTCAAGGACTCTTTAGCCATATTCGGATGCGTAACTGGAGAAAAAACTTACCTTTGTCTAAAGTTGCAGACGATTATGTATATAAAAGTTCTTTGAATTTATTTCTGAGCCACTTGTTGACCATACCCCCCATATACCAGCGTCCTACAAGTGGGAGAAGAATGATAGCATAGAAGTACATATCTCCAGCCCTAAAGAAAGTGAAAACAACCAACAGACTGGTCATAACCAAGGCTATCGCCATATTTGAGAGTAATCCGGCGAGTTCATTGAGCTTTACTGACATATATTCCTGCAGCTCTTCTCCATCCATTAAAACTTTCTTCCCTTTTCTTTGTATACTCAGCAGCATGCTTTCTAAGATCTCCTGAAGATATCACACCTGATATATTCGTAACATGTCGAAATCATCAAGTGTTTTGTATCTTTTTGTATTGTGTTTCGTTTGAAATGACCACGGACTCCAACAATTATCAATGCGGCGATCATGTGTCAAGAGACCTTTGAAAAATGCCCTCATTTGCCCATTATTGATAAAGTTCTTAAAGATTTGTTTTCATGCTTGACCCATAATATATGTTTTACTATCTTTTTAAAAGACAATTTTCTAATTACATTCAATAAATGAAAACATTCATACATTAAATTAAATTATTCCCTTGTCCCTTGTAAAACTATATATCGATCAACAGGTACTCCATTCCCCCCAGGTTGTTTCCATTCGATCACGCATCCCTAATGTACCGGTTTCAATCGTTCATAGTTCAAAAGAGGTTTATAAATCGGTTTTATCGTCTGATGATTCGGTCCAAAAAGGCAAAAGGATCTTATTTCTCACCCGAAATAAAGGCGCCTTTATTAAGCCATGTCCCGGAACACGGTCATATACATGCTGTGGTTATCAGATTCTGCATATGGGCACATTTTGTACCATGGACTGTTCATATTGCATTCTTCAAACCTACTTTCATCCACCCATACTGCAATATTTTGTCAATCACGATGAACTTCTGGTAGAGATAGACCGTCTTTTTTTAAATAAAACCTTAACCAGAATCGGAACCGGAGAATTTACAGACAGCATGATTTGGGATAATTGGACGGATCTCTCAGATCTTCTTGTACCTAAATTTTCAAAACAGTCCAGAGCCGTATTGGAACTTAAAACTAAAACAGTGAACATAAAAAAACTGAAAGCACTTCACCACAATCACAAAACGATTGTGTCATGGTCTTTGAATACACCCCGTATTATTAAAAATGAGGAACGCCATACGACATCTCTCTCTGATAGACTTCGTGCTGCTGCAAAATGTGAGTCCTGGGGTTATCCCCTTGGCTTTCATTTTGATCCCTTGGTGATCTATGACGGGTGTGAAGAAGAATACACGAGTGTCGTTGAGCAGTTGTTTTCCCATATATCTTCTGAAAATATTGTATGGATCAGCCTTGGCACTTTTCGCTTTGTACCTGCTTTGAAGCCGATCATACAAAAACGCTTTCCAAAATCAAAGATCATTTACGGGGAATTTATATCCGGCCTTGACGGAAAGATGCGTTATTTTAAACCATTAAGAATCGATCTGTATCGAAAGATAGTGTCATACATAAGGGACTATGCTCCTGATGTGATGATTTATTTATGTATGGAAGACGATGAGGTCTGGAAAAAGTCTCTTGGATTTGTTCCTTCAGATTACGGCGGTTTATCGAATATTCTGGATAAAAGTGCTGCAAAGCACTGTGGTTTAGATACAATTTAGTGTCCATCCACTTGATAAATAATAATAAAATGATGCGAAAATATTTTTTGTATTTACAGCTAATTTTATTATCGGTCTTGTTATTCAGCCGAACCGCATTAGTGCAGGAATGGTACAAGGTAAAATGGGTAAATGACGGAGATACTATTGTACTCAGTGATGGCCGGCATGTGCGTTATATCGGCATAAACGCACCCGAGATTGCCCATGACAATCAAAAAGCAGAAGCATTTGGATATGCGGCAAAAAAATACAATCAATCACTAGTTCGATCAAAAAAGGTGAGATTGGAATTCGACAAAGAAAAGTATGACCGTTATGGTCGATCACTGGCATACATTTTTTTATTAGACGGTACTTTTATAAATAAAGAAATGATAGAAAAAGGATACGCTTATGCACTGCCTCGAAAACCGAATGTAAAATACGAGAGGATGTTGTTACAGACCCAAAGGGATGCCATGTCGGCTAAACAAGGGATGTGGCGTATTTCGAATGATAAAGAGGGCGAAGAATATTTGGGGAGTGAAAGATCGAAACGGTTTCATTTGAAAACATGTCCGTATGGAAAAAGAATAGAAAAAAGAAACAGGGTCTTTTTTACAAGAAAATGGGACGCATTTTGGTCTGGTTTTGCACCCTGCAAACGATGTATGAGAGGCGGGTATTAAGGGTTGAAAGTCCGCCAGATCCACCGAAATTCGGAGGCGGAAATAGCGGACTTTCAAAATTGGCTATTCTTTGGCTTTGTTTATTTCTTCAACAATTTTTTGGGAGATTTGGGCAGGAACTTCGGCGTAATGTGAAAATTCCATGGTAAAGAAGCCCCGGCCTCCGGTAATTGAATTTAAATCAGGTGCATAGCTTAAAAATTCGGTCATGGGCACCTGTGCTTTAATCACCTGATTTTTACCCTTGCTGTCCATACCAAGGACTCGGCCACGCCTGCTGTTAAGATCTCCCATGATGTCACCCATGTATTCATCCGGAGTAATAACTGATACATTCATAATCGGTTCCAAAAGAACAGGGCCGGCATCTTTAGCGGCCTTTTTGAAAGCGAGAGAACCTGCGATTTTAAATGCCATTTCAGATGAATCTACAGCATGAAAAGAACCGTCGTCGAGGATAACTTTAAAATCGACACACGGGAACCCTGTAAGAACCCCTTTTTGAGACGATTCAATGACACCTTTTTCCACAGCCGGTATATACTGTCTGGGGATAACACCACCAACAATTTTATTTTCGAACTCAAAACCTTTTCCTCTGGGAAGCGGTTCTATCTGAATCCAACAGTCACCAAACTGACCATGGCCTCCGGTCTGCTTTTTATGTTTTCCCTGGACCCTGACTTTCTTGGTAATGGTCTCTTTATAGGGGACTTTAGGTGTATCCAATTGGACCTCAACGTTGAACTTCCTTTTGAGTTTTTCAGTCGTAACTTCAATATGAACCTGCCCACGGCCGGATAACAGAATCTGCTTTGTTTCGGGATTGCGTGTAAGCTGTAGGGACATATCTTCTTCCAATAGTTTTGATAAAGAGATGAATACTTTGTCCTCATCCCCTTTAGACTTGGCTTTTACGGCAAATGAAATCAAAGGCGGAAGGGGATCTGCGCATTTAAATTTAACCTTTTGGCCACTATTGCAAATGGTATCACCGGTGGTTGTCACTTTTAATTTCGCCACAGCAACGATTGCACCGGGACCGGCCTTGGTAATTTGCTTCTGTTCTTTTCCGGCAAGCCTTAAAAGTTGGTTATATCTTTCACTTGTATCTTTGTTAACGTTAAAGAAATTTCCGTCCCCCCCAAGTGTCCCTGAAACAATCCTGAATATTGAAAGACGTCCGGCAAATGGATCGGCAACAGTTTTGAACACAAAACCAGAGAAGGGAGCATCGGGATCAGGACGACATTCTATTTCGCCATCTCCAGTCGCATCAGCTGCGATCCAGGAGCCTCGATCCAGCGGTGAAGGCATGCAATGAATAATAAAATCCTGCAAGAGATCCACACCGATATTTTTTGTGACCGACCCACAAAGAACAGGGACAAATGACCGCGACAAGATCCCTTTTTTTAAAGCAACCTTTATTTCATCATCTGACAGCGGTTCTCCTTCAAGATACCTTTCCAGAAGCTCGTCATCTGACTCGATAACATTTTCCACAAGAGCCTCTCGCTCTTCTGAAACCATATCCTGCATATCTGAGGGGATGTCAATTTTCGTTGCTTTGCCCTTGTCATCATAGGTGTAAGCTTTCATGCTAACTATGTCAATGATGCCGCTAAAGTTTGCTTCGGATCCTATTGGGATCTGTATGATCATCGGTTTCGGCTCAAAACATTCGACAGCATCTTTGAAAGCGCGCATAAAATCAGCACGTTCCCTATCGAGTTTGTTGATAAAAATAATACATGGTAACTTAAATGCTTCAGCAAAATCCCAGGCTTGTTCGGTTTGAACTTTTATTCCGTCTACGGCATCCACCACAATAACCGCGCTGTCGGCAGCCTGCATGCAGCTTTTTGTATCTGAAAAGAAATTTTGATCACCGGGTGTATCAATGAGGCTAACGGTATGCTTTTTCCAGTTGAATTGATGGAATCCGCTGCTTAAGCTTGAATTGCGTTTAAGTTCTTCCGGCTCAAAGTCCATTGCAGTGTTGCCGTCTTCAACGCGGCCAATTCTGTTAATGATACCTGCATTGAAAAGCATTGTTTCGGCCAGAGAAGTTTTTCCTGCACCGCCGTGGGATGCAAAAGCAATGTTCCTTAAACTTTCTATTGTTTCGGCCATTTAATCTCCTCTCTGCTAAAAGTAAAAAAGTGTAGATTTAGATACATAATAACTCAATTTTCCCACTCGTATATGACACCATATATTTTACTAAAAAAATTTCCAAGCCATAGGACGCTTTATTGACGTAGCCGAAAATAAACGGTGCGAAATTTGAGTAATAATCCTAAATCTAAATTTTTTATAGGTTTATATATAAAAAATCAAGCTCAACTTTCAAATTTTAATGAAATGAAAAACTCTATGTTTCCTTTTGGTCCCAATATAGGAGAGGGAATAACCCATTCGCTGAAAAGATGCTTTTTTACAAAAAAATCAGAAAGATTTTCGATAACTTGAGCATGAAGAACCGGGTCACGTACCACCCCACCTTTTCCGACATTCCTTTTCCCCACCTCAAATTGGGGTTTAACCAACGCCAGAATTCCAGCACTTTTTTTCATAAATTTTAATATCTCGGGAACAACCTTTTTAAGGGAAATAAAGGAAACATCTATGGTCACAAGATCTACGAGTTGCGGAAGGGTTTCAGGCTGCATATGCCGTATGTTCATTCGTTCTATAACAACAACTCGAGGATTCTGCCTCAATTTCCAAGCCAGCTGACCATAACCGACATCTACAGCATAAACACGGCCTGCACCATGTTGTAAAAGACAGTCAGTGAAACCGCCCGTGGATGCGCCCACATCGAGACACACAAAACCGTTGATATTGATTCCCAAGGTATGAAGTGCTTTTTCGAGTTTAAGGCCACCTCTGCTGACATAGGGATGATCTTCCCCTTGAAGAAAAATATCGTCCTCTGGTAAAACGGATGTGCCGGGTTTATCCACAATTTGGTTATTAACCAGAACTTTCCCAGCCATAATCAGAGCTTGGGCGCGTTGGCGACTGTGCACAAGCCCTTTTTCTACCACGACCAGATCAAGTCTTTTTTTACCTGCAGCCATCAGGTATCATTCATCAGCTTTTTCGCTGCATTGAATATAGCGGACGCATCAACACCATATTTAGACCTGAGAAACTCCTGAGCACCGTGTTCAACAAAGGTATCCGGTATTCCGATACATTTCAAACGAAACCCTGTTATCTCCTGATCGGCCAGACATTCCAAAACCGCACTTCCAAATCCTCCCTGACGAACATTCTCTTCAATGGTTATAATTCGCGGTATTTTTCTGGAAAGAGACCCTATCAAATCGGCATCAAGGGGTTTTACAAAACGACAATTTACAACCGTTGCAGAAATATTATGCTCTTTGAGCATGCCATGAGCGGAAAGCGCTTCGTTAACTGACCGACCGATGGCGAAGATAACAACATCATCTCCTTTTTTAAGCACTTCTCCTTTACCGATGGGTATGGGGATATCTTGATTTTCCACTTTTTCACCCTCAGCGGTTCCCCTGGGATATCGAATCGCAATGGGGCCATTATGGGCGATAGCTGTGGTCAGCATTCTGCAAAGTTCATTTTCATCCTTGGGTGCCATGACCACCATGTTGGGAAGACTTCTAAGATAAGATAAATCAAAAACACCGTTATGGGTCGCTCCATCCTCACCGACAATTCCACCGCGGTCCACTGCAAAAATAACTGGGACTGCCTCAATACACACATCATGTAATATCTGGTCATAGGCACGCTGCAAAAACGTTGAATATATGGCCACTACAGGCCTGAATCCTTCTGTTGCTAATCCTGCTGCAAAAGTTACGGCGTGCTGCTCAGCGATTCCCACATCAAAAAAGCGATCCGGATAGGCATGTGCAAAATCCGAGAGACCTGTACCTTCGGGCATTGCAGCGGTCACCGCGATGATTCTATGGTCTTCTGACGCCATTTTGAGCAACGTTTGTCCAAAAACATGAGTATATGTCGGAATCGTATAATCTTCTTTTATACTTTCTCCAGTATCAGCGTCAAAGCATCCAACACCATGAAAATAGACTGGATTTTTTTCAGAAGGTGGGTATCCTTTGCCTTTTGTCGTCGTTACATGGAGTAGTACTGGCTCGTTTAGACATTTAACATTATTAAGAATATCGATGAGATGATCAAGTTTATGGCCGTTTATAGGACCAAAATATTCAAAATTAAAGGCTTCAAACAACATCCCAGGAGTTATAAACGTTTTAAAGGACTCTTTGGAACGCTTTGCAAATTGATAGATATCGTCTCCATATTTTGGCAAAGATTTAAGAAAGTCTCCCACTTCCTTTTTAAAATCCTGTAAATATTTTGCTGAAAATGCGCGGCTTAATAAAGAAGATACAGCACCTACATTGCGTGCAATAGACATATCATTGTCGTTAAGTATAACGAGAATGTTTTTATTAATGTCTCCTGCCTGGTTAAGGCCCTCATAGGCAAGCCCTGCAGTCATAGAGCCGTCTCCTATAACGGCGATAACCTTGGAATTATCATTTTTCAAACGCTTGGCACATGCAATTCCAAGCCCTGCAGATATTGAAGTGCTGCTGTGGCCGGTTGAAAAAGCATCATAGGGGCTTTCACTCATACGTGTAAACCCGCATATTCCATTATACTGACGTAGGGTGTGAAACCGTTCTCTTCTTCCGGTAAGCAGCTTATGCGCATAAGACTGGTGTCCAACATCCCATATAATTTTATCATCAGGGGCGTTAAAGACATAGTGGATGGCAATGGCCAGTTCAACAGCGCCCAGACTTGGTGCAAGGTGGCCGCCATTTTTAGATACCACGTCGATAATAATCTTCCGTATTTCTGAGGCAAGAAGCGGCAGATCATTTTTAGACATTTTTTTTAAATCTTTAGGTGAATTAATTTTTTCAAGAAAGCTCAACGTATTATGACCCCTTATTTTTTTCTATCAACAATATAATATGCAATAGCCCGGAGAGGATGAGCTTTGTTATCAAAATAATCAAGTGCTTTCAAGGCATTGTTTACAAGTTTTTTCGCGAATTGCTTTGATTGCTCTATTCCAAGAAGAGCGGGGTAGGTGCTTTTACTTCGTGCTTGATCCGAACCCACATCTTTTCCCATAACATTTGGATCACCTTCAACGTCCAATAAGTCATCGGTGACCTGAAATGCAAGCCCAATATTTTTTGCATACGTTTTAAGCTGTTGAATCTGATCAAGGCTTCCTTTAGCTAAAATTGCCCCAACAGTTACGGATGCTTCAATCAGAGCACCTGTTTTTAAGGCATGCATGTTCTCAAGCTCCTCTAAACAAAGCAAGTGGCCTTCACCGGCCATGTCCTGCATCTGTCCTTCAATCATTCCCTTATATCCGGCAGCTGTCGATAGGGTATGTATAACATTCATCCAATTTAGAACATGATTTTCTTGGATAAACTCAATTGACGAAAGCACCTCAAAAGCCAGGGTGAGAAGGGCATCACCGGCAAGAATTGCTGTGGCTTCATCAAAGGCCACATGACAGGTTGGCTGCCCCCTTCGTATTTCATCGTTGTCCATAGCAGGGAGGTCATCATGGATTAGCGAATAGGTGTGAATCATTTCAAGGGCACAGGCAGCTCTGATCACATCTTGGCTCTGCCCTCCAACTGTTTCGGCAGCAGCTACACATAAAACCGGTCTTATCCGTTTTCCGCCCGCCATAAGTGAATACTTCATGGCTTTTACAATTTTACTTGAAGTATTCGCGAATATCGAATCAAGCGCTTCGTTAATGTGCTCTCTTTTAGAAGAAAGATATGACTTCAGATCAAAACTATTCATCATCAGACTCGGTTTCCGAGATAAACGGTTTGTCAAATACACGATCGTTCTGATCCTTTAGCAAAATGGTAATCCTTTTTTCAGTTTCATCGAGTTTTTCAGAGCAAAATTTGGACAGCTGAACACCTTCTTCAAATTTTTTTATTGCTTTTTCAAGCGGCAGGTCAGTGGATTCAAGTTCTTGAACAATCTTTTCAAGTTTATTCATCGCTTTTTCAAAGGTCTGATTGGCCATAATGTTATTTCCTTTTTACCGAGCAAATAAAGGCACCTCCGGCAACCATTACTTCAAGATCCTGACCAATGTACACCTCTTGGGGATCTCTGATAACAGCTGCATCCGGGATGGTTCTGGTAATACTGTATCCCCTTGCCAGAATTGCCTCAGGGCTTAGAGTGTAAAGCTTTGCTTCAAGCTCTCGAAGTGTTGAACGTTTATTACTTAATAATATTTGTATATATATATTAATGTTAGAATTTTTTATATCAAGTTTATCTTTAAGTAATTTTATCTGTATTGAAGGATCGTTGGAAAAGAGTCTTTCGATACGCCACAAAAGTCGTTCATGATGTTTTAGAAAGCTGTTTTTAAACGCTCTGTTAAGTCGACCCAGCATGTCATCGTTTCTTAGCCTTAAGTCCACTATTTTTCTGTCGGGATGAAGCAGTCGATTCGACATTCTTTTTATAACGGTTTGCAACTGTCCGAAATACCGTAAAAAACGGGTTGTCAATACTTCTGAAAGATTAGTAATTTTCCTATAAAGCTCTTTCTTTAAAGGAACTGCCAGTTCAGCGGCAGCAGATGGTGTTGGTGCTCGAAAGTCGGCAACAAAATCTGTTATGCTAAAATCGGTTTCATGACCAACTGCTGAAATTATCGGAATCTTAGAAGCAAAAACAGCTCTGGCAACAGCCTCTGAATTAAACGCATGAAAATCTTCCAATGAACCACCGCCTCTTGCCAAAATAGCCACATCTGAATCACAACGGGAATTTATCATCTCGATGGCGGATATAATCTCGTCTTCAGCACCATATCCCTGCACTTTGACGGATACAATTTCAAGATGGAGGTTTGAGAAACGACGATCGATAATTTTTAAAATGTCATGGACAACAGCTCCGGTGGGTGAGGTAATGATACTGATTTTTCGGGGCAAAAAGGGTAGGGGCTTTTTATGTTTCTCATCAAACAACCCTTCATCTGCAAGACGTTTTTTTAGCTGTTCAAACGCCAGTTGGATGGCGCCTGTACCTTTTGGTTCAAGATACTCAAATATAATCTGGTATGTTCCACGAGGCTCATAAACAGTGATTCTACCAAGCCCTGTAATGTTTATTCCGTCTTCAGGCTTAAATTTTAAATTCCGGTTTTGATTTCGAAACATTACCGCATTGATCTGAGCATGTTCATCTTTGACCGTAAAATAAAAATGGCCGGAAGCTGGAACATTAAAATTCGATATTTCACCGTATATCCAGATAAATGGATAGGTTTTATCAAGTATATCTTTAATATCTGAAGTGAGCTCTGAAACAGTGTAGATTCGATGTTGATCTGTATTCGAGGGGCCCATGTAATGGATACTGGGGTATGAATTCATTAAGTTTTAACTATTTTCTTTTAATGTATTTATTATTGACTAAAAATGATTATCACAGTTGATTATACCATTCAACATAAAACCTGAAGCAAAGCAATAAGCAAGTTTTGCTTTTGAAGGGCTAAAAACCTTGGGCTCTCTATACTTTATTATTTTACAATGTCTGATAAGATATATTATGTAAACTTATTAATGCTTCATAATTTCCGGGCCGAAAGTAAAAGCAAATAGCCTCTTTCTACTATGTTGTGATATTAATCCTATTACACTCAATGAATTTAGCTAATTTTTTGCCACAAAAAACACAAAATTCACAATTAAGGTACTAATGACATCTTTTTAACATCTCACGCAAATACGGCACAATATAAATATCTTCATGTGGCATTTTGCTGATACAGGATAAAAGGATCTCGTTTTTATCATTGATCGAACTGTGCTTATCCATGATAAAAAGTGTCTTTCCTTTGACTTTGCATAGGCCACTTTGCACTGTTATACCGGTTTTTCGAAAATTATGCTCTAACACCGAAACACCTAGTTTTTCTGCAAGTTCTTTAAGATCTTGATATAACTGGTCAGGGTTCATGGCGATAAAAAACGGTTTTAATCTTGCAATACATAATTTGTGTGTTATATATGTTTTAAATTGTCGGCAATAACATCCGACATGTTTTTAAAAGAGAATGACATTGAGTAAATGTTATTAATATTAGGAGGTTAAAATGCAATCTATTCCGCTTAATAAAGCTCGGGCCCAAGTCCGAGTCAACGAGTTTATTCGAAGCGTCTATAATTGGATGGCCATCGGTCTCGGATTAACGGGTGTTGTAGCATTTTATGTATCAAACAGCGAAACCCTATTGAAGCTGATCTTTGGAAACCAGCTCATTTTTTTTGGATTGATCATCGGTGAACTTGTTCTTGTCTTTACCATCAGCGCTAGAGTCCACAAAATGCAGGCTTCAACCGCAACCTCTTTGTTTGTGCTGTATGCGGCATTAAACGGAGCAACGATTTCAGCAATATTTCTTATCTATACAAGATCTTCAATAACCTCAACATTTTTTATCTGTGCAGCGACATTTGTTGTATCCAGTATTTACGGTATGGTCACTAAACGTGATCTGACATCCATGGGACAGTTCATGTTTATGGGGCTCATCGGGATTGTGATTGCATCGGTCGTAAACCTTTTTGTACGCAATTCTGGTATGAGTTTGATCGTCAGTTATATCGGTGTTGTCGTTTTTGTGGGTCTCACGGCCTATGATACACAGAAGCTCAGAACCATGGCGCTGTCACAGCCGGACGGGCTTGACAGCGGAACCGTCAGAAAGGGTGCAATATTAGGTGCTCTGACGTTGTATCTTGATTTTATAAACTTGTTTCTTATGCTGCTTCGTATTTTAGGTAATAGAGACTAGAAGTGGTTACAAAACCTCCTCTGGGATTCAATCTCTGCGTTGGATTGGTATGCCCAATCCTCGAAATATTCCCGATATTACTGCGGTTGGCCGTTCCAGTCCGCCTTGATCTTGAACCCAATTGAACATTTTGAAACCACTTATATTTTTTAATTGATGGGTTATCTTCCAACCTCCGACTTCTGATCTCTGCTCTTTTTTCCTCTTTCCTAATTCCTCTTTTCTCTTTCCTATATTTTTCCGATATTTTTCTTTATCACATCAGCCAATTCTTGGCAGTAAATTCTGGTTTTGTCTATGATAGGCCCTTCAACCATGACTCTGCATAACGGTTCGGTGCCTGAATAACGCACCAGCACCCTGCCCTCATTATCCAGACGGCGTTCCACCGATGTAATCGCATCTTTAATCTCAGATACGGTCTCTATATCAGGTTTATGGCTCACTTCGACATTTATGAGAACCTGTGGAAATACGGTCATTATTTTGCGAAGCTCTGACAATGGTTTTGATTCTGCTTGCATAATTTCGATTAATCTTAAAGCTGTAAGAATACCATCGCCAGTGGTATGATGGTCTAAAAAAATCATATGACCGGAGTCTTCACCTCCTAACACAGCTCCTGAAGAAATCATTTTTTCCACAACACGACGATCCCCTACTTTGGACTCAATATTTGTTATGCCCATTTCTTTTAAGCTAAGGCGAAGACCCAAATTGCTCATGACTGTACTGACCACACAATTCCCTTTAAGGGTCCCAGTTTGTTTCATGTATCTTGCACAAATCGCAATAATCTGGTCGCCGGTTGCAACACCCCCTTTTTCATCCACAGCAACAAGCCTGTCTCCATCTCCGTCAAAAGCAAGACCGATATCAGCCCCTTTATTCACAACATTTTTTCTCAGCACTTCCGGATTCTGGGATCCACAATTGTCATTAATGTTCTTTCCATCAGGACGAACAAACAGTGCATCAACATCTGCGCCAAGCATGGTCAAAAGTTCCGGTGCCACGTCAAACGTCGCTCCGTTTGAACAGTCCATTATTATTTTCAGTCCTTTAAAACAGTTCTTTCCCGGCACGTTGTGCTTCAGGAAATTCGCATAACTTTTTCCGGAGTCGGCCATAGCATAGACACGGCCGGTATCCTGAACCGCCTTTGTCGATAGATCCAGGTTTTCATTCAAAACAAGCTGTTCAATTTCAGCCTCCTTTTCATCAGAAAGCTTAAAGCCGTCGCCTTTAAATATTTTTATGCCATTGTCGTAAAATGGGTTGTGGGATGCAGATATCACAATGCCGGCATTTGCCCCTGTTGAAGCGGTTAAATAAGCAATTCCAGGTGTTGGAAGAATTCCAGAAAGATAAACATCAACCCCCATTGCGCATACTCCTGATGCTATGGCATGTTCCAGCATATCGCCGGAAAGCCGGGTATCTTTCCCGATGACGATTTTTGATCGCTCATTGTGTCCCTTGAAAATTGACGCCACAGCCTTTCCAACCTTCATGGCCAATTCAGATGTCATTGGATATTCATTGGCAACGCCGCGTATCCCGTCCGTACCGAACAACTTGTTCATGAGCACCTCAAATTATTATTACATTTAAAAAAAGGATAAGGGAAACCGCGGATGAACACGAATAAACACAAATTAAAATAATAATATTTATGTTCATTTGCGTCCATTTGCGGTTATCTATTTTCTAATCAGCATCATTCAGCTTTTAAACGTCGGCATAATTTTAAGTGCGCCGGTGGTGATATGATCGACAATACCCTGAAGCCATCGTGTCCCGTGTTTTTTATCTTCGCTTTTAAGTTCTGTAATTACAGAAATATAATCTTTTTCTGTATTTATAATACCAAGGCGAATCTTTTCCATAAACATATCCCTCAGGTTCTCTTTGACATCTATATTCGTCAACGATCTGAAATGATCCTCTATTTCAGTCCATTTGTTATAAAACTCGTTTTTTTGTTGCAAAATACGAGAGGATGCATTTTCTTTTGAGATCTTTTGATATACTTTTACAGAATCGGGCATTTTTTGGCTCAGTGTTTTTAACCGCCCTATTCTCTCATCGACTGCCATAGCGAGTTTTTCTTTTAAGGCGTCTAAAAGAGGTTCTGGAAAATCATTTGAAATGAATTGCGAACGTACATGGTTATACCATTGTTCAAGGGCCATCAGGTTTGCAATATAGATGATGTTGTTGACCACTACCCTTTTGATCGATCGGTACATCCCAAATGTAAAAGGAATATTGTCACTCTTTGTTTTCTTTTCAAAAATAAGATGCCCAGACTGCAATTGATCTTTCCTGCATATCGTTCCAGCTGCTGTGACCGAACCAAATTCCAGACGACACGGCCCCACAAGCCCCCCCTGCCCTCCGAGAAATATGGGTTTCTGGTTCAGCATAACACCTCTGGGCACATCGCCGATGAGTGATGGCGTGGCTTTGTCTTGATTGGGAGTATAATTAAAATGTATATAAGAACTCCCGACTTCACTGTGGTCTTTCCGGCTTGTACCGCCGGACATTAAACAGTCGCAAAAATTGATCAGACTCCCCAGGGTCACAAAAGGAAAGAGAATGGTCTGTTTCAGACCAACCGAGTGGGCAACACATGATTCTTCTTCCATGATCGTTCCTTCCCGGACATTGGCACCTGATCCCAGGCTCACCTTTTTCAGGAAAACGGCGTCTCTGAAAAACCCGCTTTTAAGCTCGACCTGAGGTCCAACCTGACAATTATCGATGGTAACAGGTCCCTCATACCCCAGTTTGGTTCCTTTTAGTATCAGTACTGAACTACCAAAGATTTTGCAGCCGGAATATATGACAACACCATCGCCTGAAATTCTGTCTGTATTGACTTCAGAGCCAATTTCAACACTTTGAGGATTGGGGATCTTAACACCTTTTTGTACCAGCTTTTCAATTTTTAACGCACTCTCACTTTTCATGATTAACCTTTTGTGAAGTTTCCTCAAACCGTATCAATAGGAAGCTCCTTACGCTTATGCCTAAATATCATAACTTAAAAAATAACAAAAGCCGTAACAATGAGGATCCATCATCACGGCTTTTTTATACTTCATGCAAATATTCAATTAGTGTCTATATCGTCAAACGGACAGATGTTAAAAGGGTCGATATTCGGGCACCATTTCTTGAAGCTTTCCTTTAATCGTTTCTAAGTTTTGGTCCCTGGCTATTTGAATCAAATTGTGTATATTACCGTTTAAAATCTGCAAATTACAATCCATTCCCTTTAGCACCATGATTTTTTCATGGCTGGTGGGAACAACATCTTCTCCTTCAATGATTAGCTCCTCGAATAGTTTTTCACCAGGTCTCAGGCCAATATATTCGATCTTGATGTCCACCTCTGGCTCAAATCCGGAAAATCGAATGAGATCCCTGGCCATATCATCAATTTTTATGGATGTACCCATATCAAATAAAAAAATCTCGCCCCCCTTGCCCATGGCCCCTGCCTGCAGAATTAGCTGACATGCTTCAGGGATCGTCATGAAAAATCGCGTCACCTCAGGGTGCGTGACGGTAACGGGTCCGCCCTTTTTGATTTGTTTTTTAAAAAGCGGAACCACACTCCCGACACTCCCGACAACATTCCCGAAACGAACCGTCATAAATTTTGTATGTGAAAGTCCACAACCGTTTTGGCTCTGTATCAACATTTCAGCTATCCGCTTGGAAGCCCCCATCACATTTGCCGGTCGTACAGCTTTGTCGGTAGAGACAAAAACAAAACGTTCAACATTAAATTTATTGGTAACTTCAACGAGATTTGCTGTTCCCTGGATATTATTATCCACAGCCTTCCAAGGTTGCATTTCAAGCATGGGAACATGTTTATAGGCTGCGGCATGAAAAACAGTTTGGGGACGGTAAGCCTCAAAAGCCTTTTCAAGTTGATCTTTATCCTGGATATCAGCCAATACGGGAATGGTTTTAATATCACCAAAATCCTGTTTGAGTTCACGGTCAATTTCGTATAACGGGCTTTCAGCCCTTTCATACATTACAAGATTATACGGCTGGAACCTACAAATTTGTCTGCAAAGCTCAGAACCGATGGAACCGCCAGCACCTGTGACCATGACGCACTGACCATGAAGATATGACCCTATTTTATCTTCATCCAACTTGATCACATCCCTCCCAAGAAGGTCACGGTAATCAACCTCTCGAATCACATTCACCGTAACTTTTCCGTTAATGAGCTCTCCAATGCCGGGAATGGTTTTAAATTTGACTCCGCTTTTCCTGCAATGCGTCAGAATTTCTCGCATCTGTTCGGATGTCGCCGATGGAATCGCAATCAGCGCCTCATCTACATTTACTTTTTTTGCGATTCTTGTTATATCCTTGATTCTGCCCAATACCGGAATGCCATGAATCTTTCTTCCGATCTTAGCCGAGTCATCGTCAAGAAAACCAATTACCGCATACTGAAGCCGGGCATTGTTGTGTATCTCCCTGTAAATCTTTTCACCGCCATCGCCTGCTCCGATAATGAGAAGTCTTTTTGTTTCAGTCGTTTTTCTGAAAAACATAGTCAAAACTTGGCGGGTTGGTATGGATGAAATTTTATCATTGCTAATCCGTTCAAAATAAAGACGGATACAGAGCCTGTATCCGGAAATCAATAATACAGTAAAACACCAGTCCATAATAAAAACAGACCGCGGAAAACCGATGAACCTGGAATGACTGAAAAGAATTAAACAGATAATAACCAGTGAGCTTACGAAGGACGCCTTGATGATATTTAATAGATCGGCAATGCTGGTATATCTCCACATGCCGCGGTAGAGATCAAAAAAATAAAAACAGACAATTTTTATAATCAGTATAAAGGGCAGTATTTGATACAGCAGCACCGAATGTGGCTGTGGAAGGACGAAATCAAAGCGGATCAGGTAGGCCAAAAACAAAGAGCCTGTCAAAAGGAGAATATCGGCAAGCAAGACAATAAAAAAATTCTTGTATAATAGTCTGAACTTCATTGTTGTTTCGGCTGTTTTCCCAAGGTGCGTTGAGTTTTCGATCTGATAAAAGTTAATGACGTTTAAAAAGGGATCATTCCTTTTGACTCTATTTAAACATTAGGGTTCCATGAGATTTTGTGGGTTTATTTGTCCCCTAAGGGTGGCCCATGCTGTTCCTAAATATTCGTAAACCACCCGTTCCATTTTGTCAATCCCATTGGCACTTGGAAAAAGATGGCGGGACTAAACTTTAATGTGTCTTTAACACGAATGAACCTGCCTGCCAATGGTATTAAAAAAGTCGGAAGGGAAACATGCGTGCTCTAAACAGCAGGGCAGATCCTAAATGTCGGATCATTTTGTTTAGAATTGGAAATGCAGGTGTGATAACGTTTTTTATACTGCGTCCTTAGTTACATGTATTCGTAAATACGGTGGCGTATTTATAACTTGGTTTATTCATTCTATTTATGCAAAAGTGTAAAGTGCCTAAAGTGAACTAAAGTGCCTAAAGTTAAGGTATTCTATCAATTTTAATTTATAATTGATTGCGCTGAAAGCGTGTTCCTCAACTTTAGCTCACTTTAGGCACTTCAAACTTCAAACTTTTGGACTTCAGCTTATACGGGATAGTTGTACTGATAAAAATACGTCATCGAATTTACGAATTAGAGCACTTAGTGACTGGTTCATTATTTAAACGCCACACAATCGTTAACATGGAAAACATAGCACAAAGAATAGTTTCTGGCGCGCGGTTGAGAACCGGGTGAAAAAATCCTATTACTAAAAAAGAAACAAAGGCAGCAGTAAGGCACCGGCCCCAGTTCTTTATGAAATCGTCATTCCCATATTTAATACAACCCCAACATGTTTTTATAAAAACGAATATTATGTAAATAAAAAATGCGAAACCAACCAACCCAGTCCTCACTGCAATATCGAAAAAAATATTATGAGGGTCATCATAAATATAATTTTCTCTGTATTTCTCTGGAACTCTTTTATGATAGGTTTCTAAGTCAAGAGCTTTTTTGTATGTTTCCATTCCAAAACCTATGCCTATTATCGGGTAATCTTTTATAATTTCATAGGTGTGATAATTTATACCGACTCGAAAAGCAATCAATGGATTAGTATAGATGGAAAGAAGACGGTTATTAAAAGGTGTTATAACAACAAAAATCAAAATTGTCCCTAACAAAGCAATCAAGAATTTTTTCTTATTGGAAAAAATTATGACAACTACCAAACAAAGACTAGCCAAAGAGCTAAGAGATTGAGATAAAACTATCGAAAATAGTGCTGAAAAAAAACAAACAATGAGAATTATCTTGCGGTAAAAAATAGTCTCATTAAATAAATTGTTCAGGGAAAGAATCATTGCAAACATGGCTGTTACAGCGATAGTACTGATTGAAGTTTGAGTGAAACCAATAAACCTTTGTGTTAATATATTTCCCAAAATAAAATAAAAAAAAATTATTCCTCCAATTGAAAAAATGGCGATAGAAATAATTATAATCCATGAAAGATCAACAAGACGTCTTTTTGAGCTGAACAGATTGATTATTATATAATAAAGTATAATGTACCTCAGCAAATGCGAGTAAAAATCATGAATACTGTTATTTTTGTCGAGAGCAAAAAAAAGACCTATAAATACCCAGCAAACAAAAAGAACGAAAGAAAGCATAAAGGGTGTTTTAAATGAGAAGTCGTTTTTCTTAAAAATAATTAAGGAAAAAAAAATAACAACAGACAGATAAAAGCACACCTCTTTAACAGCTGTAGTATGTGGAAAAGGATTAAAAAAAATAAAGATCCCCATTAAAACAGGAACACTTTGCCTTAATAATTCAAAACCCTTATTAGTTGCTTGCAGCTTATGCATCGGCCTATTGGATATTAATCCATGATTTTTGATTTTGAACAACATGATCTGCTCCAGGAGGTGGATACGGCTGAAGAGGATCTTTTCGACCTGCAATATTGATTAATTGATTATCAGCCCCCAGCTTTTTTAGAAGTCCTTGCACTCCATGCAAAGCTCTTGATCTCGAAACAAGGGCAACAATTGTCAAAGATACAATTTGAAAGTCAAGCAAGCAACTTTGTTTCTGTACGTAGAACAAACCAAGCCGACTCTTCCACGGACGGATGACCTGGTTATATTTCAGATCAGCATCCTCACTACCTTCAAGGATTTTACCTTCGTCGGAAAACACGATTGACGCCAAGTCGCTGATTCCTGGCCTGACATCAAGCAGATGCAGTTCTTCTTCAGTATACAGCGCCACATCACACAGCACTTGGGGGCGAGGGCCGACCAGACTCATCTGGCCCCGGAGGACATTCCAGAGTTGGGAGAATTCATCAATTTTGTAACGACGAATCAGATGACCAACAGGTGTGATGCGTTTGTCATTAACGGCGGTGGAATTAACACCGTTTTTGTCTGCATCTACCACCATAGAACGCAATTTGAGCATTGGGAATATTTTACCATTCCTGCCGACACGCAGAGCAACGTAAAAAGGAGAATGAAAATCATGTAACCAGATAAGGAGCATAAAAATTAACAACACGGGTAACATTAAAAACAACCCGGCTGTAGAAAGAACTATATCTAAAAAACGTTTCATTAAAAATTACCTTTTTCCCCAAAGAAGGTCTAATATTCGGGAACTGATACTGTCGGCATCAAGATTATAGCGCCTGCGCAAATATTGTTGAGATCCAACGATGGAAGAAAATCCGGCTTCAAGTCCAATACGCAAGAAACCATCCGGCTTAACACCGTTATCCAAGAGCGTCTCTGCCACAGCTCCTCCAAGGCCGCCGTAAATCGTATGTTCTTCAATGGTAATGATCGTACCGATTTCGTGGCAGGCTTGTAGAATGGTTTCTGCGTCAAAGGGTTTAAGGGTGTGTACACTCACAATCCTGGAACTAACACCTTTTGCTTCCAAAATCCCTACAGCACGCCAAACCTCCTCCAATATTCCTCCGGTGACAATTATGGCGCAGTCACTTCCATCACCAAGCACACGCGCCTTCCCAACCTTAAAGTGCTCACCATTGTTCCGTGGCGTGTCGTCGCCGGCTGATTTGTCAAGGCGCAGGTAACACGTACCGGGCGTATTCACAATAGCCTCGGTGGCCTCCATTGTTTCCCAACAGCCGCACGGAGACATCACTGTAATATCAGGTAGGCTGCGCATAATCGCCAAGTCTTCCGTGGCATGATGAGAAATTCCCAAAGAGCCATAGCTGAAACCGCCGCCAATAGCAACAACCTTCACATTAGCCTTGTGGTAGCAAGCGTCGTTGCGAATTTGCTCCAGGCAACGCAAAGTGGGGAAATTGGCGATTGAATAGGTGAAGACAATTCGGCCTTCCAAGGCCAGTCCGGTAGCCAGACCGGTCATATTCTGCTCTGCCACACCTGCGTTGATAAACTGGCGAGGGAATCGTTCCCGAAATTCATCCAACACCCCGAACCCCAGATCCCCGGTAATCAACATGATCTGAGGGTTGTGCTCACTCAACTGACACAACTTCTTGATAAAAGCATCTCTCACAACTGTTGCTCCAATTCACGTAAGGCAGCTTCAAATTCTTCACCGCGCGCACATCGGTAATGCCAGAGTACGGTGTTCTCCATGAAAGATACTCCTTTGCCTTTTACAGTATGTGCTATGAGCACAGAAGGGTGGCCAGGCATAAATGGAATGGTTTTTAAGACTTGCCCCAATTCGTTGTGGTCGTGCCCGTCTACTTGGCGAACACCCCAGCCGAAACTGGACCATTTCTCGACGAAGGGCTCCAACTCCAAAGTCTCAGCGACACTGGATAGACTCTGTATTTTGTTGTAATCCACAATAGCCACAAGGTTTTCCAGGCGATGATGGGCGGCAAACAGAATAGCCTCCCAGTTGGACCCCTCATCGCACTCACCATCTGACAGCAAGACGAAAACACGGTGCTTGCGATCCTCCAGCTTAGCGGCCAAAGCCATTCCCGCACCCACACTCAACCCGTGCCCGAGGCTGCCTGTAGACAGCTCTACCCCTGGAATGCCCTTATGGCTCACGTGTCCAGACAAATCAGAACCGTCCTGATAATATGTTCTCAGTTTGTCGGTACTGAAAAAACCACTTTCGGCCAGAACGGCATACACTCCGGCCCCGGCATGCCCCTTGCTGAGAATGAAGCGATCACGTTCTATCCAAGACGGGCCATCCGGATCAAAGCGCATCACGGCTCCATAGAGAATTGCAACGATATCTGCCATAGAAAAGATAGAGGCTATGTGAGAAGCCCCTCCCCTACCTAGTCATTTCTAAGGCGTGACGCCGTATTCTATATGCAAGGACCTGAGTATTCATCAAACTTACATCTCCTTTGTTGGCTTTATAAACTCTTTTTCAATCCATAACTACAAATCCGATATAAGGGTCAAAATCCAAGCGTTCTATACGCGGCAGGCGTTCTTTGAAAAATTCAAATGCTGCCAGGGTCTCACCCGGCCACAGCGGGTTGTCCAGTTCGTCAAAAGCCAGTATCGCTCCACGCGGCATGCGCGGCACGAAGTTTTCGAGCGCCACAAGCGTAGGTTCATATAAGTCAAAATCCAAAAACAACAGACTGACTAATAAATGCGGGTGATTCCCAATAAATTCCGGAATTGTCTGGACGGCGTTTCCTCGGAGCAGTTTTACCTTTGGAATATGTCCGAGGAAACGAGTCGAGTCATGGATGGAGGATAACTCAATAATTTCATTATATGAATTGGCGTATAGATCCCCTTCACGAACATGGTCGGAGAATTTGCTATGATCTTCACCCGACAGGGAGGGGAAACCTTCAAAACTGTCAAAGCCGTAAATACGCCTGGTCAGATTAACAGGTTCGATGATTGCGCAAAGTTTAGACCATGTCATAATTCCGAATCCTTGGAACACCCCACACTCTACAATTGAACCTTTGACATGGCGAATCCGCTTAAAAATTTCGTAAAGAGCTAAAAAACGGGTTAGGTTCTGTCGACGCACGTATTTCGGAAAATTTTCCATCTTCTTTTCCCAGCTTTCCGGATTTCGTTCAAAACAAGCACGATTTCGTGTGGTTTCATCCTGTTCAGCTTTAGTTCTAAGTCCTCCTGAAACTGGTATTTGTTCCGCCATACATAACCTCCGACTAGTAAATAACTATCGTTCAAGCCCTAACTTCGACCGTAGAACTCTATAATTTTTCCACAGATGTAGTCTACATCATTGTCCGAAAGTGTCGTATTCATGGGCAGCAACATAAAACGCCGTGTCATACGTTCTGTACACGGCAAAACCCCCTCAAAACCGAGTTTTTCAAATTGGTGAACAGCATATCCACCCCACTGCAAAATGGTTTGAATACCGTTTTTATTCAAAAAAACTCTAAGATCATCACGTCGATCTGCTTCGATTTCATAATTCTGATAAATATCAAAATGCTCAGAATCAGAATCAGGAGCCGGGGGAAGCAAAAGCTCTTTTAATCCATTAAGCCTTTTATGATATTGTGCTGCTAATTTTCTGCGCTTTTTAATGTAATGATCATAGTGTTTCAGTTTATGATTTAAAATGGCTGCTTGGATATTATCTAATCTTGCGTTAAATCCAAAGCACCTAACCTTGCCGTCATTATTTCGACCATGATCTCTTAGTAACTTTATTTTTTCGTAAGCAGGAGTTACATTAGTTACCACTGCCCCACCATCTCCAAAACATCCGAGTGTCTTAGAAGGGTAAAAGCTAAAAACTCCTATAATCCCAAAAGTGCCAGCGAACTTACCCTTATAGGTAGAACCAAGAGCCTGACATGCATCCTCCACAATTAATAAATTATAACGTCGGGCAATTGAATTTAGACTATCCATATCAGCTGTACGTCCATTTAAATGTACTGGCATGATGGCCCGTGTTTTTGGTGTAATAAGCTTCTCCACCGAAGCGGGCTCAACCAGGTGGTCCCGACCGCAATCCGCAAGTACTGGGACGGCACCCACATGATGTATAGATGCTACTGAAGCCACAAAAGTATGAGAGGGAACAATCACTTCATCTCCTGCCCCAATGCCGGCGGCTTTCATACCCATTATCAGACCCATAGTGCCGTCGGCAGTACCAATAACATGTTTGACACCGAGATATTTAGTCAATGTCTCCTCAAATTCTGCCAAGTCCTTCTGCATAATATAAGCACCACGAGTAAGCACATCCTGCAATATATGCATATACTCCTGTTCATGTTCAAAAAACAAAGCCGGATAATTAAAAAATGGAATGTTTCGCATTCTACCCATAATTCACTTTTTTCTCTAAAAGATAATCTTAATGAGCCTTATTGAGGGTTGCTGCACAAAAGATTATTTTATGGACCTTATCAGGTTCAATATTAAAAATATTATTTGGTTTTAAATACGTCATCGTATTCTCTGTTATTTCAGCAGGCAATTTTACTAACTTACCGAAAATAATTCTCTTAAAAAATTTTTTACCTTCCATTGTTTTCGGTATAAGATTAAAAATTACTGCAAATTTTTTGATATGCATAAGCATTTTCTGAAATAATGATACTCTGCTAACTGGCGAATCACCAAAAAATTCAGTTTTAAAATTAAACCTTGCAAACAGATCTTTTAATTCAACAACACCATAATATTTATAACTGTATGGGCTTGGGTTAAAATCATATAAATCCTTGTTTGCAGTAGCAATCAACACTTTACCTCCAGGCCGCAAGACCCGTACGCATTCCCTTACGAATCGTTCCGCATCGGGCAAATAGTAAATAGCCTCAAACAGAATTATCACATCCTTTGATTTATCCTCAAACGGCATCTCCTGGGCATCAAATTGTCTTAGAGCAATACGCTCCCCATAATGTCGCCTCGCAATGGATAAAATTGCATCTGAATAGTCTCCACCCTCAAAACTCTTTGCCATTCTAAACAAATAACCCAACCCCTGGCCAGTTCCGCACGCAGCTTCAACTACATCTTTATCCATACAATACGGCCCTGCCCAGTAATATCGATTGCACATCCTGTCAACTTGTTCTAAAGCAACCTCATCGCCAGCGATTTCAGTAACCGAAATATAATCATTGGCCATCATAATAATCTTTACTCTTTGCCAATATATACTGATTTATAAATATTCACCTATCATCTAAACTTAGCACTGTCTAAGAACAGTTTTTTATTTTAAAACCATTTTTTTCTTAGAATTGTCCAGAAAAATTAGGGACGTTAAAGTCATCTATTTTTTATGTCAATTCATACAAATCACTAATGATTTTCCCAACCACAATCTCTTCACTAAATTCTAACTCTGCCTTTTCCCGTGACAACCCACCAAATTTATTACGCAAATTTTCGCTCTTCATAAGAATAGCCAATTTTTCGATTAACGCATCAACATTCTTGACAGGAATTAAATAACCATTAACTCCATCGTCAACCGTTTCTCGACAACCTTGATGATCTGTTGTGACTATAGGCTTTGACATTGCCAATCCTTCTAAAAGTGTGCGCGGAACTCCCTCTGGATAATATGAAGGAAGAACCATGATGTCTGAAATAGCAATAAAATTTATTATGTCATATCTAAATGTATCAATAATAATGAGATTATTAAATTTATTAGATAGTATATAATTTTCAGGAACAGAATCTGGGCTATCCTCCTTAGGACAGATCATAATAAAATACCAATCAGGATATTTTTCACGAAGAACAGCAGCAGCTTCAATAAATTCTTTTACACCTTTACTCCATATCATTCTAGCAGTAACCATCAAGACACAACGAGCCGATAAAGGGATATTTAGTTCTCTGCAAAGTTTGGCCAATTCAGCCTGATCTATGGCGGACAACCTATATTCATCAATATTTACACCACTACCTCGAATAACGACTCCTTTTTCTCTCGGTATAATTCCATTTATTACAAAGCTATCTAAATCATCATTATTCTGAAACCATACTTTATGACTTAATGACATAGCAAATTTATACATCCATAGAATAGGCTTTTTGAGTAAATTAATTTTCCAATCCGATTGTTCTAAATAAACAAAACCGGAGCCGGCAACCAAGCATATCCTATGTCTTACGCCCGTTAATGACGCCGCTATCGTCCCGTAGATATTAGGCTTAATAGTCATATTATGAATAACATCAAATTTTTCTGCATTTAATATTTTGAATAATTTAATCATAAGGAGAATATCTTTCAAGGGAGAAACAAACCGCTCCATGGCAACAGTAATACAACGGACTCCCAAAGCCTCCAATTTCCTGTTGAATTTACCGGGAGGAACAATCACTGAAACATTGAAACCCCTCTTTACGAGTTCTCGAATTAACCCTTTTCGAAAATGATACATGGAGAAATCGTCATTATTTACAAGAGCAATTTTCAACAGACAGATACCCCATAGACATCACATGCGACTCATTTTAGTTTAGTCCAACATAGAAACCCTGGCCCTTTGGGCCAGGTCAGAGTACAGAGGCTTTGCCATCTGTACGACTCAATGTTACTCAATGATCAAGTTGTCCCCACAACATATGATCAAGGAGTAACAAATGAGCCGATTTCGAAAATTAACACAAACAATCTGGCATTGCCAATATCATATTGTATGGGTACCAAAATATCGGTACCGGGTATTAAATGGGCAATAGGATTGAAGTAGAAACTGCATCAGAGCATTTTCCGAACAAAAAGAATGTGAAATTGTAGAATTAAATGTACAGATTGACCATGTTCATCTTCTTGTGATGGTTCCACCGAAAATATCAATATCCGATTATGTGTGGAATGATAAAAGGCAGAACGGCAATTCGCGTGTTTAATAGGTTTAAAAAGTTAAAGAGTAAGCCATACTGGGGCAACAATTTTTGGGCCCGAGGATACTGTGTTGATACAGTAGGCTTAGATTCGGATATGATCCGAAAATATGTAAAGTATCAGGAACGGAAAGAGAAACGCCAAGAACAGAAAGATCTGTTCGATAAATAAAAAACATGGGGACAACTTTCCTTGCCTCCTCAGGGGGCAAGGCAGACTTACCCCTTCTAGGGGTAACCCAAAGCCTGGCCCTCTGGGCCAGGATATTTACTAATTGGTCTTGGATGGGAAAAAAGCCAAAACAGGCAATATCTTCTGATACAAGTCAACTATTTTTATTCCAACATGTCTGATCCCAAAGCCCTAGCATCAAAAGCATCCAAACGATGTTGGCCCAACGTCCGGGAGCAAGTTGATCGCTTAAAGGACCTCGAAGCAAATTCTCCAAATATGTCCGGTTGAATAAATCGGCCAGAAGACCGCTATTAGCTAAAACAATATCATCCCTTAATTGGCGCAACTCACCTTTTAACCATCGCATTGTAGGAATTTCAAACCCACGCTTTGGCGCAGAAGTGACGTCTTCCGGTAGATATTTTTTAGCGAGTTTTCGCAATAAAGGCTTGGTCGTAATACCAGGCAAACGAACTGAAAAAGGTAAGGAGAATGCCAGTGAAACCATTTCCTGATCCAAAAATGGCGAACGTGCCTCCAATCCATGAGCCATACTGGCAATGTCCATCTTTTTAAGGAGAATTTCGGGCAGGCTTGACTCAAAATCCAATCTAATCATAGATTCAAGACCATTAATTCTCTTGCCGCCATCACAATTGGCAATCATAGATTTATTTGAAAATTTCATCACAGATGGGTCTTTAAAGAGTTTCTTTTTCTGCTCATTATCAATTCCATCTGACGACAGTATTAGCAGCCTATCCTCTCCATCTGTATTCAATGCACGCATAAAACGATATGCAAATGCAAACCCGTTTCGATTGTTTTTTGGAACAGGAATATTTCTCAACATACATGGTATAGTCCACTTATATATATAGGAGAATCTGTTTGAATGAAAATATGTCAACAGTTTTGCCGCGACATGTCGCCGATACCCGCAAAAAAGCTCATCCCCTCCGTCTCCGTTGAGAACTACCTTGGTATGTTGCGCTACAAATTGTGATATAAAGTAAGAAGGAATAGCTGAGGGATCGGCAAAAGGTTCTCCATAGGTTTTTGCGATTTTCGGTAAAGAGGAAGCAATATCCGGACGCAGCACAATATCTGTATGTCTCGTTCCATAATTTTTCGCTACAATCCTTGCAAGAGGCCGTTCATCAAAGTTTGAATCGTCAAACCCTACACAAAATGTATTGATAGCATTTTCAGACATCTCGGCAGCAATTGCGGTGATAAGACCACTATCGATTCCGCCTGACAAAAAAATCCCAACAGGCACATCAGAGCGTAATCGTAATTTAATTGATTCTTTTAAGATAACTTCTACTCTTTCAATGGCCTCATCAGCACCTATCTTATTATCTGCCCCCCAATTGACATACCAATACTTTTTGTAAATCACCTGATCATAAGAATTGCATATTAAAAGCGTTCCTGGAGGTATCTCCTTCATACCGCTGTATATAGTTCTATCACCGCTCACCCCACCCCAGCTCAAATATGAATTCAGGGATTCCATATCAAGTTCTAAGGCATCTGCCGGTAAAAGGATCTTAAGCGCATTAATCTCTGAGGCAAAATAAATTCCACTTGAATTCCGCGCGTAATATAACGGTTTTTTCCCGGCACGATCCCTTGCCAAAATAAGCTGCTTTTTTCGGCCATCCCATAAAGAAAAGGCAAACATGCCTCTCAATTGTTTTACAAAATCTTCTTCATAATATAAATAAGCGTTTAAAAGCACCTCTGTATCGCTGTTACTTTTAAAGGCATACCCTTTAGATTGCAACAATTGCTTTAATTCAATGTAATTATAAATTTCTCCGTTAAAAACGACACAAAGCTTATTTTTCTCGGAAACCATTGGTTGATGTCCTGAGTCAGACAAATCAATAATAGAAAGACGACGATGCCCAAAAAAAATCCCATTTCCCTTGTCAACCCAAACACCGTTGTCATCAGGTCCGCGGTGAGCCATCGCATCCGTAGCTCTCTTTATTGATAGAGTTATGTCGCCAACATTATTATGGCACGATAACCAACAACCAACTATGCCACACACACAACCATCCTCACAAGGCACTCTTTTACAATTGCTTCCATATCGCCTTTTTAATTATTGGCATTGTCACCTTTAAATCTTTATTTGTATCCACCTTCTTAACAAAACTCAATGAATAATTTTGAAGTTTACTCTGTAAATGCCTCCGCCTAACATAATCTTCATCCTCTATTTCAACTTTGTTACGTACAACATTCCTCCTCACCGCGACATCAACAGGTAACGTCAATTGAATCACCAAATCTGGTAGAGGCATTTGTTGGTACATTCGCCGCTCTATTTTTGCCAGGGCCAACAATATGCGAGATTCTCGAATTGATTTCGATGACAAATCCAACTGCGCACTATCCATAGCGCCAAAATTCGGAGTTGGATACCTGTCACATATTACAATACAACCACGAGACGCTTTTCGATAAATTCTCTTTAACAATGCTCGACGATCAAATGCTATCATTAGAGACCTTACTGCATAAACTGTAAGGCGCTTTTTACTCAAACTTTCGTTGCTGTCATTTTGAATATTTGCTTCAATATTGCACGTTCGGAACTTAGAATATTTTTTCCTCAGAATCGGCATAAACACATTCGGAAAAAATGTCATGAAGGTAGATGGTGGTTTGCCCGTATGGAAGGTCAATACCGCAAACTCCTTCCCTAACCATCCTCTGATCTTTTCTAAAATTGTTGATTTGCCGGTTGCCTCTGGCCCTACAATTGCAATTATAGAACCACCGCTCACAAATCCGCGTGACCGTTTATTCAGAATGATACGCTCAATAACCATCCATGTAAACCGTACTAAGGTTAATAACATAGTCGTACAGGAGCTATTTATCCTATAGGCTCTAAGAGCCTTTCGCATCACCACCCCTCTGTGCCACAACACATAGGCAGATGCATTTATCCTTAACGCTCGTAACGATCTCTCAAATAAAGTTCTGTCAACAGAAGGAAGAAACGTTTTTAATTTTGCCATAACATCATCTATGATTCCTTCATTATCCCCAGCTTTATCCTGGAGAAGCCAGTCTAATTCCTCCTGAATTGCCAACATTTCTCTCTTTACAAAAAATAATTCAATAATAGATCCACATTCTATAATCTTTCTAATAACAAGTAGCGCCAGTTCTGCAGGTTTCTCTGGAATTTTAAGTCCTTGAAACGTGTTCTCACCTTCAAGAAGTATTTGTTCGACCGGAAATCTGTAATTTTTTAATACCGTTCCACCGGTTACGATCTGATAATAAACATGGACATGTACTATCTTACAGGTTTCTTCATCTAAACCGTAATAGTGATAAATCGCCTTTTGCTCATTCATAAAATGCTGTGTTGCAAGCTTAAACCCAAGTTGTGCCATTACATTCTGGAAAGCAACAGCGTTGTCTCTTCGAACAAAAAGATCAATATCTTCATCCCCAGAAAATACTCCTTTTAGTCGGCTATTGCTTTTCCAATGACAATAGACAATTTTATCCTTTTCTATTTCTGCAATTAATTGCTGAACCAGCTTTAGCTTTATCACGTTTCTTCCTGTTGCTGAGAGTATCGAGCCGTTATCCTGTCCACAATTTTATTTGCCAAGATTGAGACTGAATTTAGTATCCCCCCACAATTATTTACAAAGATCATATCTTGTCTGGCCAAGCTACCTTTCTGAAGGTTTTCAAATAGCCTATCTGCTTTAACCAAGAATTTTTTCAATTGTTGAGAATCAACACCACGAATTGGTTTATCAGTCCTTTGCTCAGTCCGTTCAATGACTGCCCGCAGGGGAGCTTGAACAAAAACGATAAGGTCAGGCTTTGGAACCATCTGTTTAAATCTAATAATTGCATTATCGGAGAACACGCCCCGGCCATTTACAAAAATAACATGGGCTATATGAAAAGTGCCTTCATCTATCAATACTATTTTCTCCTCAAACTTTCTTTGAGATAAAAATATAAATAATCCGAGTTTCCTAACAACACTTCTTGTAAGCAGCATTGTTTGGCGCCATGAACGCGAATTAGCTTTAATTAGTTTCAGACAGAACAAGAAAAATGGGGAAAATTTATGTATTTTGAAAACGAAATATGGCAGTGCGACTAAATCAAGAATTGCATTTTGAGAATGTTCAGAGTGAACTCTGTCAGCTATTGACTTGCCGAGCGCTATTTCTAGGGGGGTACATACTTCATATTCAGTCTTTGCAAGAATATCATGTACATATTTGCACACTATCGTTTTTCCAGCACCGCTGCAACCGATGAATTCAACCATCATTCTTATATCATTCCAATCCACTTGATGCGTTCTTTAAGAGGAATAAGCATAATACCCCTGAAGGAAAGCTTGATAAAAATGGCAACCCCTTAAAATTCTGTAGAGATCTTGACTCGGATTGGGTCGTCCAAAAAGATACGCCTCATTATGGACTCAAGGAGCATACTTCAGTGGATACCAACCACGGGTTTGTCCTGGCGACCACCATGACTCCGGCTTCCGTTAATGATACCAACTACCTCCCATATTGTACTGTTTACAGTCGCCATACCAAGCAGTCCATCGAAAAAGCATACGCCGATAAAGGATATGCGGGTAAACCTAACCGCGACTTTCTGGCCCTTAATAAAATTGCTGACGGCATTATGCGAAAAGACTCAACCACGGCAAAATTGACTGAATATGAAAAAGATCGGAATAAAAAGATATCAAAAGTTCGATACATTGTTGAGCAGTATTTTGGGCTCAGCCATCTTCACGATGGCGCTAAAAGAGCACGATTTACCGACATCGCTAAAAACAAATTTGATGTTTGGTACCGCCAGGCAGCGTTTAATATCTCAAGGGGGTTGAAAATCTTAAAGCTGGCCACCGTATAGGGTGGAGAGGTGCGCCCGGATGTCAAAAACCGGGTAGATCACCTCAAAATGAGCCTCTTTCGAGGCTAAAATGCAGATTGATAATAGGCCATTGCCCCTATTTTAAGAGTAAATTGCTGTAATTTCAAACTCCGTTTCTCAAAAAAAATTAACAAAATCATAAAATCGGTAATCCAGTGAGTTTTTCAAACCTCTCGTTTTATTTCATAACTCAAGTATGTCTTTATTTTGCTGTACTTGCCTTATTGTTATTCTACGAAATTCCACTGGGCATTGGTGATCTCCATTATTATTAAGAAAACAATTTGAATTTGCTTATTCTATTTCGAGCCGCCTCCCAAATCAATCGTACATGTTGTAAATCTCCTGGTTCAAAGATGTGTAATAAATATGCTGCTAATCCGAACACAATTCCTCCAACAGGAATGCTGACATAAACTGGCCATGCTCGTATGATCCATAGCACTCCAGCCATAATACACGACGCTGAAACTATTCGAGTCAATATGCCCCATCTAAGTTGCACAGATGTTTCTCTTCGAATATAACACACCATTAATACAAACATTGTCACAAATGTAATTGTTCTTGATAGAGTAGCTCCCATAACTCCGTATGAAGGAATAAATAACAGCCCCATAATTAAACTGACTAACGCTGTGGCACATGTTGCTAGAGTTCTTTCCTTTTGTCGATCAATAGATGTTAAAGTAAATGCTAATGAACTCGTGATGAATCGAATTACAACCACACCCATCAGAATGCTAAACGGCAAAACTGAAGCTTCATAGCCTTTACCGTACAGCAAATTTATTAGGCTATGTGCGATCAAGACACTCCCAAATACGATGGGCGCACCTATGATCGTCAGGTATTCTATTGAACGCCCACAATAAACTTTGATTCGTTCCGGCATTTGTTGACTATCGCGAGACATAGCTGGCAACAAAGCTCTATTTATTACGAGAGCGATTGCCTGTAGGCGCATTGGCAACATCATAGCTGCCTCATAAATCCCACTAGAGGCGTTGCCATGGAAGTAATTTAATATTAGTATATCTATTTGCAAATAGATCATGCCAGCTAAAGCATTAGCGGCATAGGGGAAGGACCGCCTTAACAAGTTGATTGCAGCGTTTCTATTCCAGACAAATTCAAATCTGCCAATTACTTTCCGGTATATTAGAATTGCTGACAACAGGCCTGCCATACGTGATATTAGCAATGCCGTAAAAATAAGTAAAAAGCTGGAAGAAAATATCAAAATGGGCAACAATAAACCAAGAGCTACTGCTTCCTGAATTATAAGAACCATAGCACTCAATTCCATCCGCTGAAATGCATCAAAAATTGCAGTCACTACAGAGCTTAAACTGCGAAAAAACAACATCCCTCCAGCTATAGCTATAGCTATAACAGTTTGGAAAGGATAGCTCAATCCAATTGAAACAATCACGAGTAAAGCCCAAATAAACGGCCCAAGTCCTAAAGTGAGTAACAGACTAAGGCTAATATATTGCTTGGATAATTCAGGGTTGGCAGCAACATCACGAGTAATCATATTGGGCAACCCAAAGTCTGCTAAAATTATGCCAAAAGAAATAAAGGAAATAATAAACGCATACAAGCCAAGAGACTCAACACCTGCCATACGTGCAATAAGAATTATTATGAGAGAATTTGATACAGCCTGTACTAAAAAACCAATTCCCAACGCCATACTATTTCGGGCTAATCCAACGATATTTGACATTTCATTGCTTCTTATTATCTAATCCCATAATATTGTAGGATACATCTTCTTTGCAGTGCTCTGGGCATGAAAGCTGTTGCTATATATAATTGCTAAAAAGAACCAAAAATGACGAAAGTGAAACACTTGGTGAAACAATGATGTTACAACAATGGCCACACATCCACCCATTAATATAGAAACGGTAAGCGATCGAATGCCTGACTGTGATTCAAATCGATACTGCCTAAGGATTCTATCCGCGATACACATGCATAATATTAAAAAACCAAGCAAGCCCAAAACTCCCCTTTCAACCAAGAAAGATACCAGATCGTTATGCATTGATTGCGGTCTAAGGATACCAGTAATATTCTCACTTATAGACAATGCTTCCTTTGAGGCATCTTGTCCTACGCCAAGAAAAATGTTCCCTTTCGATAGACAATACAATCCCTCTGCCCAAGTACCAAGGCGGTCAGTGGCTGAATATAGTAAATAAGTAACGGTAAATTTTGTGTTATAACGATCAGCTACATCATGTTTTATCGAATGTCTAAAAATTGATGATTGAGCAATCACAATAATCGCACTTAAAACCATTATAAAAATAACCAGCATTTTAACTACAACTATTGACCTTTTATCAAGGAAACATAGTTTTTTGAATCTTGGGAAAGCTAATATGGTTAGACATCCAAAAACTGCAGCTAACATAGAGGCTCTTGATCCAGTAGCTAATATACCTCCACATATGAGCACCAAACTAATAATGCGGATACATCTAAGAGATGAAGTCGCTAATGCCACCATAAAAAGACTAATCAATAAATAACTAGCCGCCAGATTTGGATTTTGAAACAAGTCCAATGGATCTGACGACTCAGAACCAAATTGCAATATCACTTGTAATATAACAAGGATAGCCTGAACAGTGGCGACAACCATCCAGACAAATAATAACTTTTGATAAGTTTGAGCGCTAATATAATGTGACAAGATCATAACCAAGGTTATAAACCAAACATAAAGATAAATTTCCTTTATGATAACCATTAGACTAACCGACGGGATTAAGCGAAACCATTACTGTGTAGACTACCTGTCACAGTAATCAAGAAGACCGGCAAACAAAGAGGAAAACGTAGCGGCACTTTGTCGAGTACAATATATATCCATAGCAAAGGCAAACATAGAAAATTCAGAAAATCAAGTATGGTTGTATTGCCAGGAAATTCAATGAAAGTAATGCCAACAAGAATAACGTTAAAGAACAAATATCCTTTAATTAATCCCTTTGGTTGAAACATTGAAACCATCAGATAAACCTTGAATTTTCTATGCTTAATTCGATCGTACCAAAAAATGATTTACACGTAAAAATAATAGGAGATGTCATCTTTATGGTGGCGTGGATAGCCAATATACCTTAATCACTTCAATTCATAAACAGTCCAAAACAAATCCTGGTAAACGGCAGGCAAGGAAATCTGAAAACGATGACTTTGAGGGTATACGGGATGTATTATATAAGTAGCTCCCATTTCTCTCGCTAATCTTATTAAAGCATTGCCATATTCGTTCTCATTTTCTAAATTTTCGATTCTATCGTATTCCTTCAACCTCTTATAGTAGGCTTCCGTCAATTCGCTTTCAACAATCATTAGGTACATTTCATTACGAGACAATAAACATCTCCTTTTAGTCTCGGCTTCAAAAACATCAGTATATGCCCCCTGATATCGTGGATGCGGCATAAGAAAAAGACTCTCTTTGGGGGTTTGCTTGGCAAATGCCCATAATCCAGACATGTGCCTTTCATATTCATCTACAATAGTTCCATTTCTGATTTCATTATATATTCTCATCGTCCCCTTTGCAGTAGTCGTTAATTCCGGAGTCCTATAAACTACCCAAATAAATAATGATATAGTCAGGATCCAGATAAGAACCTTAGCTTTCGTTGATCTCGGATAAATTGAAACATGTAATTGATAAATCCCTATAGAAATAACTAGCAGGCAAGGAACATAAGAATAATATGCAAGACGCCAGAACCACATCATTCTTAGAACATCAACATGAACTGCGAGTATATGACATACCACGGCCCCAAAAAGGCATCCCGAAAATATATAAAAAAGAAGCAAAGCTTTTCGCCGGATATGATTCTCACCCACTTTCAAGATCAAGAGTAATGAAGTAATGCATAGCAAAAAGTAATCACCGTAGGATTTGACATATTCAAAAAAGGTTTTGGGAAAGGTGAAATGGTGATTTTGGTAATAGTATTCTGTAATGTGAATTGGGGGCGGAGATGGTGTTTTCATTAAATACCTCAGGGAAAATATCACAATTGCAATCAACCCAAATAAAACAAGATACCTTACCATTGCCAAACGAGTATTTTCACTTTTCTTATCCATTAAACAAACGTAGTATATTATGCCTGAGATAAAAAGGAATGGTGTGTAATATACTATACTAGTTGGGTACAGCATAAATGCCACCATAAAGATTAACCCAAAGCAGAAATAACCCTGCTGCTGGCCTACTATCCTTATAAAAGCTGACAATACTAGAGGAAAAATCATAAAACCGAGCATTTTGGGCACAAAAACAGGGTATCGCAGGAATGCCACATAAGTACTTTGAGAAACCAACAAACAAAAGAAGAATGCCCATTTAGGTTCGTGCAGCACCGATAAACCAAGAAAATATAGAAAAATAAATGTAAGTAGATAAATAAAGGTTGAGACAACAAGGTTTGCAGTGGTTTGAGAAATGCCGAACTTCTGATAAGCCTCTACAATAATCTTTTGAGCAAATATACTTGAAGGAAAGCGGAAAGAATCCCTATCTGATGAATAAACGTTATTTAAAAAGACATCCTCATTTTCTATGAAAGCTTGATAATTCCACCACCACCTCGCGTCAAAGGAAAAGAGGTTAAATTTAGGTATTGATGGTGAAAAATAGTGCGCTCGTCCTGTAATGAAAACTGCAGCTATGAGTATCATACACCATAAGGCAATCTTTCTTACTTCTATATTTTCCTTGAAAATAATCACTTCAAATGCGCCTTAGAGTTCATGAGATAGACATAATGTTCCATTCTCAACATCCTCTAACTTCATTAAATTCTTCATGGAGATCCTTGTAGCACCGGAAATGGTATGGCCTTGAGGGGTGTCTGGTTTTGATTAGATAAGGCATTTCGATTCTCAGTGCACACTCACCATCTCTGTCATTTCTGTCACCAATCAAGAGGCAGGCATCAATGGGAACCCTAAGTTTTCTTGCTACGACCAAAAGCCCTTTGGGGTCTGGTTTTAAGCGATTTACTTCTTTGTCGACACTGGAAACGGGCAGCATGTTGGGGAAACCTAGTACCTTGAGCTTTTCCTTAGCAGGATAGTCCGAAAATGCCGCCAGTTTAATTTCTGCGTTTTCTAAGGCACTGCAGAATTCCACTATCCCGGCAAATCGTAATGACTTTAAATGACGCAATGGAGAGATCAATATCCATTTTTTTACGCAATCTTCGACATGGGCAATCGGCACATTGTATTTTTCAGCCGTCATGTGACACCGAAACGAAAAAATATTGTCATAATCGGGACGGAGGTCCGGTCATTCCCTCACCCAACAGGCGAAAATAACGAAGGATAATCACGTCTTTCAACTCAGATGGACGCACAAGGTAATATTTAAGGAGATCAAGAAACATCAATAATCGCAACATACGCTGGTCGTAAAGAGTACCATCAATATCAAAAATAACCGCACAGACTTTTTTCCAGTCAACGATTGTTTTTTTTAAGTTAATCATCGTTATCCGTAATACTCGGATTGAAGTATTATTTTCAGAATGGGAATATCTACAATTGAAAGTAAAAGAAAGGTCATCACTATCCCGCAGATGAACACCATTAACCATCCATCTTTATATAATTTTTCAGGATTTTGGGCAGTTGAATGAGGTTTCATAGCAATACCCAAATACCAGACAAAAAGAGCGGAGAACATTGGAAATGTTAGAATATATTCGATTCGGTATTTAAAAAGAAATATGCCGAACATGAAAGCAAAGGTAATTGCATAAAAAATCGACGACATTAAAAGACTACGTTCGGAATAAAAGCAGAAACTGCGTCGATACTTTCCCGCCAATTCAGGGTCACCAATTTGTCGATATTCGGCGAAACGCTTCGAAGCCATTAAAAATGCCCCCGCCATCCAGAACGAGATCATAAGGCTTAAGGGGGGAACCAGAGTTTCCGTCACAACAAACCAACCTAAAAGCAATCGGACAACATTGTTTATAGACTCAAAGAGTACGTCCACGTAAACAAGATCCTTCAACCGGAATGGTTTCACATTGTAAAGTAACCCGCATATTCCCAAGAATGTCAATGTCATCATGAACTTAGTATTAATAAAGCTCGCGAGACCAAAACCCGCTACCATCAAACCCACATATTCAAGGAAAACAACCTTTCCAGATATGTTCTCCCTCACTGCTGGTCGATTTTTTTTCGAGGGGTGGAAGCGGTCAAATTTTGAATCAAGGAATTCATTAATGACATAATTTGCCGATGCGACCAAACATGTAGCAGAAACACCCAGCATGAAGGGCAGAAGAAATTGGATAACTGAAATATCAGTTTCAAGGTATGCAACGGCAACACCAGGCAACATGAAAATATTTTTGGGCCAGTGGTCAGGCCTCGCCATATTCACATAGTTTTTGTAGTTCATTCTCCGGTCCTTTGAAATACAATAAACAAAGAGTCTAAAAGGTTTAATGGTACAACGACCTTTTTCATTGAAGTTGAAACCGGTAACTGAAATGTCTCCGGCAAGTAACGGTTAAGTCGACCTATCAGATAATCAACATTGAAATACCATCCCGGCTTTGCAATCCGAAGCACCTTCAGTCCTGCCCGCTCCAATGTAAGTAAAAGATTGTAACGATTGAAATAGCCGATATGAGCGACACGGAAGTGCCACCATTTAAACCCGAATAAACGGGCCATAAAAGAACCGGCATCGGGAGTAACCACCATGCCGATCCCATCCTCTTTCAACGCTTCCCGCACAGCTCTCAAGATTTCTATAGGGTTTGGCACATGCTCCAGTATATCTACCATGGTAATGACATCATAGGGCGGGTTCAGGTCCGGATGGGGAAAAGTGCCTCTATGAACGGGCAATCCCAGCTTCATCGCTCGTGACTGTAGCCAATAAGAAGGTTCAACGCCTTCAGCCCGATAGCCCATGCTAATGGCCTGTTCAACCAGCATGCCACTACCTGCGCCAATATCAAGCAACTGACCTGATTTATTTTGAACCGACTTACATGCTCCAGAAGTCTTCTTTGTTGAAGGCTTCGTTCCCGACGCATCTGATCGAAGGTTTCATCTTCCATCTGCTCATAATATGGCAAAACCTCACGAAGATCATGACACTGCATGAACCCGCAAACCCGACAACGGTATATTGCCGCCGTCACTCCATAATGATTGTCCGATATTGCAAATGTCCGGCTCGTAACTTCTCCCGGCATATTGGATGGTTTGATCAGGTCAAGATATTCGACCTTCACAGACCCAACACCGATTTTCTTCTTCAGTCCCCATAGGAGATGCACCATAATCAAATCATATCATTTCGGTGTCAAGACGAAGAAAAGTTTCGGACTTAACCAACCGAGAAATGTTTTAATAAAAGGGGACATTGATAAAATCAACAATTTTTCGATATACTACATTGTCGGGTCCGATGAGAAGACCATTATACTCGATAAGATTTATAGTGAAATCAGAGCGAAAAAGTTTCCGGTATGTTTTCTTGCTGCCGAGGCTCAGAGCTCCCCATTCATTCCGATCCAGCAAGCATAATAACCAGAGCATGGGATTCAATTTGTTCGGTTCGAAGACCAGAATTTTCCCTTCGGGTTTGATAACACGCCTGATTTCTGTAATAACAGCCTTTCGGATCCTTAACGTGGTGAATAACATCCACGAGAACGATTATATCAAATTCGTTTTCCGCAAAGGGCATCTCTTCAGCACGAGAATTAATGACAGAGACATTGATACATTCAAATTGATAAAGTACATTGATACTCTCCTTCAGCATATCGTGTGAAATGTCCAATCCTGATAATTGACGGCACAGGGGCGCCAGAATCGGCAGAAAAACCCCGTTTCCACAACCGATATCCAGCACTTTATAATCTGGAGAAATATAGGGAGTGACTCGCGTAGTGAAATATTCTTTTATAGAAGGAGATTTCGCCAGCCTGATCGGGTTAAAGCGCTTTCCTCTTCCCCAGATATAGTGGTCGTACCTGCCCTGAATTAATTCGCTATAAAATTGATTTCCTTTCTCTGTATTCTGCGGTTTGAAAAAACGCACAACCACTCCTAAAAATGAATTACTCCGCAGCAAGCTACGGGGTATCTAACTAAAGGAATACCCCATTTTAGCGCTGCAAGCAGCGGGGAATTAAACCCTAAAAGAAATTAAATTTTTTTTTGTCTGTATGTTTAAAGCGAAACAGCCCTGGGCAATATCTCAAAGTGAGCAGTTTAATAAGCTTGAAAAAAGACATCTCCATTTTTGTCTCAAACCTGCCCGTTAGGAAACCAATGATTTCACGGAAAACTTTCCGCGGGTACCTCAGTTTATGTAAAAAGAAGGTGATATACATTTTGTATCTGAAGACGCTAATTTCAAGGTAGTCGCTTCGCCACGTGGAAGAAAAGGTACATTGTGCATAGTGAGAATAACCTTTAATTACTTGAGACAAGTCTGACCCCGGAACCGGTGTAAAGACGGGAACATTGATCTCGTCCAGACCAGCTTCCACCAGTTTTTTTACATAGCGCAAACTTTTTATTCGATCGAGACCTTCCTCTCCGGGAAGCCCGGCGATAAAGCACGCCTGGCTTCTAATGCCGAGTTCTTTCATTTTTCGAACCATGCGAAGAGCGTGTACAAAATCAAAGGGTTTGTTTACTGATTCCAGAATCCTTTTTGAACCGCTTTCCGGAGAGAAAGAGATATACACACACCCGGCCTTAGCCATGAGTTCCAAGGTTTCCTCGTTCTTAATCGTCTCTATCTTGGTGCCTTGCGCAAGTTTCCATTTTACGGGTAGCTTGTGCTTCAGAATGATTTCACAGATCTCACGAACACGTTTATCACTTACCGTCGGATTCAGATCAGAGACGTGAAAATCAGTAATATTCATGGTGTGATAGAAATGTTCCATTTCCTTAACAACATTCGATGCACTTCTAGCTCTCCACGTATTGTTTAATGAGGGGCAATACAAAAGCGACACCGGTACGGACATCCCCTTGAAGTGAGGATCGGGAGAAAACGTCCCCCAGCAATGACCGGTGCATGGGCAAAACCGACAATCCAGTATCCTCTGAGAGGAAAGAGTTCCCACGCTGGAAAAGGCAACTCATTAAGGTTTTTCTCGTGCGCCGGCGTTGATGACGATACAATATAGCCATCTTTTCCAATATAGGCAACACCTGGAATATCCTCAATGCAAAGGCTACGGGACAAACCATCAAGTAAGCGAACTGCCGACCTTTCCGGTTCCCCCATAATCAGAAAATCGCAACCGTCATATAGAAAATTACTAGCCAAGATCACGTAAGGAAAAAGAGGTGACTGCCTCGGTATTTTCAAAAAGGCAAATTTTTACATCCAAGCAGTATTTTTTGATTGCCTTGATCATCCTTGAAACCGCTATAGATTCGGACATGGTTCGACAATAGATGAAACAAAGCTTGACTTTGGGTGAGATGTTTCGAGCCACTTCATCTTCGCTAACTCCCAAAAGCATAAATTCGCCCACGACTTTTCGTTGGTGTGGCTGTAACCCGAAACAATCGAAAACCTGTAGTGGATAACCGCACTCTCGCAAAGCACTCGCCAAATATGCCGCTATGTGAGGCATAAAAGGTATTCCTGTGTGCGGATCGAGATGGTGGACTACCACCGGAGGCACGACAATCGCTATCATCTCTTTTTTATGTAACCGCTCGCTGGACTTCATGAGACTAACCGTATTTTTCATTGCTGATTCGGAATCCGGCTATCAGACCATCGAAGTCAATGCCCCTGATTCTTCAAGGCAAGTGTGAACACATCCCCGGAACCGGTTCTTAACAAGAGATGATAAGTAAGCATGGACAAAGGCGCGAGAACAACAGATAGGACAATGCTTAAAACGCCCAACAGAATGATTCTTTCGCGCTCCTCTGGCTCGATGGCTTTGATTCGGAGTTTCCTGTTCTTGAGCAACTTGAATAGGTAGTTCCCGTTACCGAGCAATTTGTTCAGAGTGCTTTGTAGTATGGTGAAAGGGCCCATTTCCAAACAAGAATGCTCTATTCCGATTTTCCAGAAACCGTGCTGCTCGGCAAGCATACATAGGTTCGATGGTGAGAACTGATATACATGTCTCGGTGGATCCAATATCAGCCAGCAAGGGCCGAAAAGATTTGCCTGAATGCTATCAAAATTCTGCTGCGAGAGAATCAGTACTCCACCAGGCCTGAGCACCCTTTTGATTTCATTTAAAGTCGAGCGAGGATCGACCATGTGCTCGATAACGTACCACAAAGAAACGGCGTCGAAGTAGTCGTCTGGATAATTCAGCACCGGCCGATGGCCATTCATGATCAGGCGGCTTTCAACTTTTTCATAGGATATGTCCTCATTTTCTACTTCCCAGCCGCTTTTTTCGAAGTATTTTACCAAAGTGCCCCGGGCCCGATCCAAAATCAAGGAAACGTCCCGGCTGGGGCAGGTATCTCTCAATCAACACTACCCGGCGCCTTGCCAAATATCCTCTAACCACCTCTACCCAGCCGGCGAACCTTTCTCGATCCTCTGTATAAAACTGATCCCCATAAAAGGTCCGCGCTTCATCGGTACTCGGAGTAGGAACAAGGCATCCAAGACCACAATTGATACAAACTAATATCCACCAAGATCCGTATACATCCTGATTGGTATCATGTACCTCAAACATTGGCTTCCATCTGTTATTGCCACAAACAGGGCATGCATCCCCGATTGTTATTTTATTATATAACGTATGTGACATATTGACATTTGAAAGATCGCCCTCCGGTTCTATTATTAATTTTAGCCGTCTACACAATTATTTATTGCGCACTCTTTTTTTATAATTACTCAAATATTCCAAAAAAAACGATAAGAATAACATCGAAAAAAATCCCGCTACCGATGATAATGTAAGATTACGCCTTATTTTATTAATTTTAGGCAGTTCTGTGGTAATAGGCGGTTGGACAATCTGGATGATTTGAATTTTCTGTTTTTCCTTTTCAAGTTTTGCTATTTCCTTTGGCAACTCATTCGTTTTTTTCTGTAATTCAAATAAATCGATTTTGGCATTTTCATTTTCCTTAAAATATATTTGGAAAGTATTGAGATAATCATTTTCAACGGACAACTTATTTAAAAAATATTCTCTGCTTGGCGAATTATCTCTCCTTTCTTTTAAAAGCTTTCTTTTAGCTTCTATATCTGAAAGTTCTTTTTCATATTTTTTAATCTTAGTTTTTATTTCTTTTTCTATTAAATAATAATATTTGAAATTCATACTTTATTTTCTTCTATTCGCTTTTCAATTTCCTTTTGAATAAACTTAATTTTGTCTGTAAACTCATCCGACAAAGCTTTAATCAAATAGTTTAATTTAGTGGTGCCATCTTCAAGCGAAGCAGACTTTAAAGACACATTTAATTTATTCGAATCCTTAAGTATATCTATCTGAAACTCTATTGAATTTGATAATTTTGTCCTCTTAGGACTCTTAATATCATCTAACATTTTATATTTTAAATGATTTTCTATTAAAACTTTTATTTTTTCGGGAGAATAAATAAAAACTTCATTGCCGGTTTCATCTATTTTCAAAACTTCTGGTTTCAGAACGATGCTCGTAAGATACATTGTTGGTTGCTGCTTTAAGGCTAAAACTTATGATTGCTGCTACTATCGTAAAAGCAAATGTGCCTGCTATGATGAGATATTTCCATTTCCATATGACCAGAAGGTAGTCCATGAGTTCGATTTCGTCTTCGTAATGTTCTATTTTATGAGTCTCTGTTTGAGTTTGTTGATCTTCATTCATTTTAAATCTCAACCTTTTTTGACAAGGTGCACAGGATAGTCGGATTTTTAGTCTTTATTCTTTCAAATACCATTTGTAAACTCTGCGAATACCGTCTTTCAAATCAATTGTCGGTTTCCATCCGAGTCTTTTTATTTGCGAAATATCGAGCAGTTTCTGGGGAATTCCATCGGGTTTGCTCTGATCCCAATGCACTTCGCCTTTATAGCCCACAACTTCAGATACGATTGAAGCAATTTCCTTAATTGTCCGATCCTCACCACAACCTATATTTAATAATGGTATATGATTTGTATCGAAAATTTTCCGCAAAACATTTTCTTCTAGTCGTGATTAAAAAAACACAGGCATCTGCAAGATCATCAACATACAAAAACTCTCTTCGAGGATTCCCGCTTCCCCAAAGCAAAACCGAAGGATGGGTACCCGAAGGTACTGTTTGATTGTCTGAAAAAGAATTCCCAACACCTATGGACTGTTTGATATCACTAGGGATTTTGCCATACTTTTGTTCATCTTTTCTAATCCCTTCCCAGACTCCCTGATGTGCAAGTTTGGCCAAATGAAATTTTCGAATCAGTGCTGGAAGGACATGGCTGGTTTCCAAGTCGAAATTGTCGTTCGGCCCATACAGGTTTGTCGGCATGACACATAAATACCGTGTGTCGTACTGGCGGTTGTATGCCTGGCACATTTTGATGCCTGCAATTTTAGCCACTGCATATGGTTCATTGGTGGGTTCAAGGGGCCCGGTCAGAAGATAATCTTCTTTCATGGGCTGCGGGCATTCTCTCGGGTAGATGCATGAGGATCCTAAAAAGAGCAAACGCTGAACACCGGTTTGCCACGCCGCATGAATAATATTATTTTGAATGGCAAGGTTCGTGTAAATAAACTCGGCCGGATAGGTATCATTGGCCATAATGCCACCGACCTTTGCTGCTGCCAAAAAAACATGATCCGGTTTTTCTGATTGAAAAAAAGTTTCCACATCTTTTTGTCTTGTGAGATCCAAATCCGAATGGTTTCGAACAATTAAGTTTGAGTAGCCGTCGGCGTCTAATCTACGGTATAAAGCTGAACCCACAAGCCCGTTGTGGCCTGCGATATATATTCTGGAGTTCTTCTCCATTTAAGTTAAATCCTCAGGTTGTTAGGTTCACAGTTCATGGTTCACGGTTGGTTGTTTTGATATCTTCAAATCGTTCGATTTTCATCACGCTATAACCCCTGGCCCAGACCTGGTATAGCAGTCCTTTTCATAGAATCCTTGGGTGTAGTGTCTATAAGAACCATGTTGAATCGCACGTTATGTCGCACCAGGGCAGGCTTGAACTGTGAACCCTTTAACCGTGAACCTGATTAGTTACATGTTGGCCTCAAAACTGTCCGGAACGGCAAATCCTTTTTGTTTCCAGATGGCTTCACGCATACCTTCTTTCAGATCATGTTCGATCATTTCCCGAACCATCTGATCAAAAGAAATTTCTTGCTTCCATCCCAGTTTTTTTCGCGCCTTTGTAGGATCTCCCAGAAGTGTATCCACTTCTGTGGGTCTGAAATAGCGTGGATCAATAGCAACAACGGTTTGGCCGTGATGCAGTTCTCGCAGTTGGTCACGACGATCATATTTTTTTAGTAAGGCCGAGTGTTGTATATCTTTTATCATCCCTCTTTCAGAAATCCCCTTGCCTTCCCATTCAAGCTGAATACCCACTTCCGAAAATGCGAGTTCACAAAATTTTCTTACTGAATGTTGTTCTCCGGTGGCAATGACATAGTCATCAGGTTCTTCCTGTTGTAGAATGAGCCACTGGGCCTGAACAAAATCTTTTGCATGTCCCCAGTCTCGCAATGCATCTAAATTCCCAAGAAAAAGCTTTTCCTGAAGTCCAAGAACAATACGAGCCACTGCCCGTGTAATTTTTCGAGAAACAAAGGTTTCACCACGAAGAGGTGATTCATGATTAAAAAGAATTCCGTTACAGGCATAAATGCCATATGCTTCACGATAATTTATGGTGCACCAGTAAGCATAGAGTTTGGCGCATGCATAAGGTGAACGCGGGTAAAAAGGCGTTGTTTCGGTCTGGGGAATTTCTCGAACTTTCCCATATAATTCTGATGTAGATGCCTGATAAAACCTGGTCTTTTTTTCAAGTCCCAGAATTCGAATGGCTTCCAAAAGGCGCAACGTTCCCAACGCATCCGCATCTGCAGTGTACTCAGGGGACTCAAAAGACACTTTAACATGGCTCTGGGCACCCAAATTATAAATTTCGTCGGGTTGAACTTCCTGAACAATTCTTATCAGGTTCGTAGCATCTGTAAGATCCCCATAATGAAGAACAAAACGTACATCCTCTTCGTGCGGATCCTGATACAGATGGTCCACCCGCTGGGTATTGAACAAAGAAGAGCGTCGCTTAATACCGTGTACCTCATAACCTTTATCCAACAACAGTTCCGCCAGATATGCCCCATCTTGACCGGTTATTCCGGTAATCAACGCACGTTTCATCATCAAATATCTCCAGTGAAGTTATTTTTTATACAAACTTATATTGAGTTCATCCGACCATATTTTTAGATATCCGTAATCAATCTCGTCATCGTATGTTTCGTAAATTTTATCCAGATCGGCAAGATCTTGGGTGCGATTTGCACAATTCTTTAGCAAGATCAGATCTTCCAGAGTAATGACTTTTAGTTTAGATCCAAAAAATTCGATTTCAAAAGCCCTTTCAATTGCATTTTTATGGAATTTAGATTCAGCTAAAATAAAATCGAATATCATCTCTTGATCTTCTATAAAATTGATGACTCTCCATATTTTCACCAGATTAAATTGCATTGGCTCTTTGTGAGTTATTATCGATTCGATTCAAATTCAGTACTGTTGTTCTTCAGGTCTTTAAGATCATTATCCATTGTCGCTCTTGGCTCACCAATGCACTCGAGTCCGCCGTGCTAATCTGTCTTTTGCTTATTTAAAAATTGCACTTTCTTTAACTGATCCGTGAGTGTCTCTTTGACGCCCATTTTTTTTCCTTCATCGCAACAATTTCTGTAAATATCTTATTTATGAGATCCTTATCATCCATAGCACTATACTTTAATTTTAGAAAAGACTTTCTCAATTCCAGACAAAAAGCTGTTATTTCCGGCCAGTCCATTAAATTTTTGCTTAATCGTTCTATTTTCATTATACTCCTCTTGGGCTTATTCCAGCATAATAATTTTGCTGCTTGCAATTCCTTTTTTCAATATTTTTTCCAATTGTGAATCCTCTCTTTTTATAGATGTAATTAGGATTCTGTCAAATGACAGTGAGCCCAATACACGAGGATCCTTGACCACATTTCCTAAAAATATCTTCCCCATCCTCTTTTCATCCACGATTGCAACCATCTTGATAGAAGTCTCTTGCAAAGAGATATACGCAATCTCTGCAATTTCACTTACACCATAAAAAACAACGCGTTTCACCCCTTGCGCTACAAGTCCATTAAAATGTTTCTGAAGGTTTCTGCGAGCCCCTCTATAAAGCTCGAATGAATACTGAAGGTATTGATATGTCAGACGCGTTTTTTCCATAGCTCCTTTTGGTGTAAGGATATATTTGACCCGATTTTTAGGAAGCGTGGTGATCTTGCAGTACCCTTTATTTGCAAGACGTTTGACAAAGGAGTTAACAAGACCCAAAGAAATATCTAATTTGTTGGATAAATCCCGCTGGCTTTGGGTATAATCCTTATCGATCTCTTCAAGTAATTTTAACGTGCGAATATCTTGAGTGTCCATGGGTTATGATGTTGAAAGCTGATTGTTTTTTGAGACCTTTGCAAAACTCCCCTTTTTGCCCAATTTCTGCGTCAGGCTCAAATTTTAATCCTCAAAATACTCAATGTATTCCTGTGGTTAAAATTTTCGCCTTCCTTGAACTTGAACAAAAATGAGCATTTTTCAAAGGTCTCTTTTTTATGGATTATGGAAGGAAAATTGAAAGGGTTTTTGCAAGGAAAAATAGCTTGGCAAAGTACATAGCTCCGCCCAGTAAGTTACATACGAATTATAAATTAACCATTCGTAATTTTAGGCTATATTTGATGAGACTTAAGCTTGATTTGTTGCTTGTTCAATAAATGAACACATGTGGGGGATCATGTCAAGCATTAAAATCGCTTCACGATTTTATAAAACGCGGCTGCGCCGCTGTTAAATGGAAATGGCGGTGCTATAAGTCGGTGGACGGAAAAGATGGCTGGAAAGTTAATCTTAAATATACCTCAATAAACTTCTGTATCAAGAACCTCTCGTATTCTCTCTGCAGATATTATTCCGATTCCATCGACCTCTGTCAAAGCCTGAGCAGACGCATTCATGATTTTTGAAACAGATTTAAAATGCAGTATTAAGCGTTTCGCAAGTTTGGGCCCAACTTGAGGAAAACCTTGCAGTAGGTACAACTGTTTTGATTTTAGCCTTTTAGGTCGATAACCTCCTCTTAATGGTACAACATCAATGCTGGTTCCAACCTGTCTGCTTATCATCAATAAAATATCCCGCGAATCTTCTTTTGTACGAGAAAAAATAATGGGCACATACCATATGGTTTGGATTGAAATAAGAGTGCCTTTGATAGCCATTTTGTCAAAATTATGGTCAGTTTCGTAGGGGTTTCCTTCAATAAGTAGAATTGGATGGTTACAGAATTTTTTCAGATTTGACATTTGATTAAATAATCGCCCGTCAATTATCGATATAAGAAAATCTTTAGCAGTTTTTCGCTCTACGGTTATCGTATCGTTGATGATGTAGTCTCCATAAGATAACTTTGCTATTTCTACCAAAGCACCACTATTTTTGAGTAAATCAGTGATTCCGGATGTTGTTTCACGATAATCAACGGTAATTTTTAAATTATTCATCTTTCAAAAACGGTAAAATTTATATTACAGGTGCAATCAACCAACTCTTTCTATGATGGTTGATTACACCTGTTTTGATGTTTTTTACTCGACGGTAATTCGGTCTTTATTTTTTTCCAATGTTTTCGGACCGATACCCTGAACTTTTAGCAGGTCTTCAACTTGTTTGAAAGGACCATTTTTGTCTCTAAATTCCACGATTCTTTCCGCATATTTCATTCCGATCCCTTTGAGTTGAGAAAGTTCTGCTGCTGTTGCTTTATTGAGATTAATCTTTCCTGCATCTCCCGCCCATGATGGTGCACTAAACGCCATAACCATTGCCAATGCAACAAACAAAGCCATCATTCTTTTTGTCGCCGTCATGTCAACCTCCTTTTGTTAGTGCCCATTCATAAACGGTCTTTTTGCCTAATCTCTTCGTTATGCTCAAAAAATAATCCTCGGAATATTAAATATATGCCTGTGGTTATTTTTTTCGCATGCCTTGATCTTGAACAAAAATCCTCATTTATGGATGGACACTTGTTAATGAATCGTTGTTGATAAAAACACATAAGAGTTTGAAGGGAATTCCCAATCCGTGAAAATACATTCCAAAAATCATGCCATGAATCGTTTTCTTAAAGAAAAAGATCTGGATATAAGATGTAATTTATTCCGATGTGAATTTTGGTGTTTATAAGCTGCTTGTATTTATTAAAGATCCGCACTTTTTATTATTTGAAATAAAAAAAATGGGTGAATTGGATTGGATAGGTATGAGCGGCTGAAAATAATGAGCATTTTTCAATTAAGCACATAAATCTGTGCGTGAATGCACAATTATATGTGCATCATCTCTTCTAATATAAGTTAATCTCTAATGGTTTTTTTGAAATCGGGGAGCGTTTCGGATTTATCACGAATGACCAGTCGACTGTCTTTATTGCGAGCCGTTACGTTTTCATACACGCCATCATCTCTTTTTACCAGTTTGGTAAATCCAAGATCCCGTAATTCACTGTTTGTTTTAGGCGTGCTTATGTTAATGCGCGAAATGAGTTTGCGTAAAGATCCTCCACAAGTCGGACATCGGGTCAGAGCTTTGTCGTGAATGGATTGTTTTACCTCAAACAACTTGCCCAGTATACAGGGTTTCTCGAGATGTTCGTATTCATATATCGGCATTATTCAGAACCCTCCATTAAACCTTGTGATATCAATAAATCCCAAAATATTGGGACACACTGCCATACAAATATTTGTAATATCTTTTTTGAAAATATGAAGATCATCAGTTTTATGTATTCAAATCAGCCCTGCGTCGAACATCGCCTTTGCAACAGCAAGATCTTCCTTTTTGGTGATCTTAATGTTAAATTTACTGCCATTGATAATTTTTACATCCTCTCCCAACCTCTCCACAAGCGATGCATCGTCAGTGCCGACATATCCATCTCGCCGTGCAGTTTCATGAGCTTTTACTATAAGATCATACTGAAACGCCTGGGGAGTCTGGGCAAGCCAAATATTTTCTCTGGGAAGTGTTGTTTCGATAATACCCGATTTGTCGACACGTTTTAAAGTATCGCTGGCCGGGGTGCCAAGGATGCAAGCGCCATATTTTTTTGAACCGAGGATACATTCCTTCAGTTCTTCAGGATGAATAAACGGACGTACCCCGTCATGGATGACAACTGTATCTGTATTTTTGGCTATTGCTTGAAGTCCGTTATATACAGAATCTTGGCGCTTGGCCCCGCCGTGTACAAGATTTATCTGGTTTTTAAGGTCGAGCAATGAAAGAATTTTGTTTTGACAATATTCGACATCTTCTTTTGGAACGACAAGAAAGATTTCTTCTACCAGACTGCATGAATCAAAAGTCATTATCGAATGCGCTAAAACCGGTCGTCCCGAAAGATCCAGGTACTGCTTTCGCATTGTACCCTTCATCCGGACACCCTTTCCCGCAGCTACAATAATCGCAGAAACCATATTAGCTCTTGTTTTATAAGTATCAATCCGAACTTAAATCGTCGATCTCAATTTAATTTTCAATTATTCGAAGTGTCGGAGAGTTTCGTTTGCAAAAACGCATTTATCAGCGGAATGGGTCATCTTTTTTGAAAAACGTGGACTGTTTGAGTGGTTTAGGGATAGTTAGAAATAACAGGCGCGTGCCGAATTGATTCTATAGAATTGTTTGTTTAAGCCGAACATTGTTATTATTCAATGTTATTTCTTTACGATCCTTTAACCGCAAGTTTCCACGCTTTTCAAAAAAGATGACCCATGGAGCGATCCAACAAATCAAAACGCCCCTACCCTTGGATTATTTTAGATAACTCAACTCTTTAGGCAGAGGAACACCCTTTCCCATTGTATCCTCACCATAATTGACACTGGCAAGGATTTTAATATCGTTCAACGCCCGAACATCACCTTCAAAGATAACTTCGGTAAATTTTTCTTTCTGAATTTTGCCTCCCGCCCATTGGATATCGAGCACGCTGCTGGCATCAAACCGGTCTTCGCCGACACACAGTTCCACTTGTCCACCATAATGCTGAACAGTCTTTGCAACCAAAAGGCTGGGTCTGCTATGAAAACCAAGATTTACAGGAACACCCACTTTAATGGAAGCGCGTTCAACATTCTCGTTCAGAATGTCTTGGGCCAATTCTCTACCTCTAGTAAGGAAATGGCATATATAATAAAGGCCGTAATTAATGGTTCGATCAAGAAGTTCCTCGGGATCAATTAAAGATGATAATCGATCTTGTACCTTTTTATAGATATTTTTGTATCCTGCCTTATGGAGATGCCGCTCATAAAAATGGAGGAGCCTTCCAATCATTTGAAGAAGATGAAATACGACTGAAAAAAACCCCCGTAAATCTTTAAGTTTTTTATTTCCAAATCTGTATCCACCATGAATCACATAGGTATCAAAAGAAGATTGAAGGTTATGAACAAGCATTTCAAAACGCCTCATGTTCACTTCATTGACTTTTTCCGGAACAATCTTCAACATTTCTTTCAGGTCGTATGGTTCATAAAATTTTAGACCATCAAAACTTTCAGAGATGCTTAGAAATTCACTGGCAATTTGAACAATATGTTTTTTTTGCTGATCCTTATCTATATCGTCGATATCATAATCAAGCGTCTCCCCGGTTATGATGCCTGGAAAATCATCCATATCATATCTATCTTCATGCGGTAACGGTATGTTAAGCCTTTGAGCCTCTTTTATGATAACCGGCGCCAATTTAGTGAGAGATTTTCTCAAAAAATATAAGGTGGCGGTCCCCTGTTCTTCAAATGTCTCGCTATCTGGAAGTCCATAAAAATCAAGCCGATTTAAAATATGGGTCTGCGAGTATCCACCAAGGCTTAAATGCCGAACAGCTGCTGAAAGTTCTCTGTAAAAATATAAGTTTGTGTTGTTTTTAGCACCATGAAAGTCAAGAAAATCTTCAAGAACCTGAGAAGAACCGATGAGTTTTGAAAAGAGCATTTTTGTAAAAAGATATTTAGATGAACTAAAATTAGAAATATAAATAGCAACACTTCAAGTAATCGTGCGAAAATATCCTAACTTTCTCTGAAAAAGATATGTCACAAACCGTTTTCTGAAATTTCATCATCTACATCATTTCCTTCTGGGTTTCAGAAACCGCCTTAATGGTTTTTGATAAATATAAAAAGGTCTGTAAAGTTTGCTACGGTCCGAGCAACCCATAAGCCGAATTCTGTATCCGGTTAGAGTTACCCCTTGACCGGTTGACGATCATTCATCTATGAATGCCGGTTGCCCGGCACCTCTTGCGACCTACCCGGGAACTTGAACGGGCCGCTCTCAAACGTTCCCCTATTTGGTCTTGCACCAGGTGGGGTTTACAAAGCTTCCCCGGTCACCCGGAGAACTGGTGCGCTCTTACCGCACCGTTTCACCCTTACCCCGCCCGAAGGCGGGGCGGTATACTTTCTGTTGCACTTTCCTTCACGTTGCCGCGACTCCATGTTATGAAGCACCCTGCCCTGTGGTGTTCGGACTTTCCTCCGGATCATGTATTTAATCCAGCGATCGTCTGGATTGCTCAAACCGTAGCTATTCTTTCAAATATATTATTCTATGACAATTGGGGCAAAACTTAAGGCTGTCACATCGAAAAAGCTCATTGTACAGTTGTGGCGGAAGATTTACATTACATCCATGGCATACAGCGTTCTTTACAGGTACAACAGCAAGACCTCCTTGTTGTTGTTCTTTTATCACTAGATATTTTTTAAATAATTGAGAATCAATAAGACCGGAGACATTTTTCCTATCCATATCAAGTTCATCAAGCTTCTTTTTGTTAATTCCGGCTTCATGTTCGATGCTTTGTTTTTCACTTTTTATGCGATCAGAAAACTGTAAATATTCATCCTTTTTTTTTGCAATAATTTCCTCTGTTTCATCCATACGGTCCAGGTATTCTATCATTTTATCTTCAATTGAAGAATTTTTTGACTTTACGTCTTCAATTTCTTTTAACAATGACTGATATTCTTTGTTAGTTTTTACTGATCTTAGCTTTTCCTGGCTTTTTTTATTTTTAGCAAGGTTCATTTTAACATCAGATTCATAGTCCCGATACTGTTTTTTCAATTCATTGAGAACAGACTCTTGGTCTTTTATGGTTTGTTCAATTTCTTTGAGGCTTGAATCAAGATTTTCCAGTTTTTTTGATACATCATTTAATGTTGATCTAATTCTTACGTTTTCTGTATCGAGATGCTGTAGTTTCACCAATACTTTAATCTGTTCCTTCATTTTTTTTGCACCATTTATCTGTCCATTAACTGTTGGCAATTAGTATTTGTCTCTTCATGCTCCTAATCCCTTATCTTAAAACAAGATGAGTTCAAATTTGCACGAATTTAACACTATTATAATACCATAAAAGGTTCTTTTTCAAGTTTATATGCTTCGATTTTGACATCGATGCCTGTTTCAGACAAAATCTTATCAAGCCGATTTGCAAGCACATCAACGATTAAATGCTCTGATGCAAAATGCCCGATGTCGATAAGCCCCAAATTTTCTGCTTCCACTGTTCTGGCATCATGGTATCCTAAATCTCCGCTAACATAAACCTGGGCTTCGGATGTTACAAAGTGGTTCACAAAACTTGAACCACTCCCCGAACAAACAGCAACAGTTTTTATAATCAAATCAGGATTTCCTGCAACCTTTATGTAATCAAGGCCCAATTTTGTTTTAATCGACGCAGCGAAAGACGCAAGATTCATACTTTTATCAAGCTTTCCAATGCGCCCGGAACCTTGTGTGTTTTCAGATGTTAATAGCGGATAAACATCGTATGCCATTGTCTCATAAGGATGGTTTTTCCTCACATGATCAATAACACCAATTAAATCATTTTTTCGCACAACAGTTTCGATCCTGACCTCATCCGTATGGGATATTTCGCCGATTTTGCCGACAAACGGTTTGGACAAAGGTCCCGGCTTGAACGTACCTTTACCTCTAGTTCTAAATGAACAGCAGCTATACGAGCCGATATCCCCAGCTTTTGTTTCAAAAAATGAATTAATAACATCCTGTTCATACGCCACCGGTACATACACCACCAGTTTAAACATTTCATCTCTTTTGGCATGTCCCAGTACTTTTAAATTTCTAAGCCCTATACGACGAGCCAGGACATCATTAAGACCATCCATTGCGTTGTCAAGATTGGTGTGGGCAGAAAATATCGCCATCTGGTGCTGAGACGCCATCTGAATGATGGAACCCAAGGGCTCCCCAAAATTGATCGATTTTAGAGGACGAAATATCAGAGGATGGTGTGTAATTAAAAGATCAATACCGTTTCTGCAGGCGTCTTTAACAACATCAGGAGTTGGGTCCAGGGCAATCCGGATGGTCTGAACCGGCCAGTTCTTATCTCCGATCTGTAGCCCTACATTATCCCATTCTTCAGCAAGCCGGCTTGGAGCATATAATTCCATGACCTCGACAATATCGGCAATCGTTGTTTTCATCATAAATCACCACTCATTTATACGTGTTCACGTGGAAGCAAACCCCGTGAACACGTACACTCATTTTTGCTATGTTAAATGGATAAATACCATTCCAACCAATCAAAAAAAGCGTGGTTATTGTTATAACCACGCTTTTAATTCCTCATATCTTTTAATTCCCATAACTCATAAGCAATACCAAGGGGTATGTGGCTGAGTGATGTTAAGGCCCATGCTGTTAACAGGTCTATCCTGCAAAATTACACTCGGATGGTTTGGTCTTGTCACGATTTTAACCCCACATTTCGCTTTACTTTCAAACTGATGGGCCCACCTGGGATCGAACCAGGGACCGACCGGTTATGAGCCGGTGGCTCTGCCAGCTGAGCTATGGGCCCAAACATCGACATAAAAAACTGATTATCTAATCCCTTAAAATGATTTTGTCAAGCGTTTACCCGGTATCAAAGCAGTGAAAATGATAAACTGTCTCGGATATTTTATGACTTTTTGTAATCAATTGTTTTTTAATGGTATTTTATAATGCCATCGGTATGGAAGAATGGAATGTTGGAGTGCTGGAATGTTGGGAAGAAGGGCAAAATCAACCCATTTAAATTGTCAAAAAATCCGTTAAATCCACCATTCCATTACACCATTATTCCATCATTCCAAATGGGCCGAAGCCCCTTTAAGTTCGATATTCATCGATACACATACTCTTAAAATTATTGGGTCTGTTCGATAAAACTTTTCAGTTTCCGGCTTCTGGTGGGATGCCTGAGTTTTCTTAAAGCCTTGGCTTCTATCTGTCTGATCCTTTCTCGTGTTACGGCAAAGTCCTGTCCAACCTCTTCGAGGGTATGATCCGCCTTTTCACCAATTCCGAATCGCATACGCAGTACTTTTTCCTCGCGCGGGGTCAACGTCGCGAGAACCTTTCTTGTCTGCTCGGCAAGGTTTAGACTGACAGCTGCATCTGAAGGCAGCATAAACTTTTTATCTTCGATGAAATCTCCGAGATGGCTATCTTCTTCTTCGCCTATGGGCGTTTCTAATGAAATTGGCTCTCTTGCAATTTTTAAAACTTTTCGAACTTTGGATAAGCGGAATTTCCATTTTCTCCGATATTTCCTCAGGCGTCGGCTCTCGTCCAAGCTCCTGCACCAGGTACCTGGATGTACGAATAAGCTTGTTTATTGTTTCAATCATATGAACAGGGATTCGGATGGTTCTTGCCTGATCAGCAATTGCCCTCGTTATGGCCTGTCGAATCCACCACGTAGCATATGTGCTGAATTTGTAACCACGCCTATATTCAAATTTATCAACGGCCTTCATCAGGCCGATATTTCCCTCCTGGATCAAATCTAAAAATTGTAAACCTCGATTGGTGTATTTTTTGGCAATACTGACAACCAGTCGTAAATTGGCCTTGGTCAGTTCACTTTTGGCAAGCTTGGCTCTAAAACGCCCTTCATCTACACTTGACATGATCCTTTTTAAAGATCGGTTCTTAGTCTTAAAAGTGTACTCCCTGCCGGCAATTTGGTCTTTTATTGTCTTCAGCTCGGCAAAAAGCAAGGCACCTTCTTCCTTTGAAAGGTCACAACGTGAACAAACCCACCGGGCAAACTTGTTCTTGGTCGTTAAATTGACTCGAAGTTCTGTAACCGATACGCCAAGGGAATCAGCACACATCACAATTATTCTATTCATGGAATCGAACCACTCAATGTTTTCCCTGACAAGTTTCTCAATCTTATCAACAACGCCACCCTCAAAACGCCATTCCGTAAGCAAATCAAATATTTTATTATTCCTGCGAGTAATACACCTTCTGATACGACGCTGTTCATCGGATTCAAGGTTTGATGTAAAAAGTTTCTCCCGATATACTTTATTTTCTTCATGAATGGACCGTATAGTATGTACTGTATCTAAAAACCTTTCTATCTGGATCGTTTCGTCAATATATGTACCGACCTCGTCCATATCCCTGACATCTCTTAATACCTGTTTTAGCCGTATCTCCCTGTTTTCTATTTTATTTCCAATTCCTAAAATGCATTCTACAGCGATGTTTGTATCTATCAGAGCCTTTAAAACCTCCTGTTCTCCTGCCTCTATCTCCTTGGCAATAACGACCTCACCTTCTCTGCTTAAAAGAGTTACCAACCCCATCTCACGTAAATACATTTTGACAGGATCAGTTACCGAGCCAAAATCAGGTGAGGGAGTCGCGGATATTTTAATCTTTTTTACTCGAGTTAACTTGTTCTTTTTTTCATCTATGATTTCAATATCAAGATCATTTAACATGATAAGCGTTTCATCAATTTGCTCCAATGAAAGGGTATCATCCGGAAGAGCTTTGTTTATCTCATCATAAGTTAGAAAACCCTGCTTTTTTCCTTTTGAAATAAGCTTGTCCAGCGTCTTTTTTGTAATATCTTTGCTTTTTTTCTTTCTTGTAGCGGCTTTCTTTGCCATGTATTTAGCCTCCTACAGACTCCATTTGATTTCGTTTTTATTTCAATAACGCCATCTTTTTTTTTTCAGATAGCACGGCCATTTTTTGTTTTTTACTCAAAAGTTTTGAAAGTAATTCAAGATCATTGTTCTCTTCAGCCTCTTTTATTTTTTTTAGCAAAGTATTTTCTTTTTTATTACGTTTCGATTCGAATCGGTTTAAAATATTGAGGCATCCATCATAATCCCACTTATTCTCTCCAAATGCCATGGATGCCACAATACCCCTTTGCTCGTTGTCTTCAATTAAGTTGATAAAATCATCGATTTTTATACCCGAACAATCTTGATGTGCCAGAATTAAATCTCCAATCGCTTTTAAGCGGTCATCCTCAAAAAGATCAAGTATGCCTCGATCATCAATTTCGGATAAAACTGGCGGAAATTGAAGCATTATTGAAATAATCTGCTGCTCCAGCCTTGTCCACTTGCCATGAAAAGATGTTCTCTTATCCGCTTTCTGAAAACCGTTTTTTCTGTGGTTGCGAACAAAATCATTGTTTGAAAATGTATCCCTTTGGGTGCTGTTTCTATTTCTAAAAGATAGTTCCCTCACCTTTTCCAAAACAGCGGTTTCTTCAATCCCAACACGTTCAGCAAGCTCCTTTATATACAAAGATCTTGCCACACTGTCATCAATGGATGCCAGCGTTTCTCTCATCTCTGAAATCACACGGATCTTTCCTTCAACGGTAAGTCCGTATTTCTCTATCAAAGTATCTATGAGAAAAGATATAAGGCTCTTTGCACTTTTAGCAATATCATAAAATGATTCGTATCCGAATTCAAAAAGATATGAATCAGGATCATGTCCTGAAGGTAAGCGCATAATATTTGCATCGACTTCGGCGTTCATAAAAATTCCTAGGCTTCTCAGCGCAGCTTTCATGCCCGCATCATCAGAATCAAAAACAAGCACCACATGACCATCCTTGCCGATAACGTTTCTGAGGATATGAACATGGTCCGTAGTAATAGAAGTCCCCAATGTTGCAACTGAATTTTGAATACCATTCTGATGCAAGGCCAATAGATCAAAATACCCTTCAACAATGTAAACTGTTTCAGTCTCCCTGCATTTTTGCCTGGCCCGGTGAAGACCGTATAAAGAAGAACTTTTGTTATAAATCGGCGTTTCCGGAGAGTTCAGATATTTCGGCAAATCATCAGTCAATACTCGTCCGCCAAAACCTATCACATGCATGTTCACATTAAATATTGGAAATATTATTCGGTTTCTGAAACGATCATAGAAACCGTCTTTGTTTTCTCTTTTAACAATCAACCCGGCTTTTTCTACAATATCGAGGGGTATCTTCTTTTTTTGGAAAAAATTATTGATATTATTCCAACCTTCAGAAGCATATCCAAGCCTAAATATTTCCATCGTCTCTTGGCTTATTCCTCTTTTCTTGAGATATAGCACCGCCTGCTTTCCTGAAGGAGCACTAAACAGATTGTTGTGATAAAAATCCATCGCCTGTCTATTTACGGCAAGCAGATTTTCCCTTTCGCTCCTGACCCTTTTTTGATCTTTTGACATCGTTTGAACCGGAACATTGATCCCATATTGTTTTGAAAGAATCCGTGCAGCTTCTGGAAAAGAAATACCATCACGTTTCATAATAAAACTAAAAACATTCCCTCCAGCGGCACAGCCGAAGCAATAGAATATCTGTTTCTGAGGACTTACGGTAAAGGACGGGGTTTTTTCAGAATGAAACGGGCAAAGGCCAACATAGCTTTTTCCTGTTTTTTTCAGCAGCACGCTTTCTGAAACGACTTCAACAATATCTGCTGCATGTTTAATCTCTAAAACCTTATCTTCAGGAATAAAAATTGTCAAAAAGACCAACCTCCATCGAGATAAAAATGGTATGACTGATAATAAAGGAACCGATCATTATGGGAGGTTCTTAAATGAGCAGAAGCCAAAAAACTGCAATAGTTTGTTTGCATTTTATTTTAACTATTAAAAGTAACTATTATTTGTCAGTTTGTCAAGATAATTATAATATTTCCTTTTTATTCAATTAGTTGATGCGTCAGTTTGTTTTTATTGTCTGGGTTTTAAAGTCTCAATGGCCTCTTTGAGATTTAAGCTGCCGCTGTATAAAGCTCTACCGGTAATGACCCCAACGACACCGACGGCTTCTAATGGTAATAGATTTTGAATATCCTTTATAGAAGAAACCCCACCTGAAGCAACTACAGGTGTGGAAACAGCTTCAGCAAGACGACGGGTTTCATCGATGTTTGGGCCTGTTTTCATTCCATCTCGATAGATATCTGTAAAGTTGATAACAGCAACGCCACAATCTTCAAATTGTTTTGCAAGGTCCACAGCATTTACTTGGGTTGTTTTAGTCCACCCCTCAATGGAAACCAACCCACTGCGCGAATCAATGCCGACAACAATCCGTCCAGGAAATGCTTTACAAGCATCTTTTACGAGAGTAGGATTTTGAATGGCCTCAGTACCAATAACAACCCTCTTGACCCCAATTTCGAAAAACATTTTGATAGTTCTTTCGTTCCGGATTCCCCCGCCAACCTGTATATCTGCATTTACACTATCTATGATTTTTCTTATTGAATCGAGATTCTGAGGACTTTTTTTAATGGCACCGTCAAGATCAACGACATGAATAATTTCAGCTCCCTCATTTTCCCATCTCATTGCCATAGCAGCAGGATTATCTGAAAAGACCGTTTCTTCATCCATACGCCCTTGGGAGAGCCGCACACACTTTCCATTTTTTATATCAACTGCAGGGATAATAAGCATCGCTTTATCTATTTTCCAATGTTCTCGGTTTCGGCAGGAATATAAAAGTCTTTAAGCATATCTTCAAGGCCGGAAATTGCCATTTCTTTTGCGGTAATCCATTTGGCCTTTCTTCTTAAAAAGAGGCCCAGCCGAAAAAGGTCATCGGACAATACTTGTTGCGTTTCATCGACGTGAGCGCTCCATAACACACGGCCATCCTCAACACGGATAAGGTGTATATCAAAAGCTACAGAAGCCGGCAAATCGACTGAATATTTAGCACCGACTCGTTCTCTGAAACGATAAATGTACCCGGCAAAAATCGCATCGGCATTTAGTGCACGTCCTATTTCAAGTTGCAAGTCTCGTTCTTGCAACTCCTTTTTGCTTCCCGTTATCAGTCCTGACATAACCCCTTGGGCCTGGCTGCTGGGTATCAGTTCAATATTTTTTCGATCTTTTAATAAAATAAACAAATGTTCAGTAAGCATACCGGCTGCGCTTTCTGCCACTTCTCCGGTGGTGAACACCTTTCCGCACACCGGACAACGACCGTTCACACTATCTCCAAATACTGAAGCCATATCCTTAAAAGGAAGAATCAATATTTTTTCTATTCTAGACAGATCTGGCGGTTTTTCCCTTACAATATTATCTCCTCCACAAGCTGAGAAAAACACTATACCTGTCAAAAGAAAAACTTTAAACAGCACGTTATATGTTTGTAATGGCTTCATCGGCGAAAATTTTTGATGCACAAGTTAGGGGCTTCGCCCCAATTGGAATACTGGAATATTTGTATTAAGTTGTAGAAGTTACGATACGTTTAATTCGGTGAAGTACTAATAAAAAGATAGCAAGAGGCGATATCGCAAATCTTCAATTGTCATTTTTCAATTTAGCTCCGGTTTCTCCGGGTTAAAGAAGGTTAAGTATGATTACAAAACACCCTTTGATGAACGAACATCTTTTATCCGGTCATCAAAAGAAGCAGCTTGGCACAAAGCCCTTCCGACAGCTTTGAAAATAGATTCATTAATATGATGTTCATTATCACCGTAAAAAACATTAACATGAAGGTTCATTCCGCACCGGTTTGAAAATGCCCTCAAAAATTCCTTGGTGAGAGATGTGAAAGCATGTCCTTCGGATGTTGCTCTTTCCGGAACATTGTAAACCAAAAAAGGACGCTTGGACAAATCGACGGCCACAGAAGCGAGTGCGTCATCCATCGGAGTAACAGCATGGCCGAATCGTTTTATCCCTTTTCTGTCGCCTAAAGCACTGTCAAACGCATCCCCCAGGACGAGCCCAACATCTTCTATTGTGTGATGAAAATCAACATCGATATCCCCGGAAGCGTCAATGGATAGATCAAAAAAGCCGTGAACGGTAAAGAGTGTCAGCATATGATCAAAAAAAGGGATCCCTGTTGATATCTCATTTTTACCACTGCCTACCAGCTTGAGCACAATACGAATCGATGTTTCTTTTGTTTTTCGTTCAACTTCGGCTGTACGCTCCATAACATTAATACCCCTTGACTTTTTGTTCATTGTGGCGCCGGACAGATTCTGCAACCTTAAGAAACTTAATTGTTTTGAATTATAGTTTGGATTGTTGAATTTATCAATACGTCTAGTTCTTACAACAAATTTGTATAAAAAACAACTTGCCTGTTAACAAAACCACAACAAATTAAAGAAGGACTTGAAGAAATTGTTTCAAGCCCTTGTTTTAATTGAAGTGGAGATGAAGGGGATCGAACCCTCGACCTCGGCATTGCGAACGCCGCGCTCTCCCAGCTGAGCTACATCCCCATAAAAACGTTTATTTTTTCATATCAAACTCCAAAGAATCGGTCAATTTAAAAAAATACCCAACAGTAGACTAATCGGCATGAAACGTTCAAAAATATTTGACCCATACGGTTTTTATGCATATAAAAATATTTTAAACTTAGAATTATACCTTAATAAATTTTCCCGGCCTGCTGCGCTTTTTTAGTGTGGCTGAAAATTAAGGGTACGAAACTTGGCCGGCATGCTCCCCGAAAGCCCGTCCATTAGGGCGAGGAGACTTTACAATAACCTAAATCGAGAAAATGTGTTTTAAAAAGGAAAAACTATGACCAATAAAATTATTTTAAAGGATGCTTTCAAGCGTTTTACACTAGACCAGGACAAAATATTTCCACCCGAGGAGACCGTTATCCGTTTCAAAGAAAAATTGAAAAAAGTTGATCTTGATATCCTTGAATATACGGTAAGAATCGATAAAGGGAGATTGGACATCCCGGTTTATTTCAGCAGCTGTGGCAAAGACGCCATCGAAATAATCGGTACGAAAAAACAGATGGGAAAAGGTGCTACGCCCCATCAGGCTGAAGCAAGCGCTGTTATGGAACTGACTGAAAGGTTCAGCTTTTTCAGTTTTTGCAAAAATCCAGAATATTTTTTTGTTGAAAAATATTGTAACCTTAAAGAAAATGCAATCCCGTTTGAGATGATTGCCCAATCCGTCCACGACAATTCAGAAGATCTAAACATCTCAAGAAAAATATTTGAAGACCTTCCGCTAAAGTGGACAAAGGCGTTTAATTTAACCAGAAATCAAGAAATTCTTATTCCTTTTAATTGGTTCTATACGATCAATGAATTCAACGGTCCATCTGCCGGCAATTGTGTAGAAGAAGCCCTAAGCCAGGGCATCTGTGAAATTGTAGAGCGACATGTATCTTCGATAATCAGTCAAAACCATTTGAAAGTACCTGCAATTCGCGCAAGTTCAGTAACCGATCCAATGGTTAGAGAAATGATAGAAAAATACAGGAAAGCCGGTATCAGCATATTCATTTCAGATTTTTCACTGGATATGGGAATACCCAGTGTCGGTGTGCTGGCATACGACCTCTCGACATTTCCGGAAAGAAGTGAAATCGTCTGGACAGCCGGAACAACACCTGACCCGGAAAAGGCGTTAAGCCGAGCACTTACGGAAGTAGCTCAGCTTGCCGGAGATTTTGATACCGCTTCCAGATATGTGGCCAGTGGTCTTCCCAAACTAACGAGAATTGAAGACGCCGAATTTATCATCAACCCCGGAGAAAGAATCGATATTCACACGCTTCCCGAACTTTCAAACGAAAATATTAAAATTGAAGTTGAAAACTGTATATCTGCTTTGGCTAAAAAGGGGTTGGAAGTGATTGTGGTAGATACAATGCATCCCCTGCTTGATATACCGGCTTTTTATACCATCATACCTGGCGCTCATTTCAGGGAAAGATCTCTTGGAACCAGTGTGGGGATGTTTTCAGCTAAAATTATAACCGAAAATCAAACGCCTCATGTTGCCCTTAAAGAACTTAAAAAAATCGAACGCCTGCTGCCGACAAGATATTTTATTAAATTTTATCTCGGATCATGCCACCTCGCCCTCAATGATCCTGCAACAGCGCTGGAATATTTTACACAGTCTCTTGAACTTGATCCTACGGAACAGGATGTGCCCAGCATCTATTCATACATGGGCGTCTCCTTCAATGAGATGGGTGAATATCTGAAAGCGCTTGATGTATTAAAAAAGGCTGAAACGTATGATAACGAAAGAACGGATATTTATAACTCAATGGGCTTCAGCCATTTTAAACTCAAGGAGCATGAGCAGGCCATAGAGTGTTTCAAAAAAGTATTGCAGCTCGACCCGGGTTCTGCTATCGATTATGCCAATATTGCTTCAAATTACAGGGATATGGGGCAAAATGAAAAGGCCATACAATATTATGAAATGTCACTGGCCATGGATCCTTCAATAGCGTTTGCAAGAGAGAATCTTTTGAAACTGGGCCAAAATTAACTTGCTTTTTTATTGTATTAATATGTTGCCTTACGGTCAGACAGCAATTCCTTGGCGAGACTGGTGTAGTCTGATGAACCGTAGCTGCTTTGCCTAAAAAAAATCACGGGTTTTCCAGCACCGGCACTCTCGGCAATGGTGGTATTAATTCTTATCACCGTGTTAAAAAGCATATCAGCATATCTATCATCATTTCTCAATTTTTCCAAGATATTATGGCTGATCCGGGTCCGCGTGTCAAATAGTGTTGCCACAATACCGGTGACGCTTAGGTCTGTATTGATATTTTCCTGTATGGCAAAAATGGTGTCAAAGAGTTCGTCCAGTGCGGCATAAGCATACGGATGTGTCTGGCATGGAACAACAACCTCTTTTGCATATGCCAGCACATTGACGGTTAACAATGAAAGACTGGGGGGGGTATCAAGCAATATGAAATCATATTTCCCGGTAATACCCTCAAGGGCCTCCTTTAGCCTGTTTTCACGTCCAACTTTATCAACAAGTTCGATTTCTGCACCGGAAAGATCTACATGGGATGGTATAAGATCAAGTCCTTCCCATCTTGTGGGTATGATTACCTCGGCTGCTTTAATCGATTTGCTGTCCATTATGAGATCGTATACAGTCAGCATCTTTTCATCAACATCGACACCAAGCCCTTTTGTCGCATTAAATTGTGGGTCCATGTCCACAACCAGAACCGTTTTTCCTTCTTTGCACAATGCCGCTGCAAGGTTTAACACCGTTACTGTTTTACCGACACCGCCTTTTTCATTTGCCACAGCAATGATTCTGGTCTGGCGATCACTCATAATTAACACCTCCTTGGGTCTTCACTTGTCATTGGTTGTCGGTTGCTCAGGTTTCGCACCCGTATTTATATATTCATCTTAGTTGGTTGTTGATAGTGGTGAAGGATCATCGCCATGGGCTTTCTGAAAGGCGTTATGCTTATCGGCAGACTCGTTAGTTTCAATCTTTTCTCTAAGGCCATTTATTTTTTTACCCATTTCGCTACAATTAAAGGCCAAGGTTTTCATCATCTTAGACGTCTGCTCTTTGTCAATCATCTTGTTGTTTATCAGGTCGACGATACTTGAAAGATCTGCCCCATAAACCTGAAAGCGATCAAGAAGAGATTCGTACAGACTGTTTGATTCGGCTTCAACAAGCCTGTATATATATTGAAATTTGATGTTTTCCTGATAATCCTTAAGATGAGAGATTACCGACTTCTCCATTTCACGCTTCATTCGCAAAACACCATCTCTCAATGCAAGTATTTCTCCTTTATTTTTTTCTTGCATCGGTTTTTTTAATAACCTTTTAAAGATGTTAACCACTTTATAAAGACCAAGACGCATTGTTGCTTCCGTCTTCATCTTGGCTGTATACCGCATGTACGCAGCCACAGGAGGATGCGTTAATCCTGTTATAGATTTTATCGTACCGATATCCGGAAGATCGATCTTTTTTCTGTTTTCGTTGGAGCGGTTTATTCCCAACTTACCCATCATACGGTTATATGTAGCAATAGCATCTTGAACCATGACATCGAATGGCCCTGCAATCGACTCGAAATGCTCATGAATACGTGCTTCCTGTTTTTTGACAAAACGGATGACTTCAGGGTTTATGGTTTCAGCCATAAACGTGTCGAGGGCCTGTTTGAATTCCTGAAATATTATATAAAGTGTGTTTGAAAAACCCGAAGTCTTAATATCATCTTCATATCGTTGATACGGAATGGAATAGCTTTTTATAAACTCAGCGATATTACGTATTACATTTCCGGATCGGATATCAAAATAACGATCGATTTCTATTTTTAGTTCACGTTTGATCTGTTGAATCGAACCATCGAGGGTACTTTTTATCACCGATTTAATCTGATTTATCCTAATCTGATGCTTTTTTACATTTTCAACGATTTCATTGGCACTATCGGTATTCCTTGTAAGAATATTCTGATTGAAAGAGATCCAATGTTCTACGCCGGATGAAATTATATGAAGGCGTTCTATATGGTTCTTTAACAAAAGCGCATAACTTCCATGGGTCAGCTTATTGTAAAAAGATGCTTCAAAACGCACTGTTTCGGAGTCTGAAAAGGCAGAAAGTTCTTTCTCCCCTTCCCATTGCTCCAGTCTCGGCTGATCTTTTTGTAACAGGGTTAAATTTTGGGCTTTGAACAGATTGAAAAGTGCTGACAGAGAATAAATTTCGGGAGAAGGCGTTATCATCATAAGCTCTTCTTTTATTTTTTCAATCAAGGCGTCAAGGTCATATAGCGAGTCATGTTCACTAAAATCACAGTTGATAATAAAGAGAATGTTATCCAAGATTCCCATTTTTTTTATTAAGGATAAAAATTTTATATCCGCTTCTCTAAGCCCAGTTCTACTGCTGATTACATAGATGATGAGATTCGTTAACAGAAGATAATCTTGAATCATGGCCAGGTGGAGGGGATTTGGGGAATCACTCCCTTGGCAATCTGCAATTTCGATATTACTTTCAATGCCACCGGAATCGATTTCCAGAAGAACATCCTTCAAATAGACCGCCATAGCCCCATCACTTACAAAATTCCAATGATCTCCAAATAAATTGTCTTCAAATTGCCTTACATTAACTTCTAATGAAACTAATTCTTTAACTTTTTCAAATCCTTTAAGATATGATGATAAAAGGACACTGTTAACATTGCGGGTGCCGTTGGCGATAAGATGTTCCGGACCCAGAGAAGTCAGCGCTTTTTGAAGATCTGTTCTCTCTTTTTTATGCCGTATATCAAACTTGTCATTTTCAGTCCGCCAGTCCAATGACGGAAAGAGAGCCAGTGCCTGATCCATATCCGCATTAATTTCATCCCAGGATTTAAACAACAGTTTTGCCCTAAGTTTTTCTCCACTGCGAACTCGAGTAACGATAGAAGTAACAACTCCGGCCCCACGTTTTAAATATTCGCCCTTGAAAAGTGAGTTGATGAATGTGCTCTTACCGGATTTAATGGGCCCCACAACGGCGACACGAATGATCTCTTCCGACAATTGTTTGTTGATACCCGCATTTGTTTTCTCCCAGACGGCAAAGGAATTTTTTGACATACCGGGTATCGACTTGGCATTGGAAAAAAGACTTGAAATATCCTCACTGATATTAAGTAGCTCCCTTTTAATCGAGTTATAAGTATTCATTTCAACCCAAAAATTCAAATCTTAGTTAACACATGAAACGTCCATGACAACAAAAACAACCAAAACAGTCTACATCATTTAGAAATAAGCAATGATATAGACAAATCGCAACAAAACCCTGACCCACTTTAGGCAAAGAGACAAACAAGGTTTGATGAGTGTCAAAATACATAAATAAGAGCAAAAATCAAGGGATATTCAAGCTGTTTATTACAACGTATGAAGTGAATTGTCAAAGCGATTTCCTTTCCTCAATCCTATTGTTTTGGCTACCTCCTTCTGTATTCAAATTCAGAAACATGTGGCTGAATTGATGTTATTAATTGCTTAATAATGTCATAAGTTTTTTTGCTTTTAGTGTTTTATCTTTATAATACCTTGTAACATATGAGGTTTTATGTTATAGACAATGTAATAATTTTTTAGATAGACTACTAATCAATGAAGGAAAATTAGATCCATGTCGGAAAAACATCCTGAATGTCCACTGTATAATCCATTAAATTGCAAAGAATATTACAATCCCAAGCTCTGCGCATTTGTAAAAAAAGATAAGGTTTGTCTCAAAAAAAAGAAACCAAAATCCAAAGCGAAATCGAAATAAAGCCGTTTCACGACGCAATACAACACCGTGCTCTATAATGGCGTGATGTTGCGACAATTCGGAAATTTAGTATCTCTTAGAAGATTATCAATTCTGGGCGCAAAATTTAAAGTCTCGAAACTCCATCAGCATAATTCGAATAAAAGCATTTTCCTTGGTATTTTCAAGTCTTAGTGGCAATGAGCGGGGGTGAGAAAAGCTTTTTCAATAAATTTACAAAAACTACAAGTAAGGCGTCATAAAGGAAAATGGCAAACCATTTATGCATGCCCGAAGGTATTCAAAATCAAGGCCGGATCTACCCCTATCTTTTTTAACGATGCTTCCCATCTTTCTTCGATCGGCATATCAAAAATAATATCTTCATCAATAGGAGAGTTCAGCCATGCATTTGCCTTGATCTCTGATTCTAGTTGTCCCGGTCCCCAGCCAGCACATCCAAGAGCAATTATATATGACTTCGGCCCCCTGCCCATAGCAACAGATTCTAAAATGTCTCTGGTATTGCTTAAAGCAAGTGAAGGTGTAACCATAAGAGACCCTTCCCAGCCGAATGGAGGGCCATGTAGAATAAAGATTTCACCCACATGAACCGGCCCGCCGATGTGGATTGGAGTGGATTCAACATCGGGGATAAACTCCATATTGAGCTCGTCAAAAATGTCTTTCACCGTCAGAGAAGGATGGACTCTGTTGATAACAATGCCCACAGTTCCTGCTGGATTATACTCGCAAATACACGTAACCGTTTGATAAAAATTATGATCAACCAATAAGGGCATGGCCATTAGCAACTGCCCTTTAAAAGAATCTGAGGAAATATTTTCCATTTTTTACTCCGCGTTAAATTATTCCGAGTCTTGAATGAGTAAAAGCTCGTTAAAGGATACGTTTATCTTCGATTCTTGTCAAGAACGCTGGACCAAACATTTTTTATTTGACAGCTGAAACCGTTCAACATAAAAATTTCATAGCAATTTATTATATCGAATCCTTCAAAATTATCTGTGCAAGATTCAGGTTTTTTTACAGGTCTCTTATGAATTCGGAATCAAAAACAATTTCAAAAATGAGAAGAGATGCTGTCGAAATCTTTTATAAGGCTCTAAAAGCTGTTCAACCCGGTGCCGCTATCAAGCGACACTGCAAGTTTGATGGTAAAACTCTTTTTATTGGTCATCGTTCATATCATCTCGCTCGATATAAAAATCTGTATGTATTAGGTGCAGGAAAAGCCACAGCACCAATGGCTGCAGCCATAGAAGATATGATTGATGAAAAAATTACAGGCGGCATTATTACTGTAAAATTCGATCATGTGGCTGATTTAAAGCATATCAATCTCATAGAAGCAGGCCATCCTATACCTGACGAAAATGGAATACGCGGAGCATCTGCCATCCTAAATCTTGCGAAAAATGTAGAAAAGGATGATCTTATATTATGCCTCATTTCAGGAGGAGGATCCGCATTGATGCCTTTCCCCTATGACGGCCTTACCCTTGAGGACAAGCAGGATACCATCAAAATACTCCTTTCCTGCGGTGCTACCATTCATGAAATAAATACGATAAGAAAGCACATTTCTAAAATAAAGGGGGGTAGACTTGCGCAGGCGGTATATCCTGCCACACTTGTTACCCTTATACTTTCGGATGTTGTGGGGGATGACCTCGACGTTATCGCATCGGGCCCCACCGTACCGGATTTAAGCTCTTTTTACGATTGCAAGAACATTTTCCGCAGGTACAACATTATCGACAAAATACCCAAAAATATACTGAATCATATTGAATCCGGGATTTTAGGTGAAATTGATGAAACGCCAAAACCGCATAATCCTGTTTTTGATAGAACTTATAATTTGATTATCGGAAGTAACGTTGAATCCTTAATGTCCGCCAAAGAAAAAGCCCAAAGCTTAGGGTATAATGTTCTTCTGCTATCTTCAATGATCGAGGGAGAAACCCGATTTATCGCTCAAGTCCATGGAGCCATCGCCAGAGAGATCATTAAAACCGGCAATCCCCTCCCTTTACCGGCCTGTATCCTTTCCGGCGGTGAAACCACGGTAACCATTACCGGTAATGGTCTCGGAGGACGGAATCAGGAGTTTGCGCTATCTGCATCAATAGATATTTCCGGCAAAAAAAATATCGTTATGCTGAGCGGCGGTACTGATGGTACCGATGGTCCTACTGATGCAGCCGGGGCTTTTTCGGATACCTTTACGCTGAAACGTGCCAAAGAAATGGGATTGGATCCGTATCATTTTCTGGCAAACAATGACTCATATCATTTTTTTCAAAAACTTGGAGACCTATTCATAACCGGTCCAACTAATACGAATGTTATGGATCTGAGAATTGTACTTGTTACTTAATTTTTCACGAATATATTTTTCATCTTGGGCGACTACGGCTCCTTACCCAAGACCTCTTTGATTTTACGAGACAGCTGTATCACATTAAACGGTTTCTGTATAAAACCATTACAGCCGCGATCTATTATTTCAGACGCTTGTCCATCTATGCTGTAACCACTGGAAAGAAGAACTCTGATTTCAGGATCTATCTTTTTGAGCCTGTCGAACGTCTCGCCACCTCCCATGCCAGGCATTATCATGTCCAAAATAACCATAACAATACGGTCTCTGTTTTTCTGATAGACGTCAATCGCCTCTTTGCCACTCCTTGCCAAAATGGGCATGTAACCCAGGCTTGCCAAGATCTGGCTGCAAACATCGATAATCATGTCTTCGTCGTCAACTACAAGGATTGTGCCAGTTCCCTTCAATGTTTTTTGATTCATCAGCATGTCTTGTTTAACTTCTTTTGTAGACGCCGGCAGAAAAATATTAAAGGTGCTTCCTTTATCGATCACACTGTAGACGTTAATAATACCGCCATGATTCTTAACGATGCCGTATGCAGAGGCTAGACCCAATCCCGTACCTCTACCGATATCCTTAGTCGTAAAAAATGGATCGAATATCCTTTTCTTAATATTATCATCCATACCTGTTCCGGTGTCTGTAACAGATATTTTCACATAATCGCCACCTTTTAGAGAAAAATATCGGGTATAACTATCATCAAGTGTTACATTTTCTGTTTGAAGATATAACTCCCCTCCTCCAGGCATTGCCTGACTAGCGTTCACATAAAGATTTAACAGCACCTGCTCAATTTGGCTTGTATCGGCTTCCACTCTCCAAAGATCTTTTTGATAGTTAGTATGAATTCTGATCTCTTTTTTCGTTCTATTAAACATTTCCGAACTTTTTCTCATCACATCATTAATATCGATGGGTTTGACTTCATATTTACCGCCTTTTGCCAGCCCCAAAAGCTGCTTTGTGAGATCTGCTCCACTCTGAACATACTTATCAATGTTTTTTAATTTTTCACAATGCGGATGGTCGGATCTCAAATCAAAAGCCATAAGCGATGTGTTCCCTAATATTCCCATGAGCAAGTTGTTGTAATCATGAGCGATGCCGCCGGCCAGTGTGCCGATGGCTTCCATTTTCTGGGCCTGATGGATTTGTGCCTCCAGCTTTTTCTGCTCACGAACATCTCGCAAATTAACGACACTGCCTGCGGGTTGGTCTTCTCTATCATAGAATATGGCGCTACTAATACTAACGGGAATAACATCATCTGACTTCGTTTTTTGGTGTGTTTGTATGGCCAATAGATTCTCTCCGGCAAGAAGTTTCTTTATCATTTCATGAGTTTCGGAACGATCTTTCTTGGGGATGAACATGTCCATTCTTTTACCCAAACACTCCTCTAAGGTCCACCCAAAAACATTGGTAAATGTGGGGTTCAGATAGGTCACCTTCCCCGCCATATCATAAACGATAACCGAATCAGGGTTTGCTTCTAGAACTGTACGATATTTATTTTCACTCTCTCGAAGGGCTTCTTCGGCCTGTTTGCGGATTGAAATTTCTTGCTGTGCTTTTTCGTATAACCGAGCATTTTCGATTGCGATGGCCGCAGATCCGGCCAGTGGTTCTATTAGTGCCAAGTGTTTTTTGTTGAAGCGTTCGGCTTGACCATCCACAACCTGGAGAACGCCGATCACATCTCCCTTGACGCGCAATGGAACAGAAAGGATGGAACGCATATCCCGTCCTATCAATAGGTCAACCTCTTTATAGTGTCTCTCATCATCTGAGGTTTCCGGGGCTATTAAGCTTTTACCGTGTCTTGCCACCCATCCGGCAAGGCCTTCTCCAGATGCCAAGCGCCAACCGATCAACGTTTCTCCATAAGTTCCGGTGGCTTGTTTGCAAACCAGTTCCTCGGTTCCTTCCTCTATAAGCCATATAGAGCATCCCATCACATCCATCAATCGCCGGACTTCTTCTAAAACAGTAACAAAAACCTGATCCAGCTTGAGGCTGGAATTAAACATCTGAGTCGCCTTATGGTGCAAGCTCAACTCACTATCCCGCAATTTTAATGCCTCTTTGGCGCTGTGCTGGGCTGTTATATCATTTATGATGACGATGTTATTATCGTCTTTCTTGCCGGAAGATAAAAATCTTGCGCTAACAATATGTTCATTCAATCTCAGGGGGTATTCTTCAGCTATTGCTTCCAGCTTATCCTTTGCTGTTTTCATAAGTTCAATCACCCTTGGACGATCATCGACTGCAAACATCCGGGTGAAATCTGATCCTATCAAGCTTTTCTCAGATACATTACAAAAGGAAAGCGTTGCCGAATTGGCATAAATGATTTTACCTTGAAAATCGACGATTAAAATTCCTTCCGAAATTTTTTCTAATATAAAATCGAATAGTTTTTTATCAGCCGAAAATTCCTTAATTTTTTCTCTCATATTACGCATACCCTCTAAACGCATTTATCTTTCTATATTTACAATATCATTAACTTGAGTAGCGACATCCCCTGTAACTATAAAATAATATTGTCTATTAAATCAAGACCCAAATAATGGTATTAATTTTTTGATATAAATGACCATAATTTTACAATTAATTGATCAAAGCTTTGGAAATTCCATGGGCAGGGTTGACATTTCCTTTTTAGGAAATTGCTTGAATAATGCATTTTTGAATAATAGTATAAAAACAATGAGCTCAACATCTAAAACTCATTTATTCCATCACCCCGTTCTGACGTCAGAAACATATTGCCATTAATACATTTTTTATTTCATAAAGTTATAGATTTTCCGAAACGTTAAATTATGCGTGCAGTAATACAAAGGGTTAAGTCAAGTTCTGTTACCGTAGGGGATGATTTGATTGGTAAAATCGGCAAAGGGCTTTTAGTGCTTTTAGGAGTTGCAACATCGGATAAAATCGATGATGCCAAATACCTGGCAGACAAGATTGTCAACTTAAGAATTTTTGAAGATGAAGACCATAAGTTGAACCGCTCTTTAATTGACATGGGTGGTGAAATGCTGGTCGTCTCACAGTTCACCTTGCTTGGGGATTGCAAAAAAGGACGACGCCCATCATTTGTAAAAGCTGCACCTCCTGAACAGGCCAATGAACTGTATCAGCAATTTGTTGAACGCGTCCGTCAGAAAGGTGTTACTGTAAAAACCGGTCGCTTTCAGACCATGATGGAAGTATCTTTAATCAACGATGGACCGGTGACGCTTATCGTAGAAAGCAAATAGTCAATACACTCGGATTCAGACGATTCGGAACCATGCAGGTTTTATAAATGTTAAAGTTAGCTTTTCAATTCATCTCCTGCCTTCTTCTTTTTCTTCTGCCTTTTGTTAAAACAACAAACGTTTATTGCGGAAAATTGGATGAGTTAGAGCATCTTATCGGAGACCGGGACGCCGTCCTGGTTGCCGATCCAAAAGGCCATATTGTTTTTTCAAAAAATGCGGATATTCAACTCATTCCTGCATCGACGCTGAAGATATTCACCGCGCTTGTTGCTATTCATTATCTTGGTCCTGATTATAAGTTTTTCACGGAATTTTACATGGACCGTCATTCAAATCTCAAAATAAAGGGCTATGGCGATCCGCTTCTCATTTCAGAAACTGTTGTGGAAATGATCCATCAGCTTTCCATGAGGCTTTGTGCCAAATACAGCATTATTAACGATCTTATCCTTGATGATTCATATTTTGGCGTACCAACCGTGATCCCCGGCGTAAATGTTTCATACGAACCCTATGATGCGCCTAATGGCGCCTTGTGTGTAAATTTCAATACGGTTAATTTCAAACACAACAAAAACAGCGTTTATGTCAGTGCTGAATCGCAAACACCGCTATTGTCCTTTATACTACCCAGGGTCAAGGCTTCTCAAAAGGATCACGGGAGAATTGTGCTTTCAAGCCAAAGAAATGAGATCGCGCATTATGCCGGAAATCTTTTTTTATATTTCTTAAAAAAAGAAGGGGTTCGATTAAAAGGGGGTATAAGGTTGGGAAAAATTCAAAAAGAGGTGGATAAACTCATTTATAGATATGTTTCCAGTTTTTCATTAATTCAGACTCTATCAAAACTTTTCGAATATTCAAATAACTTTATTGCCAATCAGCTACTCATTACCGCAGGGGCAAAAGCATATGGTCCTCCCGGGAACTTAGAAAAAGGGGTTCGGGCCGCTTTGATATACGCAAAAAATATCCTTGAAATTGATCATGTTCAAATTGAAGAAGGTTCCGGGATATCGAGAAAAAATCAGATTTCAGCGAGGGACTTCTATAAAATACTTAATGCATTTATACCGTATTATTTTCTTATGCGACAAACGGATAAAATGTACTATAAGACTGGAACCCTTAAGGGAATCCATACCAGAGCCGGCTATATCAAAAAGAAAAATGGAGAGTTGTATCCTTTTGTTTTGATGATAAATACGCCAGGTAAGTCTCCGGAACCGATGATGGATATAATTCAGCGTGAATTAAACTATAGATAGGGTTCATGCCCACTTGTTATTGAGGCATAGGCACTATGGTTATGGATGGATTCAAAGTTTTCAGCACTCACGGAAAACCAAGTTATATTGCTGTCTTTTTTCAGTTTATCAGCAACATCTCTCACAATATCTTCAACAAATTTGGGATTCGAAAAACCTTTTTCCGTAACATGCTTTTCATCTACCCGTTTCAGTACCGAATATACTTCACATGATGCGGCATCTTCCACCAGCTCAATCATATCTTCAATCCAGATAAATTTTTTAAAGCGTGTGCTAAGACGAACCCGACCGCGCTGATTGTGGGCGCCTGATTCACTGATTTCTTTTGAACAGGGACAAACGGAAGAGATGGGAACAACGACTACGGATACGAGGTCAATCTTACCCTTTGGGTCGCTAGATCCTAAAAAACTGCAGATATAATCCATCAAACCGGGAGATTTGCTGACCGGAGATTTTTTTTCAATGAAATAGGGAAAGGTTACTTCAATATTGGCTGAAGCTGCATTTAAATACTCTTTCATCTCCTCAAGAATAACGGAAATTTTTTTTAAGGAGACTTCCGGTCGGAATAGATGCAACATTTCCACAAAACGGCTCATGTGAGTCCCTTTGTAATTGTGGGGCAAATCAACATACATGTTTATGGAAGCAACCGTATGTTGAATGTTATTCCTTCGATCAAGTACGGTTATGGGATATTTAAGATCCTTTATCCCTACTTTATCAATTGGAATGTTGCGATAATCGAATTGATTTTGGATATCTTTCATTTTGGCAAATAATCCATTTTCACATGATGCATGGCTCTGAATATATTTCCTTTGATTTTTTTGTTATTTCTATAAAGCTGTTTTAGAATCTTTTTTATTTCATGTCGTTTGGAGGTTTTTGTGCTGGGGCAGGGATTTTTAAAAACCGGATAACCTTTTTCCTTGGCAAAACGCTCTATAACATCTTCGTCAACAAAGGCAAGCGGCCTTATCACAGAAAACTTTCCCTGAAAAAAAGACTGGGAAGGGAGCATACTGCTAATCTCACCAGCATAGAAAATATTCATAAATAAAGTTTCAATGATATCGTCTTTATTGTGTCCAAGGGCGACCTTGTTGCATCCGAGTTCATCCGCAATTTCAAAAAGCCTTTTCCTGCGCAACCTGGAACATAAAAAACAAGGATTTTCCCGATTTTCGGAACTGTGCGCCAAAACTCCGTAATCTGTATGTTCAACTCTGAGTTCAAAGCCTATTTGACTGTAATATTCTGCCAAAGATTTACTGAATCCTCCGTCAAATCCCAAATCAACATGCACTGAATACATCTCATAATTGATGGGAATGCGTTTTAGTCGTTCACTTAATATCCACATCAGGATAAAGCTGTCTTTACCTCCTGAAAGCCCGACTAAAATTCGATCTCCATGGGAGATCATATCATATTGATGCAATGCTTTCCCAACATTCCTTTTTATCGCCTTGTAGGCATAGCTGTACTTTGGCAAAAAAAGTATCGGCCTCCTATAGATTTTCCTTTTTTTCCTCTATTTCCTCTTTTATTTCTTCTTCTTTATCCTCTCTAATGGTGATCTTGCCTGCGGCGATTTCACGTAGAGAAACCACAATGTCTTCATTTTTTGGCGAACTGACCAGATATTCAGACCCTTCACGGATCTGTCTTACACGTTTGGCCGCCATGTTTACCAGTAAAAATCGGTTTTTTACCCGCTTTAAACAATCTTCTATGGTTATACGTGCCACAAAAAACCTCCGTTTACAATATTTCTATTAATTCATAAAATCTTTTTCCACCCGGAGCTTCCAAGACAATCTCGTCTCCGGGTTTTTTCCCTAAAATCGCTTTCCCGAGTGGCGAAGACACAGAAATTCGACCTTCTTCGATATTCGCTTCATCGGATCCAACAAGTTGATATTCAACCTTTTCTGAAGTATCGATATTTTCAAGTAACACAGAACTGGCAAAGACCGCCCGATCTTTGGGAAGCTTTTGAGGATCGATGATATCCGCCATGGATAGTTTATATCCCAAGTTGTTCAACCTTCCCTCTATAAATGCCTGCCGGTCTTTGGCAGCTTCAAACTCGGCATTTTCAGTAATATCCCCGTGAGCACGGGCTTCCTCAATGGCCTTTATATTTCTGGGTCGTTCGACTTTTTGAATATATTCCAGTTCTTTTTTAAGGGCTTCATACCCTTCTCTCGTAATTGGTACTCGTTCCAAATCTACTCCCCCGATAAATATTCTTTTGTCAGAATTTCGGCGATCTGCACCGCATTGGTCGCTGCGCCCTTTCTGATGTTGTCGGCAACAACCCACATATTGATACCATTTTCTATGGATTCATCGTCACGAATACGACCGACAAGTGTCAAATCCTGTCCGGCGGCATCAATAGCTAGCGGGTATAGATTGTTCAGCGGATCATCAACGACTTTAACGCCGGGTGTTTTTTCAAGAAGCGCCCTCACCTCTCGAGCAGAAACCTTTCTTTTTGTCTCAATGTTAATCGATTCCGAATGACCGAAAAAAACCGGCACACGAACAGTGGTCGCCGTAACCCCTATGGTATCGTCTTCCAGGATTTTTCGGGTTTCATGGACCATCTTCATCTCTTCTTTTGTATATCCGTTTTCCAAAAATACATCGATATGCGGAAGGCAGTTAAATGCAATGGTGTGAGGATACACCTTTTTTTCATGTTTTTTAAAATTAAGAATCGCCCGGGTCTGGGAATCAAGCTCGTCAATCGCCTTTTTGCCGGTTCCTGAAACCGCCTGATACGTTGACACCACAATCCGTTTGATACCATATTCTTGGTGCAATGGACTTAATGGTACAACCATTTGAATTGTCGAACAGTTCGGATTCGCGATAATTCCTTTGTTTCTAAACTGTGCGACGGCATGGGGATTGACTTCAGGAACCACCAGTGGAACCTCGGGGTCCATCCGCCATGCACTTGAATTATCAACAACCACACATCCATCATTTGCGGCAAAAGGTGCAAATTTTTCACTTGTTCCACCACCGGCCGAGAAAAGGGCGATATCGATTCCTTTAAAAGAGGTCTCGGTCAACTCTTCAACGGCAATGTCACGACCTTTGTATTTGAGCTTGCGCCCGACAGAACGACTGGATGCCAAGAATTTTATCGACTTGATTGGAAAGTTTCTCTCTTCAAGGCAAAAAATCATTTGATTTCCCACAGCGCCTGTTGCCCCTGCTACGGCAATGTTAAATTTTTTATCCGTCATTGTTTGCTGTTTCCCTTAATATAACTTATTACGAGATCTCCTACTTCTTGTGTTGAGTATCCCATTTTACCTGCGGCAACATCTTTTAGATCATCACGCAAGACTCGAATAACACTCTTTTCTATCAAAGAGGCGGCCATGGGTTCCCCTAGAGTTTCAAGCATGAGCTGGACCGCTGAAATGGCAGCAATGGGGTTTATGATATTTTTGCCGGTATACTTAGGGGCGGATCCGCCGATGGGTTCGAACATTGAAATTCCTTCAGGATTAATATTTGCTCCCGCGGCAATACCCATCCCTCCCTGAATCATTGCGCCCAGATCAGTGATAATATCACCAAACATGTTATCGGTAACAATAACATCGAACCATTCCGGATTTTTAACCATCCACATACAGATAGCGTCAACATGAGCATAATCTGTTTCAATATCAGGGTATTCTTTTGCAACCTCATTGAACGTACGTTGCCATAAATCAAATGCAAAGGTCAGCACATTGGTTTTTCCACAAAGTGTCAATTTTTTTCTTTGGTTTCTTTTCCTGCAATACTCAAAAGCATATCTGATACACCGCTCTACTCCTTTGCGGGTGTTTATCGATTCCTGGACGGCCACTTCATCTGCAGTGCCGTGCTTTAAACAACCACCGGCACCGGCGTACAGTCCTTCGGTATTCTCCCGAACCACAACAAAGTCGATATCCGACGGCCCCTTGTACTTTAAGGGTGTCTCTACGCCCTCATAGAGTTTAACGGGCCTCAAGTTGATATACTGATCAAAATAAAACCGAAGCTTCAAAAGGATACCTTTTTCAAGAATGCCCGGTTTTACATCCGGATGCCCGATAGCCCCTAAATATATCGCATTTGATTCGGCGATTGATTCCAGAATATTTTCAGGTAAAATCTCTCCAGTCGCCTTATAATGTTCCCCGCCTAAATCATAATGGGTGAAGTTAAGTCTGAAACCGAATTTGTCTGCTATAGTTTGAAGGATCTTGATGCCTTCTGTAACTACTTCGGGTCCGGTACCATCACCTGGGATTACAGAAATATGATATTCTTTTGTCATATGAATAAATCCAATCAATTAGTCTTAATGTTTTTGGTCGTCATTGTGAAAATGATTTTTGTTAGATTCCGTTTAAATGGGACTAGACCCGTGCTCACTTGCATCACTGGTTTTCGATACGTTTTGGCTCGCTTTTTTATGGTGTTTAATACTAATTAAAGGACCTGAAACAACATAAGTCAGCGCCAAAAAAAATAGAGCAACGGATGGCTGGGCGGCAATGAAAATCAATATCAAGATGATTGCTACCAGAACATTGAAATTCATTTTTTTAAACAGCTCAGGTTTTTTGAAACTGTTATATTTTATGGTGCTTACCATTAAAAAAGAAAGCATATACAACATCACAAGAATTAGGATGGGATTAATTTTTCCTTCGATACCAAATTTATGACAAAATAATACGGCAGTTGCTGCCATACCCGCTCCGGCCGGAATCGGAAGCCCCACAAAATGATCACTGCTTATTATACCTACCTGCGAATTAAAACGGGCGAGGCGAAGGGCTCCACAAGCCATAAATAGAAATGCCGCCAACCATCCGATTCTTCCCAATGGCTTTAGAGACCACAAATATATCATTAATCCCGGTGCAAGACCAAAAGATATAAGGTCGGCCAGGGAATCGTATTCAATGCCGAATTTGCTGGTGGTATTCGTAGCTCTTGCGATTTTACCATCCATGATATCAAATAAGACGCCGATAATAATGGCTACCGCCGCAGCGACAAATTTTCCGTTTATTGAGGCGATAACAGCATAAAATCCGAAGAAAAGATTGAGCGATGTAAATATGTTGGGCAGGATATAAATTCCTCGATGCGATTTTTCTTTATTATTTCTTCTTGTTCTTATCATGTCAAATCTCCCAAAACAGATGTCCCGGCTTTTACCTTGTCCCCTACCGCCACTTTCAATTGTATCTCAGGAGGAAGATAAACATCAAGACGTGATCCAAAACATATTAAGCCAAAACGCTGTCCCCGGGTGACAATATCACCCTCCTGTAATCTACAGATGATGCGCCTTGCAATCAGTCCTGCAATTTGGACCGTACAAATATTTTTCTTTCCTTCAGTTTCAATGAAAATTGCATTGTGTTCATTATGATTTGATGCCTTATCCAAATTGGCGGAAAAAAATTTTCCAGGATAATAGTGAATCATTTTTACCTGTCCTTCATGGGGAACACGATTGACATGAACATTAAAAATCGACATAAAGATGCTGATCTTTATACATGACCCTTCAATAAATCGACAGTTATCGACCAAACCCGCCGAAATAACCTTTCCATCAGCCGGTGAAACAACACATCCGGTATAATTGGGTATAACGCGGTCCGGATCCCTGAAAAAATAACAAATGAAAAAGGTCGCAGCAAGACCCATCAGAGACAACGTGATGATCCCCAAAAGCGCGAATACAGCAGTTGTAAATACAGAAGCAAATATAAAAGGATACCCAGCACTTGCCAACGGAAAGGCAGAGTTGCTGGGTACGTCAGACCAAAAAAAGTTGCTCATCTCGTATGCCCTGGTCGATCTTACTTTATAATATAAAAGACTAAACCATTCTTTTTATCAAAAATGAATCCATATTGTCAATAATAACCGTAATGATTGTTCTTTTTGCCCAAAATTAAGGTGTTTTCTTATTAATTATATTTATGGCAAAACATCAAACACTTTAATACATGTTATGATATCATTAAATTCAACTCTGCATCAGATTTCCGGATATAATACGGCAATATTTTTTCAATATCATCTGTATCGTTCTTTTCGAATTTTGCCATGCTAAGATAGGCCATGGTTGAAGCTCTAATCGTATTTTGAATCATCGGTGCAAAAAAGGCAGATTTACCCATTTTTTCCAGTATTATTTCTTTATATAGCAAAGCGCCATTTCCCACAAACAGGCAAGATTCGTTAAGATCTTCAACAGCTTTATCAGGAGGTGCTACGCGTTCTTTTGTTTGCTTTTTTAAATGACCGTTTAGGAACCTGTATCGGGAAAAATAAACCTCTCCTCTACGCGCATCTAAAATCGGACATATAAGATCACTAGAATAAGACATCTGAAGTGCAAGCGTTTCCAGGCTTGAAACACCGACAACTGGTTTTTCTGATGCCAAGGCAAGCCCCTTAATGGTACTGATACCAATTCTCAGGCCTGTAAAGGATCCGGGACCTCTGGTTACTGCAAATCCATCCAGGTCAGAAAAATTAAGGCCTGACATTCTAAGGACCGCCTTTATCATATCCATTAAATGTTTAGAATGTGTCTCTTCTTTGGCTAGTGTGAACTCCGAAAGCAAATACGTTTTATCCACTATTGCGACACTGCAGCTAGTTGTCGCCGTATCAACAGCAAGTATCCTCATATTTCTTATCAGCCATCAACCTTCATCAATTGCAAGTGAAATAACGTTTTCCATGTTTTTTACAGGAACGAAATTGATTTTTCGCTTTACATTCATCGGAATTTCAGCCAGATCCTTTTTGTTTTTTTCAGGAATAATGATTGTTCGAATCCCGGCCCTCAATGCACCCAATGCTTTTTCTTTCAAACCGCCTATAGGAAGCACTCTTCCTCTCAATGTAATTTCTCCGGTCATGGCAACATCTTTATTGACCGGTTTGTTTACCAAAATAGATATAAGTGCTGTCGCCATTGCGATTCCGGCAGACGGCCCATCTTTGGGGATTGCGCCAGCTGGAACATGAATATGAATGTCCTTATTTTCAAGAATATTTTTTTTGATCCCAAAAGAAACAAGATTGGCACGGGTATAACTCAGGGCCGCCCGAGCAGACTCTTGCATAACTTCCCCGATTTGGCCAGTGACGATGAGTTCCCCCTTTCCGTCGATTAATGATGCCTCTACATAAAGCACCTCGCCACCGGCCTGTGTCCAGGCCAGACCGGTGGATAAACCCACCTGGCTATTTTCCTGATCCATTTCAGGAAAATATTTTGGAACTCCCAGGTAACTTTGCAGATTATTTTTTGTGATTCGAAACGGACCTTTATCACCTTCGGCAATTTTACGTGCCACCTTGCGACAAAGGGTGCCGATTTCGCGTTCAAGGTTCCTCAACCCAGCCTCGGAAGTGTATTCGGATACGATTTTAGATAATGAGCCTTTACTGATGGACAGGGTTTTCGACTTTAAACCATTTTCCTTTATCTGGCGCGGGATAAGGTGTCTTTGGGCAATGGTCTTTTTTTCATCCTCCGCATATCCGGAAAGTGTAATCACCTCCATCCTGTCAAGGAGCGCTGATGGAATCGTATCAGTAAAGTTGGCAGTGAGGATAAACATAACCTTGGAAAGATCAAAGGCTATATTAAGGTAGTGGTCGCTAAACGACGAGTTCTGTTCAGGATCCAAAGCCTCTAAAAGTGCTGAGGAGGGATCACCTCTGAAGTCAGAACCAAGCTTGTCAATCTCATCCATCATGAAAACAGGATTGTTTGCACCGCTCTGTTTAAGGCCCTGAAGGATTCGTCCCGGCATAGCACCTATATAGGTACGACGGTGGCCTCTGATTTCGGCTTCATCCCGTATGCCACCGAGGGAAATGCGGACAAATTTTCGTTTCACTGCGAGCGCTATGGCCTGACCAAGGGATGTCTTCCCAACACCGGGTGGGCCCACGAAACATAAAATCGGACCCTTCATTTTAGGGTTAAGTTTGCGCACGCTCAGGTATTCAAGAATACGGTCTTTCACATGTTTTAGACCAAAATGGTCTTTATCAAGAACCGTTTTTGCATTCTTGATATCAATGACGTCTTTGGTGATTTTACTCCATGGCAACTCAACCAGCCAATCCAGATATGTGCGAACAACAGAAGCTTCTGCAGAGTCAGGATGCATTTGATCCAGACGTTTCAACTGCTTTAAGGCTTCTTTGTCTGCACTTTTTGACATCTTGGCCCTTCTTATCTTCCTTCTATAATCATCTATTTCCCTTAATTTTCCGTCATCTTCACCGAGTTCCTTGTGGATGACCCGAACCTGTTCCCTTAAAAAATAGTCTCTTTGACTTTTCGAAATTTCATCTTTTACATCAGACTGGATTTTAGCCTGCATGGAGGACAATTCCACTTCTCGCGAAAGGAGCTCATTAACTTTTTTGAGACGCTCAACAGGATCGATCAGTTCGAGCAAAATCTGGGACTCATCAATTTTTAACTTCAGATTTGAAGCCACAAGATCTGCCTAGTTTCCCCGGATCATTCACACTCTCTAGAATAACGCCGACATCGTTGTTCATTTCACCACGCAGCGCCAATATCTTTTCGGAGTGTTCGATAACATTACGCATCAATGCTTCCATTTCTATGTTGATATTTTCAACCGGGAGATCGGGAATCATGTCAATTTTTACACGATATATGGATCTCTTTGAAACGTATTTAACAATCCTGGCCTTTTCGATACCCTGCACAAGGGCTTTCACGCGTCCATCAGGGAGTTTTAGCATCCGCAGGATCTTGCTCACAGTTCCAACCGTAAATATTTGATCAGGGTTCGGGTTCTCGATATTTGGATCTTTTTGCGCGGTTAAAAACAAATATCCGTCTTTTTCAACGGCTTCCTCAATAGCACGTATCGATTTTTCACGGCCGATAAAGAGGGGGAGGAGCATGTCGGTAAAAATCACAATATCACGAACGGAGATCAAAGGAAGTGTATCGGGAATCACTGCATCTTTTTCATCTTCATCAATGATGCTGATAAGATCATCTTTGTCAGTTTCAGCCATTCTTTCTCCTAATAACTCAAATCTAATAAAATGTTGTCGGCTTCCAAATGCCTCTCTTTTTAATTGAGTTAGAAATTTTCGTTTGGGCAACAACCTATAAGCTATGAAACAATCAATATAATAACGCACAATTTGGTTTTGGCAATGTATATATGTATAAATTCATTACCTCTTTAAATCAACATTTTTGACAGTCTCTTTTCTCCGAATTTCATGGGCACCACCACCGCAGCAATGCTGAAGGAAAAAACCAGAGCAAAGGATCCGAGAACCCACACCCATTCAAAAACAGTCAATACTTTTCCCTGAACATCCGCCATAAAAATGCGATAAACTGGCCCTGCTTCAATAATGATAACAGCTCCTACATATCCTGCACACACCATCATAAACAGGAGCCCTCCGAAACTGGTAACTGTTTGGGCTGGATTTTCCGATTTAAAATCAGGATACGCTGCGCCAAAACCAATTCCCATTGATACAACTCCCGGAACCAGTAAAAATATATCAACCGTTGAAAGTACCATCATAAAAGGCGTCACTTTAAGCAAGATATTTGTTGCAATGATCAAAATTTCGGTCAAAACGAGCAAAGGTAAAAAATAGATAAAGAATTTTATCCAGAGATAGTGTCTCAGATCTATGGGAACCGATTTTACCAGCCAGAATGCATCCCTTTCACTGCTGACCGCAGGATATGCAAATCGGGCCGTGATGGTAATAAGAACAAAACCAGCAAGGCCGATGTTTAAAAAAGATAGGAGGTTTTGGAGGTAAATAGTCTTTATCGGAGCCTTTTCCAGAGGAAGGGCATTGAAGTTGTAGACATATATGACAACCAACGCAGCAATTAGAAAGAGCTGGGACCACTGTGTTTGATCTCTGAAAAAAGTCCGTATCTCCTTTAACATAAAAGCCCTGCAAGGACGTGTCAAAAATCCCAAAAAACGGTGCCCCGAATATTTGTATTTAAAAAGCCGAACTTGGGCTGTTTGGGCCTTTGAAAGCCCCTTGAAATAATACGCATTTGAAATAATGATCGCCGAAAATACCATTACGCCTGCCCAACTCAAGGAGAGCATAGTGTGAAACAGTCCTTGCATTATATGTCCCGAAAGTGTCGCCTTTATGCTGTCAAAAGCCCATGTGCTCGGAAGATAAGGCGGTGCCGGAGCCTTTAAAGACCTGAGATAGAAGAGCACGTTTGAAAAAGCTTCGGGATCAACAAGGCGTTCAGGCCGTAAAAAACGAAAGGCAAAAAAGAGGATTAGAAAAAAGCAAAGGCCAATGAAAATAAAGATGTTTCTGATGCGGTTCGCCGGCACAAAATTAACAACAATCATATTTAGAATAACGCTTATGCCTGCTGAAATAATAGAAAGGATTAAAATGACCAGGACAATATTGCCATAGAAAAAAAAGCCCGCCCCATAAACAATTCCATATGAAATAAAGACAGGAAGTGTATAGACAATGACCATCCAAGAACTGTCTAAAGTACTTTCCATCCACCTTGCAATGAAAATCTTATAACTTGGGACAGGCATGGAATTCAAAAGAGAAAGGTCTCTGCTGAGATACAGCTTGGAAAGTGATGTTAGAATGTTACTGAAAACAAGGAGTGAAAATAAAGTGAGAAGAACCATGGAAAGCAGTTTGTCAGCAAGAACATCGCCAAGTCCTTCAATCTCTTTGAAATAACCGATGACTCGTAATGAAACAACGAATATGCCTCCCCAAAAAAATATACCGATGGATCCGAACAATGCGAGCTTATATCCCCTGCCCGAATCGTTTTTCAAAAGGCCCTTGTTTTTAAAGGATAAAAATCTTGGCCTTAATAAGGTGATGACATCTTTCATTCTTCAGTCAACTTGATGAATATCTCTTCGAGATCGGCATCTTTGTTCTGAATATCGCGCTTTAAATCTTCTGCAGTTCCCGTTGCGATAAGTGATCCTTTATGGATGATACCGATGCGGTCACAGATATCTTCAGCCACTTTCAGGGTGTGGGTCGACATGAAGATGGTGACACCTTCCTTTGCAAGATGCTGAAAAAGCGACTTAACCATATTGATCACCAATGGATCAAGACCCACCATGGGCTCATCGATAATGATCACTTCAGGATCATGTAAAAGAGCTGCTGCCATCACGAGTCTTTGCTTCATACCGTGAGAATAGGACTCAATAAGGTCGTCTGCCCATTCAGAAAGGGAAAACAACCGTAATTTTTCACGAGATTTATTTAAAAAGGTGTCTTCATCAACACCATACAGATCACCAATAAATTTTAAGAACTCAATACCTGTTAGTTTTTCATAAAGATATGGCCTATCAGGAATATAACCGATTTTACTCTTGGCTTTTTTCGGGTGATCTTGCATATTTATACCGCAAATCATTACAGCACCCGAGGTTGGGGCAAGTACACCGCCCATCATATTTATCGTGGTGGTCTTTCCAGCACCGTTAGGACCGATGAATCCGAATATTTCACCTTTTCGGACCACAAGGTTCAACCCGTTCACAGCCGGGAAATCGTTGTATCTTTTAGTTAACTCTTTGAGTTCTATCATTTTTTATTGAAAAGTTAGAATTTTTAATCTTACTTTACCGATAACATTCATGATGTCGAGCTGTTGCTGCATTCCCCCGCTTGAAAATCGGATGTGGGTAACATCTGCCGGCAGTTGACCAAACAATGAATCCGCGGTTATCCACTTCCCAATGTAAAGCAGATTCCATGCATGGTAATAAAATCTGCCGTTTAAGTAGACAAGACCGGCCTCAATTCGGGCAGGTATACCCGCGGCTCTTGCAAGGGCGGCCAGAAGGACGGCATGTTCATTGCAATCGCCGACCTTGTTTATTAAAGTGGCAAGGGCATCAGGCAATGACAGCACCGGGCGTTTTTCAATATTTTTATGGACCCATGTCATCAGCTTGTTTGCCTTTACTAATGGTGTGTCATCGTCGGTTACAATCTTTTCAACCAGATTCAAAATCTTGGGATGATCAGACTCAATAAAGGGTTCGGGCTTTACAAAACGATCAGGTATTGTATTTATATCATTTATAACATCAGGAAGCTTGGCCAGATCCTCCTTCTGGATGATCAGAACATTATCTTTTAAAACCTGTCTTCCGCTTTCAAGATGGACATCTTTGGTGTTTATTCCACTGATTTCGACGTTGACCCTTTCAAGTTTTAGTGGGTTTTCAAAAATTACATTGGACTTGACGGAAGCAATCTCGGTCAAATCTTGGGAAGATTCAGCAAGAAGCCCAAAAAGTGCGTCTTTACGTGTCGTTTTTTCTAAACTAAATCCTAAAAGCCCCTTCTCTCTAATAACTTCACCATTTTCTCCTATCCAGGCCAGCTGGGTTGCTCCTTGATACTGTATTGCCACTTTTATTGAATTCTTTTGAATGCCCATATTGAGAATGTTTTCTTTGCCAATAACTTTGATTGTAACAGGTTCACTGCTCATGCTCACCGGCTCAAAAACATGCAAGGTAAACTCGTCTCCGGGTTTCATCCCGGAAGCATAAGCAGCGTCAACTATCCCGGAAGAGGCATATAGTCTTTCCTTGATTTTGGTATGAACATCTTTAGTAGAACCGAAGCTATGCGTTTTAACGGAAAGTACGTTTCCGGAAACAGATCCTTGTGCTGAAAAATTAAATCGTCCTGAACTGATCTCAAAATCAAATGAAGAAAGGGTAAAATCTTTATTGAGCTTTCCAGCGGTTTTGAGAATGAGATCTTGAATCAGGCCCATTGTGTTGAGGCGGATATAAAGGGTTTCTTTTAAGAGATAACCCTTTGTCGTTTTCGAAATGGTGGTGTGTGAGGACCCAATTTTACGGCCATTTTGCATAATATTCATCCACGAGTCTTTCTCAGGTACTCGCTCAATGGAAAATGAGGTCAATTCTTCGGATACAGAATTGAATTTGTTAAATACGCCTAATCGAAAAGAAAAAAGAATCGCAAAAATGAGTCCAAAAAGACATAAAAGAATCCAAAAAGGTTTCATTGTTACCTAAATGATTGTTTATAACATTATTTCATTACAATGATTCAGCAAAGGTGAATAAATATTCATTGAGATTTTTTCAAAATCCTTATCCAAAGGATCGTTTTTGCCAAAGCAACGCTCAAAATATGGATCTTTTGACTCTCCCCGTGAAAAATCACTTCCACTCCATTTTCTTTGTGCAGCCTTTAAGGCTGCCGGCTGTGTCCGATTCTTCAGCAATATCTTACAAACATATTCAAAGGACGATACAGGGAAAAAGTGCAACGGCTCTGACATTCCCTTCCAGTAAATATTGAGCAGGTATTTTAAGATATCTAAAGCACTTGAAACAGGTGTAAATTCCCAAGCTGCATCTTTGCACAGCATAAAGCTCTGCACAGAGCGTTTATCTTCAAGTAAAGCACAAATAATAAGATGATATATCCATGTATTCAATAAGTATTTTGGTTTTGTATTTGCATATATGGTTTTGATCAGACCGTTTTCATAAACATCCGTAACACGATCGAATATCCTAAAGCCTGCAATGTCAAGTTCAACATCAAGGTCTTCAAGGCGGTGGTCTTTGGTATGGTCATTAATTTTTCGAACAAAATCTTCGGCATCCAGACTCATTTCATTGTAAATATATTCTCCCACTTTCCCATGAGGGAGTTCTCCGGAGGCCTTTATTAGCGGATAAATATCTTTCAGACTTGATCCTGAGAGCCTTGTTGTCACAAGTTCCTGATCCAGCACATATTTTCCAAGATGATCTAAGCGGAAATTTTCTCTTTCATCAAGGACATCTGCTCTCTCATACAGATATATTCCCAGGCGTTTTTCAAGTAGATATTTTGCTGGATTATTGAAAAAGGTGCTTAACGCTTTAATGGAAAGGTCTTTCCATTCTTTGTCGAGTTCGGGCAGCTTTGTTGAAATCAAAGGAGGCGCTTCTTTACGGTCAGACATTTTTGAGCTTGCGATAAAATTCTCGTAAGAGTAGCTGAACAGCTTGCTGTTGTTTTTAAAATATTCCGGTGAAAATGCTTGAAGCCGATGAAAAATGACCACCTGCTCTTCTGAAAATCCAAATCCCTCTTTGATACAATCTATGAGTTCACTCACAAGGACAGAGGGTGGAATCCTGGCGTTATCCTGGATGCTCTGGCCGACATAACTGATATAGAATTTATTTCTTGCGGATAGAAGGGCTTCCAGAAAAAGATACTTGTCGTCATTTCTTCTGTTTCGATCACCGACCATTGGATGTATTGCCATAATGTCGAATTCAAGCGTTTTTGTCTCGCGTGGGAAGGCATCGGTATTCATCCCCACAAGACAGACGACTTTAAACGGGATACTTCTCATGGGAAGCATTGCGCAAAACGTCACACCGCCGGAAATAAATCCCCTTTGAAGCTGTTTATCCTCAAGAATACCAACCAGATAAGATTTTACGACCTCGACTTTTATGGATTTGTCAAAGCCGGATAATGCTTCTTTTTTAGACATATCATCCAAAATACTCCTGAGAATCTGAATCTCTGGTTCTGAGTCTTGCTCTGGGGTAAAAAACTGTTCGATAATATCTGAAAAAACCTTACTCCAGCCACTTAATGTTCTGGCCTGATTTAGAGAATCCACACTGCTAATAAGCCGGTCTAAAAACCCTATAAATTTACCCAGGGTCTTTACCTCACCCCCCTCGATATGATCGTAAGGAAGAATTCCGGAAAACATTTTACACCCGAAACCCGGCATTGCATATCCTAAAAGCAGTCTTTCAATTCCGGCCTTCCAGGTGTTTTCCGAAAAAACCGGAAGACCAAGCTTGCGGCGGTGTTCTGCATCGATTCCCCACCGGATATTGGTTTCTTTGATCCAGCGTTCCAATATTTCGATTTCCGATTCGGATATGTCGAATTTTTCTCTAATTTCCGGCAGTTCAAGCAATGCCATGACACGGTTTACACTCATCCGGCTGTTTTCAAGATCGAGTATCGACATGAATCCTTCAATAATGCGACTTTCTTTCATGATGCTCTGGTCCGCAATTGTGAATGGAATCCGTTTTTTTTCATCTATCTGTGCTCCGAACACGGCCTGAACAAATGGAGCATATAAATGGATATCAGGTGTCATGACAACGATGTCTTTGGGCAACAAATCCGGATCTTCTTCAAACATGGCAAGAAGATTGTCGTGAAGAACCTCAATTTCCCGCATTGGACTGTGGCAGGAATGAATCTGAATAGAGGAATCAATCGTAGGGGATGGGTCGTGGGTGTTGGGTGAAAGAAAAGAAAACCGCCTGCTTTTTAAACTTAAAATATCCGACTGGATTTTCTCAAGTGTTGTATGGCCTTGATTATCTTTGAACAGTTCGAAAACCTGACTGTCGAGATCACTAATCAGTGAAATAAAATTTCTACCCAAAGTCCCCATGGAAGCCAGCAGGCGATGTCCTTCTTCAAGATAAAGATCTTCTGAGATGTCATTTGATCGAGTATGTTTTTTCCTTATTTTTCCGGTCTCCCGACCGGAAACAATATCTCCCCAGTACTCTTTACATGGGTTCATTAGAAAAAGGTTCACCTGAGAATGGCGTGATATTTCAACAAAAGCCTTAAGATGAAAAAGTGGTAAATAAGATATCCCGAATATGGAAACACGGCCGGGGAAATGCTCTATTTGACGTGGTGATTTTCTAATCTTTTCTAAAAAAGCCTTCCAGAGTCCGGCGCGATGCAAGTGTTCCCTTCCGGACGAAAGCTCACGCCATAGACATGCCTGCCAGTGATGGTCCCTTCCTTTTTCCCAATTGAATATCATCTCGGGCCTGAAAACAAGATACTGGTCAAACAGATCAGCGATTCTTTTCGAAATCTGAAACAGTTTCATCCCGGTGTTCTCATCTACAAGATAACGTTTTAAACTTTCAAAGCCCGGCAAGTGGATACATTCAGGAAGAACCTTCATGATCTTGAATGTCATTGTCAAAGGATCAAAGGAGGATTCTTCGGGTAGATCCGGGATCGTTTTTTTAAACATTTCCTGTAAAAATGTGTTGGGAAAGGGGAAAAAACAGTTTGCGCAGATGCCGTTATGCCTGGCAAGTTCCATAGCTACCCAACGCTCCATTCCTCTGCTCTGAACGACAATAATCTCTGGAGAAAACGGCAGAAGAAAACGGCGCTCTTACGATGAGTGCCAATTGTTCGGCAAGGGTTTCCATGTAGTTGCTTGTAACAGATATTAAGGCCGTTCATTGGATGTATACCTCGGTTGGGATCATACTATAAGGATTTTTAAATAGAAAGAGATTTTGCTTTGGGTAACACATCGTTTAGTCTTATTTTCGATCTGTTAAAACCCAAATAAATGACTTTGAACAAATTCCTTGACTTTAATGCTGTTTTTTAATTACTTGAATAGATCTGTTCAGGTGCTCGTATGAGTTTAATAGGGAACCCCGTGAAATTCGGGGACGGGCCCGCCGCTGTAATCCCACCTTTTTTCATATTTTGCTGGAAAAGGGAACCCTTTTGGCCATCGCGTACCACTGTTCGCGTATGAACGGGAAGGTCGCCAAAAGGCGGGAAAGTCAGAAGACCTGCCTGGGCAGAGGCTGAAGCCTTCGAGGATATGAGGTGTCAAATGATCTTGAGGATAAAAAGGGACATTCCCGGATCGATATATTTCGGTCCGGTTTTTTTTTAATTAAAGGTAGCACTTTAACCTTTTGAAAACATTTCCGCTTCAGGTATAATTAATTTTGGCTGAAAGAACTCGTTAATAGGTCGTAATGAAGACTAAACTATTTCGATTAAAGAAATGACAACATTTAGATACATAACCATCGTTTTCATGATGGCAATATTGCCTTTAATTTCATTGGAAGCCACATCTGTTGCCAAAACCATAACAGATCAGTTGGGACGGCATGTCACGGTTCCGGATAAACCTCAACGGGTGGTATCTCTTGCCCCAAGTATCACAGAGATTGTTTTTGCTTTGGATCAAGGTCACCGTTTGCAAGGAGTGACAACGTACAGTGATTTTCCCCCTGAAGCTGTAAAACTACCTAAGGTCGGTTCTTATGTTCATCTCGATCTGGAGAAAATAGTGGCCTTGAAGCCGGATCTTTGCATTGCAATCAAAGACGGCAATCCAAGAGTGATAGCCCAGCGGCTCGAGTCTTTGAAAATACCCGTATATGCCGTGGACCCCAATAATTTAGAAACCATCATGAAAACAGTTCTGGAAATCGGCACACTTCTAAATGCCAAAGATCGAGCCAATCAACTGGTGCAGAACATGGATTTGAGGATTCAAAAGGTAAAGTCTCTGGTTGCAAAGACCACACATCGTCCCAGGGTCTTTCTTCAAATCGGTGTTTCGCCCATCGTGTCCGCGGGGACCCACACCTTTATCCATGAACTCATTGTTATAGCCGGAGGGACCAACCTTTCAGCGGGACCCATACCGTATCCCCGGTTTAGTCGCGAAAAGGTTCTGGCACTCTCACCGGAAATCATTATTATCACTTCCATGGCACGAAGTGCGGTATTTGAAAAGGTCAAGGCAGAATGGGAAAAATGGCCCAATATGCCCGCAGTTCGAAACCAGCGCATTTATGTTGAAGATTCCAATTTTTTCGACCGTCCCACGCCCCGGCTGGTGGACGGTCTCGAACTATTAATACGGCTGATCCACCCGGAGCTTGTTGAAAATATCCAGTGAATACCAAAACACCTTTTCTTATCAAACGAGTCGTAACAGCTTCATCTCTGCTGATACTATTGCTGGGTTTTGCCATCGTTCTGGGTATTTCCATGGGATCTACCGATAGTGGAATCAAGGATGTTTTTCAACAACTTGCTGGGTACAAAAGAACCGGATTCCATGCTGTATACGATTATCTGGCAAATCCGCTTTCCAAGGGTGCTTCTGGCTGCTCTGGTGGGCGCTGCACTTTCTCTGGGAGGTCTTGTTTTTCAGGCCTTGCTTCGCAACCCACTGGCAGAACCGTATATTCTTGGTATTTCAGGAGGTTCGGCTATCGGTGCAATTATCGGCATCCTCATGGGCTTTTCCCGGTTCCCCGGTGTAAGTCTTACAGCTTTTACCGGAAGTATCGCTACACTTCTTTTAATACTGGCCATGTCTTCCGGACAAACGATCCTGAAAAAAGATGCACTTCTGCTTTCAGGAGTGATGGTGAATGCATTTTGCGCGGCAGTGATTATGTTTTTAGTTTCCATGACCCAGGATTCCAGACTCCACAACATCATTTTCTGGCTGATGGGGGATCTTTCCATGGTAGATATGAAACATGTCGGAATTCTTGCTGCAACACTCTTACCCTGTTTTTTTCTTGTTTTCTGGCTTTCCAACCCAATGAATCTGCTTCTCATGGGAAAGGAAATGGCACAGACATTGGGCGTAAACATAAAAGCGGTAACGTTTACGCTTCTGGTAGCGACGTCATTTATGGTCAGCGCAACAGTGTCATACTGTGGCCTTGTGGGATTTGTCGGTCTTGTCATGCCGCACCTGCTTCGGCTTGTTTTTGGTCCGGATCATCGGGTGCTGGTCCCGGCATGTGTATTTGGCGGAGGCACCTATATGGTTTTTTGTGATTTACTGGCACGAACGCTTCCAGAACAGGGAGAGATGCCTGCCGGTGTTATAACTGCCATGATCGGTGCACCGCTGTTTATCTATTTATTGAAAAGATCCAGCAGATGAATAGGGCAATTACTGCAAAAAATCTGAGTCATTCATTTGGAGAAGACCTAGTTCTCAGAAATGTTTCCTTTCAGGTACCAAAGCGAGATTTTTTTATTATCATCGGTCCCAACGGCTCAGGCAAAACCACATTGATGAAAATAATATCCGGAATTCTAAAGCCTCAAAACGGTGAGTTAAAGATACTGAATCGCTCCATCGATCAGTATCATCGCAAAGCTTTAGCACGGACCATTGCATTTGTTCCTCAGATGACTTTTGCAGATTTTCCCTTTACTGTAACCGAGATTGTGCTCATGGGACGTTCACCCTATCTTGGCATTCTGGGACTCGAGGAAGAAAATGATCTGGAAATTGCAAATCAAGCCATCGCCTTTACCGGTTTGGAAAATCTGGCGCATCGAAAACTGGACCAGCTAAGTGGCGGAGAGCAGCAACGGGTCTTTATTGCAAGAGCCATTTGTCAGGAACCCGATATTATCCTTCTGGATGAGCCCACAGCATCTTTAGACCTTGCCTACCAGGTTCGAATAATGGACTTGATGGAACAACTTAAAACAGAAAAGGGCATTACCGTTGTGATGGTATCCCACGATGTCAATCTTGCAGCCATGTATGCGGATCATTTGCTTCTGCTGCACAAGGGTCAGGTTATGTGTCAGGGACTTCCCGATGAAGTGATCACCTATCAGAATTTGGAAGCAGCTTATGGATGCACACTTCTGGTGGACGAAAGCCCGCTCGGCAAAAGTCCACGGGTGACCTTGGTTCCCCGGAAATATTCAATTAGGGAGTAATTTGTGAAAGAAACAATTCTTGTTATCGGTGGATGCAGAAGCGGCAAAAGCAGCCATGCGCTTTATTTGGCGGAGCAGATTCCCGGACAAAAGATCTTTATCGCAACCTGCATGCCCCAGGACAAAGAAATGGAACAGCGGGTGTTACGTCATCAACAACAAAGAAGCAGTGCCTGGAAAACCCTTGAAGTACCATTTTATTTGCCTGAAGCCATCCATAAAAACGGTACAGAAGGACATGTGATACTTGTGGACTGCCTGACGCTGTGGATCAACAATCTTATCTTGGAGGACGATAAACCGGAAAACATTGACAACCATATTCAAAAACTGACCCAATCCATTGAAAAGGCCGAATGCCCGGTGATTTTGGTATCAAACGAGGTGGGAACCGGCATTGTCCCTGAAAACAAGCTGGCCAGGCTGTTTAGAGATATTGCCGGATTTGCCAACCAGAAAGTAGCAGCCTGCGTAGACCAGGTCATATGGATGGTGGCCGGTATTCCTGTGAAAATAAAATGAAACGTTTAATCGCTGCATTGCAATTTTTAACCATCATACCTTTGGGGAAATCGGCAATTTATGATCCCAAAGGAATGGTGCCGTTTTTTCCTGTTGTGGGTATCATTATCGGTGGATTGTTGTCCATTTTTGATTATATCGCCCTAAATTTCTGGCCGGAACCGGTAACCGCGGTTCTCGACGTTGTTTTTCTTGTTGTTATCACGGCCGCACTTCACCTGGACGGACTGGGAGATACTGCCGACGGTGTTTTAGGACACAGAAGCAGAGAAAAGGCGCTGATGATTATGAAGGACAGCCGCATCGGCGTCATGGGACTTGTTGCCATTGTTTGCACCTTGGCCGTCAAATGGGGGGGCATCATGCATCTAAATGATCATCGGATGCTGTTGCTTGTGCTTGTCCCTGCCTATTCCAGAAGCGCCATGATCTTCGGCATCCGTTTTTTGGAATATGGAAGACCTGAAGGCGGCACCGGATACGATCTTTTTGGCGAACCTTTAAAGCTGTCTGCTTTTCAATGGATGTTGATTCCGGTTATACTCTCCATTTTTCTTGGATGGAAAGGAATCTGGCTTAACCTTATTTTTGCAGTTTTGACCATCACTATCATATTTTATTACAAAAAACGCATGGGGTGCATTACCGGCGACATGCTGGGCGCTATGACCGAAGTCACCGAGTCGCTTCTTTTTTTGCTTGTTTCAATATAGCTTAAATATTAAGTATGAATGCATAACAAATTGAAATTCTATCGATTTAATAAAACAGCTATAGTGTAGCAGGTTTTTTAACTTTAATTTACTTCACACTTTAGCTCACTTGTAACTTTCTTTCTATGTACCCTGCCCTGCCAAAATCATACAAAGGTATGTTTCCATTTAAAATCGGAACCACATCATTCATTTATCCGGACAGCTATGTCCAGAATGTTAAAATGCTTGCCCCGTATCTTGATGAAATCGAGCTGATTTTATTTGAAAGCACTCCGAACAGCCTGCCGTCCAATCATGAAATAAAAGAACTTTTCTCTTTAGCAAATGAATACGATCTTTCCTATAATATTCACCTCCCCCTCGATATATCTCTGGGCGCACCGGAACCGTCAACACGACACTTTGCCATGGAAACCATAAAACAGGTCATGGACCTTACAGCCTCCCTTTCCCCAACCACATATACCCTCCACCTGCCATATGAGGAAATCGATTTTGAAAATGAACGGATTAAAAGATGGAAAGAACGTATACACAATGGTATGGAAGCGTTATGCACCTCTGGTATCAACAGCAGAATAATATCAATCGAAACTTTGAATTATCCGCTTGAATGGGTGGAAGAAATCCTGATCGATTTTAATCTTTCCGTCTGCATGGATCTTGGCCATTTGATTTTATACGGATTGGATATGAAAGATGTTTTTGACAGGTATAAAAACAGAACTTCAATTATCCATCTCCACGGAGCCAACGAAAGTCAAGACCATCAGCCTTTGGATCTTTTGTCAAAATCGAATTTAAAGACTATTCTTAAAATGTTAAAACGATTTAAAGGCATTGTGTCGATAGAGGTCTTTTCTTATGATCATCTAAACGCCTCACTTAAATATCTTGAAAGCGTCTGGAAGAAGCATGAAGTTTAAATTCAAATTTTTAATTTTTTTCTTGACTTTCATTCCACTTTTTCTTTATGAAATCAAAGAATTGTTCAGACGCTCATTTTGAGCTTAATAGGGAACCCCGTTAAAATCGGGGACGGGCCCGCCGCTGTAACCCTGCCTTTTTCCGAGTTTACTTGGAAAAGACCTTTGAAAAATGTTCATTTTTGTTCAAGTTCAAGGAAGGCGAAAATTTTAACCACAGAATACATTAGTATTTCGAGGATTAAAATTTGGTCTGCAAAAAGGGAGGTTTTGTAAAGGTCTGGAAAAAGGAACCCTTTTGGCCATTGTATGCCACTTTTCGAATATGGATGGGAAGGCCGCTAAAAGGGCGGGGGAGTCAGAAGACCTGTCTGAACAAAAGGCATTGAGACCTTTGAAAAACGCAAATTTTTGCTTGAGTTCAAGGAAGGCGAAAATTTTAACCACAGACATACATTAAGTATTTCGAGGATTAAAATTTGAGTCTGACGCAGAAATTGGGCAAAAAGGAACGGTTTGCAAAGGTTTCGCATAACCTTCGCGGACGTAGGTGCCTTGTTAGATCTTGAGGATAAAAATGGGACATCCCCGGATCGATTAAAGTCGGTCCGGGGATTTTTTTTGCCCCGGACCCAAAAAAACACTTTTTTTGAGAAAGGAGAAAAATAGTGAAAAAAAGAATGTTATTTTTGGGGTGCCTGGCGGTTTTCCTTTTTACACCATTGTGTTGGGCAGAAGACCCAACAAAGGATGAACCATCCATAACAACCATGGAAGAAGTGGTGGTAACCGCCACAAGACCAAAGAAAATAAAGATATTCCCAATTCCGTATCACCAAGGATGCCATCGACATTCAGGAATCTTCGGCAACAGATATAGGAAATCTTTTGGGCAATGAGGCAGGAATTGATTGGAGGACATATGGGGACTACGGAGGGGCTTCTCAAGCTTTTAACATAAGGGGTTTTGGTAGTGACGGCACCCAGGTTTTAATTAACGGTGTAAATATTAACTCGCCGTCTTTGGGTACTGCTGATGTCAGCGGAATTCCTCTCAATGCTATCGAACGCATTGAAGCGGTTCAAGGATCGGGATCTCTTCTTTACGGTACCGGTGCCATGGGCGGAACCGTCAGTGTCATAACCAAACGACCAAAACGGGATCAACCGGATTTTAAAGCCAGTGCCGGCTACGGAACTCAAAATACCTATCACTTATCCGCTGAACAGGGAATGTTCGTTTTTGGCGATTTCGGATACTACTTAACAGCCAATCGCCGTGTAACCGAACGGATTTCATGACAACAGTGATCACACCCATAACGACGTATCCTGAATCTCGTTTAAGACAAGGGTGATGTTATTGATATCGCTTACGGGACTATATTGACCGTCGAATTCGCTATACCCGGTGTTAAACCGCCTTCCGCATCCAGGATTTTGTGGTGAACCGCACCATTAAAACAGTGGTACTGCCGTCCTGTTGGATCGCCACGAAGATAAACGGCAATTAGTACTTCAGGTTCAGAGTAATCCATTGGAATGGTTGGGTTTCGACTTCGCGACTCTTCGACAGGGTAAAGAAAAATTGAAATTATCAGGGGTGGAAGAGGAAGTGTTCTTTACGGAGACAATGTTCCGGTGGGGTGATTAAATATTATCACCAAAGAAGGAGAAGCATTTAAAACCGGGGCCGAAATAAAGCGGAGGTAGCTATGACACCTTTAAAGGAAACGCTTTTGTGAGTGGAACTAAAACAAAGCAAGTTGTCTTATGCCTTATCGGGCAGTTATTTGACATCAGACGGATACAGGGATAACAGTGACACCGAAGCCAAAGATGTGGGAATTAATCTGGGTTATTATCAAAATGATATCGTGAAATGGAACTTAAGCAGCGGCTATCATAAAGACAGCACCGGACTTCCGGGAGCGATCAAAGCCAGCGATTTTGCAGCCGGCGCATCAAGAACAGACTCACTTCATTCCGATGACTTTGCCGATGTTGAAGATTATTATGTTAAAGGCGGACCTGAGATATTTTTCTTAAGTGACAGCAAATTTAAGATGGATATCTCTTTTAGAAAAAGAAACTCTTATCTTTCGCGTCATTTGATGCCGGAAGCTTTACGGAGACACTGAATCAAAACCCTCGCCGTATCCCCACAAATTATTTTCAAAGAAGCCTTCTTTGGAGTTGACAACCGCCTAATTATCGGTTTCGATTTTACAGATGTCGTCGAAGACATCACTAATAGTTCTATATTTTTCGAGACTTTCCACGATATTCGAACTGAAAAAAAAAATTACGGTTATTATATCCACGATGAGATCAGGCCATGGGAAATTTTGCAATATCCGGCGGATACCGGTATGACCGAGCGGAATTCAAATTTCAACAAGCACTCCGGACAAACAAACAATGATGAAGACTCTTTACAGCGGGTGCCAATTATAATTTCTATGATAAATCATCAATATATATCAGCTTTGCCCGCAGCTTTTCAGATATCCGGTTTTGGATGAAATCTTCAACTGTTTCGATAGTACGACGATTTTTCTTTGATCGCTCAACGGCATTATGGACGATAAATCTGTACACAGCGGGTATCAATTATAATTATCTTAAACAGTCATCTTATAGTATAACAATTTTTACACGAAGTTTTCAGATATCCGGTTTTGGACGAACTTTCAGCTTCTTTACAAATACGATTGATACAACCCTAATACCTCAAACTTCCGACAATTATGAATTTGGAATTCGCCATTATTTTACAGAAAGCCTATTTGCCAATGTGAATATTTTTCGAATTGATACAAAAAACGAAATTATTTATAATCCCAATAGCTTTTCAAATGAAAATCTTGACGGCAAAACGCGTCGGGATGGATTTGAGTTTCCGTAACCAAAACTTTTGAAAAAATGACCTTAAGCGGGAACTATACATATACGATGCAACCATTCAAGACGGTCAATTTGAAAACAAAGATTTTCCAAATGTTCCGAAACATAAAGCCGCACTCAGCAGTCTACCCTTGGAAAGGTTTTTCATTGTCGCTGCCGTTGGTCTTTCAGCAGTGGGGGATCGATGTCACGAACGTTTTTAATGGCGTTTTGAAAGTGATTTACTATCAGATGATCTGATTTCAACACGAAATATTTTGAAGCATCTCATGGAAAGAAAAATTAGCACGTTCGATCTGTTATCACAAAACATTTTGAACAATATCAATGATCAACGTATTTCTTGAAGAATACTTCCGAACAACGTTATGACGGTCATTGAATCATCACTCATATGAGTGGCGATTCTAAGCACTTTTTTCCACCGAACGGATTTATTTATACTGCAAAATCAATTTTCTATGCCGGGAATTCGGCCGATTTTTTTTAATTCTTTATTTTTTAATATATAGCAAGATGCCCTCGGTCACGACCTTGGGCATCTGCCAAATATTGACAGGAGAACATATGCTGGATCTATTTATTAGCGGCGGGCCGGTCATGTATCCTCTGCTGGCCTGTTCCATCATTGTGATGACCGTGATTATTGAACGAATTATCTTCTGGATCGGCATGGATAAAAAAAGGAACAAGGCCCTGGTCGATGAGGTCCTTGATCTTTGCCGTACTGGAAGCTGGGAGACCATAAGGGTTAAGACCAAAGGCTCAAAAGATTATATCATTAGAATTCTCGTCTCCGGAATTCTTCATCGAGATTTTTCCATGGCCAAAGCCATGGAATCTGCTGCTGCCGAAGAGATCAAAGGGATGCAAAAGTATATGGCGGTGATCGATACTATGATTACCGTAGCACCGCTGCTGGGTATCTTCGGTACCGTCATCGGAATTATTCTGTCTTTTGAAATGCTGGGCGCGGCAGGAATCGAACACCCTCAAGCTGTAACAGCAGGAATTGCACAGGCCCTTATTACCACGGCAGCAGGGCTCGGGATTGCAATCCTATCTGTCTTTCCGTTCAATTATTTTAATTCCAGAATTGAAAAAGCAGCGCTTGATATCGAAAAGTATGCCACCAGCCTTGAAATCGTTTATGAAAAACTGTCCAACAACGGCGAACACAAAGGGGTCAAAAATGAAGGTTAACTTTCATACGAGAAAGAAAGTCCGAATTGAAATGCTCCCTCTGATCGATATTGTGTTTCTGCTCCTCGTGTTTTTTATCTATGCCATGCTTTCCATGGCAGTGCATCGCGGGCTGCCTGTTTTGCTTCCGACATCTTCATCCGCTAAAATCGATAAAGAACTTTTACTTTCCATTACCGTAAAATCAGACGGAACAGTATATGTGGATAAAGATCAGATTGATCTCGACGATCTTGAATCGTTTTTGAAAGCAAAAACCATATCCGATAAAGAAATCGGCATCCTGCTTTTTGCTGATCGCAGTCTTCCCTACCAGAATCTTTTCCGGGTTTTGGACCAAATCAGGACTGCGGGTATTCATCGAATTTCACTCCAGGCGGAAGTTGAGCAACATTCATGAAACAGATGCTGACAGCCGGAATAATCGCCTTGGGAATTCACGGACTTCTTTTATGTCTGAACTTCAATTGGCCTGAAACACTTTCTCTTGAAAGACCGAAATCCCAATGTTTTGAACATGACGTTGACGTCATTACCCGTTAAGACAACACCCAAGCCTTCTCTTCAAAAACCAAAACCGGTTTTAAAAAAGCCGACCATTGTTAAAAAAAGCCGAAAAGAAACCCAAACACAAACGTATTTTAAAAGCTTCACCCCAAAAAACGGTTCAGATTCCGGTTCAATCAAATAAAAGAGAAGTCTCAAAAACAACTACGGAGAAAACTGCTGAAATCAGCGAAATCCCACCTTGAACCCGAACAGACTGCCTCAAAAGCACTTTAAAAGCAAACAAACAAAATGTCGTGACTCCGTCGTCACTTCAAATGATCCATGAAGCCAGACCCATATATCGATCGAACCCTCCTCCAAAATATCCCAGAATTGCCAAGATTAGAGGATACCAGGGTGACGTCATGCTGGACGTTCTTGTGAATAAGAATGGGACGGTCGGGGATTTAAAAGTGATCAAGTCAAGCGGTTATCCACTTTTGGACAGAGCGGCAAAATCATCGGTAAAAAACTGGTTGTTTGAACCCGGCATGGTCGGAAAAGAAAAAGTAAAAATGTGGGTCAGGGTGCCGATTCGGTTTGAATTAAAATAAAAGAAATGGAAACAAAATTACCTATGAAAAAAGCAGCGTGTTTGGCGATCCTGGGGACAGGTTCCGAAGTTGGAAAGAGTATCGTTGCAACGGCCCTGTGTCGCATTTTTATTAACAGAGGGCTGCGGGTGGCGCCGTTTAAAGCCCAAAACATGTCCAACAATTCCGGTGTCACCCCTGAAGGGCTTGAAATGGGGCGTGCCCAGATCGTTCAGGCCGAAGCCGCAAAAATTCCGCCCCATGTGGATATGAACCCGATCCTTTTAAAACCCACAAGCGATATCGGTTCACAGTTAGTACTTTTGGGAGAAGCTGTGGCCAACAATACGGCAGGCGAATATCACAGCAAAAAAAACGTGCTTGTTTTCAAAAGCCTGTGACGCACTTGACCGTTTGCGTAAGACCTATGACCTCATTGTTATGGAAGGGGCCGGATCTTGCGCTGAAGTGAATCTCATGGCAAGTGATATTGTTAATTTACGCATGGCCGAATATGCGGATGCACCGGTAGTTTTAGTTTCAGACATCCACCGTGGCGGTGTATTTGCCCAAATCATCGGGACACTGGCATGCCTTTCAAATAAACAGCAACAAATGGTAAAAGGATTTATCATTAACCGCTTTCGAGGTGATATAAACCTTTTTAAGGACGGTGTACGCTGGATCGAAGAAAATACAGGGAAAAAAGTCTTCGGGGTGGTCCCATGGTACGACCATTTCCACATTGAAGCAGAAGATTCTGTTGTCATCGAAAATCCTGCTGCTGTGTCAATGGTCAAATCTCATGTACCGACAATCGCCGTCATTCGCTTGCCCCATATTTCAAATTTCACCGATTTCGACCCGCTTTCAAATCTGAAAGGACTTGATGTATATTTTATCGAAAAACCTCGGGATCTTACAGATTTTAAAGCAGTTATACTGCCTGGATCAAAAAATACCCGATGGGATCTTCGCTGGCTGAAAAAAACCGGATGGGCAGACATTATAAAAAAATATATCTGATGCGGATGGGCATGTTTTAGGTATTTGCGGGGGATATCAGATGATGGGCCGTTTTGTTCACGATCCCCAAGGACTGGAAGGAACACCCGGAACTTCCAAAGGGCTTAATCTTTTGCCAATAGAAACGGTTTTAAAGGCGCCTAAAACCACAACCCGAACCCGTTTTTTATGGAAAAATATTGAGGGTGTAGGTTACGAAATTCACATGGGTGAAACCCAAAGATTAAGTGGAAATTCCTCTATTCAGCATATTTGAGCGAAACCTTGTGTCATGTAAGACCGAAGAAGGATGCAAAATGAATGGTTCAAGGCTTTTGGGAACATACATACACGGAATGTTCGACACACCGGCAATTATCAAAAAATGGTTAAAGACTATTAATCTTAACCATATTGATGTCCCCGATACAAATCACCTTGAAGTCAAAGACAACGCATACGACCTTCTGGCAGCTCATTTTGAACATCATATGAACACAGAAGCCATTTTTGATTTAATTTAAATTGAGGGGTCGGGGAGTTTCTTTTATAAAAATATCTTGACATTAAAATCTTGGTTATCTAAATAAAATCAACAAAAATTGGTCAACTTGATGGTGGCCCATTCGGGCATAATAGGAAAACCGGTGAAAATCCGGTACGGACCCGCCGCTGTGATCGGGAACGAAAGCCGCTGTATGCCACTGTTCATCTGTCATTTAAATGGATGGGAAGGCGCGGTTAGTAGGATGATTCGAGAGTCAGAAGACCTGCCATTTAAGTTTTGTTTCTGAGGAGATGGTAAATCCTCAAGCGTTTAACTCGCATTTCTCATGAAGAATTTATTTTGGTTGTGAGAAATTCGGGTTAGTGCTTGGGGATTTTTTTTGCAAATAACGTAAAGGAGCACATCACATGAAACTGGAAGAAATTATAACAGGAATTAAGCCGGTTGAAGAAAGATGGATTCAAAAGTCCCGCGAGCGGACGGCTCAACTGGTCATGCCGACCCGTGCCCTGGGAAGGCTTCATGACATTTCAGAAAAACTCTGTGCAATCCAAAAGACCCTGAAACCTTCAGTGAATCAAAAGGCCATCTTGATTATGGCCGGCGATCACGGTGTTGCAGATGAAGGTGTCAGCGCTTATCCACAAGAGGTTACCGGTGCAATGGTTCAGACTTTTTTACGGGGCGGCGCAGGAATTAACGCCATATCTCGACACGTGGGTGCAAAAGTGTGGGTGGTGGATATGGGGATTATCCCTGAACTCGATGCAAATTCACTGGATGGCGGAGATCAATTGATAGTGCGAAAAATTGCCCCGGGAACAGCAAATCTGGCAAAAGGGCCGTCCATGACGCGTCAGGATGCTGAGAAATCGATTTTAACCGGCTTCCAACTGGCCACCGATCTCTTTCACCAAGGCATTGAATTACTGGGTACGGGAGACATGGGAATTGCCAACACCACACCTTCTGCAGCCATCGGAAGTGTGGTCACCGGCATAAGCCCAAAAGAAATGGTCGGTCGGGGAACCGGTGTTGATGACAGAGGGTTTTCAATAAAGCTGGAAACGGTGAAAAAAGGAATTCAGATCAATCAACCAAATGCCCTTGATGGGCTGGATGTATTGGCCAAAGTCGGCGGTTTCGAAATTGGTGGTATCGCCGGATGTGTTCTGGCAGCCGCGTTCCACAGTCGTCCTGTTGTCATTGACGGTTTTATTTCAACAGCCGGCGCTCTAATTGCATACGCGCTTTGCCATCATGTAAGGGATTACATTATTGCAGGACACTGTTCAGAGGAAACAGGCCATCGAAATATGTTAAAATATATCGGGATAGAACCTATTCTCGACTTAGGGATGCGACTGGGTGAAGGCACCGGCGGTGCGTTAGCGATGAGTATCATAGAAGGTGCGGTTCGTGTCTTTAATGAAGTGTTGACGTTTGAAGAAGCCGGTGTCGCTGATAAAGACTAAAGAATCCGGGGTCCAAAGGGGCCGGATTTTGTGTCTTTGTAACATCTTGGCCTTTTGAAACACCTTGACGCTTCAGGTATAATTAAATTGTCGGGATATTATTTTCCTCTTCAGCGATCAATCGCATAAGATACTGGCCGTATTCGTTTTTGACCATGCTGGCTGCAAGATTCGCCAGTTCTTCCTTAGAGATGTAACCGAGGTCATATGCGATTTCTTCAATGCACGATACCTTAAGTCCCTGTCTTTCCTGAATGGCCTGCATGTAACTGGCTGCCTGCTGAAGGGCTTCCTGGGTTCCGGTGTCCAGCCAGGCAAAGCCTCTTCCCAGAAGTTCGACCTTGAGCTGACCCTTTTTTAAATATTCAAGGTTAACATCTGTAATTTCAAGTTCTCCCCTGGCAGAGGGCTTTAGATTGGCGGCAATATTGACCACGTCATTATCATAGACATATAACCCTGGAACGGCATAATTCGATTTTGGCTTCTTGGGTTTCTCCTCGATGCCGATGACATTGCCGTTCGGATCAAACTCCACCACGCCGTAACGTTTGGGATCTTTGACCAGATACCCGAAAATCAGACCGCCCTCTTTGAGTCGAACTGCGCGTTTTAGAATATCGGTAAGGCTATGCCCGTAAAATATGTTGTCCCCAAGGATCAAACAGACCGGATCTTTCCCGATAAATGATTTGCCGATGATAAAGGCTTGGGCCAGACCTTCGGGTCGAGGCTGTTCTTCATAAGAAAAGGAGAGCCCCAGTTGTGAACCGTCTCCAAGGAGTTTTTTAAATAAAGGCAAATCATCAGGCGTGGAAATAAGAAGGATGTCCCTGATGCCTGCCAGCATCAAAACAGACAGCGGGTAATAGATCATTGGTTTATCGTAGACCGGTAATAGCTGTTTGCTTACAACACGGGTAATCGGATACAACCGGGTTCCTGAACCGCCGGCCAATATTATTCCTTTCATTTGCGCTCTTCCCTCCTCCTCTTATGCCATAACAATCTTTTCCCTTGCTCCTTTTATCCCTTTGGTCGCATTACGGGTATCGATCACCAGATTGGAGTGCTCGACAATTTCGGCAAAGTTATAGTCACTATGATCGGTAATAATGATTACTGCATCCATACTGGCAAGCAATTCCGGGGTAATGGGAGTCGATTCCATCTGAAAATTGTATTTTCGGGTAGTATGCAGTTTTGGTATCCAGGGATCATTGTAATTTACAATAGCACCCTTTTCCAAAAGCATTTTCATAATGGCATATCCCGGAGACTCTCTATCATCATCAATATCTTTTTTATATGCAGCACCAAGAACCAGAATGCGGCTGCCATTGAGGCTTTTTCGATGGTTGTTGAGTGCCTCCATTGTCTTTTCAATCACATAATACGGCATTGAAACGTTGATTTCTCCGGCAAGCTGGATAAAACGGGTTGAAAAATCATATTCCTTGGCTTTCCAGGCAAGATAAAAAGGGTCAATGGGGATGCAATGCCCACCCAGACCGGGCCCGGGATAAAAGGGGGTATAACCAAAAGGCTTTGTGGCCGCAGCCTCAATAACTTCAAAAAGATCGATGCCCATTTTATGTGCAAGAATTTTCAGTTCGTTCACCAGGGCAATATTAACGGAACGAAACGTGTTTTCCAAAAGCTTGCTCAGTTCAGCTGTCTGGGTAGAAGAAACAGGAACGGCCCGGGTGATGGAGTTATACAACGCACAAGCGACGTCCAGGCAGGATTTGGTAATACCCCCCACCACTTTGGGGATATTTGTGGCGGTATATTTTTTATTTCCAGGATCTTCTCTTTCCGGGGAAAAGGCCAGAAAAAAGTCCTCCCCGACCTTCATATCGTTTGAAGCAAGACGAGGGAGAAGCATCTCCTGGGTGGTTCCGGGATAGGTTGTACTCTCCAGTACAATCAATTGTCCTTTGCGCAAATTCTCGGCGATGGTCTCCGTTGTTTGCAAAAGGTAGCTCAAATCCGGTTCCATCTTTTCCGTAAGAGGCGTCGGAACACAGATCAATATACAATCCGCCTCGCTAAGACGGCTAAAATCGATGGTCACATCAAATTGTTTTGCATCGAATATTTCCTTAATCGATTCAGAAGAAATGTGCTTGATATACGATTCTCCGTGAAGGAGTTTGTCGATCTTTCTTGAATCGAGATCGAACCCGATAACACGAAAACCTTTTCGCCCAAAATGAATGGCCAAGGGCAACCCGACATAGCCCAGGCCGATGATTCCAATGACAGCTGTTTTCTGATCGATCATCTCCAGCAATTTTAAACATGTTTTACTTTTATCACTCATATTATTGTCCTTTAATTTTAACGGTTGATGAATCAGTAGGTATGAATTTGCTTTAACGCCAATGACAATTAGCGATTCATCCCCGGTGTTTTCCAGTATAACCATCTCATTTTCCGGCAGCACCAAGGACTGCCCTGCATTGAAAAACCTGCTCTGGTTATTTGTTGTTGATTTGGCGACGCCTTTAATCACGATCAGATGTTTGACGGTTGAACCATCGGTTTTGATCTCACATTTTGAACCGGGATACATATCGCGCCTTACGACACTGAAATCAGGCGTTGTTTCCAGAACGGTTAAGGTTCCCCATAAATGGTATGATGTCTTATGTTTTTGGTATTCACTTCTCCCTTTTTCCTTCAGCTTTTCAACGATAGATTTTACATCACGGCTGTTTTCCAAATCAGAGACAAAAACAGCGTCCGGCGTTTCCACAATAACCATGTTTTTTATTTTGTTGGTTGCAATCAGCCGCTCATGTCCCATGATTAAAGAATTTTGGGTGTTTTCTGAAATAACGTCGCCCTCGATGACATTGCCGTTTGTATCCTTTGGTGTGAAATCATAAAGAGATTTCCATGAGCCAATATCGCTCCAACCAAAATCTGAAGGCAAAACAGCTGCTTTATCTGTTTTTTCCATAACTGCATAGTCAATGGAAATGTTCGGCAGCTGCTGGTAATCTTCCAGGGAAACCGGGGCTTCTTCTAAAGGCAATTGCTTCATTTTATGAAGAAGCTCAGAATGGTGGACACCTAGTTCCTGAATCATTACCGAAGCCTTAAAGGTAAACATGCCGCTATTCCAAAAGTAATTACCCGCGTCAATATATTGCTCGGCGGTTTTCAGGTCTGGCTTTTCAACAAATCTTTTTACAGAAAGCGCCCCAAACGCTATTTCTCGGGCACCCTCGATATATCCGTAACCGGTTTCCGGATAATGCGGCGTTATTCCAAAAGTCACAATATATCCCATTTCTGCAAGTTTTACTGCTGATTCCAATCTTTCGTGAAATACACGTTCATCTCGAATGACATGATCCGCGGGAAAGACGCACAACACTGCATCGTTCTCTTTTTTAATCACCTGGAGCATTGCCAAAAGAATGGCGGGAGCGGTATTGCGGCCGCAGGGTTCTGCAAGGATTTTTTTTTCGGCGGGTATCCCCATCTCTTCCATGTGCCTTGCGATTTCGTAAACATGGTCTTTTCCGCAGACGATACGGATATTTTCCATGTTTAGGGTTGGCGTCAGCCTTTTGATGGTGCTTTGGATAAGTGAATCCTCGCCAATGAATTTAACGAGCTGTTTGGGATGGAGTTGTCTCGATACAGGCCACAACCGTGTTCCTGATCCGCCGGCCAACAGAATCGGATATACATTCAGTTTATTTTTCATAAGCGGGAATATGGAAGTTAAAGAAGATTTTAAAAATACCGTGATTACAAAATGTTACTATTCGTCGTTTTTTTCTTGTAACTATCGGCTTAAAAATACTTAAACTTTAACGGAACATTTCAAATTAGATTTAAGCTTCAGTCATGGGGTAAAATGTAACCGTCTTCGTCTCTTTCCACTTTGGTTATGCCGGGATATCTTTTTTCAAGATCTTTCAGCGTGGCTTCGTGGGTCCTCACCTTCCGAATCAACACATCCCGTTCCTTAATCACCTGAAGTGATTCCAGGGTTTTTTTTATTGTATTTTTGAAGTCGATGTCATCCCAAGGCTTTAAAAGGAATTTGTATACGCCTGCCTCATTAATGGCCTTTATGGCCAGTTCAATATCTGCATGGTCCGTAACCATGATGGTCAATATGTCCGGATAGATGATTCTCACCTTTTCCAAAAATTCCAGCCCGTTCATTAACGGTATTTTATACTCGCTAATCACCATGCTTGCTTGTTGTTTTTCCAATATATCAAGCCCTTCCTGACCGCTATAGGCTGTGATGACGTTGTAGTTTTCATTTGAAAACTCGCGCTGAATGTACTCTATAAACAATTCCTCATCGTCAACGACCAGTATGGTATGTTTTTTTATCACTTTTTACCTCCTGTGATATTCTTAGCAGCTTCTTTCTGATGCCATACCCAGGCTGTCTTGATAATTGTTTCCAGATTTTCGTACTTGGGCTTCCATCCCAGCGCTGTTTTTATTTTTTCAGAACTTGCGATGAGTCTTGCCGGATCACCCGGCCTTCTATATGCTTCAAGAACCGGTATCTTTTTGCCGGTTACTTTTTTAGCCAACTCAACCACCTCTCGAACCGAATACCCCTGGTTGTTTCCCAGGTTATAAACAGCGCTCTCTCCGCCTGATAAAAGCGCTTTTAGTGCCAGTAAATGCGCCTGGGTTAAATCACTGACATGGATATAATCTCTGATACATGTTCCATCAGGTGTGGGATAATCTGTCCCGAATATGCTGATATCCTCCCGTTCACCGGTTGCAACTTTTAAAACCAGAGGAATAAGGTGGGTTTCTCGAGTGTGTCTTTCTCCGATTGTACCGGATTCATCCGCACCCGAAGCATTAAAATATCTCAGGCTGATATATTTTAGCCCATAGGACGAATCGCAATCATGAAGCATCCTTTCGACAGCGATTTTTGTTGCACCATATGGGTTTGTGGGATTACAAGGATGATTTTCCGTTATCGGGATTTCCACCGGTTCTCCATAAACCGCAGCAGTGGAAGAAAAAATAAACCGCTTGACATGATGTTGAATCATTGCACTCAATAGCGCTGTCGTTGCGGCCAGATTGTTACGATAGTATTTCAGGGGATTTTCCACGGATTCACCAACAATTGAAAATGCAGCAAAATGCATGACCGCGGAAATGCTGTGTGATGAAAATATTCGGTTGAGTATCTCTTTATCACCAAGGTCGCCCTCCACAAATGTTCCCCCGGGCAAAAGGTCGCGATGGCCTGTGGAAAGGTCGTCTAAAGTAATCACATCATGCCCCGCATCAAGCAGATCTTTTACCATGTGAGAGCCGATATATCCTGTACCGCCCACAACCAGAATTGTTTCGTTATTCATTGATTTCGACTCCGTATTTACCAATGCATGTACTTGAAGAGTCAGGGAATTTTGTTTGAAAAAAAGCATTATCCATGGAGCGATTCTAAAATAAAAACACCCTGCCCTCTTATCTACTTAGCAATAGTGGGTCTTTATCCAGGTCTGATATTCACCGCTTTTAACCCGCTCTACCCATTTTTGATTTTCCATATACCATTTTATGGTATCACGAAATCCGGTTTCAAGGGAGGCTTCCGGGAACCAGCTCAACTCCCGACTCAATTTGCCAAAATCGATAGCATATCTGCGGTCGTGACCGGGTCTGTCTTTAACAAAAGTAATCAAATCCCTTCGGCTCCGGTTATCGGGTAATCTTTTCATCTCATCCAAAATATCACAAATCATTTCCACGAGCTTAATGTTCTCCATTTCGCTGTTGCCGCCAATATTGTAGGTTTCTCCGTTTTTCCCCTGTTTAATAATCCTCCAGATGGCAGTGCAGTGATCCCTGACATAGAGCCAGTCCCTGACATTTCCACCGTCTCCGTAAACCGGCAGAGATTTTCCTTCCATGGCATTGAGAATTATCAGCGGAACAAGCTTTTCCGGAAACTGGTACGGACCGTAATTATTTGAACAATTGGATATGGTCATCGGCAAGCCGTAGGTCTTATGGTATGCACGCACCAGATGGTCCGAAGATGCCTTGGAAGCAGAATACGGGCTGTTGGGTTTATACGGCGTTGTTTCCGTAAAATGCCCTTCCCTGCCCAGGCTGCCGTAGACCTCGTCTGTACTGATATGGTGAAAGCGTATCATGTGATCGAGCCGTGATCTTGCCGACTCCAGCAAATTAAATGTTCCGACAATGTTGGTCTGTATAAAAGCGTCCGGTTTTACAATAGATCTGTCTACATGAGATTCAGCGGCAAAATGACATACGCTGTCGATTTGATAATCTGCGAATATTTTCGCCATTCGGGTTCCATCGCAGATGTCGGCCCGGATAAAAATATATTGTTCTGGATCATCTATTTCAATGTCAGCCAGATTTTCCGGATTTCCGGCGTAAGTCAGATTATCAACATTTATGATACGGCCGGCATAATCGGATTCATTTAACAGGTACCGGATAAAATTTGCACCGATAAACCCGCACCCACCTGTAATCAGCATGTTTTTCATGAGCTTACGTTTCCTTTTTTATTTCTTTTAACAAAACCTCACGAAAATTTAAAACAAATTTGTCAACATCAGATTTCCAGTTGGCCATGATATTCATTCCTTTCTCCTTAAGATTCCGGTTTTCAAGAATGGAATTCATGGGCCTTGCGGTGGGCGTCGGATATTCTTCAGTTGTGCAAGGAATTATGGTATGAGGAACATCCATTTTTTTAAGAAAATAAACGGCCAATTCATACCATGTACAGTATCCTTCTGCAGTTGCATGAAAGATCCCCCGATAATTTGTTTCAATAAGTTTTTCAATCTGAAGTGCCAGCCGATAACTCCAAGTCGGTGAACCGAACTGGTCATTCACCACTTTTATTTTATTATCGGAACTTCTAAGGGATAGTTTTAGCATTGTTTTGAGAAAATTGTGCCCGCTGATACCATACAGCCAAGCTGTTCTGAGGATGATATACTGATCGGTTGTCCGTTTTACTGCCTCTTCACCTTCGAGTTTGGTGATCCCATAATAAGAAAGCGGGTTTGGCACATCCGTTTCCACATAAGGTTCCGGCACCTTTTTTCGACCGTCAAAAACATAGTCGGTTGAAATATGAATCAGACGGCCGCCATGTTTGTCCACGCATTTTGCAAGATTTTCAGCACCCGTTACATTCGCCTTCCAGGCCAACTCTTTTTCGATTTCACAATCATCGACCCGGGTATATGCGGCACAATTAACGATGATGTTCGGCGTAAATTGTTGGACCAACAATTCTATGTCCGGCAGTTTAGTGATATCCACCTCGTCTATATCGACACCCAAAACTTCATGGGTTTCACCAAGAACTCTGGTGCAGTCAGCACCGAGCTGTCCTTTATCACCGGTTATCATAATTTTCATTTTCATTTTCCTTCAATAGACTTCACTCTTCAATCTTTATCAGAACCTCCCAACTTTATCAGAACCTCCCAAAAAAGGAAGGAAAATATCTCGCTCATTTAGGGTTAAATCTTTGCAAAACAATTTGACTCCCTTTTATAGATTGAATTAAGGTGATAACCATGGCTTCGTTGGATATTTTTGTGGATCAATATATAAGTTATCTGGTTTTCGAAAAAGGGCTTTCGGAAAAAACCATCGAATCGTACAGCAGTGATTTATCCAACTACCTCGAATTTCTCAAACAAAAGGGGGTCAAAGACATCACACAGGCCGATACTCCCATGATATTAAAACACCTGATCGCTTTGAGAGAATCCGGTTTGGGATCAAAATCATGTGCAAGACACCTCATCACTTTGAGGGGGTTCTACAAATTCCTTGCCCAAGAAAAAATTCTCGAGTTTGATCCCGCTAAACTCATTGATCTTCCAAAAAGCGGTCTTAAACTTCCGGACGTGCTTTCCGTTTCAGAGGTTAACCTTCTTTTAAACATTCCAGATATTAACAAACCTTTGGGAAAAAGAAATTCCGCCATGATCGAGCTTCTTTACGCCGCCGGTCTAAGGGTTTCAGAGCTGGTTAACCTTAAATTTTTTGATGTAAATCTTGAAGCCTGTTTTGTCCGGGTTTTTGGAAAAGGATCAAAAGAGAGAATCGTACCTTTTGGTCTCTATGCAAAAAATAAAATTGACGACTACATCAATAATTCCAGGCCATTGCTTTTAAAAAATCGTATTAGTAAATATCTTTTTGTTGCAAGAGCCGGAAAGCCGATGACCCGCCAGGGTTTTTGGAAGCTTTTAAAACTGTATGTAAAACAGGCTGGAATCAAAAAAAAAGTCACGCCGCACAGTTTGAGGCACTCTTTTGCCAGCCACCTCCTTGAAGGCGGTGCCGATTTGAGAACCGTTCAGGTGATGCTTGGCCATGTTGATATTTCTTCCACCCAGATTTATACCCACGTTGCTCGTGACCATCTCAGACATATTCATGAAAAATACCATCCAAGAGGTTGATTCGATAAAAGTTACTTTACCTATCCCCTATCCTTCTACAAATTTCAACGGTCAGACAAAATACGATATCCGGAGGCAACTGTTCGGCAATGGTTTTATCGAACAATATTTTTGCCTCAGCGGGAAATTCATCATCTTTGTCCCAAAATTGAACTACAACAGGAATACGCGATGTTATTTCGAAAGCATAGGCTGCATCTGCCATGTCAAGGGGAATTCCATCGAGTTGTTCGCATTTTTCTTTGAATTCTTCGATATTGTTTTCATATCGCGTTTCGATGATATGGGTGGGTATTTTGTGTGGTCCACGAAAAAAGGTAGCGCCGCCAGGAATATCTTTTTCAGATATCCATTCTTTGCTTATGTTTAAGTCCTTTGATCTTAAAAGATAATAGACAATAAAAAGTCCTAATAAACGACTTACATCCGGGTTATCCTCCTGAAGTCGTATTATTTTAGACTCGTTAGGATAGATGCCATAATCTTCACCCCAAACGGATATTCGATACTCTTTTTTTATGGGATCATAATCGCATAATGCGAGCCGGCAAACATCTTCGGGATTTTTTTCAGCCAGTTCATGAAAGTAGCTGCTGTCGATAGAATTTTTCATATATAGCCGCCCTCAACATGGGGTTCAAGGTCAAGCTTGTCGATCCAGTATTGAGCATCGTTCATTCCGCTACTCCCTTTCTTAAGCAGACGTAAAATACAGAGGCATCGGCCCGGATAACCAGCAAGATTAACATATTCTATTTGGAAAAAACTCAATCTAAAGTGGGAATCTTCTTCAATCGATCCAGGATCTCCTTCGCGCCCTGGTAGTTCAGGCCTTCCTCATGTGCGACAATGCGATAGAACTCACAATGAACACAATCGGGCATCTTCGACGCAAACTCTCCTTGAATCCTTCCATCGCAAAAAGTTCCGGTAATCACCCAGCACGAGCGACCTCCCATCTTGCCTGAATTCATGCCGTCTGTTCTGGATTCAATCGAAGCAGGGCAAACACCCAGTTCATCCGCCTTTTCACCGCCTGGTTGTCGTCCGCATTTCATGAATTCCCAACAATTTATTTTAGACATAATGCCCTCCAGTAAGGAGTACAACATAATATGATGATAGGTTATTACCTGAATTTCGGGCATTATTTCATTTCTACTTCATCCTTTTCAATGTCTTCCAATATTTTAAAAACATATCTTGCAGGCCAATCCGCAACAGCGCCGGATAATGCGACTGAAACGGCAGTAGCTTCCAATATTTCTTGACGACTTACACCTAAGCCAACAGCACTGCTGACATGATACTCGATTCAGCCATAGCAGGCTTATGATATACTAATTCCCAAAGCAATAAGTTCTTTGTATTTTTTTGAAAGATCGCCGCTTTCAAGAGCCTCCATTTCAATTCTATCCATGTCTTGAAATGTTTTGATTCCGCTCTTTTGCATTTGCAAGTTATACTTCTGTCTCAATTTTTTGGTTTCATCTGTGTCGATAAACATAAGGTGTCTCCCATCTCCCATTTATTAATGCCGGAGGGCGCAAAGCACCTGATCCCAAAATTTAAAACACTATGGTTCTGAGAGATCGGAACGCCCTTACATTGGTATGTTTTGATTTGATTCAATCCACAAAGGAACAGCAGTAATCCGTTATGTTTTTAACCTTCAGTCCGAATTTGGATTGCGCCGGGACTTCAAACGCCTCTCCTTCCTCAACCCATTTCCACTTGTCAGATCCCGGAAGCAACACTTCCAGTCCGCCACTGATAATCTCTATGATTTCCTTTTGGTCGGTGTTAAATTCATATTCGCCCGGGAGCATAACCCCAAGCGTCTTTTTAGATCCATCCGGAAATAGAATGGAACGACTCGTAACCTTGCCGTCAAAATAGATATTTGCTGCTTTAACGATTGTTACATTGGTAAACTGTGACATAGGATTTTCCTTTCATTATATTGGGTATTTTGATTGTTGAAAAATACTGCCGCGCCTGACAAGCGAAGACGATATAGAGCTTGGTCGAAAAGAATCATTATTTTTTCGCGCTATATCGATTAGGTTCATTGAAAAATGTAATGTCAGCATATCCTGCAAAGATTTTCCCGGAATGAATAACACCCTCAGGAATATAATAGATGTCACCTTTTTTATGTGCCCGTTTGATTCCATCGATTATCAGATCAATTTTTCCATTTAGCACGAACCCAACTTGAGCGGCATGAGAGTGCTCGGAAAAATCTACATCATTTTCAAACTGCATAAATATTAATTGATGATCCCGGGCCTGAGACAAATAAGCCCTGACACCATCGAGTGGGATATCAGGTTCCGGCAGATTTCTGATCGGGTCAGGAAAAATATGTTCCATTTCTATCCTTTCATCATTGTTTTTCGATGTTATGCGACATAATTACAGTAGTATCTTGATTTCCTTTCCACACAGCTCAGACCCTAATTGATCGTAAACAAAATGGGAAAATATTTTATGAGTTTGATTTATTATGCATTATCATGAATTCAGATGCATTTTCATAACTCTTTTATAATTGAGATATAAATTTATTAAAAAAAATCCCATTTTGTTTACCTTTCAAGAAAGCCGATGATACCCCATCTTCTTCGTTGTCGAGGGCTTGCGGTAAACTACTACAGCTTCGCCCTCGGACGCCTTGGATCTGAGGCATCCTCGACTTTCGCTCATTCAGGGTCAGGCTTTATCTATTTCCTTTTTCCTTTTGTCTTTTAAATAAATTGCTTTAGAGAAACCGTCACCCACTGATCTTTCCTCGATCTGAAAAAGCTTTGTGGCTGCCACCAGTTCCCCTAATTTTTTGTAACCATAGTTTCGCGGATCAAACCCTGGTGACTGTTTGGCAATGTTGCTACCGACAGCTCCAAGATGGGCCCAGCCACTGTCATCCGAAGAAGCCTCAACCGCATTTCTCAACAAATTGACTATTTTCGTATCTTGCTTAAGCTCGTTGGTTGTTTTGCGACGAATCGTCTCGGTATCGTCATCCTTGGATCGAAGCACTTCAGTGAAAATAAACTTGTCACATGCGGACACAAAAGCTTCAGGCGTTTTTTTCTCCCCGAATCCATAAACAACAAGACCGGCCTCTCTTATCCTTGAAGCCAGCTTAGTGAAATCACTATCGCTGGACACAATGCAGAATCCGTCGAATTTACCCGCGAAAAGCAAGTCCATTGCGTCGATTATCATTGCACTATCGGTAGCATTTTTTCCCGAGGTATATCTAAATTGCTGTATGGGCTGAATAGAATACTGTAATAGAACTTCTTTCCACCCCTTAAGGCCGGGCACCGTCCAGTCGCCGTAAATTCTTTTTACATTGGCTGTTCCGTATTTTGCAATTTCCGATAGTAGCCCTTCAATAATAGAAGGTTGGGCATTATCTGCATCTATTAATACTGCCAATTTTTCAATTTTTCCGTTAGTCATGTTTTTTTCCTTCTTTTTTATGGTTTTTCAGGAAATAGTATCCGGTACCACGATAAAACAACCATACCGATTGTGGCGCCCATGCAGTAGATCTGGTGTCTTTTTTCCAGAAGATAACAAAAATACAGGGCATAGAGAAGTCCGAGGCAAAATCCCGCTATAAAGCCGAACAGATGTGCCGTAAGGTCCGAGTGTTTGCTTGAACCCAGTAACCCGAGCAGGGCCAGGCCGCCGGCAAGGGGAAGCCAGGCTTTCATCCGCTGGCCGGCGATTTTTATCTTTTTGCTTAGCTGATATGCGGCCAGAATACCGATAGCTCCAAATACAGCGGTTGATGCGCCGATTGAAATATGACCGTATTGAAACAGGGCTGCATTGGCCAGGTTTCCCAAAATCCCGGTTAACAGTATCATCAACCAGCCGACACCCGCTCCGGTGATATTGCAAACCGCGGTGCCGAATATGGCGATTCCAGCCATATTGCCTGCCAAATGCGGGTAGCTCGAGTGCAGCATCAAAGCCGTAACGGTCCTGTAAATTTCTCCATTGAGAATATCATAGGCCGACGCACCATATTCCCTGACAATTTTATCCACGCTGCCGGACATGTTCACGGCGATACTGCATGCCATTAAAATCAGGCTTGCCCATATGCCTGTGAAAGTCCTCTGATGCGTTTCTGTTTCCTGCGCATCAGGCAGCGCATGATTTTGATTTTCTTCAATATATTGCTCGATAAGCCCTAAAGCTCTGTTGTGAATCGTCTCATCGACCCAAATTTCCCAGTCGTTGCCGGATCTTTTTACGGAATACGGCAGACCGTATGCATCCAGCACCAATCCATAGGTGTCGGCCTGGTCTTGTGTGAGATTTTCGCATAATATTTCAATCATATGATGTAAAGGGTCTTCAATAAAGAATTATTCACCGCAGAGCCGCGGAGAGCGCAGAGTTTTCGATTTTATTTTTTGCTTTTCGCTGACCCCAGAGGAATAGGCTTCGCCCCGATGAAATAGGCTTTGCATTTCATTGGGCAAGCATTCCACAGGGCAGGGACGCCGAAAAGCAACATGACTCAACCCTTCGGGTAATAAAATGTTCGTATCGGACCTCGCAATCAAAGAATTGATGGCTTATGTTGTTTCCGCAGCGTAAGCTGCTTAGTGCTTTTCCATTACCGGCGTCCCTGTCCCGCATCAAGCGGGGTCAACGGTAATTGAAAAATTATTATTCTCTGTGTCCTCTGTGTCTCGAATGAGCGAAGCGAACCCCGTTTTATGCGGGACAAGTGCGCGGTGAAACAATATGAAACGCTCAGATCAGGTTATATCCTCAAAAGTCTGCATATAGAAATACTCTCCAACCTCAACTATGGATTTAGGATTCAGAGTTATTGTTTCTTTCAATTCATCCGGAGAAAACCTGATATCTAAAGGAGGTCCGAAAGGTGTTTCTTCTTTTATTATCTCAATGATTGCCAGAATAGCATTGGGTTTTAATAGCCGTTTTACTTCTTTTTGGAAGCCGTCTATATTTTCTTTGGAAAATCCATGAAATACAGTGGAGAGATAAATCAAGTCTACTGAAGCGCCTTCTATTTGTGTTCTCTTGGTTATGTCTCCTACTATTGGTTCGATATTCGTTCCTTTTGTTTCTTCTTTAAGTGTTCTTATGGCTGATTCGTCAGGATCTAATGCATAGACTTTTCCGGTATTGTTTAATAATTTTGAGAATTCTTTTGACATGTAACCATTTCCACAGCCCGCATCAAGGATTGTCTGTCCGGAACGTATGTTTAGCTCTTTTAGGATGATGTCTTTATTTAGACGGCTCTCCGATGATTTCCCTTTGTGATGGTGTTTCTTATTCGCTGTTTTTTCATTTTCTACTGTTTCGGCATGATTTGATGCCTTATCTTCTTTTTTAACCATGATATTTCCTTATTTTACGCTGTTTATCCTAAAATATAATGGAGTAATCCCAAGAATTGAAACAAATCCGATTTGTGTGATCTCTTATGGATGTCCGCCCATTCATGACGGTGAAGTCCTAAGAAATATTTTTGAGAAAGATAGCCCTGTCCTTTTGGAATCACAAATCCCAAGAGAAGACCCAAAACTGCTGTTGAGGTCATGTCGATAAAGAGCGTGACATTAATGAAATATTTAAGGGTATTCTTTTTCAAATTGTTTTCCTTATCAATACCCGGAGAACATTTTACACGACCCAAATATTTCGAAAAACATGTCTTTTAAAGACGTATAATATTCAGAACAGAATACATTTTCCCCATACCACAAATACAATTTAATTTCAATGGTTTATGTTTACAGACCAAAAGTGTCACGTTGTATTACACCTCTACTGAACGACACATTGGCATTTACCATTGTCAACCCGACACTTTAAAAAGGTCAGGCGATTGGGGGCAATACTCAGGGTACCCTTATTGGACTGGCCGCAGGAACCATTCTTGGCGCCCTTGTCGGCAATGCAATCGATCAGGATTATCAGGCAGCCAGAGACGCAGCCCAGTATGGCAAACCTGTCATTTATTATGATAAAAACGGACATGCCGTTGAAGCCATTCCCGAGGGATCGAACGACGCCAATTGCCAGAAAGTGCGAAAACGGGTTTGGGAAAACGGAAAGCTGATAAAGGAAACCGTTGAAGAAGTCTGTGGTTCACCGGCTCCGGTAGTCCGGTATTATCCGGCTCCACCGCCTCCTGCTTATTATTACGGATGGTGGAAATGGCCTGTTTTCCCTCGCTTTTCCTTTAACTTTGGGGGGCCATACTACCATGGTCATTATCGGCATCGTCCTTACGCCTATCGTCATGGTTGGCATCATTAATAGAAGTGGTTTCAAAACCTCCCTTCGCACTCAATCTCTGTGTTGGACTGAAACGTCCAATCCTCGAAATATTCCCGATATTCCTGCGGTTGGCCGCCCCAGTCCGCCTTGACCTTGAACCCGATTGAAGATTTTGAAACCACTTCTAAAGAGAGGGTATTTAAAATATAATTTTAAATTATTTTTATTCGTCTTTTTCAGGGGGCTTGAGTTTAAATTTAAAAAGCAGCAAAAAGGCAATCCCAATAACAGCAATAAGTCCTGCTTTTCTCATACCTTGCGGACTGGCATATCCATAAAGAGCCTTATAATAGTAGGCATAACGAGGATCTATCTGCCAGGAAGATCTAATGTCCTCGGCCGACTCCTCGTTCCTGTCGGTCTTCCTGAAGGCCTTGGCTCTTGTTCGATACGCGTCTGCAATGTCCCTCGGGTTTCCACCAAGCTCAATGGCCCTGGTTGAATCCAAAACAGTTAAGTCATAATTGCCACTGAGAAAATGAGCTTCTGATCGATCGGCATAGGCACTTGCATTTTTGGAATCTATTTCGATTGCACGTGTGAAATTGTAAATGGCTGATCGGTAGTCTCCTTTTTTAAGATAACCCATTCCCAACATCCGATAGGCTTCGGCTTTAGGCGGTGAAAGTTCAATAAAGGTCTGAAAATCCACAATAACATTGTCAAATTTTCCCTGATAAAAATAGAGCACGCCTCGTTTTTCATAAGCCTCCGTCAGGTTTGGAGCCAACTCCAATGCTTTGGAAAAATATTTGATCTTCGTGCGGGTTGATGTACTTTTAAGACCACGGATAAAGTAGTCCGTTGCATTTTCACCATAAACAGAACTAACTGACATCATAAAAAATATTAGATAGCAGATGACTTTTTTCTGCATACACTCACCTTTTTGTTACTCTTAATTTTGAATCACAGCAGATTCCTTGATATGATCACACACTTTAACAATTTGATAAATATCAAATTCGTATTGTAAATATCAAGCCATTTTCACTTCGAAGATATCCATTCCTTCTACCCATTTGTTCATATGTTTTTTTTGTTAAAAGAGGCGGTCTTAGCCCTTGACTTACCCGACTCTGGAGGACTTTCTCTCATTGAGGATTCAATGCTTGGGATCTTGGGTGGGGTATTGGCCTAACCTATACTTGACAGTTCGATTTTCAGCAGATTTGGATTTAAATGCCGTCTTGACAATACAATTTTCATTTGGTATTCGAATCTCGTTTGCCTGAAGCCGTTTGGGACTTGTTGCCGAATCAGCGGCAGCGAAATATGTTGTTGCTTATCCTCAGCCGTCAAACAACATTAACAAAACAACCTCAGTTTTTTTGCTTTAAAAAGGGAACTCTTATCCTTTCCTTTAATTAAGAACTTCTGCGTATACGACCAACCCTCTCCTGGGACAAAAAGCAATTCGTGGCCATCCCATGGAAAGTGTCAATTTTTTTAATAAATCGAGTGTTTTTGAAAGGAGTATCAGAATGCGATTATGTTCCCAAGGGACAAACCGATTGATCATTTCCGCCATGGCCATCTGCCTTCTCACCGGGCCGGCGTGGGCAGATAAAGCAGCATCTTCCGGTAAAGAGGCAGCTTCTGTCAACGGCAAACCCATTTCCAAAAGCCAGTATGAACGCGATCTGTCTATGTTTCAAAAAAGGGCCGCACAGGAAGGCCGGCCGTTGAACGATGAAGATCTAACGACCGTTAAAAAGCGGATTTTGGAAAACTTAATTGATGCTGAAGTGCTGTATCAACAGAGTCAAAAGCAAGGAATTAAAGTTGACGACCAGGCCGTCAACGAGCAAATCGAGAAGATTAAAAAGCGATTTCCTGATGAAGCGGCCTATAAAAAAGCGCTGGAAGGGATGGATGTTTCCGAAAAAGAAATTCGAGCCCAGTTTCAACGCGGCCTGGCCATAAACCAGTTGCTCGATACCAACGTGCGCCAAAAAATCACAGTAACCGAGGAAGAGAGCAATACATTTTATAACAACAACCCGAATTTGTTTAAGCAGCCGGAGCAAGTAAAAGCCAGCCACATTCTGATAAAAGCGGCTCCCGACGCCGAAGAATCCAAAAAAGTACAAGCCCGCAAGAAAATTGAAACCGTTCAAAAAAAAGTCAGCCAGGGTGAGGAGTTTGGTTTGCTGGCCAAAGCCAACTCCGAAGGGCCCACTGCCCAACGCGAGGGTGATCTTGGCTATTTCAGTCGAGGCCAGATGGTAAAGCCGTTTGAAGATGCGGCTTTTGCGTTGAACGTCGGCGAGGTCAGCGGAATTGTCGAGACCCAATTCGGTTATCATCTGATCAAGGTAACCGACAAAAAACCGGCCAGAACCATCCCCTATAAAGAAGTCCAACTGAAGCTCGAACAACATTTAAAGAATGAAAAGGAAAAAACTGAAATCCAAGGTTACATCGAAAATCTCAAAAAATCGGCAACGATCAAACGGTTTATTTAAAACCTGTAAAAGGGTGGCGGGGATGAAAGCGTCCGGCAAATGATCATTACATTCTGTCAAAAAACGCCATTCATTCCCCGCCTATCACAACGGCATGCCAGATCAAAGGCACCCTATCCCTTTGCTAAGATGTTATCGAGCCGCTCCAGGTCATTTATTACCCGCCACGTGCCACCACCTTTTTTTGCCTTTTCCCGCCACTGCTCGACGCGGGCCAAATAGATCTTCGGATCCTGATTGTCGGCACGCAGTTTGGTTACGTTAAGTGCAATGATATGGAATCCGGACAGTTCAAACGGAACATCCCTTACATATCCCTGGGCCAGTTCTTCCTGAAGATCTGAAAATACCAGAATGTATTTATTGGCAGATCCGGATTCATTCAGATACTCAATGGCCTGAAGCAAGCCACCGGAGATATCGGTATATCTGCTTTTTCGAACACCCGTTACAAACGAACTGATTTTGTTTTTAAAAGCGCGCTTCTGGTTATTGGCCACCGATGGTCGGGCATCAAATGTGACCTTGGCGACAATGTCTTTTTCACTGAAACTGCCGGTATCGATGCATCCCACAGCCATGGTGTCTCCGGGCTGTAACGTGCCCAGGAGGTAGTTGATGATCAAACGGGCTTTCTTCAACTCCACAGCATAGGTTCCAGATGTATCCAGCAACATGTAGACCCCTTTTGCACGGTTCGATTGTTGTGAGCAGCCGGTCAAAAGGATTAAAAAACCGATGAGCCAAAATCGAAAATATTTCATTTTGCCATCTCCTTGTTTTTGGCCAGTGGATCCACAGCGGGCATGGTCCCCGAGCCGATCGTCTTCTCTTTATCTGCGGCGTTGTCATTGGTTTGAGTCCGAAACAGGCATTGGGTCACAACCCCCTCCAGCCAAAGCGCCGGGAAAATAACCAGATCGTACAGGTTTATCGTCAACCGCCCAATGTAGAACCCGAGATTGCCGATCAGTCGCAATGCAAAGGCCAAAGAGCGAAGCATCCAGGCAGCGATTAGACCTAAAATGGTTCGGGAAGATTCCACAAAGGATTCCAAAGGTATGGCCACAAAGGTGAGAATAAACGGCAAGATAAAGCCCATTACCATCTGTCCGACTGTTGGGATCACACTGCCGGCTACGGTACTGGGTGATACACCTGCCAGGCTCTGACGCAATGCCTCCATATCACCTGCAATCCGGTCGCGCATAAAGGCCAGCGCCGATTCCACACCGGCTAAAATGGCCAGCAGGCTTAAGGCGATCCAGAACAGCATCATACGCATGCGATCGTCCATGCTGCCGATGATTGGAAACAGTCGCGTGATACGCAGCGACTCCATCAAAAAAATACCGGTACATATCTCGAGGCAGATGATGACCAAACCGGCTATATCTGACGTCTTGTACGGGCCGATATAGCTGGCGCCGCCCACCATTTCGGACATCGGCAGAGCGATGAGATTAAAGTTAATTATGGCGCCGCCGAGAGCGATAATAAGAACCGCGCCGGAAATGAAAAACTGAGTCAGCGAGGAAGAAGAAAGCGTTCGCATGGCCGTGTCGGTCTGTTCACGGATCTGTTCATAGTTGTCCATGTAACGATCGATCCGTTTGGCCCGAAAGTTCAAATCAGAAAAGGATTTATTCAAACTGCCGAGGGTCTTTTTTATGCCGCGTACTAGGGGCAGCATTCGATTGAGGATCGCATGACGTTTGGAAGCATCCACACGGTGCTGTTCGAGTGCTTTTATGTGCTGTTCGGATAAAGTCTTATGAATGTCTTCCAGCATATTGCCGACGATAGGGTCATTGTTGGGTCGAATGCTCGCAATCGCTTTAATGACCTTGATCCAGTCAGGAAGCTCCTGAGGAATTTCAACGCTATTTTGGTAGTCTTCGTCCAGTTTGACGAGGCCCTCGTTCAACTGGCGATGAACCTGAGGATACCCCTCCAAGTCTCGTTGTACCGCAGTGCTGATACGTTCAAACTCCCTTTCCACACAACGTTCGGCATGCTGCCTCCCGGCACTGAGCAATACATCCCGGTTGCGATCGTTCAGGCGCTTTTCAGCCAGTTTGACCGAAGTAGCAAAAAGCCGCATGCTATTTCGAATAATCATGCTAAAAGATGCCAGGCAGCGATGACTCGGTTTACGCGCCAAATACATGGCTGCAAGAATTAAAATGATCCATATGAAGGTGGAAAGAAAGGGACTGGCGGTAATCGTTGGTAAAAATCCGGCGGTTGTCATGGAACACCTCCCTGTTTTTGGGTTATACACCACGGGAGGTCAGCTCATTTGCCGATGAACTTCTGAAAATAGAAAACGCCTTAGTAGCAAGTGTATGAAGGCGTTTGCTGGTACCTTCGGTAGCCCGGCGATCATGGCCTTTGGAGCTTTGGACCCGTGGCTTTGCGTCACTGCCTTTCGACAGCTTTGCCCTTTCGTTGGTATAATTATTGAGCGGTATGATAGAACACTTCGAAGACAAAGTCAAGTACAATGGCGATTGACACAATAATGACCTGATTTCCTGCTGATCACGAAGCGGTTTCGGAATATATTTATGACAACCGTTATATACTATTATTTTTATGGTCGATTTGACTTTCGAGCGCTAAAGTGATTTGCTAATACCTCAACTGATCGTAAACAAAATGAGGAAAATATATTAGAGACGAAAAAACATATGAAAAAAACGATTTTTCTGATTTTAGCAATAGTACTGGTTTTGACATTTGAGGCTTTTGGTGCTTCGCCCAATCCTTTGGATCTTCCTTCTTTGCTGACATCTGTTAAAAAGATGGATACCCTCTCCTTTTGCGGAGAACGGGTTCCCATGGAAAACCAGGAGGTTCTGGAACGGCTGGAAAAGGAACTTTTGTTATCCCTTGGAGATCGACCCCAGGTGATTCTCTGGTTGAAGCGATCCCGCCGATATCTGCCGTATATTGAAAAAATGTTGAAGGAAAACAACATGCCGGAAGATCTTAAGTATATAGCCATTGCCGAAAGCGCCCTTCTCCCCCATGCCGGATCTATTAAGGGGGCCATTGGATTCTGGCAGATTCTACCCGATACAGGCGGCAGATACGGGCTGATTATTGATGATGCCATGGATGAGAGACGAAATATATTTGCCTCTACCCGGGCTGCAATAGCACATTTAAAGGCACTTTATGAATTGATGGGGTCCTGGACCCTTTCAGCCGCTGCATACAACATGGGTGAAGAAGGACTGGAAGCTGAAATCATGGTGCAACACACCCGGGATTATTACCGTCTCTATTTGCCCCTTGAAACCCAGCGATTCATTTTCCGCATTCTTTCGGCCAAACTGATTCTTTCGGAACCTGATCGATTCGGCTTTTATCTCACGGATGCAGATTATTATCCGCCTCTTGAATTCGACCGAATCAGCATCGACTGTTTTCAGGAAATTCCACTGAACCTTGTTGCAAAGGCATCTAAAACTGACTTTAAAGTCATCAAGGACCTCAATCCCGAAATTCGGGGACACTATCTCACCGAAGGCACCCATTCGATTCTGATTCCCAAAGGAGCAAGTAATGGATTTAACGCGCGTTATAAGAAACTGGTTAAGGAATATGAGGGAAAGCGGACGGATCGGATCTACATCATTAAAGAGGGAGACAACCTGTCATCCATTGCCGATAAATTCGATGTTCCCCTGGCGGTTCTTATTATCTGGAACCGTATAGACTTGAACAAACCAATCCATCCGGGAGACCGGCTGATTATTTATCCGAAATCCAATACTATCAGACAGGATTAACAGGATTTAAATCATGTCCATCCTGTTAATCCTGTCATATTTTTACTACCAATTAACAGGTATCCGCACCGTTTTTTTGGCCTTGTTGGTAAAAAGCAGATAACCGTTGGTTTTACCGTACTGGAACAGGTCTTTGGTAATCTCTACATCCGACGTACAGTAGTCGATAATCTCACGTATCCGCCCCTGCTTCCACCATTGAAGGGCCTGAAGCCCGTCCGCCGTCTTTTTCTTGCCCAGAGTCACTTTGGCAAGGTGATCCAGAGACAGCCTGTAACCGAGACGATTGTGGACGTCTTCAAGGATATCTAAGGTGGGAAGCTGTTCAAAATTAAAATCCGAATACCCGGCAAGCACCCTGAAATCAAATCGTTTGACATTGAACCCCACCACCAGATCGCATTTTTTAAAATGTTCGATGAGCTGATCCACCTGATCATCTAAAAATTCGAAATATTGATCTTTTTTTGAGTCATACAATACGGCACAGCTCATTTTCATTAAATCCGCCCGATGCCAGCCGCCCACTTCCTGGGCAGATCGCTGTGTCTCGATGTCGAAGATACAAAATCTGATATCCGATGCGTTGGCCGGAGCCCGGGCTATTGAAGGGGTTTTACACGCTTCTTTGAATACCCTGCGCCTTGCGAGCATTCTTTTTCGCAGCCGCCCCTTGTGGCCGGCAAATCTTTTGCCCCGATCCATCACCGCTTTTTTCTTCTGAAACGATATGACCTTTTCAGGTGGACGAAATTCTTTTTCTTTAGACCATGTATCTGCCGGATATGTTTCCGGCGTTGCAGCATCTTGCGCAGATATAAGCTTGTCCAACAGAAAAATCGCTGAAGCCTTGTCAATGGGCCGGTTTCCGGAACCGCATTTCGGCGAATGCACACAGGATGGACAACCTGTCTCACACGGGCATGCGTGGATCACGTCAAGTGTATTTTCAAGCAAATCCTTTGCTTTTTTAAAGGCCTGTCTGCTCAGGCCGGCGCCCCCTGGAACCCCGTCATAAATAAATACCGCTGCGCTGCCCACCTGAGGGTGAAGAGGAGTGGCGATACCCCCAAGGTCATTTCGGTCCGCCATCACCAAAAGGGGAAAAATACCGATGGCCGCATGTTCAATGGCGTGAATCCCACCCATAAAATGGAGATACTGTGCTTCAGCCTGTCTTTGAATCTGAGCAGGAATTTTAAACCACAGGCCTTCGGTCTCAAATATCAGCGGCGGAAGCGTCAGCGGCGTGATGCTCAACTTTTTTTTGGCATGTATCCGCCATTTTTCATATCCCGTCACTTGATCTGTAACTTTAAGACGTCCGAAATAAACACTTGTATTCAATATGGTTTTAGTGTCGTATATTTCGAGTATTTTCGTATTTTTCTCAGACCGCACCCGGGTATAATAATCGACCTTGGCCCTGGACACCTTTACGGTCTTTGTGTCCAGATCCAGGGTGTTGACCAGGAACGTGTCGCCCTTATGAAGATAAATGGCTCCGGGATGGGTCTCTTTAAAGGCCCTGAATTCATCGATCTCTCCTTTGCTTTTCCCGGTATTTTTACTGACAATATGAAACCGGTTTCCCGTTCCCCTGAGATCCACATGGCGGTGGGGCGCCAGCCGGCTGGAATAGAGTTCAGTCCCATCTCCACTTTTTAAAAGCGCACCGCTTTCCTCGAGGCCAAGTACGGCGTTTTCAACATGTTCCTCCAGCATAAAGGGTTCATTGGATTTTAGCGGCATCTCTGCTGCTGCGCAAATGATGTGTCTGGACATAATCTCGGTATTGTATGGATTGACCACCGCAGCTTCGGGTTCTCGTTTCAGAAAATCTTCCGGATGGCGCATAAAATACTGATCCAGGGCATCTTCTCCGGCAATCAGCACCAGGGTGGACTCCTGTCCGCTGCGCCCTACCCTGCCGCCGCGCTGCCAAGTTGCCACAACCGTACCGGGATACCCCACCAGCAGGCAAAGATCCAGATCGCCGATATCGATGCCGAGTTCAAGGGCACTGGTGGATATCACCGCCAAAAGGTCGCCCTTGGCAAGTTTTGCTTCGATCTCCCTTCGCTCTTCAGGAAGAAACCCAGCCCGATAGGCACTGATCCGTTGTGCATATGGACCGGATTGACTCCCGGCCCAGATGGCGATTAACTCGGTGAGTTTTCTCGACTGGGCATAAACAATGGTGCGCAAGCCCCGGTGGAGCGCAGCTTTGAGCAAAAGTATGGCGGTCTGTGCCGGGCCCTGAACCGGATTGATAAAGACAACGTGTTTTTTGCCCAAAGGGGCACCGCTTTTTGTGATGGTTTCGACCTTCAGGCCTGTGAGCTGCTCGGCAAGTTGGGCAGGATTGGACACAGTGGCGGAACAAAAAACAAATGTCGGATCAGCACCGTAAAACGAACATATCCTTTGAAACCGTCTGAAAACCTGGGCCATGTGCGAGCCCATGATGCCTCGATAGGTATGAACTTCATCCACCACCACCATGTCAAGACCACAAAAAAAATCAGCCCATTTTTGATGATGGGGCAACAGTGAAAGGTGGATCATTTCAGGGTTGGTCAAAAGAATGTTGGGCGGGGCTTCTCTTATTCGTTTTCGATGCCAGGCAGAGGTGTCTCCGTCGTAAATGGCGATTTTAGGTTTTACGTCTTCGTTGTGTTTCATTAGGGCTTCAAATGTACGAAGCTGATCCTGGGCAAGGGCCTTTAGGGGAAAAATATACAATGCTTTGGAATCCGGGTTTTTTAATATATTTTCCACTACAGGGAGATTGTAAATCATCGTCTTGCCGCTGGCTGTGGGGGTCGCAACCACCAGGTGACGACCGGACCGGATGAAATCGATGGCGTCCGCCTGATGCCGGTAAAGATCTCGTATACCTGCGGATTGAATCATACGATCTATTATTTTGGGCCATGGCTTCTCGGGTTTTGATACCCGAGCAGGGTAATCCGGCAATACGGTATGATAAACCACCTGGTTTCCCATGCGTTTGGACGAAAGGAGGGATTGGATATATTCTTTTATATCATTTTTTTGTTGCATAAATTCGCAAAATCACGCTCAATTTGAGTTTATTGACTTGAAAAATAAAAAATCTGTACATATTATAAGACAAATTTCATATTGCATGACCCATTTTTCTTTGCAAGAGAAATAAGCAAACCGTTCTTAACGGATATTTTCAGAATACACACCTTAAAAAAAAGGATCTAACAGTTTGTTTTTGAGGGTTTTGTAAGACCCGTAGGTATCATGATAAACCAGATTATTGTATTGATTGTTTTGCTTTTTCTGTCCGGCTTTTTCTCTTCTGCGGAAACCGCCCTTTTCTCAATAAGTAGAACAAAAGCCAGACATCTGGCCAAAAATAAACACAAGTCTTACGTTCTGATCAAACAGATGAAGGACAATCCTCACAGGCTCCTCTCTACTGTTCTCATCGGAAACAACATCGTCAATGTCGGTGCAGCCGCCCTGGCAACATCCGTCACCATTCATTATTTCCCAAATTATGCGGTAGGTATCGCAACCGGTGTCATGACTTTTCTGATCCTGGTTTTTGGTGAGGTATTGCCGAAGTCCATCGCCACACGAAATAATATTTTAATCGCTAGAATGGTCATATATCCCATATATTGGCTCTCGATATTTTTTTATCCTCTTGTTATTTTTTTATATTTTATTCCAAAGCTCACCGGAAAAATTAAAAAGACCCCCGCCGTCACCGAAGAAGAGCTGATGACCTTTGTTGAAGTTGTTGAAGAGGAGGGTGAAATAAAAGAAGAAGAAAAGGAACTGATCCATAACATTTTTGAGTTCGATGATACCAATGCTTCGGAAATCATGGCGCCAAGGGCGGACATGTTCGTTATCGAAGCGGATGAAGAATTGAACTTGGAAAATATCGTCAAATCGGGTTTTACAAGAATTCCTGTGATCGAGGACGATATTGACCATGTCGTCGGCATCGTAAACATAAAAGATCTCTTTTTGCATAAAATTACCTCCAATGAAGAAATCGATGTCCGTAAAGTTATGACGCCTCCCTATTTTGTTCCGGAACACAAAAAACTCGACAAGCTGCTTCATCAGTTCAAAAAAAGAAAGCACCATATGGCCATTGTTGTGGATGAACATGGGGGCGTATCCGGCTTGATCACCCTTGAGGACGCCCTGGAAGAGATTGTGGGAGAAATCAGGGATGAAAGCGATAAAGAAGAACCCCATATCGTGAAACACAAAGACAATAAGGAATGGATCGTTCTTGGAAAGTCGGATATCGACGAAGTCAATGAAATCGTAGGGATGAATATTCCGGATTCAAAAGATTATGACACGTTTTCTGGGTATATCCTTAATACCATTGGAAAAATTCCCGCTGAAAAGGAAAATATCACCATTGGAAAATATATTGTCACCGTGGAAGAGATGGATGGAAACAGAATAAACAAATACAGTATCAAGCAACAAACATGAAACTTGATCAGATATTCAACACCCGGAGGTCCGTAAGATCTTTTGATTCAAGACCCGTAAACGAAAACGACATCCTCTCCATCATCGAGGCGGCGCGTCTTTCCCCGTCTGCCTGCAACAGCCAGACCTGGCGTTTTATCTTCGTAACCCAACGTGAAATTATTCGAAAAATTTGTCATGAAGCCATGCGGCCCATTATTCCGAACAAATGGCTCGAACAGGCGCCGCTGGTAATTGTGGGATGCTCCCAGCTTGATGTTATTGCAAACCGTGTCGGCGGCCGTATCACCGGCATCGAATATTACCAGATTGATCTTGGCATCGCCATGGAACATATGGTGTTAAAAGCCACGGAACTTGGCCTTGGGACCTGTTGGATCGGCTGGTTTGATGAAACTAATGTCAAAGACATCCTTGGAATACCCAAAAAAATAAAGGTTTCCGCCTTGTTGGCGGTGGGGTATCCAAAAGATGCGCCCGGAAAAAAAAGAAAAAGAAAACCTGCGGGAAAAATAGCTTTTTCTGAAAAATGGGGAAAACCTTTTATGATTGATGATTTATAAGCCTCTGGCTTATTGCCGATTGAAGGGCAAATCCCAGGTTTAGACCATCGAATCTTTCATGAACCTAAATTGAGCGATTTTTAAGTTCGCTGCAGATACAAGGAAGATGTCGTTTCGCTATAGTCGTCTATGCGGAACGGCATCTGACGCAGTATATGCGGTGAAATTGGAAATCCAGTAGGGTTTCAAATTCTTGAAATTCAGAATGGCAGAATACCTTAAAAATATTATTAAAATAACCATTTCAAAAATTTGAAACGCTCAGTTTAGGATGAAGAAATTATCTTAGACACAGGCCATCAATTTTATCCCTTAACTTTTTACGCGCCCTACATATTCTCCGGTTCTGGTGTCAATCCGAACGATTTCCCCCTCTTCAATAAACGGTGGGACCTGAATCTCATAACCGGTTTCAAGGATTACCGGCTTTGTGCTGCCCGAAGCAGTGTCTCCCTTAGCCCAGGGATCTGCTTTTTCAATTCTTAAGTCCACAAAAATAGGCAACGATATTCCAATGGGATTTCCTCTAAATAAAAGAACATTACACGCCGTATTTTCTTTTAAGAAATTGATGGCATCACCTACCTGATCTTTGGTGAGAAAGATCTGGTCATAGGTCGCTGTATTCATAAAGCAGTACTTTTCACCGTCTGAATATAAATATTCCATTTCATGATCTTCCAGGTGAGGCTCGTCGAATTTATCGCTGGATCTAAAGGTTCGATCGAACTGAGCACCGGTCAAAAGATTCTTGAGCTTGCACTTGTAATAGGCTTTGCCTTTGCCGGGTTTTGAAAATTCATACTGAACCACCACATATGGGTCACCGTCGATCTCTATTTTTAGACCTTTTCTCAAATCACTGCTGGTGTACATATTACTTTTATCCTCCGCAAATTATCTCTTATTAATACCTACATTGATACCCTCAAATATTTCTTCGTTAGAAAATTGAATTAATTTTAAAGTGCCTAAATTGATCTATAATGCCTAAATTCAATGGAAATGAAATCCAAAATTTTAACTCACTTTAGTTCATTTCAAACTTTAGTTCATTTAAACATAGTTCCGCTCTGCGCACTTCAGCAACCATATGTTTTACCTTTTCGAGGTCTTTTTTGAACCGTATTGAACGCCCTTTAGAGTCCAACACATTGGTTCCGGTGCAACTGTCGACGCCTGCGGGCATAACCTGCATAATGCCGTCAAAGACATTGCCGGGGGTGATGCCTCCTGCCAATATCACAGGAATATGACTTGACTGAACCAGTTGCGCTGCCACGTCCCAGTTGCATGTCTTACCGGTGATACCCACGAAACCTTTGACCGGCTGAAGATCAAAAATAGATCCGGATGATTTTACAATCAGAGTATCTGTCAAAAAAAAATCGCTGACCCCCTCGAACATGCGCGCCAGCTCAAGGGTTTCTCCTTGGCTCGGCAATTTGGGTTGAGGAATTGGGATCGATCGCATAATTTTAATCTCAGGAAATCTTTTTTTAATGTTTTTCTGTAAAAATACAAGTTTTTTACAGGATGCGCCAGGACCATTTTCAAGGGTTATCGCTTCACAAAAATGGATAATATCGGGTTTGTAGTAATCGAGCATGAAACATATGGTCTCAAGATCATCAAACAGCGGTATCAAGCTGCTCCTGCCATTCCTCCCCTGAACCAAGTGTACGGTATCCCTGATGGAAGGAACTTTCCACGATTCCTGTGATACAACAACACTGCCAATATAATCGACGCCGAAGGCCATCAGTTTCTCAGCCTCGGAAGGTATTTGGACTTCATAAATCTGGACAATTATTTTATTCATTGGTCATTTTCTCAGGTGTTATATTTACAGCCCAACTTCTCAACCCATCAACAAGTTATCGGTATTATCCTCAATTGAAGTTTAACATAAAAGTTGACTTTTCAGGCCGTTTCTAACATATTCAGCATGTTTCTGCAAATTGTTTACTTAAGCCGTTTGTTAGGGTACACTGTCGATAAATTCCACCCAAGTTGAGCGTTTCAAATTTTAAAAGGAGATAAAATATTTTTAATTTTTAATGAATTATCTTGATTATTATTTTTAAAATTTGAAACCCATCGGGATTGCCGATCTTACCGCATCTACTGTGTCAGATGCCATCCTGCATAGTTGACTATAGCGGAACGACATCTTCCTTGTATATGCGGCAACCTCGACAATCGCTCAATTTAGGTTCCAGCTTGAATCCTGCCGAAAAGAGCAAAAAGAGGAAAACCCATGATACTGATTATCGATTTTGGTTCACAATATAACCAGCTCATTGCCCGTCGGGTCAGAGAATTCCATGTATACTGTCAGATCGATCCGCCGAATGTCGATATTGACTATATTAAACACCTTAGCCCCAAAGGGATTATCCTTTCAGGAGGGCCATCAAGCATCTATGAAAAAAATAGCCCCAAGTGTGATGAGGCAATCTTTAATCTTCAAATTCCTGTACTTGGAATCTGCTACGGCATGCAATTTATGATCAACGCGCTGGGGGGAACCGTTAAAAAAGCCAGAAAGCGGGAATATGGTTTTGCAGAACTTAAAGTTAAAAAAGAAGCGGGCTTGTTTAAAGCTGTGGGTAGAAAAACAAAAACCTGGATGAGCCATGGTGATTCCATCACTAAACTGCCAAATGGTTTTAAAATAACGGCATCCACTGAAAACACAAAATTTGCTGCAACGGTTCATACTAAAAAACATCTTTACGGCCTTCAGTTCCACCCTGAAGTTCACCATACGGCCAAGGGCAAAACCATGCTGCGTAACTTTCTTTTTGAAGTGTGCGGCTGCAAACGGACGTGGACCATGAAATCCTTTGCCAAGGACTCGGTTTCTCAAATCAGAGACGTCGTCGGAGACAAAAAAGTCATTCTCGGTTTAAGCGGCGGTGTCGATTCATCGGTCACCGCCCTGTTGCTTCACCATGCTGTGGGGAAAAACCTGACCTGCATATTCGTTGATAACGGCCTCCTTAGAAAGGATGAGGCTCAAAAGCTCAAAAAGACCTTTAAGCAACACCTAAAAATGAACATCCGGTTTGTAAATGCCAAAACCAATTTTTTAAAAGCACTTTCTAAAATCACCGATCCGGAAAAAAAGAGGAAAATTATCGGCAAAGTCTTTATGGATGTTTTTGAAGCCGAAGCCAGAAGGATAAAAAATGCGGAATTTTTAGCCCAGGGAACCTTGTATCCGGATATTATTGAGTCACAATCGGCTTTCGGCGGTCCGACATCGGTAATTAAATCCCATCACAATGTCGGCGGGCTTCCCAAAAACATGAAATTAAAGCTTGTTGAACCTTTAAAATATTTGTTTAAGGATGAAGTTCGCCTTTTGGGCAAGGCGTTGGGCCTGGATGAAAATCTGATATGGCGGCAACCTTTTCCTGGCCCGGGCCTTGCCATTAGAATCATCGGAGAAATAAACAACAAGCGCCTTTTGATATTAAGAAATGTTGATGATATTTTGCTTGATGAAATAAAAAACAGTGGTTATTATCGAAAATTATGGCAGTCTTTTGCCGTTCTATTGCCCATAAAAAGTGTCGGCGTCATGGGAGACAAGCGAACATATGAAAACATCGTTGCCATTCGGGCGGTGACAAGCAAAGATGCAATGACTGCCGACTGGGCAAAACTACCGCACAAACTACTTGGAAAAATTTCAAACCGTATCATTAATGAAGTTAAGGGCGTTAATAGAGTGGTCTACGATATTAGTTCAAAACCGCCCAGTACTATCGAATGGGAATAATTAGAAATGACTGAATCCAAAAAATTTGAGATGCAACTGGATGATGAAACTCCGGAATTCCAGGTTCAAGAAGATTTAGACGATCTGAAAGTTGAAAAGTTACACAAGCGAATTACCCGTTTCTCGATCATTATCCCCTTTTTGGTTGTTATCATTATTCTTATAGCTTATTTTGATTTGAAAAAGAATCTCTCCAATATAAACACCGAGGGAAACATGGGGGTTCAAACCCTTTCCAAAGAACTTGAATCCAGATTTTCTTCCCTTTCCATTAAGGAGGCAAAAATTGAGGAGACCCTGAGCAAAAAGATCGCGGAACTTGAAAAGGCAACCGCTTCGTTACAGACAGCGACAAAAGAGGCGGAAACCGCGATAAAGTACATCAGATCTGCAAGGAAACAAGATAATGAAAACACCGAAAGTGCCATTCAACATATTGAACAAACATTGGCTTCTATTCCCAAAGACCTTGAGAAAATTTCATCAGAATTGAGGGCCATGGACAAAACATCTTCTGCAAAACTGGTAATTTTTTCTCAATTCATGGACAGCTCAAAAAATGATCTTCAAACGATACGTTCGGAAATCTCGTCACTGAAATCTTCCAAAGCCGACCTAACAGCCCTGAAAGATCAACAGAAAGTCTACCAGTTAGCGTTGCGCCAATTAACAACCAATCTTGAAGACAGAATAAAATCTGTGGAAAGAATGTTAAATGAACTGGGAAAGGTTCAAACGTCGCCCAAGAAACAAAGCCAAACCAAACCTGAAAAATCCATGTCGTCAAATCAGACGGAAACAACATCGGCGCCCAGTTCTTCATCTCCCCAAAGAAACCGATATACCAAAACCCGGTACGATTATCGAACAAGACCTTTCCCAAAAAAAACCGGAGTAATTGCCACTGAACCGCAACACGCCGGCATCTTTTTATCGCAATTTCGACTTAAGCTGTTTATTAAATTTAAAACTGAAAAATGAAGAATCTTGACTCAGATGGCCAGGCTTTGATTTCATCCCAGAGGGGTGGAGTCTGCCTTGATTCCAAATGGAATAATGGCAAAAGTTATGGTTGACTTGCCCGCAGTTAATGGATTAAAAATGCAGGAACAAATGATATAATTAACGACAAACCCGGGCTATTTTAGAATCTAAAACAAAGGAGGAAGGTCGATGGATGTTAAACTTATCAACCCTTTTATCAATGCAACCGTGAATGTTCTTCAAACCATGGCATTTGTTAAATGCCAAGCGGGAAAACCTTACCTCAAAAAAGATAACGTTGCCCAGGGTGATGTTTCCGGTATTATCGGATTTACAGGTGAACAAAATGGGACGGTTTCAGTTACCTTTGATGAATTGTGTATATTAAAGGTCGTTTCAAACATGTTCGGGGAAGAAATGAAGGAATTAAATGATGAAGTTTCAGATGCTGTTGGCGAAATCACAAATATGATATCCGGTCAGGCAAGAAAAGAGCTGGAAGAAATGGGCAGACTATTCCACGGCGCTATTCCCACAGTGATTACCGGCAAAAACCACAAGATCGAATCTACGACTAAAGGTCCCAAAATCGCCATTCCTTTTACAATCGATGCTGGAACCTTTACGATTGTTGTGTGCCTAGAAAATACATTTGATAAAACCAAATAATTGAGCAGTCTGGAAGTTTTTTCTTTTCAAATCGCTCAATGGATGCTGCTTTTTAAAAAAACGGCGTGTATTTTCCATAAACCCTAAAGATTTTGACAACAAGTGCCGAAAAAACAAGAAAGGGGGTAAATGATAAGGAGAATGGGTTATGGATATCGTGGTTGGGAAAATACAATCTGCCAAAGAGGAAGGAACTCATAAAAAACCTTTTTACAAAGACGGTAAAAAGTCGAGTTTCAAGGAGAGACGTAAAAACGGACAGGATCGACGCAATAGTGTTAGAGAGGGGGTAATTGTATCTCTTTCTTTCAAAAATGATCGTCGTGTTCTACCGGATAGAAGAAAAACGAATTCGCAAAAATACCCCTACTCTACTATTTAGATAACGTCTCTTTGATATCACCTGCTTCCTGCTTCTCCTTCCACGCCTCATAAGCGAAATCAAGAAGTGCCCACTTGTCTTCAGGATCTATGGTTATCAACTTGATACCACCTTTATAATTATAATCCGGGTCTTCCTTGAGCGCTTTAATCCAATTCAGAGTCCCGGAAAAAGAAACCGATTTTTCTCTTTCAGGAATATCCACCATAAATTTCAGCATACAACCCAAAGAAAGTTTCGTCTTTAAGTATACAGTAACACCCATTCCTTCTCTGCTGATATTCACGATGGAACACTGCTGTTTCCAATCCTCTTTATTCCCCTCTGAATAATGAGCACCAATCCTCACAGGGAACCGTATAAATTTTCGTCTATCTTTCATTCAATCCCCCTCCATAAATCGCCATGGTTTGATTTCTTATTGCCATTAATGTATACTCCTTAGTAAATCAACCCTAAAATATGACACAACAGAATGATAGACTGCCATAAATGCAAACATTACTATGTTACGTGGGATAAAAACTTCCCCCATGGCTGCAAAGCCATGAAATTCAAATCCAAACAGCTTCCATCCATACAAGTACGTGTCAGTTCTCAACTCGAGTGTCTTTTTGTCAGCAAAAAGGAAACCGGCAAAACAAAAAAATCATAATTGTTTCAAGTTGCTTATCTGAAACTTTCTTCAATGAGTCTTTTCAAGCCTGAAAATGTCTTCCGGATAATCAACTTCCGGAGAATCGTATTCGGTAATGACCACCCGTATTTGATACCCGTATTCAATAGCCCGCAACTGTTCGAGTTTTTCAATCTTTTCGAGTTTTCCTTCGGGGAGGATTCTGAATGTTTCCAGAAAGCGTCTGGTATACGCATAAATACCCAGATGTTTATAGGTATTAAAAATTGTGTCGGCATCTCGGGCACAGGGGATCGGGGATCTAGAAAAATACAGCGCATATCCTCTATTATCAAAGGTCACTTTACAATCTTTGGGATTGGTTATTTCGCCTTTCTTAACAATTTTAAAGGCCAGCGTGCTCATTTCAGTGCCCGGCTCGGTCTTAAATGGACTGACAACATCCTGTAAATGCTGGTGATGAACTTCAGGTTGATCCCCTTGTATGTTTACTACAATATCATCAAGATCAAGACCCATCTTTTCTGCTGCTTCCGCCACCCGATCTGTACCTGAACGGTTTTCTTTGCTGGTCATGACCGCATTACCGCCAAAATCCATTACAGCATCAAAAATCCTCTGATCGTCTGTGGCAACGACAACGTCTGTTACGATATTTGACAGATTCGCGCGTTCATATACCTGTTGGATCATGGGTTTTCCATTTTCAAGAAGTTTAAGCGGCTTGCCAGGAAACCGGGTAGAATCGTACCTTGCAGGAATTATGACGACAATCTTCATATCTTTCTCCATACTAAGATTTTGTTGACCCGTTTATTAGGTTTGGGTTATCAATAGTACTTAACATTAAACGTCAGCTTTTTTAAGGAATTATATCATGGATATGACATCTTTAAAACAGCTCCTTGACCATGTTGCCACAGGCAATATTTCGGTTGAGGATGCTGCACATAAATTAAAGCATCTTTCGTTTGAGGATTTAGATTATGCACATATAGACCATCATCGCTCCCTTCGCAAGGGCTTTCCTGAAGTCATCTTCGGGCAAGAAAAAACTGTCGATCAGATTGTCGGTATTATGGAAAAAATGCTCGTCCAGGAAAATATCGTACTGGTCACACGTATCCAAGCACATCATGCGGATCAGGTGATCTCACGCTTTCCTGATGCCGAATACCATGAAGATGCGAAAATGGTTGTCTGGAAAAAACATGACATTCCCCAAAGGGGCAAAGGCACCATTATTGTCATATCAGCAGGAACATCAGACATACCGGTTGCCAAAGAAGCCTTGCTTACGGCACAGTTTATGGGAAACAAGGTGGAATCTGTTTTTGATGTCGGTGTTGCCGGCATTCACCGCTTGTTTGACCATAAAAAACTGATCGAAGAGGCGTCTGTTCTTGTGGTCGTTGCCGGAATGGAAGGTGCGCTTCCCAGCGTGGTAGCAGGGATGGTCAGCCGACCGGTTATCGCAGTTCCTACAAGTGTGGGCTACGGCGTCAGCTTTGGCGGTTTAACGGCGCTGTTTGCCATGTTGAACAGCTGTAGCTCAAATGTTGCCGTTGTAAATATCGATAACGGATTTGGGGCCGGATATATGGCTTCTATCATCAACAGAAGTGTTAATATTTTACCATAGAAATTTTATTTCGTCCTGTGACCTCAAAGGTTTTTAGCCATATTCAGATGCGACACTAAAATAACCCAAAAAAAGGGATCATATGATGAGTGTAAATGATAAATTCTGGATAGGAGTTGGTGATATCCACGAAGACATTTCCCTTCTAAATGAAATCCCCGATTTGGCTGATGCTGCCGGCGTCATCATCAGCGGGGACATTACCAACAGGGGAGGACGGCGCAGGGCAAGTCAGATGCTAAATGCGGTCTCTGCTATCAATTCTAATATTTATGCACAGATCGGAAATATGGATCGGGTTGAAATTACGGATTATCTGGATGAAAAAGGGTGGAATATTCACGCAAAAGGCAAACAGTTAGCGGAAAATATCGGTATCATGGGGGTAGGATATTCAACACCAACGCCTTTCAGGACCCCTTCAGAGGTTCCGGATGCCATGCTGGGACAATGGCTCGAAATGGGGTATGAACAAATAAAGCACCTTCCAAAACTGATTCTGGTGGCACATGATCCCCCATTTGCATCAAAAGCAGCTGAGCTGCCTTCAGGGGAAAACGTTGGCAACAAGTCCGTCCTGGAATTTATCCAGCGTGTCCAGCCGGATATCTGTCTCACCGGCCATATTCACGAGGCAGACTCCGAGGATTTTATTGGAAAAACGAAGGTGATAAATCCGGGAATGTTGTGTATGGGCGGTTATGCCCTTATTCAACTGAAGGAAGGTCAATTGGAAGCCAAACTTATGTACATATGATGAGGCCTTTGAAAAATGCCCCCTTTTGCCCAATGCCTGCGTCAGGATAAAATTTTAATCCTCGAAATACTCAATGTATTACTGTGGTTAAAATTTTCACCTTCCTTGGCCTTGAACAAAACTGAACATTTTTCAAAGGCCTCATAATTTAACGCAGAATTAGACAAACTATAGTTCACTCTTGTCCGCCTTCGTAGTTTGGCGGATCGGCTCATTTTAGGGAATTTTAGGCATTTTTTTTACTGCTTATATCCGATTACCCGTAAAAATTCCTTTCGTTCTTTAATATCCGCTTCTGTTTCAATACCCTTTGTTTTAAAACCGTCAACGACACCGATAATTCCTCGCCCCTGTTCTGTTTCTGCGATAAGGACTTCCACAGGATTTGCCGTAGCACAAAAAATCCTGCAAACTTCAGGAACATTTTTTATGGCGTTCAATACATTGATGGGAAACATGTCTTTCATCAAGAGGATGAAACTGTGGCCTGCCGAAAGGTTGTATGCATTTTTCTTTGCCAGTTCAACAAGATCATCATCTGTCCCCGAATATCGCACAAGACACGGTCCTGAAGATTCACAAAATGCCAGACCGAATTTCGCACCGGGTACGGTACTCACCATCGTTTCATAGATATCTTCGACTGTCTTGATGAAGTGAGAATGTCCTAAAATCAAATTTAACTCATCCGGTTTTTCGATCTTGACCGTCTTGATTTCCATAATCCCCCCGTTATTTTCTTCTGTCTTCGACGGTTCTTCGGTCCCGGCCTTTTCTTCGTTCCTGGCCGCTCCTTCGCTCTTTGCCACTTCTTTTGCGCCAAATGACCCAGCTTTCGGATTGGTAAAGTTCACCGGAAAACTCAAAAGCACATTGATGCTGTGAACACCCTGATTTGAAGATGTCCACCATTCTGACGGCATCTTCGGTCACCATTGACAGCTGTCCGCAAGGCGTGTCGTCAATAACCACTGTAAAGCGTGTATCCTTGGGATCCGATTCATCGAATTTTAAATGTATCTTCATATCACAGCCTTCCCTCAGAGCCCATAGCACCTCAAATAATTATTTTTATTTATAACAGGCTATGAGAATTTTTGTTATGTGTCAAGAAAAAGGGAGTTAAGTGCTCTAATTCATAAAGACAATGACGTATTTTATCAAGGCAACTATCCCAGATAAGCTAGAGTCCAAAAGTTTGAAGTGCCTAAAATGAGCTAAAGTTGAGGAACGCACTTTCAGCGCGATCAATTATAATTAAGATTGGAAGAATACCTTAACTTTAGGCACTTTAGTTCACTTTAGGCACTTTTAACTTTTACATGCATAGAATGAATACACTAAGATATAAATACGTTACCATATTTAAGAATACATGTACTAAAACAGTTTGTCCTGCTAATGGGTCAAATCTTTATCGTCTGCAATTTCGTTGGCAGACAGACCCCTTTTGTATATTCGCAACTCATCCATCAGGCCATTAAACCTGTAACCTGAACTGTTCATCCATCCACTGATCCTGAAATTTGAACCCACCGTCCTGTTTCCATGACTTGATCCTTGAACCGTGCTCAGGGACTGTTCCACGCCGTCGATGAAAAGACTGTTTTGTACTGTGCCGCTGTTGGTAAATATGGCGGCAATATGGTGCCAGTTGTTGGCAAGCTTTGCAGATGCTCCGGTAATCCCGTAAATATCTCCCTGTCCGGTATTAAAACCGAAACGATCGCCATTAAACCAAAGATCGTAGTTGGTCCATCCGATGGGCATCTGGCTGTTCCCGCCAAGCCATTTCATCCAAAATGTCACCGTTGTTTGATCGCCGGATGAAGTTGAAACCGGAAGGCCGGTGATATCAATGTAGCCTAAACTGCTGGTAAATTCTCCGGAATATCCGATATGGCTGTCAGTGGTATTTATTGCTGCACTCCCGTAAGGTGTGCCATGATAGCTATTTCCGGATGAATCCTTTACTTCGCCGGCCGTCCCGACGTTCCAGCTGCTCTCATCCATATAATAAACCGCCAAAGATTCTGTATAGCAGGTTCCGGAACAATCATGGGTCAAGGTATACAGATCCGTAATTTCGTTTAGGGTCAGGGCCTTGGAAAAAAGCATAAACTCATCTATTTTGCTTTGGATTGTATTATACTGGGCGCTTTTTCCCAAATACAACGGATCATCGTTGTCACTGCTCGCATCCATGGTTATGCCTGTGGCACTTCTATCCAGGACGCCGTTGAGATATAATTTAAGTGTTCCTGAATCATAAACGCCTGTGACGAAATACCATACGCCTGTAACCATTGAACTATTCGAATCAAATCCCTGATTTCCAGGGTCTACACGAAAATGGATCTTTCCAGAACTTGGCCTTAGCCACATGGCGTAGTTTCTTCTTGAACCATTACCTTTGATGAATATCTGATCCCACCCACCGGATGAATCCTCCATCATTTTGTACCAGAAAGCAACGGACCAGTTACTTCCAATTAAATCGAGAGAAGAATCATCAGGAATCTCGATGCCATGATTGGCAGCAGTAAAAGATGCAGAACTGCAAACCTTACCCGATCCAGCGGTATTGGCGCCTCCTATCGCCTTTCCATTGAGGCTGCTGCTGCCTGAGTCCTGGACCTCTCCGTCTGTGCCGTCCCAGCTGCATTCGTCCATGCGCCATTCAGCAGCAAGACCCACCGAATAGGGCGCACCACCTCCGGTGGACAAGACCGACACGCTCAATATAATCTGTGCGGCATTGTCTGCACAGGATGCGTCGGTCGCTGTTAGGGTAAAGGTGAAAGACCCGATAGAGGAGATACCGTTTTTTTTGATGGTACACGTATCACTGCCACTGGAAGCAACCGTAAAGCCGCTGGCGCCGCCGGTATCAAGGGTCCATTGAATGTCCCCAAGATGTCCGCCGTTAGCCTGAAAGGTTTCCTGTTGTGTAACACTGCCCCATTCAATGTCCACACCGGATCCGCTGGTTCGTGAGACAGACATGTTGCTCTTTACCTGAATTGTGAAATTGCTGGGATTAGGATCAGGATCATTTTCTGTATCAGAGTCTTTTACCTGAGCTGAAATGGTGTAAGTGCCGGGGCACTGACCGAGTGTTCCCGACAGTTGTCCGAGATACGTGTGAAGGAACAGGTTGGAAAAACCACCGTCACCGCTCAGGGTCCATTCATAAGGCGTGGTGCCGCCGGTAGCCTGAAACGTAGCAGAATAGCTGCTGTTTACGTAGCCGGACGGGAGAGAGCTGGTAGTGATCGAAACATTCCCCTTCCCTGACCCGCACGGGGAGATATTGTAACAATCCTGATCGTCACAGTCTATATGACCATCACCATCGTCATCCGTACCGTTATCACAGACTTCAGATGTTTCACTGCTCCCTTCGTTGCCACTGCCGCTGCCTAAACCGAAACCTTGACTTCCGGCCAAAACAGTGCATGCTTTTGAATCCATGAGGTCATCATAGGCGCCTGATTCTATAATCCTGTTCGGATTATCATAAATCGCATCGTCAACCCGATTTAATCCGTCGAAAAGCCCCCTGACGCCATCTTCATCTTTTAAACCCCCGCTGACAATGACATAGGCCATGTGCGTCAACGTACCGTTGATGTTCACATGGAGTTTATCCGGATTCACCGGATCATCCGAACATGCTGTCTTCAATGCAACACCCATGTTGCCGGTGTTCGTGGTTGTCATATCCTTGTTTGCGCCATATTTCAGAAGGTTACCCCATGCATCGTCGCCTGAAGAAAGACCCAGCGTAACGTAAGGGAGGTTTCCGAAATATGTCGGTGTTTGAGAGTCCTCTTTCCCGGAGGTTCCTTTATCCGCAAAAGGCAACCTGCCGTTTGCCGCCACATATCCCTGGATGGCATAATCAACTTGTTCCAGTATGGCCCGGGCTTTTTTGACCTTTGAAGACTTAATAAGGGAAGGCAACACCGTTGCCACGATGGAGATGATAATTCCCACAATCACCAGAACCACTGCCATTTCAATTAGGGTAAATCCTGATGAATCTGTTTTTATAGTCTTTTTGTACAAATGAATCATTTTCTTCATAATTTTTCGATTTCCAATTGAACGTCTCGGAAATTCTACAACTTCCTAAAATCACAAGTTTGTTAATGGCAACTTGTTCATTCCACCGGTATGGAAGAATGGAATGTTCAGCTTTGCTCTACATACCGCCAACCTGGCTGACCATATCGTAAACCGGAAGAAGCAACGCTAAAAAAATAACGGCAAAAATTGCACCAGCCACCACAAGGACGATCGGTTCGATCATTTTTCCAATCATTTCAACCAGGGTTGACAGCTTCTTGCTGTATTCTTCTGCGATGTAACCCAACTGTTCTTCAAGCGTTCCGCTCACTTCACCGATATTAATCATCCGTGCAACAAACGTCGGAAAAATAGAAGCATCCTCAAACGCTTCAGAAATACTGCTCCCTTTTTTCAAACCTTTTCCGACCTCATCGAGTTTATCACGATACATTTCATTTCTAATGCTTTCACTTAATATTTTAATGGCTTGCAGAATATTAATCCCGGCTTTGATTAATAGAGAGAAGTATTCTGTTATATGGGCAAGATTTGAAGCAGAGATAATAGCTCCCGAAACAGGAAGTTTTATCATAAGCCAATCAGTGATTTTCCTAAACTTACGACTCCCTTTGCGGGCAGTTAACAGTCCGATGAGGATAGCGGCAAATCCTACGAACAAATAAATAAAATATGCTTGAAAAAAATCTGATGTTTTTAGAAGATAAATTGTAATTGTCGGAAGGGAAACATTCATTTCCTTAAAAAGATCGAGAATCTTCGGCACCACATAGTAAAGCCAAAAAACAAGGCCGATACCTATTGAAATAAATACAAAAATCGGATACAAGAGCGCTTTTTTGGTATCACTGATAATGGTATGTATCCGATTTACATGTTCGGATGCTTCTTTTAACATCTCATCGAGTCTGCCTGTCTCCTCCCCTATTCTAATAAGGTAAATAACCGTTGGTGAGAAAAGATCACTAAATTTTTTTGCTGCCTCGGAAAATGACATGCCGCCTTTTATGGCGGCAACGATATCCTGTATGTTACTTGCCATACCGGGATGTTTCATACTTCCGGCAGCTTCTTCAAGGGCGGTGGTCAAAGGCATGCCGGATCTGAGAAGGAGAGAGAGGTTATTGAAGAGTTCAATTTGATCCGTCCGCTTGAGTCGGTTAAACAGCCTCAACGAACCCAGTTTTGGAATAAATGATTCAAACTTACTCAACTTGGATACACAAATCGTCATACTCCCGTTTCTTTCCAGATAAGAAGCCGTAGAAATTTCATCCTGGTAGGGAAGTTTAATGAGACCTGAAGAAGGCTTCCCGTTTGGGGCGATCAATTTATATCTAAAGTAATTCATTTTTAATAATAAATCATTCCTTTCTTATGTGACCCAAAGAACGCACAGCCTCTTCTGTGGTGGTGATACCCTGTTTAACTTTATTTCGTGTAACTTCAAAAATATCTTCAAAGCCCGAAGCTTTTGCCGTTTGAGTGACAACGCTTAAATTATCACTTTTTTCAATAAGCTGGGATAGTTTTTGATCTATGGAGAGGAGTTCATAAATCAGCGTTCGTTCAAAATAGCCCGTACCGCTGCATATTTCACATCCTTCTCCTCTGAAGAGCTCTTCAATGTCGGGATCTTGCAGGTAGGCTTTTTCTGTTTCAGACGGTATATAAGAGGTTTTACATCCATTGCAGATTTTGCGAACAAGCCTCTGGCTCACCACCCCGACAAGGGAGTCGGCAATTAAAAAAGGACGAATACCAAGATCCATCAATCTGGGAATTGTTCCAACCGCACTGTTTGTATGCATTGTGGAAAGAACCAGATGGCCTGTAGTGGCAGCAGTAACAGCCGTGGAGGCCGTCTCGGAATCCCGTATCTCGCCCACCAGAATGACATCCGGGTCATGCCGTAAAAAATAACGTATGGCGTTGGCAAAAGTATAACCGGCCTTTTCGTTAACCTGGGTCTGTCGCAGTAAGGGAATGTTGAATTCAATCGGTTCCTCAACGGTAATGGTATTTTTCTGGAGCAAATTGAGTTTTCTGATACCTGAAAAAAGCGTTGTCGACTTTCCGGATCCGGTTGGCCCGGTGATCAGGATGATCCCAAAAGGTTCATTAAACATTTTCTCCAGGGTTTGGATGTGTTCTTTAAAAAAGCCGAGTTGTTCCAGCCCCTTGACAGAACTTTCCATGGGAAGAACGCGAAGAACCATGCTCTCTCCAAGAGGCGAAACAATCGTAGAGACTCTGAAGTCATAATAATTGTTCAATATGGTTGTCGAAAATCGGCCGTCCTGGGGCAGTCTCTGTTCAGCGATATCCATATCTGCTTTCATTTTGAGACTGGAGACAATTCTGTTCAGTGCAACCGGCAGGGACAAAACCGATGTTATAACGCCGTCTATTCTAAAGGAAATGCTTGTTGACAGTTTCATCGGTTTGATATGGATGTCAGTGGCCCGCATTTTTACTGCAAGATGCAGGATGTGTTTTACTAAATTATCAAACCCTCTTGCCATCTCCTCGTTCTGAGAGAGAAGATAGACCTCTTTTTCGATGAGTTTTTCAACCGGATTTTCAAGAAAGTAATAAAATTTATTGACCGCCCGAACGATTTTTTTTCGCTCCGAAATGTAAAATTTCGGCAACAGTCCTGTCTGTCTTGAGATGGTCTGCCCGAGTTTTTCATCGATTAAATTATGCGCTGCGATCTCCAGCAGGTTGTCTGTTTTGCGAAAGGGGAGGAAAATATTGTTGAGACATAAATTTTTATTGAACAGTTTGAGAATATTCTCTTCTGGTAAAATGGTATCCACATCAATGTAAGGGATACCGCTCTGCTCAGACAGGGCGACAACAATATCGTTTTCAGTAACAAATCCGAGTCGCTCTAATATCTCTCCAATTTTCTCATGGGTGATCTTCTGCTCTTGTAACGCATAACCGATATACTCATCTGTAATGAGCCCCTTTTCCTTTAAAACGACACCCAAAGGTTTTATTTTTTTTTCATGCGTCATTTTTTATATTTTCCACCTCATGGCACAACAGGAAAATGGTTTTTGCATCCGGGAATCCGGTGACTGGAAGTCCCATCTGTTCCTGAAAACCAACCACAGCCATCATAAGATTCTTTCCAACTTTTCCATCAAGGCGGGCGGTATACAAATGCATTTCAGCCATCATTTTTTGGAGCGCAAGCACCTCTTCTCCTTCATAATAATAAAAAAACTTATTCAATATCATGGGCGGACGCCAGAATAGATAAAAGTCTTGACGACCTTCCAAGTTAGAAATATTTTTGAGTGCCCCATATTTTTTCTTGATGTCATCTGAAACATGATTCAGTCTGACCAACATGTATCCTGTTTCGTCGAATATCGCTTGGGTTAATTCGTTAAATCTGTTTGTTTGTAGCGCTTCAAAAAATGGCTTTTGATATTTGGCAAGTTTATATTTTCCCAAAAAATCAATCACAGATTTGGGAATGACGGCGTCTTGTCTTGAGTGATTCAGGTCTTTATCATGAATTTGATTTTTCATCAGAACATCATTAGATTGTTTTGCCTTCAGGTCATCTTGAGAAGCGTCGAGCTTCAGATGACCTAAATTATCTTTTAGTATTGAATATTTGTTATTGCTTAAAGATATGGGAGAAATATTCCGGCTGAAACCGGAATAAACGATCCCTCCGAATAAAGATAGCGCTAAAAAAATAGATGCCGCTAAAGTTAGAGGCTTTTTTAATAATTTTAATTTTTTAGGACGAAAATCGACAAATGCTTCCATAACAATCTGTTTGCTGATCTCTGTTGTGTTATGAAGAACAGCAACATACAAACACCTATCCATCAACAGATTAATCTGTCTGAAATTTCCTTTGGTGAGTTTATAAATTTTATTCAGAGCCGCCTTCTGAATTCTTATCTGCCCCCTGTTTCCGGCCAGGTTCATTTTGAAAGAAAGATAGTCGTTTAATTCTTCCAGAGTCAGTGCTTTGACTTCTTTCTGGATAACAATTCTACTTCTAAGTTGTCTGAGTTCTTCGGAATTCAGCAAATCCATTAATTCGGGCTGACCCACCAGTAATATCTGAACCAATTTCTCCCGGCCTGTTTCAAGGTTTGAAATCATTCGGATAAGCTCGAGACTCTTTAAATCGAGATTCTGGGCGTCGTCAATAATGATCGCACAATTTTTTCCGCGTCGATTCTGCTTCACTAAAAAATCATACAAAAGTTTCATCTGATCGCTGAAAAGAAGACTTTCCATGTTTTGTCCAAAATCTCGGTTTATTTCCCGTATCAGTTCTACGTCCTGAAAACCGGTATAAAACACCAATGATGTCTCAACACCTTTTTCTTCGATAATGTTCATGATTCTTCGGCTGATGGTTGTCTTTCCCAGACCCACTTCACCTGTCAAAATCATGAATCCTTTTCTTGCGTTGATGCCGAAAATGATTTCAGTAAGGATTTGTTCGATATGTTGGGAAAAATAAAATTTCTCTTCCTCCGGAGATACTGGAAATGGATTGTGATATAATCCAAAAAATTCGAAACAACCTTGTTCTTCTTTAGCTGAGTATGTATTCATAATAACTGCCCTTACCCATCATATTCTTTTATATGGATATCTATACTTGAGTTAATATTTTCTTAGTCCTGGCTTAAATGGTATTTTTTGGCTTTTTTAAACAATAGTTTCAAGTCTTGCATTATTTCAGCTATACGAATATTTTCCGGATAATGTATTTGAAGATTTGCCAATCGTTGATAGGCGTTTTCCATTTGTTTGGTATTGATTTCGATAATTGCCATATTGATTCCAGCTTCTTGATCAAGCTCATTTTTTGTCAATACTATTTTTAAATTATCTTTGGCTCGTTCAAATTCTTTATTATGTATATGCCAGACCGCCTTTAACTTGAGGACATAGTTGTTGTTTTGACCCTTTAAAAGCGCTAATTCATCGAGAAGTTTTTCTGTTTGATTTTTATCGCCATGTTCCATCTCCCAACGGATATCCGCCACCAGACGGGCAATTTTTGCATTCTTTTTGGCATTTGCCAAAAAAATCTTTTCCACATCCGGAACCGGTGAAACTTCTGCAGCTAAGGGTTTTTCTGTTATTTCGATCTTTGTTTTAGCAACAGCATTTCGGTTAATTGTTTCCTTTGATTTCGGCGACGTCTTCTTTGCTGTTATGAAAGGTATTCCGGCATCGACCGGTTTGTTTGAACCATAAACTTCAACCCTGTTATCGTTCGCCTGGGGTGGTATATATTCAATTCTGCTCGACCCTGAATCTTTCGTCCTTTTCTGACTTTTCGATTCCGTATCCTCTGAGCTTTCAGCAGTATCAACATCCGTTAATTTCTGAAGACCCGTATTCGGGACGGCAAAACCTTTAATGTTTTCACCCGTTGTTTCACGAAGGTGATAATATCCGTAAAGCGTTCCTGCCCCAATAACAGTTAATATTAAAATCAGCAAAAAAACATAAGAAGGAGAATAGTGTGCATTTTGAAAGAAGTAGATTCTTTTTCTACGCACCAATTTACTTTTACTGTTTTCCTTCTCTGACGATTCGGTTTTCAGTTTTTTTAATGTTTTAAATATTACGCTCATACCAGTTTCACACTTATAATAATAACAAGCTCCCTGGATTCCACGTTCTTTAACTCATTTTTAAAAAGATAGCCAAATATCGGTATGGAAGATAGAACAGGAACCCCCCGGTCTTCTTTGCTTTGAATGTCATCGATGAGACCTCCCAACACCACAACGTCTCCATCTTCAAGGTCAATAGTTGTGCTAATTTCCTTAATTCTGATTTCAGGCAAAGATATCTCCGAGCCCGTTGATCCCCCCACACTTTTTGGTATAAGACTGTCTCGATCTACAGAACTGTTGATGGGATTAATCATCAGGGTAATTCTTTGATTTTTTCCGATAAACGGGATAACGCCCAATATAAGTCCATCAAACACCGTTGAGACCTCAACATCTCTGATCTCTCTATCAGTTCCCGTGGTCACTTCACGTGTCGTCTGCACTCTTTTTTGGTACGTAAAGGATGTTCCAACACTGATGAGAGCCGGTTTTCCGTGTTTGACGCGAATGCTCGGATTGGATACCACCTTTGCTTTACCAAACGTCATCAAAGCATCCATTGCCGCAGCAATGGATATGTCATTATTCTCATGACTTAAAACCAGACCGTTGCCCAGTGACCATGCAACGCTGGTCTTTGATGTTAATGATGCTGCCTTATCTCGCAGTACACTCCAGTCAATACCATATTGATACTTGTCTGAGAGACCGACTTCAATAATCCTTGCCTCGATAAGTATTTGTCTGGATAGCATTGTTTTGAGATTATTGATCAGTTTTGAAATGGATCGAATGATAGTCGGTGTATCCTTTACATATAGACTTCCGGATAATCGGTTCAGAGAATACTTCCCGTTTTTTGAAATGATCCGGGTTATCATCTCTTCAATCACATCATAGTCACTGCCCTGTTTGGCTGTCTGGCCGGAAAGTTCAAATTTACCTTTCAAACCGCTGGCGGTTTCCTCTGACGCACCGAGTACATCTCCTCCGACATTAAAATTAGCATTAATCTTGGTATCAAGAAAATCGAGGCTGAAAATATGTTCTTTAAAAGGAATGATACGGATGACATTCCCTTCAATCTCGTAATAAAGGTCATATGTATTGAGCACCTCTTTCAGAACATTGGCCGCTGAAACATTTTGAAAATTAAGCGTGAGTAGTTTCTTCTCAAGATTTACGGCGGGGTCAATGATAAGATTCATTCCCACGGACTGAGACAGGGAATAAAGAATCATCTTAAGATCTTCATTGATCATTGAAAATGAAACCGTATGGTCTTCCAGTGGATCGTAAACCGGCATGGCGGGTTTTTCATTGACTTCGCGAGGCGTAACCCTTTCCAAGCTTGGGATAAATTTTCTCTGCGAGGCTTCCAGCATCTCAGATTCAGACTTAATATGTTCTTGAGTGGTCTGAAGCGATAATGATTCAAGCGAAGCTTTTTTTTGGGTTGCACAGCCTGTAATGATAAGCGAAAGGATTACCCCGAATATGATATTAAATTGTCTCATGTACCCTCCACAACAATGGAACGTCTGTGAACTTTTATTGGATTTCTCCCCATTTAGTCGTTTCAGGAAGTGATATCCATGTCGTTAATTCTCCTTTTTTCACCCATACTTTGCCGGATTCTATTTTCAATATTTTTCCGCCGTCCGGAAGATCAGCGCCCTGGGGATAAAAAGATCCATCTATAATACAAAACTTCTTCTCACCTGAAGCAAATGTAAAGGTTAAGGCGTATGCCGCTTTAAAATTAACCTTTTCTCCTCCCTGATCGATTGTTTTGTTACGAAAATAATTTTGATCTGAATAATGCCAGAAGCGAATGGGCTGATCAGACACCGATTCCAGCTCAACGGGGTTGGCAAGCTCCATCATTTTTCTCTCGAGCTTGGATATTTCTTTCATAACGGTCATATCGGGAACAGTATATTCAGATGAGGTCCCTGTTAAACGAAAGGGTTTGCCCCTGATAGGACCTTGTAAAGAATAAACAGCATAGATCGCTGTTGGAATCAAAACCACAACGATAATTACTATCGAAATCAGCCCATGATGTTTTCTTTTCATCCGATCCTCTTTGTGAATTTGACAAGAAATTTTGAGTCATTGATGTCAGTGTCAAACCGATTCTCTACAACAGTATATCCCTTTGATTTCATAAAAGAGACAAATTGCTGATATCCTTTATGGGCTGTGTTAAAAGCCGTCCTAATTTTTCCAAAAATTTCCAACGTCATCGCATTGGATGTATAATCAATTTTAAGGATTTCTGTTTCCATATCCTGAGACAAACTATTTGTAACATCGCTCATTACAAAAAGATATGAAGGTGCGTCTTTGTTATATACCAACCCTTTAATGAAACCGACGGTATCTTTATACGTTTTCAAGGGGATGGTACTCAAAGAGGTCTCGGTCTGAAGCACGGTTGCTTGATGATTCAGTTGTTTTAATTCTTTTTTAAGCATATCCGTCTTGTTCTGGCATAATAAAAAACCTCCTGAAACAGCCAGCAAGAAGACAAAAAGCAGTATATTCAATGACGCTGTCCATTTTTGAGTGTAATGATAGATTTTTTCTAACCCAGGAGATATCCCGCCGTTTCCGGCTCGACTTTTCAGCGCCATGGAAAAGGAATTTTGATGCGTTCCATTATTGAAAGATAAAGATTCTTCTTCTAAATGATAGGATTCATATTCCTCGTTTTCAGTCCATTCCGGACAATCTCCGCTATCGACCCAGTTTATTTGATACACTTTGTTAACTTTCATTCCGTTCTCAGTCTGAGCGGACTGAATGTCTGTTCGAATGGCATCCCAGAGGACTGCTATCTGTTCATCACCCATGTCGAATGCAACGCATCGGTTTGAGTAATAAATTTGCTTTTTGTTGCCAATAATCAAATCGGCAAATCTGCCGTGGTGAAATACCACGGCAACCGGATCTTCTGTACGTATTTGTTTTAAGACATTATAGAGAAACGCATACAAAGGAAGCATTAAAATGCCGTCCTCGTTTCCCCGGATCTTCTCAAGGTAGGCGTGGTAATGGCGGGCTGGAAGCGCAGTGAAGAATATATCGGTTGTATTTTTTCCCCTCTTCTTTTTCCAGTGTGTAAGTACTTTTACCGGCTCATCAAAATCACCTGATTCTTGGAGTCGTTTTCGAACCACAAATTCCGCATATTTAACCGGCGCTTCAACGGTCATGGTTCTGGAAATCGTTCCCTGCATTTCGGTGATAAAGCGGAACTCACCCTTTGACTCTTTTAAATCTACAATCTGTTTTAGGCGGTTTCCCTTTAAGTGGTATATAACACCGTCCAGCTCAATGACATATTGTCTATTATTGTTGTTCATTGGCACTCACATCTTCTTGCATCAAAACGCTTTGATTTTTTACAACAAATGCGCCTTTCAGCGTCATTAGAATATCCCCGGTCTGATTTTCAAACGTCATTCCCGATGTTTCATTTTTATTTCCGGTCGTTTTTAAGGATTTAATATGAAAAGAAACCGGCCTGAAATAGTGAGAATCGGCATTGGAACACTGTTTTAAAATTGTTTTCATATCCGCAAAGGTCACTGTATCCTGTATGTCGACATTATACACTGCCCATTTGTTTTGTTCCAATCCCAACAATTTGGCATTATTAACAAAATTGTTAATTCTCAAAATGCTGTGTAATTTTTGTTCTCTTTCGCTTAGAAGTTGACTCAACCATCTGACTTGCCGGACCAGCACCTCCTTTTTTTCCTTATGCGCAACATATGCTTTATAACCGGTCAGAAAATAACGGCCGGCCATTAAAAATAACACCACAAGAAGACCGGTCATGATACATGATCTAAAGATTTTCATGGGCAACATATCTCTTAAAAATCCATTTTCCAGCGTGCGCTGACTTCGGCAGATGGAGCTCCCCAGTCCGCATTGACGGTATCGGCTGCGTTAAAACATAAAAAATCACCGGAAGTTCCATTCGCTTCGTTATCGATTATGGTATCCAGAGCCAAGCCCAGTTCATTGGGAAGCCCGCTCACCCACATGTAATTGTATTTGTCCTTACGATCATATTTAAATCCAACATATAAACTGTGTCCGCCGCCCTCTTTATCCGTGTAAATATACTCCCAACAATTGCCGCTGTTGGATGAAGGCGCCGTAAGGCCTACATCATCCAAACCTCTGAAATCGGTGCCCAAAGGATCGCCGGTTTTGAGGTATCCCCGTTCGATATCGCTGATTTTTCCGTCATGATTATTATCGGTGTCTGCTTTTCCATCCTGTCCTTCTGATGAAATTGTTGCATCATAAAAATCACCCAGTCGTTTTCCGGTTCGATCATAGAAGTTGGCGTATCCCATCTGCCAAGCATTTAAATATTTCGTGTAAATTTTCTTTTGCTCCGCACTTCTGATGAGGTCCTTTCCCTTAATCACCGCTCCTATGATAATACCGATGATAATCAGCACAATGGCCATCTCAATGAGCGTAAATCCTCGGTTGTTAGCAACTTGCTTAAAACTTCTTCTTAATTTTGACATCGTAATCTTGATCTCCTTTCCATTAATAATGGCAAAAAAAATCGAACGGCTTCTTTTAATAAATGGTTAGAATCGAACGATTTCTAAATAAAATCGAAACGTTTAGACCATTAATTATGCTGAACTATGCAAATTTTAGGCCAATTTCAGCAGATTATATTAATTTAAGGAATTCAGAATGTTATTCAGAAATTAAAATTCTTTTATTAAAAATATGGAAAGAATCAACCATAATACGTCAAAAAACTGCCACATGCTCAAGCCTTCGCAAAACGGGGAAACACACCCAGTGAACACGTACATGTCGAGTATTTAATTAACTTATTAGTAAGTAAAGGAGGAGTAATGCGTTGGGGTTTATCGATGTCAATGACAGCTTAATATTAATCACTCATGAAGAATTCATCAACGAATCAAGGGTGTGAGACATCGGAGCTAAATTTCAAAACACCATTTCCCTTTCTGGGTCGGTGATTTTAGAGATTTTTCAAGCTGATTTAAAAAACGTATTCTGGGGATCTGCCTTGCACCAAAACGTGTCAAATGTTCGGTAGGAACCTGGCAGTCTATCATATCAAACGATAATTCTTTAAGATGTTCCACAAGTTTAACTAACCCTACATTTGAAGCATTGTTGACTAGTGTAAACATGGATTCTCCGAAAAAACACTTCCCTAAAGAAACCCCGTACAATCCTCCCACAAGATCTCCCTGTTGCCAGACTTCCACCGAATGCGCAAATCCTGATTCATGGAGATTGCAGTAGGCATCGATCATATCTTTAACGATCCAGGTTCCTTGATTTTTTTTCAGCCGAACTCGCGCACACTGCTTGATGACCTCATTAAAAACCAGATCCATGGTCACAATGAACACGTCTTTTTTAATGATCTTCTTTAAAGTCTTTGAAATCTTGATCTCATGGGGATACAACACAAGGCGAGGATCGGGTGACCACCAAAGAATCGGTTCATTATTCGAAAACCATGGAAAAATGCCCATACGGTAGGCAAAGAGGAGACGTTTTTGGCTCAGGTCACCGCCAACAGCCAGCAATCCGTCTTCGGATGCAAGGTGGGGTGGCGGAAATTCGATTGTATCTGATAAAAGAAAAACAGGCACTCAGATATCGTCAAGTCGTTAAGTGGAAACGGTTAGAAGCTGTTTTAGTATTCCATCACTCCAATGTCTCTAATGCCCTAATATCTTCACTTAACGAAGTCTTAGCATTGTAGTTAAAGGTCAACTTTTCATTCTCGACATCAATAAAAACATTGCCGCCTCTATCAAGTCTCCCAAATAGAATCTCATCGGACAGGATATCTTTAATATCAGTTTGTATCAATCGGCTCAATGGTCTGGCACCATAAATCGGGTCATGCCCTTTTTTGGCCAGCCATGTCCGTGCATCTGGAGAAAGATTGATGGATACTTTTTTAGCAACAAGCTGTCCTTTGAGCTCATTTATAAACTTATCCACCACTTTTTTCATAATATCTTCATTCAACGCATTGAAATGAATGATACCGTCGAGACGGTTTCTAAATTCCGGACTGAAAAACTTTTCAATGGCTTTTTTTCCCTTATTTTCTGTGTCATATTGCTTGTCTCCGAAGCCGATGGTTTGCGTGCTCATCTCCCGTGTACCGGCATTGGAGGTCATCATGATAATGACGTTTCTAAAATCAGCCTTTTTGCCGTTGTTGTCCGTCAGTGTTGCATGATCTAAAACCTGTAGAAGGATGTTAAACATATCCGGATGCGCTTTTTCTATTTCGTCAAACAAAAGCACGCTGTAAGGGTGCTTTCGGATATCATCTGTCAAGAGTCCGCCCTGATCAAAACCGATATAACCCGGCGGTGCACCAATCAGACGGGCCACAGAATGTTTTTCCATATATTCACTCATGTCAAATCGTAAAAAATGAACACCGAGGATCCTTGCAACCTGCAGACTCACCTCTGTTTTTCCAACACCTGTTGGACCGGCAAATAAAAATGATCCAATGGGCCTTTCGGGTGTTCCGAGTCCTGCACGTGAGCGCTTAATGGATGTGACCAAGGATTTTATGGCATTGCCCTGTCCAAAAACCACCTCTTTGATCTTTTCTTCAAGGTTCTCCAATTTTGTTTTATCAGGGGTCGACACACTGATGGTCGGTATTCTGGCCATCTTGGCCACAATTTTTTCAATATCTTTAGGATTGATCTTCTTTCTGTGGGGAGAATTGGACAATCGAATAAATGCCCCTGCTTCATCGATAACATCTATCGCCTTGTCAGGCAGATAGCGATCATTGATATATTTGGCAGAAAGTTCTGCTGCAGCTTTTAAGGCCTGATCCGTATAAACAATGCCGTGGTGTTCCTCATAACGGGATCGCAGTCCCTTTAAAATTTGAATAGTCTCTTTAACTGGAGGTTCCAAAATTTCGATTTTCTCAAATCTGCGTGAAAGGGCACGGTCTTTTTCAAAAAAATTCTTATAATCTTCATAAGTTGTAGAGCCTATACACCGAAGCTCACCGGTTGCCAACGCCGGTTTCAATATATTTGAAGCATCCATGGAACCTCTGCTGGTGGCCCCGGCACCCACCGTAGTATGAATTTCATCGATAAATAAAATAGCATCTTTTTTCTTTTTCAAAGAAGACAAAACACCTTTTAAACGTTGCTCAAAGTCACCTCTAAACTTAGTGCCGGCGAGCAATCCGCCAAGATCAAGGGAATAAATACGAACATTTTTAAGCAATTCGGGAATGGATCCATCATTTATCCGAATGGCCAGGCCTTCGGCCATTGCTGTTTTACCAACTCCGGGGTCTCCAATAAAGATTGGGTTGTTCTTGCGTCTACGGCATAGCACCTGAATGGTCCGCTCCATTTCGAGTTCTCTTCCGATTAAGGGATCCAACTTTCCCAGGGCTGCATATTTTACGAGGTCGATGGTAAACGCTTCCAGCGGATCGGTCTGTCGCTTCTTTTCTCTTTTTTCTGTTTTTAGAAAAGGATCCAACCCCTTATCCACCGGTTTGGAAACATTGTGAGAAATGTAACTTAAAACATCAAGACGGGTAATCCCTTCTGAACTCAGAAAATATTCAGCGTGAGAATCTTTTTCTTGAAAAATCGAGGCCAGTATGTCACTCACATCGACCTGCTGTTTTTCTGCAGATCGGACATGATTAATCGCCCTCTGGATGACCCTTTGAAAACCTACGGTCTGCTGGAGGACATATTCATTTTCTTCAGGAACGCTTTCCATTTGTTGGCTTAAAAATAATTCGAGTACATTTTTAAGACTTTCAACGTTACCACCACAATTTTCAATTATTTCAATGCCTTCGCTGTCATATAAAATAGCAAAAAGCAAGTGTTCTATACAAACATACTCGTGTCGTCGCCTCTTGGCTTCTCTTACTGCAAAACCTAGTGTTTCGCTAAGTTCTTTGCTGATCATGGTCTATTCTTTCTCCATTGTACACTTCAGGGGGAAACCGTGTTGTCTGCCCAGGGCATGAACGGCATTCACCTTGGTTTCCGAGACTTCATAGGTATATACACCACAAATTCCGATACCTTTGTGGTGAACGTTCAACATAATCCTCACTGCATCTTCCGGCGATTTATTAAAAACAATCATCAGGATTTCAACCACAAACTCCATGGTCGTGTAATCGTCATTATGCAGGAGCACTTTGTACATTGAAGGCTCATCAATATCATCCCCGACTTCAGAAATGACGTCTTCTTCTAGCTCAGGGCTGTAGCCGTTCGTTGAATCATTTTCCATGATTAGCCCCTCGAAGAACTTGGTCCGAACCCTCTGTTTCAATAAAATTAAACCCGAAATTACCAGGGTTGGAATGATTATCTTTAAATACTATAATCATTGATGCCCGATCTTGTAAAGAGTACAATCAAAATAATTGAACCCTTTATATCATATGCCACAACACTTTTTATATTTTTTACCGCTTCCACAGGGGCAAGGAGCGTTTCGTCCCACCTTTTTTTGGGTTCGCTTTACCGGATTCTTCTTTGCAGGTTCATCTCCGCTGGAAAAGACCAGTTCCTGTTCCTTGGGTTGTTGTAAGTCGGCAATATTCTGGGGCTCGGATATTTGAATCCTGTACAAAATTCCCAGCGTCTCTTCCTTGATCCTGGAAATCATTTCCTGAAATAATTCAAACCCTTCCTTTTTGTATACGATGAGAGGATTCTGTTGTGCATACCCCCTTAGACCTATTCCCTCCTTCAGGTGGTCCATACTCAAAAGATGGTCTTTCCACAGGTTGTCAACCGTCTGTAGCATAACAATGCGTTCAAGATGTCTGAATTCTTCCGATCCCACGGAGGCCTCTTTTTCGTTATATACCGTTAGGCTGGAATCGGCGATCAGTTGAGCCAGCCCTTCCTGCGTCAAACCGTCCATGGTATCATCATCAATTTTATCCAGTCGAAAATTAAATTGCTTAAATACCGCCTTTTTCAATCCCTTCCAGTCCCATTCTTCAGGATGTGTTCTTTCGTCAGTAACGCCATATGCGATCTCCTCGGCTTTATCATGAATCATTTCTTCGATGGCGGGTTTCAGACTTTTACCGTTCAGGGCTTCTCGGCGCTGTCTGTAAACGACTTCCCTTTGTTGATTCATTACATCATCATACTCCAGTAGCTGTTTTCGGATATCAAAGTTGTGTCCCTCAACCTTTGCCTGAGCATTTTCGATGGCTCTGCTGATCAGTTTGTTTTCTATGGGTTCACCGTCTTCCATCCCCAGTTTTTCCATAATTCCGGTGATTCGTTCGCCACCGAATATCCGCAAGAGATCATCCTCCAAAGCAAGGTAAAAACGCGACGACCCCGGATCTCCCTGTCGCCCTGAACGTCCTCTGAGCTGATTATCAATACGCCGGCTTTCATGTCTTTCGGTTCCGAGAATATGGAGCCCGCCCAGCTCGGTAACGCCCTCGCCCAAAACGATGTCCGTCCCACGACCGGCCATGTTTGTCGATATGGTAACCGCCCCTTTCTGGCCTGCCAGCGAAATAATCTCCGCCTCCTTTTCATGATTTTTTGCATTCAATACCGAATGTTTAATTCCTCTTTTATTCAATTTTATTGAAAAGTTTTCTGAAACATCAATTGAAATTGTTCCCACCAGAACAGGCTGTCCCTTTTTATTCAGTTCAACGATTTCGTTAATTGCTGCATCAAATTTCTCTTTGCGGGTTTTATAAATCACATCCGAGTTATCGATTCGAATCATGGGCTGGTTTGTGGGGATAACCATAACGTCAAGATCATATATTTTTTTAAATTCGGCGGCTTCCGTATCCGCGGTTCCTGTCATTCCGGAAAGCTTATCGTACATTCTAAAATAGTTCTGAAACGTAACAGTGGCCAGTGTCTGGTTCTCATTTTCGATTTTTACGTTTTCTTTGGCTTCAAGTGCCTGGTGCAATCCTTCACTGTATCGACGGCCGGGCATCAGACGGCCCGTAAATTCATCTACAATGATAACCTCTCCATTTTTCACAATATAATCAACGTCTCGTTTGAAGAGGTTGTGTGCTTTAAGTGCCTGGTTAACATGGTGAAGGATTTCGATATATTTTGGATCGTACAGGTTGTCGACCTTGAGCAATTGTTCCGCTTTCGCTATCCCTTCTTCGGTCATCACAGCTGATCGGGCCTTTTCATCCACAGTAAAGTCACGTTCAGAAACAAGACGTGGAATGATACCGTTGACCAGATGGTACAGCTCCGTCGATTTTTCAGCCGGTCCGGATATGATCAACGGTGTTCGAGCTTCGTCGACCAGAATACTGTCAACTTCATCAACAATTGCAAAATTGAGCTCTTTTTGAACGACGGTATCTATGTCAAACTTCATATTGTCTCTTAAATAGTCAAAACCGAACTCATTGTTTGTGCCGTAAGTAATGTCCGAACTGTATGCGGCTTTGCGTTCATCATCATTCAGACCGTGCAATATACAGCCCACGGAAAGCCCCAGAAATTTATAAATATGCCCCATCCATTCTGTATCACGTCTTGCCAGGTAGTCGTTCACCGTTATAATATGCACCCCCTTTCCTGAAAGCGCATTCAGGTAAGCCGGGAGGGTTGCCGCCAGGGTCTTACCTTCACCGGTCTTCATTTCAGCAATCTTCCCCTGATGGAGAACGATGCCGCCGATAAGCTGAACATCGAAATGCCGCATTTTGAGGGTACGAATCGACGCTTCTCTTACTGTTGCAAAGGCTTCCGGAAGAATATCATCAAGGGTCTCACCATTATTCAGGCGCTCTTTGAATAAAGGGGTCTGAGCTTTTAGCGCTTCATCACTCATGGATTGCATTTGGGGTTCGAAGGCATTAATCTTTTCAACAATGGGGTTAATCTTTTTTAATTCCCGTTCGTTTTTGCTTCCAAATACCTTTGTTAATAAGTTCGTAACCATTTAATAATATATCCCTCCTGGAATCGGATGTTTTATTAGATTCTACATACCACTAGAACGGTTGGGTCGTGATCCGTTTATTTTATATCGCATGCAAATTTTTGGCCAACATATCATCAATCAATATATTTTGCAAAATACTGTTGAGATAATTTGTAAAGAAAAAGTTTTTTCAATTAGAAAGAAAAGACAGGAGAAAAGAAAATTTGGGGACTCACAAACGATCTAGTTTAAAATGTATTTTTGGGGATTAACAGGAAGACCGTTTAATAAAACTTCATAATGGAGATGAGGTCCGGTGCTGCGCCCTGTGTTGCCCATCAATGCAATGACATCACCTCTTTTGACCGCCTCACCCCGCTCTTTTAATGCCTTTTGAATATGCCCGTAACGGGTAATTATCCCGTGCCCATGATCGATTTTCATCATTTTACCATAGGAACCATTGCTCCCGACAAACATTACAACCCCATCTGCACTCGCAATAATCTCGGTTCCCTTTCGGCCTGCAATGTCAAGGCCTTTGTGAAATTCACGTAAACCGGTAAACGGTGACACGCGATATCCGAATCCCGAAGATAACCATCCTTCTGAAGGACGAATGGACGGTGTCGAAGACAACAGGTTGCGTTGGCTTTTAAGACCTTCATATAAAGATTCAAACACTTTTTCCTGACTGACTGAAGCTAAAGTCAGCTCCCGGGTCTGTTCATGCATTTCACGCAACAGGTTGTTATGTTTCTTGGTTAGGGGAAGCTGTGAGTCAAGATCTTCAGGAATGGAACCACCGACACCGAAAAGGCTGTCTTGTTCAGAGAATTTTTCTATGTTGGCAATAATCCGTATCTTTTTTTCAAATGTATTTAATTTAACGAGACTAGATTTCAAGGAATTGATATCATCTGCAAATTTTTGAATCTGCTTCCGCTGATTGAGAATCTCGTCGGATTGTTTGGCAATTGTATTTTTAACCTCCTGTTTGTTAAATGTAATCTTAAGGTTAAGATAATCGATAAAGATAGCTGCGGACATAAACAAAAAGAATGCCAAGAAACCGCTGACAATCCATAAATGGCGCCTGGAAACAGCCAACTGTTTCACAGTCTTGCCCATATAATTTAAAATGTAGAAAGAAATTTTCTCGTCCATAATAATTTTGACGGTTTATAAAAACACCGAGCTTCAACAATAACTATTAATTTTAAGATGTTATAAGTTAATACATCTTGTTTGATCACCAAACGCAAAAGGCCATATATAAAACACTCTTATAAGATGAATTGACTAACTTTTTAAGAGAGCTTCATTATTTAAAAAATTCATTGTATTCTATCATAAGGAAGTTGGGTTTGTCAATAACTTAGGACGATTTGTTAGTATCCTAATTTGCCAATGCAACCAAATCTCCAATAGACCACACCCTGTTATCAACCCCTGCTTCTGTTGCTGGTGCAGTCCTAAGTGTTCTGTGTATTCTAACAAAATTATAATGGGCAAAATGCAAAGCAACAGCCGCTTTTAAATTATCGGCCTTTTTGCTAAAAGCATTAGTTAATATTGTAAAACGCCTCATTGACATTCTCAGGGTTAAGTTCTACCTTTCCACGTAGGAAATTGATATTTTTGACATATTTGGATTTCCAGAAATAACCGTCTTTTCTGTTGATGTGACTTTAGGTGGACTATACCTAACCGGTCAGATAGGCTCCGCTTCATAGGACCTTACAATTTGAGCCTGACCCCAGAGAAATAGGCTGCGCCCCAGTTGAATAGGCTACGCATTCAACGGGATAAACATTTCACCCCGATGGAATAAAAACTTCAAAAACATTCCATTGGGCCCCGATAAATCGGGATCTCCACAACGTTCCGATAGGCAAAGCAGGCGTAGAAATTGGACAAAAATGGAGTTTTACAAAGGTCTTAATTTAAAGGCAGGGAGAATGTTCGGTTAAACACCAAGGAAAAGACATGAATATAGAATAACGGGGAAAGAACCTCTCTCCCCGTTATCCTGGATGATAGGATTAAGCGATTCCAAGTTTAAATTTAAGTGACTTCAGTGTATTTTTCATCAGCATGGTAATGGTCATGGGGCCAACACCTCCGGGCACCGGAGTGATCCAGCCGGCAATCTCTTTGGCAGCCTCAAAGTCGACATCTCCACTTAATATCGCGATCTTTTTGCCGGTCTTCTCACTGATCTTTTCCCCGATCCTGTTGACACCAACATCAATCACGCAGGAACCCGGCTTGATCCATTCGGGTTTTACCAGACCCGGAACCCCAGCGGCCACAATCAGAATGTCTGCACGCTGACAATGTGACGCCAGATCTTTTGTGCCTGTGTGAACGATGGTTACGGTTGAATTGGCACCGACGCCCTTCTGGAGCATCATATTGGCAATGGGTTTACCCACAATATTTGAACGACCGACCACCACAACTTCAGCTCCCTTTGTTTCAACACCGGCACGAACAATCATCTCCTGTATACCGGCAGGGGTACAGGGCGGAAATCTAAGCTCACCGCCGCCAATCATGAGTCGTCCCACGTTGACCGGATGAAATCCATCCACATCTTTGTCAGGGTCTATGGCGTTTAATACCTTCTTTTCATCAACATGCTTGGGCAGGGGCAGCTGGACAAGAATGCCGTTGATGGAATCGTCCTTGTTATATTTGTCAATTAAACCTAAAAGCGCTTCTTCGGAAAGATCTACGGGCTGGCTGTCTTGTATCTCATGAAAACCGACGCGGTGAGCTGTTTGAATTTTTAGCGTCACATATGAGATGGAAGCAGGATTTTCTCCCACCAAAATGGTCACAAGACCGGGTACAACTCCATGTTTCTTCTTAATTTCCGCTACCTCTGCAGTAATTTCTTCGAGAATCTGTTCACGAATTTCAGTTCCCTTGATAAGTTTTGCTGCCATTTTCAATCTCCTTTCACCAAAAGTTTAAATTTCGATACAAACCTTTTTATATTCGGTTTCCGTTGTCTGTGTTTTAGTGTGTTTTAAGTGTGTTAATGAATGCTTACAAATTATTTTAAGCGCGGCATTGATTTCATAAATACAAAAAAGCTAAAGGAATGATTAATACCTGAACGACACGTTTTATTAATCTAATAAAATCATAATGTCAAGAAGTCTCGTCATTTGGTTTTGATAAAGGCATCATGCTTCTAACAGAAAAACCATTGTGTCTGAGAAATCAAAATTTTTATTGTCTTATTGTCCATTTTATTATATCAGATTTCAATAATTTGTAATACTTTCATCATTAATTTTTTCCGTTATCATCCATTTTATCATTTAAAAAGGAGGACACAGTAATGATCAAAAGAATCTCTATGTTTTTCTGGGCCGTTGTTATTGGAATAACCTTGACAGCGACGAGCGCGCTCAGTGCAGGAGCAAAACCAACCAAACTGACCTTCAGCATTTTTTTCCCACCGACCCACGGACAGACAAAAGCTGCAATGGACTGGGCCAAAGAAATTGAAAAGCTCACCGACAATAAAGTGCAGATCACCGTTTTCCCCGGCGGAACTCTTACAAAAGCACCGCAATGTTACGGCGGCGTCGTCGAGGGGATATCGGATTTGGGCTTCAGCCTTTTTGCGTATACTCGTGGACGTTTTCCGGTCATGGCCGCAGTTGATCTTCCCATGGGTTATCCCGATGGAAAAGTTGCCAGCAGGGTGGCCCAGGAGTTTGCAAAGACCTTTAAGCCCAAAGAGTTAAGTGATGTAAAAGTGCTTTACCTTCATGCTCATGGTCCGGGACTTTTACATACCAAAAAACCGGTCAAAACACTGGAAGATCTGAAAGGTATGAAAATCAGGGCCACGGGTTTAAGTGCCAAGATTGTAGAAGCACTTGGCGGAGTTCCTGTTGCGATGCCCCAGGGCGACACCTATGAAGCCCTTAAAAAGGGAGTTGTCGAAGGAACGTTCGGCCCAATGGAGGTTTTGAAGGGATGGAAACAGGCCGAAGTCATCAAATATACAACCGAATGTTACAGCGTCGGCTACACCACCACCTTCTTTGTTGTAATGAATCTGGATAAGTGGAATGCGCTTCCAGCCGATATACAGAAAATTTTCGATGAGGTGAGCGATAAATATACCGATGTTCACGGTAACGTATGGGACAGCACCGATCAAGAAGGCAGAAAATACACACAAAGTCTTGGCAACGAAATCATATCACTGTCTGACGAAGAGAGTGCCAGATGGCGAAAAGCTGTTGAACCGGTCATCAACGACCATATCGCAAATACTCCCGACGGGGATAATCATGTTAAGGAAATAAGAGAGTTGATGAAAAAATACTCAAAATAGAATGATGAATTTCCGGGTTGTCCTGGTCAGACATGAACTGCCATGGACAACCCTTTTTTATTTTGAACCGATGTCGAGTCCTAACAACTTAATAAATCTAAATAATCCTGACACAGAGGACCAGGCTTTGATTTGCCCTGAAAGGGGCTGTTTGCCTAATAGCCAGATAAGTTAAAAGTGCCTAAAGTGATCTAAAGTGCCTAAAGTTGTGGAGTCGCTTCGCTCCACTGAAATTATATATAATTGGCAGAATTCCTTAACTTTAGCTCACTTTAAACTTTAGTTCACTTCAAACTATCGCACCGTGCCTTCTGGCAGAGCCGTTTAACTCTGACCTGGCTCAAAGGAGCAGGTTTTCAAGATCGAAATAAAACAAAATGAATATTTTTGAAAAATTGATCAATGATCTGGCAAACAAAATGTACTGGGTTGCAGGAACGGCCATTGTTGCCATGATGTTACTGACCTGCGCAGATGTTGTTTTACGTTATTTTCGCAGACCAATTCCCGGAACTTATGAACTGGTCTGCTTTCTGGGAGCCGTAGCCGTCTCTTTTGCCATGGCCCATACATCCATAGAAAAAGGACATGTATCGGTGAGCTTTATTGTCAGTCTTTTCCCTTCAAGGCTTCAAAGGCTCATTGAATGTATGACCAGCTGCTTTGGATTATTCTTTTTTGCACTCATTGCATGGCAGTCCATCGTTTATGCAAATGATCTTCACGCTTCGCGTGAGGTTTCACTAACATTAGAGCTCCCCTTTTATCCATTTGTGTATGGAATCGCTTTTTCGGCGGCAGTCGTTTGTCTTATACTTTTATCTGATTTAATTAAAAATGCTTTGAAGATCTTGGAGAAATGAGCCTGTCAACCACTGGAATCATCGGGATTATCGTCCTGGTTGTCCTTTTGTATTCGAAAATGCCTGTGGGTTTTGCCATGGGTTTTTTGGGACTCATCGGATTCAGCTATGTGGTGAACTTTGATGCAGGATTGAGCCTTTTGGCCCGGGATGTCTGGGATGTTTTTTCCTCCTATAATTTGACCGTTATTCCCCTTTTTGTGTTTATGGGCCAGATTGCCTTTCACGCCGGCATCAGCCGCAGGCTGTATGATTCAGCCTATGTGTTGCTGGGGCATCGACGCGGGGGTCTGGCCATGACAACCGTGGGTGCCTGCGCCGCTTTCTCCGCCATATGCGGCTCAACCAATGCAACAGCGGCCACCATGGCCACGGTTGCCCTTCCTGAAATGAAGAGATATGGATACGATATGGGCCTTGCCACAGGTACCGTGGCTGCGGCTGGAAGTCTCGGTATTCTTATACCTCCCAGTGTGATTTTCATCGTGTACGGCATTCTCACCGAGCAGTCCATTGGAAAACTTTTCGCAGCCGGTATCCTGCCCGGTATTCTCCTTTGCTTCCTTTTTCTGCTAACCATTCATCTTCGCGTCATGAAAAACCCCTCTCTGGCCCCCCCGGGCCCAAAGAGCAGTATTCGTAATAAATTCAGGTCATTTACCGGCATACTTGAAACCCTGATATTGTTTGCGCTGGTCATGGGCGGAATTTTTTTTGGGCTATTCACACCCACCGAGGCTGCGGCAACAGGCGCTTTCATGACCCTTCTCATCGCCATAATCAGGAGACAACTCTACTGGAAAGGGTTTATTCAATCCCTTGCAGATACAACCAAAATCAGTTGTATGATCATGGTGATCGTCACCGGTGCGGTGATATTCGGTCATTTTATGGCCATTACCCGGATACCTTATTTGCTTGCCGATTATGTAAGTTCTCTTCCGCTTCCGCCCCATGCGATTATCGGCGTAATCATTTTAGTCTATCTTATCGGGGGCTGTTTTATGGATGCACTGGCCATGATCATGCTGACCATTCCTATATTTTTTCCGGTTGTTCAAGCCCTCGGGTTTGATCCGATCTGGTTCGGTGTGGTCATTGTTCTTATCACGGAAATGGGTGTGATTACGCCGCCTGTGGGTATAAATGTCTATGTGGTCTATGGCGTGGCAAGGGATGTCCCGTTGGAGGATATCTTCAAGGGAGTCTTCCCCATGCTCATCTCTTTGCTTGTTTGCAATCTGCTCCTCATTTTGTTTCCCCAAATCGCCCTCTGGCTGCCAAGCCTCATGCGTTAAACTAAACGGGAAAAGGAACCGTCCGAAGCCCTGCGGTTTCATCCAGGCCGAGCATGATGTTCATGTTTTGTACAGCCTGCCCTGCAGCACCCTTTACCAGATTGTCGATGGCCGAAATCAGAATCAGACGATGGTTCCGTTCATCCAGCCTAAAACCGATCTCGCAATAATTGGTGCCGCGAACATTCCGGGTGTCAGGCAAACGGCTTTCTCTACAGATACGAACAAACGGACGTCCGGAATAAAATGTGGTGAGACAGTCTTCAATATCTTTGTGGCCAATATCCTTTACAGGAGTGGTATATAAGGTGGTAAGTATTCCCCGGGACATGGGAACAAGGTGGGGAACAAACGTAAGATGCACCGGCTGGCCGCTTTCAATGGTCAGCACCTCCTCCATCTCGGGGTTGTGCCGGTGTTCTGCTACCTTATAGGCCCTAAACGATTCGTTTACCTCACAAAAGTGCGTTGTCAGGGATAGGCTTCGGCCGGCGCCGCTGACGCCGGATTTTGAATCGGCAACAATGGCATGGGTATCAATAAAATCGCGCTTCAATAACGGCAAAAGGGGCAAAAGTACACTGGTGGGATAACATCCGGGAGCACCTACCAGGGTTGCATTCCTAATCTTTTCGAAATAGACTTCACAGAGTCCATATACTGCTTTTTCAAGCAAATCCTTTGCCGTATGCTGCTGATAATGCGCCTCATACGTTGCAGAATCCTTGAATCTAAAATCCGCCGAAAGGTCGATAACCTTTTTGCCTCGAGAAATAAGCTCGGGCACAATCTCCATGGGAATCTTGTGTGGAAGCGCGGTAAATACGACTTCCGCGTTATCACATATTTTATCCACTGACAGGGCTTCACACACCAGATCCACAGAACCTGTCATTGAGGGAAATATTTCGTCAAACTTTAAACCGGCATACTGGCGAGACGTCAGGATGGTCAACTCGATATCAGGATGACCGCAAAGAATCCGCACAAGCTCGGCACCGGCATAACCGGTTGCACCTATTATGCCCACCCGTATCATAATATCCCCCATCTTTTATTGATGATTTTTGATTGAAAATTGAGAATTGAGAATAATAGTTTATCATCCAAATTATCAGTTTTCAATGATTAAGGTCCGGGATAAAAATACTTGAAAACTATTAATAGTTTAGTCCTTTGAAACAAATCGATTTCAAAGGAGCTTCATGTATAATTAAATTTTTGGCTGGAAGCTGTCTGAGTGGATTAGGGATCGTTTTGAAAGAACCATAAGCGATTTAACTTTATGGATGAAACTCCCTTTTAAAGCAGAGGTTTTTATGAGTAGCCCGGGCAGGTTCTTTCATTACGAGCCCTTATTCACGAGTTCTTTCAGCAAAAATTTAATTATACTGAAGCGGTAATATTTTCAAAGGGCTAAAGTGTTACGAAAATTCAACATTGGATATTAGCCGCCCAGATAAGCCTGCTTGACTTCGGGATTTGCAAGCAGCATTTCAGAGCTTCCTTCCAGAACCAGATTGCCGCTTTCGAGCACATAGCCGCGCTGCGCAAATTGAAGCGCCATCCGGGCATTCTGCTCCACAAGTAGAATGGTGGTTCCTTCCTCGTTGAGTTGTTTAAGCGCATTAAAGACATTCAGCATTAGTAAAGGTGCAAGACCCATTGAAGGCTCATCCAGGAGCATGATCCTTCTTCCGCTCATAAACGCCCTCCCGATGGCAAGCATCTGTTGCTCTCCGCCGCTCAGTGTTCCTGATTTCTGAGTTTTGCGCTCTTCAAGGCGTGGGAAAATACTGAATACTCTCTCAAGGTCCTCCTGGATCTTTTCTTTGTCTTTTCTGGCAAAGGTAGCCAGGCTGAGATTTTCCATTGTCGTCAGGTTGCCGAAAAGTCGCCTCCCTTCGGGAACATGAGAAATTCCGAATTTGCTCACCACCTTGTCTGCAGGGTATTGAAGCAGGTCATTGCCCATGAACGTCATTGTTGTCCCTTCTTCCACCGGAACCAATCTTGAAATTGCTCTCAGCGTTGTACTCTTGCCGGCCCCATTGGCACCGATGATGCATACAATCTCGCCATCATCAATCTGAAAATCAATGCCGTGAAGCGCGCGAATATTACCGTATGAAACTTGAAGGTTTTCCACTGATAACAACATTAGAGGACCACCTCTTTGCCCAGATAAGCATCAATTACTTTGGGGTCGCTTTGAATTTCTTCCGGTGTGCCCTCGGCAATAACCCGTCCAAAGTCAAGGGTCTGGATGAATCTCGCACAACTCCATAACCATTTTCAGCCTGTGTTCGATGAGAAAAATGGCCAGGCCCAGCTCTCGGTGCACATGCCTGATGATCTCCATCATCTGAATCAACTCTTCCGGATTCATTCCGGCGGTGGGTTCATCCAGAAACAGTATTTTGGGTTCTATGGCCAGAGCCCGGGCCATCTCAACCCTTCGTTGATCACCATAAGGCAGATTAATTACGACCTGTTCGGCAATGTGGTCAACGCCGACTATCTTCAAAAGGTCGTGGGCTTTCGCCTCGATTTTTGCTTCTTCCCTTTGCCGCTTGGGTGTGCCGAAAAAGGCCCCGATCAGACCATAGGTTATCTTAGAGTAACACGCCATCTTTACGTGCTCAAGGACGGTCATATGCCGCCAGAGCTGTAAATTTTGGAAGGTTCTGGCGATGCCCATGTCCGCAATCCGGTGAGGCTCGAGGCCGGTAATTCTTTTGCTTTCCAGATAGATGTCTCCTTCAGTGGGTTTGTAGATACCGGTGATGAGGTTGAAAATCGTGGTTTTGCCTGCTCCGTTGGGTCCGATGAGACCTCTGATTTGGCCGGGTTCTACGTTTAGATCGTAGTTGTTGACGGCTCGCAAACCCCCAAAGTCGTGGCTCATTTTATCAACATGAAGCAGTGGCATTCTATACCTCTTTTTCCTGCTTATCTTTTGGTTTTATAAGTTTCTTAACGTCAAATTCTTTAAAGGCGACGAGGCCCGTGGGACGATAAATCATCACCAAAATGAGCAAAAGGGGAATAATAATCCACTTAAAGATTTCCAGCGGACGAAGGGCTTCACTGAGCATGCTCAGGCTTACTGCACCCACAATCGAACCGTAAACGGAATTCAACCCGCCAAAGTAGACCATTGCCAAAACCTCGGCAAGTTTCTGTAGACCGAACGTCCCTGGATTTACATACCTTATCACATGAGCAAAAAGACCTCCGGCCACGCCGGCCCAAAAAGCCGCAAACAAAAATGCTACGATTTTTGTTTGTTTGGTGTTAACGGTCATGGCATTGGCTGCCATTTCATCGTCGCGAATTGCATTCAGCGCTTTTCCCAGGGTAGAGCGAACAAAATTGTTGATGATCCACACACAGGCAACGGTCCACAAAAAAACCGTGGGGAGATTGGCATAGTCCGGCTGGCTGCTTAAACCCCGTGGGCCGCCAATGACCTCTAAATTCTCTATCATGCTTTTCACGATAAACATAAATGCCAGAGATATGATCGCCAGATAGTCACCCCTTGTCCTGAAGGAGGGAATCGCGATTGCAAGTGCGCCTAAGGCTGCGACTAAACCGCCGATGATCAACGCAATGGGAAACAGATACGGGCCCAAAGCGGCGGGGAGAAGTGCAGGCCCGAAAAGCTTGTCCTTAGCGAACAGGACCACCGTAAACACCGAGGCTGCGTAAGCCCCCAATGCCATAAAGGCGGGATGTGAGCAGGAAAATTCTCCCATGTATCCGTTAACCACGTTTAAGCTCAACGTCACCATAATGGCGATCATGGTCAACTTTAGCGTCAAAACCCGGTAGGCACTGATATCAGACCATAGATGTAAAATAGCATACAGAAATCCAAGATGAATACCTACCGAAATTATCGTAGGAAATTTGAAAAGCCAGGCGACCAATCGATTTGTAACCGGCGCACTCAACCGGGCTACGGCGCCTATGGGCAACGCATATATCATCAGCACGAATATCATTACGCTGGGAATCAACAAGGGCTTTTTGAGCATGATAACAAAGCCGAAAAGTACCGGAATTTTGGGCAGCCTGACAACATCGGCCAACGCGTCACCCAAATAATGTTCAAGCACTACCGCGACCAGTGCGCCAAGCAGCCAACCCAGTAGAGGTACCTGTGAAAACGAATTTCGTAACTTTGTAAAAATCATCTTTTCTTTTTTAGTATAACGCGCCGATTATTTCTTCATAATGGAAGCATATTTTTCAAATCGTTCCATGGATAATACTTTTTCTCAAACCGTGTATACTCCACGGCTCCTGTAACAAACACCTACAATCTCAGACGTGCACTGTAAGGCTCTCCAAAAAACCCGTGAGGCCTGAACGTTAAAATAAGGAGAATGATTGAATAGGCGATAAAATCACGGAGGGTCGAAGGAAATATCATAGCCACAAATATTTCAATAAAGCCCAGCAAAAATCCGGCCATACAAGCCCCTAAAATAGAACCTCTTCCTCCTAAAATGGCCGCCACAAAAGCCTTCCAACCAAACACAATGCCCATGTATGGATCGAGAACCGGGTAGGCAACCCCGAAAAGTATCCCTGCTGCCGCTGCCAGGGCCGAACCAATGGCAAACGTCATGGCGGCAATGGTGTTTATGGACACACCCATGAGAGGAACGACCACATAATCAAAGGCCATCGCACGCATGGCCATCCCCCACTTGGTCCTCCGCACAAACCAGTGCAGCCCGAACATCAGCGTCAAAGAGACAGCTACGATCATAATCTTTTTGTTGGTGACATATACGCCACCGATATTATAAGTGGTAGACTTGATCAGGGAAGGAAAACTGACCCTTCTGGCACCCAGAAGTGCCAGATTCCCTGTTTCGAGAATGATACCAATCATCAGACCGGTAATCGCGGCTGAGGCTCGAGGCGCTTCCCGGAGCGGCCGGTAACCCACCCTTTCCACCAGCATGCCCACAAAGGAGGTCAAAAACATCGAAATGATAATGGTCAGCACCAAAATTAACCAGCCAGGCAGGGTAACCAAACCCATAGCGGACAGTGCCGTAAACCCGGTAACAACACCAAAGCCGATGTACGCCCCGACCATGAAGATATCACCGTGCGCAAAATTAAAAAGCATCAGTATTCCATATACCATGGAATACCCCAGGGCGATTAAGGCATAGAAGCTGCCCCATTGCAAAGCGTTGACCAGATTCTGAAAGAAAAATGTCATCGAGCTTACTCCGCGGTCATCCAAAAAAGCGGGCTCAGGGCTCTAAAGCCCTGGCCCGCCTTAGAAATACTGTTTTTCATTTTCTGTGGGTATAGGTTCTATCAATTTTGAAACGTCTGAATGAAGCGTTTACCCAATGTATTGCTCTTACGGGCAGGCAGATTTGTAAAACCCGAACTCACCCTTGTCACTAATCTTAACGATAACCGCACATTTGATGGGGTCACCATCTTCGGTGAAAGTCATTTGTCCGGTAATACCGTCAAATTCTTTGATTTTGGCCATGGCATCGCGGACAGCCTTACGATCTTTCTCGATGTTTCCCGTGAGTTTTCCCGTAGATTCAATGGCTTTTTGAACGATATGCATCGCATCCCAAGTCAAAGCACCCACATCATCCGGAACATAACCGTACTTTTTGTTGTACCGATCAATAAACGCTTTGGTTGCGCCCGTTGCGCCCGCTGCAGCGTAATGGGTGCTGAAGAATAGGCCGTAGCAGTCAGCACCGCAGTGTTCGATCAGTTCAGCCGAACCCCAGCTGTCGCTGCCGACAATGGGAGCGGTCCAACCCAGTTCGTGGGCCTGCTTTACGATCAAAGCGACCTCATTATAATACTGTGGGGTGAACAATACCTGGGCACCTGATTGTTTTATTTTGCTCAACTGAGAGCTGAAATCGACGTCTTTGGTGGTGAAGCTTTCAAACGCCACCACAGACCCGGGGCCGTTCAATTTCTCCCAAGCTTCTTTAAAAAATTCGGCCAGCCCCTTGGGATAATCACTGGCCACATCGTATAAAACTGCGGCTTTGGTGAATCCGTATTCCTTTTTAATAAAATTGGCCAGTACCGGTCCCTGGAAAGGATCAAGGAAACAGCCTCTAAAAACAAAGGGTCGGTCCTTGGTAGCGTCCGGATTTGTTGACCAGGGGGTAATCATTGGCGTTTTATAGTTGTTGGCAACTTCCCCGGCAGGTATGGCCTGCTTGGAGGATTGGGGTCCGACAATAACCAGCACTTCATCCTCGGTGATCATTTTGGTATTGACCTTTACTGCCGATTCCGCTTTTGATTCATTGTCCTCAATAACCAACGCTACCGGGTACTTCTTTCCCCCGACCTCGAGTCCGCCGGCAGCTTTGATATCCTCAAGCCACATCTGGGCGGCAAACTTTGTCCCCTCCCCCACTTTGGGGATGTCCCCGGTCATCGGGGCGTTGATACCGATTTTGATCGTTTTTGTCTTGCACCAGGCAGAGGGCATAAAAATCAAACCGATCACCAGACATGAAATAATAAACAACCAACCTTTTCGCATGACTGCCTCCTTTTCTCGAGATCCGTTAAACTGTTGATTTAATAACGATAACAATATTCATCCTCTTTGGTTAATCTGGCTGCATAACATAAGGATTATTCTTTTTCAACAAAATAATATCCGAGTATCCGGCTCTTTTGATTTATGAATTTCATTTCTTTTGTTTTAGATCACCGATCATTTCCTTAAGAATTGACATCACATTTCGTCCTCTTTCACGTGCAATTCGATGTGCGTCTTCAACAAACCTGGCAGCCTGTTGCTCCAACTCCTCCATTGCAGGAACGGGAATATTCATCCTCTGATACTGCCAAATCAACAGGCGAACGGCCAGACGTTTCTCCTGTTGTCTAATAAATCCCATTAAGACTCTCCCTTTAACGACGTATGACCCACCAAAATCTTAAAATCGAGATATAATATTCTCATCAATTTTCATTCAAGGTTCAGGTATTGCATATCCAAAGAATAGCTTCTTCCAATATTATCTTGGGCCTTTGTTTCGTGTATTTGAGCCGAAAATCAGCCTGACTCAGGTGTTCAATGTCGTCAATAAGCTCACTTTTCGTAAATTTCTCTGACTTTATCAACATCTTGAAAACAGGATAAGGATTGTCTGGAATTTCAAGATCCGTAACCGGTTTACGTTTTTTAGTTTCGCGCTTCTTTTTTTTTCGTTGGGTATCCTCATCCATATCTTCCGAAAACATGTCATCCCAATCTTCAATCTGATCCAGAAGTTCTTCATTATATGACAGAACCGATGTCATAACGTTGTTTTTAAACTGAGCGAACTGCATTTCAGGATACCAGGACCTAGCATGAGGACTTTCCGAAAAATCCTTGATCACCAAAAGCTTTCTGATCTGATTGGTCATTGAGGCCAGAATTTGAAGAGGGTGAAAATTTTCCATCAAAAGTGAATTTAAAAAAAAGAGCGATTTATCAATATCTCGATCTGCTATCGCATTCGTCAATTCATATATAGGGTCCTTTTTTGTGCGTTTTAGAACAAACGCAACATCCTCTGCCGTGATCCGTTTTCGATCTCCGACATAGCTAATCAATTTTTCAAGATTATCGGAAAAAGTTCCAATATCAAAACCGGTCATTTCATACATTGTCCGGTATGCTCCCTTGTCCATTGTCTTCTCATACCGGCCAAGCAAGACTTCCATCCTTTCAGAAAGGACAGCTTCCTGTGCAATTTTGTCCGCCCTTCGATCTCCTTTTGGCACCGAGCAGTCAATGATCATGCCGATTTTTTTTATGATCTTAAAAAGCTTTCGGCGTTTATCAACCATATCAGTGGTAATAATCAGATGATTTCTTTTGGGAAATCCTTTTTCAATGGCTTGCTGCAAAATATCGACATTATCTTTCTCGGACGGTATAAAAAGGTTGTTTTCCTTGCAAAACTTTATGACCTTATCAAGCCATTCATGATCACTCGATTTTTCTGAATCGAGATTCAAGCTCTTTATTCTATTTGTCTCACTGACATCATCAAACGATAAATTTAAAATACCCAGAAGACTCAATAGTAACGTTGCCGATTCTTTAATGTTTTGGGTGTCATAGGCTTCTTTTGCTTTTTGTAACAGCTGTCCTTCATCCTGTTTTGTGTAGAATATCTTAGAATCGCAAATGGCAACCACTTTTGTCTCAGCTAAAAGTGAATAGGTGTTTATCCGTTCGACAACCTCTTCGATATGACTATTCGTGCCGTCAATGACGTCGTAATTAAAACTCCGATCCTTTTTGGGCAATAAGACATCCAGCAGGGTTTCCAGCGCGCTTTTGTACAGCAGCGCTTCACCATAAATCAAATACACCGGAGCAAAACCCTTGGCCTTTTTATTTTCTTTAAGGTTTTTTAAATAATCATTCAGTTCTTTATAGTGAATTTCAGGCATTGTATTTACCGGCCATTTAATGTTTCGTCTTAAAATATTTACGTGTTCACGGGGTGTGTGTTCCCCCGCTTCACTATGGTGTCTGCGTGTCTGATCATTTCAAAGGAGCTTCAGGTATGATTAAATTTTTGACTGGAAGCTGTCTGAGTGGATTAGGGATCGTTTTGAAAGAACCATAGGCGATCGAACTTTATGGATGAAACCCTCTCTTAAAGCAGAGACCTTTATTAATCGCCCGGGCCGGTTCTTTCATTAAGAGCCCTTATTCACGAGTTTTATCCGCCTTTGGCGTGATCTTTCAGCAAAAATTTAATTATACCTGAAGCGGTGATGTTTTCAAAAGGTTCAAGTGTTACGAGTATTTTATTCTACGGCATTTTCTTAAAGAGAAGATGAAATATAAAAATAGTGATTCCAACAGTAATTGCACTATCTGCGACATTAAAAGCAGGCCAGTGATAGTTACGGACGTAAAAGTCCAGAAAGTCAACGACCTTTCCAAATCTAATCCTGTCAATCAGATTACCTATTGCACCACCGAGGATTAAGGCAAACCCCGAGGCGAGAAAAGGATGTGTTCTGTGCGTGTTTTTATAGAAGTAAAAAATGAAGCAAACGGCAAATGATGCGAGGAAAAGAAAAAGGAAATTACGCAAACTCGAATCCTGATGAGCCATAAACCCGAAAGCACCACCGGGATTATGAATATGTGTGATGTTGAAAAATCCAGGTATAATGGTAATGGAATGATAAAGTGGAAGGTTTTTTAAAATTAAGATCTTCGTTATCTGGTCAAGTATAATTACTAAACCGGAAATAACGGCAAGCTTTGTATATTTGCCATACTTGGAACCTGATCCGTCTGAAGCAATAAAACTCGAGCACACTTTTAAATTATTCCTTTATAAAATTGTCGGTCTTCATTTCTTAACTAATAAAAAGGCCTCTCAAAAATTTTCATGCAAGATTCAGGGCATCCTGGCACCGATTACAAATCGTCGGTTGTTCAGAATCGACCCCAACGGAAATATCATGTACCCAGCACCGTTCGCATTTTTTACCCGATGCAGGCTCGACCCGTATTGACAAACTTTCAATATCAAGGCTTTGATATATTCCGTCGGGTTTATCTCCTTTCATCAGCGAAGCTTCCGAAACGATAAATATCGTTCTTAAGTCATCCTTATACTTTTCAAGAATATCGTATAGGTCACCATCTGTATAAATAGTAGTAGATGCATCCAGAGAATGCCCAATGAGTTTTTTTACTCGTGCCTCCTCAAGTGCTTTTGTAACTTCACCTCGAACTTCAATAATTTTATTCCATTCTTCTGCCAATTGTTCATCCTTCCATGCCTCATTAACCACCGGGAGCGATGTCATATGAACACTTTCTGAATTCATTTTGCGGTCCGGCATGAAATTCCAGATTTCTTCTGCGGTAAATGCAAGTATCGGCGCCATTAGCCTGGCCAAGGTGTCCAGTATATTGTATATAACGGTCTGTGCACTCCTTCTTTCTTTGGATTGAGATGGTGACGTGTACAGCCGGTCTTTGAGGATATCAAGATAAAACGCTGAAAGATCGACGATACAGTAGTTATAAAGGGCATGGTAAATAATGTGAAATTCGTAAGTATCGTAAGCTCTGCGTGTCCTTTGAACCAATTCCTGAAGCCTGTGCAGCGCAAATCGGTCCAGTTCAGACATCTTATCATAAGAGACCACATCCTTTTTTGGATCAAAATCATATAGATTACCTATAAGGAATCGGCTGGTATTTCTTATTCTTCTGTAGGCATCGCTCAACTGCTTTAATATATTTTCAGAAATACGAATATCATCCCTGTAATCAGATGCAGATACCCATAGACGGAGGATTTCAGCACCATGCTTTTTAATTACCTCTTCAGGTGCCAAGACATTACCTAAAGACTTGGACATTTTTTTGCCTTCGGCATCGACAACAAATCCATGCGTCAAAACAGATTTGTAAGGAGCACTTCCCCTTGTTCCTACTGCCGTTAGGAGTGAACTATGAAACCATCCTCTGTGCTGGTCACTGCCTTCCAAATAGAGATCTGCGGGCCATTTAAGGTTCGAACGTTGTTCCAGTACCGCTGCATGGCTGACACCGGAATCAAACCATACATCCAGAATATCATCTTCTTTTATGAACGCATTGTTGCCGCATGTTTTACACACGGCATCTTCAGGAAGCAGTTCTTCTACATTTTTTTCAAACCATATATCGGCACCATTTTCCTCAAACAATGTGTAGATATGTTCGATGATATCCGAATTGAGATACATCGCGTTGCATTTCTCGCAATAAAAAATAGCGATGGGAACGCCCCATGCCCGCTGTCTTGAAACGCACCAGTCCGGGCGATTTTCAATCATGCCGTAGATTCGTTCTTTTCCCCAATGTGGAATCCATGTCACCCTGTCGATTTCTTTTAGGGCATTTTTTCTCAATCCTGTTTTGTCCATGGATATAAACCACTGAGGCGTGGCCCTAAAAATGACCGGCTTCTTACAACGCCAACAATGGGGATAGGAATGCTTCATTTTTTCCTGGGCAATCAAAGCACCACTTTCATGAAGATTGGCAACGATATTCGAATTGGCTTCGAAGACAAACTGACCACTAAAAAGGTCGGCTTCTTGTGTAAAACAGCCGCTGTCATCTACCGGAGAGTACGCATCTAAATCATATAAAAGCCCTACTTCATAATCTTCACGCCCGTGACCTGGAGCGGTATGAACGCAGCCTGTTCCGGCATCGAGCGTTACATGTGATCCAATGATGATCAATGATTCACGATCATATATCGGATGGCGGCATCTCTTTCGTTCAAGCTCGTCAGCCCTAATCTCGGCGAGTATGGAGAAGTCTGAAAACCCAAATGTTTTCATGCAATCTTCTACCAGTTCCTTTGCCAGAATAAGTACTTCACCATTTTTTGTATCGACAGCTGCATAAATAATATCCGGATGAAGGGCAATGGCCAGGTTCGCCGGGATAGTCCAGGGCGTTGTGGTCCAAATAACCACAAATACCTTCTTATCAGCCAGGCCGTTAATCTTGCGACTTAAATCATCCTGAAGCATAAATTTAACAAAAATAGACGGTGATGATTCATCATGATATTCAATTTCTGCTTCAGCAAGGGCCGTTTTACAGCTACAACACCAGTATATCGGTTTTTTACTCCGAAAAAGACTACCTTCCAGTGCAAAGTTGTTACACTCACGGGCAATCGTGGCTTCGTACGCGTAATTCATGGTCAAATATGGATTTTCCCATTCACCCATGACCCCCAATCGTTTAAATTCTTCCCGCTGTATATCAATATATTTTTCAGCATAAGCCCGGCACAACCTGCGAATCTCACCTTGAGACATTTTTAATTTCCTGGGGCCCAGCTCTTTTTCAACATTGTGTTCAACGGGAAGTCCGTGACAATCCCAGCCCGGAACATAAACAGCATCAAAACCAGCCATCTGGCGGGAACGAACGATAAAGTCCTTTAAAATCTTATTGAGCGCCGTGCCGATATGAATATGGCCGTTTGCATAGGGTGGGCCGTCGTGCAAAATAAATGACTCACGACCTTTGGAAGCTTGTCTGATTTTTTCATATAATCGACTCTCATCCCACGACTTCAACTGCTCGGGCTCGCGCTTTGCCAGACTGGCTTTCATGGGAAATTTTGTATTGGGAAGGTTGAGTGATTTTTTATAGTCCATATAACCTCCAAAACCGGCTTGGTTTTTAAATGTTGAAAGGTACTTTTAAAACAGTTTTCTGTCAAGGGAATACACACGTGCATATTGACTTTGCCATACGCTAAAAAGCCCGGGCAAAATCTTGTCCGGGCTTTTAATGTAATCCGAAACCATTAGTTAGTGTCCATCCATAAATGAGGGTTTTTGTTCAAGATCAAGGCATGCGAAAAAAATAACCCCAGGTATATAGTTGATATTCCGAGGATTATTTGTTGAGCATAACGCAGAGATTGAATAAAAAGACCATTTATGGATGGACACTATTTAGAATGTCAAAAATCGTCCTTAATATATCCCAAAATCCTTCAATACTTCATTGATGCCGAGTTTCCGAACTTTCAGTCTTAAGAACTCTGCAATCGTTGGTTGATACACCTTCACTTTAAGATACATACGGGCTTCCGAAGGTGTCCTCCCCCCTTTTTTATTGTTGCATGACCTACAGGAAGAAACACAGTTTTCAAATGTGGTTTTGCCGCCTCTGGATCTTGGTGTAATATGATCAATGGTAAGTCTTCCATAATGGCTTCCACAATATGCACACTTGAATCCATCTCTTATTAGAACATTTTTTTTACTAAAAGGCACTCTGTTTATGTAAAGCGTCCTTATAAGTTTCATCAAACGCATGACCGCAGGGATTTTAATGACAATGCCTTCAGCAGTTCTAATTATTTTTTCAGAATGTTTTAAGACCTGTACCTTTCCTTTTGTGATAAGGCACACTGCCCGCTTCCAGTTAACCACATTTAAAAAGGTATAGTCAGCATTCAGAAGGACACATTGAGGCATGTTTTTCTCCCGTAATCCTTTTTTCCAAAATCTCTATACCTGATTTTAAAGTCAAAATCAACAACAAGATACAAAACATCCGTTCACAAATATCCGTACATTATTCAAACCTAAATCGAGCGTTTCAAATTGCGCCAGCGTATTATAAATTTTATATATTTAGGAGTATTTATTGTTATAAATCGTTAAACACCATCACCAATTCGGCAGATAGGAATCGAAACAAAATTGTCACAATTTGAAACGCTCAACTTAATACCTGAATTTTGCACGAGTTGGAGGCTTTCATATGCAAGGCACTTTCAATCAAGCAACCTAAAGATTCTCATTAATTTTCATGCAAGATTGAGGTAATAAAAAAGGGGGTATTGTTATACTAACAATACCCCCTTTATTTTTTGGTGCCCGGGACGAGAATTGAACTCGTACAGCCACTAAGGGCCGAGGGATTTTAAGTCCCTTGCGTCTACCAGTTCCGCCACCCAGGCAATATGTTTTTTTGATATTAATTTTAGGTCGTTATCAGCTTTTATTAAAGTTGTTGGTTAATATATTAGGTGCGAATTAAAATGTTTCAATTATAATGCCGGTGCTGCTGAGCGTAGAATATTAAAATTTTTGATAACCTAAATCTTGTGAGATTTCAAGAAAAATGATGTTAATCAACATCCTATTTTTTTACAGCGGGTTTTTAAATTTATCGGATAATATATGGAATCAATATAACATGGATATTGAAGGAAGTGGTGCCCCCGGGGGATCCCTTCCCGGGGGTCTTTAGAAAAGTTCACATAAAAGCACAAAATTACCGCTGGAACTTTAATTGTTTATCGGCAGATATCTTAACGAACTTAAATAAATGGAAGAAAGATTTAGAAAACAAACCCTTGAGTCCTCGGACCCTCTTCTCCAACTAAATTGGAGAAGAACCACATATTAATATTATTGCCTGATAAACGATAGAAGATTTTCCATTGCTATTATTTAAAATGCAATATTTGAGGATGCCTCACTCCGATTTTCAGATTGGTTTAAAGGCATATAAAGCAAGTATGATTCGCATAAAATTGACGCCATCTTTAACTTGACTTTACTTAAAAACTTGGTATTATTATACAAAAACGGCTTGTCTTTATCGGTTGGCGGGTTTCGTGCTGAAGGAAAATCCATTTGTCAAAAGTGGCAGCCTGAGGTTTGGAACCGTAAGAATTCTGTGAAAGGAGGGTGCCGCATGGCGAATGGAATCGTAAAATGGTTTAGCGACAAAAAAGGCTTTGGTTTCATTGAACAAGAAGATGGTCCGGACGTATTTGTTCATCACTCAGGAATCAATGGGGCCGGTTTCAAGTCCCTTAATGAAGGCGACCGAGTTACATTTGACATAGAAGATGGGCAAAAAGGCCCTGCTGCGGTCAATGTCACCGTAACTTAGTTTGCTGTTTTTATCAAAAAAAGGGCTTTCCAACTTATAATTAAGGAGAGCTTTTTTTACTTATGATATTTCATTTCAAAGCAAGGTTTCAAGTGCGAAACCTGAATGAGTTTTAAGTAAATTAGATATCCGACATATGTCCTGTCGATGGATGAGCCACCTTAGCCTTTGCATGAATGCCGTGTACGTTTTGAATCGTTTATTATAATGGGATGTGGTTACTATTGGTTTTGAGGTTTCACGAGAAGTAAGAATCTCTCGTTTAATGGATCATATCCATAGTTACCAGGTTTCGGAAAGGTAGCACCTGTAGTTGGATATGGCGTTCTTTGAGATTCATTTGTATATTGTTTGGTTACGTTCCCATCTGAATCCACCCGCCGTGTCGATTTCACTGTCTGTATAAATTGAAGAACGGCCTCGTCGCTCATGCCCGATTCTTTGAGCTTGGTGATCAACTCGGCTTCCTTCATTGCCGTGGATTTCTGCTCCGGCTGGTATAGATCCGACTTAATCGCGGACATGATGTCATTATTGTTCAAGCCGTATTGCTTCATCTTAATCACATCCTCTGAACTCACCGAACTGGTTTGATTAGAGATGAAGTATTGAATAACCTCTTGGCTGATCCCCAATTCTCTCATTTTGGGAACATCTTCATGCCTTAGCAGGGAATTAAATCCATATAGCGGAAAGACAATAAATAATGAAATCAAAATTATCACTGTTTTTTTCATGGAATTACCTCACTTAAATGCCCTATTGAACGATATCTTACGACCCGCTGTTCTTCTTCCCGCGCTTTTGCCGGCAAGTCTTAGGTCTCGATTTCGCCCTTTATAACTATATCGTCATAGTCTATCTATAAGTTAAATGGTATTGATAAGACCGGACTAAAGTTTGGCCACCGGGTTCATAAAACTGCAAGGCATCAATGCGGCACACTTGCCGCAAACATGGGTCGTTTTCGGTAGATCAGAAAAATCATCCAAAAGGTCGCGATTCTCATTGAGACGGTTCCAGCACCAACGTCTCTGGAAGCTTTCCGCTTCCAATGCATCAACAGGACAGGCGTCAATGCATTTTCCGCATTTCTTGCCTACCTTTAACAGGCACGCCTCATCCGTATCTATAACCGCATTATCTCCTAAATCGGCCTCTGTTACCAGACTCCCGAGGCGACCCGTGCATCCCACAGGCGTAATGAGCATATTGTGGGTCCCGAAACGGCCTAAATTTGATAGATAGGCCAAATGCTTATGAGACCATCGGGCCATTAATTTCTCTTCATTAAAGTTATGCGTGGCCGGTGTTAGTGAAGACTTAAACCCTTTTTCGTTTAAAAAACTCTCCAGCGCCCGGCTTAGACCATCAATAAGGTCGTTGGTCTCCACATAGGCCACACCCCAGTTTCTACAGGGCCGGTCCCCTTTCTTGTTTTCTTTTATCAGTTCCGGCTTAAAGGGGATAAAGAATGCGACAACTGTCCCGGCTGATCCTAAAAGATCATGAGGATGCAGGTGGTCATCGATTGCAACTTTGGGCAAAATATCAAACCGATGATCAATGGGCGCACTGGACAAAAGCGGGGTTTGCCACCAGCCTCCGGATGCAAGCCTAAATTGTTCGGCTGAGACATATTCTTCTGTAAAGAAACGTAAATCTTCAATATAAACCTTTTTCATATGAGCCTTTCACTTTCCAGTCATCAAACGGTAAAGGAATCTGTTTATATTTTTTCATCTTACATGATTTATCAACAAATTTCGAGATAGAAATTCCCAACAGTCGAACTTTTTTACTGCCGGCTTCGGTATTGTCAGGCATGGGCTTTATATATTTCATCATAACAAACGAATTCCGAACGTTCTGGCTTCATATGAACACGCCGCCACAACGCCCCCCTACCCTATACCATCTCATTTCACAAATATTTCAAAATGAAATCAATATATCTTGGCACTTGAATATTTCATTATTAAAAGCTATCCATATATATACACCTAAATTCCAATATAATTCAAAATCTCGAACTATATTTATGATATACAATTTAATAAATCATAGGGGAGCAAAATTATGAGCCTGTTAACCGTAGATCAAGAAAAATGTCAACGTGATGGTATTTGTGCTGAAATTTGCCCTGTGGGAATTATCGAATTTAAAGACAAAGACGCTTTCCCCACCCTTGTCGATGGCGGAGATAAACTGTGTATCAGATGCGGACATTGTGTGGCTGTTTGTCCACACGGCGCCATGTCTCATGCAATTATGAAACCGGAAGAGTGCCTATCAATAAATGACGACTGGTTATTTGGCCCGGAACAAGTCGAGCACTTTTTGCGCTATCGAAGGTCTATAAGGAATTACAAGAATAAGCAGGTTGAGCAAGAGATTCTGACAAAACTAATTAATGTAGCACGATTTGCCCCCTCCGCGCATAACCTCCAACCTGTCAAATGGCTGGTTATATATGAAAGGGATGAGGTCCAACGAATGGCTGGATTTGTTATCGATTGGATGCGCCACTTAATTAAAGAAGATTCCCCACTCGTTGCCGCTATGCACCTGAATCGAGTGGTTTCTTTTTGGGAAAGAGGAAATGACCTCATATGCAGAAATGCTCCACATGTTATCGTTACCCATGCTCATAAAGATGATGGAACAGCTCCAGCTGCTTGTACTATTGCCTTAACATATTTAGAACTGGCTGCTTCGTCTTTTGACCTTGGAGCGTGTTGGGCGGGTTATTTTAATGCAGCAGCAACCCTCTGGCCGCCAATGCAACAAGAACTGGGACTCCCTGAAGGAAATGTTAACTTCGGAGCAATGATGTTAGGTTCCCCAAAAATTAAATATCAAAGACTGCCGCTCAGAAATGATGCCGAGATAATATGGCGTTAAAAATTGTTCCGACCTATGCTTGAATTGACAGAATCGTAAGGCAGTGCAATACATCACTTGACAGATTGTGATCTCTTGATATCTAAAAACACAGCCTCACGGCTCATAGCCAACGTCAAGATATATAGATATAACCGGAATAAAGATAAAAACAGCCGTGTAAGTTAAAAGGATTGGGAAGTTTTCCTCCATGACAGGAATTTCATGGCCGATAAACGTATAGATAATCGTAGCGGGGATCATGCCTAAAGCTGTACCTAAGATAAAAGCCCGGGGGCGGATGCCGCTCAATCCTGTCATGTAGCTAATAATATCAAAGGAAATAAAAGGCAGCAATCTGGATAGAAGAATAACATAGAAACCCTTTTTTTCTCCTGCGTGTCTTATAAATTCAACGGTTTTTTGATTGCGGACAATTTTCTTTAAAGCCACGTTTCCAAAAAGACGTGCAATGTAGAAGGATGTCAACGCCCCCATCAGGGCGCCAATCCAAGATATAAGTGCTCCCCAGAAACTGCCGAAAACTATTTGTAAACCAGCGGGAAATTCGGCATGGTTTTCGGAATCTCCGTTGTCGGGTGCTGGGAACCGTTAGTAAGTGCCTTTACACGTTTGGTGATAAAAAGGTCTATCTCCTTTACATCTACCGTGTTGTCCTTATCATAGTCTGCTTCTCCTTCAAGTCCTTCAATAAGAGCCTTTGTAAATGCGCCGTGACCCCACCGCGGTCTTTCCTGACTGCTTTCTTTCCAATTTCTTTCCACTTCCCAACTTTATATGGTGTCTTTGCACAAGCTATAATAAAGGATATTGCGAGGATCGCAAATGCGGAGTAGAGGTTAAATTTATCTTTTTTCATAACAAAGGTGATCTCATGATTTTGAAAAGAGAATAAGTTTGTTTATTCCACCCAGTTAAAGGTTCGATCCACAGCCTTTTTCCACTGCTGGTAGTATGTTTCCCTGAGCGTAGCGTCCATGGCGGGATGCCAGGTCTTATCTTTGGCCCAGTTCTGCCGCAGCTCTTTACGCCCGGACCAAAACCCAACGGCCAGACCGGCGGCATAGCCGGCGCCTAAAGCGGTGGTTTCCGAAACTTTGGGGCGTATCACCGGCACTCCCAGGATATCGGACTGAAATTGCATCAGCAGCTCATTGCCGACCATGCCGCCATCGACTTTGAGGCTAGTCAATTCGCCCCCGTAATCCTTGTTCATGGCTTCCACAATATCACGCGTCTGATAGGCGGTGGCTTCCAGGACGGCCCGGGCGATGTGCCCCTTGTTGACATAGCGGGTCAAACCGACGATCACACCCCGCGCATCGGAACGCCAGTAGGGGGCAAAAAGACCGGAGAAGGCCGGGACGAAATAGGCACCACCATTGTCTTCGACGGTTTTGGCCAGATCCTCTATTTCCGGTGCACTGGTAATCAAACCCAGGTTATCCCTGAGCCACTGAACCAGAGCGCCGCTGATGGCGATAGATCCCTCCAGGCAATAGACCGGCGGCTGATCATTGATTTGATAACCTAAGGTGGTCAGTAAACCCTGGCGGGAATGTACCGGGTAATGACCGGTATTCAGCAGCAAAAAGCAGCCGGTTCCGTAAGTATTCTTGGCTTCGCCCTGGTCAAAGCAGGTCTGACCCACCAGTGCGGCCTGCTGATCACCGAGAGCCCCGCAAAGTGGTATTCCGGCGCCCAACGGACCGTCTTTCAGAGTCACTCCCCAGATTTTACTGTCACTGGATGGAACGATGCGGGGTAGGATTTGCCGGGGTATCTCAAAAATTTGAAGAATCTCTTCATCCCAATCCAGGGTTTGCAAATCCATCAGCATGGTGCGACTGGCATTGGTCACATCGGTGACATGGGACCCACCGCCGGGTCCGCCGGTGAGCCACCAGATGATCCAGGTTTCCATGGTCCCGAAAAGGGCCTCACCTTTATCGGCCGCGTTGCGAGCCTGGGCAAGGTTGTCCAGAATCCATTTGATTTTCGGACCAGAAAAATATGTGGCAATCGGCAGTCCGGTTTTATCGCGAAAGCGGTTTTGCCCCTGCTCCCGGGCTAATTCTTTACATATTTGATCGGTGCGGGTACACTGCCAGACAATGGCGTTTGTGAAAGGTTTGCCGGTATTTTTATCCCAGATCACGGTGGTTTCCCGTTGATTGGTGATACCGATGGCGGCCAGATCCGATCCGATAAGATTCGCCTTTGCCAGAGCGCCGCGGATGACATCCTGGGTGTTCCGCCAGATTTCAAGGGGATTATGTTCTACCCAGCCCGGCTTCGGAAAAATCTGTTCATGTTCTTTCTGATCCACACCGATGATCCGGCCGCTATGATCAAAAATGACGAAGCGAGTGCTGGTTGTGCCCTGATCTAGTGCGCCTACGTATTCGGCCATGGTTTGATCTCCTTTCTCGAGAGTTGGATGTACTGCTATCTAAACACTGGTGCGACTTTAATTAATCCATGGTTCTCCCTTTTTTTAAGGTTGAAGCAATAATTTTAGAATCATTTGTTTTTTCGAATATTTAAGCCAACATGTCAAGAATATTGCCAAAGATGACACATTGTAGCAGATAAACCTTTGCAATTGACATTCCCCCTTATAATTGAGATAAATCATTTATAATTCCAACCTAATATATAAGGAGCACTTATCCATGACCCTTACAAAAATTCAGATTGTAGAATCAATTCAGAATCAAACCGGTTTTCCCAAGAACAAGTCATCAGAAATTGTAGAAACCCTATTAGAGATCATCAAAAGAACTCTGGCCTCAGGTGAGGATGTGTTGGTATCCGGGTTTGGAAGGTTTTGTGCAAAGGAAAAGAAGGAACGTAAAGGCAGGAATCCAGCCACTGGTGAGGATTTGATGCTGGCACCAAGAAAGGTCGTGACTTTTAAGTGTTCTGGTAAGTTGAGGAAGAGGATTAATGGGTAATAAAAAAGCAGGGCCTTCTGTGCCCTGCCTGTATTAGCCCGATAGACTCTTTTTGTAAAACCACACAAGAGGCTACCAAGATTCTCATAGTTTTAGCCTCCCGAAATGCCGTTATTAGATCGATGCTAAAAAGAGTAAGTAAATTGAATTATTCCTGAGGGTTGACTTTCTCTAACGTTGGGTATAATTATCCAACTAAAAGGAGAAGTATTATTTTTTTCGTTCTCGTACTCATTTAAAGGATTTGTTATCTCACCTCCGGCACCCATCCTGTCAAAACCAATAATCCGTCTTTGCCCTTCCATACGATCCAAGAAATCTGCCATCTCGTTTTCTTTTGTCATTCTTTCTTTTAAAAAAACATAATTATACTTGGCCAGTAATGGTAGATATCCTTTTAAAAGTATTAATGTTTTATCCTTGGCAGGATCTACAATCTCCTTATCCTCAGCACCTAAATATCCTATAGATAATAGGACCATCATAATTGCTATTATAAATTTCTTCATGGTTTGATCTACCTATGCAGGGAATCTATAAAAATCTCAGCCATTATGGGTAAACTCATCTGTTACTACAAAATGTGTTCCTTACTACATGCATACTACATGCATAATCCGTTCCACAATAATTTGTTTTAATAATAATGAAACATAACATGGGTTTATTGCTGATTGCCGAATTTATATTCAAGTGAAATGACATTTGTTGTCAATCATTTGACGAATATTCGTTCATGAGAGAAGAGAACAAGTCTCACGGGTCATTGGTGTGGTTTCCAAGCAAACCGATCCTCGGCTTTCCGAAATCCAAGAGTCAATCAAGGATTCTGATGGGGATTAGATGGAGCTACAATGGGGCCGTAGCACTGTTCAGAATAAATTATTTTCTCAGATAAAAAACCAAATCTAAGTTTTTATTTATTCCGCACTTGTGACAGACAATTCTGGCTTGATTGTTTTCATCAACATAAAATTTTCCCATTAATCATCCGCCTTAGTTCAATTCAAAAACAAAACCCCACCTCTGTCTGAAAAATGGGGTTTCTTTATTATCACATATGCTCTCCCCTTGTTTAGGGTTAAAGCAACTATTCTAAAATCTGATATTTTTTTGCAAATTAAACAAAAATTGTCAAGAAGATTGCCAAAACAAAAACATTGTAGCATTTATGCCTTTGCAATTGACATTTAAAATTATAATTGAGATAAATCACTCATAATTCCAAACCATTATTTAACAAGGAGCCTCTCACCATGACCCTTACAAAAATCCAGATCGTAGAATCAATCCAGAATCAGACCGGTTTTCCCAAGAACAAGTCGTCAGAAATTGTAGAAACCCTATTAGAGATCATCAAAAGAACTCTATCCTCAGGTGAGGATGTGATGGTATCCGGGTTTGGCAAGTTTCATGTCAAGGAAAAGAAGGAACGTAAAGGCAGGAATCCTGCAACCGGTGAGGATTTGATGCTGGCACCAAGAAAGGTCGTGACTTTTAAGTGTTCTGGTAAGTTGAGGAAGAGGATTAATGGGTAAAAAAACAGGGCGACCCTTTTGGATCGCCCAAGCAAAGGTTATGAAGATAGGTTAACCATCCTACAAAGCCCTTGCCAAAATGAGACTTCCCTCAATGCCGTTATTATACCCGGTGCACTTTTAATTTATTTTCTTTGGCATATTATGCAGGTGACCGGAATACAAGATGCACGTGCACCAGAGAAGTTTTAAGCTTAGATTAATACTTAAATGAATTCTGTCAATACAAAGTGACTGCCCTAAAAGACCAGAAGGGTTGACCTCTGGATCTTCAATAAGATTGAAGCAATCTGTTAACATTTGAATAGGATCTTCCAATTTCACCCTTCCCTAAATACATATTTAATGATAATCAGGATATGGATATTCAAATATTTTATGTTTCGTCTCTACATACCCTTTATTCTTCATACACTGAATGGTAACCCAAACGGTACCGTTATATCCTCTATAAGGTTTTTTTCCCTCATCTCCGGCACTCATCCTGCCATAACTAATCTTAATCCAAATGATGTGAAATCCCGTTCCGCGGGGGCAGGATTCCCCGTAATAAATACGGGACAGGCTTCCCTGCGGCCTACGGATTCGTAGGATTGAGCCGAAGTGCTTCCTAACCTCCTCATTTCATAGTATTATATTGATTTTATTTAAGATATAAATTTCTTATTTTTCCTGATTTTTGTCGATTTTAGCAGATTTTGGAAATTTTTCCCACACTAAATTAGATTGAATTTGAGATTTCTATATCTCACGTTAATAGTTCGATATCACAATTTCTGGACCGACTTTTAAACTCAAGATACATAGATATCCACGGTCTCCGGTTGACGATTTTTCTCCCCAATCAACTCACTCATGTGATGATCTGGATTCACGATTCAAGGCAGCAATCATGCATCTTGGTTCCAAAAGCCAGACCGCAAGATATGGTACTTCCCAGCTTTCGGCCAGATCCGTAACTGATGGCATGCCAACTGAAATACTCATTACCAGCATTGCAAGTATCTCGTTGACAATACGGCCAAAATCGGTTAAACGATTCTTATCACCGTTATTCGGTATGAGGATGATCGCTTCGTGATAGATAATACCACATATTATGATTTATCCAACTATCGAACACAAATCGAAATTTCAGCTCAATCCGTTTTTTAAAAGCAAGTTCTTATCAACGGGCCGCTTGACTTGTTTGCCCTCTTTTTTTAAGATGCCAGGAACGATTTAACCTTGTTCAAGGGGGCAGTTTTGGCTATAAAATCGTCAATTAGTTTTTAAAAAAGGGGGGCTTAATAATGAAGAAATGGTTTAAAAGAGTTCTGGGACTTGAGGATATAGAGACTGAAAAGAAAGAGGTGGAAGTAGATAAACCTAAAAAGAGGTCTCTTGAATCAGGGTTAACACCTGAAGAATTTCTGGAAGAAATAATGATTCCGGAAAAATCGAGTGATCACATATGCTGGAACTGCACCGGCTTGAAGCCGGTCCTCAAGGGCTCAAAGTTCCCGCCCGCAGACATTATCGGATGGTGTAAGAAGATCCACTGGCCCCATTACTGGTGTGTAGCAGACTTCAACGTGGTCAAGAAATGCTATGCCTTTGAAGACAAGAAGAAGAAGTAGCATGGAAGAAAATGTAATCAAGGAACTCGATACCCTCAAGGGGATGTAAAGCAACTGGAAAAGAGGTTTTCCGGCTTGGGCATCCTCTGGCGGGGATAATGAATATGTGCTTCCGGAATTTCGTGAAGAAATCGAGGAGCAGCTTAATTCCTATGTCACAAGATTGCTATCTTACATTCCGGAGCCGGAGTTGAATTTCAAGGAATTTTGCAAAAATTGGGCACGGCTGATACTAAAGATTTATGAGGTCGATCCGCTGACATGTCCGAAGTGCTGGGGTTCAATGCGGACAATCCATTTCTGGGATGGCATCAAAGTCGAGCCCTTTAGACCAGAATTTTTTGCAAAAGCTGCTGGCTCTGTCTGTCATTTGAGTCTTTCGGTATAGGAAAACGATGCAGGGATGTCGACTCATTCCGAATTATGCGGCATGTTTTTTCAAAAAGCTGTCCCGCACGCCTGTTTATCGGTTTTCAGTTGTTAGTTGGAGTGTGGCAGATAAAGTAAAGGTTCATTGCCTAAATCATCAATCTCCTAAAAGTGGTGATTTCTTGCCGTATCCTTAAAATAATTTAATTACAGATATCGTCAGAAGCAGGCTAAGCAAATCGCTTTTTTTAATCCAAGAAAATGTTACGTTTGCCCCTGCCCCCTCTTTTAATCAAGAATCAAGGTTTGATCCCAGTCCTTTTGTATTCCTCCACTTAATGCTTAATAGAAACTTATGATTTAAGAGGCGTCACGAAAGTCACGAAAGTCACAAAAAAATCGGGATCTCCACTACGTTACGACAAGCATGGACGTTTATTTGTTTAGTCCCGCTATAAAAAGCGAGACTAAACAAATAATGTCATCGCTTTACGAATTTTATATCCTGAATATCTGTTCATTCTGTCTAATTTTTATACGTTTGTTGGCAGATTAGGCCAAAGAAACATCCTTCAAAACCACTCATCCGGATGAACTTAAATAAGAATCCATTTCAAATGCCCAACATCCTAACATTACAAACCATTTAGAGAAAATGTCTATTTGACAGCACGATCCGTATTTGTTATTAAAATATGGAAAATAAAAAGGAAGTAAAATATTGAAATCCTCGTGCTCGCTTTCTGTATCGACATCTGTGTCACTTTTGGCCATAATGATGTCGTGCTTTTCCTTTTGCTTCTGTAATTTCAGCCTTATTTTCGCACAGACTGGCTCTCCAACGTCTGAAGGCGATAAAATCATCGAAATGTCATTAACTGAGGCGGTTCTTTTGGCCCTGCGCAACAGCAGAACCATCAAGAACGCTTATCTGGACCGGGTAGTGCAAAAATTTAATCTGAAGGTGGCTGAGGATGAGTTTATTCCAAATATATATATAGACGCCGACCTTGCTCGCTCACGCAAGGATTCCGATTCGGTTTCAGGAGGGCAAAGAACCACGTCTACTTCGGAGATCGTCACCCGGGATGTTTACACAACCCTTACGGAGAAAATTCCCACCGGTGCCGAGTTTTCCTTTGTCTGGAGCCGCATCAAATTAGATAGCAATGCCGACAGTTCCGGATCGAAAAGCGAGGATGAAATCGGTACCGGCAGCTGGCAGGTATCTGTAGCGCAGCCGTTGCTAAAAGGTGGCGGAATCGATGTCAACATGGCCTCTTTACGGAAATCCCGTAACCAGGAACAGCAAAACATCCTGAATCTTAAATCGACACTGATTACCACCGTTACCCAGACCATATCGGCATATCGAAGCTTTCTCCAGGCCAATCAACAAGTGGAGATCAGCAAGGCATCTTTAAAACGATCCAAGGACAATCTGGAGGTTAACAAATTGCTGGTGGAAACCGGCCGTATGCCTGCAATGGATATCATTCAGGCGGAAGCGGATGTGGCAAACAAGGAGTTTGCACACCAGCAGATCTTAAATCAACTGGACAGTGCCAGACTCAACCTGATTAACCAGCTGGATATTGACAAGCATACCCAAATCATTCCCACCGAAACAATTCAGATCGGTAAAGTCGAACCGGATCTTAAAACCTGTACGGATCTGGCTTTTGAAAACCAGCCCAACTACCTGCGGGCCCTGCTAAACATAAAAATTTTAGAGATAAATTTGGTCGTGGCTCAAAACAATAGGCTCTGGGATTTGTCAATGCAGGGCAACTACAGTTCAACAGGAAGGGGCAGTAACCAGAACTCCTCGTCAGGTTTCAAGAGGACCGATTTGGATAGCGACCAGTGGAATGTGGGGCTGTCTCTGAGTATCCCCTTCTATGGCGACCTCAGCCGCGAGCAACGGATTGTAAGTGCAAAAACGAATCTGAGAAAGGCCGAGGTATCCTTACAGGAAACCAAATTTAGCATAGAGATTGATGTCAAGGATGCAGTTCGCAATGTCAATTCGAGCCTGACCCAGGTGAATCTGGCTACAAAAGCCAGAATCCTTGCGGAAAGACAACTGGCTGTGGAGCAGGAAAAACTCAATGTGGGCCGGACGACCAATTTTCAGCTGGTTACGTTTCAAAACGATTTGGTCAAGGCCCAGAATAATGAGCTGAATGCTAAAATTGCCTATCTGAATGCCCTGTCCCTGTTGGATCAAATCATAGGGACGACTTTAGATACGTGGAAAATTGAGTTTAAGACCGAACGCACTGATATTGAAAAGGAACTACAAAGCAATGCAAGATGAATCTGCAAGTTATACCCCGATTCTTGAAAGCAGAAATGAAGGACTGTTGAGCATTGACTTTGACGGGCAAATTTTGAACATCAGCCCTTCTGCTGCAGACATTTTAGGGCTTACATTCGAGGATAAAACCGGTAAAAAGCTTGGGGATGTATTTTCCGGCCGGCAAGGGAGCGAGGATTTTGTTAAAGCTGTTTATAAGTTGCTGGCCGAACCGGATTCCGGGATGAATCGAATTGTAAATTTTCCTGCCGAGGAAAAAGTGATCATGTTATCCTTGAGTGCCTCGGAGCTGAAACTTGTCGGATACGGTGGATCAGAGGCCCTGGGGATTAATGTCATGATCAATGACATCACAGGTCTTAAAAACCATCAGGAAAAAATTGACCGTTTGAATAAAATTGCCATAGCCCTATCCGACGAAACCGATCTTCAATACCTTTTGGAATTAATTGTTGAGGAAACAAGGAGTTTCACGGACGCCGATGCCGGCAGCCTGTATATTGTGGAAGAAGACACACTATATTTTCAGGTCGCGCAAAATGAAACCTTAAGGCATCGGGAGGGATATGAAGTGTCATTCAAACCGTTTTCCATTTCCCTTTCCACCCAGAGCATTGCCGGTTATTGCGCCATTACCGGAGAAATTTTAAATATCAAAGATGTTTATAACATCCCAGAGAAGGTTCCATACGCGTTCAATCCAGACTTTGATTTAAAAAACGATTACACTACCCGTTCTACGCTGGCGGTTCCCATGGCAGACCCGTCGGGAAAGATTCTGGGTGTTCTGCAATTGATAAATGCCGTTGACGAAAGCGGCAAGGTGGTCGATTTCAGTAAATCGGTCGAGCCTCTAGTGATGTCTCTGGCCTCACAGGCAGCGGTAGCCATTCGTAACGCCAAATTGGCGGCCGAGACCAAAAGCAAGCATCAGGAACTCAAAGACGCCTATATTGAGATTGAAAAAAGCCATGAGGATCTTAAAGTTTTGATGAAAAAAATGAGGCTGATACGGCTCGGCACCGTAATTTTTGTCGTCATTCTCTTTCTGGGCGCGGGATATATGACATGGCATAAAAATTTTTATCCTCAAGACACCCCTCAAGAGGATTTAAATTCAATGCCGGCGGAACAAGGCGCCACGGATACATGGGTCGTAAAACCGGAGCCCATATCTTCGGGCATCTCCCTGACCGGGAATATCGAACCCTTGGAGATCATCAACGTGATCTGCCCGTTTAGCGGCAGAATTGAAGGCAAACATTTTTTCTACGGTAAAGAAGTTCATAAAGACGATTTGCTGCTGCAACTCGATACCTCGGCCCTGGAAGTACGGCTCCGGGAAGCCCAAAGCGCTTTGATCAAAGCCCGGCAAAATTTTAATAAGATAAAGGCCTGGAATACGAGCAGCGAAGTTTCTCGCGCCAGGCGATCTTTTATAAAAGCCAGAAATGCGCTTGAAGCTCTCAAAAGAAAGCGCGAAGATACCAAAAAACTTTTTGAGAGAGGCATCGTTTCTGCTCTGGAATTGGAATCGGTTAACAGCCAATTTGATAATCAGAAACTGGATTTCGAAACGATTAAAGAAGAACTGGAATCGGTCTTAGAACAGGGTGACGAGCAACATGTCAACATTGCCCGCATGCAACTGGCGAATGCTCGCGCGCTGATGCAGGATATCGAAGCAAAGATCAAAAAAAGTGATGTGCGGGCCCCGGTAAGCGGCGTTGTTATTCGACCGACGGGAGCAGAAAATATCCAACAGGAAGATTTTCAAATTGGGGGAGCGGTTGCAGATAATAGTGTTCTGCTGGCCATAGGCAATTTAGAGGGGCTTACCGTCAGAACCAAAGCGGATGAGGTCGACATCGGCAAAATTAGAAGCGACCAGAAGGTGGTGGTCACCGGAGACGCCTTTCCGAATGTGTATTTAGAAGGCAGCATCAGAGATATCGCCTCCCAGGGCCGGGGGAATAAGGTGCCGACGTTCGATGTCACCGTAACCATCAACAAAGTTTCAGCCGAACAAAAGCAAAAGGTCCGTTTGGGAATGACCGCCATTCTCGAGGTAAAGGTCTACGAGAATCCGTCGGCGTTACTCGTGCCGCTGACTGCTGTACGGCTCTCCGACAATAAGAGTTTTGTATCCATACGTGATCAGGCCAAAGGGCAGGTCAAAACCGTCGAGGTTGAAACCGGCATGACCACCCTTAACTCGGTGGAAATTGTCAAGGGCCTTCAAGCGGGTGATACGGTGCTGGCTCGATAGACGCAGATCAATATATTTTGGACAATTCAGGTTAATGTATACCACTACGATGTTTAAATTGGCTAACATAAAAAAATCATACCGGCTCGGACCGGTGGAGGTAAACGTCCTAAAAGGGGTTAATCTAACCGTTGAGGAAGGTGAAATGTTGTCCGTTGTCGGAACTTCGGGTTGCGGCAAGTCTACCTTGATGAACATTATGGGATTTTTGGACAATCCCTCGAGCGGGTACTTATATTTTGAAGATAAAGACGCTTCCCATTTAACGGACAGTCAACTTTCCATTATTCGAAATCAGAAAATCGGATTTGTTTTTCAGCAGTTCCATCTTTTGTCGCGATTGACCGCACTGGAAAACGTCTGTCTGCCGTTGATCTATCGCGGCATGGATAAACTTCAGCGCATTCGGATTGCCCGGGACATGCTGGCTCAGGTCGATATGAGCGGCCTAAAAGATCACAAACCTACCGAGCTTTCCGGTGGGCAGCAGCAGCGGGTTGCCATTGCCCGGGCGCTGAGCGGATCACCCTCCCTGATACTGGCGGACGAGCCCACCGGTGCTTTGGACGATAAAGTCGGACAGGATATCATGAACCTTTTTCTGGATCTGAACCGAAACCACGGCAACACCATTGTTATTATTACTCATGATCCCAGTATTGCCAAACAGTGCAAACGTGTGGTGAGGATGAGAGACGGTATGCTGTATGAAGACTAGAGCCGAATCTATGATACTCAAAACCATTTTTTTCGAAGCATTGCGCAGTCTATGGTGCTCCAAGCAGCGCACCCTGCTGGCTATCGTCGGAATCATTATCGGTATCAGCTCGGTGATCACCATGGTTTCCGTTGGAACGATCGTTCAGGAAGAAGTTTTGAATCAGTTTAGAGAGATGGGCACCGATATCCTGACGTTTACCAAGGGAAGTGAAACAAAAACCGGCAGAGGGCAGAAAATCGGCCTCCGTTTAGCCGATGCCCTGAACTTGCCCGAAAACTGCCCGGACGTGAGAAATACCGCGCCATACACTCATCTTAATGGTACGTTAAAATTCGAAGGAAAGCGCATGGAAATCCCGGCAATAGGTATAACAGAATCTTTTAAGGATATTAACAAGCTTACCCTAACCGCGGGCCGCTTTGTCTCGGATTTGGACGTGTTCATGTATTATTGCGTCATTGGCGAGGATGTCGTGAAAAAACTTCAGAAATTGGGAGTTACCGATTTTGTGGGCACAAAAGTCACTTACAAGGACCGGATATTCAGCATTATCGGGGTTGTGGCAGGTGTTTCCGATAACAAGATACGGCCCGGTGAAATCAACCGGGGTATCCTCATTCCGGTCACCACAGCGATGCGGATGTCCAACAACCATGAAGTTGAAAAGGTCATCGCCAAGTTGACTCCTAAAGGAGACGGAAAAGCGGCCGTTTCTCAGATCCAGCGGTATTATAAAACTGTGGCCAAAGGTCTTACGGTGCAAGTGCACACCGCTGAGGAATTGATCCGGCAGATGCAAACACAAATGCGCATGTTTACCTTGCTGCTAGGGGTTATCGGCTGTATTTCCCTGATCGTCGGTGGCGTTGGTGTTATGAATGTCATGCTCGTGTCGGTTTCCGAGCGTAAAAAGGAAATCGGCATTCGCCGGGCGCTGGGAGCCCAGCAACAAGATATTCGGAGCCAGTTTCTTGCAGAATCGGTCATTCTTTGCTGTGCCGGAGGAATCATCGGCATAATGATCGGCATTGGAGCTTCTTACATTGTTGCCCGATTTTTCGACTGGGGCTTTTTAATTTCAAATATAGCCGTTGTGTTGGGAGTGACCGTGTCGTTCATAGCGGGTGTCTTTTTTGGTTTTTATCCGGCCCGGCAGGCGGCCCGCTTGAACCCCATCGACGCGCTGCGGGCGGAGTGATAGGGTGTTCGTTTTAAATGTTTTAACCGTCCGACCCTTTATTATTGCTTAGGGAAACTTCCGGGATGCCCCTTAAATTATAAGTTTCTATTTTTCTTCAGCACTTTCATTTGTCTTTTTGAACCGCTCTTGCTGTTGTTGCTGGGCTTTATTGATCGTTTTTTTCATCCGGTCCATTCGATCGAGATTTTTCTTTCCGACGAACTCCTCAACCGTATCATCCACCTTCTCGCGAGTATCTGTCCCTTCACAGCCTGCAATGGCCAAAAAGGCGAATAAAACAAGAAACAGCGACAAATGTTTACACGCTTTTGCTATCCAGGTCATGGCGTTTTCCTTTTTTTATTCACCGCCTTGCCTGCCCCGTAAAGCGGGGCTCCCAGGCTCGCTCGAGGCACCCCGGTGAAATGAGCCTTGCTCTTCACTATCGTGCCCCGGCAAACAAAAAATACAAAACGGTTTAACCCCAGTACGATAGTAAACTACCTACGGGGCGGGCAGGGTAAAAATATCACAGGGCCCCGAAAAAATATCGGGATTTCCGCTACGCTCCAACAAGCAGATTCACCCTGTTAAATCCTCCTAAGGAGGGCTGACAGCGTCAGCATTTAACAGGGCAGGCACAGAGTTTTCATTTCTTTATCCTTTCTGTTGACCCCAGAGGAATAGGCTCCGCATTCCACAGGGCAAGGAAGCCAGAAAGGATAAAACACACGCCCTGCGGGCAGGGTGTTTATTTTTTCATCCTCTTAGCGTAAGCTTTTTGTTTCTCCTTGACTGTATGCCCTATTTTCTTTTTCGGCTTGCTTTCAACCGTTAACAATTGATCTAAAGTTTCAAATACAATTCTAAACCGTTCTTCAGTTAAATGTTTAAGTTTTTCCAACTCTTTTCTGAGGTCTTTATTATCAAGAAGCGCCTCACGAAGCTTTGTAAATGTCCGCATGATCTGAATGTTTGCTTGAATAGCCCTTTCGCTATTTAAAACAGAGGAAAGCATAAGTACACCATGCTCCGAAAAAGCCATGGGTAAATATCTGGCACCGCCCCAACTTGAGGTCACAATTTGTGACCTCAAGTTGTTAAATTCATCTTTTGTGAGTTCGAACATGAAATCAGCAGGGAATCTATCGATATTCCTTCTAACCGCTTGTTTTAACACCTTGGTTTCCACTCCATAGAGTTCGGCGAGATCCCTATCCAGCATCACCTTAATACCGCGTATCAGGTATATTTTGCTCGCAATGAGTTCAATCGGTATCAATGTTGTCATTTTGAATTGTCCTTCCCTTTCATGCCTAATGGTTTAAGGGTTTTATTTTTGACATGATATTACTCGGGTGAAATGGCAATTTCTCCATTTCGGAGTTTTTCAACAAAGACAAGATCTGCAGGCGCAAAATCAAACTCGGCAAGCTGTTCCAACGATATCCATTTAAAATCATCGTGGTCTTTAAGATCGATTTCCCCATTTTCCCAATACGTACGATAGGCCAAAAGCTCAATAGAAATATGATCATAATGGTAAATACTCGATCCAAGATATTCACCAACAGATACATCAATATCAAATTCTTCTTTTATTTCCCGTTTTAAACATTGCTCCGGCGTTTCATGGATTTCTATTTTGCCCCCGGGGAATTCCCATTTGTCCGCCAGTTGATCATCAGGCCCTCTTTTGGCGATGATGATCTTGTTATCTTTTACCAGTATCGCAGCCGTAACTTTAACGATATCTGAAAGGTCTGTATTGTTCATTTTTAAAAAGTGACTAACCTACCATAGAGCATCGGCGGATAAAAGTGAGCGAAAGTGATCTAAAGTTGAAAACATCTCTCAACCCCGTTTTGCACCAAACTTCGCCGGCAGAATCCCACGGTGGTCTCCTTTATCCCTTCCACCTCTTCAAACCTCAGGCCCCGCTGCCGCATCAGGCCGGTGAGCATGGCGCTGATCAGGTTGACCGTGGCGTCCACAGGAACCGTGTGAAACTCGCCGGTCGCCATGCCGGCCTCCAAACATTCGGTGAGATAATTCTTCAGACGGCGGCGGACTTCCAAAATGTTCTTGCGGCAGATGTCATCCGGGTCCTTGAGACGGGCCGGACAGCTACTGACCGCCAGATAAATCTCGTCGGGCATCTCTTTGACAATATCGAAATGCAGGGCGATGAGGTTCTCTATTTTTTCAAACTCGGTGTTAGTTTTTTCCGGCAGGTCGTCCAGGTGCGCAAAAAATGTTTCAAAGGTAGATGCGATGATACCGGTGAACAGCTCGGCCTTGGTCCTGAAATAGTAATAGATCACCGGCTCGGTAATGCCGGCCTCTTTTGAGATTTGCAGCGTGGTGGTGCCGTCGAAGCCCTGCTCGGCAAACATAAACGTGGCCGCCTGAACGATGTCCTGTTTTTTGCTGAGTCTTAGACTGGTCATCTCCACCTTATTGCTATGGGCTTTAACTGGCAGATCAGATGAATTTTTAGTAAATCCTAGAAGGGTAAAATAACGGATGTTGTTGAAAATAACAACATTTTTTTAGGATTCTGGGGGGGACAGGATTCCCCGAAATAAACACGGGACAGGCTTCCCTGCTTTCGTTCAGATTTCGGTCATCGCCTCAATACGCCAGAGGCGCACAAGCCTGCTGTTTGGCTCTTTTCTGCCGGTTTTATCCGTGCTAAAAAAAACGGGAAGCGAACCGTATGGTTCCTCCCCAGAATTATTGCTTTGATGGTGCGCCCGGCAAGATTCGAACCTGCGACCTACGGATTCGTAGTCCGGCGCTCTGTCCGGGCTGAGCTACGGGCGCAAACAAATTTGATTGAAATTTGATTATCTAATAAGCTATATAGAAATATAAGTCAATACCAACTTGAACCTAAAACCTGCATAAACTGTTCTCGAAAAAGCGTTTATAGATAATAAACAACATCTTCAAATTAATGAACGAAAAACACATTGAATTTATGAAACTGGCCATAAAGGAGGCTAAAAAAGCTGGACAAAAGGCCGAAGTTCCGGTAGGTGCAGTACTTGTTGCCGAATCAGGGGATATCCTTTCCCTATCACATAATCAGGTCATAACCCTTGGCGACCCAACAGCACATGCCGAAATATCGGCATTGCGCAAGGCCGCAAAAAAGGTTCTGAATTACAGGTTGTTAGGCACAACACTGTATGTTACCATCGAACCGTGTATTATGTGTATGGGGGCAATTGTACACGCCAGGGTGGCCAGAGTCGTTTTCGGTGCACAAGATCTCAAATGGGGGGCTGCGGGATCTTTGTATAACTTCGCCGAAGACGTTCGATTAAATCACCGGCCGGAAATCATACATGGTGTATGTCAGGATGAGTGCCGGGCACTTATCCAGGATTTTTTTCGTTCAAAAAGGATTTAACCTGCATAAATTGTTCTTGAAAAGCTTAAAATAGAAATTGATTTTAGAAGGAAACCTGCCATTTTTTTCAAGAACAATTTACCCGTTGGGAGCGCCGATTTCACCGAATCTGCTGTGTTATAGAATGTTTGCGGTAGCATACTACAGCTTCGCATTCTATGCCTTGCATCTTCGGTAAACTCAACGCTTGCAGGAAATATGAAAAATTCAGGCAATAATCTTACCGATCTGGGTTGATCTGTGTCCCCAAACAAGTATTTATACCATCAAGATAAAAAGGAGCGGGCCGTGTCGAATATCGTAATTGTTGGAACCCAATGGGGTGATGAAGGCAAAGGGAAAATTGTCGATCTTCTGGCGGAATTTGCTGATATTGTGGTACGATTTCAGGGTGGAAACAATGCCGGTCATACAATGGTTGTTGACGGTGAACAGTTTATCAGCCATCTGGTGCCTTCCGGTATTTTGCAGGGAAAAACGTGTCTTTTGGGAAATGGAATGGTCGTCGATCCTGAAGTTCTGCTGGAAGAACTCGACAATTTAAATAATAGGGGAATCGATGTAGGGCCGGACAGACTTAAAATCAGTGAAAAAGCCCATATCATTATGCCCTATCACAAACGCATCGACATGGCCCGGGAAAACATGAAGGGCGACCAAAAAATAGGCACCACAGGACGCGGGATCGGACCCTGCTATGAAGACAAAGCGACTCGCAGAGGGATTCGTTTTGTTGATCTTTTAGATCCCAAAGAGTTTGGTGAAAAAGTCAAAACGATTTTAGAGGAGAAGAATTTCTACCTTGAACATTACTTTTCCGCTGAAACATTGGACCCGGCCGTTATTATAGATCAATACAAAGGTTATGCCGATAGACTATCGCCTCATATTATTAATATCTCCATTGTCATGAACCAGGCCATAAAAGAAAACAAACAGATCCTCTTTGAAGGCGCCCAGGGCACCCATCTTGATATTGATCACGGCACCTACCCTTTTGTCACTTCGTCAAATACGGTTTCAGGAAACGCCTGTTGCGGCGCCGGTATCGGTCCAAAAGAAATCAATGGTGTTGTCGGGATTGTAAAGGCTTACACCACCCGTGTGGGAAGTGGCCCCTTCCCTACAGAGCTTTTTGATGAGATCGGTGACAAACTCCAAAAAAAAGGAGCGGAATTCGGCGCCACAACCGGTCGAAAGCGCCGGTGTGGATGGCTTGACACGGTTTTATTACGAAATGCAGCACGCCTGAACGGACTGACGGGTCTTGTGATCACCAAGCTGGATGTGCTGGACGGCTTGGAAGACCTCAAAATCTGCACCGAATACGAATATAACGGCAAAATTATCCGGGATTTTCCGGCAAGTCTCAAAATTCTGGGTTCTTGCAAACCCGTTTACGAAGTTCTGCCGGGATGGCCGGAGGACATATCAGGTATACGAAAACTAGAAGATCTGCCGGAAAATGCTAAAAACTATCTCAATCGAATTGAAGAACTGACAGAAACACCCATCGATATTATATCCGTGGGGCCTGGCAGGGAGGAAACGATACTCATCAATAATCCTTTCAACCTCAAATGATCGCAAACAAAATGATGAGAAAAAATAAAAGTTCAAAAGTAAAGGCTTTTATCCTGCCATGAATCGGTTGCGATAAAGCGAATATAGAGAGTTATCATCAAATGTTTAATTCATTATTTTGTTTGCCCTTTGGGAAAGCCGATGATACCCCATCTGCTGTGTTGGAAAGGGTTCGCGGTAGTTTATACTACAGCTTCACCCTTTCCGTCTCGCATCCGGGGCATCCTCGACTTTCGCTCAATTGAGGTTCAACTGAGACCTTTGAAATACGGTCTCTTTATCCAATCCCGGATTCCCCCGATGATCGGGATTTATCAACAGACTCAAATTTTAACCCGCTACCGAATTTGGCTGGTTTAGACACTATATGTATGCTTAGTGTCCTTCCATAAATGTAGATTTTTGTTCAAGATCAAGGCATGTGAAAAAAATAACCGCAGGCATATATGTAATATTCCGAGGATCATTTTTTGAGCATAACGCAGAGATTGGACAAAAAGACCATTTATGGAAGGACACTATTTATGATTGACATTTTTCAATTAAGCCCTTAAAAGAAACAACAAGTCGGGACGTGGCTCAGCCTGGTAGAGCACAGCGTTCGGGACGCTGGGGTCGCTGGTTCAAATCCAGTCGTCCCGACCACTTTGCTTTTCAATTTACCCTATGATTAAAGGGAGTTAGTGATTGAGCTAATTCCCTTTTTTTGACACCCCCTTTTTTAGAGCCTTTTTCGCCTCCTTAATAGCGCCGTTTATTTCTTCTTTATTGGTTCTCCCGAAATCTCCTTTTAACGCATTTTCGAAATCAGATATAGCCTTCTCATACTCGCCTTTATACATCCAGCAATAACCACGCTTTTCCCACGAAGCGCCATCGTGTGGGCACAACTCAACAGCCTTGGTAAAAAGTTCCATGGCTCCATCCATATTTTCTATATCATCGAGATAAAACAGACCTAAATAAAAATAAGCATTGTCTCCCCCAGCATCCTCTGGATTATGGATATAATTAGGATTTTTTTCTGCCACTTTTTTGAAAATAATATAAGCGTCTTTTCTACTTGGCGAATTGAAATAATCTAATGCTTTACGAAACAAATCGTTAATATCCATATCACCTAATTCATCAAGGTCTATCGTCAAATCGGATGTGTCAATGTTATCAATCAACCTCATCTTCTTCACCTTTCATTTTTTGATAATAATGGTTTGTTTTTATGGGATTTATCTTAATACTGAATGGATGCTTTTGAAAGTTGTTAATTACAGGTGTATGTTAATGGAATTAAGGCTCTACTGTAATTACACTTTTACGGCTACATTACAAACACAATAACAAATGTAAAATTTATTTTCTGATGCCGGCAAAAATTTTTTATGATGATTTAATCTTAATTTAGAAATTGAGCATTTTATCACTGGGGTAGATTTGGAGTACTTTTAATTGATTTTGAATGAAGTTATTGAGCTTATTTTACGTATTTCGTTTTTTTTATACAACCTAACTGACTGAAAACCGAAAGGAAACCTATCATACCAACGGGTTAAGAAATATGTGCTGAAACGTCTTCAAATCCAGTCGTCCCGACCATTTTTACTTTATTATTTAAAAGTTATCTCTCTCCTTTTTTCCTTATCATATCAAAAAATTGGGCATACATTAAAGTATGGCCAAATTGTATTATCAAATTAGAAAAGCTCAAAAGCGAGTGACGAGAATCATAAAGAAAGGGAGAAGGCTAAATTGTGAACTCACTTGACCTAACGATGATTGACCGCCTATAGCGTGAATATGGACCATCACTCCTGTAATTGCGATTTCGGAGCGAAATCAATAGCCCAAACAGCTTTCAATTTGACAAATTGTCACATGCCCGAGGCGGTGGAACGGGTACTCTCCTTAGAGGGTTTTTAGATACGCGATTAAAGCTTCGATGTCTTCTTCGGGGAGATCAGAAAATGGCGGCATGTTTTTAAAAGGTGTTTTTAGCTGTTTGCGGATATTTGCGTTCGAAACCGGCACTCCGCTGGACGGCATTGATTTCAGATTGAAGAGTCCCTGCAAGCCAGGACCTATTTTCGTCTCCGTCTTGTCTGCATAGTGACAGAAAGAGCAGCGTTCATTAAAAATTCGAGCTCCCTCTACAACCGGTCCTTCTGCGATATCACTTTTTGTTGTTTTCGATCCGTATACCAGCTCTCCACCGAAATAACCCAACCCAAGGACCATAACCAAGCAAAATGTGTAAATCAAGATAATAAACTTGGAATTTCTTTCGGGTTTAAGGCCAAGTATAACAACGGTGGAAAGGAAAATCAGAAGCATTCCTGCCAGTAAAAGTTTCATTTTGATTGGAAAAAGCCAGGCGCCGCCGTAAAAGTGTTGCCAATCCAGGTATCCCAGGAACATGGTGGGAAGTATGAATATCAGCGCCAGAACCATGCAATATCGAGCAGTTTGTATTAGAACAGGCCGTTTTAAAAACCGGGCAGCAATATCAAAAACAAATCCTCCGATGGTTAGCCCTACAGGAACATGTGTGATGGCCGGATGGATCGGATGGGTGTAGCCAATTTTTGCCAGTGCCTGATAGATAAACTCAAACATGTTCGGACCTCCAGCTTTCTTGCCTTCAGAGTAAAGACTAATTCGTTCATTATTATGAAGTCAAGCATTTTGATTATCCGTTTGAAGCTTATCTTTAATAAGTCCATACGGAGGTTTGCCTGAGCCCTCACTATAGATCTCCTAAACTTGGTGAAATTGTGTAAATCTTGCGAATTGACTGTCTGGTTAATATTTGATATTTAGTATTCTTGACCGGTTACAGTTAGGTTCTATATTTTTCGATTAGGTCGAAAGTGGCACTCAATTCGATCTTTTTGCTTCACCCGTTTTCATATAGCGATTTCTTATCAATTCTAAATCAATCCAATCGATGCCAATGGTGTTTATATTGATACATCAGACCATCAAAGGAACCGGCGTTGGGTTCAAGCCTTAAATGGATTGTTAGTTAAATGGCTACCGTAAAAGAGCATTATGAAAATCATCTGGCAAAACACTACTCCTGGATGTCGGGAGGATTCGCCAAAAAACTTGAAGAGAATAGGAAGTTTTTTAAGGATCACAACGTGTGGTCCCGTGGTTCAGGGATTGCAGTGGACCTGGGCGCCGGATCCGGATTTCAATCCATTCCCCTCGCTGAATTAGGCTACCAGGTTATTGCCATCGATTTGAGCAATCATCTATTGGCTGAGCTTAAGGAAAACGCTAACAATCTATCAATTGAAATCATTAACGACGATCTGTTGAATTTCTCAAAACACTGTCCCGACACGGTTGACTTGGTTGTATGCATGGGTGATACGTTAACCCATTTGAACACTCATCAAAACATCCGGCAACTTTTAAGAAACGTATACAGTGCCTTGGAAATTGGTGGTCAGATTATTTTAACCTTTAGAGATTTAACATCCGGATTAAAAGGTTTAGATCGTTTTATTCCTGTTCGAAATGATGCCAATACCATTTTTACTTGCTTTCTAGAATATGAAAAAGATTATGTAAAGGTCCATGACATTATCTACCAAAAAAAGCACAACCAATGGGAACTGAAAAAAAGTGTTTTCAATAAGATTCGCATTTCTCCCCAATGGGCCAGAGAAATTTTGCAGGACTTTGGGTTTAAGGTAAGGACATATGACATTCATAATGGAGTCGTATGTATCATTGCGCATAAAATATAATCTCAATTGAACAAAAACGCTCAATTGAAAGTTATCGGGTGCCAGGTTCGGATGTCAGAAAACTAATTCCAAAGTGTTAAAATAAAACGACCAAAGTATTGTACCGGGATAAAATATGGGGTCAATTCAATACGTCTATCTATTTATCTATCTTTTTGCTCTGTTCTCACTTTTTATATATGGTATAAATTGTTATATTCTCATGGTGTTTTATCGCCTTAATTATCCCAAAACCCTTAAAAAGCATGAAGAAATAAAAGAAAATTTTTATAAAAAGGTTTCTTCAAAAAACTGGCCGCGCGTAACCATCCAACTTCCAATTTACAATGAGCTTTATGTGGTTGAACGTTTAATTGGATCTGTCTGCCGGATTGACTATCCCAGAAATTTGATTGAAATTCAGGTTTTGGACGACTCAACCGACGACACGGCCGAGATCGCAAAAGCCATGGTCGAAAAGATGAAAGTTCGGGGCTTTGATATTGTTTATATCCACCGCACTGACCGCACCGGTTATAAAGCCGGTGCTCTAAAAGAAGGCCTTAAATCCGCCAAAGGAGAGCTGTTCGGAATTTTTGATGCCGATTTTGTTCCCAATTCTGATTTTCTGAAGGAATCCGTTCCGTACTTTATTGATCCAAATGTGGGTATGCTCCAGACCCGATGGGGTCATCTGAATTATGATTACTCGCTGCTTACCAGGGCCCAGTCCATGGGTATTGACGGCCACTTTGGCGTAGAACAGGCTTCCCGTTCTTGGAGCGGTCTGTTTATGAACTTTAATGGAACGGCAGGCGTTTGGCGAAAAAAAACCATTGAAGATGCAGGCGGATGGCAGGCCGATACGCTCACCGAAGACCTGGATTTAAGCTACAGGGCTCAGATGAAAGGTTGGAAATTAGAATTTGCGCCGCAGGTAGAATGCCCCGCGGAGGTGCCGGTGACGATTACTGCGTTCAAATCCCAACAGCATCGCTGGGCCAAAGGGTCTATTCAAACAGCCAAAAAAAATTTGGGGAAACTTTTCAAATCAAACGCTTCTATATTTGTGAAAATCCAAGCTTTTTTACACTTGACCCATTACCTGGTCCATCCCATGATGATCCTGGTGGTTTTAACTTCCATACCCATGCTCTATACGCAATGGTTTTTTGACCATCTGACGTATCCAATTATGATTTTCACACTGCTTTGTCTGGCCACTTTTGGGCCTTCATCCATGTACATCTTTTCACAACGCATTCTTTACCGCGACTGGAAAAGCCGAATTAAGTACCTTCCATTTCTAATGTGTCTGGGCACCGGTATCGCCGTTAATAACACCAAGGCGGTCCTTGAAGCTTTATTCGGAATAGAAAGTGGTTTTATCCGAACGCCTAAATATGGAATAAAGAGAAAGGGAGATGGATGGAAAGGCAAACGCTATTCGATTCCCCTTAACTCTGTATCCATTCTCGAATTTTTATTGGGACTCTATTCTCTTGCCGGGCTTTTCATGTTTCTTTTCTTTAGCAAATATCTGGTCAGCCCATTTTTGTTTATTTATACCGCTGGATTTTTTTACGTCTTTTTTCTCTCTGTAAAACATGGATATGGAAAAACCAAACAATAAAAAGACAAAGGGACTCGGAAATCATTCAATTCATGTCGGAATCTTTGGGTTGGGCCTAATATCCGGAACCGTCTACCTGTTTAATTTCAAGCTTCATGGATTCATCCCCAAATTTCTATACAAAACAGACATCCACATGTTTTTATTTTTGTTCCTTTTTTTGGCAATAATCTACTTTATCGGTGTCTATCTTATTTTAAATCATTTGTCTCAGGTTGGTCGCTCAAAAAGCCTGGTAATCATAATAATATTTTTTGCAATATTTTTCAGAGCCTTTCTGGTTCCAACCGATCCAGTAGTACTTTCAAAAGATATGTATCGCTATATCTGGGACGGTCGTGTGCAGCAAAATGGCATTAACCCGTATCTTTATCCACCATCATCCGAGGAACTAAAACCCTTAAGGGATGACAAGATTTATCCGAATATTAATCGCAAAGATTATCCCACCATCTATCCTGCTGGTGCTCAGTTATTATTCCGTGTTTTCCACATCCTGACCGGCGACAGAATTTTTGGGTTTAAGGGCCTGATGGTCTTTTCCGACGTGATGACTATTCTAATGTTGCTTGCACTTCTCAGGGCTTACGGCTTTGAAGAAACTCGGATCTTTATTTATGCTTGGAATCCTCTGGTTATTTTCGAAATTGGTTACAGCGGGCATTTGGAAGGGCTGACGGTTTTTTTGATGGTTCTGGCGTTTTACCTGAATGCGATAAAGAAGAAAATGCCTGCCGTTATCGCCCTGGCATTTTCCAGTGCGACCAAGCTATATCCGGCTCTTATGCTTCCGGCGTTTTTAAATCGAGGCGAAAGAATCAAGGGGGTGATCACTTTTGTTGTTTCTTTCCTGCTTCTTTATCTGCCATTTTTAACCGCCGGAAATAAAATAGCGGGATTTTTAACGATTTATTTTAAAAACCCCTATGAAAGCTTTAACTTAGGATTAAAATATCTGATCATGCGTCTTTTCCAGGGATTGGATTATTTCCTCCTTAGCAAAATTTTTATGCTCGTTCTATTGGCTGCAGGATTATTTTTCTTTTTTAGAGAAAAGCAAAAAGAACAAGTGATTCGCTGCGCTTATATTTTAATTGGTTTGCTCATTGTTTTGATGCCGGCTTCACTTCATGCCTGGTACGTAATTATACTGATTCCCTTTCTAACCTTTTTCCCCTCCATTGCCTGGCTGATTTTCACTTGTACGGTAGCCCTGTCATATATAAAGTATGCGACGCCAATGGGTATTATTCCCGTCTGGGTTCTGCTCCTGGAATATCTGCCGTTGTTTGCACTTCTTGCAATCGGTTATATCTTTAAACGATATGCCCCTCAAAATTGGGTTAGCGGCTTTTTCCCCGTAAACAGAACCAAAAAATTTGTGGAGACCCAAAAATGATGAGAAAATTTATCATACATAAATCGTCAATCCAAAAAACATCTGATCCGAATAATTCCGGGTTCCTGCGGAAAGGCGATAGTCGAAGGTAAAAAATTTTGGACGTTAAGATTTCGGTTGTCATTCCCACGCTCAATGAAGCCCGGGCCATCGGCGAGGTGGTCAGCGCAGTTCCCAAAAATTGGGTACAAGATATTTTTGTCGTTGACAATGGTTCTACGGATGACACGGCAAAACAGGCAACTTTAGCCGGTGCGCGGGTTATTCATGAACCCCGACGCGGATATGGATCTGCCTGTATGGCGGGAGCCAAGGCCGCCCGGGACAGCGATATTATCGTATTTTTAGACGGCGACCGCAGCGATGATCCCCGTCAGCTGGATGCTATTGCAATGCCGGTGGTTCAAGATCAGGCAGATCTGGTCATTGGCAGTCGTATCGGAGGTGTGATAGAGAAGGGCGCAATGCCGCTTCATGGCCAGTTGGGAAATCACTTGATTGTATTTCTGCTGCGTCTGCTTTACGGAGTTCATATTACGGATATCGGTTCTTTCCGGGCAATTAAAACCGATGCCTTATTCGATTTGAAAATGGAGCAGATGACCTATGGATGGCCGGTAGAGATGGTGGTTAAAGCGGCCCGCAAAGGGTTACGAATTCAAAGCCTACCGATAAACTATCGCAGACGCATTGGGGTGTCAAAAGTCACGGGTACGTTAAAGGGAACCATTATGGCCACCTATTACATGTTCCTGGTACCTTTGAAATACCTTTGGAAAGTCTAAAAACCATTATTCGATAAAAATCAGAGGAGGTTTTCTATGGTTTCATTAGGAATCGGTCTGACCAGCGACTGTAACCTATCCTGCTCACACTGCTATCGAGACCAAGACCGAGTATATAATCTGACTCTGGACGATATTAAAAAAGTATGCGAGAGTATTGAAATTACTTCCATTGGATTTGGCACGGGAGAAAACGGTTTAAATCCTGAATACTTTGAAATTCTTGAATACCTTAATGCCAAGCAGATAAAACTCACCCTGGCTTCAAACGGTTACACGCTTTCCATCACCCCGGACGAGGTACTCAAATATTTCGGGGATGTTGAATTTTCGGTCGATTTCCCCGATCAAGAACGTCATGACAAATTTCGCGGACAAGGCAACTGGAAGACCGTCATGGACGGCATCGCAAGATGCAGGCGACTTGGCATCCGGGTTTCGGTTTTAGCGGTTCTTATGAACCTGAATTACAAGGATTTAGGCAGCATCGCCCAACTCGCCGCTTCGTTCGGGGCTGACTTTCGAGTCAATGTTTATCAGCCGATGTATACCGATGAATTCATGCCGAACTTCGACCAATACTGGCAGGCCTTCGAAGCCCTGTTTGACCAAAGCGAGATCATCTCGGTAACCGAGCCGCTGGTAAACACTTTCATGGGTATAAACGGCTTAACCGGTTCCCCGTGCGGCGGCCGAAGTATGCGCATTACGCCTGACAGACTCTTGAAGGCCTGTGTTTATTGGCCGGATTCTGATCTTACCATAGAGGATCTTGTTGAAAAAAAAAAGGCCGTCTTTCAATCGGCCCATTTCAAACAAGCTCATAATATCCCGCAATTTTGCACAAGCTGCGAACACGTTAGCAATTGTGGCGGCGGATGTTCAGCCCGACGGATTCTCAGAGGACAGCTTGAAAAACCGGATGAATACTGTCCCATATTTCAGGATAAAACCATTCAACTGGAAGGCCGGCTCTCCGCGGCTGCTAAGCCCCTTAGGACTGGAAGTATATGCACGACCATCGTCAGAGGAATATAAATGCATGCAGACAGTTAGTTCAAATTTTAAACTTCCAAAACATCTTTATATAGAAACGACTTCCAAATGTAACCTCAGATGCAGGGGGTGTATTCTACACCGGGGAAGTTGGGAACTTCAGCGTGACCTGTCCCTCAAAGAACTTATCATGATATGTGACCAACTTCCAAAACTCGAACGGGTAGCGCTTCACGGGATTGGAGAACCGATTTTAAACCAAGAACTCCCGAATATGATCCGGTATCTTAAAAAGAGGAAGGCATTTGTATTTTTTAATTCCAACGGTATCCTGCTGGATGAAATATGTCAGAATCAACTCATTGATGCCGGCCTTGACGAACTCCGCATCTCTTTGGACGCTTCCTCTCCGGCCGGATATAAAACCATGCGCAACAGTGACAAATTCAACTTAATTGTCAGCAACGTGCAGGCTTTTTCTGAACGCATAAAGTCTCTTCACGTTTCTCATCCCAAACTTTCGCTCTGGTATCTGGGAACCCGGGAAAATATTTCTGAGCTCCCTGGTTTTGTTCGACTGGCAGTTGCTTTGGGTATTACAGAAGTATATTTGCAACGCCTGGTTTATTTTCAGGACCATGAGGGATACGGCTTGGCAAGGTCTGAAAAAACACTCATGGATTCGAATAGCGCAGTAGCGAATTTGATACATGAGAGTTATGAAATTGCCATACGGTCAGGTATTCAATTCAATGCTTCCGGACTCAGCAACCCGCTTGGAAGTTTGCAAGCAGGTATCCGGAATCCCTTGCCGTGGAAACTTTGCTACCGGCCAACAACCCTCATGTACATTACCGCCAACGGTAACGTTCTACCGTGCTGCATTTCTCCCTTCTCCACCTCTGATTATAATTCTATCATTCTGGGTAACGTTTTTGATAACTCCCTGGCCGAAATTTGGTCCGGTCATAGATACAGGGATTTCAGAAAAAAACGACAAACTGAAAATCCCCCGAAATGCTGTAAAAGTTGCGGCATCCTCTGGAGTCTTTGAATGGATAAACAGTTAGCAAAGCTATTGGTGATAGTGGCAAAAGAACCCGTGCCGGGAAAGGTTAAAACCCGTCTTTTCCCTAAATTTTCTCCGGCAGTTTCCGCCGACCTATATCGGTGTTTTCTTCATGACAGGATACAGGAGGTCAGCACCCTTAACGAAGTGGATAGGGCGATTGCCTATACACCCGAAGATGCCGGAGAAACGTTCACCACGTTAGCTTTAGACGGCTTTGAACTATTTGCCCAGAAGGGTAAACACCTGGGGGAGAGATTGAATAATATTTTTTTAGAAAAATTATCTCAGGGGTATAAAGCGGTCTCCATCGTTGACAGTGACAGCCCCGATTTGCCCAAGTCCTTAATAAAAGAATCTTTTGAATTACTTTTGTCAAAACGGGCTGATATTGTTTTTGGGCCGTGCTATGACGGTGGTTATTATTTGGTAGGCATGCGAAAACCCCATCCGGAATTGTTCCGCAATATTCCCTGGAGCACTGCAAACGTACTTTCAGTAACTCTTGAAAAAGCCAGAAAAATGGGGCTCAACGTCAAGTTGCTTTCTACCTGGAATGATTTGGACACCTTCGAAGATCTTGTCGAATTTTACAATAGGTATAAAAACCGCCAATTATCAAAAGATTGGGCCGGTAGTAAAACGTTTTCCTATCTTTCACAATTAGAAAAGATTAATAAGTGCTAATTAATTAAATTTCTTGAAAGCATCGGCCGATAGGTTTTCCCTTCCATCTTTTCAAGATAAGCAAGCAGCTCCTTTTCCGTTTCCGCAGCCAGTTCAGGCTCTTCTTGCAGCAGGTTGTTTTTCTCCATTTGCTGAAAAAAAGTTCATGGAAACGTCCACGGAAACAGAGTGAAAACAAGATCACCCGTAATATGAAAGGCAATACTGTGGCATTCGTGGCATTCTTTTACCTTCTGCGAAGTAATTGAGGGCTTTCCTTGTGGAGAAAATCTGGCATAACTCCAGTTCACTGGGAAAAAAGCATGAGAAGAAGAGCCCTTAGGATCATCCATTTTTATCATGGCGTCAATTGTAATAAGCTTTGCACTAGTTGGTGAATTAATATCCCCTTTATAGCTTTCCAAAATGATGATGGTGCCAACAGGCCAAATTCGAAGTTTTTTTGAAGCGTTAGATGTTTTAATGGCATGGGACTGCGCCAGATCTGAAACTCGGTAATAAATCAAAGCGCTCTTGTCGCTGGAAAAACGACGAGTTTCAACAATTTCGCTGGTCCAACCTTCTGCCGGTTTTCCGAAAGCATTACGATACTTCGGTAAATCCGGAGGCTGATTTGGATAGTGTTGATCAGTGGGAATAACAATGGAAGGATCTTTCTTGGGTCGCAATCCAGGAGGTCTGAGGAGCACTTCCTGCATAATGGAATTGCCTAAAATGACCGTTAATATCCCTAAAAGAAGCGGAACCTTTGAAAGATGTTCAATTTTGCCTGCCCAGTTAAATCCGTTTTTAATATTTAACCGGGGTTCAAAATCAAGGAAGACAAAGATTTTAACCAACATAGAGTAAGATTCTTCTCATTTCCCAGGGCAGGCAAGGAATACATTGAGTATTTCGAGGATTACAATCTGAGCCTGTTGACAAATCCCGCTTGTCGGGGACGCAGAAATTGAGCAAAAGGGAACGTTTTGCAAGGGTCTCGAAACGCTGCCACAAAACTAATTTTATAGAGGCGATAAACATTCATCAGAAGCACAATACATGTGCTGTACATTGATATTCGGCTCGTAAAGAAATCGGATCCCCCTACTACAGGGTTTTCAGATAATCAATGATGGCCGATATTTGTTCATCTTTCAAGTGCTTAAACGGCGGCATTTTTTTACCCCCGTTTAGTATCCGCTCACGTACATTTTTTTCATCAGAGGGTAATCCTGAGTCAGGAAGCTTGGGATTTGTAAACAATCCCAATAAACCGGGGCCAATTTTTGTATCTTTACGATCGAAATAGTGACAAGTTGAGCAGTTTGCCATAAAAATATCTTGACCCGTTTTAGCAACTTTTGCATTTTTCAACTTGGTAAAGATCCATTCTCCGGAACGTCCGGGCAGACTAAAGGATCCTTTCATGACAACGCCGTTTTCTTTGCAAATTAATTGAAGTTCGGCCCTCCCCTTTTCTTTTTTGAATAGAATATCAAGGAATATTTTTTCTGCTTTCTGATTTATTTGTTCAATGATCAAATCATCTTCAAACTGTTCACCGCTAAGTCTATTCGGAGCCGTCTGTGAAAATTTATACACTTTCTCAAAATTTGATTTCCAAATTCCCGGGACTTCACAAATCAATTTCTCAGTATGAGGTACCGGTGGTTTAAAGACGGATTGGCCCAGACCGTTGTTGACGGCACCATTGCTGCATTGATGATCGGCCACTGCAAAAAGCCAATCCTTCAGATCCTCCCTATCCAAAGCCACGGGAATGAAGGGTGAGACGTACTCACCGGTTGGGAAATCGGCCTTTTCATCTTTCAGATCACCTGCTTTCGGTACTAACCTATAGGATTTAAAACGTTTGGTATCAATAGCCAGCATCTGGGGCCCAAGGTTGTTGTTGGGATCATCCACCTGCATTGTAATCCTAAATACCTGGTCGGTAATTTTCAAAAATCGGATGCTTGAAATTCGCGGGTCGTCGTCAGTGTTTCCATCGATCGGAAGGATAACAGGAATTTCATTGTCAACCCCCTTAGTAATTTGGATTTGGAGTGGAAAATAAATGTACTTTTCACTATAAACATGCAAACCCCAAGGGCCTCCGGATGGAAGCGGAATTTTAAATGTGCCGTCCGCGTTTATTCCTCCACCTGCAAGGAATGCATTATTATGAAGTTCTCCCTTTTCCAATGCAACAGCACCACTTGTGACAACCATTCCATCAGAGGTGATCACTTTACCGGAGACGTAAGTTTGGCTCCATCCCCAAGAAAATGTCAGTATCCATGTAAACACTAAGCTCAGTGTGAAAAAAAAGAACCGATTCCATTTTTTAGATTCGCGAACCATTATATTTCATCCTTTTTTTGATTTTTACCTTCCTAATACTTACCTGCCGATGAAATAGGTATTATGTTTGTAAAAAGTTCAAGCCAGCCAATAAAAATTTATAATATAATAAGTTAGGACGGGTCAATATTATTTTTAAATTGCTGAAGTTTAAAACATTCAGATATCCGATACACAGTTGTCACTATCGAAAATCTTAAAATGACTATCTTTGTGCACATAAACCTATGGATGAGAAAGCGTGAATCGATGATAAAACTCCACGTTTTCCTTATTTAAACAGCTATCAATATATTGGGGTGTAGGGTGTTGGTGCGAAACTTGTACTCTCCAACGTATCTTGCATCACGCTGATCGTGGAATACTTGCTCCTATTTTAATGGGAAATCGTAAAAGTTCAGCAAAACCTTGATTTTATATGTGAGTGTAGTGTAAAAAATAATAAGGGACTGGGGAGCTGTTATCTACCCTTTTAAATAAACTTCCCGGCATTGTCTGTGATAGTAATGCTCCTTCTAACAGAACCCTTTATGCGTAAACCCATAGAATTGGGAGAAAAAGTGGAATCCTTAAAAACCAAGAGCAAAATTACATTGTTGCTCTTCTCGACATGGTTAGTCTTTTCGGGCTGTGTTCATGCTATCAAGACCTTGCCTGAAGGTATTGATTATCAAAGCAAAGGATATTGTGTTGGTGCCGAGGATATAGAGTTTCTCGCGGATTTGACCTATAAGAATGCCGTTGGAGAAACGGTTCATGAACAGGAGATTTTTGACACGATTTTTACTCTGATTGATAACGCCCGCGAGTACATTCTAATTGATATGTTTCTCTTCAATTCATATACAGGAAAGGGTGAAAAAGCATACCGAGGGCTCTGTTCCGAGCTCATGTCTAAACTAGTGGAGAAGAAGAATCTGATTCCGTCGATAAATATAGACTTTATCACCGATCCTGTGAATAATGTGTATGGGGGCATTAAATCCAAAGAGGTCGCTATATTGAGGGAGGCGGGGATTAATGTTATTTACACCGATCTCAGAGAATTGCGTGACAGCAACCTTTTGTATTCCCCCATTTGGAGGCTATTCATACAGTGGTTTGGCAACTCTGACAGCGGCGGCACTTTTAAACATCCTTTCAATGAGGATGAACCAGGGATTACTTTAAGATCATACTTAGCGCTATTGAATTACAAGGCAAATCACCGGAAAGTAATTTTGGCGGATAACCGGGGAAAGTGGACAACGGTCATTACTTCCGCCAATCCGCACGACGGCAGTTCAGCGCACTCCAATATCGCCCTAAAAATTACCGGCGACTTTGGCCGGGAGATCTATACTGCCGAGAAATCGGTTGCCGAATTCTCCAAGGGAAAACTTCATGACGTTTTTTTTGAATATGTGGATCATGAAAATTCCGATCAAGCTAATTGTGTCTATTTATACCTTGTCACCGAAAAAAAGATTGAAGAGGAACTGATTCAGCAGCTTGAGAGTTTAGGGCCGGGTGACAGCGTTTTCATGGCATTGTTTTACCTTTCCCATAGAAACATGATAAAAGCGTTATTAAAGGCTGCCGAAGCAGGGGTAGATGTGAAAATTATTCTTGATCCGAGCAAGGATGCTTTTGGCCGCGAGAAGAACGGCATCCCCAATAAGCCTGTGGCCTATGAGCTGACGAAAAAATCACATGGCAAAATAAGAATCAGGTGGTACCATACCCATGGGGAGCAGTTTCATACCAAACTGACCCTGATCGAAAAACAGAACGGTACCGCTGTTGTTGTATTGGGATCGGCCAACCTGACTCGAAAAAATATCGAGAATTTCAATCTGGAATTAGATGCCAAGGTCGTCGGCAATTCGTCGGCAGTTGTTATGCAAGAGATAAAACAATATTACGACAGGCTGTGGCATAACAAACAGGGGCACTATACCGAAGATTACCCGTTCTATGAAGACAAATCTTTCATGAAGACATTCTTATACAGATTATATGAATCTACCGGTATCTCCACCTTTTGAAGGAGGCAATATCATGGCAAACTCTTTACGAAAAGACATCTCTTCCCTGCTAACCAATTCCTTGTTTCAGGGGTTATCGGATAAACAGCTTGAAGAGATCGTTGAAGTACTGGAAGAAGTACATTTCAAATCAGGGGCAATCATCGCTATGGAGGGGGACCCGGCAACGGAACTCTATTTTATAAAGAGCGGTACCGCAGAGGTATTTAAGAAAGAACCCGAGCTTGATCATGAACACCACTTGTCAACATTGTCTGCGGGCGACAGCATTGGTGAAATGGCTATTCTGGATAACAAACCGCGTTCGGCTTCTGTCCGGGCGGTTTCGGATTGTTGTCTGTTAATGCTCAAAAATGATAAACTGCATTCCCTCTCAGCAGCCGAAGAATCTACCTGTTCCAAGATCAAAAGTAATCTGAGTTGTGAGATGAGTGAACGCCTGCGCCAAACCAACGAAATGACGGTGCATTCCTTACGAACACAGCTGGTCGAGGAAAAATCCAGAGTCGCAATGGGAATTCTCATCTGTATGCTGCTGGTGGGAATATGTCTGTATGTATTTTCTTTACAGGTTCTAGAGAGTTTGACTCAAGCGGCTAAAGCAACCACGGTTGTTACCGTAAACATTATCTTTCTGTTTGCAGCAATGTCCTTTTTTGTTATTAAAAAAGGCGGGTATCCGTTTAGTATGTACGGTCTCACCCTTAAGAACTGGCGTCAATCGCTGATCGAATCCATTCTGTGGCTGATACCTATTCTGGCACTCTTATTTGTGTTAAAATGGTTGTACCTGACACGGTATCCAGGGGCCCAAGATTATCCGTTGTTATCTTTGGGACAGCATCTAAAAATGAGCAAAGGCGGGCTAATTCTCACTTGTCTGGCCTATTCAGTGTTTGCGCCTGTGCAGGAATTTATCGCCAGGGGCTGTTTTCAAACTTCCTTTCAAAATTTCCTGATGGGCAAACATAGAATTTTGATCGCTATTGTTATTTCCAATCTTATGTTCAGCATGACCCATCTTCACATTTCCATCCGTTTTGCCCTGATAGCCTTTATTCCCGGGCTTTTTTGGGGGTGGCAATATGCACGTCATAAGAATCTTATCGGGATATCGATTTCACACATTATCATCGGTCTATCCGCTTCTATTTTTATCGGTTTCCCGGGAGTTTTGTCATAAATGGATCCATTCATCTGTTTCTCAGACGCTGGCGAATCTCTTAACGCCAGCCACCGGGCAATATGGTAAAGTCTGAGAATGTGACTTCAACCGGTTGAGCGCTCCAGGTTTTGGCGATCATTCCAATTCGATTGAAACCATCTTTTTCCGTGGTTAGAACACTGCCAAGATCCTGCCATGTGGCCGCGCCTGTTAACCGCACCAAGAACCTGAACGTTGTTCCTGTTTTGACGATTCGGAGCAAACCGGAGGCCCCCTCATATTTAACCAAAAATGTGCCCGAGTTGTCAACGATTTTGGCAAGATCGTAATAGTTGCCGGAACAGTCATCCTGGTAGGATCCGGAAACAACAACATCATTTGTCCCGGCCGGACCAAAATAAAGGGCGTATGCGGGTTTGTCTTCATTGCCATTCCACAATGCCAAACCAACGTGGCTGTTTCCAATGCGCTTTGGCATTTTAAATCCGACTTGGGCGATCCAGGTTTCCCGTGGCGGTGCTTCAACCGTCAACATGGGCGCCAAACCCCGGTTACAGTCCCAAATGTTATGCCCTCCGTTTGCCTTCATAAGTACAGTGCTGCCAAGGATTTGATGCATGGAGTCGCCCTGTGGATCACTCCATTCGAAATCAGTAAATTTACGCCCGGAAAAAACTTCTGACTCACCATTTTTCAGCCGGGCAAAATAGGACGGCATCCATTGGCTGATCCCCGCTACACCCACTGCCACCTTAATATCGGAAAAAGTTACATTTACAGGATTGCCTCCCCAGGTCTTGGTGATCAGACCGACTCTCTTGAATCCGTCCTTCATGGTTGTTAAAACAGAGCCCAGTTCCTGCCACTGTTTCTTAAAGGGCGACCTAAAATAGAAATTATATGTGTCGTCCTTCTTGGTGATTCTTAGCCAACCCGTGGCGCCTTCGTACTTTGTCCGAAAAGTGCCGGAGTTGCCCTTAATGAACGCCAAGTCCGAGGCATGTCCTGAACAATCGTCACGATAAGATCCGCTGACCACCACCTCGTTAGTTTCCGCTGGCCCAACATAGAGGGTGTGAACAGGCTTATCTTCACTACCGTTCCACAACACCATGCCAACATGGCTGCCTCCGACACGCGTAGGCATTTCAAACTTTACCTGAACTGTCCAGGTTTCCGTCTGGGGGGCTTCAATGGTCAGCATGGGCGCCTGCCCGCGATTGCAATCCCAGGTGTTGTGGCCTCCCTTGATTTTCATGAGAATTTTGTTGCCGGAGATTTCCTGCAACGAATCTCCCAGGGGATCGCTCCACTCAAAATCTGAAAAAGCATCACCGGAGAATATCACTTCCGGCGATTTTTCAAGCTTCTTAAAATAGGCCGGAACCCACTGCTTAAACCCTGCAACCCCAGGCAGGATACGAAAGTCGTAAAATGATATTTGTACAGGGGGATTACCCCAGGTCTTGGCAATCAGACCGATGTGGTCGAATCCATCCTTAACGGTGGTCAAGACGGCGCCCAGTTCCTCCCATTGTTTCTTAAAAGGCGACTTAAAATAAAAACGGTAGGTCATGCCTGTCCTGCTGATCCTCAACCAGCCGGTGGTACCTCCGTAGTTTGTATGAAAGCTGCCCGAGTTTCCCTTGATGCGGGATAGATCCAGGGAATGACCTGAGCAATCGTCACGATAGGACCCACTGACCACTACTTCGTTAGTTTCCGCTGGTCCAACATAGAGGGTGTGAACAGGTCTATCTTCGCGACCGTTCCACAACACCAGACCAACATGGCTGGGCCCCACACGTGACGGCATTTCAAATCTCACCCAGGCTGTCCACGTTGTTGTCTGAGGTGCTTTTACAGCCAATATCGGTGCCTGTCCGCGATTACAATCCCAGATGTTGCGCCCTCCGTTGGCCCGCATATGAATCCACTTGTCATCAATCTTGTACATGCCGTCTCCCTGTGGATTGCTGAATTGCCAAGCTTTGGCGGCAACGCGGCCTTCTTCTGTTTTTAGTATAATCTGTTCTGAGGCCGGTTCCTGATGCTTCGGTGATATCGCAGCGATTTCCTTGCCTGAAATGAATAAGTTGCCAAGATCTGTCTGGGCCGAGATTTTAAAGGAAGATTCTTTTTGAGAAGGTGCAGTCGGCGTCCATTCTACCTGTTTGGACCCACCCGCTTCAGAGATTTCCTGACCGGATGAAATCTGTAACGGTGTTTCCTGTTCTTCGGGTTTCACCTTCGACTCGGTCACTTTCTGCTTTTTTTTAAGATCGCCGGGTTCCTGTGCCTTGAGTGACTCGATTTTATTGTGTGCTATGGCTGCAAAATTGCCATTAGGATATTTTTGAAGGTAGCTCTCAAAGTCAGCAGGGTTTTCACTGGCGGCAACCGATGCCCACAAAGTTATTTCGACCATGGCTTCCTGTCCGGTTGGAACATCGGCCGGAAGACGTTTTGCTTCATTTTCCGGCGCCGGGTGTCCGGGTAGAAGAAAAACAAAGTCTCCCCGATCAAAATCAGGATCACGGAGCTTCCCGTATCGTGGGGTCTGGGCCTGCTCCGTTAAGTTTGTAACTCGGTCGAAGAGATAGAGGCCCATCTCGCTGGCAGTAATGTAACCGTCCCCATTTGCATCGGCCCGCTCTTCGCCCCGTATGCCACGCAGGAAAAACTTTCGAAAAGCACCGTCGTCGCTAACGGTTTGATTGGCGTCACCCGAACTGATAAACTGGCGGACAGGTAGGGTCGTTACCCGGGTAATCGCAGCCGGAACGGCACCGGCACGTGCTTCAAAGATAGTGCCGGCAAAACAGCTGTCGAAAATGGCAAATACGTGTTTGGACTCTGCAAGCCGCATGAACCCGCCAAAGTCACGCATATGGACCGCTTTTAGCTTGAACTCCGGTGAGATCGGTTGGGGTGCATCGGCCGGAACCAGAAATCCTTCACCCTTGATGGTGTGGCCGTGGCCGGCGTACCAAAGCAACAACCTGGCTTCAGGATCGGACCCCTGGATTGCAAAGAATTTCTTCAGGCTTTGCTGAAGCTCACTCGATTGAGTATTTTCTTTGAACGTCACTTCAAAGCCACGGTTCTTCAACTCGGTTGCCACTTCCTGGGCGTCTGATACGGCATTATGAAGTGGCGGCCATCCATTGGTGTATTTATCGATGCCGATAACTAAAGCATAGCTTTTATCGTAGAGTTGAAGTGTCTCGGTCACCGGGGCGCTGATGCTGTCTTCCGCTCGTATTTTCACGGCGATCCCGCGGTTTTCAGCATGAGCTGTCCAAAGACCAATAGAAGCAATCCATGCAACGATGGTCAATATCAAGACACCTTTATTTAAACGACACATCTGCATCCTCCTTCGGCCGGGGCCTTTCCAACGCTAAGCTGTGACCATAAAGATTTATTCTACAATATTCGAGATAACCTATCTAAATAAGCCAAAAAGTCAAGCGGTTTTGATAGAATGCGCTTTGAAACATGGTGTATTACAGATTGAGCCCCCGAACATAATGCCGATACGGACATGCTACTGGTAAGGAGTTATAAATTAATTGATCAAAAATGACCGATTATAGTGAGGTTTAACAGGCACAGAATGTTTTCTTTATTGACGTTTAAATGGAAGAAAGGTAAATTGTTCTCTCAATTTGGATTTGTGGTTCAGGAGGTGCATGAAATGATAAACAATGATATTTCTCTTTTTCAAAAATTCCGGCGAGAATATGGGGGAGGTATATCTTGGCCACTGCTCATATTTGGCTTAATCCTGATTTTAATGCCTCTAAATGCACTTGCCGTTTCCGCCAACATCGCTGAATCGGATCTTTTGAAAAAATACGCACCTGTTTTATACTTCCATCCTGAAGAGAAGGTTTATCCCTGGGGGATCAGCAGCATGTTGGATAATGCTGACTTGAAAAAGCTAAAAAACAAACGAAAAGCGCTTATGCCGGTTAACCCCAAGCATCTCTTATCCAATAACAGTGCTGAACTCTATTTGGATCTACGAAATATAGTTCCCTATTATAACGCTGTAAATGCCCCAAATGTTTTAAATCAAACGTTTGGAAAGTTTCCCTTTAGAGTGTACGGAAGACAGATAGATCCTCAAAAAAATTCTACTCATATTGTTCTCCAATATTGGCTTTTCTATCCCTTTAACCATTGGCATAATGACCACGAAGGGGACTGGGAATTGGTCCAAATCCGTTACGCCAAAGATAGACATGCACCCGACCAACTCACAACTTCGCACCATCACAGTGGATCTGTGATCGCATGGGACAAAGTGAGCAAGATACAAGGAACCCATCCTAAAATCTTTATTGCCAAAGGAAGCCATGGAAATTGGCCAACCAGCGGTAATCATGCCGTAGGGAAAATGTGGAGAAAAGTAGGAATTTTCCGGGATAAAACTTCGGAAAATGGATTGGTTTTATATCCTGGAGAAATAATAAACAAGGTGGGTGGGGAAAAACGGAAATACATACTTGAGGATATCAGTGATTTGCCGCGTTCAAGTTGGATATACTGGAATGGAAGATGGGGAGATGTAAAGGTTTTATTTTGGGGCTCTAAAGGCCCGGAAAGTCCGGGGAGGCAGGATAAATGGAAAAATCCCATAAAGTGGGGCAACAATCCGGTGAAATCGTCGTTTTGGGTGTACTTCGGAAGTCCGGGTTACCTGCATATATATGATCCTTACGGCAACCATGTTGGATTAACTGAAAAAGGCCAAAAAGATGCAATAGGTAAAATAGAAGGAAATATACCCGGCACTTATTTTTATGTTCCTTCTTCTGAGACCATCCCGGAAAATTGCACATGGATTAATACTTCAGAAGACCTTCGATTTGAAATAAAGGCAACGCGCTCAGGAAATTTCAATTTATCTTTCGACTTCGATCCGGGGTCTGCGGGACAGAGTGAGGAAAAAATAGCGATTAGTGTAATATACAAGGACGTTAAGATCGCTAAAGGCGGCACTGCTAAGATAAACGTACCGTCGGCAAAGTTAAGCAAACGGCTTGAAGCCATTATGACAGACGAGCCGATAAAAGAAAAAGGTCCTGGATCGGCGGATTTAGAATCAACTGAGTTAGAACTTGAAAACATGATAAATAAGACCAGGTTGTATATAAAACAAAAACCAAAGAAAAACGTGTCCGATATAATGGAAGAAGAGTTGGCAGAGCTGGAGGCCATGCTTCAGGATGGTTCAATGGAAAGATCGATAAACAAAAAAAGCGCTGATGAAGCAGATATAGATTTAGCAGAGCTGGAGCTCGAAAACATGGCCGAGATAGCCAGATTATCAAAAAAGTTGGTAACAAAAAAGGGCATCGATAAAGTTGATGAAGAATTGGCAGAAATTGAGGATACACTCAAGGGGGATAATCTGTTAGAAAGGCTATTGAAGCCCATTCTTATTATGAATATAGACTTGGACGGAGACGGAACTGTAGACGAATTCAGGCAACCTGACAAGATCTCCTGGATGAAGATGTAACAGGATCCCGGCCTGTAAATTATAACCTCCGTTGAGCGATAACGTTTAATTGAAAATAATTTGTTATTCGTTACTCAAAATAAATTTAACCATTATCCTATATCCCGAAGATAAGATTCTGTTTGAAAGGGGCATGTTGTGTTTGATACTGTTTTTTGGCAAATCCTAATTGTTGTCATCTTTCTAAGCGGCTACGTTATTATATCCAAGCGCTTACAGAAAATACCCGAAATCCCTATTGGGCTTATCATCCTTTATCTGATTACACGCATCATCGCATCGATTACCCGTGATCTAAATTGGGCGGCTGAGTGGGCACCATGGATTCAAGTTGCATCCGCCGTTATTCTGTCATGGGCAATCGCCCGATTGTCTTTTTTTCTTTTCATAGAGTTGCCGCTCCGCCTGAGAAAGAAAGAAGAGCTTCCCAATATCACACGTGATCTTATACTGCTCACATGTTATGCAATCCTTCTTGTCATTGTGCTTCGCTTTAAAAGTAATATTAATCTTACCGGCATAATGACAACCTCGGCGGTTTTAACCGTTGTCGTGGGTTTTGCTGCTCAGACAACATTGAGCAGCCTTATTTCCGGTCTTATGCTGCAAATCGAACGTCCTTTCGGACTTGGCGACTGGATCAAGCTTGGAGAAATGCAGGGCCTGGTGATTGGCATTACCTGGAAATCTACGCGACTGCTTACACGTGAAAAAATTTTGGTGTATATCCCGAACGCGGAAATAACCAATAAAAGCTTCTTTAATTATTCAAGACCGAATCGAACGCTTGTGGCACGAGTTTACATCGGAATAGAATACGGAGCACCACCTAATACGGTAAAGGATGTCATTATACAAGTTTTGAACCAGCATCCCCAGGTTTTAAAAACACCCCCACCAGATATTTATCTTAGTGAATTCGGTGATTTTGCCATTACATATGAAATTCGGTTTTGCCATAGCAACTTTGCCAATGAACCTAAAATCAAATCAGACATAAATTATCAGATCTGGTATGCACTTCGTCGTAATAATATTAAAATTCCTTTTCCGATTCGCGATGTCCATCTTAATCACATAGAAAGGCGTTTTCAAGCCAAGGAACTTGAAGCACAGAAAAGTTCTTTTAATATTGAGGGATTGCTTGGTCAAGTTTCGATTTTTTCAGCCCTGTCGGCCGAAATTCGGACTCAGATTGCAGATCGTTCAGTGATTGCCGAATATGGGTCCGGAGAATTCATTGTACGTCAGGGTGATCATGGAGATTCCCTTTATATCATCCGTACCGGCTCATGCGGGGTTTACGTTAGAAAAAACGGAAAGCAGGAAAATAGAATTGCTACCATTGAAAGTGGTGGATTTTTTGGTGAGATGAGCCTTTTGACCGGCGAACCGATTACTGCAACAGTACGGGCAATGGTAGATACCTCTGTTATTATTATTGATAAAGAGAATTTTTCTAAAATTTTAAACGACAATCCCGCTATTTCTGTCCAGCTGGGCGAGATTTTGGCCAAACGCCAAAAGGAATTGGCCGAGGAAGCCGGTCGAATAGTCGCAAATACGCCTTCTTCCAGCAGCATGATTGCCAAAATCAAATCGTTTTTCCGAATCGACTGATCGGAGCGAATCCCAAGTGTTTTATTTTAACTCAAGTTTCGCATCCTTAATTTTCAATAACACCGATAACGTGCAACCGGTCGTGTTTTTTTTAAAACGTAGGAACGACTCATGACTGATCACCATAAACCAACAGCAAATGTATTTGTGGACCATACCGATACACTCAGGACATGTGTTGAAGTCGGCAAATTATTGACTTCGACCTTGAATCTTAAGGAAATTCTGGAACTGATTATGCTTAAGGTCAGCCAATTAATCAGAGCACAACACTGGTCTTTACTTTTAAAACATGAAGAATCCGGCGAGCTGACCTTTGAAATAGTCGTGGGTATTGATAAGGCGTTATTTAACGGATTATGTCTATTGCCCAGCGAAGGGGTAGCCTCTCATGTTGCAGAAACCGGCGGAGCAGTATTCATACCGGATGTTAATGATTCTCCCCTATTCAACAAAAGAGTCGATCTTCAGACCGGTTTTATCACCCGGTCGATAATTTGTCTGCCACTTATTATTCGTGGAAAAAGCCTGGGAGTCATTGAAATCGTCAATGTCGAGGATATGAAGATTTTTGAATTAGAGGATTTCCCCATTTTAACAATCCTCGCGGATTATGCGGCAATTGCAATTGAAAATTCCCGGTATATCGATAAAATCAAGAAGATGAGCATAACGGATGAGTATACAGGGCTATATAATGCCCGTTATCTCCACCAGGTATTAGATGATTTTTTCATTAAACCAGATCAAAAAACACCACTTGCCGTTGTTTTTGTGGACATTGATAATTTTAAATCTATTGTGGACATTTATGGTCATCTCCTTGGAACCAGATTATTAAAAGAAATTGGTGAAACCATAACAAATAATCTTTCCGAACAAGATATTCTGATAAAATACGGTGGGGATGAATATGTCATCATCCTCCCTGGCAGGAGTAAAACCCAAGCGGCAAAACACTGTAAAAATATTCTCCGTGCAATCAAAGAATCAACCTATCTGAAGTCAGAAGCAGAGCCTGCGAAAATTACGGCAAGTTTTGGAGTTGCAGCTTATCCCGAGGATGCAGCGGCCAAAAAGGAATTATTGATTTCAGCCGACAATGCTCTATCTAAAATTAAAAACTCAACAAAAAACAGTGTCGGTGCCGCACCCGGATAAACCGGCCTCCATATTCGCTTCCAGTCCGAAAGACTTACAGGCTGATGTCATCTCATTTCTGCTTTTAATACTCTCATTGTGGGTTCCGATCTATTTTTACGGACGACCGCTGATTCGTCTTTAGAGACCTGGAAATACCGTGACTCTTTCAATTCACTTCAAGATAACCGGAAAATCCTGACCCTTAGAATGAATGACCGGATACTGGGCTTCTCCCTTATATTTTGCTGTTACCTCAGGCACCTGGTCATCCAGATAGGCCTTAAGTTCGTTAACCGTAATCTTGCCATCCTTTGGAGATCCGTCGGCATCTCCATCCAGAGCCTTAAGCAGGACGTAACTAAAAACACCGTGTCCCAGTTCCTTGAACTCTGAGGCGTACTGCTGTGAAGTGGTGGACGCCAGCAAATGGATACCAGCGCTTCTCGCAAGCTGCGCCAGTGCCTTCTCTTCGGCGGCACCACGCAGAGCAAAGGCATCGCTTAAAGACCCTGACTGGCATGCATCCAAAACAATCAACTGCTTCTGCGCAGCTAAGTCTTTCGAATATTTTGCCATGTGTTTGCCTGAAATGCCATATTTGTGGATCTTTTCCTCATCGAACAAACCCGTCACCTCTGTGGGGACAAGATAAAACTGCTCATCGCCCTTATCGTCAGGCAGGACCACACCGTGCCCTGCATAAAAAAAGGTGAACACATCCTCGGGCTTAGCTTTCGAAATAATCGTCTCGAAGGTGGATCTTATTCTATCCGAGGTAGCCTCTTCATTATAAACATTATAAAAATACACATCTTTAAAGAGTTGAGGACTTTTGCTTCGGATTCGCTGTGTAACGCTCACGGCATCAGCTTTGGCATAATTCAAATCGTACTTGCTATTTTTATACTTATCGATACCGATAACAAAAATGTAAGCATCTGCTTTTTTGGATTGACCCTCATAGAAAACGTGTAATGAATATCCTCTTGACTCGACCCGCCTTTTGCTGAAGGCAGAGGCTACAAAATGGTTGTCGCCATTCACAAGGACTACGTTGTATGTTTTCGTAATAGAATTGTCTTTGCCGAGGACTTTTATACCTCTTGTGGTATCTGAAGTGCGCTTGTCGTTAAGGAGGAGTTTTATCTCATCAATGCCTCCACCATTGTTCGTGACCTTCATTACTACCTGTATTGTCCTTGTCGAAAAACGTTGGCCTTCAGAGGGAGAAACAATCTCCACTGTGGGAGGAGGAAATTCTCTTATTCGATCTCTGACATCGATCTTAGGCAATTTCAATTCCTTATCACTAAGAACTTCAGCTAAAAGGTCGGGTCGATAAAATTCTTCGAAGAACTGTTCAATCTCGATAATATCAAGCCCATATACAAAGTAGACATGGCGGTTTGCACCCTCAGAGAAATCAAAAAAACCCTCTTGAGTCTTTACTGCCCCGTCTCCTTTGCCGATCGAAAACAAGGTGGCTGACTCATTTCCAGAACGGACCTTCCACAACTTCGTAGTACCATCCCAACTTCCCGTAACGATAAACCTATTGTAAGGACTGAAATCAACAGCACTCACCCTGTCGGAGTGACCACGAAAGGTTCGAACGGCCTTCCCTGTCGACAAATCCCATAGTCTTGCAGTAGCATCTCCGCTTCCGGTCAGGACGTATTTCCCGTCAGTGCTGAAACGGACAGAGCTTACTCCGTAAGAATGGGCGTGGCCGGTAAAGGTCCGGAGTTCCCTCCAGGTTTTCACATCCAGTAGAGTGGCACCAGAACGTCCTCCAGTAATGACATATAAACCCCTGGGTCCGAAATCTACGGAGTACACGTCACCAAAGGGAAAATAATAATCAGCCAGTTCCCTCCCAGTCCTTATGTCCCATAATTTAGAATGCCAATCCGAACTTCCTGTTGCAATATACCTCCCGTCCGGACTGAACTTAGCCGAATTCACGTCGGCAGAATGGCCCCTCAAGCTGAAGATGGGCTTTCCCGTTGCCACTTCCCATACCGTGGCAGTCTTGTCTTCACTTGCTGTCACCAGGCAAATTCCATTGGGACTGAATGCAACAGATCTGACGGCTCCTGAATGACCAATGAAGTTCCGAATTCCCCTACCGGAAGCTATGTCGTATAGCGTAGCTTTCTGGCCATCGCCCACAGCAATGAGTCGGCCGCTTGGACTGAAAGCGGTTGAAACGGAAGAATGGGTGTCGATCGTTCGAAGTATCTTCCCTTTTTTTAAGTTCCAAATTTGAAGGACCTTCTTTGTACTTACTGCAAGGTACTTTTCGTCAGGACTGAACCGTACACAATAGACCTTATTACCTTCCCCCCTTCCTGATACCCAAATTAATTGCCCTGTTGAGACATCATAGAGACTGACTGTCCCATATTCACTTCCCGTGATCACTTGCTTTCCATCAGCGCTGAGGCCAACGGCTCTCACAGCATGGGTTGAGTCCCTGAAGGAGACGATCTCCCTCCCTGTGGCAACATCCCAGACCTTGGCTGTCTTGTCCTCACTCCCGGTGACCAAATATCGGCCGTCAAGGCTGAAACCAAGCGAGCGGATCATGTCAGAATGGCCCTGAAAGGTCCGAATTGCCATGCCGGTCTGTGCATTCCACAATGTGGCTGCCCCATAACCACTGATCACAACGTATTTTCCATCAGGACTGAAAGCTGCGGAATAGATATATCCAGAGTCCGACCCAGGTTTCGAGCCGGGCTTTAAATTAGAAGGAGCTGTGAAGACTCTAACCTCTTCCCCGGTCTTTACGTTCAAAAGCCGTGCTGTTCTGTCGGCACCCGCTGCAAGGACGTATCTGCTGTCGGGGCTGAAGCTAATCGATAGAATCATAGAACCGCTGAAGGATCTGAGTATTTTTCCGGTTCTCACATCCCACAACTTCACGCCTTCGTTCGTCCCGATGACCACATAATTGCCATCAGGGCTGAAATTCACACTATTCACGGAGGCCATGAAGCTATCAAAACTCATAAAGCCTTGATAAGAATCCGAACTGCCAAGGGCCTTTACCTCCCTGCCAGTCACTGCATCCCACAATTTGGTAGAGCCATCACTGCTTCCTGTAACAACAAACTTGCCACCAGAGCTGAAATCGACCGAGTTGACTCCGGAAGAATGTCCTTTGAAGGTGCGTATTTCCCTGCCGGTCCTTGTTTCCCATAGTTTGGCCGTTCTGTCATTGCTTGCAGTAAGAACAAACCTTCCATCACGGCTGAAACATAGTGAATGAATAGAGTCAGCGTGACCGGTTTTCATAACCGTCTCCAGAGGCAGGGCTTCGGACGTAGCGGAATAGCTCAAAAAAAGGATGAGACTGAAAACGGCAAAACTTATGTGTTTTCGACTGTGCTTCATTGCCTTCACCTGAGTCCATAGCCGATCAATAATTTTTTGAAGCGTCATTCGATACATTCAACACCTACTACTTACTTTCCTCCAGATGAACAGCCCAACAGGGATAAGAATGATTAATATCAGCTCTAACAACAAAATGACGTGGATGATACGATCGAAGAGACCGTCTACTTCCAAGCGAGCAAGCAAAAGGTCAAAAGGAACGATGCATGCGAAGACAATCAAAGCTGCGGTGGTCATGGCCAAAACCCATGTGAACAGGAACGAATAGATGAATCGAATGCGAAACTGATGCTGGTCTTTGGCAAAAAAAGCATTGAGGATAAAAAAAATCACCATGAGTATCCAGAAACAAACCATGATCTCCTGTGGAAGAAATCTGTGGCCTGCCATCGATCCATAAACCCACTGCGAGATGGGGGGCAGGACTGCCTTTCCATTTTCGATGTTGGCATAGAAATGAGTTAATAGGATATCCAGGAGCGATCCAATGAAAAAGAAGGGGATGAAAGAAACCAGAATAAGAACCACTGGTGCAAATTCCCGTTTTAAAAAATAGAATAATTCTTTCATCTTTATCCGGGATAGAAAATGGATTACATCTTCCGGGTGATGATAAAACAGGTGTCAGAGACAAAAGATCCGGTAACAAGAAACGTTTTTTTGATATCCGGAGGAGTAGGAGCCACTCCAATCCCTCTGCCTTTGACAGCCTCACTGATGCTTCTGGTTACTTTTTGATAGTACTGGCCACTGGCGGCAGCCTTGCGAAGACTTTCTTCGATGTCCGTAAACTGGCTTAGCGAGGCAACAACCGTGACAATGTCTTTGCCATAGGGTTTTTGTACGACAAGCTCGTCCATTTTGCCAATAATCGTTGGCCTTCCAGCCATAATAAAGTTATCTCGATCATGAACATTGGGAAACAGCAGGGTATTCATCTTGTTCTCACCGGCGGCGCCATCACCGATGGAAGAAAGATATATGACCTTAACGTAGCAATTTCTAGAGGCTTGGACCCGGAATCGGATACTTTCACCCTCATAATAATCTGCGCCCTGGCCTTTAAGGGGTGTAATTGTAACATTGAATTTCGGGTTGTTGCTCTGGTTTTTCACATCATCCTGGGTTAGGGCCAAAAAATGATCCCCATGTATGTTGTTGGATATTTTAGCTAATAGTTCCTGAAGGGCTTTGTTCTGAGACATTAGAGTTTCCATCTTTTTATTCTGATCGCGGAGCATCTCTTCCTGTTTATTCCATTTATTCCCGAGATTATTTATTTCACTTTTTATGCCTGTATATTCCGCTTTTGTCTGATCGCCTGCTGAACCCACTTTCTTGTCAATGGTTTTCATAAATATTTTAAGTTCATCAAACCGGGCTTCATTAATTTTTCCCTGCTGAATGAGGACGGCGGTCATTTTTTTTATTCCAGCCGCGATTTCTTGTTGATTGTTTGCCAGTCGATCGACCACTTCTTTGACAAAATCCTGCTGTTTGACCTGCCTGTCCGCTTCTGCCTTATCAATGACAACCATCACCCAATAGACACTATTTTGGATATCAGTCCAGCTATCCTTTACCCGAATGCCTGAAAATACTTTTTTTGTGCTGACAAAAAGGGATGAAGCGACATCTTGGTCCGCATGCTGCCCCTTTTGAACCAGCTTTTCTTTAAATTCGGATTTAATTGACACCGAAAGTTGATAACAGAGTTCATCCAATGCACGGTCTTTTGATTGTCTCTTTCTTTCAGAAATTTCAGACGAACCCTCAATAAAATCTGCTGAGCCAACGCCGTAATAAACATCAGTCAATTTAAGAGCCCCATCATGATACGCCTGAAGCCATTGAGGATAGTTTGAAGAATGTCCCACACCCGGAATGATCAGCAAAAGCACCAATATCAATGCTTTCCAGTATGTTCGGCCACTATTTTTTGGTATCATGATACCTCCTTATACTTACGATTGTATCTTTTTACTTTTCGTGAAGCAATGTTAGAAACTGCCGTGCATCCTTGTTATCCGGCTCACGCTTTAGAACTTCCTTATATATGATTTCCGCTTTTGAGGGCTGTCCTGACAGATAAAGTGCAGAGCCTAAATATAAAAGGTATTGTGTGTTATCAGGATCTATTTTGGTTGCCTGGTAATAATTGAAGACGGCTTCTTTCAACTGGCCGGTTTCAAGATAACAAAATCCAAGCCAGAATCGTGTTTCAGCCTCACGTGATTTCTCTTTTTTAGCGATGTTCAGAAGTCTGATGGCTTTTGGATAATCCTTTTTGCGTACAGCTGAGACGCCCTCGATAAAATTATCCAGCGCAGATTTTACGGCGGTTGCTTCTGTATCCGGCGGAGTTACGGACAATTTTTCCCCGGTTGCCGCAGTTTCTGCTTTTTTCGAATCTGATGTTTTCGCCATGCGGGTAGCAATGACCAGGCTTCTTTCATTTTGTGGAGTGGATTCGGGAAAGGAATCTATCGTGACAGCCCGGCGCTCCCCTCTATAGTCTTTTGAACTCAGGACCATGATACTGGCTGTTTTATGATCCGGATGCGAGCTGAAAATGCGGACATTTTGGGGAAGGCCGAAATAGTTTAGATCAACATTCAATGATGGAAGGTCAATATTTTTTGCTGTTATTCCAGTCTGAGAATTATCGATGATCAGATTCCCACCGACCAGTCCAGGAGCCTGATCGAGGAAAACGCCATTTTTGTTATAGCTGATGTCATTTTTAAGCACTTTGGCCGGAGAGCGGACAAGTTTTACACCGGAATCTGAGTTGTAAGCGATCCGGCAGCGTGTGATGCTCGCTTTTGCCATATCCGTAGCTTCAATTCCATTGGTTTTATTTTTATAAATGGTTAGATCGTCCAGAACCGGGGCTGAGCGGCTGCCTTCAATTCGAATGCCGGTAATGCACTCCTTAACAGTGCCAGTGACAATTTCCGGAGAACTTTCGATAATTAGAAGACCGATCTCGGAATCATTCAGCTCAAAATTCGACAACCGGCATTTTTCCGCAGATCTTTCAAAGACGATTCCGCCCCACTGTTGGTTTTTATCGGTTGCTGTAAAAATCACGGGGGCATTTTTTTCTCCACTAGCCTCCAATCGGCCATGAATGATTAAACGGGACTTTGCATCCGCTTTGACGATGACACCCGGCTTGATGGTAAGCATGGAACCTTTCGGGACAGTGACATCCCCTTTCAGGCGGTAGGGATTGGCGCCGGAATGCCATATCGAATCATCGGCAAGATTTCCTTCAACCGGTGTTGGACCTGGTGGGACAGGGGTGCCCGGAATACCCACAATTGCCTGGCTTTGGTTGCCGGCCCGGTCACCGGCCATGACCCGGTAAAAATAAGTGGTATAATTTTCCAGATCTTTATCTTCAAAACGCGTAAATTCAGTGGTATGAATTTTTTGATATCCGGATAAAGGAGTTTTGCTCCGCCATATGCTGTATTCGGCGACATCATCTGCGGTGGACCTGTTCCATCGGAGAAGCACGTTTTGGCTGCCCGGAATTATCTGGACACCGGAAGGGGAATCCGGCGGAACGCCATCGACATTAACGAAACCCAGGGTGTCTTCCCATCTGCAAACATTGTTCCAGCTGTCTGACAGACGAACGACGATGATGCCATCGCTGATGGTATCTTTAGGCCGAACAATATATGAGCCGATATAGGTTCCCGGGGTTTTCTCCTGCATTTGAATCGTCGTTTCCCAGGGTGAAATGCTAAACGTTGCGTTTAGCCCGGCAGTCCCTTCGACCCCGACTTCCAGACGCTCTCCCTTTATTAAAATTCGATTCACACCGTTATGGACCAGATTAGATATTTTAGGAAATGATTTACCTTTAAGGTTGGCCGAAGGCGGGATCGTCTCCACAGCAGATTGGTAAAGCTTATTGATTGTGGTGATAATGTGATACCTGGACAGATCGAGTGCACTGGAAGCCGCAGTAATAATGGCACCGATGGGAGTCATCGGAATGCTTCCGCTTCTTTGCACCTCCTTATGTTTCACAGACCACAGCACCCGCTGGGTTTCTACATCGATCATTTTAAGTTCAACAGCAACGGTAAAAGAAGAATAAACCCCTGCATAAAAAGATTCAAACTCCGTGACCTGACCAAGGATCAGGGCGTCAGAGCCGAGGTGTTCCCCATTTTTTTTTAGGTCCGGGCTTTTAAAAATATTTTTGGGATCAAAATTTGGCAGTTTGCTATTGATATAGCTAAGTTCAACATCCTTGTAAGCCAGCGAGCTGAAATTGTTGTAAAACAGTTGCTGCAAGAGATCAGGGGCTTCTTTTTCCTTCGTCAGGTTCTCAAAAGGAAGGATGGCGACAGACAGTGGTTTGTCTTTATCATAATCGGGCGCAATAAAAAGATTTTCAGCAGGAATTTTACGCTCAAGCGCCCCCTGTATGCTGTCTATATTTTTATTCAACCCGCCTCGGCAAGCTGACAGTAAAGACCAGATAGTTAATACGAAGCCAAATACCAGGATGACTTTCAAAAAAGATTTCATATCATAACCTTTAGATCCTAATCGACTTAGACTCGCAGCAATGACATGGTCGGATACATCTTTATTCAGTTATCAGTATTAACCTGGTGTGCCGGAGTCGGCATTTGAGCCAGAGCATAGAAAGATTTGTTGGCATGGCTATAACCATGTCGAATAATGGTGACGTCTTTCAAAGCAATCTCAACCTTGGTCTCAGAAAGTTTCTGGGACATGGAACTCGTACTTTCAGAAATTGTTTTTAAAAGAATATTGTGATGCGCCGCAAGATTAAATGCTAAATCAGCCCTGGCCTGACGCTCGGCTTCCTCCCAGGCTCTACCCGGTTTAATCCGGCTTGAGGCGGTGCCGATCCCATATACATATTCTGGATGTGATATTGGTGTTTTGACCCATTCAGGCGGTTCATCAGCGTTTATGTTGACCAGACTGTCATCAATCTGATTCATAAGGCCTTGAAGCAATGACGCATCCGGACAAAACGCATAAAGTGCAATAATGCCGTTTCCCATGCGATATTCACGAACGATCTTCAGGTTTTTTTCCAGAACCGAGGCTCGATCCTGCCATCCTTTTTCCAAAATATAGGATGCGGTCAAGCCTTTACTGTGGGTCTGTGATCCGGCCCATCCTGCTTTAATAAGCACTTTGTCGTTTTTTGCCATATTCGATGCACCGTTTTTCAAGAGCGCTTCTTTCTGAAGAGCTGCGTCGAGATATATTCCGCCGTAGCCATAGGCAAGACGGCAACCATCAACCTTCGGCAGTTCAGCATACCATCGCGGTATTGAAAAAGTTTTAGGACGTAAAGAGTTTTCGGTATCCCGGGCAATGTTTTGCCGGGAACCTTGACAGGAAATCAGGGGCATCATCAATAAAAGGGGCAAAAGAAAAGACATCACGATGCAGCAAAGGCTTCCTTTTGTTTTTACAAACCGACGGCAACAGTTGTAAGTTTTTACTGTTTTCAGAACGTTAAATTTGTTTCTGAGCACCAAACCGGACTTTAGTGATTGAGGAAACATTGAGTCTGTACCTAATATAACCCAAAATGATCGTTAACAAAATGGCCAAAACTTCAGGATTAGGGTATCCGTCTTTATTTCTGTCCATCAGACGGACACCCCTCCCATACAACTCGCGGCTGAACGAAACCCTTTGTGCCAGGTTGAGAGATTCGGATTTATCCCGAACAACCGAACAAGCCGTTTCGTTCAGGGATCAACGATGTCAAAAAAATTGAATTAAGGCTTCTCTTTTTCTGTAAAGTCGAGTTTGTCTAGCTCTTTTTGTAAATCTTCAAAGCCGTTTTTAGCCTTGAATTCATTGTAAAGGGCAACTTCATTTTTAACCTGTTTCTTCGTCTGATTATCGATCTCCTTTTTAAGTTCGTTTGCATTCCCTATGGGCCATAAGGCCAGGCTGTGCCAGGTGCCGTCCGGGCATACTTTACGCTTTACGATTTTGCAGCCATTAAGAACATGAGAAGAAATACCTTTACCTACCGATTGGGCGAACTGGAGTGACTGGGCTGCATCACCAATGCCGGATTGTTGCATAAAATCTTTTACCATGGCCTGAACTTTCACCTCAATGACCATAACGACTTCTTGGCGTGCCCGCTGGTCTGCTGAAGTTTTGGACATTGCAGGCTGATTCATTTTGGCAAGTCCACTGCCATAGACACCGTCTTCAGCTGAAGGCGGGTTCACTGTCCAGTCCGGAATACACTGTGTCTCTTCAACAGTCGGACCAGGTTGAACCATCGGCGCCTTTGCACAGGCCATGATCAACAAACCGCTCATGACAATAATACCCAATACCAAAAATCGTTGTTTTCCTTTCATCATCTACGCCTCCTTTTCATCATTTGGTTAACCGTTTAAACTAATATTCAAATAACATTTATAACCCACGATAAATTTTAGATCTACCAAACACTCTCTGAACATAGTCTTGTGTTTCCTTATAAGGAAGTTTTTTTCTCAGGGCCATATGAATATCTTTGGTTGTCATACTGTTGGCCTTTTTGACGGCCGGTTTTAGACTCGTCTTACCGGTAAGCGCCTTGGCCACATTGCCGGCTCCGGTGTTGTAAGCTGCAATGGTCAGCAAATAGGCAATCGTCGGGTTTTCAATTCCTCGGAAATAGACATCTTTTGTCAAGGCCAAATAGCCCACTCCCAAATTGATATTGTTTTCAGGATTATATAGATATTGGGCTGAAGGTTTCTTATCCTCTTTGAAAACATACTTATAGGCATCCCGTCCCCCTGAAACAGGGACGAGTTGCATTAGGCCATAAGCCGGAACATGAGAACGGGCCATGGGGTTAAAAAATGACTCGGTATGAATGACGCCGAATACGATAGTGGGATCGATGTTCCGTTGTTTGCAATATTTAAGGACGATGGGCTTATATCGGTCAGCACGAATTTTAAGGTGCTCCGGCACCATCTGTACTTCAACGGATACAACCCTTTTCGGTGGCGCGGCCTGTTGAGGAATGAGCTTTGAAGATATCATTAACTTTTGTTTGAGGCGCTGTTGGACAAATTTATCAATGTTTTCTGGGGAGAGGTCTTTTTTACCGTCAACAGAAATCTGGCCGGCAAGCGGATTTTTATCTGTCGGCCAACGGTCCGACATCATGCGTTTAAGTTGGCGTTTAATTTTTTCAGCGGCGGCTTGCTGCGGGTCTTTTTCATCCTTTGGGATAAGGACCTCAACCGAAATCTTGCCGGATTCAAAATCCACCTGGGTTCGGCTTTCTTTCTCAGACCCGTAGTCCACCCAAACCTTTTTGGTAGACCCGACAAATTCTCCCCATTTGGCTTTTATCGCCTCCTGATAAGCGGCGTAATCCTTTTCCTGCTCATCGATGAAAGAACTAAATTGTTCCTTTTCTTGTTTCACAAAAGCCTGGAAATCCTCATCAGCAGCAAAAGTTGGATGTATTACCGCTAATGATAATAAAAAGGGTAGAGTTGCAAGAAGAATGCATTTTGTTTTATTCATTATGGCTCTCCAGAAAGTTTTTAATGATTAAATGTTTTTTTTGGAGGTAAAATTAGAATCCAAAATCGTCGCCATGTAAATGGAGACTAAATCTCGCGTTGATTGGACAAAAGAATTAAGGCTTTTTAAAAATAAATTAACCATGCAATTTTACAATCTTGCATTCAAATTTTCAATATGATAACTAATCAATCGTTATTGGAGCCGATTCCATTATCATACCAATAGCGTTATGTATATTAAATTTTTAAAAAAAATGTCAACATAAATTCGTTCTGTCCCCTGCTTTCTTTGATTCACATAGACGTATTAGAACTTAGGGGTTTCACCCCGATTGGGATGATGGAGTAATGGCCCCGGTGAAACATGAAAAAGTCTCACTGGGTAAAAATGATGGGTTTGAAGGAGTTTTTTACAATTAATCGGAAGATTCATGATTTCCCAATATTTTTTTACTCAATTTGGATCGTCTTTTAGCAAGCACTACAAAAAATGGTACTCAGGACTCGTTTTTGCCTTTCTGATCACTATTTTGGTTGTGCTCCTGCAGCGGTTTTCCTTTATGCAGATTCTGGAGGCCAAATCGCTTGATGCCAGATTCTCAATAATTGAGCCTCCTGAAACAGCATCTAAAGATATTATTCTGGTGGGAATCGATGATTCGAGTTTGAAATATTTTGCCGACAATGGCATTTCCTGGCCCTGGCCAAGAAATTTTTATGCACACCTTTTAGACTATTTGACTGAATCGGGTGCTAAATCTGTAATTTTTGATCTTTTATTTTACCAGCCGGATATCGATCGGAGTGAATCGGATGGCACCGCAACAGATACAGCCTTTGCCGGTGCCATTCGAAAGAACGGCAGTGTCATCCTGGCAAGCCAATTGACCCGGGAGGACCTTGGGTCTCACTTCGATCCTTCAAGATTCTATCTCGATCTAAACAAAAACGTTGACACCACCTCAAACCAATTTAACGGCATTCTTGCACCTATAGATTCCTTGCTCCATGCAACCCATCATTTAGGTATCGTGAATGTGGAACCGGACCCCGATGGGATCATCAGAAGGATCCCTTTGATTTATCCGTTCAACGGCCGTTTTTTGCCGCAGATGGCGGTCAGCGCCTTTCTGTCTTCCAAAAACAAGCCGGTGCGTTTACAACTGACGTCAAAATACATGGACATGGGAGAAACACATGTTCCCCTTGACAATGCCGGCAACTATCTCATCCATTGGTATGGTCGTCAAACCATTTGCCAATTCATTAAATGTGTTCCGATTTCGGCTGTTTTCCAGTCGGCATCTGCCATTCAGGCGGGTGTTACGCCACAGCTTTTACCGGATCTTTTCAAGGATAAATTTGTCATCATCGGCGTAACCGCCGGCGGGCTCATGGATTTAAAATCAACACCTGTGTCAGATATTCAGCCCGGCATGGAAATATGGGCCACCATTCTCCTCAACCTGATCAGGAATGATTTTGTCAAGCACAGCAGCTTACTTCTGAATGCATTGCAGGTGATGATCGTCGCTTTTATCGTATTCTTGCTGATCACACAAATTCACGGCATTGCCTCACATGTTCTGGTTCTTTTCATGACGGTCATCATTGGCGTTGAAACGTTTTACGCGTGGCGGTTTTATAAGCTGGCATTAAGCTTCACCATGCCCATGTTCGGTTTAATTGTGTCCTATTTAGCCCATACGTCCCTTGGTTATTTCATTGAGGGGCAGGCAAAAAGAAAAATAAGCAGGGCCATGGCGCGTTACCTTCACCCCGATCTTGTACAACAAATTGCACTGGACCCGGAACAGGTTAAAATGGGTGGGCAGGAAGTAGAAGCGACGGTGATGTTTTCAGATATTTATGATTTTACAACCATTTCAGAAAGCTTTACGCCACATGAGCTGGTTGCCCATTTGAACAGCTACTTTTCCGATATCAGCAGTTTTATTCTTGATCATGACGGCATGCTGGACAAATATACCGGTGACGGTATAATGGCCATTTTTGGAGCACCCCTTCCACGGAACAACCATGCCCTCCTTGCATGTCGGGCGGCAGTGGCTCACAAGGATTTTAGCAGCAAACTGGAGAGCGGGAATCATTTGTCCGTCGCAGATCAATTCCACAATCGTACCCGACTTGGAATCCATTCCGGCAAAATTGTGGCCGGTAATATTGGATCCAGCCGCCGAATGGACTATACAGCCATCGGAGATACGGTAAACCTTTCCGCACGACTGGAAGGCGTTAACAAGATCTACAAGACCAAAATTATCATCAGCGACGCCACCTATAGAATGGTTGAAAATGAATTCATCTGCAGGGAATTAGATTTTTTAACGGTAAAAGGTAAAAAGACACCCACCCGTATTTATGAATTAATCGCCCATCGGGAACATGATGACAATGATCAGTATCAATGGATCGAAAAATATCACGAAGCCCTGGACACCTATCGCCAGGGAAACTGGGAAAAAGCCGACGCCCTGTTTGAGGCGCTCGCCCGGGAGAGACACGCCGATCCACCCAGTTTGGTCATGGCAGAGCGTTGTAGGTATTTAATTGAAAATCCGCCCACGCACTGGGACGGCATTCTAAAACTAGAGGTTAAATAAAATGAAACGGTATTTATCTATTTTTATCCTGTTTTTCCTTTTCAGTCCAGCAATTGGGATTGCCAAGGAATCCACAATCAACGTAAAACAAGATCGGGCATTGATTCGTAAGGGCCCTGGATCATTTTATGAAGTGCTTGCCGCAGTGCCTAAAGGCACCACATTAAACACCATAGAAGCTGTGGGTAACTGGATCAAAGTCCGTTTCCAAAAAAATATCGGATTTATATCACAAAAGGTGACTCGAGAAACTGTATCTCACAAAGATGTTTTTTCTCAAATGGCATTTCAGCCGGCCGCACTCCAACTGTCGCGGCATGGCATGTCAGCCGGCGCCAAGGGATTTGCCATGCGATTTGCAAAGCGGATTAATGGAAACAGCCAACTGATTGATCAGTTCAGCGCTCACCGGTTGGATCCTGTATTATACGAACACTTTAAGGATGAGACATATTTAAATCAAAATTTGCCTAAACTGCGGAAACGATTTCCAGTACCTAAAGTGGAAGTTCGCAGCGACTTTTCGTTGATAGAAGAAGGAATCGGCCTGGGTATTGCCTCTAAAATCGGAACCTTAAAACTGTACGACAATAAAGCTGTCACCGATTACATTAATCTTGTGGGAAATCTTCTCGTCGAAGCCACCCCCGGTTATGACCTCTCATTTAAGTTCTTCGTGATCGATCAACCGTTTGTCAATGCATATGCATGCCCGAGCGGATATGTTTTTATAACCAAGGGTCTGCTTCAATTAATAGAAAATGAGGGAGAACTTGCCGCTGTTCTGGGGCATGAAATCGCCCATATTGTCTATCAGCATGGAATGCAGGAGTTGGAGAAAAGAAAACCGATTATTATCGCTGATGACGCCTTTTCCCAGCTTAATGCAGAGTTGCCCCAAGAAAAGGACGATCAGTATAAAGAACTGGAATCAGAACTGGATGATTTTGCCCTGGCTGTTTATGAGATCATATTTTCCGGGCGGCTCTCTCAATATGAGCTGGATGCGGATCGTTCCGGGATGGTTTTTGCTGTCCGTTGCGGGTATCAGCCCGGTTCAATGGCAGGCCTGCTTGAGCGGATGATTAAGTCCCAAACATTATCAAGCAACGATCATTATACCCAGGAGCAGAACAAAAAGCGTCTTGATAACATTAAAAGTGTTATAAATTCCGGCCGCTGGAAAGGAAACTTTAACAATTTTGAAAAAAGATGGCAATCATATATGGCCCATTTAAGGTAATCATATTTACTAAAGTTTATAGGGGCAGCAAAGTGAGCAGTAAATCTTTCGGAGTCTTTTCTATTCATTGAGCTCTATGTGCACCCACCTATAATTTTTTGTTAAGCGCAAGCCTGATTGACAGGGGCACTCTGTTGTGTTAGCAAGGAGCTCAACCTCGGTTCGCCGAGAACAACATGCGGGCCTGTTTTTAAATGATGAGGTGGCGGATTGAGCGTCTTTTCCAGAATAAGAGTCTTCCTTTTCCCGGTAGTGGCTCAGCCTTTGGGCGCCATAGGCCGGTCTTTTCTGGAGATGGTCAACGAGGGATTCCGGATGGCCGGGTTCCTCTATATCATTTTTTCGGTGGCCTGGCGGCACCGCAAGGATGGACGTAAGGTCATTTTCCAGGAGGTGATCTCCCAAATCTACTTCACCGGAGTGCAATCCATGCCCCTGGTGTTCGTAGTGGCCCTGCTCCTTGGAGGGCTCTTGATCATCCAGTCTGCAGAATACCTCACCTCGGTGGGGGAAGAGTTTTTCGGCACCCTGGTGAACGTGATCATCATCCGGGAGTTGGGCTCGCTCCTCACCGCAATCATCGTCCTTCTTCGCTCCGGCGCGGCAGTTGCTACGGAGATGGGTTATATGGCCGTTCTCAAGGAGACCAAGGGCATCGAAATGATGGGCATAAACCCGGTGCACTACCTTGCGGTACCGAGGGTAATCGGAATATCGATTTCCATGATCTGTCTCTTTGTTTGCTTCAATATCATCTCGATTTTAGGAGGAATGTTGTTGACCTGGATGATAACGAACCTCGAGATGACCAACCTGATAAAAGAGTTGTCCCAGTCCATCGGAGCCATTGACCTTTTTGTGGGAATGACCAAGTCTCTGTTTTTCGGGATCTTCGTGTCACTGGTCTCCCTGTATCACGGGTTCAACGCGGCAGGCGCGTTGACCTCCATCCCCCCAAGGGTGTCGAGGGCCATGGTGGAAGGGCTTGTTCTGTGCATTTCTTTCAGCGCGATGATCTCCGCGCTCTTCTATCTTTAACGGAGACCGGCGGTGGAAAAAAAGGATAAAATTCTGATAAACCTGAACAGAGTGAGCCTGATAGATTCCGATAACAACAGCCGTATCCTTCACGATATTTCAATGGAGGTTAAAGCGGGTGAAAAAATTTTTATACTTGCACGGCCTTACAGTCCTGCGGTCCACCTTTTGAGAATATGTGCCACCATGTATCCGCCTTCATCGGGCACAGTCACCGTGTTCGGCAGGGAAACGAACGAGATGAGTTTTAGTGACCTTTTACTCATAAAAAGAACCATCGGCTTTGTGGAAAGAGTCTCTTCCCTCATCAGCAATAAATCCCTTTTCGAGAACACCACTCTGGGCCTCAGATACCACAATAACATCTCAATAAATGAGGCCCGCCGCCATGCACACACTTTTCTTTTGCATTTCGATCTTTTGGAGAATATAAACGATAGGCCGGCCCGGATTCCACCCGAGAAGCTGAGGATGGCACTCTTTTGCAGGGAACTGGTGCTGGCACCGAACCTGATGATTCTGGAAAAACCGTCCTACGGCCTGAGCCGTGATGAACTGGAATTTATCATGGAGGCAATTTTGAGCTACCAGGAAAAAAGCAACTGCGGGCTCATTATCTCCGATGACGATGCTGATTTTTTCGCACGCAACTACGGTTTTTCCGTCCACGACCTTATTGACGGATGTCTATCAAGTTGACCGTAAGAGGCAACCAAAGGAAAATATGAAGAAAGAGCGACCAAAATACGGGCTTCAGATAGAATTTCGAGAAAAGATGGTGGGTCTCTTCATTGTGATTACCATGGGTCTTGCACTCAGTATCCTGGTATTCATAGGAAGAGGTCAGCACTGGTTTAAGAAGAAGACCACCTACTATACTTACTTCAATGAAGGCTACAACCTCAAACCCGGCGCCCAAGTGAAGATCTTCAACACCTGGATCGGTTCTGTGGAGAAAGTAGAACTGACCATGGACAATCGGGTCAAGATAACCATCAAAATATTCGAAAACGATGCGGCCAAGATCAGAGCCGACTCGGTAGCTACGGTGGACAGCCCTACGATTATCGGTTCAGAGTTTATCGCCCTCACCCCGGGTTCTCCTGAAAAGCCGGCCATTCCAGAGGAAGGAATTATAAACTCCATGGCCAAGAAGAACATTGGAGAATACCTGAAGGATTATGAGATACAGAAAAAAATCGAAGATTTCGGCCAATTAATCTCGGATCTCAAGATCGTGATGGAGAGGCTCAAGGACCCCGAAGGTCCGCTGTTTAGTGTTCTTTATGACATCAAGGAAGTAACGAACAAATTGAACAAGGGCGAGGGTAGCCTCGGTCGGCTGGTGATGCAAGAGGATCTTTACCGGGAAGCAAGGATGGCAATCAAAGATCTAAGTGAAGCCTCGGCAAGCATAAATGAATTGAGTAACACCATGGCCAATGGGATCCACTTGCTGCCCGACACCATGGAGAAAATAAACGATACCGCACATAAACTAGACCATGCCATGTCTCGACTGAAGACCGCGGCAGAAAGAGCCCCGGCAATGCAACGGCAGGTGGAGGATTCTCTCACCGAGATTAACCTTATCCTCGAGTCGCTGAAGAAGAGCTTTTTCATCAGACATAACCTACCCCAGGGACCCGTGCCCAAGGTTCACGTGCCCGAGGTAAGGGAGATGGGAAGATGAGGCGGCTGGTCATATTTTCGATCCTGCTCATCATGGTATGGAGCTGCGCGTCTCCTTCCAAGAAGGATAGCGCAGAGAACTTCATAGTCAAGCGGGGAACAAATCTTTTGGCCAAGGGCGGCAGCTATCTGGAAAAGGGCTGCTTTAAACAAGCAGTCACGAACTTCACCCTTGCCTACCAGGACTTCCAGGCTTCTGACCATCTGCCCGGTATGGCCCAAGCCCTTAACAACCTTGCGGTCAGCCTTTTGGGATCAGAGGAACCCGAAAAAGCAGAACTCTTCGCATCCCGGGCCCTGATCATCAACCGGTCCCTGGACGACTCATTAGGCCAGGCAGCCAACCTCTCGGTTCTTGGAAAGGTGCACCTGATCAGGGGAGAGGATGAAGAAGCACGACGCCTGTGGCAAGAGGCCCTCGACAAGGCCCACAAAGGCTCTGCTGAGCTGAGATCCAAGATACTGAATGACCTTAGCGTAGCGCTCATACATGCCGAGATGATCGAGGAGGCCCGGATGCATCTCAATCAGGCCCTGGCCCTGAACCAAGATTCCGCGGCGGTCCACCAGAACCTGGGAAAGGTCGCCGAACTCTCGGGGCATCACTCAATGGCTGAGAAGTATTACTTGAAGGCCCTCGCGCTCGACAGAAAGGAAGGCTACACCCCGGGCATTGCAGCAGATCTCACCGTGCTGGGAAACATGTATCTGAAAATGGATAGGAAACCCGAAGCCGCGGAGACCCTTGCAAGGGCGCTGGGTCTCAGGACCTTGCTCAATCAGAAAGATAAGGCTGATGCCGTAAGGGAGGATCTCAGGCGTGCAGGTCTCGACGTGGGAGCGCCGACTCATGAAGTGGGTGAAGAGGAAATTCCGCCGGCCTGCCGATAATAAAATCGTGTTAGCTGAATCTTGCATGAAATCGGATTGGTTACAAATTCTACCTTAAATCCGTGTTCTTTCAATGCCGCGCGCCGCATATCCGACTGTACCAAGTTGCACAGCAAAAACAACAGCACTGTGCACCCGGCCACATATGAAAATAGCTGTTTCATATCGCGGTTGTTTCCCAATAGTGATCTCCAACATGAGTGAGGAAAGAATTTAAATAAATAAGATGCCTTCAAGCGTCTCATCCCGTCATTTTGTCCAGCATGCGCTTGAGCTGATCGAAGCTCGGCAATTCCGCACGCCCTTTGTCTATGAGGTAATTGGGGTTGACCCGCTTGTGATACTCTAAACCTGTATTAAGATGCGCCAGGGCTTCCTTGAAACGCCCCTGCATCAAGGCAATCTCGCCCAGCAATTCGTAAGCATACCCAAGGGTGTCCAGGCGGGTTTTGGACGCACTATTCGAAGCATGCTTCACCACATCGGCCAACACAGCGTAGGCCGTACGACTTCCGACACCTTTACAAAGCTTGGCAAACCTGAGCATTTCTTGCCAGGGGGCATTATCGTTGATGTCAGCTCCGAATTGGGTGAAAAGGAGGGTCACAGCATCCCCTCCCTTGGCGAGCAGGGGATCCACGTCGGCAGTCTTACAGCCGGGCTGATTTTTCATCTTCTCGACATGACTATAAACGAGCTGACCCCCCATCTCAAGTGTTGCGCGCAATAAATTTTTGTCTCCTTTTTTTTGCGCTTCTGCGCGATACTGCATGTGGTTTCCCCACGATTCTCTGAATGTCTTCCTCAGGTAGTTGAGATCAACGACAATGGTTTTGCCCGTATCGACCATTTTGCCGTCAGGTCCCATTTCGAAATTAGTGAATTTTCTCTTCTCCGGCTCGTGTTTCACGATGAGAGCAAACTGGGTCTCAAAGCGTTGTCCGTCTTCCGTGGCGATAATCATTCTGACAGGATGTCGACCGGGTTGTAGCCCGAAGATGTGAACCCCACCGTAAGTGGACCGCGCGCTCGGCTGAACGACGTGAAATCGGAATTGAATCTGCTTGGCACATTCTATAAAAACGAGGTAAGTCCCGTAGTAGGGCCTGATGGGCGTGTTCTTCCAGCCCGCTTGCTTGCTGTCTAAAAAAAGCGCTGAGTATTCAGCCCCGCTTTTTGAGAAAAGGCTTGTATTGGGCGGCATTTTCTCGCCTGTTTTCTTTCCGAAAACCGCCTTGAAGTCCGTTTTAAGGGCATCATAGTAAGCCTTGGTCCTGGGGTCGTTGTAAGAGATCTGCAAAAGCGGAAGGTAAGCCAACGAGTCCTCGAAATTCGGTCCGCTCTCGTCCTCGATGGGAAGATCCATTCCGCTCTTTGGGGTGGGAATCTGCATTCCACCGATGAAGGTCACCACCCCGTTGCCAGAGGGCGGTTGTCCGGTATCCGTTCCTGTGGTGTTCTGTGCCAGTAATTGACATTCCTTGCGTTTGCCTGCAAGTTCAGCCATTTTGCTTGCAAGCTCCGCTTTCAATGTCTGCCTGGCTTTTTTGTCATCAGGTTGCGTTTGCGTCTTAAGGGCAGCCAACTCGATGCGCCAATCGACAAAATCTTGGAGCACGCCAAATTCTTTCTCTATTTCCTTCTCGGCTTTCCGAATCAGTTCCTTTTCTTTGCTTATTTTCTCCTCGATCTCCTTCTTTAAATCTGCGGCTTGTTTGTCTCCTCCCATTAATGTTTGGGAAAATTTATCCAAGCTAGTATATTGCCCTGTCCCGACATACCCGCCTGCCTTCCTGATTCGATCGGTGAGCTTCTTCTTGAGCTCTATAATCTCATTGCGGGTTGCATCGATGGGCTTTCCCCAATTATTCTCAACGTTTTGACTCCTTGCGATTTTTTTTTCTTGTTTTTTGATCTTTTCTTCTAACGTGCTCAGGTCTTTTTCAATACTCTTGACCTTTTTTTCGAGGCTATCGACTTCGGCCCAACAGTTTTTTAACGCAACGGGTTCATCGGCCATCGTCAACGTTGCCCAAAGCGTCACGCCAAACACCATCAGTATCATCCATCCCCACTTCATTATATATCCTCCCATTGCTCGATGAAACCGTAATTCGTATTATCAACCTTCCAGCCCTCCTTGTTCTTTTTTAGATCAACAAAACCGAAGAAAGGAATCATCTCGCTTGGCATTTTGATCCGGACGGTGGCCTGAGCCGCATCCTTGTCCCATTTGATTTCTTCGATGACGTGCTTGAAGGAAAGGGCTTTGATCGAGTCCCCGATTACATTGTAATGGTATTTCGTGGAAAGCGTGCGGGCGGCGGAGACATCACCCGAACCAAACGCAGCGAGGTAGTTCTCAATGGTTGCATGGATTTCTAAGACTGTCGGTTTTTGCCAATATCGCCGGGTCTCCTCCTCGAGACTCCGGACGAGGTGGTCATGGTGGAGGGCCCGAGCGTAGTCCTTGGCTGTCCGTCCTTCTGCATCTCGTGCCAGCACGTACGCGCCTCGGGAGAGCAAATACTCAACCATTTTATCGTCCCCCTTTATCACGGCAAGATGAAGCGGCTGAAGACCGTCCGTGCCGGCAGCATCGATCACAGCCCCATGATCGAGGAGAATGCCGGTAACAGCGACATGCCCGCCAAGAGCTGCATCGTGCAGCGGTATTCTGCGCTGTTGATCCGTGGCGCCGATAATCCGGTTCAGCCGATCCCCGTCGTTTGCTGCCTGAATCAGGGCCTGGACCACCTCTGCATGGCCGAATGCGGCGGCCTCGTGAAGGGGTGTGCGCTGAGTTTCGCCGATGGTCCAGTCAGGCCTGACACCGCGCTTTAGAAGCAATTCGACCTTGGCAAGATCGCCAACACCCGCGTCTTCCACAAGCGCCGAAGCGTCATCGAAGTTAGGATCGTCTGAGTCTATTTTTACGGGATCGAAAAATAATTGTTGTCCCTGAGATTGAAAACCGCGTGGTGGAATTTTTTGAGATGAAGCCGGGGTATAAGATTTGATCGCTAAAGATTCTGCTTTGGTGCGTTTCTGTTTTTCTACAGGCCGGTCCTGGACATTGATTTGCTGCAAGGCCCATTCAGCCTGACTGCGAACCAACGCGTTTGGGTCGTCGAGGGCGTTCCGTAGGGCTCCGGTACCGTCCCTGGCATGTGTTCCGATCTTTCCCAGCGCCGTTACTGCAAATACACGGACATACTCGTTTTTGTCCTGCAGAGCAGCGACAAGATCGGGCACTGCCGTGGCGGCATCGGGACCCAGCCCGCCAAGGGTAGAGGCGGCCAGTATGCGCACGGTGACTTCCTCATCTCTGAGTGTTCGCCGAAGGGCCGGGATCGCAGGTCTTGCAGCAGGTCCCATTTTCTCCAAGGCCATACAGGCGCTGATCCTGTCATTGGCATCCCTGCTCTCGAGCTTTCTGAGCCATTCCACCAGTGTCTTGCCGTCGACAACCGGTTCAGATCCTGCCTCACCGGTTGCATCCGCCAACTTTGTCTCCGCCCTGTACCCATGATCTTCAGCACGCTCGCCCTGGGCGACGACCTGCACGTCATCCTCTTGATGCAGTCCCATCAATTTGCCTTGGTCACCGGCCTTGTACGGCTCCGCCGGCACATTGGGCGTCGAACATACGAGACAAAGCAACCCCACAAGGCACCAGATGGGCAAATAGCCTGTTTGTGGTCTCATGCTAACCCTCCCTTTCGGTCTTATAGCGTCATGTCCGGTCCGGATCTAAATCTTTTTAACATACTTTGAATAAAAATAAAATTCTTTTGTCCAAGATGTCAAATCCGCTTCCACCATTTTGGACGGAATAGTTTTATCACAACATCTTTGATAAAACACACATTGTCGTTTATTGTAAAGCCATTGTGAAGGACCTTTCCGGTGACTTATCGCAATTTTAAGGGTTTTCATTTAACACCCCCGGTCAAAGGTGAAAACTCAGGTACGATATCCTTCAAGCACCATAGAACCCATCTTAATTCCTTATCCAGTCAAAATGATACTTCATCCCTTTTATTGACAAGCAATCGACATTGTTTTATAAATTTCAAAACTTTAGATACATCCCTCACATAACCTCTATCGTAACGAGCTTAAAAAACGAGATTATTTTTATTTATTTCGGATAACTCGGATAAATAGATATGGCCTACCGCCTTCGGGACGCTGGGGTCGCGCGTTCAAATCGCGCCGTCCCGACCATATAAAACCAATAAGTTAAGCCGGATTAAAAAATCCGGCTTTTTTATTTTTTGGAAGCTTTTATAATGTGTGACCACTGAAAAGATAACTTGGGCAAGCTTGAAGTCTTCGATTAATCGGCATATACCTCTTCAGACATTTTTTCTACGGATTCCTGAACGTCCTTCTTTATATATTCAACATCTTCTTCCCGAAGATCTAAAAAATCCATAACCCCGTCTTCCATCCGATACTGTGCACCGTTTGTACCCGTCCCATAGCCGTTTAGCATTGCGATGTAATCCGCCATGTGAAGGATAAACGCCAATTCATTGCCTTCTGATTTGGATGGGTTGTGATGGAATCTGATGGCAATCCTTTGATCGTTGGGAATCTTCCATTTCTGGCACAACTCAGAGGCGATTTCGGAATGATCGAATCCCAGAATTGTTTTTTCAGCATTTACAAATGTATTTTCACCGTCTGCCATGAATTCATCAAAAGAATCTTTTCTTTCGTAAACATATGGATCGAGGATCAGCTTTCCCGCATCATGAATAAGTCCGGCGAAAAAGGCCAAATTCCCAAACTCGGTATCTTTTCTGTTCGCAATAATCCTTGAACCAAATGCAACAGCAATGGAATGCCGCCAAAGATCTCCGGAATCGAGCTGGTATCCTTTCAAATTTTTGCTCATCAGATTTGAAATGCCTGCAACGGATATCAGGTCTCCAAGCGCTTTAAACCCGAGCAACACCGAGGCATGCTGAATAGAGGAAACCTTTCCGCTCAAACCATAATATGCTGAATTGGCCAATTTCAATACCCGGGTGGCAATGGCCTGTTCTAATTCTATTACCCTGGCAAGTTCTTTAATATTTGAATCAGGCCTTGCCATTATTCCTTGTGCTTTTTGGACAACATGAGGCATTGCCGGCAAGTCGTCCAATGTTCGAAGAATGCCATATTTTAATTTAATGCCTGAGGGTTGCTTTTTCTCAAAAGACGGTTCCGGGGCAGGTTCAACTGCTTGGGTTTTTTTCTCGGGTTTTGGCGGTTGAGGCGGTTTATTCGGTTTTGCTTCGGATCTTAAATCAATGACAATCCGTTTTTTACAGGCCAAACATGACACTGCAAATTGCTTTCCAAATGGAATTTTTTCGTCTGGAATTTTATATGCCTTGCGGCAATCCGGGCATTCTATTTTCATTGTGGTTTATGGTTCATCAGATTTACAAGAATTTTAGTTGAAGCATCTATACGACCTGCCATTTGTTCTAAAATCTTATTGGTAATTTTAGGATATTTGTCGATAATTTCCTGAAACTTGTCTCCAGGGTAACGTTCGATAATGGACTTTCCTCTGGAAATGACAGTTTCGGATCTTTCTTTACCGGTTATGGCGGCAATTTCTCCGAAATATTCACCGGGTTGAACGATTTCTGATATTTTTTTCCCGTCTTTTACAACAATCAGTTCACCCTTAACCAGCTTAAAAAAATCAGAACCTCTATTCCCTTCCCTGAAAATTACAGCCTTACTGTCATATTCCTCAATCTCAGGAGTGGCAAGGTATTCCGGAATTGAGCCCTTGGTTAAATTTGTTCTTCTTAACACCTCCTCAACCGAAGTCGATCCCTGGCGAATTTTTTCCAGACCCGCATTCCTTAAGGTCACCATGCCTTCATGTAACGCCGTCTTTCTCAGTAGATCTTCTGAAACATCGGCACTAATTACCCTGGCAACATTTTCTGTAATTTCCATCAGCTCAAACAAACCGACACGGCCTTTATACCCGGATCCCATGCATTCCGGACAGCCTTTGGGCCCGTAGATTTGAAGTTTTGAAATTTCATCAGGAGAAAATCCCATGTCTACAAGTTCCGCTGGATTAAGGTTTTTCTCTAAAGTCTTACAGTTTTGACAAAGTCTTCGAACCAGGCGTTGAGAAAGCACCATTGTTACTGCTGAAGCCAGCAAATAAGACGGTATGCCGATATCCACCAGACGTCCGATGGTAGAGGGGCAGTCGTTGGTGTGAAGCGTGCTGAAAACAAGGTGACCGGTCATGGCCGCTTTGATGGCAATTTCCGCTGTTTCCATATCTCGAATTTCACCAACCATTATGATGTCCGGATCCTGACGCAAGAAAGATCTGAGGGCTGCGGCAAACGTCATACCCACGTCACTCTTGACATTCACCTGGTTGATTCCCTTGAAATTGAATTCCACGGGGTCTTCTACGGTGAGTATTTTGCAATCTTCTTTGTTCAGCCTATTGAGTATCGAGTATAATGTGGTTGTTTTTCCGCTGCCGGTGGGACCGGTGACCAGCAGCAGTCCATAGGGTCGATACACAGAGCGCTCAAGTCCATTCAATGTTTCTTTCTCAAACCCCATTTGAGAAAGGTCCACCCTCAGTGTAGACTGGTCGAGGACACGCATGACGATGCTCTCACCAAAAAGCGTGGGCAATGTTGAAACACGAAAATCGATGGCCTTCCTTTTTCCAAAGGCCATCTTTATCCTGCCGTCCTGAGGCACACGACGCTCTGCAATATTAAGCCCGGCTAAGATTTTCAGTCTGGAATTTACCGCATTTTTAATGCTGGTCGGTAAATTCATAGACTTAAACAGATAGCCATCAAGCCGGTATCTTACCTGTAACATTTTCTCAAAGGGTTCAATATGAATATCACTAACACCCTCATTGATGGCTTTAACAAGAATACCGTTTACAAGCTTGATAATCGGTGCATCAGATGCCGTGTATTCGTCGACAAACCCCTTATCATCGTGATCCCCTACCACTTCCATATCGACCACGGCCTCTGAAACCAGAGAACCGAAGTCGTCGACCATTGAAACCGGTTGTTCTTCTTCAACGGCCTCATCTTGTATACCAAAGTAACTGTTGTATTCTTCATCACTTATTTCATAATGGGCTTTGTAAGCATCAACGATATCCTTTTCGGTAGAAACACAAACACTGATACTTTTCTTAACTTCGTTCTGCAGACCATCCAGTGCGCTGGTATCTGTGGGCTCTGCCATTGTAACGACAAGCGCATCTCCTTTGAACCTTAACGGAAAAGCCAGATATTTTTTAGCCGTTTCATACGGCATAATTTTAAAAACTTCCGGATCTGGAGTGGTTTTGGATATCTTAACGGCAGGATAGTTGTGGACACGGCTTAGAACATTTACAATGGTCTCATCATCAATGTGGCCGAGTTTGACAAGTATATTACCCAAACGCCCATTATTCTTTTTCTGATAGTTGATTGCATCTTCAAGATGGGTTCCGGTAATATAGCCTTCTTTACACAAAAGTTCGCCAATCTTGGTTTTCCCGGCCCCGGATTGATCCATGATCGTCGATTTAAGACTCGATCTTCTCGATTGAACACCGTTATTAGATTTGTCTTGTTTTATCGGTATTGTATTTGCCATTTCTTTATATTGGTTAGCCTATTATTTCGTTGTCCACTGTTATATATTCCATCAACTTGCAAGGGTATGGTCATTCTGCAACTTTTGCAACATATGTGCCGATTCTATAGGGACCTTTATCGAGCTTAAAGAATAAGATCATAAAACTTATGATATCAATAGCATACATCTCTTATCAACCGCTTGTTAAAATTACTTTATTTGAATTGGTGCCGACAAATTATTGACACATATAAATAAAACCGACAAACATTTCACAAATAGCAATACAATCTCAAAATTAAGACATTAAGCATTATCCAAATCAAAGCTTGAAATATGTTATCCAACATCGACAACACGTTATCGATGTTCTGTCTTAAGTGTCTAATAAGCGACGCATCTGAACCCAAGAATATTAGAGTGTGACTCCGATTCTATCATAAATCGACTGAATAATCTGATATCATTTCCTGATATCCAGCTTCCACCCCTAACAGCCCTATATTTTGCTCCATGATTTTTTTTGGACGTTGAATCAAAACTGTCATTAGTCCATTCCAAAACATTTCCTATGGTGTCAACGATGCCAAAATCGTTTTCAAATTCAACGTATTTGTCTACAGGTGTCGTGTCGGCGATACAACTATCTTCAATGTTACAGACATCTTTTTTCCATTCCTGTCCCCATGGGAATGTCCATCCATTTGTAGTTCTAGACGCCGCTTCCCACTCATTTTCAGTGGGTAATCGCTTCCCTGTCCAGGCTGCAAATGCCATGGCATCTTCCATACTGATTTGAACCACGGGGTGATTTCTTTTGTTGTAAAGTGTGCTTTTAGGTCCGGATGGTTGATACCAGCAGGCGCCTTCAACTGTTTTGCAATAAAGTGAAGAATTCCATATGGAAGTGATCAATCCTGTTGTTTCATCTTTCTTCTTTTCAAAGCGCCCATAATAAACAGTCCCATATCCCACCTTTTCCGCAGTGGTTTTATATCCTGTTTTTTCAACAAAAATTTCGAAAAGCCCATTGGTAATTGGAAATCGGCCAAAATAAAAGGACTCCAAATAGACCATCTGTTCAGGTTTTTCATTCTTTTTAGGGTGCTTGCTGCCAATTATATGTTCGCCACCAGGAATCAATACATAATGATTATAATGCCTGTCCATGGAACCCAGGTACCCATCGAATTCTTCGGCAAGAAGTTTGTCCTTTTTTATTTTACTATCTGCTTCAATGCAGTATTCCTGCCCCAAAGAACCAACCGGGAGCCCCAATTGTTCATTCCCTTTTTGCTCCTCCCCCTCTTCAAATCTATGTTCAGCATTCCCTGCCATGTCATGGCGAATGCCTTCACCCTCTTCTTTGTCACCAGCCTCGAATCCTGTCCCGGTATCATTGGATAGAGCTTCATCTCCACCAATATCTATCCCTGTCTTTTCTTGCCCCGAATCTTGCCCAAAACCGATGCCTTCCAAGGTGCCTTCATCTCCGGATCCGGATTCACCTGCCTGTTCCTCTGAAGTCTCACCTTCAAGCATTTCTTCAACGTCATCAACATAGTCTAATTCTGTATCTTCTTCATCCAATATATCTTCAACTTCTTCATCAATCTCGGCTGCCTCAACCAAATCATCTGTACCCGAATCTGCGATCTCATCTATCTCTACATCTTCAACATCATCCAAAATCTCTTCTTCATCACCGCCCTCGATATACTCTACTTCATCATCCAAATCCGCAATTTCTTCAACCTCATCAACCTCATCCAGCGGCTCTTCATCAAGGACCTCGGACATTTCCATGGAACCTGTCCCGTCTTCATATCCCTTACCGGCCTTGCCACCGGCTTCAGGAGTCGCAGTTGACAATTCCGGAGAGCCCAAACCCACCTTTTCTGATAATCCCTTGATAAGATCCTTCAACCGATCTATTTTCTTTAAACCGTCCTTTTTTTCTGTATCTTCAACTGCCATTGAACCGGATACGGTTTCATTTGCCAGCTTCAGGATATCCATTATCTGGTCTAATTTAAGTGTCCCATCCGGCTGAAAATCATGTCCTAACTTCTTAAGGATCTTATCCTTTGCATCTTCGGACATTATAAAGACATTGCTTGATCCTATTTTTATCCCTTCAGGATTTTCCCCTTTTTCATAAAGCTTTTTAAGGTCTGCATTTACAGAAGATCTAACGCTATTCAGGTTTTTCCGTTTATTCTTAATGGTTTCAAGACTATGATCTATATCCCACATCTTTTTTATGAGCTCTTCATGGTCTATCTCATTTAGGACTTCAACGGAATTCTCGCTGGTATAATATTGTCTTATATGCTGGATTAATATAGACTTTAGGGTGTTTTTATTTTTGTATTTAAGGTTTGATATGGTTTGGTCAATACCTTCCAATGTTATGGATGAAGCCATTGGGATCTCCTTTAAACGTAAATCTGTAAAAACAGATTTGCGTATGAGTTTTAATGATAATGAGTTTACTGCAAAACTCGTTCCATTACATTCGTTCGGCTTTTCATCCTCATATGTAACGAGGATAACAAAATGATAGAATGTTGAAACATAACACGAATCAAAATGGATTTGGTGGGAAATGGCTTTAAATGGTATAAGTTTTGCATTGTTATATCTTTCATAAAAGTCATGACGGAAACAGTGCGGCACGGATTAACCAAATTATTTCAAAAGCTTTCTTTGCAGGGCATATCCATTGTATTGAAAGTCGAAACCGTGGTGTTTGAAAAAAACACGACACTGTCAATCTTTCAACGGCTTTGGCTATGGCCTGTAAGAATCGTAACCAACAAACAGAGATCCACAAGTTGGAAAACTTCGGACAAATTGACAAAATAAAGGAAAAATAGAAAATCAAATGGAGCCAGATATGGTCAGCGAAAAAAATAATGTGCTCAATGTATTTGATGAGATTCTTTTTAAACATTTGGAACGTTTAATAGGCAGCAGATACGGAATCGGAGAGCTGTCCATGAATTCCGTAACCATATCACTCATCATACTGCTCATGGAACGAGAGAACGAGATAGAAAGTTTTCCTTCCGATGAAATAGATCGATATAAAAATGAAACATTAATTGGTGATTTCGAAGAATTGGGATTTGACGCTACTCAGGATATGAATATCGTTGTTGAGGAAATGATCCGGAAAGGCTATATTCATATTGATGATGACAGATTTATCCCTCAAAAACCTACGATAAGTATGGCCCGGCTTATCGACCTGGTTTTCCCAAAAATGCCCGGAATGAACCTTGTCGCTTATTTTGTTCAGACCATGGATGAAGTTAAATCTATGCGAAAAGACCTTGATTCGGCGACCCGTCAATTTGATCAAGTAATACAGATGCAAAGTGTCCCTCTGAAAAAAGGGCCAAAACAATCTGAACCTTCAAAGGTGTCCGTCCCGTCTACTGATAAAGGAAGCAATATTCAAAAGTTGGATAAATCGCTGCAAAACAATCAAAAAGTATCTCCGGAAAAAGAATTAAAAACTCCTATCATTATTGGCCGAAAATCTTCTGATAACCTCTCGGATCATTCCAGGGGATCTTCCACTGAACCTAAAATTCTGTCTTCAGAGGCTTACAAGGGAAAAGTTGAAATCAGAAAAGTCGATTTCGGAAAGCCCTGTTTAAAAGAAGTTGAACCAGACAAAAAACCTTCAGATGAACGTGAGCATATTGAAGATGAGGAACCGAGAACACAAGTAAAACTTGCAGAAACACAACCACATGATAATGCTGAATCAATAAGTTCCGATACGAAAGTGATAACATCTTTCGAAGAACCGGCAAAGACTGTTTTTGATGAGCAAAGCCCGAGTGTGGAAGCAGTCACCGCAAGGGTATCCATGGTTGATTCTGCCCCTTCTAATGAAGACGCTTCACATGATCTGAAATCTACTGAACAGGACAAAAGCTTTTTTGACCACAACAAAGATGATTTGTCCAGGGTGGCACCAATTCAAGACAATAATAAAAATGTGAAAGAAACAGACGACGATGATATTGAAAAACGTATTATGGCTTTTGAAGAAGATCTGGCATTGAAATGTCCCATATGCAAGCATTCGAAAGTCACGGTTGAAAATACAGCAACAGGAAAATCTTATTATAAATGTTCAAACAAAGCATGCAATTTTATAAGCTGGGGTAAACCCTATCATATTCCCTGTCCAAAATGTAAAAACCCGTTTTTAATAGAAGCATCCAATAAAGCTGGTAAAACGATTTTGAAATGTCCAAGGGCAACATGCCGTTACTGGGAAAAAGCACTCTTGGATACCGCAGACAATCATCAGGAGTCCATTGAGTCAGCATCCCAGAAAACCAACAAGTTAACTTCTATTTCTCGAAAACCTCGCAAAAGAGTGGTTAGGCGGAGAGTGGTTCGTATAAAAAACTAAAACCCCAATAAAGACTAAGTGAAATCTGTATCTCAATCTTTCAGCTCCCCCTCCAAGATATTCAGGCGAGTGATATCTCTAATCACAAGAATCGCTCCCAGTACTTTGTCTTCATGATTTTTCAATGGTGATCCGGTTAACAGTACAATTTGGTTTGGATGGTCATGATGCATACATTCAGAACGGAAGTCACTGATTGAGCTTTTTGTTTTCAAAGTTGCTTTTAAAACATAAAGACAGGATTTATTGCATAGCGCCTTAATTTCGGTAATATTTTTGCCAACAATCTTCTCTGGAGAGAACCCGCATATATTTTTGACTTTCTGATTGGCCTCCAACACCTGCATATTGTTGTCCACAGTAACAATAGCATCTTTTAAACTTTTAAATATGGCATCCTGGTTTAAGCGATATCTCACATTCTCAGTTTCTACTCTTTTTTTTCATCGATGAGTACTTTGTGACGCAAGGCGTGAGATGCTACCCTCAAAAGGGTTTTCTTGCGAATCGGTTTGGGAAGATAATCAAATGCTCCCAGACGAACTGCATCCGCTGCTGTTTCAATGTTTGGTTCACCAGTTATCAAGACAACAGGACATTGCATTCCCATATCTTTGACGTTACGAAGGATATCGACTCCGGTACGCCCGCCTAAAATAACGTCTGTAATTATCAGATCAGGATTAAAACGGGTCACGGCCTTCATCCCTGATGAATAATCCTCTGCGGTCATCACCTCATACGCTTCATTAATCAGATGGGTTTTAAAAGAAAACCGTATGCTCTCTTCATCATCAATAATAATTATTTTGGCCATTTTATTCTTTCATTTTTAGAAATGTTTCGGTATGCGCCTTTCTTTCTAACGATCCCTAAATCACCGAAACAGTACACACTTTTTTTAAAAAAAAGCATTATCCATGGAGTGATTCAACAGATAAAAACACTTCGATCCCTGATATGCTTACCCTTGAAATTTTGAGACATCAGCAGCAAAGGCCGGATCTCTTAACAACCGCTTTGCAAAGGTCAGATATTTCATTGCGATGGCCCTGACCGCGAGCTGTAATGCATATGGCATTATCGGTTTCTCCAGTAAATAGTTTACATTTGAAGATATACACCTATTTACCATCTCATTACTGGCATTTCCGGTAATGATGATGGTATCTTCATAGATTGATGGAAATTTTCCTTCGATTTTCTTTATAAAATCAAACCCGCTCTGGCCGCCAAGAAATACATCGATGATGAAAATTCCAACTCCGATATCACAACCTTGGCAATATGATAATGCCTCGTCAACATCGACAAAATCAATGACATCACCCCACGTATAAAAGCTGTTTGCGATATTGGAAATCGTTTTACACACACTTGAATCGTCATCTATGATAATAAGGTCTAATCCATCAGACATGTTTGCTCCTTTTCATATTTCAGACCTCGATATTCATCATACCAAATTGACCGTAGTTCTTTATCTGCCGATGGATTACCCATAAATTGGACATCCGATCGGTCTGGGTTGTAAGGTTCACGGTTCAAAGTTCAAGGTTAAGCGCTTCGCGCTTTTTCCTATAACTTCTGATTCTATTGGGTTAATACAAAGGAGGAATCAACCTCTGAAACGTGAACCTTTTAACCCAACTCCTGGGCTGAAAACAGCGCTTTTTGTCCAAAACATTAAACCATAATATGCTATAACTTACGAGATCTGTCTTTATAATATTACGACGTTCTTTTCCGTAAATATCCATTAACACGGGCAATATATGTTCGGGTCTCTTTCGGTAATCTGTCGGGATGTCTTTCTACGTTTCCCATTCCCCAGTTATAAGCAGCAAGCGTTAGCTCAACGTTGCCATCGTACCTGTTTAGCAGGCTTTTTAAATAACGGGTTCCAGCCATAATATTTTCAACGGGATTGTAGCAATTTTTGACGCCCAAATCCTTTGCTGTCTCAGGCATAAGCTGCATCAATCCCATTGCTCCTTTGGATGAAGTAGCGTTGGCATCAAAATCACTCTCAGCCCGTATTACCGACCTTGTCAATTCAGGATCAACTTCATAAATCTTTGAAGCATGCTCAATAATATCATTAATTTCAGGTGGTGATGTAATCTCTTTTCCTTTTTGTGGGTCATGTTCAATTTTTGACACAAATGACGCCTCGAGATTTTTCGTCCCTTGGAAGTTCATCCATTCGCAATTGAATCCAGACAAGTCATTGTCTTCATTGATTTTCGAGAGTTCACGAAATAAATAGTCGTTCATTTGGACTTGCACGACATCTATCAGTCGTTGCAAATAATTTTTATTTAAAGGTAACCTATCACTGTTCAGTTTGTCTGGGTCCTTAATGTTTGTAATTTTATCTGCCAGCAGTGTAATGAACAGATCAGGGTTTTTCACCGTGTTTAAATCTTTTTGGGATAATTTTTGTCTGTTATAGCCATGCGTAGAAAGGCAGGGCTCGATATTTGAAGGACCTTTCATCTACGATTTCTCCATATTCATATCTTTTCTTAAGTTAATACAAACTTCGTGCCAATTTGACAGTAAAATGCTAATAAAATTAAAAAAACAGAGCCTCTTTAAAAGCTCTGTTTTTTTTGCCCTGACTGCACAAAAAACGACAAATTGGAGGTCGCTGGTTGTCTTTAGTTCTTCTTCTTAAAAAGCGGAAATCTATGGGTGTAAGGACTGTTGGAAAGTACAATCTGAACCGCCTGATAGACGTTACTATTGACCAGAATGGGACCGATAAAGTTGCCGGTCATCTTATGAGGCATACCTCTAGGAATATTAACAACAATAAATAACTCCAGATAACTGTTATCCCCATTTCCATTCCATGACATCTCCTTTAATGCCGCTTCCAAATCTATTTTATAGTCCGGAATAAACAGGAGTGGGTTTGTAATGACAAAGGCAAGTCCTGGATCATCAATTGACTGATACCAGAAAAAAGGTGAATTTTCTTGATGCTGAAGTATAAAAAATTTCTTTTTGTCCGGAAAACCCAGCATGCCAAAAGGCATTTCGATAATCTTATCTTCTTTTATACTGATCGTTCCGAATCTCGTAGTTTTAATCTTCAATTTTTCTCTCACTTTGAACCTTTCAAGATTCAGGCAAATTAAACGTCTTGGAAATTCTACAACATGCTTAAATCACTTGTCGTTTAATGGTACGTGTTCATGCCGCCGATATATAAAAATGGAATGTTGGAATGCTGGAATATTGGAAATAACAGCGGAAATAGACTATTTAAATTGTCAAAAAATCCTTCAAACCCATCATTCCATTACTCCATTATTCCAATTGGGCCTGCCCGCTCGTGCCTTGCAATGGCAGGCGGGGCGAAGCCCCTAAGTTCATTTATTCTTTCAAGAGCCCCGAGGACTTGTAAAGAGCGGCCGCCTTGGAAAGATCTGAGTCATTTATATCTGATGAACTCAAATTTTCTTCTCTGATTCTCTCATATATTTCCTGGCGATGAATTTCAATGTGTTTGGGTGCTTCAATCCCAAGCTTAACCTGTGTTCCTTTTATTTCAACCAGCGTGACCGTAATATCATCGCCGATATTGATCTTTTCACCCAACTTCCGTGTTAGTATAAGCATAGCCCATCCATGGCATCTTTTAGTCTGTTATTAAATTATTTTAAATAATCCACCAGAGTCAACAATGTCATCACTTTAGATGAAGAAGCCAGAGCAGCCTGATACGTTAGCCCTGCGGCCTTAACATTCATGATGGCCTCGGCAATATCTGCATCCTCAATTTTTGAAAGCCTTTCCATATTGGAAAAGTTTAAATCCTGATATATTTTATCCTTAATTTCCATACGATTCATTTTTGAGCCAACATCTGATATTTTGGCTGAAATATCGTCAAAGTGACCATCCAGATTATCCATCGCATCCTGAATACCGCCAACATCATTGGTCTCAAGGGCGGTCTTCAAATTACTCAAGGTGTTAAAAATATTTCCAAACACTTCCTCACCGTCACTTCCAACCTCAACGGTGGAATTTTTGCTGATCTTTATCGCAAAAGCATTATTGTCCCCATTGTAAGTGCCGTCCTGATCAAATGGTATCGTGTCGGTTTTCGAACCGGAAAAAATATAATTACCTGCCACATCTGTATTTCCTAAAGAAACGATTTCATCCAGCATATTTTGAACGGTTCCCGCCGCCGAAGACCGCTGGTCGGATCCGATGGTTCCGCTGGCCATCTGAACACACAACACCTTTGTATCTGAAATGATATTCTGCACACTCGTAAGGGCGCTTTCAGATACTGTGAGCCATGAATTTCCGTAACTGATATTGCGCCCCATCTGCTCAATGCTTGCGAGAGTAGACCTGATATTCAGTGACTGGGTAAGGCCCACAGGATCATCGGAAAGATTGTTGATACGCTTTCCGGTGGTGGCAATTTCATTGGCCTTATTCAGTTCCTCACTGATACTGCCAAGATTATACGTAACCGAATCATAAATGGCTTTGTTTGCGACTCTCATATAAAGTAGCTCCTTTTATTTCAATCCAAGCAGTGTATTGAGCATCTCATCGGCAACACCGATAAGCTTAGCTGCCGCTGCATAGGCATGTTGAAATTTTATGAGATTTGTCATCTCCTCATCAAGCGAAACAGCGGATATGCTGTCTCTGATAGTGCTTAATTCATTTACCATCATCTCACCAAAAGACCGGTCTCTTGAAACACTTGCAGAGACAATTCCTATAGCACCTACCATAGAATGATAGTAGTCTTCAATGGTTGAATTGACACTCCCTTCTATATTTCCATTGATCCTGTCGCAGGTCCATTGTGAAATACTCATGGTTGCAGATTGCAGGTCTGTGATCGCCAAGGCGTTATTATTATCGCCTGACGCCATGGTTCCATCATTGCCAACCTGGGCTGCGGCAATAAAGTCTTTATTAAGTCTGATTGTATCGTTTATCTCTATGCCTCCTGCACTGGAACCGGTGAAAAAGGTATTTATTCCAAAAGCCGCGAGAACATTTGAATTGTCATCAGAAAATGCGAGGGAGCCGAGAGTTGCGATTTCTCCAGTATCTATGCTTATACTCAATCTGTTCTGGCTATCAAGGGATGCTTGAACTCCTGTTCCATTATCAATGGCGGTCACAAGCTCATTTGTCGTCATGCCGGAGGTAACTGTTATGGTAATAGGATTGCCCTGAAGTCCGGTTGTACCGGTATCAGAGTCGTAGGGATCTCCATTGGTATCAAAGAGCCATATGTTGAATGTTTTGTTACTATCATCGACTTTATTCTGGTAAGGCAAACCGCTTGACGTAATTGCTGCCCCGGGGTTCGTTGCCGCATATGTTCCTGTAATGGAAGTGAATCCTTGCAGTCCCACCCCCTGACTATGCTGCCGGTTAACAGACCAGATAAATTCTTTTGCCAAAGCATCAAGATCCAATTGATTTTTGGCAATAATCTCGTCTCGCATGTCAAGCCAGCCGCCAAGTTTTCCATTGGTAAGATAGTTGGTGATATCAACATTACTGCCACTGGAGTTCTGCCAGGTTACCCTGTCTCCATTGGTACCGCCCATTTCCAGTTCATAGTCGCTGTTTCCTTGAACCAGCGTACACCCTCTGGCCGCTACAACGGTTAATGAACCATCACTTTGTTCAAAAGCCTGCACATCCAGATATTCATTGAGTTCTGAAAGCAGAGAGTTGCGTTTATCCCTGAGATCATTTGCAACGTTATTTGCCTCCATACTAACAATCTGGCCATTGACCTGTGCGATTTCGTGTGTAATCTTATTTATCGTTTCTATTCCGGAAGTTACGGCACCGGTCAAATCCGTATCAAGCTGGATTAAGTAGTTTTCCAGAGCGTTAAATTGCTCTGAAAGAAGGACGCTTTGTTCATAAAGCGAAATTCTTTCCGAAACGCCTGAGGGGTTGTTAGAAATATCATACCATCCATTCCAAAATTCGGATACCATTGTACTGATGCTGGTACCGGAATTTTCATTAAAAAAGCCTTCCAGAACCTGCATGTATTTTTCCATCTGCGAGGAAGATGACATGTTCGATTTTTCCTGCATGAGTTTGTTCTCTATAAACTGGTCAACGGATCTGGACACCTGTTCCGTGTCCACCCCTCTGCCCAATAGCCGTCCTCCGTACAGTAAGGGCTGTTTTGCCACAAGGACAGGATTTTGCCGTGAATAACCTTCTGTATTCACATTGGCAATATTTTGAGCCGTCACCCCCATGCCATACTGCTGGGCGTTTAAAGCAGTCGTAGCAATATTTAATACCATTCCTATACCTGACATGCTCAAACCTCCCTGGTCAGGAAAGAACGAGAACCGGATTTATTAAAATGACATCTGTCATTGTAAATGTATCCGGAATCGGTCTCTCCTGTTATAATCGATATCATCTCATCCAGAAATTCCAGAGAATCATCGATATAGAGGATGTTTTGTTTCCTTAAGATCTCGATTTCGCCTTTTAGTTTTAAAATCCTTAGATATAGCTTTTTAAATTTATCCGTGTATTCTCCGGGAATAAGATCCATTACCAGATTAAGACTAAAAGAGTCTCGTTCATTTTCCATATTAACGGCAACAGACATCTCTCGTTTGATGGATTTTATCTGTGAACATATCTCATCTTTTTCTTTAGATAAACTCCATAATTTATTGAGATTTATACTGATAAGTGATTTTCTCTCTTCTTCAAAACAATGAAGTAGATCATTGTAAAGCATGATCTTTTTGTAAAAAAGCTTTTCAATCGTATCAACGGTAAACGCCTCCATAAATACACTCCCTATTCCATTATCGGTCGTTTTTTTTGTCATCTAAAGTGCATATTCAATCTTTTAGACTTTCAAAAAGCATCTTGCCAAGCCCCATACCTTTACCCTTTGCCATTCCAAGGGCAAGATTTTCGTCAAACATCGATTGAATGATTTTGCTTTCATTGTTATTTCCCAAAAGACCATCTTCCGTAACGGCTGTCCTCATCGATTTCAACATATAGGTGATAAAAATAGATTCAAAGTCAGAGCAGGCTCTTTCGAGTTTTGCTTGACGAACGTCATTGGGTGCAATTGTAGTATTCGGGGTCGTAGCAATTGCTTTTATCATTCTTTACTCTCCTCTATATAATTTCGAGTTCGCCTTGAAGCGCACCCGCGGCTTTAATGGCTTGTAAAATAGTTATGAGATCCCTGGGAGTTACACCGATGGCATTCAATGCGTTGACCAGTTCGCCGATGGTTCTTCCCTTTGGAATCAAAAGAAGACGACTGTTTTCCTCAGCCACAGATACCTGGCTTTCGGGGGTAACCACTGTACTGCCACCCGGTGCTACAACTGTACCGTCTTTCATCTGTTGTGGAGCAACCCCTCCACCTGATGGTGCAAAAGGTAGCGACTGTGAAACATTTTTTGTCTCTTTTATATTAATACTCAAATTCCCATGAGCAACGGCAACTTTTTGAATCCTGACATTTTCTCCGACCACAACCGTTCCGGTCTTTTCATTCACGATAACCTTGGCGATTGAATCCGGCTCTACTTCGATTTCCCCAATTTGAGCGATCAAGTTAACCACTTTGTTTTCAAACTTTTCAGGAATCTTGAATGTCAAGGTGCCCGAGTCTATGGGTTTGGCAATGTTTTCTCCAATTCGCAAATTGATGGCGTTGGCAGCCCGATCGGCTGTATTAAAGTCCGGATTATTTAGAATTATTGTCATTTCGTTTTTACTCATTATCGACGAAGGAATTTCTTTTTCAATGCTAGCCCCGCCACTGATTCTTCCTACCGTAGGATGATTTTTTGTTACACCGCCCCCTGCGTCCCCACCGGCACTGTAACCGCCAATAGAAACAGGGCCCTGTGCAAGGGCATAAACTTTGCCGTCCACACCTTTTAAAGGCGTCAATAAAAGCGTACCTCCCTGCAGGCTTTTCGCATCACCGACAGATGACAGGATGACATCAATCTTTTTCCCGACCCTGGCAAAAGGCGGTAATTTTGCACTCACGACAACTGCGGCAACATTTTTTACTTTTACTTCACCCGGATCCACGTGGACTCCCATATGTTCCAGCATATTCACCAGGCCCTGTATGGTAAATTGTGTTCCGCCCTTGTCTCCGGTGCCATTGAGACCGATGATCAGACCATAACCAAGAAGTTGGTTTTGTCTGATACCTTTAATTGATGAAATATCCTTTATTCTTGCAGAATGACCTGCAGAGGTTACAATAAAGGAGCTAAGCAAAACAATGAATAATACATTTTTAAAATGGCCAGACATAATCCACTATCCTCCCTAACCATCCGGGTTTTTGTTTGTCTGCCACAGGACCGCTCCCGGAATATGTGATCCTTGCATCAGCAACATATGTAGAAGAGACTTCATTAGACGAAGTTACATCATTCGGTCTCACAACACCCGACAATGTTATATACTGTGTTTCATTATTAACCCTGATTTCCCTTTGTCCACTGATATACAGATTGCCGTTGAAAAGCACTTTTTCTACAACAGTAGTAATATATGCCTTTACATGTCCATCCCTGTCACTTGTACCTTTGCCGTCAAATGCAGTACTCAAAGAGGCCGAAATCAAATTATCTGATCCCGGATCCTGAGCAAGTCTTGAGTTCTTTTCAGCAAGCGCCTTCATGTAACCCAAAAATTTGAGCTTCGCTGCATCTACGCTTGAAGACCGGCTTGTTTTGGTATTTGCATTCAGTTTTGCTTCCGGATCCTCTACGATCCTTACAGTGACAATATCCCCGACTTTTCTTGCCTTCATGTCCTGAAACAGACTCACCTCCGACATTTCCGACCACAATGATCCTTCTTCCGGCTTTGGAGGCTCATAAACATCAAATTTAGGTTTTTGAATCTTGGCTGTTTGAACCATATGAGAGGGCTCTTTAGACAAACCCGCACAACCGGAAAGGAATATGAACGTCATACACAAAATTAGGTGTCTTCTATCTGCCATGGTACTCTCCTATTATCTAAAAATCTACTTCCACCATTGAGCCATTAACGACCTTGGCGTAAATCTCTTTTTTACTCATTAGATTTTGAACTTTTACAAGCTCACCTTCATAACCTTTCATTAAAACTCTTCCGGAAGCAGTCACCTTTATATCTCCGGATTCAGCCAATATTGTAACGATGTCTCCCTTATCCACGATTGGAAATTTTTCAAACATCCATTCTTTAAGACCGGAATCTTTTTTTACGTTATGCTTTGCCATGAGACCGATGATCTTATTCATATCAGTTAGAATCTTCGAAGTTAAATGAGATATATTTCTTTTTACAAAGTAAAGATCATCTTTGCTTATCCTCTCTCCTCTTTTTAGATCACGAGAAGCACAAACTACAGGCTGAAATATATCAACCCAACCGGATAGTTTAACTTTATTTTTTACCACACCATTTATCTTAACCACGACGATTAAGCTTACATGTCCTTCAAATCTTCTTTTACCTTTTTGATACTGCTGGAAACCGATCGTTCCGGCAGGTACGGGCACATTGCCGGTTATCTTCAGTCTGGATATAACCACATCGCATTCTTGGTTGTTTAAATTTCGATAAAGATATTTCTGAAAGATTTCTCTGAATTTGGTCTCAGGTATGGTTTGGTAACTTTGATGGGAGGCATTCTGACGATCATTTTTGCCGATTGCCGCACCCATTGAAGTTGAATAAAACCCCAAAATACAGAGGAAAATAATTATTTTAAATATGTTTTTATTCATCTTCTTAATTACCTTGAAATATTATTTACTATGGCCAGCATTTCGTCCGCTGTTTTTATTGCCTTACTATTAATCTCATAAGCCCTTTGTGCCATAATCATATCAACCATTTCTTTCACAACATCCACATTAGAAATTTCAACAAATCCTTGGACAATTGTACCCATACCCTCTGAACCCGGTGTGCCGTTTACGGCCTCTCCCGAAGCATCCGTGGATCTGTATAGATTATGGCCACGGCTGAAAAGCCCTGCCGGATTCGGGAATGAATACAATTCTATTGTTCCAAGGGATGCACCGGTGCCTTGGGGGTCAAAGGCAGTTACCGTGCCATCACCATCAATCTTAATGGTCACTGTATCGGCTGGAATCGTTATCTCTGGTTGTAACTTGTCTCCATTGGGAGTAACAACATTTCTATTTGCATCCAATTTAAAGTTTCCTGAACGGGTATAGACTTCTTCTTCATTGCTCAAGCACCTTAAAAAAACCCTTCCCTTCAATGGCCAGATCCAGCTCATTTTTCGTCTGTTGAAAATCTCCCTGCATAAATTCCTTGTGAACGCCAACAGGCATTGTTCCCATGCCGACCTGGATACCAACAGGAATCTGTTCTCCGGTGGATGTTTCAGACCCGGCCTGATTCACCGTTTGGTACATGAGGTCTTGAAAATCCGTCCGACTCTTTTTGAAACCCGCTGTGTTTACGTTTGCCAGGTTATTTGCAATAACATCAATGTTCATTTTCTGAGCAGCCATCCCTGAAGCTGCGGACCACAGTCCTCTTAACATGATTTTCTCCTTTTTTATGGGACAGTACCAACATCACTAACCATTTCACCGGTTAATGCGTCAATGGACTGAATCGCTTTTTCCACTGACTCAAAAGCCCTGTATGTTTCTATCATTTTAATCATTTCCTGCGTAGGATTAACATTGGAACTTTCCAAATATTTATGTTGAATCTCGGTATCCGTAGCTGTGGATATCCCTTTGTTTTCTCCCTGATAAGAATAATAGGACCCGCCTTCTTTTTTAAGGAGCTGAGTCTCGTCAAAATTGACGACCAGTATTTTATCCACCGATTCATTATTCACCACAACTTGTCCATCTCTTCCGATGTACACCTCGCCGCCCTCTACGGTTATGGGACCATTTTGCCCCAATACCGTGTCTCCATTCCCTGTCACCAGAATCCCTTCTACGTTGATGGAAAATGCGCCATCTCTGGTATATCTTAACCCGTTGGGAGTCTGGATTTTGAAAAAACCTTTGGAGCTTAATGCCACATCGAGCTCATTTCCCGTATATCTTACAGGCCCCTGGGAAAAGTCTGTCTCGGAAATACTTTGCATATCGAGAGCCTCATAAAAAGATATGATATCCTTCTTAAAGCCATTGGTATTACTATTGGCCATATTATTTGCTATGGTTTCGAATCTCAGTTGCTGAGTCAAGGAACCATCAATTAAATCATAGATACCGGTTGTCAATTGTTTCTCCTTTTTCTTTTTATGACTTATAAAGCAATATCAATGCCAAATTATCCATGAGATGTATTATTATATAACAATCTGTTTATATTGATATATTATCTATAGTTTATGATGTATACTTCTGTGGCGAGGTGGAAAAAAGTGCCCATTGGAATTTTTTACCGTTTTTCAAGGTTGTATGTGAAAGATTCAGGTATGATTCGGGTAGAACTTAGTTCGCTTCGCTCACAATTGGAATGATGGAATGCTGGAATAATGGAATAATGCAATGTTGAATTAATGGAAAAATTTGTGTTGAAGATAAAACTATAAATGTATAAAATCTTCTTTTAAAAACCAACCTTCCAGTTTTCCACTATTCCATTATTCCATATTCGAGGTAAGCGTTCAAATCTCAATGAATGTCCTATATTTTCCAACCGTTGCGCGATAGAATTTTACGTATATTAAGACGCATTTAAGTGATGAAATTTAGATTGATGACATTTTATTATTGAGAGAATATACAAACGCCAGAAGTTCTGCCACAACAAGATAAAGATCCGGTGGGATCTCGTCGTTTATGTCAAGTTGTGACAAAACCTCTATCAGATCGGGGTCTTCGTGAATGTAAATATCATGTTCTTTTGCAATTTTGATGATTTTTTCAGCAATCTTCCCTTTGCCCTTGGCCGTAACTCTGGGTGCACTGTCTGATTTGAGCCGATACTTTAAGCTAACAGCACTGTTTTTTCTTGATTTTTGTTTCATTCAAGCAACCAGGCTAATGTTATGGCCGTCCTTGTGTATAATTTCTTTGATCAGCGTATCTTTTATCTCCACGGGTTCTTTCATCTGACATTCAAAATGAGGAATGACAAAGCCCTTTTTTTCAAGCGTCTTTATTAAAGATGGAAGCTGTTTTTCAATGATGTTCTTCGCTTTTTCTTCAACGATTAAAAATCGTCCATTGATCTGTTTTTGTCTGACCACAAGATCAGCTCTCAGCGGCCCAAGATTTGACATTTCCAGTAAAAAACTTATTCTGAAAAAGTTCTTGTCTTTTTCTTTTCCGTCACCATCTTTTTTTTTATTTTCATGCAGATGTATCAACAATTGTCCTATAGTAAAAAGACCATCAGGAAATTGAACCGGTATGGGAATGAAGATTCTTCTTTCTTGTTCAAGTCCAAACTGATTAAGAAGCTGAATATTTTTTATCGTGGATACAAATTTTTTGAAAAGATCATTTTGTCCTTCCATTAAAGAAACAAATTTTGATCCAAGGCCTTTTAAATCACCTGTCATAAGCTCATTAATATTTGCTTTACTATAATTTGCTTCAGAAGTGATTATCTCTCTTAGTTTTGCCTCCCATCCGATTCCTGATTTGTCAACAAGTTCTCTCAATAAATCCGGGTTTGGTTTTAGAAATATTTTTCTCGATATATCATCTACCAACTCTTTAAACAGCTTTTTATCGTTATCGGGAAGTCTGCAATGATCAATATTTTCAATGATTGTTTTCCATAAATTCTTCTTTAATCCGTTCATTATCATAGAAGCATTTATCTTTTTAATATTTTCATTTATTGTTCCCAAAAACTTAAGGACTGGATTTGGATGAACTTCTTCAACTTTTAAGGAAATAACACTGCCTTCCCTTAAAGGCATATGTGTTTTTGCCATTATCCTTTTTCCTTTAATAAGCAGCAGGACATTTTTTAAAGAAAAGGATTTTAGAACCTTACCCTCAACAATTTCATTTTCGACTAACTTGGGATAAAAGGTGGTATTATTGACAGATTGGAGTGATATCTTAGACGAGGATACTGCTGAATAACCGACTTTATTCAAGAGACACCCTCTTTAGAATCTAATTGTGATATTTTTTTCTTTAAATCTAGAACCAGCATTACCTCTTCTTTGGGAATAATAAGGCTTTCGGCAATGTAATCTAAATCAAATCCTTCTTTTGCCAGTTCAACAATTTTTTTTGAATGATTTTTTAAAGAATTTTGAACATAGCCATCTTGATTACTCTGCCTATGCTTAAAGAGCAGTGCATCAGTCCTGTTTAACAGCGTATTTAAACTTTTTATTCTTTTTTCTAATTGTTCATCAAGTTTTTTTATTATGTCCTTTTTCTCTTGTAACATCCCCTTGAATTTTACAGACGTGTTGTCTGCATCCGTCAGGAATGATTCATACATTTTCAGTTTGCTATTCAATGAGGAGGAGCCCTTATCGAGAAATCTTAGACGTCTTATTAAAAAAATAAACACAACCAAAATTGCAAAATCAATCGCTAATTGTAAAAATATTAAGTATTTTAATTCAAATAAATTCATGATCAGACTCTGATATCGATGAGCTTCCCTTCTGATAAATTTCTTTTTTCTTCTTGATTTTCATTATTTGATTTTTTTTTGTTGCTATTTTGATCTTTTTTATTCTCTTTCTCTTTTTTAATCTCAATTCTGTTTTTTGTCTCAAACTCTTGTACTTTTGATTTATCTTCTTTCTTCATGACTTCTGATTGTTGAGCAACAAACTGCTGATTCATTTCAAGATTTTGTTTTTTTACATTATGAACTTCCTTAATCGCATTCCCCTGACCGAGAATAATATTCATATGGGTTGTACCTGACATGGCCTTCTCCTTTAAATTGAGCTCGCCGTCGCGATACAAAAGCATTTACTAACAACGCGGGCTGGTCTTTTCATTACGAGCCCTTATCCACAAGAGGCTTACCCGCCTCTGGAGGGTTTAACAGCCTTTGGCGAGCTTGTCCGCCTTTGGCCTGATTTTTCATCGATAATTTAATTCTACTTGAAGCAATCAATTATTATTAGATCCCGAAGGTTTACCTGCGGGAGTTTCATAAAATCGTTACACGATTTTATTCAAACTGTCGAAAAATCTGTTATAATTGCGTTATCAACCTTGCCTGCCGTTAGTACGTTGTTCACATCGTTTATAATGGACTTTTTAAGCTTCATTAACGATGACACATTTTCCAATACATATATGTTTTCACTCAAAATATTGTAAATGATACCTCTAATCCAATTGTTTTTTTTTATCATCTCATCCATTAATTCTTTATTCGGCAATTCAAAGGAAATACTTAAAGATATATATGTAAACTTACCATGCTCTCTAAAAGGGATAATAAATGGCTCAAACTTGATGGATTTGATGTTTTGAATAGGAAACCATTTAAGCTGGGGTATCCACACGTTTTCTTGCCTGTTTTTTAAAAGAGGATATAATGAAAGCCCGGCCAAAACTAATGTCCCCGTCACAAAATAAAAGAACGCCTTTTTTTTCCATACATGTTTTTTGTGTTTATCTTGAGTATTTTTCTTTTGAAAAAATGCTTTTTTCTCTTTATCTTCCGATTCATCCAAATTATCGAAAGATCGAACGGCATTTTCTTCCTTTTTTAATAAAGTCATAATCAGCCTTCATAATAAGATTTCAGCTTTATCCTTAATCTTATTACTGCCTTCGAATGGATCTGGGATATCCTTGACTCGGTTAAGCTTAATACCTTTGCTATTTCTTTTAATGTCAATTCATCATAATAATATAGTGACATTATTATTTGTTCCTTTTTTGAAAGCGTTGACAGCGCTTTAAATATAATTGATTTAATCTCCTTTACTTTTAATTCATCGATGGGAGAAGGTTGATCCGATACTTGTTTGGCAATTTTAGGTGTGGTGCCGTCAAGCATCAATTCGTCCAGGCTTAACAGGTTGACGCCATGGGCTCTGCTGATCATTCTGTAATACGAATCCATATCAAGTCCCATCTCTTCAGCAATCTCATCATCCTTGGGCTCTCTTCCGAGTTTTAGCTCAAGGACTCTTATTGCATCCTCAATTCTGTGAATATTTCTTCGAACAGATCTTGAAATCCAATCCATCTTTCTTAATTCATCTAAAATTGCCCCTTTTATTCTTAGATTCGCATATGTCCTGAATTTAACCCCCCTTTTTGAGTCGAACTTATCAATGGCATCAAACAACCCCAAAACCCCGGGACCGATAAGCTCCTCCTTTGATATATTGGGAGGAAGTCTAAGCGCCATCCTTTCAGCAATTTGCTTTACAAGGGGAGCATATTTGAGAATACGTTCTTCCCGATGTTTATCATCCATACTTTCCTGATCTACATGGGTTATTTCCTGATATTTTTTTATCCCCGCATTCATTTCATCAACCTATCGCACCAATCATCAGTTTTTTCCAAAAAAATTGTATACTTCCATCTTGATGCCTTCCATCTGTCTGTTCTAAAAGATATTCAGCCAGTTTTTTAAAGCTTTGGCTTGAAGATGATTGAGGATAGCAACAAGTAACCGGTTCCCTCCTGTTTACGGACTCATGCAAATGTTTATCATATGGAATATATCCCGCATAGTCTAAGGATATGCTTCCCATAAACTTTTCTACAACCCTGCTCAAATTTTTATAAACTGACACGGCCTCTTTTTCATTTCTAATCATATTCATCAAAATAATAAATTTCTTTGTTCCGTGCTTCATAAACATAACTTTAATAAGGGCATAGGCATCCGTAATAGATGTTGTTTCCGGTGTTACAACTACAATCCTTTCTTGGGCCGCCAGATTAAAATAAATAACATTGGAAGAAATACCCGCACCTGTGTCAATCAGTAAAATGTCATACATATTGCTCAACAAATCAAATTCATTTAAGAGATTGATCTTGTGGCCTTCTGTAAGATGGGATAGTTCCTGTACTCCTGAGCTTGCAGGTATTATGGCCACACCTTCCGGGCCCTTGGCAATTATTTGAGACAGCTCTTTTTCACCCTTGATGACTTCTTCAATTGTATATTTTGGGTTGATACCAAAGATAATGTCAATATTTGCAAGCCCGAGATCTGCATCAAAGATTAAAACCCTTTTTTTCATTCTCTGATATGTAATTGCCAGATTGCCAACGATATTTGTCTTGCCTACTCCGCCCTTTCCACTGGTAACTGTAAAAACCATGGGACTGTTTTTTTGGGGAAATGGTCCATCTTTTACTCTTAGTTTGTGAACTTTCCCTGATTCTTCTTTTACAATCCTTCTTAAATTTTTAGCCTGATCCATCTTTTTGGTCTCCAATATAAAACTTCCTTGTTTAATAATTTATTATGATTTTACCTTAAAAAGTTTTCCCGGCTTTTTACATTCTATTATCATTCCTTAAAATAATGGGTGCAAAACTTGTATTTTTTACTTTTTTACGAAACAATCAACTTTAATAGTTTTGCTCTTTCTACCTGCTCAATATCTTCAGGCACATTCTGCCCTGTGGTAATATACGAAACAGGTAAACTTTGTTCCATAATCTGGTTCAAAATTGAACCACATTTTTGAGTTTCATCTCTTTTTGTAAATATGTAGCTCTGATATTTTAAACATCTGAAATTATCGGCTGCTTTATTCATCTCAGATTCGGTAGTTGCAATGCTCAATAGAAGATGAGTACTGACATCTAAATCACCGGGAATCAATCTCCTGAGTTCATCCAGTCTGGATCTATCATATTGACTTTGGCCTGCAGTGTCGATAAGGACAATATCTTTTCCTTCCATCCTTCGAAGTGCAAAAAGCAGATCCTTTTTTTTGAATGCCTGGAAACAAGGCATCCCTAAAATATTTGCATATGTTTTCAGTTGTTCCATTGCCCCTATTCTATAGGCGTCTAATGAAATCAAACCGACTTTCTTTTTCTTTTCAAGCATGAGCTTGGCAGCAAGCTTTGCGATTGTCGTCGTTTTACCAACACCTGTCGTCCCGATAAAAGCCGCTATAATTTGATTATTTTCTTTTATATCGAAAGGATCTTTAACATCTATAACTTTCATGATCTCTTTAAGGGCTCGATCCTTAACACTTTTCATGTTATTAACGAGATGGCCATTAAATGCTCCGGTCCTTTCAAAAAATAGCCTTACATAACGGTCATTAACACCATTTTTTATCATTTTTGTATAGAGACTTAGATCGCCGGGATACGTTATCAATTTTTCAATAAAAACATCTGAATTGTTCAAAAGATATAGCATCTCTTTTATACTCATCAGCTCTTGTTTGACCTCTCCGAGCATATTCGGACTCTCATCTGAAATATTATTTGCTCCGGTCAGGGCAGTTATTTCAAAAACATCATCTTCACCGACTTTTGATATTTTTTGTGTGGAAAGAATCATTGCATCCTGTCCCAGTACGTTTTTAACCTTAGTGGTAGCTTCTTTAATTGTTCTCGCTCGATATTTTTTAACCTGCATTGCTTAATCTTACCTTTCCAATAGCTTTAAAGCCGATATCACTTAAAAGTTCACTTTGAGATAATACCATTAATGAAGGTACAAAGTATTCTATCATCTTTCTCAAATGCCTTCTTGTTAAGGGTGTCGTTAAAAGAATCGGTTGAATATTCTTAGACATCGCCTTTTCCGCTTCCTTTTTGATCGAAGAAATTATGGAATCTGCAATCTTTGGATCAACGGAGAGATATGAACCGTGCTCTGTTTTTTGTATCCCCTTAAGAAGAATATCCTCAACATCTTGGGACATTGTTATCAGTTTTAAATAACCATCTTCTCCTATATGCGGGTTGATAAAGGATCTGGACATTTTGTTCCTCACATATTCGGTTAATAAATCAGGATCCTTTGTCAATGGAGCACAGTCGGCAAGTGTTTCAACGATAGTCAACAGGTCCCTGATAGATATCCGTTCTTGTAAAAGATTTTGTAACACTTTTTGAACACCCCCTAATGAAAGAAGGTTCGGCAAAAGTTCTTCAACCGCCTTTGGATACGTTTTGCTGAGATTATCCAGCAAATTTTGAACTTCTTGTCTGCCTAACAGCTCTGAAGAATGTTTTCGGAGAACCTCTGTCAGATGAGTGGCCATGATCGTTGCATCATCAACAACGGTATAACCCGCAAGTTTGGCCTCCTCTTTTCTTGCTTCCGGTATCCAGCATGCGGGGATGTTAAATGCCGGCTCCTTTGTTGCTATTCCTTCAATTTTTCTTGTAGCATCTCCTGGATCCATAGCCAGATAATGATTCACCATTAATTCAGCTCCGGCAATCTTTACACCCTTTAGAACAATCTGATATTCGGATGAATTCAGTTGCAGATTATCTCTGATATGAATCGGCGGAATAACCATTCCCATTTCGACAGCAAACTGACGTCTTATTGAACGAACCCTGTCAAGAAACTTTCCTCCCTGCTCTCTGTCCACCAAAGCAATGAGACCATATCCTACTTCCAACTCGAGAGGATCAATCATCAGTAGATGTTCCACGGGTTCCGGCCCTTCATCGATCGCTTGTTTCTTTTTTACCTCAACTTCTTCATTTTTTAATTGCTCTTTTTTCTTTCCAAACACAAAAACGCTTATCCCAATGATAACTGAAAGCATTATAAAGGGGATATGCGGCAAACCTGGGATTAGACCGAAAAAAAAGACGGTTAATGCTGACAGATAAATTGCCTTTGGATATTTAGATAATTGTTTTCCAATATCCTTGCCCATGGTCCCCTCTGAGGCCGCCCTGCTGAGGACGATTCCTGCCGCCGTGGATATGGTGAGTGCCGGGATCTGCGATACCAAACCATCGCCTACGGTTAAAAGGGTATAATTTTGAGCGGCGTTCATAACGGACATATTTTTCTGAAACACGCCGATAATAAATCCACCGAATATATTAATAACGGCAATTATAATTCCCGCAATAGCATCTCCTCTAACAAATTTGGCTGCACCATCCATAGATCCGTGGAATTCGGCCTCCCTTGTGATGGTCATCCTGCGTTCTTTTGCTTCATCTTCATCGATCATACCAGCGTTGAGATCCGCATCGATACTCATCTGTTTACCGGGCATAGCATCTAGTGTAAACCGAGCGGCAACTTCAGCGATCCTGGTGGCACCCTTTGTAATTACAACAAAATTAACAATAACCAGAATAATAAATACAATCATACCGACAACGTAATTTCCACCGACCACGAAACTGCCAAACGACTTGATAACTCTTCCTGCAGCCAGGGGTCCCTCATTGCCATGCAAAAGTATCAATCTTGTCGATGCGACATTGAGAGACAGCCTGAAAAGGGTCGTCACAAGAAGCAACGGAGGGAATATGAAAAAATCCAACGGTTTAAGCGTATACATAGCGATTAAAAGAATCGTTATGGCAATGGTGATGTTCAGTGCCAGAAGGAAGTCCAAAAGTATCGAAGGTAATGGAATTATCATTACCACAAGGATAGTAACCACACCAATGACTGTCATTATCTCACTAGTAGATGTGGAATCAGCTTTTGATTTAACAACTTGTTCCATCTAAATTTCCTTAAAAACTATTTTATGACACTCCATGGTTATAATTTGACTTTAATCGGTAAATATAAGCCAATATCTCGGCAACCGTTTGATAGAGTGCCGGTGGTATCTCCTGACCGACCTCAACCAACGAATATAAATTTCGAGCGAGTTCCTTATTCTCCAAAATTGGGATTCCATGTTCTGAAGCTACATCTTTGATCTTCTCGGCTATTTTTCTCGCCCCTTTTGCGATTAACTTTGGTGCATTCATGGTCGAACTATCATACTTCAAAGCAATTGCGAGATGTGTTGGGTTGGTAATAACGACGTCGGCTTGAGAAACATCCTGCATCATTCTTTTTCTGGCCATCTCCATCTGAATTCTTCTTATCCTTGACTTTATCAAAGGATCGCCTTCCGATTTTTTAAACTCATCCTTTACTTCTTGTTTGGTCATCTTACTTCTGTTTTCAAATTCCCATTTCTGAAATGCGTAGTCGATAATAACCAGAATAATCATTGCCAACGAACACCGGATAAAAATTTTAAAAAAAATTTTGAGGATATAAACGAAAATTGAATTGAGTTCCATATCCCCCAGGAGAACAAAATTATTCATCTCACCTTTTACCGTAAGGAACGCCACTCCCCCCACAATGGTTAGCTTTAGCACGGATTTGAACAATTCCATAAAAGCCTGTTTTGAAAAAAGTCTTCCAAACCCTTTGATAGGATCTATTTTTGACAGTTTAGGGGTGATCGATTCACCGGATACAATAAAGCCCACTTGCATGATATTCGATAGAATCGCTGTAATAAAAATGACTGCAAAAAGTGGAGAGAGTAAGATGATAATCCGGCCAATAATATTTTGAGCAAATTTTAAAAACTCAGGAATATTAAAATTATATATATCAGGAAAAGAAAATGCGCCTTTCATAATCATCTGGATATGGTTGTACATAAATGATCCAAAAAGAGATAAGGAGATCAGGGCGGCAAGGAGCACAGCTACCGAGGGCAATTCCTTGCTTTTTGCCACCTCCCCCTTTTCTTTGAGTTCCTGCCTTTTTTTCGGCGTCGGTTGTTCAGTTTTTTCTTCAAAACTCTGTTCAGCCATTTTTTATATCCTAAACCATTGCATGGTATTAATCAGCATGGGACCAAGATTTTTAAGATATGTCTCCATGAATTTCAAAAGCACATTTAACGACACACCAAAAAACAAAAGACCGATAGTGATCTGAACCGGAAATGCGACGATCATAATATTCATTTGTGGAATGAACTTTACAATCACCCCAAAGGCTAAATTGGTAAATAAAAGAGCGGCAATTGCCGGGGCTCCAATCTTTACGGCAACAGCAAACATATCACCATATATGGGGATAATTTTATTAAACATTTCAACATTTAATCCTAAGGAGCCGACAGGTATAATCTCAAAGCTCTCCCTTACGGCCCTTAACAATATATGGTGTCCATTTAGCAAAAGGAAGAAAATCATGGCCACAAGATATGCCATATTTGCAAGAATCGAGACCTGGGCACCGCTTTGAGGGTCAATGATGTTTGTAATCGCAAAACCGGTTTGAAAGCCCACCATCTGCCCCATCATCCTTATCCCCTCAAAAAATACCAAAACCAATAGTCCCAGGATTATGCCGATGATAAATTCGGTTAATATCAACTGGGCCATTCCAAATATTGTTTGAGGAAATTCTACCATCTTAGTATTAATCATGGGAAAGAGAACTATAGTAATCACAAATGCAAGCCCTGCCTTTGCCAATATGGGAATAACCTTTGCATTAAAGAAAGGAAGCATCTGAAAAATAATACTGACTCTTATTAGAACAAGAAAAAAGGCTTTAAATTCTCGATAAGGTATGGACAGTATATCCACTGCTTCCTCCACTATCTTATATAGTATGGTATCTGATTTATCGTTGTCATTGTAAATTGCATGAGCTGTTCAAGCATCCAGCTAGAAAAATATAAAAGCGCCACCATTACGATCAAGATCTTTGGTACAAATGTTAATGTCATCTCCTGGATTTGAGTCACCGCCTGAAAAATACTGATCACAACTCCGACAATAAGTCCTAATAGAAGCATGGGCATAGATACCAATAAGGTAACTTTTATGGCTTCCTGTGCAAATTTTACAACAAATTCCGGAGTCATTTTTTATCCACCCACAAAGCTCTTTACCAGTGAACCGATGATTATATTCCAACCATCAACCAAAATAAACAGCATAAGTTTAAACGGCAACGATACCATTATTGGTGGAAGCATCATCATGCCCATGCTGAGCAACACACTTGCCACAACCATGTCTATGATCAAAAATGGCACGAATAGAACAAATCCGATAATAAATGCGGTCTTCAGCTCGCTTATTACAAAAGCAGGAATAAGAATTAATGTGGGAATATCCTCTTCATTTTTAGGTTTGTTTATCTTTGCCATTTTAACAAATAAGGCCAGATCTTTCTCCCGTGTCTGTTTGAACATAAATTTTCGAATAGGATTTATAGCTTCCTTTAATGCAATTTCCTGAGATATCTCCTCATGAAGGTACGGCTGTAATGCATTATTATTAATCTTCTGCCAAACCGGCATCATAATAAAGAAGGTTAGAAATAAAGCAAGTCCTGCAATAATCTGGTTAGATGGTGTTTGTTGAGTTCCTACTGCTTGTCTTAAAAAAGAAAATACAATGGCCAGTCTCGTAAAAGATGTCATGAGTATCATAATGGCCGGTGCAAGGGTAAGAACTGTTAGTAAAAAGACGATTTGGAGCAAAACGGAAACGTCGCCGGGATCTCCACCTTTTTCAATACCAAATCGAAATGAAGGCAATATAAAATCAGCGGCCGAAACATTTCCTATTAAAATAAAGTATACGGCTATCGAAAAGAAAAGGACAATTAATTGTCTTCTCTTTTTATTATGAAATAATCTCGTGATCTTTTCCAACATTTTCTATATTACCATTTCCCTCTTTATAACGACTAAGCTTGGTTAAAAAGTTAATGTTGCCAGGAGTAATGCCCACAACAATTCTTTCACCCGATATCTCTATGACTTCTACTCTCTCCTTTGGAGATAGGTGCAGCGATGAGACGACTTTGATAATTAATTCTCCCTTGCCCTTTCCCTTTGGCGACATAAATTTTTTCATTATGTAAAGCACAAGAACCAAGATACCAAGCACAATAAAAAGCATCGCGATTGTCTTAAGTCCGGTGTTTAAAAATTCGGGCTCAATCATCCATCACACCATCACTCGTTTAACCTAAAGATTTAACCCTTTCGGTAGGATTAATGATATCGGAAACCCTTATTCCGAATTTTTCATCCAGAATTACGACTTCACCTTTAGCAACCAACTTATTGTTTACATATATATCTAGTGGCTCACCAACCTGTTTTGACAGCTCGATAATGGACCCATGTCCCAACTGAAGCAACTCGTTCACTGGCATCTTGACTTTACCCAACTCAACAGTAACATCCAGAGGAATATCAAGGATAAGGTCCATATCACATTTCCCATTATTGCATGATTCACCATTCTGGGATGCTGCACCGTCATTTACGTCTTTTATTTGATCATTTGCATCAACCATGTTCTACTCCTATTCAAGTCTATCAATTATTTTTACTGCCTTTTTCTTATTGCATGCCCCTGGATATCCTTTAAATTTTGGGATATTTTCCACATTAATAATAACAGAATTGCCCAATTTTTGATCAAGCATTATTACGTCATCAACCTTCATACTCAAAAGATCTCCACCATTTATTTTCGCCATCCCCATGGTGCAACTCAATTCTACCGTCATCTCCTGAATTCTTTCCTGAATATATCTTTTCCATCTTTGATCTATATCCATTTTTTCCCTTCGGAACTTATTTTTAAGTTTTTCTTTTATAGGCTTAATGCTGGAATAGGGAATACAGATGGTGACGAATCCATTACCATTTTCAAGCTGCACTTCATATTTATTCACAATTACTAAATCATCCGGCGTCCCGATGCCGACAAACTGCGGATCCATTTCCGATCGAATAAATACAGCATTTATTTCGTAAACATCTAACCAGGCCTTCTGAAAGTCGCTTAAAATAATCTTAACGATTTTTTCAACTATTTTTGTTTCAATTTTTGTAAATAATCTTCCCTCAAGTTTTACATGACTCACGCCCTTTCCACCAAACAAACTGTCAACAAATGAAAATACCAGGGGACCTTCCAGCACAATGAGTGAAAATCCTCTCAAAGGTTCAATGCTAAATATATTAAGGCTTGACGGCATCGGAAGAGAGAGATAAAAATCACTAAACTTAACGGTTTCGGTAGAAGACAAATTGACATCTATAACAGATCTGCCGGCAACCTGAAGGTTTGTTCTTAAAAGACCCACAAGCCTTTCATTTATAATTCCAAGGGCGGGCAGCCTGAGATGTACCGGACCGGCCGGCATACTAAAGTCATATACTTCTACAGATGGACTTCCTTCGTTAACATCGGTTTCGGTTTCAACCTTCCCTTCGGTTATTCCATCAAGAAGGGAGTCAACTTCATCCTGTGATAAAATATTCCCCATGTTTCACCTATTGAACAACAAATTCTGTAAAATAAATCCTGCGAACGACATCATCTCCCAAAATCTGTTTCATCCTTGATAAAAGCGCCTGTTTCAATTCCAGCTTGCCTTCCATTGTATTAATCTCTTTTAAAGTTTGGCTTGAAAGCAAAAGTAAGATGGTATCTCTTAGTTGTGGATTATGATTTTCGATAAGAAGTTTATCTTCTTCTTTTCCAACCTCGAGTTGAATCGTGACTTTCAAGTATCTTTTGCCAACGTTTTGTTTATCCAGAAGATTGACAACAAACGAATTTATTGGACAAATGATACTCACTTTTTCGATTTTATTAGCCTCAGTCTTTTCATTTTTTCCTTTTTTGTACTTGCTATATCCAATAAATCCGCCGGCTCCGATAAGCAGTACAACCACCCCTATAATTATAAGCTTGAGCTTTGACTTCTTGGGTGCCTGATCTTTTTCAGCGTCTTTTACTTCTTCTTTTTCCTCTGCCATTTATATCTCCCTTATATGTTTAAAGATTATCTCTACCCTCCGGTTTAAGGATCTGTTTTTTTGGGTGGTATTCGGAAACAATGGCCTGGAAGACCCGTAACCGCCAACAGAAAACCTGGAAGGTGAAAGTCCTTTTTTCTTCAAAAAATAATCAAGAACAGAAATTCCTCTGTATACTGAGAGTTCCCAGTTAGATCTATATATTTCGCTTTTAACCGGAGTATTATCAGTCTGACCCATTATTAAAATATCATTCGGGCATTCCTCAATGGCATCAGCAATGATATCGAGAACAGGAAATGCTACTTTTCGCAGGGCAGTTTTTCCGGAATCAAAAAGTATGTTTCCATGAAAAGTAAGGACAACACCCCTCTCATCATCAGACAGGGTAATATCGTTGCTGAGATCTTTTAACATATCCTCAATATTGGATACGAGTTTTATTTTATTTAAGAAATGCTTCTGATCAACAACCAATAAGCTATCGGTATCATTGTATTTATTAACAAATCCTCCTAAGTCGTATACTTCCCCGGCTCCTGAGAGTTCAAGAACTCCTGTGGACGCCCTGAAATGCGTCATAAGATTTTTCAATTTCTTTGCATCCATTGAAGACATGGTAAGCAGAAGCACAAAAAAAGTTAAAAGAAGCATAACAAGATCTGCAAATGTCACCATCCATGCATTTGGATCGATTTCATTCTCTTCACTCACTTCCATTCTCCATGTCTGTTATTTAGAATATTTTAAAATCAAATTTCTTGTATGTGAAAAAACCAGCTGGATTCTTTTTAAAAATTCTTTTAATGTATTCGGGTGCTTTGTATTTTAAATCAATTTCAACCCTTCTGTTTTGTGCCCGTGATTGTATACTCTCATTTGAAGTGATCCGATTATTGCTTCCGCACCCATAGGCTGTAAGTCTGTCAGGAAGAACCCCGCACTGTGAAACAAAATACTTTAGCACCTTTAACGCCATGATTGCGGACATCTCCCAGTTTGATTCATACCCTTTTTCAGTATGTATGACGTTATCTGTGTATCCTGCGATCTCCACCGGAAAAGATCCTTTGTTTATAATCTGCCCCAGCTTGTCGAGAAGCGGCTGTATGGAAGGCTTTATTTTAAATCCGTTCCCCATAAATAAGCCCGCTTCATTTATGATAATTCTCTTTTGGCCGCCTATAATTTCCAGTTTAATATCACCTGCCAATTCCTTAATATCTCTATTGACATACGACATAAGTTGCTCAATGCTCAGTTCTTCTTCGATCATCGGCGCTGAGGGAGGCAAAATTGATTTTCCTGATTCCATTGGCGATAATCCGCCGGGCAATCCCCCAAAGGCCCCGATAAGTGATCCTATGGCCAAGCGCGATCTGTTTTCATCGACGACTGCAATGGAATTGAGCAAAATAAAAAATGTCAAAAGTATGAGAAAAAGAGAAACCGTCATTACCATTCCAATATCCGCTCGAACATCATCATCGTTTTTTTTCCTCTTTCTTTTACCCATTTACTTTGATTCCTTTTTCTTATTGGGCGGGATAAAAGCCAGAAGTTTCTGTTCAAGGATTCTGGGATTGTCTCCATTGGAAAGCGATATGATGCCCTGAATGATCATCTCTTTTGCCAACATTTCTTCTTTGCTTCGGGTTTTAAGTTTTCCTGCAATGGGCATACAACAGAGATTCGCCATAATCGAACCGTAGAATGTCGTTAGCAGCGCTACCGCCATAGCCGGCCCAATGGTACTTGGATCATCCATACTCTGGAGCATCTGTACCAGCCCGATTAATGTGCCGATCATCCCCATTGCAGGAGCGAAGGTCCCCATGCTGGTAAAAACTTCAGCGCCCAGTTGGTGTCTGCTTCTGACATAATCAACTTCCGTATCCAGAATTTCTCTGATTTCCTTGGGCTCCAATCCGTCAATAGAGAGCTGTACCCCTTTTTTTAAAAAATCATCCGTAACGTCCTTTATTTCGCTTTCTAAAGCAAGGATGCCCTCTTTGCGAGTTTTGGTTGCAAACCCTGTAAATCTTTTAATGAGATCGTCGATAGATATATTTTTACTAAAAAGTGCTTTTTGTACCACTTTTAAGACACCAAAAACTTCTTTTAAGGGATAAGCGATCAACGTTACGCCGATAGTGCCGCCCACCACAATCATTAATGAGGGAACGTTGATAAAAACGTTGAGCCCGCCGCCCATAAAGATGGCGGTAAGTACAAGTCCAAAAGCAGAGACAATACCCAGGACGGTTGCAATGTCCATAAAATCTCCTAATTTTTTTCTAATAATTGTTTTGAAAAAGAATTCTTTTTCAGAATATACAGCAACCTTTATGCCATATCGATTTTTGAAGGAAATATTTTTTATGAGAGGAAGATTATGACGATATTACAGATAGATATGAATATTTGAATTTCGTTCAAGCAGGTTCTTGGAGTTACGTTGCGTCAAGGATTGAGGCAAATGTCAATATCTTGACATTTGCCTCAATAAAAGGAACATAACACTTTAGCTTTTTGAAAATATTACCGCTTCAGGTATGATTCAATTTTTGGCTGAAAGAACTCATGAATAAGGGCTCGTAATGAAAGAACCCGTCCCGGCTATTAATAAGGGTCTCTGCTTTAACAGGGGGTTTCATATATAAAGTTAAATCGCCTATGGTTCTTTCAAAACGATCCCTAATCCACTCAGACAGCTTCCAGCCAAAAATTGAATCATACCTGAAGCTCCTTTGAAATCGATTTTTTTCAAAGGACTAAACTATTACAAAGGAACAAAGTTTACCCATTTGACCTGTTGTGGGAAAGCGGGAATTCCGATCTGTGGGGAGTAACCGTTGGCCTGAAAAACCGGTTAATCGCTAACAACGCGTAACCGGCTCAACAGGCCAACGGGTTAAACATTACCTTTTGATATTAATGAGTTCCGAAAGCATTTGATCCGTTACTGTAATAATTTTTGAATTTGCCTGGAATCCCCTTTGGGTGGTGATCATTTTTACCAGCTCATTTGCAATATCCACGTTCGATTGTTCTAACGCATTGGGTGCGATGCTCCCCAGCCCGTTGGTTCCTGGTTTGTTGGTAATTGCACTGCCGCTTTGTCTGGTTTCACTGTAGAGATTGCCGCCCTCTTTAAACAGCCCCTGGTCGTTTATAAATTTAGCCAGGCCCACCCGGTACAAAGGAATCCGCTGGCCATTGGAATAGCTCCCGGTGATGACGCCGTCCACATCCACGTTAACCCCTTCCAGATCTCCGGCCCCGTAGCCGTTTGCAGACTGAAAAGTAGTGGTTGAACCACTGGCGTACTGGGAACTTGAAAGTGAGCTGTTGACCCAGTTGGTACCGTCCCAGCGTGTTCCCAAATCAAGCTCGATGGTCTGCGCAGTGCCCCCTGAAAGTAAAACAGGAGCAAATGTGAAGTAGCCGTTTGACGTATTCGTCCCTTCCGTCTGTGCGGCTGAACTCCCATCGCTGGGGTCAATCTGCCACATGTTGATATCGGTCATTGATCCTGAAGTGTCAAAATTGATTAAGCCCCTTGCCAGCAATCCCGCCCAGGTTTCTCCAGAAGCATCTGTCCTGTAGTCTTCAGACGGGTTGGAGGTAACAATAAATTCATAGTCATAGTTTGAAGCAACGCCAGCTTTATCAAAATATAGCGTAACATCATGGGTACTCCCAAGAGAATCGTATGCACGGATGGTTGTCTGATATTCATAAGCTGTATCCGCCAGCGGTGTCGTGGCCGTTCCATCCCAAGCACTCGCCAGAGAATCGTCATCTCCCGCAACAATAGTACCTCCATTAGAATTATCACCTCCTTCGGAATCGAGATTGACGATAACTTCGATGTTATCGGTCACTTGAGGTGGCGAGGTAAAGGAACTCATAACGATATCGGTGATTGAACCGATATCGTTTCCGTTGTTATCGAGCTGCCATCCCTGGACGATATAGCCTTCGGGGTTTGTCAGATAACCGCTCTCATTAAAATTGAAATTTCCGGCCCTTGTGTAATATAAATTTTCCGTGCCCTGTTCGTTTAATACAAAAAAACCATCCCCACCAATGGCCAGATCCGTGGTGTTGCCCGTGGATTCAAAGGAGCCCTGGGCAAAAGATGCCTGGATATCTCCAAGGGCGGTTCCCCTGCCGACCTGTGATGTTCCGGAAAGAGTGGAAACCGACTGGCTCAACAGATCCTGAAAGGCAAAGCTGCTTCCCTTGAAACCCACCGTATTGACGTTTGCAATGTTGTCTCCGATAATTTGCATTGCATTGCCAAGGGTGGTCAGACCGCTAATCCCTGAAAAAAGTGAACTTGATAAAGACATTTTATTTCCCTCCTTAGTTATTTGCCGTTGTTTGACTGACTTCGATTATATTATTACTGTTACTGATTATTCTGTCTCCGATCATTAAATAAGACTGACCATTTTTATAGGTTATGCCTGTAACTTCCCCGGATATATGAGTGTTGTAAGGAATATAATAATTATTTTCATCTCTGGCGGTAATCTCAAACGTATAGGTGCCGTCTCCGACTAACTTTCCTGTGCCATCCCTTCCGTCCCAGTTCACGTCATGCTCTCCTTTGTCCTCCTGGCCCTCATAGAATGTCCTGACAATTTGCCCCCGACTGTCATAAACATCAATGGTGACATCCCCGCTTCCATCGATGGTGTAAGAACCGGATTGAACCGTTCCATTATAAACACGCATTGTGTTGTCGTCCACCTTAACCGTTTTACCGATAAATCCCAAATCATCGCGTTGTTCGCTCTGGCCATTAAGCGCTTTTTCAATATCTGCCAGCCTGCTATTCATTCCATACAACTGTTCAACGCTGGTAAATTGTGCCAGCTGGGCGGTAAATTCCGCACTGTCGAGAGGACTCAGGGGATCTTGATGCTGAATCTGGGCGATAAACAGCTTGAGAAACTGATCCATGCCCAGTTCCTCTGTACTGGAACTGGAAGATGTCTTTTCACCGCTGCCAGATAATACGCCATAACCTGTGTTAACTGCTTCTATCGACATTGATCTTTCCCTCCCTTCTTTTTCACTATGCCACCAAATCTAACAAATTACTTCCCGACATAATATTTATAGGTCTTTCATGTGGTCCTTCTGTATGATTATCTGAATGGAACCGTTCTCCATTAAAATCCTTTGTCCATCCCTGTCCGTTATCCGTCCCTTCTTTTGAAGCATTCAGTGATTGACCGAAATTAGAGTTGATCTGAACATCTACTTTCTCAAGTTTCACGCCGTGTTGAACTAGGGCCTCTTTGAGTTCGTGGACATTATTCAGCAATAATTCCTTGACTGAATGATGCTCGGCAGTCATACTGAGCCTTAATGTATGATCTTTAATATCCATTTTTATTCTGACCGTTCCCATACCAGAAGGTTTCAGTTGTAATGTCACCACCTGGTCCCCCCTGAGAATAGACCTGGATATCTGTTTTCCCACCTGATCAACGAGAGAAGCAGGGAGATAGCCCCTAAAAGGCTTTTCCCCATGTTCAACTGTTTTAAGCGTATTTGTAAAGTTGAAAGCCTCGGTGTTTTTTGGGACATTGATTTGTCCTGCTTCCGTATCCACATGATAGCCTTCTTCTTTGACCGGATTTATCAATCCTGTTTGCTTATTCAAATTCGAAAGCAAATCGCCTTTTCCGGAATGATTCGAAGTGTCTGCATTGGGCCCAACTTGATTCATGACCTTGACATCTTTTTGCTTGAGAAACGACGATATGTATTCATTTTTACCTGATTTGTTTTTTTCTAAGGAAGATATCTTTTTTTCATTAAACGCATGACGGCCTTTTTTGTTTATCTCCTCTTTTAACAATGACTCCGTAAAATGATAATCGGGCGACACTTTTACAGAAGATGCGGATGCAGATTTTTGTCCTGAGAGTTCAACCCGTTCAAGAATTTTATCCAGTGTATTTTTTATATCAGGCGACACCTTTTTTTCTTTGCCAACTTTTTCTGTAATCTTCTCCAGTGACGCTATAAAATCATCCAAGGAGATCTGGTCGGCCTTTCCTTTTTTAGGTATATTCATACCGATCATTTCCATTTTGTCCGAAATCTGCCGAGACAATTTCTGATCGATAACAGTCTTATTCGCTAAAGATCTTCGCCCTTTGATCCCTTTTAACTTTTCCACCAATTTATGAAGATCCAGCCCCCCACCTTCAATCCTTGCTTTACTGAAAACTCCATCCAGTTCTTTAGGGGTCAAATTAAAATCTCTCAATACCGACTCAATATAAGGAACGGTGGCTGGTGCAACTGTCTCATCCTGTTGTTCTTTTCTTTTCGGCGTTCCCAGCTCGGTTATCTTAAGAAATATTTGTGAAAGATTGAATTCTCCATTGGAATTATTGGCCTTTAGATCCTTTAAAAACCGTTCCACTTTTTCATGTGAAAAACCGCACTGGAAAAGAAATGTTTTTATTAGCGGAAGGTCCTTTTCTTTTAAAAAGGTCTTGTTCAGTGGTTTTCCCTGAGATAGAAGTCCTTTTTTGAAAGATTCAAGATAATATTTATATCCCTTGTTATTAGACGTCGTGTTTATTTTAGTTGGTTTATCATCCATATGAAAAGCGTCCTTTTTAGAAGCGTGAAGGGCTTCTATCATATCGGACAAAAAATGCCTGTTTCCTTTTCCAGAGTTCAAGGGTTTGACATTTCCGGATGCTTTTCCGTTAACGGATGTTTTGCCGTCAAGAAGTGAAGACATCAATTTGAGAATTATTGGATTCGTCATGAATTTTAACCTTAATACTTTATCGATTTTTCCATATTCAAAAGCAAAGGGCGTACCAAAATTCGAAAATAATTTTTATATTATTTAAATACAGATGGTTAAAAGCTTTAGGGGAGTACAAGACAAAGACCTTGAAACGCGACAAGGACATATTTTACCAGCTCTAAAGAATGTAAAAGGAAAATATTGCCTATTTGGCGCTCTCGAAGAAACATCTTGATTTTTGAATATTTTTAATATAGGGGGTTTAACAATGAAGATAACATGGGGGTAATGATGAATATTGAAGTTGCAAATAATTGGCCATTAGTGTTGGTTCCCTTGCCCAGGGAGAAGGCTCTACAAAATGAATCCATAGCACCAATCTCCCCTCAAAATCACCCAAACCCCACAATTCTTAATAATGTGTCGGAGATAGAATCGAATGAGTTCTGGGCAAAGGGATCATTTATAGATATCTATATTTAATGGCACCTTTTAATATGTGCGGTTCTTTTAGTCTCGATTGACAAGCCCTTCGCTTATTTTAGCGGCTTTCTCAATCTTTACAAACGAAAGTATTTTTCCGACATCATCCCCTTTCATTTTCGAAAGTAACTTTATCGCCAACTTTATGTCCAGCTTTTCAATCAGGTCTGCTGCATTCTGAGGCTTCATGGCTGAATAAACCTTAATAAGATGTTTGAACTGCTGTTCCTCTTCCGCCTTTTTCTTGGCCTTTTCACCTCTAATTTCATCCCTAAGTATTGTAAGCGTCGCTATTTTCTTATTTATGTCATCCTGAATGGCTAAAAGCTCTACCTTTCTTTTTGCAATTCGTTTTTCTTCTTTTTCAAATTCAGCTTTTTGTTGAATGATAATTTTCAGATCAATTGTCTCTTCTGCCTTTGCCTCGTTTTTATCATTTTTCAATTCTGCTTTTTCAGCATCTTTTTCTTGTTCTGCGGCGAAGGCGTGCGCATCTCCAAACAATGGAGACACGCCCGCCTGATATATAAAAATAGAACCCAGCACTATCTTTACAATAATCAGCAAGGCCAATAGAATCTGTACTCGCGTCTTCATACGCTTCGACCCTTTCCGGTTATAACGATTTCATCTAATATTTTTTGTTCCTCTCTTCCCAGGGTTTCCATGTATTTCTTATGCTGTAAATCCTTTAGAGTTTCCAAAGTCTTTTTCTTTATGGATGCTATTTTTAAAATCGCTTCTTTCATCATCACCTTTTCTTTTCCCTCATTGAGCCTAAGGTGAGCCTCTTTAAGATCGTAATCCACTTTTTGCATAAAAGCTTGAAATATTTGATACACGGGAACATACATACCCTTTGTCTCTTCTTCACTGCATTCTTCTGATATTTCCACCTTTTGTTCGACCAATCTAAGAACTTCTTTTTCCCTTTTCTGACATTCATTCCTGGCATTAAACACATCGATTTGAGCCCTTTTTCTCAGGTATTTTCTATAATCGAGTATTTTATTAAGCCGAAAAGAGTAGGGCTTCATCATTCAACCTCTATTATTTCGTCAACACTTCCTTCAAGCGGACAATGCTTTCTTTAAAAGTTATGCTCTGATTAATATCCTGCTGAAGAAAAGAATTGATCTTATGGATCTTCTTCTTAGCGTAATCTATCTGTGGATCGGTGCCGTCAACATAAGCCCCGATATTGATTAAATCTTCCGCCTCTCTGTAGGTTGCAAGCACCTTGACAAGTTTTCTTGCCATATCCATATGATCACTCTCAACCATGTCATGCATCACCCTGCTAATACTGCTTAAAACATCCACAGCAGGGTAATGCCCTTTATGGGCAAGGTCCCGTGACAAAACAATATGTCCATCCACGACGGAACGAACAGAATCTGCTATGGGTTCGTTCATATCATCTCCTTCAACCAACACCGTGTAGACTCCCGTAATGCTGCCTTTTTTTTCTATATTTCCGGCCCGTTCCAAAAGCTTTGGTATTTGTATAAAAACACTGGGCGTATAACCTTTTGCTGAAGGTGGTTCTCCGGCTGCCAAACCAACTTCTCTTAATGACATGGCAAATCGAGTGATTGAATCCATAATCAAAATAACATCCAGCCCCTTGTCTCTGAAATATTCTGCTATGGTGGTCGCAAGATGAGCACCTCTTATCCTGGCCAGAGCAGGAGAATCTGATGTTGCTGCAACGACAACTGATTTTTTAAGTCCTTTTTCACCAAGATTTCGTTCAATAAATTCTCTAACTTCTCTTCCCCGCTCGCCAATAAGGGCAATTACTATGACGTCGGCAACCGTGTGTCGGGCGATCATACCCATCAATACACTTTTCCCAACACCTGAACCCGACAGAATAGCAATCCGTTGGCCTTTCCCCAGGGTATGCATGGCATTTATAGAACATACACCCACATCGATCACCTCATTGATAATCTCCCTTTTTAAAGGATTAATGACATTCCCATAGATTGGATAATCAGCTTTTGCCTGTATTGTTCCTTTACCATCAATGGGGTGTCCAAGACCGTCTACAACCCTGCTTAAATATGCCTCTCCGACTTTAATTGCCGGACTTTTATTTATATCGACAATCCGGCTTCCAGGTTCTATTCCACGCATTTCTCCAAAAGGCATTACAATAACCTTTTTATCGTTGAACCCAATGACTTCAGCTTGCATATCTTGGCCGCTACGACTTTTTATGCAACAAAGACTCCCGATGCTCATTCCCGGACCGTTCGCCTGTGCTACAATACCTGCAACTTTCACGATCTTGCCTTCCATTTTAATGGGCTGACATGATTGAAGTGCTTCTTGATATTTATTCCATTTGATTGTTGGTTTAAAACCCGTCATTTTTTATTTTTGAACCCTATCGTTTTAGTACCTTAATTGTGGATTTTGTGCATTCTAAGGTATTCTGTCAATTTTATTTAATATAAATAGCCGGAGCGTAGCGACTCAATAACTTTAGATCACTTTTAACTTTTCCGGTTTATCCGGGTTAAGCGTTTAGCAAACGAAACCAGTGCACACTCAAGGCTTAAAATGTTACTCAACAGATTCCTGTAAGCATTGATTAATTTTTTCCAGCTTCGATTCTATAGTCGCATCAATATTCCCGTAGGGAGTTTCTAAAAAGCATCCCCCTCTTGTAACAGCAGGATCAGAAGTAACAACGATCGATTTTAGTTCCTTGTTTTGATTAAAAATTTCCGGCCTTAATTTTTCAACATAATCGTAATCTTCCGGATTAATATTAAAAATAATTTTGCTCTTTTCAACCGCCATTTCCAATGCATTTAAAATAGCGTTTTTTATTACAGTCTCATCTGATCTTACTTCGTGATGAATAATTTTTTCAGCAACGGCAAATATCAGATCTAGAATTTCCCTTTCATGCTGTTTTAATATATCATGCTTGAGATTGGTCATCTCATTGAATAAATTCTCTATATTTTCTATGATTTTTACTGCCTTCTTTTCTCCTAATTCAAGTCCGTCTTTTTCTCCTTGAGCAAAACCTTTTTCATATGCTTCCTGTTCAATGCTGGCAATATTTTCCTGCGTTCCCAACAAATCGTCTTCGGTTTCTTTTTCCTTGTTACCGGCATTTTTCCAAGTTTGAAGGGGAACAAAATTTGATCTCTTCCCTTCTCCGGTGTCTAAAGACACAAAATCGTTTTTTTTCTCTTGTTTTTGAAGCTTATAGGGTTCGAAAGACTCCATTTCATATTTATGCCATGATTCTTCTTTGCCGGTTGATTTTCTTATATTTTTAGACAAAGACATCATCGCCACCCTTAGACAGAATTATTCGTCCTTCCGATTCAAGCCTCTTTGCTATTTTTATTATCTCTTGCTGGGCTTCCTCAACCTCACTCAACTTAACCGGTCCCATGACTTCCATATCTTCCCTGAGCATTTCTGAAGCTCTTTCTGACAAGTTACTGAAGACCTTATTTTTCATTTCGTCCGAGGTAGTCTTCAATGCCTTGATGAGCAGCTGATTGTCCACATTTTGGAGGATATCTCTAAAATGTCTGTTTTCGATCTGAAGAAGATCTTCAAAAACAAACATCTTTTGTCTTACCATATCTGCCAAATCGCCGTCCTCATTTTCTAAATGAGACAAAACCGATTCCTCTGTGATCCCATCGACCTGATTTAAGATATTTGCCAGAGTCTCTATCCCGTCGCACTTTCTGGTAGCTCCTCCTATTTTTGAAATCTCGTTTTTTATTACTTTATCAAGCTCGTTTACAATTTCGACATCAACCTGTCCTATTTGGACGATTCTTAAAGCTACGTCGATTTTGAGTTCCTCAGGAAAAGACTTGAGGACTTCGGCCGCCTTTTCATATGGCAGGTAAGACAGAATCAGCGCAATAGTTTGGGGATGCTCCCCCTGGATGATATTGATTAGATTCTCGGCAGGGATATAGGCAAGATCACTAAAAGGAACACCGGTGTTTTTTTCACCAATGACTTTAAAAACTTCTCTGGCACTCTCTTTATCCATAGATTTATTTACAATCTGTTTAAGAAAATCTTCCCCTGATATGACCACATCACCATCGCTTTTAAAGTTAATGAGAAACTCATCCATTACCGTACTTAAGACATCAGAAGGAATATGTGTGATTTCCGACATATATTTCCCGATTTTTTTTATGCTTGTTTCATCCAATTCTTTAAATAAAGCTGTAGAATACTCCTCTCCCATTGTCAGAAAAAGGATTGCAGCCTTCTGCGGTCCTGATAATTTATCAGCGCTTAGTTTCATGATCGTTATTATTCCTGTTCACCTATCCATCCTTTAATGAGCTGTTGAGCCTTGTCCGGATTTTTTTGAGTTATTTCTACAACTTGATTCTTCCTGTCCATTCTTCTTGATTCCGGAAGCCGAGCATATTCGCCTGAAACCGCAGTCAGTTCCTCATTTGTAAAAACAGCTTCTTTGGTTATGGATTTCATGCTCTTGAGCAAAGGTTTTACGATGAAGATGAAAACCATAGCAACCAGTAAAAGATTAACGATTGTTTTTCTATAGTCTTTTACGATCTGCAAGATTAGATCTGATTTACTGGGTGCAATTGCAACTTCATTACCCATTGAGGATGTCTCTGAAAATGAAATTGAACTTACGGAAACCTGATCCTCCCTGTCTTCATTATATCCCATGGCTTTTTTTACAATTTCTTCAAATTTTTTCAACTCCTGTTCAGTTCTCGGGATATATTTTCTTTTTGTTGTTCCATCGTTGAGCTTCTCAAACTCATAATTTCCGTCAATGACTGCGGCCACAGAAAGGCGTTTGATTGTCCCGGCTGGTTTCAAGATTGTCCGGGTGGTTTTATTGATCTCATAATTTGTGGCAACATCCTTTTTTATCTTTTTATTCTGAGTTTCCCCTGGAGATGGAAGAACACCACGTCTTTCATTAATTAACGCTTGTTCCGTTTCGTCCCCTTTTTGACCGATCTGAGAGTTTTCTTCAATATTTCTCGAACTTCTGACAGCTGTTGCTGTTGGGTCGTATTCCTCTTGATTTAACGTAATTTTGTCAAAATCGATCTCGGCATTTACTCGAACGATTGCCTTATCGATACCGACAATGCGTTCCAGCATAGTTTGAACATTCTCTTTTGCCTGATTCTCAATCTTTTTTTTATAGTCTAGCTGCGAACCGCTTAACTCAGACGATGCGCTTTCACCTGACCCTCCCTTAAATATAAGCCTCCCTTTTGTATCCACTACCGTAACATGTTCGGGTTCTAGCCCTTCCACTGCATTGGCAATAAGGTGCACAATTGCAGAAAGCTTGTCAGGGGGCAAATTTACTCGAAGATCCAGCTGTATGGATGCAGATGCAGATTTTTTATCCTCGACAAAAAGTGATTCTTCCGGGATAACGATAAACACTCGGGAACTTTTTACTTCTTTGAACTGGTTGATGGTTCTGGCCAATTCGCCCTGAAGGGCTCTTCTATAATTGAGTTCCTGTACAAATTTTGTGGTTTTAAAATCTGTATGATCGAATATTTCAAAACCCACATTGCCGCCATTGGGAATACCGTCTCCTGCCATGGAGAGACGCAACTCGTATACCTTTTCTTCTGGAACCAAAATTATCGTCCCGTTGGCTTCCACTTTGTAGGGAATGTTCTTTTTTTTGAGTTCAGCGACAATAGCGTTGCCATCTCCTAGAGAAAGGTTACTGAACAGAATCTGATAATTTTCTTGGTTTGCCCAGAAAAACATAAAAAGAAAGCCGGTTATCACAAGAACAATTACAAAAATCATACTAATCTTTTTAGAAAGGGGCAGTGAATTTATAAGTTTGAGAAATTGTCTAATTGGATCATTCATCCCTATGGTTTCCTTACGACGTACCTTTTTTCACACGTTGTTTACGCTGGATTACTTATAAAGTATTTTGGCAAATTTATAAATGAATCAAACACTTTAAAATACGGAGCAGCTTCTTCTAAAAATTCATATGAATTATTTCTTTATAGGCCTCTACTGCTTTGTTTCTTATTGTAAGAAGCAATCGCATGGAAATATCAGTCTTTTGAAGATTTATCATTGTCTCGTGAATGTCTTTTTTACCATTTAAAAGTTCCATTACAGACTTGTTTGAATCTCTTTCTAGTCCATTAACACTATCAATGGCACCCTTTATAACCTTACCAAATCCTTCAGTAGGCTTCTTGTTTACATTATCTATTTTTTGCACCGTAGCCTGCTGAAAATCTCTAATTCTTATATCATTCATGTCTTACCTCCCGATTTCAAGTGCTTTGATGACCATTTGTCTCGTCGCTTTAATGGCCGCTATATTGGCCTCAAAAGCTCTTTTGGCCATCAGCATGTTTGTGGTTTCTACAATTAGATCGACATTCGGCTTATGCAGATATCCATCGCTATCAGCATCAGGATGGCTCGGATTATAGACTTTTTTAAACGGGGTTTGATCTTCAACGATGTCCTCAATTTGTACGCCCTTAACACTAGAGTTAAACATTTCATCAAAGTCTTGATCCACCTCCTTTGTTCTCATCACAACCATTTTTCTTCGATAAGGCCCACCTTTTTCTGTACGCGTCGTCTCTATATTAGCAAGATTGCTTGCGATGATATCCATTCTTTTTCTCTGTGCATAAAGACCAGAGGCGCTGGTTTCAAGAGATTTTAGAAAATTCATCTTATCGCCCTCCCTCTCTGATAACTTCTTTCAGCAAGTTCATTTTTCTTAAAAGTGCTTCAACAGCCGTCCTGTATACTAAATTATTTTCCGTCAGTTTGGTCATCTCACTGTCAATATCTGCCCAGTTATATCCATTCCATTCCCCCTGTTCTTCATAAGGCTCTATCATTTGATCGCCGTTCATCTGCATGCTGATGTGTCTCGGATCTGTCCTCTCTAAATCCGTTTTATGATTCGTTTCAAGTGCTCTGGCCAATTCGCTTTTGAAATTTATATCTTTTGATTTGTATCCAGGAGTATCCAAGTTGCTAATATTACTTGTTATAACAGCATTTCTCTGTTGAGAGATACTAATTGCTTTTTCAAGTGCATAAAATGTTTTTCCAAAGGATATTTTGTCAGGCATGGTTTTTTCCTTTACACATCCGGGTTAATTTCCAACAGTCTCCTAAACAGAATAAATAAATATTAGCAATTTGCATGCCTTTTTTACCGTATTTCCATTTTTTTTCGATACTCATTCATTTTATTTCTAAGTGTCCTTACGCTTATTCCTAAGATTTCAGCCGCATGGGTTCTGTTTCCATCGGTGTGGTCTAGGGTATTCAAAATGACATTTTTTTCTATCTCCCTTAGAGAAGCTGATGGAGCAATCGGTTGTGTTACAAAATTAGGCTGTCTATCTTTCTCGGTTAGAAAAAGGTCTTTATTGCTTATTAAATCCTCCTTGCACATCAAGACTGCTCTCTCTATGATGTTTTCAAGTTCCCTAACATTACCCTTCCACGTCATTTGCATAAGAGAGGCAATGGCCTCATCTGTCAGCCCTTTGACAGATCTGTTGTCCAGCTCGCAGTATTTTTCGACAAAATGTTTTGTAAGCAGAGGAATATCATCCTTTCTTTCTCTCAGTGGAGGTAATTCAAATGGTATTACATTCAGTCTATAATGAAGATCTTCTCTGAACTTTCCGTCCTTAATTTGTTTTTCAATATCGCGGTTTGTGGTGGCAAGAAATCTTACATCAACAGGAACAGGATTCATTCCACCAATCCTGTCAATTTCTCTTTCCTGCAACACTCTTAAAAGCTTGGATTGAAGCGCATAATCCATTTCAGTAACCTCATCCAGAAGCAGAGTCCCGTGGTTCGCCAGTTCAAATTTTCCTTTTTTTCTGGAAATTGCGCCCGTAAATGCGCCTTTTTCATGCCCAAACAATTCACTTTCAAGCAAGTTTTCCGGAAGAGCTGCACAATTAACAGCAACAAATGCTTCATCTCTCCGGGGGCTGTGACGATGAATATACCTTGCGAAAAGCTCTTTTCCGGTTCCCGATTCTCCCTGTATAAAGATTGAAGCTTTGCTGTCAGCGATATCTTTTGCAATCTCCAAAAGTTTTTCCATTTCCTTGTTTTGTGTGATTATTTTAAATCTTTTCCTTGACTCCTCTTTTTTTTTACCATTTGAACCATTGGCAACAAATGAATGAATTAACTGCATCATTTTAGGCGTCAATGGTTTTAACAAAAAGTCATCTGCTCCAAGCTTCATCGCCTCAACCGCCTCATTAACACAGGCTTCATCTGCGATGAGGATTACGGGAAGTGCTGTGTTACATTCCTTTATTCGCTTTAAAAGGCTAATCCCATTGATTTGAGCCAAATTCAGATCGCTTATGACAAGGTCATAGTGGTTTTTAATTATTTCTTCATAAGCCAACCGTCCGTTGGTCGCAGTTTTAACCTGGTAGCCTGATTCAAGAAATATCTTGCATATATGATGTGACTGACTGTTAATGTCATTTTCCGCCAGTAGTATTTTCTTCCTAGTCATCTTTAAATACTGTCTCCTCATTCATGAAACTAGTTGAGCTTCTCGGACATGTTATCCTTGTTAAATTGAATCTCATCCATCCTCTCTTTAGCCAGATTGCTCCAGAATGGATCATTGAGGCTTATTATCTGATTATAAAGTGCAAGAGAATCTTCTTTTTTATTTAACCGCCAGTAGCATTCGGCCAACTTTAGCTTGAGCGAATTTTTACTTGTATTTTCTATTGTTGTTTGAATGACTTGATTAAAAATATTTAATGCTTTTCGAAAATCACCCAGAGAGAGATAGAGATCGCCCAATTCCTGATCGATATTGTAATCCGTAAAATCACAATCTTTTTTTATTTCGTTGACCTCGTTTATTGCCATCAAGGCGTTTTCTTTGGAGTTGCTGCCCGTTAACGCCTTAGCTTTTTCGAGCAGAAGCCGAGCCCTTTGACATTTTGGTACAGGATATTTTAAGGCTTTAGCAAATGTATCAGTTGCCAGCTTGTATTGTTTTTGTTTCAAAAGAATGCTTCCTCGTAACTGGTATGCTTCTGAAGCGTATTTGCTATACGGATGATTGGCTATCAATATATCAAATCTTTTTAAGGCGCCTTCGATATTGTCTTGCTCAAATAAATATTTGCCCATTAAGAATAGATGATCAGCGGGTTTATCATTGTCGCTTAAAAGAATATCAGCCTTTTTAAATACTTCTATGGCCATATCATTAAGATTGACATATACAAAGGCTCTTGCAACAGGCCATAAAAGTTCTGGAGCATTAACCATCAAAAATATTTTTTCGTCTTTAAGATACAAGTTTATGATATTAATATATTTATGATTTTTCATCTCTTTTTTCAGTATGCCCTCAATTGTCACCATCAGAGCATGTGTTAATTCTTTTTTTAAAGATGTCTTTGGATATTTTTCAAGTAATTCTTTTAAGACTTTTAGGCTCTTTTCATACTCTTTTTCTTTCTGATATGTAATACCTAGTTTTAACATTGAAAGTTGTATCAAAGGATTCTTTTCATCTTTTTTATCAACAGAATCGTTTACGATATTCTCATATATTTTTTTAGGTGAGCCCATCTCTTTTCTTGTTTTTTCAATCCAGTCTTTGTCTTCTTGTTGTTCAGCAAGCCTGATTTTACTTATGATTGCCCCATCCGTATTTGGGTAGCGTTCAAGGACCATCCGATAAAATTTTACGGCATCCTCGATCAATCCTTCGTTCCGATAGGTATCTCCAATCTGGTTAAGTACGAGATGGTTTATTTCTCTCTCAGGGCATGTATTATAATATCGATACAGGTTTTCTCTGGCCTTTTGATTATCTCCCAGCTGGTAATGGTTATATCCTATATAGAGAGAAATTTCCGGGTACTTATATATATTCTCATTACCTTCTTTGTTTAGTTCATTGAGAATTTTAAGCGATCTGTTAAATTTATTCATTTCATAAAGAATTTTTGCTTTTTCTATTTTTGCTTCTATTCTCTCAGATAAATTTGGATATTCGGAGGTGAGGATTTCTAATTCATCCAGTGCGGACAGGGCATCTTCTTTTCTATTCCTCAGGAGCAACACCCTTACCTTTTGCATTAATGCCTTTACCCGTAAGATGGAGCCTTTGTCTTTATTTAAGACAAGATTATAATAACCCAATGCCTCATTATAATTTTTTATAAAAAAATACAGGTTGCCGATGCTAAATACGGCATCCGGAACATACTCGGAAATTGGGAATCGACTGATGGCATCTTCATAATGACCTTTAATTTCTTTATATTGAACCGAAATAATTTCTGTGTTTAAGTGATCATAAGATTTCGCCAAAATAAAATATGCTTTCTCTGTATATCTCCCATTGGGATATTTTTTTATTAACCGAGCAAGATATTCAATTGCACCTTTCCAGTCTTTAGCTTTATAAGTATCAAGGCATTTTAGGTAAATGGATGTATCTTCTTTACCATCATCTTCCACCATTTGAGTCAGTTTCTCTTCAGGGCTTGTTTTTGTCAGACCATCTTCTTTTGATCTGTTTTGCTTTTCAAAAACATGTTTCGTTTCTTTTTCAGGAGCACCAATTTTTTGATTGCCTAAAGTTTCTGAAATTAATGGAGTCACTTCTTCTAAGGCTCTTTTTTTATGCGGATTTTCAATATCTTTTGGGATATCGTTTTCCTTCACATTTTCATTTTTTTTAAATGTCGCTAAATCCTTCGTTTTTTCAATGAGATTTGTTGTATTATGATGTTCTTTTTTATCTTCGCCTTCTTTTGATTTAAGCGTGATAATTAATTCATTATCAACAGGCTTATCGGTAAAACTGGGAACAACGGAACCTTTAATATCAAACACTATCCTTATTTTTTGTGTATGATATCCAATTCTTATAATTTTAACATCAGAACTTTCCACCACCTTAGACACCCCTCCCAACAAACGTGCCGCACAAAAAATATCAACAACGATCCTGGGAGGTGCTTCAAGGGGTTTGGCTATATATTCAGAAATTTTACCATCACCCAAAACAGTTACAATGGTTTGGCCTTTGGATTTATGTGTTGTGATTGAAACAATCCTGCTTATCGCCCCTTTATATGATTTTTCATTTGCCGGATGCGGACTTGCCGCAACATTATTGAGATGCAACACATAAAAAAGGGATAAAAATAAGACAGAAATGGATCTGATTAAGTAGCCTTTCATACGGCATTTTTACAGCAATTAGTATGCCAACGGGATTGGAATAATAGAGGGATGGTATGATGGAATATTGAAAACCCACTTCTGATGATAACACCATAAGGTTTTTAATTCTACCCACCTGATTTGACTGTTTTTTTTAAGATACCCTTTTTTGCTTGAATTGTCTCAATATACATAGGAGGGTGTTGTCGCGGTGGAATGATGAACTCAAAAAAGAACGAGCATTTGATGCCGACCGTCATTTTTTTGACAATTGAACTTCCCGTCTCAAGAGGAAAAGGTGTTTAAATTCATAATTACGCAGAGACAGCTTTATCTGTTTCTATGTTCTGTTTTTTAATCTTTGCCACCAAGGTTGTTCTATTGATATTTAGAAGTTTTGCAGCTTTTGATTTTACCCAGTTGGATTTTTCCAAGGCCTCAAGAATAATTCTTTTTTCATAATCTTGAACCGCTTCATTAAGGTTCAGTTCATTATCTATGATTACCTTATTGTCCGTGTGATGCGAGCCGCTAACATCTTGAATATTTTCAGGCAGATCATCAAAACTTACTACCGGACCCTCACTAAGGATTGTGAGTCTTTTTATCACATTTTCCAGCTCTCTGACATTTCCAGGCCAGTCATACGCCCATATTGCATCCATGGCAGCTTGGGAGAAACCCGTAATCTTTTCACGCCCTCCTTTCTGAAATTTTTTAAGGAAAAAATCGATAAGTAAAGGAATGTCCGATCTTCGCTGTTTTAAAGATGGAACCTTGATCGGAATAACATTCAATCGATAATAGAGGTCTTCCCTGAACTTCTCCATATTAATTGCAGTTGTTAAATTCTTGTTGGTGGCTGCAATAAACCTTAGATCCACATGAAGGGTCTTTGTCGCGCCCACTCTTTCAAATTGTTGTTCCTGTAAAACCCTCAGCAATTTTATTTGCAATGCCGGACTCATTTCTCCGATTTCATCGAGAAAAATGGTGCCACCGTTTGCCATTTCAAATCGACCGATTCTCTTTTTATAGGCACCGGTAAAGGCGCCTTTTTCGTGGCCAAAAAGTTCGCTCTCTAACAAAGTTTCCGGTATAGCGCCACAATTAATAACAACCATCGGTTTATCACTCCGTTGGCTGTTATAATGAAGCGATCTTGCTATTAATTCTTTCCCTGTTCCACTGGCACCTGTAATCAGGACGGTGCCATCCGTATCGGACACCTTCTCGATGAGATCGTATATTTTTTTGATAACCTTACTTGTTCCGACAATATTTTTATAATGATACCTACCTCTCAATTCCTTTTTTAGCCGAATATTCTCTTCTTCAAGATTCTTATATTTAAGGGCTTTTTCAACAAAAATGAGAAGCTCACTGGGCAACACAGGTTTCGTGATGTAATCAAAAGCGCCTTTCTTAATGGCTTCAACTGAACTTTTAATGGTCCCGTGGCCGGTGAGAATGATGCACATGGTTTTGGGTGTTTTTAATATCGCATTTTCAAGAACTTGCATACCGTCCACATCGGGCATCATGAGATCTGTTAAGACCAAGTCATAATCATTGCTCTCCAGTTCTTTGATTGCCGATGCACCATTAGAGACCGTTTTTACTTCGTAATCATTAGATTCTAGAATATTGGCGATGAGTTTTAATACATCTGGATTATCATCAACGACTAATATTTTTGCCATAATATATTCTCTTAAAATGTTCTCCTAGTTGGAAGGCAGACATGGCGAAATTATATAAAACATCAATTCAAGCAAAAAGTCAATTTTTTGATTTTCAAAGGAACTATCATTGTTTAATATTGTAATATTAAAAACAAATCAAGGGGAAAAAGGTTTAAGTGTTCATATTTCATGCATAAAATTCAGGGAGGTTACTAAATAGGATAAAAAAAACAAAATCATAACGTGTTTGAAGGCACCGGATAGAAAATCCTTGCGATTACATGGTCATTGTGCGGCAAAAATCGACTTCTTACTCAACATACCACACTTAAAAGACGCATTTTTCCGGTTTGAAAATTGGAAGGAAGTTTAGATAAAATCCCCGCGATGGAATTTATACATCGCCACCTTTGCCGTCACAGCCAAATCTTTAACGAGTCTGTCAAGAGCTTTATCATTACGAACTTTATTCACGACTTCAGACTCCATTAGGGTTACCTCTTTTTCGATACTGTCCACTAACGGTCTAATATCTTTTAAAGTCCTGGCAGGATCAGCCAGTTCTCCGGCATAGTTATCTAAAAGATTAAGGATTTTTTCACTTTGCACGATGACATCACTTTTGCTGTCTACAGAACAAGGGCTGGTGGTTGCATGTATTTCATCAAGTTTTTGGTCAAATATCTGCTTGAATTGATTATCGTCGTCTACCTTTGCAGTTGATGATAATTTTGCCTGGAATGAATTGCCTATTTTATTTATATCCATTTTTCAATCCTTTTTATATCTTTATATTTGTCTGATCTATCTTTTATATTCGGCACAGCCAAACGGTTCCTTTAAAGAATTGTTATTATTTTTCCTAAATGTTGCATTACGTTATGAATTTGAAGGTTAACTGTCAAATACCTTAGATAATTTTTCGCTGATCGTTTCTGCAGTAAACGGTTTTACGACGTAATTGCTGACACCTGCCTTAACAGCTTCTACAATATTATCTTTCTGAGCTTCAGCCGTAACCATCACAAAAGGAATGTCCTTTAATTCACCATCCGATCTTACGGCTTTTAATAAATCTATTCCCGGCATCTCAGGCATATTCCAGTCACATAATATCAGATCAATTTTTCCTTTTTTGAGCTCTTTAAGGGCGCTTCTGCCGTCATCTGCCTCAAAAATATTTTTAAAGCCGATCTGTTTGAGAATATTTCTTACAATCCTTCTCATGGTGGCAAAATCATCGACGATGAGAACTTTCATATTTAAATCCATTGGTAAGCGTCTCCTTGTCTATTTTATAATTTTATTAATATTTTTATCCATTAGTTGAGCATATCTCAATTAAGTTACCTTAAAATACCTTTTTTATAAAGTTGGACGGCAAAATTTTCCTGCCAAAAGGAAATTTGTTTATCCTTCAAAGAACAACTGATACAATTTTAAGATCCACTTTTTCTTTTTTTAAGAACCCCCCGTTGCCTATGAAATACCGAAGCAATAATCCTTTCCTGGTCATTCACACTGATGTCAAGGAACTTTATCCCAAGAGAGTATTGGGTCTTTCCACATTCATCCACCTTTGTTGAATGAACAATTTCACCAAATATATCCATAAAAACAAGGGGTATCTTTGAAAGATAAAACTTAGAATGAATGATTTGTCCGGTTTCAACGGGCTTATCCACCATGATATTCATACCTGAGCCGCTGATATTCATTCCTAGTCCCTGTTTGAACAGGCCCTCTATTTTATTATCTTTTTCTAAAAGCTCTAAAATCAGATCCAATTTTTCATCAATTAGGGCGAGATAATTGATCAATAAGGGATCAATTGCTGTATCAGCACCTATTTTTTTGTCAGCGATATCGATACCCGGTTCTATTTGAAAGTGAGGGGAAATTGCCTCATTAGACCTAACGAGCCCGTCATATTCATCTGAAGTCATTGTTTTGAATTTAATTTTAAATGAAAAATTCCCTCTTACATAAGAACGTCTCTCAATATGAGGCATATTCGTCACCTTTATTCTGATATTGACAAAATAAAACTATAAAATTTTAAAGAAAATATGCAACTATCGTACCATATTTTGTAAAGATTTAACAACTCAGGTTTCGCAACCGAATATCACTAAAAAGCCTTTGAATTGGCGGGTCGAAATGAATTTTTTAAGGTAAAATCGGAATTGTCAAATGCGTCAATATCTTGACGATTCATTTCGTTAACCATACTATCAAACAGTTCCAAGGCGCTTTGTTTCTTTTTAATGTAACATTTCAAACGGATAATACCTGTAAAGGCTAATCCGGCAAGTATCTGAAAGTTAATGGTACATATATTGCATGTAGTCGATATAAGTAAAAATCACCACGACATCAAATGCTCTAAAGAAATTTGATGATGAACTTGACTTAAAACTGTCCATGAAAAAGTCGATTTTTATGAGTTTATTATTAACTATTTTTAAAATGTAAGTCCTGCGAGAGGTATCAGTATGAACGAAAAAATACTGGTCATAAGCGATCAAGTAAAAGATGGGAATCTTTTTAAACAAATCCTTGGATCTAAAGGTTTTGATATTGTAACAAAACCTATCCTCGAAGGTATTGAAGACATCCTTTCGAATGATAATTTTGGAGCCATTCTTGCAGACTATGATCAGGTCGGAGATCTTGCTTACAGCTGGATAAATCTTCTTCAGAAAAACAGGTCTCAATCGTGTGTAATCCTTTATGGAGAAAACAAAAAGGCAGAAAAAATTTCTGAGATTCTCCAAGCAGGTGCTTATGGTTTTATCTCCAGGTCCAATATTTCAAAGCGTCTTTATGAAACTATTTTGGGAGGAATGGAAAATCGAAAGGCCTTTATTGAAATCTTGGGAATGATTAACACCTTGAAAAACGTGAACGAAAGTATCGAAAGGGAAAAAGAAGATCTCAGAAAAAAGAACCAGGAATTGAGTTTTATCAACCGGTTGACTACCGAGGTGGCATATGATCTTAACTGGAGCTTGATTCTCCCCAGAATCTTAAATGCCGGTTTTCTCAATGTTATTAATCCGGCTTTGCTGGGCATGCTTTACCGCATCGGCTCCAAATGGAATCTGGCATTTCATCTATCTGAAAAAGAAATCAATAAAAAAATTATCGACGGATTAAAAGAAGATATGATCAATAAATTCTTTTCGATTTCAGGTGAAAGGGTTTCAATAAAGGATGCAGACTTTCATCTGTATTCATCCAGCATTAAAATTTCGTCGGCCGACGCCATTCCCTTTTCCAAACAGATTATTATGCCTTTGAGTCTGGCAGGCTCCACTTTGGGAATGATAGCAATCCTGCCAAAAAACAATGAAAAACTAAACGACGGAAAAATGGAGTTGCTGACAACCATATCGAACATTCTTGCCATGTCTCTAAAAAATGCCCAAGAATACCATAAACTTAAAGAAATGGCTGTCAAAGATGGTCTTACCGGTATTTTAAATCGAAAAGGATTTCAGAACTTTATTCAAAAAGAATTCCACAGAGCAAAAAGGTATCACAGGCCTCTATCTCTCATTATGATTGATGTCGATAATTTTAAGAAGATAAATGATTCTCTCGGACATCAGGCCGGTGATTTTGTGCTTCGGGAACTTGCCGGATGTTTAAAACGTTCTATTCGACAGGCCGATATTGTGTTCAGATATGGTGGCGACGAATTCGTCATCCTTCTTCCTGACACGGATATAGAACAAGCCAAAATGCTCTTGAAAAGAGTGTTGTCTGATGTCGAGAAGCATGCTTTTGAGTGGGAATCTAATAAAATGAATGTCAAAATAAGCTGTGGTATTTCGACGACCGGCGAGCTTGAAAACCATGAAGACGAAAAGGATTTAATCTCAAAGGCTGACACAAGGCTTTACAGCGAAAAACATTCGCAAAATCTCAAGTATTGCATGGCATAATAAAATCGTGTAACGATTTTATTAAACTCCCGCGCTGCTCCGAAAAACGGAATTTCCGCTGGGCTCCAACAAGCAGCGGGGAATTCAAATTTAATTTTTAATTTCTCCCTTGCTGTGAAGATCGAGAAATACATCTACAATTTTTGGATCAAACTGACTGCCCGAATTTTCTCTTATAATCTCAATTGCAACATTATCCGACATCTGTAGTCTGTATGATCTATCGGTGGTGAGCGCATCATAAACATCCGCCACAGAAAGAATTCGAGCAAGAAGAGGAATGTTTTCCCCTTTAAGGTTGTCAGGATATCCCTTTCCGTCAAATCTTTCGTGATGGTGTCTTATGATATCCTGTTCGTCTGTCCACATCCCCAGATGTCCGATAATATTGCTTCCAATGACCGGATGTTTTTTGATAATTTCATATTCATCATCAGTAAGCCGGCCCGGTTTTAATAGAATGCTGTCCGGAATACCGATCTTTCCGATATCATGAAGATTACCTGAGATATTTAGTTTGGCGATTTCCTCCTGCGAACAACCGCTTTTCCTGGCAATTGACATGGCATATCCCGACACACTTGTCGAATGCTGTTTCGTATATGGATCTCTTGCCTCAATTGCTTCAACAAAGGCATAAAGGGTTGAAAAAAGATTTTCGTAAATATTTTCATAAAGCGCCAGATTCTCCATAGAAAAAGATGCTTTATCTATCAAGAAATTTAGATAATATATGTCTTTTTCACTAAATTTTTTATCTTCATTGTTGATAATTGATGTCAGCATTCCAAATACCCTGGACCTTATTTTAAGCGGAATAGCGATGATATCCCCGCATCCGTTTTTTCCCTTTATAAGATAAGGAATGCCATCACCACCAATCTTTTTAGCCATCTCTTTTTCTATATATACAGCATCATCTCTCTTCTTATTCTCATCTTTGAAAAAAGATGTGATAATTTCATAATCTTTCATCTCTTGGGTAAAAAAACAGAAATGTGCTTCATCGCAAGGCGTAATTTTACCGGACAAATTGACCAAGATTTTGAAAAGATCCTGACTGTTTGATGCCTGATCCAGGTTCTGAAGAATAAGATTGATGGTCTCGACTTCTTTTATTTTTCCATGCAGCTCCTTATTAATCTTAACAAGCCTCTTACTCTTTTTAGCCTCCTCCTTTAATAAGATATTTTCAACAAAGTTCGATCTTGCAGTCATTACTTTTGAAATCGTTGGAAGAATTTGCTCCATTTGAAACGGCTTTGTGATAAAATCCACGACACCGTTTTTTAAGGTCTCTATGGCAATATCCATGGAAGGATAACCGGTCATAACAACCACCGGAATGGTATTATCATAATGATATATTTTTCGGGCGAGTTCCAAGCCGTCCAGCCTGGGCATGGAAAGATCTGTAAAACAACAGTTGATGGGTTCTGTCTCGATTATTTCAAAGGCTTCAAAACCGTCACTGGCTGTGAAGAGCGTATGCTTTGTCTCAGACTCAAAATATCTTTTGAAAATATCAAGAATACACTCTTCATCATCAACAACAAGTATTTTTAAAGTTTCTTTCATTAATGATTCTGCTCTTCTATTGGTAACAGTTCATAGGATTCAGAGTTCGGGGTTTTGGTGTCCTTCGTGAACTGTTATTATTTTTCTTCAGAATTTAAACTTTTAAGGAGATTATGCTTGAAAGTCTTAAATTCACTTTCAGTAAGACTGCCGCTTTCTTTTAGTGAAGACAGGGCTTGTAACTTGGCAACAGTGTTGTTGGGAGACGAACTATTGTTGTAAAGATAATGCAAACTTGGCATGTTTGAAGAGAAAAAGTTGATGCTTGATATTTTTTTGTCCGCTTTCTTTTCCTTTTTTAAAAGCATCAATTCATGGTAGGCATCCTTAATTTCCTTTAATAATCCCCTATTTTCTCTGAACAGTTTTATTTTGTCTATGGCATTATTTACCGCAATCCTTATCTCTTCAAGTTTACATGGCTTTCTGATGTAATCGTAAGCCCCTTCCTTTACGGCCATTATGGCGGTTTCTAATGATGCATAACCGGTAATGATAATAACAAGGACGTCAGGATTGGCTTTTTTAGCGTATTTTAAAACATCCAAACCGCCGACTTTCGGCATCATCAGGTCAACAATTATCAGATCATAAAAATTGTTTTGTATGTGATCGATGCCCTCCAGACCATCATAGCAAACATCTATAGATCTTTTCTTGTCAGAAATACAATCCTTGAGAATATCCGCAACATCCTTTTCATCGTCAACAATAAGGATATTTACTTGCTGATTCGTCATTTATCAGGCAATAACTCCAATGATAAAATTTTAACCCTTTTTATCAAATATCATTCCGACCATTTCATCAAATTTTTCTGCAAATCTGACGATTTCTTCAGGCGGAATTTCTCTGATGACCTTGCCGGTAGTCTCGTCCGTTACAATTACCATAATTCTGCCGGAATCTTTATTCACCGAAAATTGCAGATTGACATTATGAATGATATTCATATTTTTCTGCACATCCGATGCCAGTTCCGACAATTCGGCCAAACTCGGGGCTTGAACAGCTTTCTTAGCGTCATCATTTCTTTGTGCCGTATTCTGACTTACAGGAAGCTTTGCCTGATCTGCCAAAAGCATACTCTTTCCTGATTCTGTCACAGACCCAACTAACATAATTATCCACACCTCCTTATGATACTTATCGGATCTCTTATTAAAAACTTTAGAAAAAACTTTCCTATCTAGTGCCCGAACGAAAAATAGGATTTTTCGTTAAGATCAAGGAAGACGAAAATTTAAACCGCCGTAATACTGGTAGTATTTCGAGGATTAAAATTTGAGTATGACACAGATATTGGCGAAAAAGACAGTTTTCGTTCAGGCACTATTTACCTTCTTGTGTCCAGAAACTTCGCAGGATATCTCTTGTTGGTTTGATACCCCCTGGCGGCCTGTCGCATATTTCGCATCTTGAGAAGCTCTGTTTTTATACTCTCACCCTGTTCTGATACGATGGCCACCAATTCTCTGTCCATAAGATCCACTTGTATAATGACGTCCTTGATGTTTGAAAGACAACTTTCAACCAATCCTTTATATTTTTTAGAAATACAGGAAAATTTTACCGAGCCGTTTTTAATTATCTTCTCTATGGACGAATTGATTTTTTCTATGGCACCGATGCACCTCTGTCTTCTACTGATTAATCCTGAAAGCTCGTTATTTTCATCATTACCACAAACAGTTTTTTTCATCTTTTCTGTAACAAGTTGATATTCTCTAAACTTATCCAGTTTCTTTTCTAAAAAAGTACACATCTCTTTTTCTTTTTCTACATCTCTCATTTTATTACCTTTGTTCAGGCGCTTATGTATCCAGACCCCACAGCTCTTTTCTCTTGATATAAACTGTCTTCTGCAGGTTGAATCTGGCTGTCCGGTTTTGAAGCCATCTCCTGCCATGCGGACAATAATTCATTCAACATCCCGATCACTTCGTCAATAGCGCCGTATATCTTTATTAACATCTCCGTAGAGGATTCTTCTGAGCATATAATTATAAAGACTGCTCAGATTCTTAGCAATTGCACCGCCTTTTTCAAGGTCAAGGGAACATAACAGTTCATCGATAATATCCTGGGCCTTTATGATGGCTTTTGCTTTTTCCTCGTAATCTTTTTCATTGATTTTCTGTTTTGCCAGTTTTAGGCTGTCAATCGCCCCCTCATAGCACATAATAACCAGTCTTGACTGGATCTGAAGTGGTTATATTTGTTTTCCGATACGACTTGAATACCATTACAGTACATCTAAAATCCTCCCTCTATTATTAATTCTCATCCATCAAAATAAAAATGACTAATTACTAATACCTTAATAATTAATAACTATTTACTTTTTACTTTTCACTATTAACTATTTTTACCATCCCCATCCACTATATGATGCATTTATTTGTCCGGTAAGCCACTGACTCTGGCTCTGCATTAGACTCAGTAGCCGTCTCCATGGCTACAAACTTGTTGATCATATTCTCCATTTTCAGATCAAGTCTGGCCTCCATCTCTTCGATTCTAATTTCGAAACTATCAATGCTGTCTTGAAGAGAATCCTGTTTAAAGGCAACATAACCTTCATACGAATCGGTAATATTAAACAAAACTCTGTCAAAGAGCTCTGCAGTGCCAAGGGTTAGTTTGATCTCTCCAACATCCAAACCCTCGGCTGTGCCGGTATATTTAATCACCAGGCCGTCTATATTGTTTTCACCGTCATCTACCTGTCAATAACTGTCCTGAACCAGTTGCCGCCTCTCCATTGATGGTACCGGCAACGTCCACACCATTGTTGACAGTCTGATCTCCCCCGGTCCAGAGTTTATTGCCGGACGCGGCCGCATCTTCAGAAATGGTAAAACTGTAATCACTTCCGTAGTTATCATGGGTTAACACCAGATGGCCACTCCCGTCATCTGTTGCGGTAATGTCCATAGCATAACGACCTTCCTGTCCTCCGGAATTGGTTGTCGAGACCGAGGAGCCAAAACTCAGGTTATGCGCTTGGGAATAATCGAAGGTGATGGAAATTTGACTGTGTCCGCTACTTTTTTCTGTCAGAACAATTTGCCCGGAACTATTAATGTCAGCGGTTATTCCATTTCCATACGCCGACTCTATAGCGGAAAGAAGTCCTTGAACCGTGTCTGTACTTGCATCGCTGATCGTATATAATCCATCAACATCGCCCCCTGATCGTGTGGTGCCGGAAAATGAGATCACATCGTTGTCTGCAAGGTTTGCGGAATTGCTGCAGTCAATATAAACCTGGTCCCAATTTGTCGTAGAACTGAGCGCTGTTGTTCCACCACTCCCCTCGTAAAGCTGAGCATCTCCTATCAACGTCTCCGTATATACTTTGGACATTTCCGAGTTTATGGCATTCTTGATACCGGAAAGGGTCATATCCGTGGTTAACGCAATTTCAGCAACCTTGTCACCGTCGGTAATGGTCAATGTTTCATTTTCTCCAACAGTTCCGTTATTGCTGGTTGAAGTGCTTTGTGTAGCCGCAGTGGTTATATTTACGGTGTATTCTCCTGCTTCTGTGTCCCGAGAATATGATACATACTCCAGAGTGCCGGCATTCGTGGTACCGTTTCCGGAAAACAAGTTTCTTACATCGTTAAAATTGGTTTTCAAATATCCTTGAAGTTTTTCGGTATCGATACTCAACTGGCCTTCATTATCCACGTTGATTCCCACAAGCCCCATCATAGAGTATTCGCTGGAAACACCCCAAACGGTTTGGATGAGAGTGGAGGTGAGATCCGACTTTACAGAGGTAAGGGTGCCGTCTCCGAATAGTATACCGCCGGTTTCTTCTTCATCTTCGTCGTATGACTGCTGCTGCTGGACATAGGCGGTGATTTCATTATATGCATCTACAAAAGTACTTATTTTTTCCATGATTGCATCGACGTCACGATCTATGTTCAGTGTAATTGTCGTGTCAGCATCCATTTTTAAGAGATTCAGTGTCACACCGGAAATCACATTCTCCACGGTGTTGTCGACGCTTGTTGTTGTGACACCGTCTACAATTATTGAAGCATCGGCGCCGGCAACCAATTCCCTTTTACGAATTTCGTCAAGAACGGTGAATGCTCCCCAGTCTAATGACGAATTCGAATCGCCAATGGTAGATTGAAGATCAACCACCAGACCGCTGGCTTCGGCTTCCAGATCAGCCACCTCAATTTTACCTGCCGAGGTGACATAGACCGAGATTTCATCACCGCCTGCTTCGTAGGCTGTCTCAATGGCATCCAACAGATTCTGAACAGTGGTATTTTCCGTTATGGTAAGTATGTCTCCGCTGACATCTCTGTTGCTATGATCTCTGGAAGTAGCCCCGAGAAATATTTTATCACCGGCGGTAAATTGGTTATACCCATCGATATCGGTAATCAGACTTTCTGGAGTTATTTTCTCACCGTTTACAGTCATGCTGTTGGCTGAAGTGGAACCTTGAACCGCTGACACACCGTTTTGGATAACACCCAGGGTTTCCAGAATGTTCTGATCATCTACAAAATCCTGACTCCCGTCTATCTGGAGCTTGTAAGTGGTGATACTCCCGCTTGTATCTGTGACAACCGAAGCGGAAACGCCGACAATAGCGGCACCGTTTATCGCTGTTTTGATGTCTTCAAGGGAATCATTGGAAAAATCGATGCTCACATTTTGGTACGCGCTGTTTCCATCCATGATCTGGATAGTCCCCGACTGGGTTGTAGAAAGTCCCAAAAGCGTTTTGACATCTTGGGTTGAATTGCTGAAACTGTCGGACTGGGCACCACCGGTGATACTGTTTTTTATAGATGAGGATTTGTCTTTCCATCCGAACAATTCAACAAGACCGGAGGTCGAAGCATTTTGTAGACCGATACCGTCTTCGCCGGTGTTATCGCTGGTCAACATCAGCCTGTAGTCGTTGGCACCATAACTTACGATACTGGCAGTCACACCTGTAGGGTTCGATCCGGAATTGGCATTATTGATTTTATCACGAATACTCGCCAAGCTGTCTGTCTCACTTATACTGACTGCAACGCCGTTAATCAGGATATCGCCGACATAAGAAGCTCCCAACGCATCGGAAAAGCTTGAAAATGATCTGGATGATAACTTTTGGGCGGTGGCAAGAGACGAGACGACAATTGAGTAAGAACCTTTTGAGGCCAATGAAGAAGTGGAAACCAACAGCAAATCTTCAGCATCTACGGAACTGCTGTCTGAAATCATATTTGAAGTATAAACATCAAAATCTTCGGTATCTTTGAGGTCTGCGGCCGCTGTCTTCAGAGAGAGAAGCTTTGTGTTAAAAGACTGCCATTCCGAAAGTTTATCTTCATATTCTCCTTTTCGGTTCTCTACCAGATCAACCTGTCTATGCTCAACCGCTATCAATTGGTCAATCATCGATCGCCAGTCAAAACCACTGGCAAGGCCTGACACTAGATTTGTACTTAAAGACATATGATCTCCACATATTTATCTTAAAACTAAAAAATTAGATTAAGGTCATTGTTTAAGATATTTATTGTTTAATAAAACATTACATACAGGAAAAAACTGCCCGATCTTTATATGATTATCGGAAAATTTGTCCCAAAACTTAAGAGTTTTAATACCACGTTTCTTATATAGCAAAATCCTTGCCATTTCGAATAAACACAAAAACAAAACCCCGCCCCCGGAGTTCCGGAGACAGGGTTTTTATTTTAAGGTTTAATCCGTCAGAGGCTCTGAGAGTCAAGCCTCCAACGGAATGTTTGTTGTTTGTCTGTTCCAAGCAGCGAAGCTGCGTTTTATAAAATCCTGTAAGCAGGATTTTATTATCCGAACAGCGACAGTACAACCTGCGGCGCCATATTTGCCTGTGCAAGCATGGCCGTACCAGCCTGGAGCAGAATCTGGTTCTTGGTAAATGTCGTCATTTCAGACGCCATATCCACATCGCGGATCACAGATTCAGCTGCCTGAACGTTTTCAATGGTCACACTCAGGTTGGAAGACGCATATGCGAGCCTATTTGAGGCAGCACCAATATCACCTCTTCTGTCGGCAAGTGTACCTATAGCTGAATCGATAGTGGTCAAGAAAGCCACGGCCTCAGAGGCAGTATCAAGCTGATCCGCAGTAAGGCCAAGTGTGGCTGCTGTGGCGTCACCGATACTTACAGTAATCTTGTTGTCCGCTTGATTTTCAGCACCGACCTGGAAGGTCGAGTTTCCTGTATCCGCACCTATAATAGTCCCGGCTGTTCCGGCACCTGAGGTAAGGTTGTTATTAAAGGTCACGTCTAAACCAAAAGAACTGAAAGAGACCGAAGATGTTACGCCGGCACCGGGTACAGCCACGTTGTTTATTGTCTGGGAACCATCACCGGTTGTTATGGTTACATTAACGTATCCCGCCCCAGAAGAACCCACGGCTGTTGATATGGTATATGTCTCTAACGCCTGCATACCTGAAGCAGTCGAAACACCATCGGTAGCTGTTGCCGTAGAGCCGGCACTAATACCAACGCCAAAACTGCCATTAATCAATTTTGTATTGGCATATTCAGTGGACGTAGCAATTCGGTCGATTTCACTAATAAGAGCATTCCCTTCGGCATTGATTTTTGAGAGGTTGGCCCCCGCATTGGCCGATGATGCCTGGGTTGCCAGCTCCTTCAATCTGGTGAGCATATTGCCGATCTGATCCAAGGCTCCCTCAGCCACCTGGAGCAGAGATGATGCTTCAGATGCATTCCTTGAAGCTACCTTGTAAGATGCAATATCAGCCCTGAACTGCTGGGAAATTGCCAAACCAGCAGCATCATCCGCAGCCCTGTTAATACGGTACCCGGATGAAAGCCTCTCAAGAGATTTGCTCAATCCGGAATCTGAAATCTGTAATTGCCGATGTGCGTTCATTGCCGCGATGTTGTTTTGAATTCTTAAACCCATAATTTTATCCTCCTTGATGTCTTTTTTGTTTTTTGCTTTGAGCTTTTAGCCTTCAGCTTTTTTGGCATCCTTGCCAAATGTGTTATTGTTTTGGGCGCCCGATTCACGTTAATATCTTTTATCGGCATCCCTGCAGATTACTTTAGGGGTTTTTTAAACTTTTCAAAGCGGGATAAAAGGAAGGTCGATAAAATATAAAATCTATTATTTAGGAAATGACAAGAAGGATTGGATTTCCTAAATTCGGGTGGTATGTTCATGGAAACAGCCACTCATTATCATTTCGAATGAGCTGTGTTGCTTATTATCATGTGGAGAGGTGTTTCAAAGAGATCTTGTCCGGGTTAAGCGCTCTAGCCTTTTCATAGGATACAGCAGCGCTGTCTTGCACACCCATTTTTTCATAGCAAGATCCCATCATAAAAAAGCTCTCCCAATCCTGAGGGGTTAAACGAATTGCCTTTTCCAAGTATTTTAGGCTATCATTATAGTTTCCTTTTTGAAAACATATGTCTCCAATCTTTTTCAATATCACATCTGACTCGTCATTTAGATAACTTGCGACATCAAATGCCAAAATTCCCAGTTTAGGTCGCTCCCCTTCGAGTAAAACCTTGCCGATATTTATGAACAGGTTGCTCAAATCAAGGACACTGTTCAAGGTCATGTTTCGATCCATTTCAAGCAAACTCAATATCTTGTCACATTCGGCCACAACCGGCTCGATACTTCCAATGCTCAAATAAATCATAGATAGCATCAAAGGAATATCAAGCAGGGTCGGATGGATGTGAGCCAAATACTCGAAAATTTCTTTTGCTTTTAAAAAATCTTGTCCATCAAAATAGACATATCCCAAATTCGAAAAAGCTTCTACCGAATCCGGGGATACCTCTAACGCTTTTTCTAAATGTATTAAAGCGCCATTTAAATCTCCGGACCTTCTTGCAATAACCCCTAAATTAATACGCGCACCTAAATGGCTCTCATCCATTTCGATCACTTTTTCCAGAAGACTCGATGACGCGTTGTATTGTTTTTCTTCGAGATAGATTGTTCCCAAGCGAAAAAAAACTTCCAAGTCATTTACACCTTTTTTAATTGCTTCATTCAAAAAATCCTTTTCTTTATCCTTCATACTCAACCCACAATAGATTTGGGCTCCTATTCGGTAAAGTTCTGAATCATTCTGGTCATATTTTAACGCTTTAAGCAGATACTCCTCTGCAATAGAAATTTCCGAGCGACGAATATGGAAAGAAGTTAATAGTTTGTAATATTCTCGTTTGTCATCACAGTGCTTCAAAGCGCGCAAATATTCTCCTTCTGCTTTTTTTCTCTTTTCCATTTCCTGAAAGGCAAAAGCTCTGTGAATATGTACACGCCACCGGTGATTTACGGTATTGTGCACCATAGGCCCGAATTCACCCGGCGTTTTTGCAATTCTTTCTAACAAGGAAAGATACGCACTGCTATGATGAAATAATTTTTCCCGATCCTTCTTATTATAATACATAATTGTCAAAAGGTAATGAGAATCTAAATGTTTTTGGCTTTTATGGATTGCATTCAAGCAAACTTTTTCAGCTTCCTCTAACCGGTTTGTATGCATGTACGAAAAACCAGCAATAAAATGACTCCACAGGTAGATGTAGTCCTCATAATTGTTTTCGTCAGCCAATTGAATAGCCTTCATGGCCATATCTATAGCATCTTCATGCATTTCTTCAGAAAGATATGATGCTGCAAGATAGTGGTAGGCTCTCGGATGTTGTGGATTCTCTTCAATCTCTTTCTTCAAGAGCTTCGTTGTTCGGATAAACTTTTTTCTACTTTCTTCCAAAGGCAGATTGTATCCTTCATGCAAAATTGTAATGGGGTAGATTTTACTCATTTCAGTCCCCACAATTCTATTATGAACCCTTCCTTCATAACGAATTTTCCCGTTGTTTCTGAATATCCTTATCGAATTATGAACAGCCTCACCAGCTCCTCCGTCAAAAGCATTTCTAACGACAACATAAACGCTATCAATCGACTCATCCTGTATGGATTCACGAACTGTTTTTCCACATTCGGTCAGCAAGGCCTCATCTGCATCCAAGATAAATATCCAGTCTTTGGTTGCATATTTTATGGATTGGTTCCTGTGTTTGCTAAAGTGACCTTCCCATGGATGAAAATATACCTTATCTGTATATTTTTTTGCTATGTCAACGGTATCATCTGTAGAACCGGTATCTACGATGACAATCTCATCAACACAATCCTTTACACTATCAAGGCATTTTGGTAAGAATTTTTCTTCATTCTTAACTATCATGCAAAGGCTGATTGTTGGTACATTTGTCTTACTCTTTCCTGAAGACATCATGCTCTTACTTTTATTGCCAAAATGATCAGTTTCCCTGATCTCCATCAACCTTACCTTAGCCTCATTTAACTCTTTATCTTCAGGATTGTATTTCAATGCTTTTTTCAAAAACTGTTCAGCTAAACCATTCTCAGAACGTTGCAGATGAATTAAACAGCGCTGCTTATAATATTCATTTTTGTTATGGCATTTTTTCAAAGCAAGTGAATATTCTTTTTTGGCTTTTTCTTCTCGTCCGAGAGATGTATAGGCAAATCCACGGTGAAGATGAATGCGCCACTCATGCCTGATAGTATTATGAACCATTAGGCCAAATTCACCAGTATTTTGATTCAATTGCTTTATTAAGGATAAATACCTATCACTATGTTCCATGAAGGGTTGCATATTGCCTTGAGTATAATAGAGACTGCTCAATAAATAATGAGAATCCAAATGCATTGGGTTTTCTTCAATTGCCTCCAGGCATATTTTTTTCGCCTCATTAGGACGATTGCTATTCAGATAGCAAACTGACGCTACGAATCGAGTCCACAAGAACAGAACATCATGTCGTCCATGTTTTTCGGCAATATAAAGCGCTTGTTTGCACTCTTCCAGGGCCTCATCATAAAGATGCTTACCTAAATATGCCACCGATAGATAATGGTGGAGTTTAGGGTTGCCTGGATCTTTTTCGATCTCATTTTTAAGCAGGGTTGTCGTACGCAAATATTTTTGTTCTTCTTTCTCAGCATCCAGGCAATATCCTTTATGGTAAATTACAATAGCTGATGCCAAACTGGTATTTGTTCCCATCAATTGATTATGAACACTTCCTTCATAGCGGACACTCTTGGTATTTCGAAACAATCGAATGGAATTATGGCAGGCCTCTCCAGCACCACCTCCATAGATATTATTAACTTTAACATAAACACTATCAACATCTTTATTTTTGAGGACAGCTTCAAGTCCGCCGTCCCAATGAACGATCTCTTCATCCGCATCTATAACCAATATCCAGTCTCCCGAAGCATAAGAGATTGACTGGTTTCTGTGTTTGCTGAAGTTGTTTTCCCATGGATGATGATAAATCTTAACGCCATGACTTTCAGCAATTTTAAGTGTTTTATCTGTTGAACCTGTATCTACAATTATTATTTCATCAACAAAACTCTTTATGCTTTCAAGGCATTTAGGTAAAAGAGCTTCTTCATTCTTAACTATCATGCAGGCAGAGATTGTGAAAGGTTTTTCAACGGCATCTTCTAATGCAACCTGTTTTTTACATGGATTTGAATCAATCTTTGGACTTTTTCTATTTTTTCTACTTTTATTCTTTTTCTTAGTCATTATACTTATGTCCGTTACAGATTATTTTGCCTTGATAGGGTACATTATTATAAGAATGAAAAACGGCTCATCTGGCTAAAAACTTATTAACTAGTGTCTCATCCTTTCGAACGATTGCTTATATAAATTTTCGAGAGCATATTCCGTCATAAAGAGATATTCATTGTATTGAATTGGTAAATCAAGCCCGTAAATTGAAACATGGTAAGGTTGGAATCCAATTTTTTGAAACATGGATATTAATATATCTGGATCATAATCTTCATCAACAATCTGGTGTTTTTCGGGATGATTCATTTTAATATAACGCTGGTATCTCCCGTCAGGTATGTTAAGATATATTATGCTTTTTTTTGAGGCATGGCGATAAACAGACTTTACAAAATCTTCAATTTTTTCCCTCGGAATATGTTCCATAGAATCAATAATCGTAATAGCATCGAAACTCATTTGTAAATTTATTTGGGTTGCGTCTTCGACAATATACTTTACATTCTGATGCGCTGATTCATTCATTGCAAACTTTATTAACTCATCAGAAATATCTACCCCGATGATCTCGGCACCCAGCTCTCCCATAAACTTAGAACTAATACCTGTTCCACAACCAATATCTAGAACTTTCATTCCTGCTTTTATGATCTTTTTCAGTGTTTGTTTTATTTGCTGATGCCTCGGATTTTGTCTTTCATGATCCCTTTTTAAATTCCCAAGGAATTTGTTATACCAATCTCTGATTTCTCCATTTGTGAACTTTTTTTCTTTTGGGTATTCTGGATATATCGATTTATAGGAAGGATCATTATTACCTATACGAGCAGTCTCTTTATTATTCTTTAGATTCGATTTATTTTTTCTTTTGTTCATAATTGGCGCTATAGAAATAACGTTTTCAATACTATCTATCTGAAGACTTAAGCTGTAATATTTTTCAATATAATTTTTATATTCGATCGAAGAATAATCGTCACTAGTAAGTATTTGACAAAATTCAGGAATTGTGTTCCAAAGATATTTTTCAGGATAAATATCTCTTGCCCCCACGAAGTTATGAATAACCGGCTTAAGACCGCATGCCATTGCTTCCATTAGGCTGACAGGATGCCCTTCCAAAACGCTTGTGCAAACAATATAGTGTTTATTTTCCAACCAGTGAGGCACATCATCTACCCACCCATCGAACTGGATGTTTTTTGCCAAATCCATCTCTTTGATCATTTGGTTAAAGTAAAGTTGATATCTTGCATCCTGAAAATCTCCTGCAATGAACAAACGATATTTGGTGTCTGCCTGTAAAAGTTCTCTGAAGGCATGCAGAAGCAGCATTGGCCCTTTCTTGTAATTTATATGGCCAAGGTAAGCTAAGTTTTTCCCTTTGGACCTATCTCGAAAAACAAACTTGTCCAAATTGACACCGTTGGGAATTATAAGGATATTCGTTACTTTACCAGGAAGGCTCGGATCTTGTTGAAGCACGATATCCTTAATATGCTTTGCCACAAATATTAAGTCATCAATTTTTTCCCATTTAACTTTTTGAACAAAACCAGCCAAGGCTTCATAACTGTGCAAACGACAAATTATATGTTTACCATCTAATAAGGTTGGATGATTTGTTAATGCGATTGCTAATTCGTTGGCCCACTCGATCCAAACAACGTCAGCCCATTGAACTGCATCTACTATCTCCTTATTATTATTGCTATAACATGTGCGGACTTGATACTTTGTATTAAAAAAGTCTACGATATCGCCAAGAAAGGATTGAAGTCCAGGCAGACATAAAACCGCAATTTTTCTTTTGGGTTTTTCTATTATTTTACTTTCATTAAAAAGTTTTTGTAGCTCTTTATCGTTAGGATATGCTTCGAGAACCTTCTCTAAAAAAGGGGAGGCTTCTTTAAGCATATTAAGTTCTTTTAGGAGATAACTATAATTTAACACACTTTCTTTATAAAACGGGTCTATCTGTAATGATTCGTTAAAATACTCTATTGCTTTATTTATTTGTTGGCATTGAAAAGCAATTACTCCTAAATTATTAAATACCTCTTTGTTTTGTGGTTCTTTTTCTAATATTTTTAAGAACCATTTTTCAGCTTGCTCAATTTTTCCTTCGGCAAAAAGTGCTTCGCCTTGTTTTAATGTATCTCCCATTAAAATTCCTTTTCATTCTAAATATGTTTTCCGTCATCTTATAAAATATATTAGATACCGAAATTACCATGCGGCCTCTAACTTCACCAGCCTCACCTCCTCTGATATCGGACTTACTTCTCCTTTTACTTTTATGTATGGCTTTTCACATTCTGAGCAGGCGGCAGCTTCACCATCGAAAGTAATCTGATGACCGCATTCGCACATCCAGCCAACGATTTTGGCTGAATTCCCCACAACCAACGCATAATCAGGCACGTCTTTGGTAACTACCGCGCCTGCACCAATGAAGGCATATCGGCCGATGGTGTTGCCGCATACGATGGTTGCATTTGCACCGATACTAGCCCCTTTTTGGACTATGGTTTGTTTAAATTCATGTTTTCTTGAAATATGACTGCGAGGATTAATCACATTGGTAAAAACCATGGAAGGACCACAGAATACATCATCTTCAAGCATAACCCCTTCATAGATTGAAACGTTATTTTGGATTTTGACATTGTTCCCGATTTTAACTCCGGAAGAAACAACGACATTTTGTCCGATATTGCATCGCTCGCCAATTTCAGCTCCTCGCATAATGTGGCTGAAATGCCAGATCTTTGTGTCTTTTCCAATCTGACAAGGTTTATCAATGACGGCAGTCTCATGGATAAAATATGGCTCAGAAATACCGTTTCCATTCAGGCTGACGACCGCACCTTGCTTCTCAAGAGATTCCTGGCAGGCGTTTAAGATTTTTAGAACCTGAATTCCATTGTTGGCATCAGTTTTGATAGGTCTATCTGATTCTATGGCATTAATAAAATGAGCACATTCTGCTCTCAGAGGCTCACAAGTATCTATGGGAATGATCTGGGCTTCATTTTTCCGTGGAACAGGCTGGCGATTTATCCATTCTACGCCTTTATCATGTATCTGTAATTTCCCCTCAGACAACGTATCATCAAAGACCACCATTCTCTTATCTCCAATAACGACAAGGCGTTGCTCTTTATTGGGATGGAGCCAGCTGACAAAAACATGTCCCTTTACCCCACTCTTGAATGAAAGAACGCTCATGGTTACGTCGGCTATATCTCGATTGAGGTAATTCCCTCCCTGAGCCAGGACCTGCGTTGGCATCTCTTCTAACAGATAAAGAATAACGGAAATATCATGGGGAGCGAAGCTCCAGAGAATGTTCTCTTCGGTGCGGATTTTGCCCAGGTTCAACCGGTTTGAATAGATGTAGTTAATCTTTCCCAGTTCACCTGAGCTAATGATCTCTTTAAGTTTTATAATGGCCGGATGATACAAGAGGATATGTCCCACCATAAGCTTGAGATTCTCGCTCATGGCAAGCTGTTTAAGAATTTGAGCCTCACTAACAATAAGGGCCAGTGGCTTTTCAACAAATACATGTTTGCCGGCCTGGAGCGCACTTTTGGCCAAATCAAAGTGGGTTTCTGCCGGCGTAGCAATTACGACGGCATCTATATCCGGGTTTTGTAATACTATTTCTAAAGATGTTTGAAATTCTTTGTCAGGATACTTTTCCTTAAAACATCTAAGCGTTTCAGGATTGCTATCACAAATGGTGTGAAGTGCACCCAGTTCGTTGAAATTACGCACTAAATTTTTCCCCCAGTATCCGGAACCAACTACTGCGACATTAATCATAACTAAATTATCTCCAAAAAAACCTGAGTGAGAGGGATCAACCGAAACCCCACACAGACGGACAAGGATATATTGTTTGCTTTAAGGTTTAACAAAAATGAACCGATAATATGAGCACAAGAAATTTATTTGAGCTTTAACTTCGGCCTTAAATATAGCAAGAAGGGTGCCAGTTTAATGGGTTGGTTTTTATCAATTATTCAAGATAGATATATAAAGCAAATTATGAGGTAGGAAAAAAGAGGCATTTTTTTGACGCTTGAAATTGAGGAATTTGCCGGTTTCCGGAATTTGAAATCATCCATTTTCTGAAGTCCTTGGATTCCCTTTAAAAAGCTTTTTCATAGAATTCACCGTAGATATGAAAAAAAAATTATTTTTTGCCTAAAGTTTTATATAATCGTTGCCGATAAGAAAAATGAGGTGGAGAATCATGACGATAACAGCTTATCAAGTCAATAATGTTTTGCGGGTTTACGGTGATCAACTTCGCCAAAGCAGGATTTCCATCAGGCCGAAAAATACGGATACCGGTCTACCGGACAGGATCAGTATTTCCACAAAGGCCAGACGGAAAACGATTATTGATAATATTACCGATAATATTGTAGGTAAGATTACACAATACGGACCGTACGATAAGGTTGAGAAAGAGGTATTTGAAAAACTTGAAAATGAATATGGAGGGACATTTGGCCATTACCGGAGACAATCCCAATGGGCTCATATTCAAAGAAATTGATGAAAACGGTGAAACCATAAATTCACTTTCCATCGAAGATTCAATTTTTTTAACCAACAAATTAAAAGAAATCACCGAAGAAACCATCGATAAACAATATGAAGTAGAAATTAGAGGGTAATATTAATGAAAATTGACAACAGAATCATTCACTACGAAATAAGCAAACAACTCCCCAAACGCCCGGAAAATGAAATAGAAGGGATGGGGGGAAAACAGACTTCTAATGAACCAAAGGTTGAAGAAAAAAATCAGTCAGGACAAGATACGATTGTTAACCTTTCCACGGCCTCAAAAGAGGTCCAAACCGCAAGGGAGATCATCGCATCTGAACCGGATGTGAGAGAAGATAAGGTCTCTGAATTAAGAAAAAGGATCGAATCCGGCAACTACACTGTCGACAACAAGGCTGTTGCTGATAAGATTGTAGAATCGTTTATAGACGAAATTTCCTAACCATCTTGATATGGCTGTAAAAACAGAGGGCTTTTTGGATTGCCCTCTGTTTTTTTATTCCAACATCATTTTCCAGGGTTTCAATACACCCACCACCTTTCACCAATAATGGTCAAGCTTATACAATCGGCTTTCCGATTGCTATTTTTCTAAAGACATAGGGATATGGCGCAACACCGGCAAGATCCTCTGTTTCAAAGGGAACCGTTTCATGGGACCCCAAGACCAAGATTCCACATGGCGCAAGACTTTCCAAGACGTTGATGAAAGCCCTCTTTTTCGGTCGTTCTTTATAATAGGTCAGAACATTGTTTCGCAAAAATATGATATCAAAATTCAACCCGGGGGGATCGGAAAGCAGGTGATGTATTTTCCATGTAATACCCTTCTTAAGTGACGCCTTCACCTCAAACAGTTTTTTACCATTCTTTTGTTTGAAATATCTGGACTGAATCTCTCTTGTTACTTCTTTGAGACTGCTGGGAGGATAAATACCGGAGCGAGCACGGTCGAGGTAAACGGGATTGATGTCGGTGGCCAACACTTCAAGAGCCGGAACATGTAAATAACTGTTGCTCAACAAATTCCAGATGATTTTGAAGCTGTATACCTCTTCACCGCACGCACAGCCTGCGGACCAGAATTTAATTTTTTCTCTGCCGACATCCATAAATTCCGGCAAAATATTTTCTTTAAAACTTTGCCAAAATCCCCGATCTCGAAAAAAACGGCTGATGGAAACCGTCATCAGGAGTTCACATTGATGTCTGATTTCATCATTTTTGTCCACCTCATCCAGAAAGTCTGCCATGGTCTTGCATTCTATGGATTTCATATACCGGTGTATCCGCTTTTTTACGCCTTTTCTAACCTTGCGATACCCCGCCCATGAAAATTGATATCGATTAAGCAGTTGACGAAATTGTTGATCATTCATAAGATCACCTTTACCTCAATTGAACGAAAGTCGAGGATGCCCCAGATTCAAGGCATCAAGGGTGAAGCCCCGCTATACAAAGCGGGATAAACCTCCGTCGTCTACTGCGAACCCTTGATAACGAAGGAGATGGGGTATCATCGGCTTTCCTAAAAGGTAAACAAAATGGAGTTTTTTAATAGATTTATATCTCATATGTATAAGGGTTATGAAAAATCATCCAAATCTATTAAAATGCTTCTTAAATCAAATAAATAATATATATACCCCCATTTTGTTTACGATCAATTGATGTTTTACCTTATGAACCATATTGTGCAAGTATTTTCCCCTCAAAGCTATGATGGTGGAAAAAGGGAGATTATTATATGAATAAAGATAGGCTCGAGTTTCTTAAAGAAGATTATGTTCAGGGCTTTCCAGCCGCCATCGGGTTCGAAGTCGATCAAGTGGCTTACGGAATATTCGAAACGCGCCTGAAGATTCGCTCAGATCACAGTCAGCAGGACGGATTTGTACATGCCGGTGTTATTGCAACCATGGCCGACCATACCGCCGGATACGCAGCATACACAACCGTTTCTGAAGCTTTTCGTATCTTGACCATTGAATTCAAAATCAACTTTTTTAAACCCGCTGTTGGGAAACATATTGTCTGCCGATCGAAGGTGGTCAATAATGGGAAAAAAATCAAAGTATCAGAGTCCGAACTATTTTCTCTAAATGAGAATCAGGAAAAACTCATTGCCAAAGCAATGGTCACCTTGATTGCTATACCGTCTTCAAATTTACAATAAATCTTCTCGAGTTTCGCACCCTTGATCAACTTAGGTTGTCTTTTTCAGTTCTAACAATGAAAAAGGGCGATCCTTTTGGATCGCCCTCCTGGAAGAGTTATGAAGATAGGTTAACACGCCACCAAAACCCTACCAAATTTTATAGTTTCCCATAATGCCGTTATTAACATCGGGTATTATCTTTTTCATTTTTTATTTTTTTGAAGATGCCCGCTGAAAAGATGCACGTACACCCGAGAAACTTTTATTATTTGCCATTAGGTCATTGCAAAAAGCGTGCAAAATGTTAAATTTAATTGAATAATTTTGATATGTCTTTGATTTCAACAACTTAGAAAATCACCTGATTCTCATAAACCGATTGGATTGACAATATTTGGCAATAAATGTGTCATTTTTTGACATGTATAATCTGCTTTGCCAGCCAAAAAGGAGAAAGAGAATTAATGAGTTTTATTTCATAACCTGAAACAAGCGCTTTGGTTTCCAAGCGAATCCATTTTGCAATAAAATCGTGTGACGATTTTATGAAACTCCCGAAGGTTTACCTTCGGGATCTAATAAAAGAAAAGCCAAAATTTCTATCCCCGAAGCCCCGAAAGCGGGATTTACGCTCACCTCAACCAGCTACGGGGTATTTCGAAATTTTTGCCACAGCCCTTCGGACTGTGGCACCGCACTTTCGGTTTAACAAGGATCTTATACTTTATTTGAATTCATCCCGCGCTGCCCCGTGAGTCGGGATTTCCGTTATACTCCAACAAGCAGCGGGGAATTCAAATTTAAATTGCAAGAACCATTGTGTTCGGTTATAAGAAATTTTATGAAAAAAAAAGACAGGCCTCAAGCATTAATCGTTTTTGACATGGATGGCGTTATTGTCAATGTCTCCGAGTCATATAGAAACACGGTCAGACAAACCGCCAGACTATTTTTCAAAGGTGCTGATTCTTGGAAAATTCTGCCCGAACCCTTGTTCTCCCATGCCGACCTTGCCAGGGTAAAACAGAGTGGCGGTCTCAATAATGACTGGGACTTAACATTTTTAATCATCAATCTTCTGTTTACTCTGGTTAAAAGATCATCAGAATACCCGGATTCAGACCCGTGGACCACGTATAAAAAAACACTCCGGAACTGTGATGTTGCCAATCTTGCCCAATTTTTAAACTCTGAAAAAAATCCCGTATCCACGTTACTGGAAAAATATGGAAGAATATCAAACGATTTCATCACCAGCCTGTACACTGGCGATGTTGGAAGCGGAAATATCATCAAGCAGATTTTTCAAGAGATATATCTTGGCAAGGAACTCTTTGAATCCACCTACGGGATTCGGTCGAAGGTGTATCATGAAAAGGGATTCATCAACCGAGAAACGTTGCTGATTGACAAATTTTTGCTTGAGAGCCTGTCACGAAACAACATACTGGCCATCGCCACCGGACGGCCCCAAATTGAGGCCGATTATCCTCTTGAGCTTTTTGATCTAAAAAAGTTCTTTTCACTAATTTTGACGCTGGACGACTGTCTCAAAGAAGAGCAAAAGATATTTGAACAAAAACAAACAAAAATTTCTCTCAGCAAACCGAATCCGTATATGCTCGATGCCATTGAAGCGGCCCATAAAAACAAAGTTTCCAAATATTACTATATTGGAGACATGCCCGATGACATGATGGCGGCCTCAAGATCCAGGGCAGGATTTATCGGCATCGGAATCCTTAAATCTTCATCCGATAAAGATCGGCTAAAAATAGACCTGAAAAATGCCGGTGCAGATTATATTATTGAAGACTTCGACGAATTGGTGAAAATTGTTGAATCCGACTTTTAATTCGGATTGACTGAATGCAACAATATATTAAAGGTTTTAAAATATTATATATATTGAGCCCTTTGAAAAATGTTCAATTTTTTTCAAGGCCAAGAAAGGCGAAAATTTTAACCACAGACATACAATAGGTATTTCGAGGATTAAAATTTGAGCCTGACGCAGGGATTGGAAAAAAGAGGACGTTTTTCAAAGGGCTCATAATAGGGATTCCAGCGGCCAGTACTCCAAACCAAAAGCTTCTGCTACAGCTTTATAAGTCACCTTCCCTTGGATTATATTAATACCTTTGGCAATCTCAGGGTTCTCCATTGCTGCTTTTTCATAACCCTTATCCGCAATTTCAAGGGCATACGGTAGCGTTACATTGGTGAGTGCCTTGGTTGAAGTATATGAAACCGCCCCGGGCATATTTGCAACGCAGTAATGAACAACACCATCCACCTCATATATGGGATTATCATGAGTCGTGGGTTTTGCCGTCTCAATGCACCCGCCCTGATCAATGGCCACGTCAACAATAACCGAACCCTTCTTCATCAACTTTAACATATCCCGAGAAATCAACTTGGGAGCAGCAGCTCCGGGGATAAGAACCGCTCCCACAACAAGATCCGCCTCTTTTAAAAGTCTTCTAATGATACCTGGACTCGACATTAACAAAAAACAGTTTTGGGGCATTATATCGCTCAGATAACGAAGCCTTTCAGGATTATTGTCCAGCAGATACACCTTTGCACCAAGGCCACAAGCGATTTTGGCAGCATTGGTCCCAACGATACCGCCGCCGATAATCAAAACGGTGCCAGGTTCTACTCCCGGCACACCGCTAAGAAGAACCCCACAGCCGCCATACGTCTTTTCCAGATATTTGGCCCCCTCTTGGATAGACAGTCTGCCGGCAACTTCACTCATGGGTGTCAGAAGTGGTAATGAACCGTTCTTCCGTTCCACTGTTTCGTAGGCTATAGCAACAGCTCCCGAATCCATAATGGCTTTGGTAAGTTCAAATGACGCGGCAAAATGAAAATAGGTAAACAGAATCTGCCCGTTTTGTATTAACGGGTACTCAACGGGCAAACGGTTCTTTTACCTTCATAATCATTTCGCATTCCCGGTAAATCTCTTCCGGAGAACTGCAAATTGTTGCCCCGGCGTTTTCATAATCTTTGTTAGAAAAATCAGACCCATTACCAGCGTCAATCTCAACGAAAACTTCATGTCCATGTTCCCGCATCTGCTCGACACCTTCCGGCGTAACGGCAACCCGATGTTCTTTAGTTTTTATCTCTTTTAGGACACCAATTCGCATATTATCCTCCTTGTGACATTATAAATAGAGAGATATATTATAATTTCTTCTATAAAAAAATTTTAGCAATATCCGGGTACAAAACATGAGTTTCTAAAACCTATGTTGAGCGATTTTCGGATTTGCCGGATATGCAAGGCGCAGGCGGCAAAGACGTACTCTCGTACTTCGAACCGCCGGCAACGCAGCAGATTCGGTGAATCCGGAAAGCCCTTTAGGGTTTCAAATTTTGCTTCTACAAAGGGAAAAAATCCTTTTTTACTCATATGGCGCTGCACCCAACAAATTGCTGGAACTAACAACAAAATAAAGCTTAATAGCTTGATATTAAAATATAAGTTTATTCAAGCAAAATTTGAAACGCTCAACCTAGGTAAAAATCAGTTTGACATCAAGCCTTACTGTTTTGTAATGTTGCGATTCCTTTCAATATTTATACTTAAAACAGCTTTGTGTATTTTTGGGATAATATCAACATCTTGATCTGTGAACAACAAGTTAATTCTCCAAAGATTATGAAACCAATAAGAATCTGTCAAAAACCATAGATGGGGCTATCTTTATGTTGTTCTGGCCGCCTTAATGTGGGGTTTGTCGGGATCATCGGCCAAATTTTTGTTTAACAGCGGCATTACCCCTTTTCAGCTGGTCCAGATGCGGCTGACCATTTCAGCGGTCTTATTGTTTCTATGCCTTTTGATCCGCTTTTCTTCCCTGCTAAAAATATCCCGTAAGGATATTTTGTATTTTATCCTGTTCGGTACCGTGGGGATGGCCGGCGTCCAGTTTACGTATCTGTTTACCATCAGCAAAATAAAAGTGGCGGCCGCGATCTTGCTTCAGTATCTGGCCCCAAGTTTCATCGCCCTGCATTCCGTTGTGTTTATGCGCGAAAAACTGAGCCGCTTAACATTGATCGCCCTTGTCGGTGCTACATTCGGTTGTTATCTGGTTGTCGGAGCCTACAATTTAGAGATTCTTTCCATGAATATCGTTGGAATCATTAGCGGGCTTTTATCGGCCTTAACCTTTGCCTGGTATGCCATTCACGGTGAATACGGCATGCGCCGCTACAATCCCTGGACGGTTCTCTTTTACGCCTTGCTTTTCGGCGCTGTGGTCTGGAATATCCTGCACCCCCCCCTTGAAGCCTTCATGCACGCTTACTCACCCGTGCAATGGATGTGGATTGTGTATATCGGAGTGATGGGAACCCTCGTTCCTTTCGGCCTCTACCTGGAGGGTATCAGCCTGATCCGCTCCACCCGGGCCAGCATTACCGCAACCATAGAACCCATTACCGCCGGCATAATATCTTATATCTTTCTCAATGAAATTATGGAAATCCCGCAGATCACCGGCGGCCTTATCGTTATCGCATCCATCATTTTGCTTCAACTGAATCAGGAACAAGACGACAAGGCACCGAGCATTATTCGTGCTCAACGCCACACGGAGTAGTCAATGACCATCCCTACTCTCCCAGGTAGGCTTTTCTGATCCGGGGGTTGTTCAGCAAAATCTTGGCATCGTCCTCCATGACGATACTGCCGGTTTCCAGTACATATCCTCTTTCGGCTGTTTGTAACGCGAGATTGGCGTTCTGTTCAACCAGCAAAATGGTAGTTTGATTTTTTTTATTGATATCATCAATAATCTCAAAAATTTTCTTCACAATAAGCGGTGCCAGGGCCAGCAGTCCGCCAAACCTGACCCTGATCTCTTTTGCTTTCAAAAGTGCCATAATGAACGACTGATAATATAATTCCTCTTCTCAAGTCAATCCCAAAGAAACCTTAAAAGTTTTTTAGTTAAGCGCTACATCCCAAATGAACCCGACCTTTATTTTGTCTTACAGCGGCAAGGGCGTGCCGATTCCCTTCTCCAGGGCCCGTTGATAAATGAGCGGCGCCACGGCCATATCGTCTAACGCCAGACCCAGGTTGGCCGTCATGGTCCGCTCGGCAGGGGTTTCTCTCCCCTTCTTTTTTCCGACGACAAGTTCTCCTAAATCTGCATGCAGGGATGGAATATTCTGAAAGTAGCCGTTCTGCTGATAGTGGAGAAGTTGCTGTATATCGTCCGTGCAAAACTTTTCCGACTCGGCCATGGCCTCCGGATGCCAGTAAGCGTCGAAATCGACCAGTGAAGCAAAAGCCCCCGCATCTAACCAGCCCGACTGAATCGTAGCATGCGGTTTTTTTAATATCGGTCCGGAAGTGACGACAATGTCACATCCGGAAACCGCTTCACGCGGGGTTGCTACCGGCACCACCTCCAGGTCAAAACGGGAGCCCATCTCCTTAGCATAGTGCCGGGATATATTCTCGTCCACATCATAGGCCATAACCCGCTTTATTGGAAAAAGGACATCCATCGCCTCAAGATTGGTGCGCCCCTGAACTCCGCAAGCCAGTATTCCAATAACCGAAGATTCCGGACGAGCCAGGTATCGGGCGGATAACGCCGATGCGGCACCGGTTCGCATGGCGGTGATCCATATGCAATCCATTACCGATATCGGAAGTCCGGTTTCAGGATCATTGAGGATGAGCAACCCCGTAATATAGGGCAGTCCCATCTTGTGGTTCCCCGGAAAACCGCTGACCCATTTAACACCGGCAGCTTTCATGGCCGGAATGTAAGCCGGCATAGCGTGAATAAAGTTATCGCCACCGCCCGGATGAATGCCCGGTTTAGGGGGCATCTCTGTATTCCCTCTTCCCTTTTCCCGAAAGGCGATCTCCAGCGCATCAATGATTTCAGCCATTGTCATTCCAACAGCCTCAACGTCATCCTGGGAAAGATAAAGAAGTTGATTTGATTTCATGTTGTCTCCTTGTAATTCACTATCTGATTTGCTATTTAGTGTCCGTCCATAAATGGTCTTTTTGCCCAATCTCTGTGTTATGCTCAAAAAATAATCCTCGGAATATAAATCATATGCCTGTGGTTATTTTTTTCGCATGCCTTGATCTTGAACAAAAATCCTCATTCATGGACGGACACTATTTAAATTTTATGATTTCGGGCAATCGATCGGATTCGTTGTATACTATCGTTAGAGAAAGCTGTTAAAATGACTCCAAAAACGTCATGGTTTGATTGAAATTCATATTGCTGTATTGCTTTTTGGGCTTGCCGGACTGTTCGGAAAATTTTTATTCCTGCCACCCTTAGTGATTGTCATTGGCAGAACCGCTTTTGCCACGCTGACACTAAGTGCAATACTTTTTTACTCAAAAGTCAAAATTCACACAAAATCAATCCAGGATTTTTCGGTTCTTATTTTTCTCGGCATCATATTGGCGATCCACTGGACAACTTTTTTTCACGCGATTCAGATTTCGACAGTTGCAGTGGGCCTGCTCACATTTTCCACATTTCCGGTCTTCGTTACCTTTATGGAACCCTATTTTTTTAAGGAAAAACTGCGCCGTTTCGATATGTTAACGGCAGGATCCGTGGTTCTTGGATTGATCCTGGTGATTCCGTCTTTAGATTTTCAAAACAATATCACCCAAGGCGCGTTTTGGGGAACAATATCGGGATTCACATTTGCCGTCCTTTCGATATTAAATCGAAAATATGTCAGCACCTACCCTCCAATGGTGATTGTCTGGTATCAAAATTGGATAGCAACATTAACTTTGCTCCCTTTTGTATTTTTCGAAGATTTGACCCTCCAGGCAGCGGATTTCGCCTTGCTGGCGCTTCTTGGAATTTTTTGTACCGCTTTAGCCCATGCACTGTTTATCAAAAGTCTTGTTCACATCAAAACACAGCTGGCAAGCATTACCGCATGTCTGGAACCGGTTTACGGAATCATTTTTGCGTTTGTATTACTTGGGGAGATCCCGACATTACGCACGATCCTGGGAGGCTGTATCATACTCGGTACGATTGCTATAGCGAGCATGAACCGCTACTTACGTGAAAAAATTCCATCGTCGTCCTAAAAAAACACCACAATCATCTTGATCGAACATCATAATGGCAACTTCTAAATGAGCTTGTTGTCCAAATCACTTTTCGATCTCCGGGTCCACATGTATGATAATACGGTCGAAGTTCCCCACATCCTCAAATAGACAACCCTCCACCGTCTTTGCAATCTTGTGCCCCTCTGAAACTGTCAGTTGACCATCCACAACGATGTGTATTTCCATTTGATAAAAGCCACCGGAAGTTCGAACCCTAAGATCATGTGTATCGACAACGCCGTTCACGGACAATGCACACTGTTTTATTTTACCGATGATTTCAGGTTGGGGAGCCGTATCGGTGAACTCGCGCAAAGCATCTCTTAAAATGTCCAAACCGACTTTTACAACAAAAAAGGAGACCAGCAGAGCTGCGAAGGCATCGAGAATGTGCCATGAGGGGTTTATCAGGGTCCCGGTAACCCCGATTAAAACAGCCACCGAAGAGAAGGCGTCTGAGCGGTGATGCCATGCGTTGGCCATGATCAATTGGCTTTTGATTCGTCGCCCGGTGCGAATGGTGTAATGATACAAGGCTTCTTTAAATACAATCGATACGCCGGCTCCGAACAATGCCAGAGTGGTTGGGTGGTATTCAGTATGATGATAAATCGTTAAAGAAGCCTCTATACCGATGTACAGCGCCGTCACGATAAGCGCCATCCCGACAATTGTGGATGCCAGTGTTTCAATGCGGGCATGGCCAAAATGGTGTGTCTTATCAGGAGGCTTACTGCTGATTTTGAGACCGATCAGAACCACGACGTCCGTAAAAAGGTCTGAAAAGGAGTGGACCGCATCCGCGATCAGGGCCTGACTGCTACCGAATATCCCGGTAACCAGCTTGAACAGAATTAGAAATGTGTTCACCAGGACACCGACAAGTGTTACTTTTCTGCCGGCTGTTGCTGATGTTTTCATGGATTCTGGCATCGCCGTTCAATATATAAAGTGTGATTTTAAGTTTACCATCGATTTGACTAATATATATAGCTGTGAAATACACCTTATAAGAGATATCGTCAAATCATTTAGGGTATTAGCAGAGACACTACATGAAAACAAGCCATCAAATCATATTTGACAATTCAAACCATATGAACACCATTCCTTCAGAAAGTATTGAACTGATGGTAACATTAATAATTTTGAAATGATGTATTCGGAGGAACCTCAACAGGAATTTTGTGGAGAAAGGATTAACAATCAATGGATGAAAACGATGGCCATAGAGAATCGACGGAAGGTATCGTAACCGCACGCACATGCGACTGTTGCGGTCACCATGAAATCGGAATAATGACCCAAGATGGAGAGTATATCCGACTTAGAACTGGAATGAAGATCATTATTACTGAACAGAAATAAAGGATCGGGTCGGTTTTTTATAGAACCTATCTCAAAAATTAAGAACGCTTTCCAAATCGAATGGTAAAAACTATGCTTTTTGTATTTTGGAGGTAAATAGTTCAACGAGCTCAATATCATCAATATCTGGTAAGCTATTTTCTTTAGCTGCAGCAAATAAACATCCGATAACGACACACAGGCAAAAAATAGCCACTATTACCGCAATGATCAGTAAAATTTTAAACATAATTGCTCACCACTTTAATGTTTTTAAAAAATGATTCCTTCATATTAAAGGATCGCCAATGCCAAATTTGTGTTCTTGCCCTTATCTCCTGCAAAAATCGTGCAAACAGAGCTTCTATTTATTTATTACAGTATTTTCAGTTATTTAACCAATTAAAAGGCAGGCAGTTGACATATAATTGTGAAAACAACTTCACAACAATTATTACGACTTCTACACATTTAAGCTTCTTGTTGACATTTAATGTCGAGGTTGCCTGTGATATAAGCTTAGTGTGGTGAGTTTAGAACTTTCCAAAATGGTCTAACCGACGAACGAGAGGTTTTGAAAACAGTTTTTAAACGTTTAGAAGTAGGGTTCACTATAGGGTTCACACCCGTATCCTCTGCTGCTTTTAACAATATTTTGTCTATATTTACCCCTGATGTTTGGTTTATTTTGGAACTTTTTTATGGTATGTTCGAAAACGGCGCTCTGATATTCTAATTTTTTTTCTCGGAACTATAAAGGACACTCAATGGACAGCGAAAATTTCAAAGATCAATGTAATGATATAACCAAAGAGTTCAACATTCAAATCCCCTGTATGCTTGCGGAAAGAGTTGAATCTTATGCTTCAAAGAACAACACAACAATTGCCAGCCATTGAAATGATCTTACAGGCATCCAAAGGCATCCCGAGAACCATAAATCTTCTCTGCGATGCGGCCCTGGTGTATGGTTTTGGATATGAATTTGAAACCATCGACGCCCCTGTGATCGAACAGGTGATCAAGGATAAGGGCGGCATGGGTTTAAATGTTGAAACTGGAAACAAAAAAGCAAGGTCATTGCTGACCCTTTCCATTATTATACCTGTGTGAATCGCACATATTAATTAATCCTTCTTCATTCCCTTGACCTTTTTTTCCTGCTCTTCAATCTGTCTGTTCAGATCGTTGATAACCACTTCCACATTAGCCTGCTTTGCCTCGATTTTGACTATATCTGCATCAAAATTGAGGATTTTAGCTTTTAGATCGGCTATACTATTTATGTTTTTTTCTTTTTTACCTAATCCGACGCTATTTATTGCTTCCAATTTTTTTATGTCTAGGGCAATTTCTGCCTTCTTTCGAGCTTTGCTAGCTATATCAAGATCGTATCCAATAATTTTCAACTCATTAATACCCCGTTCCTTTTTCAACTTGGCGAGAACCTCCTTGTTTTTATTCAATTCCAGATCAAACTCCGCCTCTGGGATTCCTTCTCTTTTATCTTCAGGAACCTGTCCATATAGCTCCTGGTCAACGTCAGATGTTATTGAATCAACCTTTGATGATATTGATTGTTTAAAATTCTGTGTTGTCTTACATCCGACAGCTAAAGTAACTATTAGAATGAGGGTTAAGTTGATGATAGAAAATCTTTTCATTATTTTCCTCCTTTAAAAATAAAATTCATTCCCGTTCTTTGGGAACGTTGTTAACGATGTTGACTCAATCTCCTTGGGTTTTTTTGGAATGCAGGGTGGCCAGTGCACCGGCCCAGTCGATGGACGTTTGAAAGGCCGCCCTGATCTTATTGCCGTCGAGGTTTAACTGATGAATCATTTTTTCGACTTCTGCCCATTTGGCTTCTTCGAAATATTGTGCCAGATGAAGCAGGGGCAAATACTCATTGTTCGGCTCCCGGCACAACGCCGCCTTGAGCCGGTTTTCCAGGGGCAAATACCCCACGATCTCGGTCATGGGAATGCCGAGCAGGGCATCCAGCAGAGAAAATATTCCCAGTAAATTCAAGCTGTCCGGATCGAATCCCCAAAAATCATGGTCCCGGGCGATGAGCTCTAAAAATTTTCCCCGTTGTGCGGAGAGCAACACCAGCTCAGGGACATCTTTGCTCTGACTCATGTCTGTCAACAGAACCAACCGAAGCCAGTTTTTCATTTTTTGCCACCCCAAAAGCAAAATGGCCTGGTGGATGGACTTTATCTTTTGGGGAAGACCAAAGGCCGTTGAATTGAGATATGCCAGGAGGCGAAAGCTGATGGAGACATCCCCCTGGATGGTTGCCGCGAGCTGATCGAGGTCAGGCTCGTCTGCTTCAATGAGGCGCAGAAGGTTGAACCGCGACATCTCGATGGAGGACAATTTCCGGACGGTGATTTTGTCCGGCGATTTGAAAAACGGGCCGTGAAACAGGGTAAACCCCAATTCCTTGCACATCTTGAAACGGGCCGGGTCCTCCACCTGGCCGGCCAAAAGCAAGGCCGTGTAGGGTCGGGCGATGTCGAGTAAGGCCCCGAGCGCGTCCTTTTGTCCGGCGGAGACGTCCGTTCCGATGATATCGGCCAAACCATACAGCGGTACGAAATCAGGATTTCCCGTAAATCCTCCGACGGCAATCAGATACCCGTCGGATTTTAATCGTTTCAACGCGTCCGGAACATTGGGCTTTGTGTATATGTCCTCGGCCACCTTAACAGCAGCGAGAATCGGCGGAAACGCATAGGGGAGATCGTCCAGCATACTTTTTTCATTAAAATTGACAATTATTTTTTTCCCTCTGCCCAGAATCTGCTGCAAGCCGATGTAGGCGCTGGATGCCACGTTCAAAGCGACGTTCTCGTGTTCCGGGAAACCGGAACGGGTTGTTTCATCGCTTCCCACACAGAAAAGTTCATAGCCCCAAAGCTGTCCCTTTTCATCGAACACGGGCTGTCGGGCAATGGATACGGACACCGGATGTTCATTTTGGGTCTTTTTTTCGGTCACAGGCTTTATCTCCTCTTGTCCTTAAATCCACTTTTCCAGGTTATTTATACAACAAACGGATCATTCAACCGGCTGAACGTTCCAGATATCTCTTGCATAATCCAATATGGACCGGTCGCTGGAAAACTTGCCCATATGGGCGGTGTTGAGAATGGATCGGCGCGTCCATTGGTCCGGATCCAAAAATACCCGGCTCACTTCTTCCTGAGCGGTCACATAGGGCCGGTAATCGGCCAGCAGCATGTAGTAATCGCCCTGGTCGAGAAGCGCCCTGACAATGGGTGCAAACAGTCCCGGTTCCGTGGGAGAAAAAAATCCCGAACCAATCATTTCCAGGACCTTTTGAAGCTCCGGATCGTTTCCGTAATAGTGCCCGGGATCGTAGCCGCCGGCGCGCAAGGCCATGACGTCTTCGGCGGTCAAGCCGAAAATAAAGATGTTTTCCGGGCCCACCTCGTTCATAATTTCCACATTGGCGCCATCTAAGGTTCCGATGGTCAAAGCGCCGTTGAGTGCCATTTTCATGTTCCCTGTTCCGGACGCTTCCATGCCTGCCGTAGAAATTTGCTCGGAAAGGTCCGCGGCCGGAATGATTTTTTCGGCCTGGGACACACAGTAATTGGGCAAAAAAAGCACCCGGACCCTTCCCTGGACGTCCGGGTCGTTGTTGACGACATCCGCCACGGAATTGATCAGCTTGATGATGATTTTGGCCTGGTGGTAAGCAGGGGCGGCCTTTCCGGCAAAAAGGACGGTCCGCGGAACAACGGTTGCTTCGGGATTTTCCTTGATGCGGTTGTACAGGGTAACCACGTGCAACACATTGAGGAGCTGGCGCTTGTATTCGTGCAACCGCTTGACATGGACATCGAAAAGGGTATTCGGATTTACCCCCAACCCGATTTTGCGCAAAATATATCGGGCAAGCTGTTTTTTGTTTTCCTGTTTCGTTTCTATCCAGGCCCCGCGAAATTCCGGATCATCGGCATAGGGAACCAGCTTTTTGAGTTGGTCGAGGTCAGCAATCCAGTCCGGACCGATGACCGACGTAATAAGCCGTGAAAGCGAAGGATTCGCCTGATATAGCCAGCGACGGGGCGTGATGCCGTTGGTGACGTTTTTGATTCGGTCCGGAAATATTTCATCGAAATCTCTGAACAGGCCGCTTTTTAAAATTCGGGTGTGAAGGTCGGCAACCCCGTTGACCGAATGGCTCCCCACGATGGCCAGATGGGCCATGCGCACCTTGCGAACGTCGCCTTCCTGAATGATGGAAAGTTTTGCCGGCAGTTCCGGATGGTCCGGATATCGTTTTCTTAAATCCCCTAAAAAACGGAGATTGATTTCAAAAATAATTTCCATATGTCTGGGCAAAAGCCGGGCGATCAGGTCCACGGGCCAGGTTTCCAGTGCTTCGGGCATCACCGTATGATTGGTGTATGCAAACGTTTTTTCACAAATGGACCAGGCGTCGTCCCACTCCAGCCCTTCATCGTCCATCAAAAGGCGCATGAGTTCGGGAATGGCAATGGACGGATGGGTGTCGTTCAATTGAATGGCCACAAAGTTCGAAAACTCTTCAAAGGACCGGTTCTGCTTTTTATATCGCCGGATGATGTCGAGCAGTGTGGCGGCAACAAAGAAATACTGCTGTTTGAGTCTGAGTTCCTTTCCCGACTCAACCTCGTCGCTGGGATAGAGCACTTTTGAAATGTTTTCGGACATAACCTTGGACTCCACAGCACCGATATAATCTCCCCGGTTGAAGTGTGTAAGGTTGAATTCCCGGCCTGATTTGGCGGCCCACAGCCGCATGTTGGTGACATAATCATCGCCATACCCGGGAATGAGAATGTCGCAGGCCATGGCCATCACCACCTCTGTGTCCGTCCATCGGTTTCGGTGCCGTCCCTGGCCGTCTACGTAGGATTCGCTTCGACCGTAGAACCGAATCGGCATCAGATGCTCCCGCCGCTGGATTTCCCAGGGGTTTCCCCGCCGTCGCCAGTTGTCGCACTGCTCACGCTGGTAACCGTTGTCCAGGGTCTGAAAAAAAATTCCAAAGTCATACCGGATGCCGTATCCGTATCCGGGCAGATTCCGGCAGGCCATGGAATCCATATAGCACGATGCCAGTCTCCCCAGACCGCCGTTCCCCAGACCGGCATCCCATTCTTCTTCTTCGAGTTCGTTGAGATCGAATCCCATTTCTTGAACGGTGTCGCGGGCTTCTTCGGCCATATTGAGGCTGATTATGTAGTTCTTTAAAAATCGACCCGGCAAGAATTCAAGGGAAAGAAAATAGACCCGCTTGGCCAGGGTGTCGTAAAGTGAACGCTGGGTTTTAATCCACCGGTCGATAAGCCGATCCCGCACGCTGTAGGCGAGCCCCATAAAACAGGCATACTTGTCCGGCCTGTAGGTATCTTTGCCCAGAGTGAAGCGGATATGGCGGAGGATATCATTTTTCAAAGCGGCCGTTTCCCGGGAAGCGAAGTCAGGGGTTTCTCTCGGGAGTTGTTGATTTTTATCCATAAGGGACTCCTCCATAGGATTCAGGGTTTGCCCGCCGTACCGCCCCGAAAGCGGGATCTTCGACAAAGCGGCATCTTCGACCGGCGGGTTCTGAGGTCTCCTGTTAAATTCGCCCATCTCCTTTTCTGCGAAAAATCTAACTGGGCCCCGACAAGCAAAATTTCCGTTTCCCTCCTACAGGCAGGGAGCTTGGGAAATTATACTCACTTTAAGCCTATAAATATATTTGTCAAGGACAATAACAAGTCGCGGATATCATGGGTCATGGCTTGCCCGCCCTCCAGAGGTTTATCCGCCGTTGGAGGACGGATAAACCTCACCTCAAGCGGCATCTTCGACCGGCGGGGTCAGGATTAAAAACCCCATCTCTTCATCAGAGCATTTGAGCAAAAGATTCTTCTCCCGCTGAGTTGAGATAAAGGTTTATAATTTTTAAGCATTCCACTTGAACCCTATAATCCTTGAATCCTTTTAGGATCCCCAACTCCTTTGGAGATGATCCTCATTGTTCAAATTTTGCAGCATTCGGTCGGTTCACCAGGTAAATACCCGAACCCACCAGAACCATGGCCAGCAACAGACCACCTGTAATGGGCTCGCCAAGCAGCAGGCCCCCTGCAAGGACGCCGAAAAGCGGCGTGAGAAAAGTAAAGGATGCCAGGCGCGAAGGGGGATAGTGGCGGATGAGCCAAAACCAGGCCAGGTAGGTGACAAACGCCACCCAAACCGTCTGGTAGAAAAGGCTGCCGGCAATCAAAGGTGTCATGAGGACAATACCGGATTCACCCTTTATCAGTGACCCCAGGGGCAGGACCACCGCAGAGACGGCAAGCTGGTACAGCAGGGTTTTGCTCGGCTTAATCCTTGACAGAGGGCTGGCCTTGATGAGAACCGTGGTTGCCCCCCATATTACGGCCGCCCCTGCCAGCATACTGTCACCGATGAGCATTCGGCGGGTGGGAAAACTCAGCGACTCTTCAAACGCAACGACGATGCCCGCAAAGGCACAGCATAAACCAAGGACTTGAATCATCCGGAGGTGTTCGCCGGGAATAAAGAGCTGGGCTCCCAGGGCCACGACAAACGGAGACATGTAGAGAAAGATGACCGCACGCGATGCATTGGTATATTCCAGACCCCAGTAGATCAGGATGAACTCTGCGGCAAAAAGAAGACCTGCCGCGATTCCCCACCACAGAGTGCCGTCCCTCTCCAGTAACGGTTCCCGGCGCACTTTCATCCAGAGCCAGATGAAGATCGTGGCGCCCACGGACCGGATGCCCGATTGCAGCAGCGGCGGGACACCTCTGATGGCAACCTTGATGGCCACCTGCTGCAGCCCCCAACTGACACACAGCACAACCAGGATCGTCATGGCCGTATAGTCTAACATTTGATTTTCTCTTGTCACGTCATCTGCCGTAGCTTCTGGGTTCAGCGTTCAAGGGTTCAGAGCTTACCCGCCTATCAGTGTGGCGGGCTCACCCTCTCATATTCTCAGCTTCTTCCCTTTGCCTCCAACCTCCTACCTCTCTCCCTCTATCCTCCTTGCCCTGTGAAATTCTTCGCAGAAGACGAGCGAAGCGGATTTCACCAGGGTGTTCTCTTTCCTTCGCTTTATGCGCTTTTTATCCCTTTATCCCTTAATCCTTAATCCTTATTAATCTTCCTACTTTTTTATCCGCCGTTAGTGTGGCGGACTCACATTTTTGCTTTCTTACCTTCCGACTCAGGAGTCAGGTGTTTTCCCTGCTGCTGCGTCCACAATCACGTGTGCTTCGGTTCGTCGGGTGGTAATAATGCCGGCCATGCAGACCAAAAAAGCCCCGGCCCATGTCAACAGGTCCATTGTTTCCCCCCAATATATCCAACCATTGATGGTTGCGAATACGACATTTCCATAGGTTAAGGGGCTCACCTGGGCTGCCGGTGCCATGCTGTATCCCTTGGTCAGGAAAAATTGTCCCACAGCGGCCAGCAATCCAATGAGAATGAGCAACCACCATATCTCGGGCAAAGGCGACCGCCACGACCAAAACAAAGGAACCGCCGAAATCACCGTTGAAAAAATCGTGAAGTAAAACACGATCCGGATCGCCGGCTCCGAAAAAGACATACGGCGAATGGTTACCATTGCCAGTGCGGCCAGAACACCCGCCGCCAAAGCCACGAGCATCACCGGTCGAAATATTCCAAATCCGGGCTTTAGAATCAGAACAATACCGATAAAGCCGGCGATGATAGCACCTCTGGCACTGTGTGTTACCTCCTCGCGCATCCACATATATGCAATCAATGGAATAAATAGCGGAGACGTGGAAGAAAGCAAGAAGGCTTCAGAGAGTCGCAGTTGAGCGATGGCATAGAAAAAACAATACATCGCTCCCAAACCCGCCGCGCTTCGCAGCAAATGGAGTTTAAGACAGCTTGTCTTGATGCCGCCGGATGGTCGACTGTAAGCAAACCATGGCAGGATAAATATGAGAGAGCAGACGTTTCGAAAGAAAACGACCATCTCGTTGTTAAGCGACGTAGAAACCACTTTTACCAGTGTCCCCACCATGGCGAACATAAACGAAGCGCCCAGTACGAACAGGGCGCCGGCGATGGGTTGATTGCGGTAGGCTTCCCCTGGAATCACGGAATTGGTTTGGTTTTTATGCAAGGTTTTCAAAGGTCTTTTGGTTTTTTTATCAAACAATCCACAAGCCCTAAAACTGCATCCTCGATATCAAGATAACAAAACCGGTATGCGTCGTATTGAAGCCCGTATGGATCGGCAATACCTCTGCTTCGTGAGCCAAAGCGTGCAAAGCGTCGTATTAAAAACGTCTTGTCCGTTGCTTCGGAAAAGTCAGCGAGAAGTTCATCCTTGTGGGATTTTTCCATTACCAAAATCAGCTCGGACCAGTCCACCAGTTTTTGAGATAAACGTTTTGCCTTATGTCCGGCCAGGTCAACACCGTGCTCGGCAGCAACCTTTTGTGCAATGAAAGTGGCCGAATTTCCCGGAAGAGCAAGCAATCCCGCAGATTCTGCTCGAAAGCCTTTATGCCCTTCTTGACGCTCCAGCTTTGTAAAAAGCCCCTGGGCAAAAGGACTGCGGCAAATATTGCCAATGCATACAAATAGGATGTTGGATATCTGTTTGTTCATTTTCATAATCGGAGGGCGTTTCGATTGGGCAACAGCCCGTTAAATGGTGAATGGGTTGTTCGGGGTTCGGGTGCCAGGGCTAAATCTTTTGTTCTTTACTCAAGCTTCTCACCCTTTATTTTCAGCAACGCCAATACAGTGTAGCAGGCTGAAATAACGTCGGTAAAAGTCTGAAACCGCAGCAAAAAGAAAGATACAAAAGAAATTTTTACTGTTTTAAATACCCATAGATTTGAGCACCTCATTAATCTGTTCGGTTTTTATATAACCTTCTTCCCATAAGATTTGGCCGATGAGACGGTGATCGGAACCATCCGTATTTTCGAGGATCTGAATCTTCATCGCATCAATAAGATGTTCGAGAGTAATGAATCCTTTTTCTATGGCCACGGCGCCAAATCGTTTGTCAAGCTTTCCTTCAAACATTTCCTGCCTCCTTTGTTCAGGGCAGCTTTAACAGCAGATGCAGCAATGTAAGATCAGCAAAATTGAAGATTCTGCCCTTTTAAAAAATAGAATCCATACCTATCTGAACTGTTCGGTTTAATTAAACAAATTGAATACACAATTGATCCTGAACGGTCAAGAGAAAATCGCGGGTTAAAGGAACCTATTTTTCGGGTTCGGATGGATCTTTGCCGCTGTCTTGGTCCATTTCCATGGCGGTTTTGATTTTCTCGGCGGCTGCCTTTTCTTGTCCCAAGGCCTTTAGTGCAATGCCCCAGCCGTACCAGGCTGATGGATTCTGAGGACTGAGTTCCGCGGCTTTTTCAAATTTTTCTGCAGCTTCATCGTACTTTTTTAACTCGATCAGGGCCACCCCAAGGCTGCACCACATGTCTGCGTTTTCAGGATTCTGTTTTAGCACTTCATTTATTTTCTCGATGGCTTCTTCGAATGGCAGCATTTAGATTACCTCCACGGTTCGTTCAGGTTTCAGGGTATTTGTCCTCAAATATTTCATTTTATCCGCAAATTCAACATAAAGTTAACATCTCAAGTTTCGCACCAAGTATTTTCAGCAACGATCGGTACGAAACCTGAGTTAACAAGAATGTCAAAAAATACGACCCATCATGCCATATCAAGTATTGACAAAAGTATTAAGCTTGTGAATATGTAATACCCTAACCCGGACAAGCCGGTTGTAGCGAAGCGGAAATCCCGATTTATCGGGGAACCAAAAATATTTGCCACAAAGGCACTAAGACACAAAGGATATTTTTATTACTCTTTCTTCGCCTGCCCTGTTAAATATTGAAAAAAAGGATCTATTTTTGTTGAAAAGTACCATCGGATATCTTTACTAAGCGAAATTTAGAACTATTTAACAGGGTGAACCTTGGTGCATTAGTGGCAAAATGGAAAAGGTTTTATCAAAAAAAGGAAGGAATGCTATGTCAAAAAAGACGATCGGCTTTGTTGGGCCAGATGGTAGAACCTGTATGTGTGCATATACTGTATCGACAGTTGAACAAGACCAGTTTATTGGCGCCATAATCAAAGGCATGACGGGTATGGGTCCGGTAATGGATGCCGTCAGGGGAAAGAAAAAGTGGGCTTTGAAAATATTCCCCGTCCCGGGAAAGTCACTTGAAGATTACAAGTCTGCCATTATAACGGCGTTTGAGAGCAAGGAAATTGACTGTGTTGTCATTATGCCTGAAGATCTCATTTATGACGGCATCGTAGATGAACTCATCGAAGCCGGGTATGGTGACCGGGTCATCGGTTTGACAAAAGAAGCGGCTTTCATCGAGGGGGATAAAGTAAAGGCAAAAACCTGGATGAAAAGAGCCGGTGTGCCTGTTGCACCGTTCGAGGTCGCGGATGCGAAAGACCTGCAGGAAATTAAGCGCATTGTCACCTTGTTCATCCGCAACCACGGTGGCGCAGTTTTCAAGTATCCTTACAGCGCCGGCGGCAAAGGCTCCCGGCCTGTTTTCCGGATTGAAGATATCCTCGATGTGCGAAATATACTGCTGAAGGACTACAGCGAAAACTACAAGACACGGCACGGGGATAATAAATGGCCGCTGTTGATCGAGGCTTGGAAATCCGAAATCGAGATCAGCTTTACCGCCTTGATCGACAAAAAGGGCAACTTTTGCATTCTTCCCACCGCCATGGATTATCCCCTTCGCTTTGAAGGGCCCCCGAGCCAGACCAACCCCGTTACAGGAGGCATGGGAGCCATCGGCATGCACCCCGCCGAAACACCCGACCTTATCAAATTGGTGGGTGACAAAGTCATTCAGCCCTTTGTGGAGGAAATGAAGAAGGGGGCTATTCTCCGGCCATGTATTCTCTACCCTGGCTGTCGCGTATCCATCGACCCTGAGACCGGAAAACCGGTGGATATACTGGTCTACGAAATGAATATCCGGGCAGGTGAGCCCGAGATGCAGGTTGTGGCACGCCGGCTTAAAAACCTGGGCCAACTGATCGTTGCCGCCATCGATGGCAAACTCGATTCCATTGAGCCTGATGTGCGCAAGGATCAAATCTCCATCTGCCTTGCTCTGGTTACCGGACCCGGTGGGCCGCACGGACAGAAGGGATACCCGGATTCATATACAAAGTATGAACCCGTGGTCATCAATTTCAAGAGCCTTGGAAAACGGGGTATTCTCATTGTCCCATCCAACATAAGCTGGGATGAAAAAAAACAGCGACTGATATCAGACGGCTCTCGTGTGTGCTACCTCAGCAAAAATGCCACGCTCAAACCCGGGCAGAAAAGAGGAGAAGTTGCGAAAGCACTCAGGGCCTCACTCTTGCAGGCCTTTAACCATGGCCTTGTCAGGGTGATTCCCCGTGAAGCAGAGGAAACTTTTGAGCCGGCGGAGATACTGTTCGAGCAGGGCAATATTGCCGAGGCTGAATTTAACAAAGCAAAGGCAGCTTTCGAAAAAGCCAATCGTCTTGATATCCGCCGGGACCCCGGCAGGATTTATGAAGAATGGGATGAACTTTTCCCGGATTGGCAGCTTACCGTGTAAATCAAAAGACCCTGAATGGCTCATATTTGAACATCAACCCCAATGAGGAGAAAATATCATGAAAGTGCTGGTCAGCGACAATTTGGGAGAAGCCGGTATCCGGATGTTTCAGGAAGAAGAAGGGATTGAAGTGGATGTGAAGACCGGACTGGCTCCCGAGGCACTCAAAAGCATTATCCAGGAATATGACGGCCTTGTTATCCGGAGTGCCACTAAGGTGACAGAAGACCTTTTAGACGCTGCAACCCGCCTTAAGGTCGTGGGCCGCGCCGGAATCGGCCTTGACAACGTGGATATCCCGGCGGCAACCAAGCGCGGAATAATTGTGATGAATACGCCGGGAGGCAACGTAATTACAACCGCCGAGCACGCCATCGGCATGTTGATGGCGCTTTCGCGCAATGTGCCCGAAGGAACCGCATCGTTAAAGGCCGGGCGCTGGGACAAGAAAAAACTGCAGGGAAGAGAAATATACAATAAAATCCTCGGCGTTATCGGATATGGAAAAATCGGATCCATTGTCGCCGATCTTGCCCGTGGCCTGAAGATGAAGGTGATGGTTTACGATCCTTATGTTACACCCGAGCAGATCGAAAAGGCCGGCTTTGAAAGTGTTTCCCTTGAAGAATTGTATCGCAGGTCCGATTACATTACGGTGCATGTCCCCAAGTTCAAAGAAACCATCGGACTGCTGAACAAAAACGCCTTCGAACAGATGAAAGACGGGGTCATGATCATCAACTGCGCCCGGGGGGGGATTGTCGACGAAGATGCCCTTTTTGCTGCATTGCAGTCAGGAAAAGTTGCAGGTGCTGCACTGGATGTCTTTGAAAAAGAACCTCCCGGCATATGCCCCTTGATCGAACATGAACGTCTGATTTGCACCCCCCATCTCGGTGCTTCCACCCAGGAAGCCCAGACAAAAGTGGCCGTTGATGTGGCCGGTCAGATCATTGAATATCTCAAGTACGGCACGATTATGAACGCCGTCAATGTTCCATCGGTTACCGGCGATCTTCTTAAACAACTGAGACCGCTATTAACCCTGGCGGATCATATCGGCAGTCTCCAGACCCAGCTCATTCGGGGCCCCATTGAAGAAGTTACCATTGAATATGCCGGAGATTTTAAGGGACTTGATCTGTCGCCGGTTTCAACGGCGGTGTTAAGAGGCCTGCTGGCGCCCGTGGTGAAGGATGATGTCAATTTTGTCAACGCCCAGGTCCTGGCAAAGGACAGAGGGATAAAAATCAAAGAAATCATCAGTGATACGTCCGAAGAATATATCAACCTGATTACCGTCCGTGTTTCGACGCCGAAAGTGACGAATACCGTTTCCGGAACCCTGTTCGGAAAGGATAAAATGAGGATCGTAAAGATCAACAATTTTCGGCTCGAACTTATCCCGGAAGGTCATCTGGCGCTGATATACACCCTTGACAAGCCGGGGGCCATCGGAAGTTTCTCATCCCTTCTGGGGAGTAAAAAAATCAGCATCGACCAGATGCATCTGGGGCGGGAAGAAACCGGAAAGATGAACATCATTTACCTCAAAACCAATGTCCGCATTTCCGATGCTGTTGTTGATCAGTTGCTTGAGTTGCCGCTGATTATATCGGTGACCCGGCTTGAATTTGAAACATAGCAAGCGTCAGGGGCCACAGGAGACAACCATGAAACCCAGGCGATCGACACTTTCCGTTCCCGGCCACATTGAAAAGATGCATGTCAAGGCGTCTCAACGAGACGTCGATGTGATCATGCTCGACCTGGAAGACAGCGTTCCCGTGGAGGCCAAGGAATCGGCCCGCGCCCGGGTCATTCAATCCATCCATGCTCTGGACTGGCAGAGCACTACCGTCACCGTTCGAATCAACGGACTGGACACCCCTTTCGGTTACCGGGATCTTCTGGAGGTGGCAGAAGCAGCTGGTCCGCGCATCGAGGCCGTAGTGGTGCCAAAGATGAACCATCCCGGAGACATCCATTTTGTCTCCCGAATGCTTGACGGGATTGAAGCGGCAAAGGGATTCTCGAACCGTATCAATATCGAGGCCATCATCGAAAGTGCCGAAGGTCTGGAACAGGTCTCTCAGATCGCCAAAGCCAGTGACCGTCTGATCACCCTGGTGTTCGGCATCGTGGATTATTCGGCCTCCATCGGCGCCCGGCTGGTATCGATTTCCGGGCATGGTGAAAAAGAAGAAGAGATTTATCCCGGCCACCGATGGAATTTTGAAATGAGCCGAATCGTCATGGCGGCCAAGGCTCACGGACTTTTGGCCATCGATGCGCCCTACGGAAACTTCAAGGACCCAACAGGATTGCAGCGCAGTGCCGCCCTGGCCTGTGCCCTTGGATACGATGGGAAATGGGCCATTCATCCGGACCAGATCGAAATCATCAACCAGGTCTTTTCTCCGTCAAAAGAAGATATCTACAGGGCCATAAAAGTTTTGGCCGCCCACAAGGAGGCCCAAGAAAAGGGGCTGGGTGCCGTGGCGGTTGAAGGGCGTATGGTGGATCAGGCCACTGTTCGGCTGGCCAGACAGCTCTACGAACAGGCCAGGCATCTCAAATTGGTTTAACCTGCATTTCTTAGACAATTCTCATCCGATGCGTCTTTTGTAATTTTTCCCACAGCTTTTCGATAATGACAAAAGCCGCACCAGTCCCGTCGAGTTTGCCTTTACCTGAAACCGAAAGGCACGACGCAAAAAGCCTGCCGGCAACATCCTTTTTGAATATTCGATTTTGAATAAAAACGCCCAAGGTCGAATTGAGAGATTCCAGGGCTTCTTTTTCCATATTTGCGATGTTTACCCGGACTTTTAACGGCATATCAACGATGATCTGACCCACGGCTTCATCCACCGATGCCGGTAGCGGTTCTTCAAACGTATCGTCTTTTTTCCGGTCCGTCCACTGTCCGGCGGATGGGGTCTTTACAAGCCCCAGAACCACGGCTCCTTCGATAATGTCCATGGTGTCTTTATATATGTTGGAATCTTCACTGGTCCTTGAACCGTTTACATTCAAAACTTCAATGTTATTCTCTTTTATCCATGAGTTGAGCCAGGATACGGCCGTAAATTCCGATAACGTGTTTAAATCGACATGCAGGTATGGTCGACCATGCTTTTGGGCCATTTTAAGGCAGTAATCCGCTCCGCCTGTGAGTGTACCATGTGTAATGATCACCGATCCATGGGAATCGATCACATTCTGCTCGATACGATCTTTGAAACTGGCTTTTGACATCTCTTTCAAGTGATATTTTGACGGCAGTATACCGCTCTGGGTTTTACGCCCTTTTTGAATCCAACCGCCATGTGGGATGCCGTATTTTATGGCCACATCGAGCGCACCCTGATCGGCGCCGACTTGGCCCCCTGATATGATCTTTTTTATCATGATCGTTTTCCTGGGTTTTCTATACCACTGTTGTCCCGAGAAAAGTGCGTACAACTAAAATGACCTTCGCATCCTGTAATTGATTTCCAATCGCTCCAGGCTCATCCGCACCACCGCCTCGAGGTGAGGCTTTTGGTCGAGATACCTGCTGAAAAAGGTGTTGACTTCTTCGGAGTTTGACAGACCGGACACCGGAACGATCCCTGCAATGACCCGCTCGTACAGCAGGGGGTGCAAGGTTTCCAGTGAATCGACATGATCCGCAAACCACTGCCACATGGCGCCGGTGGCATACGGGTTTGCAGCCGCCGCCGTCATGGGAACGAACCGGTTCCTCCCTGGAACCTTTTCCAGGGAGTACGCTAAAGCCTCGTGGATCAGGCCAATGTCCCGGAAACATCCCAGAGCCATAAGGACCTGAAGCCGCTCGTGTTCACTGTCGCAGGATTCGAGCTGGCGGATGAGCCATTCCAGGGTATCCCTCCCCCCCGCCAGCGCACCGGCCATGAACACGCTCTTTAAAATGTCCGGATGGATTGCCTCTCCCTGAAGCAATGCCTCGAACTGGTCGGCGGCAAACACAGCGGCCGGGTTCGACCCGTAAACCACGGCATGCCAGAGGATATGATCCCTGAGCAGTGACGTGGTGAGGGTTTCATCAGGTACCGGGAGATACCCGATGGCCGACAGGGTCTTTTCAAGCATGGATCTTCCAAAGGAGCGAATCGCTTCCTGACGTGGACCGTCAAAGACCAGGTAGGCCTGGAACAGGTTGTCCGCTATGCTGCTCAAAGGGAGATAGGCGTCTTCGTCGAGGTAGTTGTTCAAAAATGCCAGATAGTCGTCAATGGAGGCTGCACCGCATTGAACCTGGGCAAAAAGGTCGTTTTGAAGGCCCCATCTATCTTCATTAGAAAGATCTTTACCCGCTACCCGTTGGCCGATGGCCGCCAGATCCTCCGGCGTCCGGTATGCCACCCTGTAAAATCCGGTCTGACCGGCGTTGACCTTGTAAGCAACGCACGCCGCTCCCAGATCGATCTGGGTTGATGTTTCTTCCAGAAGGATTGAGATCGTCCTCGAATCGCCGGTTTCGTAATAGACGGTGAGGGTCACGGGTATTTGCCAGGTTTGATTGGACGTGTTGTCAAGATAGGTGAACCGCTTCTGCCTTAATGTGAGGTCGCGCCCGTTTCGTTGGGCCTGAACGAGGGGATGCCCGGGTTGTTCGATCCAGCTCTTCATCAGAGCGGTAACCGGCTTTCCGGATGTCTCTTCCAGGGCTTCCCAGAGATGGTGGCTGGCTGCGCTTTTATATTCGAATGTCTTCAGATAGTGCTGCAATCCTTTCCTCAAATCGTCTTTACCGATGTATTCCTGAACCACACGTAAAATACTACTCCCTTTGCTGTAAATGATCGGCGCGGTGCTGGTGTTGATGACCACGTGTTCGCCACCCGGAATTTCGATGGCACAGGTGTCGTTCAGGCCGTCGCGTCCCATAGCCGGAGCGGTTTGTCCCAGCAAAAACTGGTCCCAGATCTGCCATTTTGGGTGGTAGTGGTCCACAACACCGTATGCAAAATAGGTGGCAAAACTCTCGTTCAGCCAGAGATATTTCCAGTCGGAAGGCGTCACCAGGTTGCCGAACCACTGGTGGGCGATTTCGTGGGCAATGACATTGCAGATGCTCATTTCACCGGACTTGGAGGTCACTTCCGGATAGTGAAGGATCAGGTTTTCTCTGAAGGTGATGGCCCCCCAGTTCTCCATGGCCCCGAATGCAAAATCCGGGACGGCAATCAAGTCCATCTTGGACAGTGCGTAGGGAATTTGATAATAGGTTTCACAAAACTCGAGAGCCTTCCGGCCGAATTCCAGCCCGAATCCACCGTAGGGGCCCCGACCCGGCAAGGTCACGGACCTCACCCGTGGATCGGTTTTGTGGCCTGTCAAGTGAAACTCGCCCACGCCGAAAAACAGAAGATAGGTGGACATTGGCGGCGTGGTTTGAAAACGAACCTGTTTTTTCCCGCCGGCCAGCGGTTTTTCTTCCACTGCCGGTCCATTGGACAGGGCCACAAGGTCGGCGTCCACAATCATTTTAAGATCAAAGATCGCTTTTTGAGACGGATGATCCATGCAGGGAAAGGCCCGGCGTGCGTCGCTTTCCTGAAACTGGGTGACCGCAATGTATCGTTTCTGGCCGTTGGTTTCAAATGTGCTGCGATAAAACCCGGCCATATTGTCGTTGATCCACCCCTGATAATCGATGGTCAAAAAAAACGTGCCGGACATGGTTTCGGGAAGGTCGATCTTAAGTTCCTCTTTTTCCGGATTTATCTGAAAGGTGCATGGGATTTTTTTGTCATCTTTCTGAAGTTTACAGCTCCAGACAGCCAGTTCCAGGATGTTCAATACTACCTGTTCAACCGGTTGCAGGGATTGAAGTTCGATATCAACCTGTCCGGAAAATCGAAAATTAACAAGGTCGGGTTCCAGACAAAGAGAGTAACGGATGGGGTGGACAACATTCATGGGCACCTCCAAAAAGGAAAGTTCTGGATATTCGAAATAATTAAGGGTGTGAAATTTGAATTTTCAGGAATTACAATGACGTGTTGGCAGCCCTGCCCTGCCGTTGATGAATTTTATCAAATGCCCCTTCAATGGCATGTTTTAACACTTCGATTTTAACCGGCTTGCAAAGATGACCATCAAACCCGACATCTTTAAGCTGACTCGAATCTACTTCTGCGAGATAGCCTGAAAAAGCATAGATAACAGCCGTTTCATTAATTTCTCTAATCTGCTTACACAATTGGGTGCCGTCGATCTCCGGCATCATCAAATCTGTTATTATCAGTGGGAAATATTCTTTCCGTGCTATCTCTAAAGCTTCTTTGGCATCTCTGGCAAGTTCAACATCGTATCCCAGCATCACTACCATCTCTTCTATCGTATCTCTAAGTGATTCTTCATCATCCACAAACAAAATTCTTCTCGAAAGTGTCGTCATTTTATTTTCCTTGTCAGTAATTTAAATATATCACCTCCAATAACATCTTGCAACTATTCAAGTTTCGTATCCTTTATTTTCAGCAACGCCGGCACAGAGCAGTTGGCAGGGAAAATTTGTTAAACTAAAAACATATGGATGCGATGGTTAAACAGAATAAAGGCGCAAAGAGATGTAACATATGGATGAAATCTTTGAAAACGGGTGTCAAACTTGAGTTATAATTTTATGAAACTTCCGAAGATTAAACCATGAAGACTTCAAGTTTAAATCCGTCATTCAGTCTTTTGTTTTGCGCGGATACGCACCAGTTCTACGCTCATGTCCCAACACAGTGCAACAAATACTATCCATACCACTCCCCATAACAGGATAAAAGTATAAAATGGATAAAAACGAGCAAACACGCTGAATATACAAAAATAAAACAATAATTTCATGATTCATCACCTCCGGTAACTAGAAAAAGCCCATCCTCTCAAGAAAAGAATGAGCTATAGTGTTCAGCGTATCCATTTGTCGGGCATCCCCGCCACCCCTGATTGCCGGACCGATGGCTTTGCGTCCCACTCTCTCGAGAGGTTTGCCTTTTTCACAACAATACTAATATCGGCAAAACATCTGTAAAAGTTTAGCCCGATGCGTTTAGCGCTCTTAATAATTAGCACTTTTTCCATTGATAAAGGTTTAAATTATTCGATTTTCAATACTTTCACTTTAAATTTACTGAAATATGTGATATTATAACTTAATTTTTACCATTTCCGATAAAGCGAAGCAGGCTGTAACAATTTTTTAAGGTAACATTGATGGTCTCGTAAAAAGCAGGAAAAATAATCTTATTACGAAGTCATCAAGAATTAACACCTAATAACGGGTTGAAAACAACAAGGCGTAATCGAAAATGACACAACCAAAAGACCAAATGTCCGCTTTTAACGGATTCAGCGAAAAAGAAGTGATCGAATTGTCCAGTCGAGCAACAATCGACAAATTGCAGGCTGGTGAAATTTTGATAAAGAAAGACAATCCCGATCAAATGGTATTTGTCATTTTGGACGGAAAGATGAGGATTGTTCAAGGCCCAAAGGCGCATCAAAAAATCATTGCCGTTTTTTCAAAAGGGGACTGGATTGAAGCCATGACCCTTGCCAGGGACCCGATACGAATGACATCCGTCGTTGCTGCCGAACCGACCCGTGTCATGGCTTTGGATAAAACCACCATTGACAGCCTGAATGACAAGACACAGCTGTCCGTTTATAAGCGTCTGGCCCGTCTATCCGCTGAACGCATCCGCCTGCTCAAAAAGAGTGAAAACAAACTTCTATCAAAGAACATGCAGTTAAAAGAATATATTTTCAATTACCGTTCTCCATTGAAAACAGATTTTCACCAGTCTGAAATGATTAAAGGCATTATCAAGAAAGTTCCACGATTGCCGGCGTTTGCAACGACCCTATCCAGTCAACTTTTTACACAGGAACTCGTTGAACAGATCAAACGGGACCCGGCTCTCGTTGCCATTGTATTGAAAACCATTAACTCTGCATTCTACAGTTTTCAGAAAAAAATTTCCGATATTCACCATGCCGTTGTTCTTCTTGGATTTGAACAAATATACCAGGTCGTCATTGCCGAAGGTATTCGCCGCACCATGCCGAATACACCAAATTTTAAGGCACTGCACCTTCATTCTGAAATTATCTCTCATATCGCATTTATGCTCTCTTTAGAGTCACGTCATGGACATCCAGCCGAAATGGCCTCTTTTGGTCTGCTACACGAAATTGGCCAGATCGTCATCCAGTTGCTCAAAAATCAAAATCCAAAGTTGGCAGCACTTGTTGAGGTCCTGGATCAGGCTCAATTGGGATCTCTTTTGCTAAAGGAGTGGAATCTGCCGGATGTTTTGTGGAAGAGCGTCGAGTTTCAAGCCTATCCCGAGTTCTCTTCTCCGCATCACATCCCCGAAGAATTAAGGTGCAACGTCACTTTGCTGTATCTTAGCCATCTTTGCTATAACTTGTTTCAGGGCAAAAAAGAAAAAGAACTATCAACAACGTTTTTCGATGAATATATAGAACCGACAAACTGGCGGGGATTGACCCTTGACGAAATCGCCAGGGAACGGCTGCTGCCGGCAATGTTGAAAAAGAGCAATACTTACCCGTTACCTTTGCGGCAACTTATAGAAAAACAAACATAAATAGGTGCTATCATGAGTCGGATGGTCGTTGGAAAAACCATATTGGTGATTCTTTTTATTGTCGCTTTCACTGTGTCAGCTTCCATTAATTCTGTTTTTGCCGACACGCGATATGTTTCTGATCGGCTTATTATTTCTGTTCGCGATGGACAAAATCAGAATGCTGCTGTTTTAGGATATATTGAGACAGCGGCACCGGTAGATATACTCGAGGAGAAAGAAGATATTTTAAGGATTAGAACCGAGGATGGTATTGAAGGGTGGGTTCAAGCAAAATATATCGTTCCAGAAAAACCCAAGGTTCTGATCATCGAAAATTTGAAAAATGAAATCAAGGTGTTAAAAAATGAAGCCAAAACGTTTAAAAATGAGCAAGATTCTGCTTCAAATACCTTATCGAAAACAAAGACAATGTATCATGAAAATATCGAAGAGTTAAAAGAGGAAGTAAATATAAATCAAAAATTTGCTGCAAAAGCAAAAAGTGACTTTATTCAGCTTAATATAAAGTATACAAATCTTCTCAAGCATTCAAAAAATACGGAAGAACTGATCGGTGAAGTAGAAAAGTTGAAGAAATTAAATGCCGAATTGAACACTGAAGTCAAAAGCCTTAGAAAAGATCGGAAAAACCCTTTGAAATCGAATAGAATACAATCGTTTATTGCAGGAGCAGGGGTTTTACTCTTTGGATTCATACTCGGTGGATCAGTAAAGAAAAGAAAGAGAGCCAGATTTATTTGACCCTAACCTCAAGTTTTCCATATCTACACCATTTCAAGGGCACATGCCATGGAAACACCGCCGCCGCCGCAAAGGGTGGCCAGCCCCAGACTTTTGCCCCGATGCTTCATGGCATACAACAACGTCACCATAATTCTGCATCCGGTTGATCCCACAGGGTGTCCCAGACCGATGCCCGACCCGTTGACATTAGTGATATCTCTGTTCAGGCCCAATTCCTGTTCACATCCGATATATTGTGCAGCAAAGGCTTCATTCACTTCAATGAGCTCAAAATCGCTCATTTTCAGTCCGCTGTTTTTAAACAGATTCTTAACTGCAGGAACCGGTGAAAGCCCCATGACCGAAGGATGGCAGGCCCCCTTGCCCACAGCCCGTATTCTGGCCATGGGTGTGATTTGCATCGCCTTTGCCTTTTCGTCAGACATGATCACCATTCCCGAAGTACCGTCATTGATACCACTGGAATTTCCGACGGTTACGGTCCCGATTTCGGGAAGAAATGCCGGTGGAAGCTTTTCAAGCTGGTCCAGGGTCAGGCCGGGTCTGAAATGCTCATCTTTTTCAAAGATCATCGGTGACTTTCTTCTCCTGGGCACTTCAACCGGGACGATCTCGGCCTTAAACGATCCGTCCATGGTTGCCCGCTCGGCATTATTGTGGCTTCTCAGGGCCACTTCATCCATCTCTTTTCTGCCGATACCCAGATGATGCGCAACGAATTCGGCGGTAATCCCCATGAGATAAGGCTTTCCCAAAAAAAGACTGGCCGGGGCTTTGGTCGTATCCAGCGGTCCATCGTCGGCAAGAGGGACAATATAAGACCCGCTATGAAGCGCATGAATCATGGCATCCACAAAAATCTGATCCTGCAGACGGCACCCCCATCTGGCCTCGGGAACCGTGTACGGTACTCCGGACATGTGTTCGACTCCGCCGGCAAGGACAACATCGGCCATTCCGGCCTGGATCATTGCCATACCCGAGATAACGGCCTCCATGCCGGATATACACACACGGTTGATGGTAACGGCCGGAACGGTATTCGGTATCCCTGCCAACAAAGCGCCGACCCGGGCCACGTTTAATGCATCGCTGGGCTCCATGCAGCATCCATAACGCACATCATCTATGATTGAAGGTTCGATTCCAGCCCGTTTAACGGCTTCCTTCATGGATACACTTGCCAGTTCTGCGGCATTGCTGTGGCAAAGGGTGCCGCCAAAGGTGCCGATGGGTGTCCGGCATGCAGATACAATGACAACGTCTTTCATGGTTTTTTCCTTTTTTTAAATTTGATTACCAAATTGAAAATTGAGGGGGATAATATTTCAGATTTTATCAAGTAAAAGCTGTAAATTTTATTAAATCGAATATGTTGCAGAGTCAAGGATATTTCATATCATCCGGCTTGTTTCATCAAGTTCATACTCAAGTTTCACACCCTAATATTGCTAAAGGGCTTGAAGAAGCAGGCCGCAAAGGACCACTCCTCGAAAATCTGATAGGAGATAGCCTCAGTGGCCACCCCTTCCCTACAGAACGGCTCGTACCGGCCAAGGGTAAGCCTCACTTCGATCAGCGACTGAACGTTAATTCAAGAGGTTTCTGGTTCTGAGCAAAATTATGTAGAAAGATAAGCCCCTGCCGTGGGTCGTTATCTGTCAGAATTGATTTTGAATTTGCCACCGAAACTCGATCTTTCGTGTTTTGGCGCAGGGCGAATACTTGATAACAGGCCGCTGAGTGAGAAGGGACTGGTATAGCTTTTAATGTTAGAATCGCGATTCCATACTATCTTCTTGAATTTTTGAAAAACAGAATTATATTTGGTAAATTTGTAAAAATAGAATGTATTACAAGCTGTAGGTTATGTTTTATATTTAATGATTCTATATAATGTTTTAACAGTATGTTATATTATTTTACTTAAATATATAGTATAAGTTTATTTTTTCAATCTTTTAAAAGCATTCATAATCTATTACCTAACCATACCTGAACACAAAATGAGGTTACCCCATGGGAAATCAGATTAAAACAACTGTTTTACTTACATTGATGACGGTATTTTTCATGTTTATCGGACACCTGCTTGGAGGACGCCAGGGATTGATTATTGCGTTTTTCTTTGCAGCAGGCATGAACCTTTTCAGCTACTGGTATTCTGACAAAATCGTTCTTCGCATGTACAATGCCCGTGAAGCAACTCCCGGCCAGGCACCGGAACTTTATGGCCTCGTCCAGGATCTTGCCAATAGGGCCGGTCTTCCCACACCCAGAGTCTACATCATCCCCCAGGAATCTCCCAATGCATTTGCAACCGGCAGAAACCCGGAAAATGCCGTTGTAGCGGTAACAGAGGGTTTACTCAAGATCATGAATCGCGAAGAGCTTGCCGGCGTTCTGGCGCATGAGCTGGCCCATGTCAAAAACCGGGATATTCTCATCGGTTCAATTGCTGCAACCATGGCCGGCGCTATCATGATGCTGGCGAGCATTGCCCGGTGGTCGGCTATTTTTGGAGGTGGAAGCGACGATAATGAGGGCATGGGCGGTTTTGGACTGATCATCATGTCCATTCTTGCCCCCATTGCGGCCGTTCTCATACAAACAGCCATATCCCGATCCCGGGAATACATGGCGGATGCTTCGGGTGCAAGTTTTGCTCAAAATAATGAAGGGTTGGCGAGGGCACTTGAAAAACTGGGAGCCTACTCCGGAAAACGTCCCATGGATGCCAATCCATCCACAGCCCACATGTTCATCGTCAATCCCCTTTCCGGTCAAAAAATGATGAGTCTGTTCTCAACCCATCCGCCCCTAAATGATCGAATTGCCAGGTTAAGAGGCTTTCAAGCGCCGAAAGACGCTTCAGGTAATGGTGGAGGTATGAATCTGGACCAGGGCAAAGCGTTTTGGGATCGTCTTTCCAGATAATCTTAAATTAAAACTCTCCGATCCCTCGAATTTGCAGTCTTCTAAGA
>CAVPLW010000005.1:0-47337 GCA_963706295.1 uncultured delta proteobacterium | reverse complement strand
TCGGCAGATTATTGAGCAGTTGACGATATAAAGCGAAATTGTTACTTTAGGCACAAAGCTCAAAAAAAAGTTTATTCCTTGCTACGGGGGAGGTAAAATGAAAAAGCCTGCTTTTTTAAATAACAGTTCAAAGAGAATGACAAAGGATCATGTTCAAAATAAGATATCTGCCTTGCTTGCCTTAAAGTATCATTACATATGGTTATTGATATGTCTTTTCATCATTATGGGTTGCGCTGCCGGCAGCCGCCAAGCTCAACCATCTCCATATGACACAATGGCAAAATCTGTTCTTGTGGAGTCCGTATCTGAGTTGAATCCTCGTGTTGCCAGCATTCAGATATCGAGGCCCCCCATGTTCTTGGGGGTTCTAAAATCCACGCCAATTGAACTTCAACGGAAGAAAAGTTGGATCACTGTGGTCCGGGGGCTCGATGATAAAATTTGTGAGTCCCGGACATTTAAGGCTTCAAGTTAATAATTGGTCGCGTCCCTTGGACTTGGTGGTCAAGGGCGGGCATGAATATGCAATCAATTACAATCTAAAGACGGGTTTGTTCACCCTGATCAGTAAAACACTCGTTATGGCGCCACCGGAACCTTCTGGTAAAATCAGCCAAGGTACCATTCGTCCAATGCCCACGACTACATCCATGATGAGCCAAACTTCTATTAATACCAAGACAGAAATAGTAGGCCTTGAATCTCCTCCTGACACGGAATTCGGGAGATATTATGCTCTTGTTATCGGAAACAACAATTACCAACATTTGCCGAAACTTCGAACAGCCCAAAACGATGCAAAGGCCGTCGCCCAAATTCTTGGTCAGAATTACGGTTATCGTGTCAATTTGATCTTAGATGCGCGACGGGCGGATATATTGATTGCCCTGGGTAATCTCAGGGAAACTCTGACAGAAACGGATAATCTCATTGTTTATTATGCAGGTCACGGATGGCTTGACGAAGAAGGAAACGAAGGCTATTGGCTTCCTGTCGATGCAGTTCAGGACAACCAAGTGCAATGGGTTTCAAATGCGTCTATTACAACCGTATTAAAAGCCATGCATGCCAAACACGTATTGATCGTGGCCGATAGTTGCTATTCCGGGAAGCTCGCAAGAGGAATTCATATTAAACAAAAAACAAGCGATTATTTCGCCCGGATGGCATCCAAAAGGGCCCGTTCCGTTATCGCGTCAGGGGGATTGGAGCCTGTCAGCGACAGTGACGGCAAAGAAGGCCATTCAATTTTTGCCACTGCTTTCATCGAAGCCCTTAAGAGAAACGAAAAGATAGTAGACGGAACCGAGTTGTTTACCCAGATTCGTCGTCCGGTTATTATAAATTCTGATCAAACCCCGGAATATGCGGACATACGAAAAGCCGGTCATGAGGGAGGAGATTTTTTGTTCGTCCGTTGGAAATAAGAGAATAGTGTCAAAGCTTGAATTGGGGAAAGGGGTCAAGTCTGCCTTTTACCCTTATCAATGAGAGAAACTATATAAAAGCGTAGGACTTCGTTGAGCAAAATATACGTTCCATCCACAAAACCGGAAGACTGGCAATCGCTGTTTGCCGATCCTTTGAGGCAGTGGCAACCTGTTTTGATAAAAAATGAGCAGTTGACGATATAAAGCGAAATTGTTACTTTAGGCACAAAGCTCAAAAAAAAGTTTATTCCTTGCTACGGGGGAGGTAAAATGAAAAAGCCTGCTTTTTTAAATAACTATTCAAAGAGAATGACAAAGGATCATGTTCAAAATAAGATATCTGCCTTGCTTGCCTTAAAGTATCATTACATATGGTTATTGATATGTCTTTTCATCATTATGGGTTGCGCTGCCGGCAGCCGCCAAGCTCAACCATCTCCATATGACACAATGGCAAAATCTGTTCTTGTGGAGTCCGTATCTGAGTTGAATCCTCGTGTTGCCAGCATTCAGATATCGAGGCCCCCCATGTTCTTGGGGGTTCTAAAATCCACGCCAATTGAATTCAACGGAAGAAAAGTTGGATCACTGTGGTCCGGGGGCTCGATGATAAAATTTGTGAGTCCCGGACATTTAAGGCTTCAAGTTAATAATTGGTCGCGTCCCTTGGACTTGGTGGTCAAGGGCGGGCATGAATATGCAATCAATTACAATCTAAAGAAGGGTGAGTTCACCCTGATCAGTAAAACACTCGTTATGGCGCCACCGGAACCTTCTGGTAAAATCAGCCAAGGTACCATTCGTCCAATGCCCACGACTACACCCATGGCGAGCCAAACTTCTATTAATACCAAGACAGAAATAGTAGGCCTTGAATCTCCTCCTGACACGGAATTCGGGAGATATTATGCTCTTGTTATCGGAAACAACAATTACCAGCATTTGCCGAAACTTCGAACAGCCCAAAACGATGCAAAGGCCGTCGCCCAAATTCTTGGTCAGAATTACGGTTATCGTGTCAATTTGATCTTAGATGCGCGACGGGCGGATATATTGATTGCCCTGGGTAATCTCAGAGAAACTCTGACAGAGACGGATAATCTCATTGTTTATTATGCAGGTCACGGATGGCTTGACGAAGAAGGAAACGAAGGCTATTGGCTTCCGGTCGATGCAGTTCAGGACAACCAAGTGCAATGGGTTTCAAATGCGTCTATTACAACCGTATTAAAAGCCATGCATGCCAAACACGTATTGATCGTGGCCGATAGTTGCTATTCCGGGAAGCTCGCAAGAGGACTTCATATTAAACAAAAAACGAGCAATTATTTCGCCCGGATGGCATCCAAAAGGGCCCGTTCCGTTATCGCGTCAGGGGGATTGGAGCCTGTCAGCGACAGTGACGGCAAAGAAGGCCATTCAGTTTTTGCCACTGCTTTCATCGAAGCCCTTAAGACAAACGAAAAGATAATAGACGGCACCGAGTTGTTTACCCAGATTCGTCGTCCGGTTATTATAAATTCTGATCAAACCCCGGAATATGCGGACATACGAAAAGCCGGTCATGAGGGAGGAGATTTTTTGTTCGTCCGTTGGAAATAAGAGAATAGTGTCAAACCTTGATTCTTGATTAAAAGAGGCTGTCAGGGGTAAATTTAGCTTTTGCATGGATTAAAAAAATGGCTACTGAGGTCTTGGCAAGAAGCACAGGTTTTCACAAGTCCGATTTTCGTGAGGTACTCTTGTTGTCGTTAGTTTACATTTTAATCATAATTAACTCAGGAGGTATTGAATGGAACTGCCTGAAATCACAAAAAGACTATTGGCTGCTAAAAAAGAGAAATCATTGAGTTTTGCTGATTTGGAAACTGTTGTGGGACGTGATGAAGTCTGGATTGCGGCTGTTTTTTACCGGCAGGCCAGCGCTTCTCAGGAAGAAGCGGAAAAAATTGTATCTGCCCTGGGACTTGGCCCTGATGTGGCCGAATCGCTTGTCGAATGCCCCCTTAAGGGATTAGGCCCTGTAGTTCCCACCGATCCGCTGATCTATCGTTTTTATGAAATTATGCAGGTTTACGGAATGCCTCTTAAGGCAATTATTCACGAAAAATTTGGTGACGGCATCATGAGTGCTATCGATTTTATCCTAGATGTCAAAAAAGAGGAAAATCCTAAGGGAGATCGTGTCGTCGTTACCATGAACGGGAAGTTTTTACCCTACAATAAATGGTAATCACCAGCTATTTGCCTATGCTCTGGGCGTTGGATACCTGCTAAAACACACGTGTCATATCTATAAAAATTCGTGTGATCTCGTTTTTCAAGAAGAGGTAATAAATGGTGTCGCATCTTGACGGGTTGTTGCCCAAATAGTTCTTGTCAAAGCAGACCTTCCTTGTTAGATCTAAAGTTAAGAAGATCAGCAAGTATGGATCTACGGTCTACGTTGGTGAAAGATTGACATTTGGGACTCTGGGGGAGGTACATAAGTTTATAAGTTCCCACCAGTCTATGTGTGGACAAGTACTTTTTCTTCAGAGTGTGATCGGGAGCAAACCTTGATCCTTGATTAAAAGAGGATGTCAGGGGAAGCGGGATTTACGATCTTTTCGGAGGAGAGGAGGATTAATGTTTATCGAACTGACAGGATTTAAGAAAGAAGCGCTTGTGGTCAATCTTGATTTGGTAACCACAATCGTAAAAGGTGAGCAGTCTGGTTCAAGACTATATCATTGGCAGCCTCCTCACAGTTCATTTACTGATGTGGAAGAAACATTGGAAGAAATCACTACAAAGCTAACGTATAACGGATTGCTATAACGCGGATTTCCGGCAAGCTGCGCTTGTCTTGGGGTCTGCTCTTGACTCATGTCAATAGTTGGGGGGCAAACCTTGATCCTTGATTAAAGAAGTATAAAATACAGCAAGCATTTTAAGAGCCGGGAGATGGAATGCCTCTTTCCCAATACCTCAAAAGCTTTTCCCGCCTGCGGACTCACAAAGACTGTAAGAAATGGTCCGTACTGACTATTTTTCAGATGTCCCACCAGCCTGCCTGAATTCAAATTTTGTTTGACAATGTTATGCTGTTGTGTATTATACAGTTATGTATAATACAGGTTAATAAAATTCAGAAAAGGTGGAGATTATGAATCCTTTCAAATACGGGATGGTCGTTTCCGGCAAAGATTTCTGTGGGAGAAAAGCTTTATTGAAACAGATCTGTGACCATATCATTTCATCACAGCGACTTGTAATTCTTGGGGAAAGACGGGTCGGTAAAACATCTGCCGTCTGTGAGGCGGTTAATCGATGTAAAAATGTACGGTTGCTATATGTTGACCTGTTGGGGATCAAATCCGTAGATGGGATGTGTCGCAGAATTTTGAAGGCAATTATTGTTCAGGAACAGAAAAAAGGTTGGTTCGAAAAAATTTTCAAAACCCTGGCCCATCTCAGACCTTCAATTTCGGTTGACCCCATAACCTCTTTGCCGACGGTTTCATTTGACAGTTCTATCGAGCTGAAAGCCGATTCAATCCCTGAAGTATTTAATTTGGTTGAATCGCTTGGCAAAAAACAAATATTTGTGGTGGTCTTTGATGAGTTTCAGGATATTTTGAATTTGGCAGATGCGAACGAAGCCCTTGCACTTTTGAGGGGAGAAATCCAGTTTCAAGGTAAAATCTCTTTTATATTTGTAGGCAGCATAAGACACAACATGGAGGAAATATTCACAAATCATGATTCCCCTTTTTTTAAGTCAGCAATCACCTTTATGGTAGACACCTTGCCGTACAAAGAATTTTCGGAGTTTCTGAATAACAAGTTTTCTCAAGGGCACCGGAAGGTTGATGACAAGGTTTTGGAAAAGGCATTTCAAATTGCTGAGAATATCCCGGGCGATATACAGCAACTTTGCGGGGCTATCTGGGAAATAACCGCAGAGAAAGAGATGATAAGTATCGATAAACTTAAAATCGCTATAGAACTGGTATTTGCCAGGGAACAAAAGTCCTACGAAAGTTATATCCGTCTTTTGACAAATATTCAGCTTAAAGTACTCACTGCCATAGCAAAAGAAGGCGGAAGTCAAGTTTTTTCGGCGGCATTCATGAAGCCATCGGGCTTCACCAACCCATCCACTGTTCGCAGGGCAGTCAACCGCCTTTTGCAACTGCACATTTTGTTTAAAAGCAGCGGCGAGTATCGATTTGTCAATCCGTTTTTCAGAGCCTGGATTATATATCGCGGGTGAGGGAGATGCTTGACGCAATTAATTCTGGTAAAAGAGGGACGGGGTTGAATTTACGCATTTCTTTTTTTGCGTCAATAGAGGTTACGTAGAAATTGGGGGGCGACCCTAAATATATAAATTGATTAAATTTAGGTAATAGTGTTATAAAAATTGTTTGTAGGAATTGTAGGTAGCCCCAAAATATATAATCCTAAATGAGCGCAAACAAATCCGACAAGGATCATAATATATTAATTTCAATGAATAATCTGATTATTTTAACAATTTTTAATATCTCTACCAACAGAAGATATGAATTCTGCAATTTTATATCGATTTTGTTTGCCCGGCGGGAAAGCCGATGAATGCGCCTTGAGTGAAGCGAAATCCCGCCACGGGGATCTCCTTCGTTGCCGAGGATTCGCGGTAGACGACTACAGCTTCACCCTCGGTCGCCTTGGATCTGGGGCATCCTCGACTTTCGCTCAGTTAGGGTATAATTGATTAATCACCTGTTAATTTTTTACGGAGGAGCTAATGCCAATTTACGAATATGAGTGTAAAGACTGTTCTCACTGCTTTGAAGTACTCCTGCTGTTTTCCAGTGATCCGCCCCCCCAATGTCCCGAATGCCAGTGTAAGGATGTGGCGAAACTAATGTCTTCCACCACCATGAGAAAGCGAGAAGAGTATACCGGGGCGGGTGGTATGCTTGATCCTTTCGTCGGCCCGTCTTTTTCGGGCGGATCGAGCTAAAGGGAAATAAACGGGACGCACTTAACATTTAAAATTTTTAGAAAGAAAGCATGATTAAAGGCGGTTTGAGGATTTTTAAACCCCCTTCAATCAAGCATTCTAAAGATTCTCATTAATTTTCATGCGAGATTCAGGGATTACATAACTGCAGAACCCAACCCGGCCTTGAAAAATTCCCGGTTCATTCGGGCGATATTGGAGATGGAAATCTCCTTGGGGCATTCTGCTTCGCATTCTCTTTCATTGGAACAGTTGCCGAAGCAGAGTTCGTCCATTTTTCGAACCATGGCCAGTGCCCTCTGGGCGGCCTCGGGTCTTCCCTGGGGCAGCAGGGCAAATTGGGAAATCTTTGCCCCGGTAAAAAGCATGGCCGAAGCATTGGGACAGGCCGCAACACACGCCCCGCATCCGATACAGGCCGCCGCATCCATGGCTTTTTCCGCGATTTCCTGGGAAATCGGTATGGCATTGGCATCCGGAGCGCCCCCGGTGTTTACGGAAATATATCCCCCTGCAACGATGATCTGATCAAAGGCGCTGCGATCCACAGCAAGATCCTTTATAATGGGAAATGCCTTGGCACGCCAGGGCTCGATGACGATGGTATCACCACTGGAAAAATGCCTCATGTGAAGCTGGCACAGTGTGGTCCCTTTTTCCGGGCCGTGGGCCCGGCCGTTGACCACAGCACCGCACATGCCGCAGATCCCCTCCCGGCAGTCGTGATCAAATGCAATGGGATCTCTGCCGTCAAGGGTCAGCTGCTCGTTAACCACATCGATCATTTCCAAAAAGGACATGTCTTTTGAGATATTGGCGGCATGATAGGTTTCAAAACCGCCTTTCACTCCGGCACTTTTTTGGCGCCAGACGTTTAAAGTGATGTTTATGCTTTTGGTCACTTGTAACTCCTTTGTGTGAGTTTGACATTTTCAAAAACCAGCGGTTCCTTGTGGCGTTCGGGCTCCGTGTCATCCCCTTTATATTCCCATGCAGCCACATGACAGAAATTCTCATCATCACGCCTGGCCTCATGTTCCTCGGTCTGGTATGCTTCGTTGAAATGACCGCCGCAGGATTCTTTACGTTCAAAGGCATCCATCACCAAAAGTTCTGCAAACTCAAGAAAATCAGCCACCCGGCCGGCACGTTCCAGACTCTGGTTAAAGTCTTCCGACACGCCGGGAACAAGTGCATTTTCCCAGAACTCTTCTCGAAGCGCCCGGATCAGTTTCCCGGCCTTTAAAAGACCGTCATCGTTTCTGGACATGCCGCAGTATTCCCACAGAATGTGACCCAGCTCGCGGTGAAAGTCATCCACCGTCCGTTTTCCGTTAATGGACAGCAGTTTGCCGGTCCGTTCAGTGACATATTGGGTTGCTTCTTTAAACGCCGGATGATCGGTGGTCACTTCCGTGTGGTCCATCTTGACAAGATATCCGCCGATGGTATACGGAATCACGAAATAACCGTCCGCCAGACCCTGCATCAAAGCACTGGCGCCCAGACGGTTGGCACCGTGGTCGGAAAAGTTGGCCTCTCCCAAAACAAAAAGCCCCGGCAACGTGCTCATCAGGTTGTAATCCACCCAAAGTCCGCCCATGACATAATGAGATGCCGGGTAAATCATCATGGGTTCTTCATAGGGATTAGAAGCGGTGATTTTTTCATACATCTGAAAAAGGTTGGCGTATTTTTGAGCAATAACCTCTTTCCCGTCTCTTTTGATGGCATCCTTAAAATCAAGATACACCGCAAAGCCTGTCTCTCCAACGCCCTTTCCCATATCACACTGGGCCTTGGCATTTCGCGATGCCACATCCCTCGGAACCAGGTTCCCGAAACTGGGGTATTTGTTTTCAAGGTAATAATCTCTTTCAGATTCGGAGATCTGGCTCGGCGGTCGTTTGTCTCCTGGAGTTTTGGGAACCCAGACGCGACCGTCATTTCGCAAACTTTCACTCATGAGGGTCAGTTTGGATTGGTAGGTTCCATGTACCGGAATGCACGTGGGGTGAATCTGCGTGTAACAGGGATTGGCGAAAAAAGCGCCTTTTTTATAGGCCCGATACGTTGCACTCACATTGGAGGCCATGGCATTGGTTGAAAGGTAAAAAACATTGGCATATCCGCCGGTGCACATGACCACGGCATCGGCGGCGTGGCTTTCGATGTCGCCGGTGACCAGATTTCTCACAACAATGCCCCTTGTCTGTCCGTTAATCACCACCAGATCCAGCATTTCCCGGCGAGGAAACAGGGTGACCCGGCCGGCCGCCACCTGTCGCATCAATGAGCTGTATGCGCCTAATAGAAGCTGCTGCCCGGTCTGACCTCTGGCATAAAACGTTCTGGAAACCTGAGCACCGCCAAAGCTTCGATTGGCAAGGAGCCCGCCGTATTCACGCGCAAAGGGAATCCCCTGGGCAACACAATGGTCGATAATATGATTGCTGACCTGAGCCAGGCGATAAATATTGGCTTCTCTGGCCCTGAAATCACCCCCCTTGATGGTGTCGTAAAAAAGGCGCCGGATACTGTCGCCGTCATTTTGATAATTTTTGGCGGCATTGATTCCGCCCTGGGCGGCAATACTGTGGGCACGCCGCGGGCTGTCCTGAACACAGAAACTTTTTACATAATAGCCGAGTTCGGCCAAAGAGGCAGCGGCAGACCCACCGGCAAGACCGGTACCCACCACGATGATACTATATTTTCTTTTGTTGGCCGGATTGACCAGTTTGAGTTCAAAACGGTGGTTGTCCCATTTTTCTGAAAGTGGACCTGAAGGAATTTTTGCATCAAGCTGCATGATCATCTCCTTATACCAATAGCGAAACATAAACCGGAATAAAACCAAACCCGATCCCGACAATCAGACTGAATACAAGACTCAGCCCCCTTAAAAAAGGTGTGTATTTCGGATGATCGGCGCCAAGGGTCTGAAATGCACTCCAAAATCCATGGCTCACATGAACCGCCGCAATGACCATGGCAAACGTATAAATCAATACATAGCCTGGCTGTGCAAATGCATTCGATACAATCTGAAAAATGGTGGTATGGGTTTTATCCACAAAATGAAAATTGAACAGGTGGTAGATAACAAACAAAAGCAAAATAACGCCGGTGTACGGCATGGTTGCCGATCCAAGCGTTCGGCCGCCCGCACGTTTATTGACGGCATATCGGGTGGGTCTGGCTTTGAAGTTCTGATAAAAAAGGAGCAGGCCCGTAGAAATATGGATAACGGCAAAAATTAAAAGCCCCCATTCCGCCAAGGTAATCAGGGGCCCTAAAGAATGGAGATGCTCGGCATAGGAATTAAAAACATCTTTGCCCATATAAATGGTCAGGTTGCCGGCAAGATGCAACACCAGAAAAACACAGAAAAAAAGGCCGGTAACCGCCATCATCAGCTTTTTCCCAACGGAAGTCCATAAGGTATTGGTGAGCCAATTCATTTTATCCTCCGATATGTTGAACGTATTATGACATTAATAACGGCTGAACAAAACCGTGTTTAACTTCTTCTTTTAAGGCATTAAAAACATAAAAATGGTCGTTAAAGTCAAACAAAAAAAATTATTCCTTTTTAGCCGGGCTGTCAATATAATTCTCAAGCCACCAGGCATCCCATTCTGTTTTCATAATATTTTTAGCGATGGCCTGACCGGTTTTGGTCTCCAAACGCTTTAAAGCGAACGGAAGCCACTTTTTGGGGGGATCGTATCCGATGTCCGAGAGCGCTTTTAAATCCAAAATCAGCGCCAACTGATCTGCATCATGGGCCAGTTTGGACTCTAATGATCGGCGTTCATTAAATTCCGTGATCAGATCAGCGAGTGTGGTGCCAAACGGTAAATTCTTGGTGATATGCCTTAAAGCTTTATTTTCATTTGCCGTCACATAGTTTTTCTGGACATAATTCAGGTCGCCGGTATTTGCTTCCGGAAGATCGTGGACCAGACACATGGCGATCAGCCTTAAGGCATCAATATCCGGCTCCATTTGAGCCATGACAAAGGCAATGAATGAAACACTAAATGAATGTTCAGCCACGGATTCCTTGCCTGCCCCCAGAAAATGGTAGCCCGACCTGGGGATATTTTTTAAAATGTTTGCTTGAAACAGTAGATTTGCGATATTTTTCATAAAAAGATCCTTATTTATTAAATGCAATAACGTTAGGAAATAGATAACCGCCCCAGTACGATTTGCCGACCTGTTCCGGTATTTCAACGGAGACCTACGGAGCAAGCAAATGGACGCAAATGTAATTAGAAGATGAGAAGGTCGCGGAAAACAGGAAGTTAAGAAGGTTAGAAAATCAGAAGGTCGGAGACTCTAGGACATGCCAACCTTCTTAACTTCCCACCTTCTTACTTTCTTATTTTTCAAAATATTTGTGTTTATTCGTGTTCATCCGCGGTTTCCTTTATCCTCTTTTTTCCTTTTTTCTCTTTCCTGTTTTTCGAAAGGAGCCGCTGTTTCAGCTTTTATGTGTATTTGCAGGTTGTTCCAAAAGCAACCTAAAAATGATTGAAAGTCGTCGGAACCACCAAATTTCTTGACACCAAAACCAGGTTCATATAGTTCAATAATCAAGGCGTTTGTATCAATTTCCCTGACATCCAAACAAAAAGAGCCATTTCAGGTTATACGAAACCACCAATAAAACAAACAAAGCACAACCCTTTGACAACCAATGATTTATTATAATATAATTTCATAACCCTACGGAGTTTTTACATGAATTCTACAAACATCGACATATTTAACATGGTAATACATGCCGGCCCAATGGTTAAATTTGTGCTGCTTCTTTTGCTATTTTTTTCTATCACATCATGGGCAATCATGATAATGAAATATCGCTATATCAAAAAGGCATTTGCTGAATCCACTGAATTCATTGATTTTTTTTGGAAGAGCAGGAATCTTTCCAACGCGTTTTCCAAAGCCAAGCAACTGCACGGCAGCCCCGTTGCCAGAATTTTTCGCGTAGGGTATGGGGAACTTAAAAATCTGAGCCGTTCCGGCACTTCAAAAAAACAGGAATCGACAGGTTCATCAGAGAGCGAAAGCGCTTCTTTGAGCGCAAGATTTACGGGAATCGACAACGTTAAACGGGCACTGCGCCGGGCGATTAACAGTGAAACGACCCGTATGATTCGAATGGTTCCTTTCCTCGCAACAACCGGAAACACAGCCCCTTTCATCGGATTATTTGGAACCGTGTGGGGTATTATGAGTTCTTTTCATGGTATCGGACTTAAAGGTTCCGCCAGTCTTGCTGCCGTGGCTCCGGGAATTTCAGAAGCACTCGTCGCAACAGCGGCCGGATTGGCCGCTGCAATTCCTGCTGTCATCGCATTTAATCATTTTATGCAGAAGATAAGAATTATCGAATCTGAGCTGCACAATTTTTCCGCAGATTTCCTAAATATTATTGAACGTGATATAATGTAACCCGCAAGGAGAGATGAAAATGGCATTCGGATCCGACAGTGATCGCCTGATATCTGATATTAATGTAACCCCGTTTGTTGATGTTATGCTCGTTCTTTTGGTTATTTTTATGGTCACCGCGCCAATGATGATGCAGGGCGTGGACGTTGCACTGCCTGAAACAACCTCACAGCCGCTCGCTGCAAAAAAAGAGAATCTCATCATCACCATCAACAACCAAAACCAAATATTTATTAACAATTATAAGGTCGAAATCGATTTTCTTCAGGAGAAACTAAATAAAATATTGGAAGGTCGAGATAGCCGGGAGGTCTATCTTCGGGCTGACCGGGAAATATCTTACGGATTTGTCGTCCGTGTTATGGCCGAGATAAAAGCAGCAGGGGTTGACAAGCTGGGCATGGTGACGGAACCGATTAATGAAAAAAAGAAAGATAAGTAACAAAAAAAGCCAATATCCTCGCCCAGAGGAGTATACTTTGGTTATCCCCTGAAAGGGGCTGTTCTCCTGAAAACTGGTCAAGTTATAAGTGTCTAAACAAACTGATGAACAAAAGAACATATCCTCATATTTACCAAGACGAGGAAAGCGAGCGACGGAATTTTTTTTCTAATTTTGCTGTTTCTCTTTTATGCCATCTGCTTTTTTTCGTTATTTTGATTTTTGCTCCCGGCTATGCAACCGATAGAAACCCCTCTCTTACGGTCATAAATGTCAGCCTTGTGACATTACCTTCACAGAACAATGCACCGTCACCTGCTGAATTTAAAACACAACCGGCAGTTGAAAAAAAGAATCAAAAAGAAACGATTTCTTCTGAAACGATTCCAAAAACCGATGACAAATCCCCGGAATCGATTTCTCTGAAGCCAAAGGAAAAAAAGGTTAAACAGTCTCTTAAGAAAAAGACATTCAAAACTGACAAGGTGGTTGAAAGTGCCATAAGCCGAATTAAAAAAGAAGTGGAAGAATCGAGACCCGATCAGGTCAATAAGGCAATCGCCCGACTGAAAGATCAAGTCGAAAAGACCGGTCCCCCAAACCTGAGTAAACAGCAGAATACAAAAGAAACGGGCCCCCCGGGCGGAACCGCCACCGGCAGCAAAAAAGATTTGGAACTCATGGATATATATATGATCGAAATACAATATAGGATTCAGAAAAACTGGTCATTTACATCGCAACTGGCCGAAGGTCGTACGGATCTTGAAGCATGGCCGGCGATCAAAGTCATGCCGAACGGCGAAATAAAGGATATCTGGTTTGACAAGAGATCCGGCAACAGCTATTTTGATGAACAGGCAAAAAAAGCGATTCTAAAGTCGAATCCGCTTCCACCCCTCCCAAAAGGGTATTGGCGCCCATACTTTGAAGTCGGGTTTCATTTTACGGCTTCAGGACTTAGTCAATAATTCGTATATAGGCGACAATGTTTGCAGGACGTAAATAAGGACGTTACATTTGTAGATTAAAGGAGCTTGCTTTCGCTATGAAAGGTTGTCGAACATTGATTGCTTGGTCGATCGCTACAGTATTTATTCTGACGATACCCGGAGTGTCTCTGGCTGGATATGATTATATCGACATCACCCAACCTTATTTAAGAAAACTTCCTATCGCGGTCCCTTTTTTCAAAAAAATATCCGCTGGAGATGATGCTACACAGCTATCGAGAACATTATCTGATTTGCTTGCTGACACACTTGATTTTACAGGTTATTTTAAAATTATGAACAGAGAAGCTTTTCTTGTAAATCCGCAAACGGATGCCGGTTTTGCCAGTGTCATTTTTCACGACTGGACCAGTATCGGAGCGGAGCTTCTGGTTACCGGCGGTGTGTTGGTAAAAGACAATTTGCTCGAAATTGAGCTTCGGCTCTACGACACCTTTAAAGAAAAACTGTTGGTTGGAAAAAGCTATAAAGGGGGGATTAGCGATCAGAGAAGAATCATCCGTCGCTTCTGTAGCGATGTGATTTATAGTCTGACCGGAGACCGGGGTATTTTTGACACTGAAATTGCATTTGTTTCAACAAGTTCCGGTACCAAGGAAATTTATATCAGTGAATTTGACGGATACGATATCAGGAGGGTGACACATAACAATAGTATTACCCTCACTCCTGCATGGTCATCGGACGGACAATGGATTGCTTATACCTCATATGCCAGGGGCAAACCCGATCTTTACATAAAACATTTAAAGGAAAAACGCGGCAGTGTGGTTTCGGAAATGGGGGTTAACATAACGCCTGCATGGCGTCCAAACAAGTTTGAATTGGCAGCGACGCTTTCATTTTCAGGTGATCCGGAAATTTATTTATTGACCGGAACCGGGAAAGTTATTAAAAGATTAACTTATAACAAAGGTATTGATGTATCACCCGCTTGGTCTCCGGACGGCAAAAAGATGGCCTTTGTTTCAAAAAGAGCCGGAACGCCTCAAATTTACATTAAAAATTTAGATTCCGGTCAGGATAATAGATTGACGTTTCAGGGAAACTATAATACTCAGCCCAGCTGGTCACCCAAAGGAGATAAAATCGCATATTCCAGCATGGAAGGAGGTCTCAACAACATCTTCGTGATTGGTATTGATGGCAAGGGGCCGATTCAATTGACGCACAACGAGGGCGATAACGAGGCACCGTCATGGTCCCCGGACGGGAATCTTATCGTTTTCAGTTCAACCCGGGAAGGACCCTCCAAAATCTATATTATGACAAGCTATGGAACCGATCAACGACGGTTACTCGATTCGAAAGGCCAGCAAACCGAACCGAAATGGTCACCAAGAATGACAGCAAAGTAAAATTGGATAAATTTATTAAGCATTCAATTTTACAAGATAAATATGAGTCTATGTCTTGCTCATACATTCGAAAATTGTTAATCTTTTGTATTAGAGAAGTATATCGTTTAGATTTTTACCACTAAATGCACAAAATTCACAATTAAGGAACTAAAAGGAGGCAACAATGCGAAAAAAATTATGGATCATTCTGGCTCTGGCATTTATTATCCCGGGATTTCTGTTCACCGCTTCATGTGCAAAAAAGGCAGTAAAGGATGATGCTGCTTTAGCACAACAGGCCCAAGATGAGGAGGCTATGAAGGCAAGGGAGGCTGCTGAAAAAGCCAAACAGGAAGAGTTGGCGCGACAGCGGGCGATAGAGGAAGAACGACTCAAGGATGAAGCAGGCCTTATGCAAGAGGCCAGGGACATGTTCCTGAATGCTGACATCCATTTCGAATTCGACAATTCCACTTTAACCCCGGAAGCACAGCTAATTTTAAAGAAAAAGGCGGAATGGCTCCAGAATAATCCTGAAGCGATGTCAACCATTGAAGGGCACTGTGATGATCGAGGTACCAATGAATATAACCTTGCATTGGGAGATAGACGTTCAACAAGTGCAAAGAATTTTTTGGTTGACCTTGGAATTTCAGCATCACGGCTGACCACCATAAGCTATGGTGAAGAGCGTCCGGAAGATCCCGGAAAGAATGAAGAAGCCTGGGCAAAGAACAGGAGATGCCACTTTACCATAAATTAATTTAACTCTAATTGATCGTAAACAAAATTGGAAAATTTTTTACAAGTTAAATAGGACACAGATTTTCGCAGATATACACAGATAATATTGTTATTTTGCAATTTAAAAATCTTGATAATCTGTGTTCATCTGTGTCCAAAAAAGGAAATTCATATACTATTCAATTAAAGTGAAAAGGGATATTGGGATATTTGATCGACACTGCTATTATCCCAATATCCCTCACAGGGGTGGAGCCCTTTAAGTGTAATCCTGCCATGAAAAAAAAGGTATTCATTTTCTTACTGTGTTCGATCATATTGTCCGGATGCGCGCTGCAAAGGGATGTAATGACGCTGGATGATCGACTGGCTCAAGCAGAACAGCGCTATACGAACTCAGAACAAAAAAATAAAAAGCTCGAAGCAACATTAGAGGAATACCGTAATGTTCGTGAACAGTATGACAAAGAGCTTAGAAGCAAAACTGCAGGCCAAAATGCAACCATCGATCAACTCCAGGAAGAAATCAGCATATTAAAAGGAAAACTTGAAGAGACAGATTATTTATTGAAACAGAAAATAAACGCATTTGCAGAATTGTCCGAAAAAAGAGAGATTAAATTAGAGGGCATTGATAAGATCACAAGTTTAAATAAAAACCGTATCGAACGTCTGGAGCAGTATCTGAATTTTGATTCAACAGCAGCCATTCAAAAAGGGAAGCCGGTTTCAAATAAAACATCCGAGAAACAAGTCAAACATAAACTTACAGAAAATGATGTATACAGGTCTGCAAAAGAGGCATATGATAAAGGTGATTTTAACACCGCCCGAGAAGAATTCCAAAATTTACTAAAAGAATTTCCCAAGTCAGAGAACGCTGACAACGCCCAGTTTTGGATCGGCGAAATTTACTATCGTGAAAAATATTATGAGAGAGCGATCCTGGAATATCAGACGGTCATCGAAAAATACCCGAAAGGGAATAAAGTGACGGCCTCACTTTTAAAACAGGGATTTGCCTTTTTTAATTTGGGAGATAAATCAAATGCGCGTCTGATTTTATCAGAACTTATTAAAAAATATCCAAAATCAAATGAGGCAAAAATTGCCGAACGCAAATTAAAAGGAATTACACCTTGACGGGTTGTTGCTTGATACCAGATGCTGGATTCAGGATACATGATACAAAAATTACGAACCGTATCTCTCTCTTGATACCCGGCACTTTGTATCAAGAAAAGAGCATGGAATGATAAAAGTTATCGGTGTTGATCCAGGCCTATCTGCAACGGGTGTTGGAATTGTCAGAGGAATAGGGCTCAAAGTTGATGGCTTCTCCTTCGGTAGTATTCATACCTCAAAAAATCTTCCTTTACCGAGCCGCCTTGATCAAATCTTTTCAAATCTTCTTAGGGTTTTGAAGGATGAAAAACCTGATCTTATGGTTGTGGAAGATGTATTTTCCGTTGAAAAATTTCCGAATGCCGGAATTACATTAGGAAAGGTTACAGGTGTTATCCTCCTTGCAGGATGCCGGATGGAGGTGCCTGTCATCGAAGTTCCCGTTCGTGAATCCAAGCAGGTATTGACCGGAAACGGCAACGCAACTAAAATGCAGCTTGAAAAAACCGTTAGAAGTTTATTAAACCTGACAACGCCTATCCGTCCTTACCACGCTTCTGATGCAATGGGTTTGGCGCTTTTGGGACTATTCCGTTACAATGATTGCTCCGCGCAAAGGACACCGTACAAAAAGGAAAAAACAAAGTGCAATGATCGGTTATCTTGAAGGAAAACTTTTAAGAAAGGGGGATGATCGGATACTTGTTTTGGCAAATCAGGTAGGGTATGAAGTTTTGCTTCCTGCATTTGTAATGAACACCTTTAGGGCAAAGTCTGTAGGCGATCCGGTCTCTATATATATTTATCACCAGCAAACCGAACGGCAACCGAAACCGGTTCTGATCGGTTTTAATCTTGAAGTCGAAAAGGAGTTTTTTCAATATTTCATTTCTGTTGAAGCCGTCGGTGCCTTGAAGGCTGTTAAAGCCTTAGATATTCCTGTTCGTGATATCGCAAGAGCCATCGAATCGAAAAATGTTCAAAAGCTTACACAGTTAAAAGGTATCGGCGATCGTACAGCACGCAAGATTATTGCCACTCTTGAAGGGAAGATGGATAAATTTGCGCTCATCCGAAAGTCTCAAAAGGAAGAGATTCCCATCGTCGAGGATTTGTCTCAACAGGTTCTTGATGTGCTTGTAGATCAGTTGGGTTACAAAATAAAAGACGCAAAACAGATGATCACCGATGCCATGAAACGGAACAGCAATATATCAACCCCGGAAGAACTCTTTGAAGAAGTATACCGCGAGGAAGATGCTCGAAGCTGACCCGCCTGCCATTGCGATCCCTCGCCAGCCACGCCTGCCATTGCAAGGCACGAGCGGGCAGGTCGATGACCATGAAGTTTTATCTATCCATTTAGAACGGTTAAGCAAATGACGGATGACATACTTACACATTCTTCCGACAAACAGGGTATTCTTACAGGATCCTGCCTTCCGATGGATCAAGAGCCGGAGATCCTGTCTTTAAGACCTGAACAATTTGCAGATTATGTCGGCCAAACTGAAGTTGTGGAAGCGCTTAAAATTGCAATTGAAGCAGCGATACAACGCGAGGAACCGGTTGATCACATCCTCTTTCATGGACCACCCGGTCTTGGAAAAACCACATTGGCACACATTATCGCAAATGAAATGGGGGGTAATCTTACATCAACGTCCGGCCCTTCCCTTGATAAAGGTGGAGATCTCATCGGTATTCTGACCCATTTAGAAGACAGGGACATCCTGTTCATCGACGAAATTCACAGAACACCCAAGATTGTAGAAGAATTCTTATACCCTGCCATGGAAGACTTTGCCGTGGACTTTGTATTTGACAAGGGGATGCATGCCCGCAGTCACAGGTACCGTTTGAATCGCTTTACCCTGGTTGGTGCTACCACCCGGGTGGGACTTTTATCTGCACCTTTACGTGACCGGTTCGGTATCTTCAGAAGTCTTGATTTTTACAATGAAGCGGACTTGGCAACAATCATCCGACGTTCGGCTGCTCTGCTGAAGGTCACGGTTGATGACAAAGGAGCAAACGAGCTTTCAAGTCGATCCAGAGGGACGCCACGCATTGTAAACAGGCTTCTTAAACGTGTTAGGGATTATTCACAGGTTCGGGCAGACGGAATCATTACAAAAAAAATCGTTGAAGCGGCGCTGGTTCTGGAAGGTGTAGATGATAAAGGGTTAACCGATCTTGACCGTAAATACCTGAAAACAATCATCGAATTTTATAAAGGCGGTCCTGTGGGAATTGAAGCCATCGCAGCGACCCTCCAGGAAGAAACGGATACGCTGGTGGATGTCATAGAACCTTATCTTTTAAAAATCGGGTTTGTCACAAGAACATCTTCAGGAAGAAAGGCTTCGGAAGCGGCGTACAAGCACCTCGGATTCAGCTTTCAGAAAAGAATGTTTCAATGATTGTTGGTTTCGCAAAAAATTTAAAAATGGATTTTTACGAAGCCATCACCACGAACTTAGGGGCTTCGCCCCAATTGGAATAATGGAATGATGGAGTAATGAAATGATGGGTTAGAAGGATTTTTTACAATTTAAATAGGTTATTCCACCTCTTAATCCCAATACTCCAGCATTCCAATATTCCATTCTTCCAAACCAGTGACATAAACTAAGGTTCCATTAAATGACTTGTGATTTCATTAGGTTGTAGAATTCTATAGACGTTATGTCGATTATTACACTCCTTACAGACTTTGGCACTGAAGATGCCTATGTCGGTGTTATGAAAGGTGCAATCCTTTCTATAAACCCTTCTGCCGTAGTTGTTGATGTCTGTCATTATATCGATCCACAGGATTTGATCGAAGCTGCCTATCTCATCAAATCTTCATATAGATATTTTCCCAAAGGCACGGTACATATCATTGTTGTAGATCCGGGGGTTGGCGGGAACCGTTCAATCGTTGCCGTTGAATTGTCGGGTCATATTTTCCTTGCACCTGATAATGGTGTTTTAACCCTTCTAATGGATGAAAGAGAGGTTGACGCGATGGTTCGCGTCGAGAACACCCAATACTTCTTAAATTCCATAAGCCAGACCTTTCATGGACGGGATATTTTTGCGCCTGTTGCTTCCCACATATCCAAGGGTGTTCCCATTGATAAATTTGGCCCACACCTGAGCATGCAAGATCTTATCCGTCTGAGCATCCCTAAACCCTATATTTCAAATAAAGATGAACTTATAGGGACGATTATATCCATTGATCGATTTGGGAACTGTATTTCTAATATTAATGAAAATTGTCTCAATAAGTTTGTTAAGAACGGCTCTGAAAAAAAACTTGAAATCAAAATAGATAAAACTGTAATTAAAGGTTTGTCCCGCAGCTATACAGACGTAGGATCGGGATGTCCTCTTGCTATTATCGGAAGCTTTGGATACCTTGAAATTGCACTGAATTGTGACAATGCCAGCCGTCAGTTAAACGTTGAAAAGGGAGACACCGTTACTTTGAAATGAACCCTATAGTTGCATAAATAACATGACAAAATAGGTTTAAGAGCAATAATTACAAGCTATTCAACCTTTTTTAGCTGTTCTGCTGGAATGAACTTCAGATGGCATCCTGAAATCAGTGAAAAGCAGCCATGTTATTTACCCTGCGGGAAAGCCGATGGCACCGCATCTCCAGCGTTGTCAAGGGCTTGCAGTAAATTACTACAGCTGCACCCTTGACGCCTTGGATCTGCAGCACCCTCGACTTTTGCATCGTTAGGGTGAACTGTTGCAGGAGATAAATAGTGAAAAAAATATCGGAGGATTTTTCCATCATTGATAAAGAATTAACTATAGATGGTACAGTCTCAACCACTGGAAGGCTTATCGTCAAAGGTATTTTGAAAGGTACGGTTATTGGAAATAATGTTGTCATTTCCGAAGAAGGATCTGTTTATGCGAATGCGAGGGTTGCAAGCATGACCATCGGCGGAACCTTTGAAGGGGAAATCAGAGCGTTGAAAAAATTGATCCTATTATCGACCGGAAAATGTACCGGTAAAGTTGTCTGTAAGGATTTGGTGATCGAAACCGGTGCAATTTTGAACGCCCAGGTAACTTGCCTCTCTGGTGAAGATACCGGCAGGGACATCTAAAACAAAGAGACGATATTGTAACTTGACATTGATTGGACATTATAATGCTTAAAAAAATTATTTCCGGCGGACAGACCGGTGCCGACCAGGCTGCTCTTGATGTTGCCATTAAGCTTGGAATTCCATATGGTGGATGGATACCCAAGGGGCGGATAACAGAAAGGGGCGTTTTAGATCGTAAATATAAGCTCAAAGAGATGGAAACCACCAACTATAATAAGCGGACCGAACAGAATGTCATAGATTCTGACGGCACTCTGATAATATCCAACGGCGGGCTCACCGGCGGATCAGATTATACCCGTGAAATGGCCCTTTTACATCATCGACCCTGGCTTCACATTGATCTGAACAAAACCGATGCCTTTCAAGCTGCCGGAAAGATCAAATCATGGATCACCGAAAATGAAATTGAGATTTTGAATGTAGCAGGACCGAGAGCGAGCAAGGATCCGGCGATATATCAGGCTACAGTCGACATTATAGAAACTGTTTTTTATCTGGATCTTATCGATGGCACCATACCCGCCTCTTTTACCGCTACCCCCAAGCGTCGCGCTGAAATGGAAAAATACATCCTGCCTCAAACCATTGAAGAGGCTACGGATAAACTTCTGTCAAAACTGTCGCTGAGAGATAAAACCATGATTGCCAATATTCCCAAAGACAATGTAACGGACCTTTATCACTCGCTCGAGGAATATATGCAAAACGAAGTCAGTTTGTGGCTCACAAATGAATCGTTGTTAAAATCATGTCGTTCGATATCCGATGATAAACATTTGAGTGAATATGATGCGTCTTTGGTCATCGTTAAATTATTATGGGAAAAGCTTCAGAAAACCAATGTACTGAAAATTGTGCGATAGTTCTTTTCTCGTATTTCAATAAAACTTAGTACATGTATTCTTAAATACGGTAACGTATTTTTAACTTGGTTTATTCATTATATGCACGCAAAAGTGTAAAGTGCCTAAAGTGATCTAAAGTGCCTAAAGTTAAGGATTTATATCAATTTTAATTATAATTGCTCGCGCTGAAAGCGCGTTCCTCAACCCTGGCCCAGACCGATCACCAATACTTTGTACTCAAAAAGTTACCTTTGTAATGGTTCATAGGTCAGATCAAAATACAAGCGATACGCACCAGGGCGGGCTTTAGCTCACTTTAGGCATTTCAAACTTCGAACTTTTGGATTTCAGCTTATCCGGGATAGTTGTCCTGATCAAAATATGTCATCGTAATTATTAATTAGAACACTTAGGTATATGAATTATGCCCCACATTGTTTTTGTTTGTACCGGTAACATATGCCGGAGCCCCATGGCAGAAGGTTTTATGCTGCACAAATGCAAGGAAATGGGCCGTCATGATCTGACGGTTTCATCCATGGGAATTCATGGACTAAATGATTTTCCAGCTACCGAGTATGCCCAAAATGTCTGTGAAAAAGACGGCTTTGACATCTCATCTCATAAGGCACGATATCTGGTTGGAGATGAGCTGCAAAAGGCCGATCTTATTTTATGCATGGAACCTGTTCACAAAAAATTCGTGCAGACCTTTTTCCCTTGGCTTCATAAAAAAGTCTTTCTTCTTGGGGCCTGGCCTGAAAAACAAACTCGAAAAAGTGCCATCAAAGATCCCATGGGCAGTTCGTACGAAAAATATCAAGAGGTGTTCAGCCTTATCAAAACCCATATTGAACGCATCATTCCCCTGCTGTAGACAAGGCGCTCCGGCTAATTCTCAAAAAAATGTTCCCTTTCAGAAAATACAACGGCTGCAGGTGAGTTTTCGAATGAACTGGAGTTGTTCACGGGGTGTGCTTCTCCGTGTAACGATATTGGCGGAGTGGCTTCGTCATTTCAATGAATTAGCAGTGGGGGAGACCGCGGCTCCCGCATGCTTTTCGCGGGAGAACGCGGAGGGGGCAGGAATGCCACCGCTGCTAAGTCATTGAAATGACCAGACACGCAGACACCGGAGTGAAACGGGGGAGCACACTCCGTGAACAACTCCAATGAACTTAGTCTATTTCGGTTTTTCCCTTTTTGCTAAAAACACGAATTGATCTGTCTCTGCCCTTTTGAGCCTGAATTTTTGCTGTTAAGCTATCCTTCCATGGCAGCAAAACTTCAGGATCCGTGACGGTGACTACCGGACAGTTGGATCTATAACTGGTGCGTTCCACAACGCTCCCGGCATACCATTTTCCATTCTTTTCCTTGGTATGGGAACCCATCATAATGAGGTCGGCGTCTTTTTTTTCAACACATTTTAAAATTTCAAGATGCGGCAGGGCACCTCCCCAAACATTATATTCATGATCTATTTCTTCAAGGAACTCGTGGCAAAATTCTTTGAGCCTTTTCTTCGCCGAGTCGATATCTGCCTCATAATCAGCCTTGGAGTATTTGGGAAGCGGAGGGACAGGTATCATATGAAACGGGAGAAGTTTAGAACTGTACTTTTTGGCAAATTTTACTGCAAAACACAATGCACATTCGCAGGATCTTGAGAAATCGATACTCACCAGAATCCTTTTAAATGCCATCGGTTTTTGGGGGATTGACGGATTAACAATCATTACCGGACAGTTCTCGCGCATAATAACGCCTTCTACAGTACTCCCGATCTTTCCAACCACTCTGACCACTTTTTTTTCTTCAGCTCTTGTGGAATGGGGACCCAGCACAATCAGGTCTGTACTTTTCTCCCTCGACCATCTCAAAATTTCCTCCCATGGAAAACCGGGTGCAACTCTGATTTCATAATTAAGAGATGATTGAAACGTATCTTTATAGATCTTCTCTATTTGTGTTTTTACGCTTTTTTCGTAATCTATCGTCGTAATGATATCTTCACCTGTTCTAAAGTGTTTGATAAGATGACGATTCTCCGTAGAAGCAGATTCCATAACGTGAAGGATGTATAATTTTGCATTATTTCGTTCGGCAATTTTTGCAGCCGTTAAAACCGGTGAATCCATCGCGGTCAACACGTCTGATGCCGCCAATATTCTTTTAAACATCTTTTCTCCTTTTCGGCCGGAAGTTGGAAGGACGGGTGTTTAAAGATGCAATATAATAGTCCTTGGCCAAAATTTGCTCCATGCACGCTTCCAGTGGCTTTTCAGTGTCAACACGAATATGCATCTCATCACCCAATTCGTTCAAAGGTTCAAACCGCTTCTTGAAATCTTCATAATGGTGGTACCGAGCGTCTGAAACCGGATATCCGGCCTCCCGCTTTAATAGGCGTTCTTTAATAACATTTTCTTTTAATACACATTCAACAAAAACAATGTTTGCTTCATTGTCTTTTGCCATACGTATGGCTTCAATTCGATCATGTTGCTTACTATATGTTGCGTCCAGAATAACGGATCTCCCCTGTTCAATTTCTTCCTGGGCCAATAGAAGAAGCCTGCCATACGTAAGACCACTGGCGCCTTTTGAATAAATGCCCGTTTCAAACGACATGTCCGATAGATCATCAGGTTTTAGACCATACAATTCTTTCCGGATCACATCGGATTGAAATGCTTTGATTCTAAAAATCCTGGAAAGGTCTCTTGAAATCGTGCTCTTACCCGAACCCGGCATTCCGCACACCACCCAGAGCGTGGGACGTGTGAACTGCACCGCGTATCGGTAGGCAAAATCTAAATATTTATTGGTTTCTCTAAGAAGCTTCGCTCTTTCTTTCTTGCCCAGATCATCGTCCTGAAGACGAATGCAATTTACCTTGCACCGTACAAAAGCCCGGTAGCATTTGTAAAAATCGATAAGAACGAAAACATCCGGATCTTCCGTATGTTTCGCATAGTCATTGAGTAGATCATTGGCAATCTGTGGAAAACCCTCGTAATCGAGATCCATTGCCAAAAACGCCAGATCTGATGTAACATCCTGAAACCTGAAACGTTCATTAAATTCGATACAGTCGATGATCTGAATCCCTTCATCGGTAAAATAGATATGTCCGGTTCTCAGGTCACCATGGCAGTCTCGAATTTTTTTACTTTTGATTCGATTGTCAAAAAGTTCTTTTTGTCTGCGCAAGAAGGAGAAGGTGGCGGATCGGACAATCTGAAATATTCGTTCATCAAGAATTTCTCCGGCAAACATTGTCGTTTGTCTGAAAATTTTCCTCACAATTTGCCAGAATGGTTTCCCAGGCCCCGGAGGAGTGAATATGCTCAACGGATGGACCTTGGACGATAAAACTTAGCAAGAATTACAGCAAGTTCCTTAACAAGACTTCTGTTAATCTTTTTTCTTTTCAACAGATGAACCATGGAACGGTCCTCAGGAAGTTGTCGCATTTTTACAGCATATTCAACAGGAATGCCCGGCCCGGCCAGATAATATTTGCCGTCTTTGAAGGTGATTGAAACAACCCCAAGATAGACGTTGTGAGACAGACGTTTATTCAGGATAACTTCCTGATGGCAGTAATGATAACGTCTTTCCAAAGTGGTGAAATCGAGAAAATCGAGGTTGACCGGTTTTTTAATTTTATAGACATAATCGCCCGTAAGAAAGACATGAGAAATATGCGTTTCTCGCTGTTCTATGCTACTCACGGGGTGAGGATAGAATTCCGGCCTGCTCATAAACCCAATAATTTGGTCTTGATGATTCATTTTCATTAATGAGCATAAACAAAGTAAGGCTTGGGACACCATCGCCCTTCGCTCAATTGGGTTCTTAATTATCCATTTCAACTGCGATATTCATGCCAGATTTCGAAAATACGAAGAATGTAGACAACTCTCAGATAAAACTGAATTATTAGGAGGAAGAATATCAAACTGTATGAATTTACAGCAAATATGATGTCAGATTTTTTTACAAATTGTAAAGATGAAATAATAATACTCCGTTAAAAGAAAGCCTTCTTTTTCGCGCATCCGATTTGAACACCGGAGACAAGGTGCTGGATTATCTTGACCCAGTTTCAAGAACAGATTATATTAAAGCCGTTTTTATCATTAACTCTTTAGAGGCTAAGGGAATAAAAGTCGCTCATTATTGAACCCGATTTCTAATGAAGCACATCAAACAAAAAGGCAAAACAATGAGACGTCCGGGTTCGGTGTGTTTTTCGGAATATGGTTTTAACCCAATTTTTAAAGCGTATACATCGTAAGAAGCAGAATGACCACAGAATCTTTCAGAAACCTGTGCCTTTTTCATACTCTTGATGGGCTTCGGGACGGTCTTACCCACTTTTCGGGGTCGAGTCGGGCGGCACTCATTTATGCCATCAAGCCTGACGACCCGATTCGCGTCTACGATCCACAGAATCTGCTACAGGGCCATGAACCCATATTAAAAGAACTTTATCTTCAATCGAATCAATGGCGCAATGATGTTGCGGAAAAAATCCTTCAAAAAATGCTCTCAGGACATATCCACGCCCAAAAGAACCTTCAACTTGCGGGGTTGATCTCCTACGGCGGCCGATCACGGTCGATTTTCTACCAGATGTGGTTTACGGAGCATCATCCTGACATGTGTTCCATCGGGCCCACTGAATGCTGGCTGGAACATGCTGTCTGGCTCCTTTCTCATGATTTTGCCACGGAGGATTCCTTATATACAAGAACTTCCGGCAATGTCCTTCGTGAATATGCGACCCATGCGGTTCGGGATTATATTATTGATCAAATGAACATCATGCTGGGCTGGGATACTCAGATACGGGTATATCCTATTCTGGACGCTGTCCTCGGTATTTCCAGAACCCGTGAAGAAAAGGCCTGGCCTCTGGGTGAACTGACTTTTGTTGAACCGAAAGCCATTTTAGAAATGCAATTTTTAGCCCGGTTTCCTCTTTTGGAACAGCCGAGCCTTAATAATTTCAAGCATGTTCGCAAGCTCCTCCAGAGTGTTGAGAACTCGGAACGCAAACTGATATCTGACGGTAAAACCATCGTCGGAATTTCTGCCGACACCGAGGAAACGTTTCGCATCACCGCTGATTTCAGAGGTGAATACGGTTTCTTGGGCATAAACGGTGATCTGGTGTGCAGTTTTGCAAATGGCAGTTTTCATTCGACGACGCGCCAGGCCAAGCTGGTGGAGGTGGAAGAGGCGCTGCTCGAATCGAATCTGGACTTTGACACCGGGCATGAACTCTTTAAGATTATCACCCGGATTGTGCATACGGCTGAAAGAGAAAAGTATGGCTGTACGCTGGTTATCGATTTTAATGATGCGCCCATCAAAATTGCAGGGCAGAAATCGGAACAAACACTGGATCTCAGAGAAGAGCGTTTTCTAAAGCTCACGGAATCCTTGGCAAAGCTGGACGGGGCGCTCCATATCGGGACGGATCTGAAACTTCACGGGTTCGCCTGTCTCTTAGACGGTCTCGCCGTCCCGGGCGAGGATCGGGCCCGGGGTGCGCGGTTCAACTCGGCACTGAGGTTCACCGCCATACATACGAATCTTATTATCGTGGTCGTCTCCGCAGACCGGCCGATTTCGGTCATTAAAGAAGGCGTTGAATTGAACGCCCAATGCGAATGGAAGCCCGTTGCGGGGTGTATGGAGCTGCCGCCGACACTTAAGCAATTTATAGAATAAGCGTTGTCGAGACCAAATACCTTTGTGTAAAAACACCCCTACCCATCAACTATTTACAACGTGGAAAATATATTTTCTGACAGCATCAGCACTCGCCAATCATTGATGCCGAACGCCAGTGCCTTTTCAATCTTTTTGCGTTTTCTTCAGACAATATTCACGCCAGAAGCAGTCCGTCTGATCACAGTTCCCGTCTGCCTTTCCAAAACAATCCGGATTTCCCTCAATGCGCTGAATGCTTCGAATGAGGTGTGTTATATCCGGCAAATTATTTTTTGAGCCAGCGTCCATCCTATCACCTCTTTCCACCTCTTTAAATTTAAGGCCAATCCTGATAACTGCTTGATAATGCATCCTTTAAATTGAAGATAGAAATCGAAACTTTCCCCCTTTAAAACGCCGTCACGTAAACAACGGATGTTTTGTGTACCAATATCAATCCATGTCTGATATATCATTGACATGACTCGTTTTGTCCATAGGGGAGCGGCTTCATTTTTTCTGAGGAAAGTTCCTAGGGGGGAATTTTTCCCATATGATAGAGGGAATATCGAATTTGATAAGGTTAAAATGTTCTGTCTTGATATCCGGCTTAAAACATTTTATAAAAAACCGAATTTATTTTGGGCAAAAAGAGACACGATTTAATAACAGCATCAGAAAGATACGCCATGAAAATACAATCAAAGCTATCGGATGTCGGTGTCACCATTTTCACGATCATGTCCAAGCTGGCAAGCGATCATAATGCTATAAATCTTTCCCAGGGTTTTCCGGATTTCGATGTTCACCCGGATCTCGTGGCCCTGGTCGATAAATTTATGCGCTCCGGACACAACCAGTACGCCCCCATGCAGGGCGTACAAGTCTTGCGGGAACGGATTGCAGAAAAAGTCCGGGAACTGTATCATGCCGACTATGATCCTGAATCTGAAATTACCGTGACATCCGGTGCAACAGAGGCATTGTTTGCCGCCATTAGCGCCGTTGTCCAACGCGGGGACGAAGTGATCATTCTTGAACCGGCCTTTGACTCCTATGTGCCGGTCATCAAGCTCAACGGCGGCATTCCCGTGTATGTCGAATACAAATTCCCGGATTACAGAATAGACTGGAATGATGTCAGAAAAGTTCTGTCTTCTAAAACCAGGCTCATCATCCTGAATTCACCCCATAATCCCACAGGTGCCGTATTTACGGATGCAGACATATCAGAACTTAAAAACATTTTACGGGATACGAACGTGCTCATTTTGAGTGATGAGGTTTACGAACATATTATCTTTGACGGCCTAAGGCATGAAAGCGTTTCCCGGCATCCCGAGCTTGTTGAAAGGAGCTTTGTCATCAGTTCCTTTGGAAAAACCTACCACACCACCGGCTGGAAAATCGGATACTGCCTGGCACCGGCTCCGTTGTCTAAAGAATTTCAAAGGGTGCATCAGTTTTTAACCTTTGCGTCCAATACGCCGATTCAGTATGCTTATGCCCAATTCATGAAAAACAAGGACATATATTTGAGCCTTTCGAAATTTTATCAGCAAAAGCGAGATAAATTTTTATCGCTCATTAAAAATTCACGGTTTAAAGCCTTGCCCTGCCGAGGCACTTACTTTCAAATGCTGGATTATTCCGCAATTTCCGATGAATCCGATGTCGAATTCTCTAAAAGACTAACCATAGCGCATGGTGTGGCGTCCATTCCACCTTCTGTTTTTTACCACCATCAAGTTGATCATAAAGTACTACGATTCTGTTTTGCAAAAAAAGATGAAACTCTTGAAAAAGCTGCGGAGAAATTATGCAAGATTTAAAAGTAACACTGATTCAGAGCGAACTGGCCTGGGAAGATATTACATCAAATTTAACCGGGTTTGATAACAAAATAAATGCCATTGAAGAAGACACCCATCTCATCGTACTCCCGGAGATGTTTTCCACCGGATTTACCATGAATGCCGCTGCCCTGGCCCAGGACATGAAAGGTTCTGCGGTCAAATGGATCATAGACAAGTCAGCAGAAAAGAATGTAGACATGGTCGGAAGTATCATCATCAATGATAACGGAAAGTTTTTCAACCGGCTGGTCTGGGCCAAACCCAACGGTGAAATCTTCACCTATGACAAAAAACACCTCTTTAGGATGGCGGGAGAAGAAAAAATATACAGCGCCGGCACTAAAAATATTACGGTTGAGCTGAACGGCTGGAGGATCAGACCCTTTATCTGTTACGACCTTCGCTTTCCGGTATGGACACGAAATATTGCGAACCAGTTTGATGCAGCCATATTTATCGCCAACTGGCCTGAAAGACGCTCAGCCCACTGGAAAGCCCTCTTGCAGGCCAGAGCTGTTGAAAATCAGTGTTACGTAATCGGCGTCAACCGTGTCGGAATAGACGGAAACGGTCTGTCCTACAGCGGAGATTCATCCATTATCGATCCATGGGGAACCGTCATTTTTCAAAAGAGCAACCAAACGTGCATACAAACGTCAGAATTATCTTATGATGTTCTTAAAACATCCAGAGAAGACTTTCCGGTCTGGATGGATGCGGATAATGATATCATCCGCTCACCTTAATTCCCATTCAATTTGATCAAAGATGTCCTCAATCCGATACAGCGTCTTGTCGGCTTTGGCCAAGTCCCAATCCGCAATATGTTCCTCAACTTCCGTGTAAAGCTTGTGGAGGTTGTCTTTGTGTTTAAGTAAAATCTTTCTAAAAGGCGGATTCCCCTCCAATTCGTATAGGAGCTTGTCCAGCCTTCCAACAATGTCAAAGAGAGATGGTCCCTCCTCAACCCATGTCTCATGAATATAACTCAGACCTTGGGCAATCTTGGGATAATTCCCTTTCATGCCCTTTTTGTAATACGGACGAACCTGGACGGTAAGTTGCATATATTTGCTCATGTGCGTTGTTCTCCTTTCTTTCTCAGACAAAAAATCGCTCAACTCAGGTTTAACTTAATCAAAGGAAATTATTTGTTCCGTCAATAGGATTATACGAATTAATCTCATTTATTATCAATAAAAATAAATGGACGAACTCTGGGAGATTCAACATTGACACACAAACCTTACTTTCCTATAACTTTAATACGTTCACTACAAAAGCGAATTATAATCCGTAATAACGAGATGATCTTTTTAATGGAGGGTGATCAATGAAAAATAACTACGAGAAGCTCGGCGCCTTTTATCTCGGCAAGGAATATGATCTGACTTCCCGAACGCTTAAAGAAGATCTGATCCTCTATGACTCCAAAGACCTTAATACTCATGCGGTCATCATCGGCATGACCGGCAGCGGAAAAACCGGACTGGGAATCGGCATTTTGGAAGAGGCTTTGATCGACAATATTCCCATTATTGCCATCGACCCCAAAGGAGATCTGCCAAACCTGCTGTTGAACTTTCCGGATCTTAGTCCTGAAGATTTCCGACCCTGGGTAAACGCCCAGGATGCCCTGAATAAGGGTCTTACCATAGATCAATTCGCAGCAAAGCAGGCTGAAACCTGGCGACAAGGCCTCGCCGACTGGGGTCAAGAACCCGATCGCATCGCCCGCCTGAAGGCTGCAGCCGATTTTGCCGTTTATACTCCGGGAAGCCATGCAGGGCTTCCGGTGAGCGTTCTAAGATCCTTTTCGCCCCCTAACCCTGAGACTCTTGGAGACCCCGACCTGCTTCGTGAGCGGATCCAAACGACGGCCACAGGCCTTCTCGCGCTTTTGGGCATTGAAGCCGATCCCATTATCAGTCGGGAGCACATCTTGCTGTCCAATATTTTTGAAACTGTTTGGTCAGAAGCCAAGAGTCTCGATTTAGCTGGGCTGATCCACGCTGTCCAGGCACCGCCTTTTGAACGTATTGGGGTGATGGACCTGGAGTCGTTCTATCCTGCCAAGGAACGCTTTGCCCTGGCCATGCGGATGAACAACCTTCTCGCATCGCCGGGTTTTGAATCCTGGCTGGAAGGCGATCCACTCAATATCGGACAGATGCTGTATACGGCACAGGGCAAACCCCGGGCTTCCATTTTCACCATTAGCCATCTTTCCGATTCCGAACGAATGTTTTTCGTTACCATGCTGCTCAACGAGATTTTAGGATGGATGCGTACGCAGTCCGGTACGTCCAGCTTGCGTGCCATATTGTATATGGATGAGATTTTTGGCTACTTTCCTCCGGTGGGCAATCCACCGTCCAAGACGCCCCTTTTGACATTACTGAAGCAGGCCCGGGCCTTTGGCCTGGGCGTTGTACTGTCTACCCAAAATCCGGTTGATTTAGACTATAAAGGACTTTCCAATACCGGCACATGGTTCATTGGTCGTCTCCAGACCGAACGTGACAAGGGACGCGTTCTGGAAGGCCTTGAAGGCGCTGCTGCGGGTAGCGGTTTTGATCGCGGTCGAATGGAAGAAATTCTGGCCGGCTTGGGAAAGCAGGTATTTCTTTTGCACAACGTGCACGAGAATGAACCTGTGATTTTCCAAACCCGCTGGGTACTGTCCTATTTGCGGGGGCCCATGACCAGGGAACAAATCAAGGTCCTTATGGCCCACAGAAAAAGTCTGACAACAACCGTCGCTAAAGTATCTGCCTTTCCTGAAGCTGCGGATCCTTTAAAACCTTCTCTTCCTGTCCGGACGGCAGAAGGACCGCCGGTGGTGCCCCCGGGGATCGACACATTTTATCTGGCCGCATCCGGTGCCGGCCATGGCGTGGTATATTCCCCTGCTGTGGTCGGCCGCATGGACGTTCACTATTCTGACGCCAAGTATAAGATAGATACCACCAAGACACTGGCACTTGCGGCTCAGTTGGAAGAAGGCCCTGTTGCTCTGGACTGGGACAGCGCCGTAGAGTTTGACCCGATAGCCTTTGAAGCCTCGCCCATGACGGGTGGGGAATATGCCGATCTGCCGACAGCCGCACAAAACGTATCCAACTACCGCAAGTGGAACAAGGATCTGTTACGCTGGGTTCGCCAAAACCGGCCTCTAGTGCTTTTGCGTTCCAAGAGTTTTGGTATGACCAGTCGATTGGGTGAATCCGAAGGTGAGTTTCGCTTGCAGTTGGCACAGGTGATGCGTGAACAGCGTGATCTGGAAGTTGAGAAGCTGCGCAAAAAATACGATAAGCAATTCACCACGCTAAAAGATCGTCTAATGCGCGCCGAACAGGCTAAAGCCAGAGAAGACGAACAGGCCAAAGCCAGCAAAATGCAGACCGCGATATCCTTTGGTACCGCCATCCTTGGCGCTTTTTTAGGCCGTAAAGCTGTGAGTGCCACATCCGCCTCACGGGTTGGAACTGCCATGAGATCCGCCAGCCGTGTTCAAAAAGAAAAAATGGATGTAGCCAGGGCCCAAGAAAGGGCTGAGGCGGTCCGCCTGCAATTATCTGAACTCGACGAGCGCCTGCAAGAGGATATTGATGCCATAGCGTTCTCCATGGATGCTGAAGCCGAGAAACTTGAGGAAATCAGCGTAAAGCCCAAGAGTACGGATATTACTTTAGAAATCTTCGGGCTGGCCTGGATGCCTTTTAGAAAGAATGCGGGAGGCGGGGTGAGCCCTGACTGGAGCTAACCAAAATTGGCCAATCGAAGATACCATCGCAGCAACAGGTCGATTGCATTAAATTTACTTCTTGGAACCACGAGATGTGGAAAAACCCACTTCCGGTAATTCCCGCTGGGTTGCCAGGTCCAACGCAAAATAGTTTTGTTTTTCAAATCCGAATTTTCCGGCGATAAATTTGGCAGGAAAGGATTCGATAAGTGTATTGAATCTGCCCACGTAACTGTTATATCGATTTCTGGCCTTTTGGATATCCTCCTCAATTTCACTCAGGCTGTTCTGCAAATCAAGAAAATTCGCACTGGCTTTAAGATCCGGATACGCTTCAGCCAGAGCCAAAAGTCCACGGAGAGATTTGGAAATCTGACTTTCCTCTTCAACACGATCCGAAATACCGCTTGAACCGGCCAAATAATCGTTTTTAGTCTGAAAGATTTCGGCTTCGTGTTCCTCGTACCTTTCGATTGCGAGAATCAAATTGGGAATCAAGTTAAAGCGGCGCTTCAACGCAACATCAATACCGCTCCATGCTTCCTCAATCCTGTTTTTGTACTTGATAAACCGGTTATAGGTGTTGATGAACCAGGCAATTGCTACCAAAAGAATAAAAATAACGAGCATAATTATTGGTTGCATGATAACCCCTTTCTTAGCGCAAGAGCATAATTAGTTGAGCCCTCGGGGAGTTTTTCTTATAAATACTTGAGTATTAGCGGAATGGAGCGACTATTCAGAAAAACTCCCCGACCCCTCAATTAGTTTTCCTTGAGCCCCAAAAACCGTTACCGATATTCGAGGGAGGCTGATCAACCGATCCTTAACACGATGGGACACACCATCTCATGCTTTGGAAACTATTGTTTGATATCGGCAATAAACTTATTGGATGTTTTAATGGCCTCATTCATATTGTTGATCAAACCGTCAATCTCTCCTTTCAATGTGGAAAACTCCGCCCGCAAAGAACCGATGGCCTGGGCATTGAGGTTGTGTTTGAGGAACAGGACATTGTCGCGAAAGGTACGCAAAACAGGTGTCATGCTTTTTTCAGCCCGATGCATGCTAACGAGCATTTCACGGTAAAGGGTTTTGGTGTTTTGCAGTTTCTGTTTGCTTGACCGGCGCATATCCGCACTCTTATTTTTATTCATCGCTTAACGACCAGTACCGGTTTTTTGCATTTTCGTATGATATTTTCTGACACCGAGCCGAGGAGCATTTCTTTAACATTGCTCTTTCCATGTGAGCCGATGACGATGATCGATATGTCTTTGTTTTGTTCGGCGTTTAATATTTCCTTTATCGGAACTCCGAATTTTACACTGGATGATACTCTAAAACCCCAATCTTTCAATTTGCCTTCTATTTCATTCAATTCTCGTTCGGCGTCAGCTTTCAGCTTCTGCTCAACGTTTCCGTCAGCGCTATTTTCATCAAAAAGGTAGAGATAACTGAACTGGAGATCCTTTTTATCAATTACATGAAGCACTAAAATTTCTTCCGCTCCGCTTTCTTTTAATTGCTTCAAATAGTTCAAGGCGATTTTTGATACGTCTGAAAAGTCTGTTGGATACAGGATTTTTCTGAACATACTTGTACTCCTTGCTGTGTAAGATCTTGTTAATAATCCTTTAATGGCCGGTGACCAGCATGAGATGGTTCATGAAACCATAATTCCCTTTGTATTCATGCGCCATGAAACCGGTACGTACATTAATCTGACTTTAATTTTAGCCCATGGTACACAGGCCTATCAATATTTTTTTTGGTCAGATTTACAGACGGCATAGTAGCTCAAGCAGTCCTGGAACCACTCTCGCATATTTTCGACAAAGTCGGGCCATCGTGTCCCCAAGGCCTGTCCTCTGGCTGTGTCAGCGTTGCCTTCTCCTATTTTTCCATCAATAGGTGCGATGTCCAATTGGCAGCGAACGGGGATGCGGCAGCGCAATTCGGGCTCCTGGGTAGCGACCAGCGCCGAAGCGGCAAGGCCACCTCTTTTGAGAAGATCCAAGAAAGCAGTGCGCCCCCCGACCGTATTAACCATGGTTTCTTTAATCGGCGTGAGCCGCATCGACTCAAGCACTCCGGTATGCTTGTTGGAAATGTTGTCGGAGCCGACATAACTCACCCCTTCTTCGGTTAAAGCCAACTGAAAAATCCTGGCGTATATGGACTCTAACTGTATACTCTGTTTGGTGAGGCGGTAGTGAGCCCTAAGCCCCCATGCACCGAAGTCGATATGCTCACAGAACACAGGGTCATACCGCTTAGAAAAATGTGCTTCATATCGTCTGACCGCCTCTTCAAGTTTTGCGTGCATGCTGTCACGGTCAAGGCTTCTCTCCTCAGCCTTGACTGTTTGGATGGCCGCTGTTTTTAAAAGATGTTGTCTGAGTGCTTCCCGGTCATCGCTGGTTTCATAACGATTTCTTAGCGTTTCTAAATTCACCCACATGTATTGTTTGCTGTAGTATGGGTCGGATGAAAATAAGGAGAAAATCCACAAAAGTTCTTCAAGTCGATGATCGTCCTGCGGATCCACATCCATGCGTATGGGAAGTATTTCTAAAGCATCTCCAGTGACCTTGGAAAGGTCGGGAACGAAATATCCGCTGCTTGTTCGCGAAATCCGGAACCCCCCGACTCCGCTGCCACCTGTGACCGGTTTCACAAAGAAGCGGTCCGTATTCCAATCTCGAGAAAGTTTGTCGACATTGTCCAAAATAGTAGAAACTACCTGTGACGTGTTCATTTGTGATGCAGGGACAGTGACATACCGTGCCAGCAACTCTTCCTTGCCCGCATCTTGCAGCATTTGGTAAGTTTTCCCCTTGTTTGAAAATATAGACCCGGGTGCCGTGATCCTCCCGGGCAGCACGACAACTCCCATACCCTCGAGAATTTCCAGAACTTCAATATTGTATGCGCTGGAATCAACACACTCACTAATAACCAACGCAGATTTTGGGTTTTTATTGACAGCCCCCATCAGTTCTTCTTTGGTATTCACGAGTTGACAACGCGCGTTAATACCTAACCGTCTTGTTTCATCCTGCAATACCCGAAAGGATTCAGGGCCTGTGGGAAGCCGGTCGTTGGAGGCATCAATCAAGACAATAGTGTCTGGAAAATGTGCGGCATTCGGAAGATCTAAGGCGTATTTGGAAAGTTTTTCGTCTTTTTGTGCCAGTTTGTTGAAAGAAGAGATGAGTTCTGCTCCAAGTTTGCCGGGTTCGCTGTCGAAGCCAAGGGCGTGAAGATAAAACGGCGCCTCAGTTATAGGTCCCTTGTGGCCAAGGGAGTACAGCTCAACAAAACGCTGCTCTATGTCGTATGTTTCCGGTGAAAAATGTTTCATTCACTTCCTCCATTAAAGGGGAGCATTCTGCAGCGGCCCTGTAGTTCATTTACAAAAGTCGCAGCATAAGACTCGAGTTGTTTTAAGTGGGTGTCCAGAACGCTTTCGCGTGTTTGTATCATGGCAAAACGGGCTTCCTGTAAAATTTTAGTCGCTATTTCAGGGAGATTGCCCAAGATACACCACTCATCGCGACTTTTGATGTCACGGTAGGTCGTTCCATTTCGAACCCGCTCGATGGAGTTGTCCACAAGGGTGTAAATGCCCGCTTTCATATCATGCTCGATACAGTAAGGCTCATCTTTCAAGCTGTGGACAATTAAGTGAGCGCCTTTATAAGGAGTCCGGTACATCCTTTTGGACTGCTCTAAAAAATCTTGGGTAAATTCTTCTATAAGGCCCATGAACTGCATCACGTGCAGCGCTGCCAAGGGAACTTCACCCCTGTCCACTTGTAGTAATGATAAAAGCATGGTTGATCCCTGAAACCTCGGATTTATCTCCAGAGCCAGCACCTCGTCGCCGTTTAGGAGGAAATCCATACCAAAGAGACCCAAAAAGCCCTCGGTGCCCATGAAAAGGCCGATTTTTTCCATAATTATACAGATTTCTTCTCTTATGGATTTCGGCACCCTGCCGGCAGCAGAAAAATCATTCCCGCAGTAAACTTCAGCCCGGCTTGTGCATCCACGGGCACCTACAATTTGAACCGACGGGCAGGCTGCAATTGAACGCAATCCCTCATTCGTTTTCAGAACGACGCAATGTCCGTTTAAAGACGGCACCGGCAAATATTTGGATAGTTTTACGCGTTGTGCGGGATCAAGCACATCTTTGACCCTGTCGAAATCGGTTTCATTGTTCACAAAGTAAGTGTTTTCCCCGGAAGAGCCCACCGGGGGCTGCACCACGAACGGGCCGTCAAAGATGTCGATGGCCTTGGCAAAGGTTGTTTCATTCAGTGGACATACAAAAGTTGTCGGCGTCTTTACACCCAGCATGGAGAACAGTTCCAGTTGCCGTAACTTGTCGTCAAACAAGTCCTTAAGCATCAAGGGGGGCGCCAAAACACGAAAGCGCCTGTCTTTTTCTAAAACCTCGAGCGAACGATAGCAGACCGTGTTGATAGGCCCCTTCACACCGCCAATGTATGTTTCAATCCGTTTGCGTGTCGGCGCTTCCCACAGCATTTCAAGATCTTTATTTCCCCAGTTTTCCCGCCTCCCGCGATCTTTTTCCACAGAAAATAAGGCCTCTCCTCCAAAAATCCCGGGATACGCCTCACCAAAGTCACAACAGAACCCCGCATCTACGGGAACAAAGTCAAGCACCGCAAACGCATCGATGCCTCTCTGCCCCACCCAGGCCCAGGTTCCCCGGCACTTGCTCAGTGCATCCTTAAGCCGGGACAGATTCTTTATCATCGTTCATTTCCAATGGAAAAATCCAATTCGAGGTATCCACAAGACCGTTTTGCACAAGCCTATTTATTACTTTAGCATGCTTGAAAGCTATTTTACCGCCCATCAGCATTTTAAGACTGCCCTTGCCGTGAAGGTACGACTGGACCCTATTGGGTCCGGTGAAGTAATGAAATTCTTTTGTCAGCGCGCCCGAACGTGAGGTGTCTGCCAGTCCTCGCTTTACCCGCTCAACAATCGTATACGCCGTCTGTTCATCGAAATACACCAATAGTTCTTCGAAAACTTCTGCAAAACCGGCTGAAAGGGACAGATAAACAGCCAAGCAGCGCCCTGCGTAGATTTTCTCTTGAAATGGATAAAGGTGATCAGACTGGCGTTCAAAGTGAACCGCAAGACCTTCTTCGGCCTCCCTGTATCCTGCCGTGCCCATGGAAAAAATACCCCACGGTAAGCAAGAGCCATTGTGAATGCGAACGGCATGAACATCTATCTCATGCACCAGAAGGCGTTTTACTTCCTGGGGTGAAAATAGGGCATTTTGATTAAGATGAATTACGCGGGAAACGCTGTCTACCGAAATTTTTGTGGCCATGGAAGAAACCGGCTTGATATCCATGGAAATACCAAGTTTTTCTAAGCGAGCCTCGAGTAACTTTGCAAAGTCTTCTGCTGAGCAGTTTCGTTCAGGTGGTATAACGTTCGAAAATTTTTCCAGAACCCGGCGAGCCTGCCGGGCGTCTTCAGCTTTCGGGGCACCGAAGAGTTCAATGGCAAACTGTGTAAATTTTTCGCTGCCAACCGCAGCAAACATATTTTTAGTCCTGTCCAGTTCACGCTGTTTTTCCCGGTAGATTTCGACCACTTCATCCGGAGCATCCATGGATTCAAGAGGCAAAATCGGCTCAAAGTCAGTCCATTTTGAGGGAGCGTTTTTATATTTAAACGTCGGGGACTTTTTCTTGCGAGACCAACGCGGGTGCAAAAAGGCCTTTCTTTCCTCAATTAAGTTTAATGGCTTCACCGCCTGACCCAGGGTGAGTTGTTGCAGTAAATTTCTAAGCTTCTTATCCCTGGCGTTCATCGATATCGGACTATCGCTGGTCGATCGGAATATAATCGGTTTGGGTGGGTCCGATGTAAATCTGGCGAGGTCGTCCAAGCTTCCATTTGGGATCATCGACGCTCTCTTTCCATTGAGCAATCCAGCCCGGCAAACGGCCGATGGCGAACATGACCGTAAACATTTTGGTAGGAATGCCCATGGCTCGTAAGACTATGCCGCTGTAAAAATCGATGTTTGGATACAGGTTGTGGTCAATAAAATAATCATCTTTTAATGCCGCTTCTTCAAGCTCTTTGGCAATATCGAGTAACGGATCTTCAATGTTGAGTTTGGCAAGAACCTTATCACACATCTTTTTCATGATTCTGGCCCGCGGATCATACGCCTTGTAAACGCGATGCCCAAAACCCATGAGTCGAAACGGATCGTTTTTATCTTTGGCACGTTCAATGGCCCGGCGACAGTTCCCGCCGTCTTTTTGAATATCGAAAAGCATTTCGATGACCGCCTGATTGGCTCCCCCATGCAAGGGCCCCCATAGGGCTGCGATACCGGCGGAAATCGCCGCATATAGATTAACTCTCCCACTTCCCACCAGCCTTACCGCTGAGGTAGAACAGTTCTGCTCATGGTCAGCGTGAAGAATCCAGAAAACATCCAGTGCCTTTACCAGGTCTTCATCAAGGGGATACGGCTTAACCGGTGTATCAAACATCATGTTCAGAAAATTTGCACAGTATTTTAGATCAGGTCGTGGATAAACGACCTTGTGGCCTCTCGATATCTTATAAGACATGGCTGCCATCGTCCGAACTTTTGATAATAGACGAGTAACGGTGATATTGATCTCCTCTTCAATGGTCTCAAGCTCGGGATAAAAACTCCTTAAAGCATTCACCATAGATGAGAGTATTCCCATGGGATGCGAAGCCCTGGGAAAGTTCTGATAAAAACCCTGCATGTCCTCATGCACAAGTGAGTTGTCATTAAACAGAATCGACATGTTGTTGAGTTCCGCTTTGGTGGGCAGCCTACCGTTTATTAACAAATAGACGGTTTCGAGAAAACTCGAATGTTCAGCCAGTTGTTCCACCGGGATACCGCGATATCGTAAAATTCCTTTTTCACCATCCATGAACGTAATAGAGCTGGTGCAGCTGCCGGTGTTGGCATATCCCGGATCCAGGGTAATTAGGCCTGTCATTGGGCGAAGGTTTGAAATGTCGATGGCCTTTTCGCCTTCACTGCCGGTAACAATTGGAAGTTCATATGTTTTGCCGTCGAATATAAGTTTAACCGTATCTTCCATATTCCACCTCTGTGTTTCAAATGAGTGATTACCGTTTAGCATTCCCAGTTTAAACAAAGTGATTAATCTCCTATTATATCATCGCGTTGGCATGCCAATAAACTGCGTATAATCATCCGTTAGAACAGGACGGAAACGCTTTTATAAGGACTTTTTGGAATTGACACATCCCCATTTATCGAAACTGCGTTAATTTGAAAAAGCTTCTGTATACATGAATATCAATATAACGTCAAGAAACCGTTGAAAGATATTTAAAAACTATCGTTTACATGTGCTCTTGGGGTATGATAAATTTATAATTCAAGTTTCGCACCCAATTATTGCGAAAAAGCCTTTGAAGCACCGAGCCGAAAGAGATTCTGTAAGTGTTCACGGGGTGTGCTTCCTCGTGTAACGATATTGACGGAGTGGCTTCGTCATTACGTATCCTTTATCCTGTACTTTGTATGAGGAGGCATTGTGTCTTTTAAAGAAAATCTTTTAAAAAAAATAAAAATAGACAAAATGGGTCGGCAGGTCATTGCTTCCATCGGTCCTGTAGACAGCGGTCGCAAGATAGACAAGAAAATCATACGCAAGCTTCTCGAACTGGCAGATTATACTTACAAAAGAAAACGGGACCTTGATCTTTATATCGAGAATATCGATGCCGAAAAAACCCGGATTCTGGTGCTCGACAATGATCTGGCCATTTACAATACTTCTGTCTACGACGTTGCCATGCGCAAAAGTCCCACCGTGAAAGAAATGATGAATCCTTTCAATGTGGTCAAAATATTAAAAGATACCGACGTGGTCATGAGTAAAAAGGAAGACTCCGTTAAGACCATTCAACAGGAATGCATTGCAAAACTGAACCTATCCTTTAACGCATCCGATCTCGATGAAATAGCCAAAGACGGCTCGGCGTCTTTTGAAAATGGATACTCGGACGGCGTCATTGAATGCCTTGATCTTTTTGCAGAAATTTTACATTACAGAAACGCACCCAAAGCCTTTAGAGTTGGCCACCACAAGATTACCGGAGCATGGGTCAAAAAAGAGAGCGGGGAAGAAATGTTCGGCCCCATGGTCCTTTACAGTATGATTCACAACACTCTAAAATTGATCGATCAGCAGATCGGCAGTTTTGATAGAGAAAGGATAGAATTTGTTCATCACGTTGCAGCAGGAAAAAAGAAGGCCTCATCAGAAGGCTCGGATGTTTTTCAATATCTCAAAGAAGCTGCAGTTGATCTATTGGCGTTGGAGAATAATGAGAAATGAAAAAAGAAATTGTGACATCAGGTACATCTGTTATTAGTAAGAAGAAAGAAGAAAGCCTTGAAGCATATCTGGGGAGCTGTGTAGGGGTCACTCTGGTTGATCGCCAGGCAAATGTGGGAGGATTACTTCACCTTCTATTGGCCGAGGCTACAGGGATGGATAAGTCTTTTCAACCTGAAAGTTATGCGACCACCGGCATGCCGCATTTTTTGAAGAAGTTGATTGATGCGGGTGCTTCGAAAGAGGGGCTGGAAGCATGCGTGGCCGGAGGTGCTCTGATCGGGCCCGTGTCAGATCAAGACCTGTCTTTAGATATTGGAGGACGAACAGCCGAAGTGGTTCAAACGTATCTTGAGGATCAGGGGATTCCAATAAATGAAAGTGAAACCGGCGGATATTCCGGGCGCAAAATGAGCCTCGATCTTTATCACTGGAACACGACCATTCAACCGACATGGCAAATTGAAAGGCCGTCAACGAGTCCTTTTCAAACCGATGTTGTTTTCAACATTGATGAAGCGATTCAGAGAGTTAAGCCAATACCTCAGGTGGCACTCAAGGTCATCCGTATGATACACCAAGACGATTGTACAATGAAAGACATAGGGAGTGAAATCCGGCAGGACCAGGTTATCAGCGGAAGAGTTTTAAATCTTTGTAACTCTGCTATCATGGGACTCAGAACTTTTGTCGATTCCATTGATCGAGCACTGATATTGGTAGGTGAAAAACGCCTTTTAAAACTCGTCGTTACGGCATCTGTCAAATCGCTTTTCCCCCAATCATCTCAAGGTTATTCCCTATGCAAGGGGGGAATCTTCCAGCATTCTATTGGGACCGCCCTGATTGCTCAAGAACTTGCCGTTTTTACTAAGAAGGCAGCACCCGATATTGCTTATACCGCCGGCCTTTTGCATGATATAGGAAAAATTCCGCTGGATCAGGTTATGGCGGCAAACGCCCCTTTTTTCTATAGATATGCGCAGGAAAAGGGTGCTGAATTATGCGAGGCGGAAAAATTGAAGTTCGGTATAGATCACACCGAGGCAGGACGGCAGTTGGGCAAGATATGGGCCCTACCGTACAACTTGATCAATGTGATTGCAAACCATCATTATCCCGAAACTGCGACTGAAGACGAAGAACTTGTAACGCTGGTGTATCTTGCTGATCTATTGATGTCAAAATTTCAAGCATACCATGAATTGGAGCAAATCAATACGGAAAAATTATCAGACAGACTGAATCGATTGGACCTGAATTCCGATCATCTTCCAATTCTGATTGACCTTATCCCGAAAAACATTTTTCATTCAGCATCCATGCCGATCTGAATACAAAAAAGGGGATCTCTATTAGATAGAAATCCCCTTTTTATAATTTTTCTTAGTGTTTATGCCTTGCGATCACACATTCGTTGTTAAACTTGCTGATATTTGGCCTCCATATTTTTTATCCTTCAAGAGCCTGACGATCCGCCATATCCATGAGGACTCTGTCCCTGGCCTTGTCGATGCCCAGCGCTTTGCGCTTTTTATCGATATGGGCGATCATCTTATGGGCATGTTTGATCGGATCCGGCTCACAGTCCCACATGCCGCCATAGATCTCTTCCAGCTCCTTGTACAGGTAATCCTTGAACACCGGAGCCCCCTCCAGAGGCATATGATACCCGAAGACCGTGTACACGCCGGATGTCACAAAATAATGTCCGATGCTGATGGCCTTTTCACTCATCCATTCCGGCGCACTCCCGGCTACCGGCAGATCGCGGATATCATTTCCAAGCCCGCCGGCCTTGACAACTTCCGTTGCCGCCAGCAGAATCCGGCTGTTGTCCACACAGGACCCCAGGTGAAGCACCGGCGGAATACCCACCGTCTCGCACACTTCGGCAAGACCCGGACCACAGAAAACCTGGGCCGTTTCCGGTGTGAGAAGTCCATGCATACCGGCAGCTATGGCGCTGCATCCGGTGGTCAGTACCAGTACGTCATTTTTGATCAGCTCTTTGATAATCGTGATGTGCTCTTCATTGTGCTTGGTCCGGGCATTGTTGCAGCCCACAACACCCGCAACGCCACGGATGCGGCCGTTGATGATATTGTCGTTTAAGGTATAATATGATCCCCGGAACGTTCCGCCCAGATGGTACTCGATGGATTCCACACCAAAACCGGCAATCTGGCTGGCTTTATGTTTCGGAATCATCACCTCGGCACCACGGTTTTTGAAATTGTCGATGGCCATGCTAACAATCCGCTTGGCGTCTTCCATGGCATGATGCTCGTCAAACTCGATATGAATCACGTTGTCCTGTTCCATCCTGGCGATGGGATGGGTGGTGATCAGCTTGGTGTGAAAGCACTTGGCCACGTTGGCCAGGTTCTGAAAGACACACTGCACATCCACCACCATGGCGTCACAGGCACCGGTGATAATGGCCAGCTCTTGCTGCAGAAATGTCCCTGCCTGAGGAATGCCGTGTCGCTGCAGCATCTCGTTGCCTGTACAGCAGATGCCGCCCAATTGAATCCCTTTGGCCCCTTTTGAATGGGCATACTCGATCATCTCCTTGGATTGGGCGGCGGCCACGATCATTTCGGACAGAATCGGCTCATGTCCGTGAACAATGATGTTGACATGGTCTTCCTTCATAATACCCAGATTGGCCTCAGACTGCAATGGAGAGGGGGCTCCGAACATCACATCCTGAAGATCGGTGGCCATCATACTGCCGCCCCAGCCGTCGGCAAGGGATGCACGTGTGCATTGTTTAACAAGGTTTTTATAATCCTGGTCAACCCCCATGTGGGTCCGGTGCATGATCTCCACAACTTCCCGGTCGATATTTCTGGGCAAAACCCCCAGTTTCTTCCAGCGCTCATAAAGCGGTTGCGGTGCCCGTTTCAGATAGGCAAGTTCTCCTTCGGGCTTGCCCCATTCAGCCAACGCTTTTTCAGCCACTTCAAGGGCGATTTCATCAAAATCCCGATCCAGTTCTTCGCCATCCTTCTCAACCGTGGTGGCCACCCCAAAGTGGGGCGCAATTTGCAAGAGTCTTTCCGGAGATTTGATCTTATAATCTTCGGATTCTCTTTCCGGGCCACCGACAAAAAGACCTCGGCCACAGCACGTCCGTGATCTGAATGGGCCGACGCACCGGCGGCCACCATGCGGGCAAAGTTTCTGGCCGCTATGGTATTGGCCGTGGCACCGCACAACCCTTTTCGGGTATCTTCGCCTTCGATCCCGGCCTTGGGCAAGGGCAAACGGCACGGTCCCATGGCACAGTTTTTACAGCAGGTTCCCTGCATCCCGATGTTACAGGGTTTCATGGTCACCGCCCGATCAAAAACCGTCTCGATACCCAGCTTCTGAGCCCGGACGATCATTTCCTGGGTTGCAGGATCAATGGAGGCCGCTATAGGATCCGCCATCTTTTTTGACTTCTCGACCTTTTCTTTTATCTCTTCTGACATTAAAGATTCCTCCTTCTTGTTTAATTTTTCCATACATGGAAAGATGAATTATAATAAAATTTTGGCATTGACATCCATTAGAATAATACTATTAATAATCATTCCTATTATTATTACTATTTGCAAATTAAATAGTCAAGACATTTTTAAAATATTTTTTATTTATAAAAGGAAATTTTGCTTTGCCTGAAAAAAAGACTCGCAGGATGACGCTCCAGCGGAAAACGATTCTTGATATCTTAAGACAAACAAATTCCCATCCCAGTGCCGACGAAATCTATGAATTGGTTAGAAAACATCTCCCCCGTATCAGTCTGGGTACGGTTTATAGAAATCTGGAGGTCCTTGCTAGATCGGGATTGATACAGAAACTGGAACTTGGCGGAACCATTAAAAGATTTGATTGGAATCCGAATAAACATTACCATATCCGCTGTTTATGTTGCGGACAGGTAGATAATGCTCCCATTGCGCCGTTGAATAAACTGGAAGATGAGCTTTACGGTGCCACCGTTTTTTCGATAATTGGACACCGGCTTGAATTTGAAGGATTTTGTCCGGATTGCACGGAAAAAGAAGCTCAAAGAATAGATCTTAAAGACGTAAATTGAAAATTTTGTGGACTCACTTAAAATTTTAATAGACCATGGCAATAGCGCCAATAGTATTGTAGATCACATTATTATGGAAGTAACATAAATGAAAATCTGGGTCTTGATCCATCCCATTGTAATTTTTACAAGCATCTTTGGATTGATCTCAACAAAGACTTTTTTTACAAGTTATCAAAATTTCAAGCAAATGTAACCATCTCTTGACTGACTGAATAGCCACTTTTCCTTTACATCCTACAACTCCAGGTGTTATTAATTTCTATAAGTCCATTTTAAAACCTTCCAGGATTGACGTTTTGAGTCTTTTGTCGAAAAGTGCTTTGCAAAAGCTCAAACCAACGAACAGGAGGTTTTGAAACAACTTCTATGCATTATCGTGCGGCACCATGATAAAAAGTGATCCCTGTATTTAATATTATGGAAGGATTTTTTATGAGGGCTTCAGCAGTCTTGTTAGTCATACTTTTTAGTACGGTCTCATTTGCCGGTGGTATCGAAACGGTTATCGATCCACCGGCAAAGATACCTCAGGCCGGAAAGTCGACGGTATTTGCCGTGTACTTTCACAATTTTGAAGATACATCTTTGCAAGTGGATGTGCCGGGCAATATTATTTGTCGTTTAACCGCTAATGATCAATCTTTTGATGTAAAAGCATATTCGGCAGGATCGACATCCGAAGACACGATCACCATTTGTGCGGGTTGTTTTGAAAAAGTGCAATACACACTGGACCTTCCCTCAACCATTGAAGGTGCGGTCACCATGGAAATACCGGATTTTGAAAACGACTCATACCATGTTTGCGGTCCATGGCAGCGATTCTTTGAAAAAATCGACAAACGACGAAACCGCATCTAAGGAATTCGAAGCCCTGGATTCACTATATGAACTGTATCAACCGTATCTAAAAAATATCACGGCCTACGAACCCATGTATTTTCTCGTGGGAACCGATCCCCAAAAAAGCAAATTTCAATTCAGCTTCAAATATCGACTTTTCGATCCCGAAAGAACCCTGGCACAAAACCACTCGTGGGTTAAGGGCTTTCATTTGGCTTTCACCCAGACATCTTTCTGGAATCTGGAATCGGCCTCAAAACCGTTCGAAGACACCAGCTACAAGCCGGAATTTTTTTTCCTGTCACCCAATATCAGGATTCCCTGGGCCACAGGATTCTTTGTAAAGGGCGCTTTTCAGCATGAATCCAACGGCCGCGGAGGGGAAGATTCACGGAGCACCAACTTTTTGTATATCAAGCCCATATATATTGCCTACCATAAAAATACCAAACTGGGCATAATGATTGCGCCGAAGATTTGGACTTACATTGCCAACGAAAGACGAAAACAATCCCGACTTAAAAGATTACAGGGGGTATTTCGATCTGGAGATAAAGTTGGGTCAAGCGGACGGTTTTGTTCTGGGATCCCATTTTCGCTGGGCAAAGGAAGGGGGTTCCATGGAACTCGATCTCACCTACCCGCTGCATCGATTTATATTTAAAAACCTCAACCTGTATTTTCAGGTCCAGTATGTCAACGCTCTGGCGGAAAGTTTGCTCAATTATCAGAGATCGAACTGAAGCGCTGCGTCTCGGATTCGCCATTGTTCGATGATGGCGTCAGCTTAAAACCTAATTTTCACACCCTTTAACTCAGCTGAAGTCTTATCCAATGTCACTTGGACAGATCTTATTCAAGTGAATTTCGATGGTGTTGTTCACGGGGTGCGCTTCCCCGTTGAACGACATTGGCGGAGTGGCTTCGTCATTTCAATGACTTAGCAGTGGGGGAGACCGCGGCTCCCGCATGCTTTTCGCGGGAGAACGCGGAGGGGGCAGGAATGCCACCGCTGCTAAGTCATTGAAATGACCAGACACGTAGACACCGGAGTGAAACGGGGGAAGCACACCCCGTGAACACGTACGGAAAATTTTC
>CAVPLW010000004.1:0-276233 GCA_963706295.1 uncultured delta proteobacterium | reverse complement strand
CATTGCGTCCATGCTTCATTGATCCAGCCTCTTTCATGTTTACTGGCCGGTATATTATAGATTCGGTCAGCTAAAGTCAATTTTAGTCGGTAATCTTGCGCCCTTCTTGCGATCTTAACAACGCCTGGATCCCTTCCAATGTTGGTTCGGCCAGCAGGGTCTTGGCATAAGCAGTCGCTTCGCTTACGCTGAGATTGACGATCTTTTCCTGAACAGAACGCAAGAAATGCGGATCAACACTAAAGGTTCTGAGCCCCACTCCGATAAAAAAAGGGATAAACTCGGGCTCATGGCCCATTTCACCGCATACCGTCACCTCTATTTCAGCCTTGACGGCTGCCTGAATGATGCGGTAAAGTGATCTGAGAACGGAGGGATGATAGGGTTGATAATAGGCAGCCACCCTTTCATTGGTTCTATCCACCGCCAGCATGTATTGAATAAGGTCGTTGGTCCCGATGGAAAAAAAATCCGCTTCTTTGGCCAATTCATGGATAATTTCCAATACCGCCGGCAGTTCAATCATTGCTCCAAGAGCGGGTGCGGGATGAAAGGGAAGATTCTGCCTCGCCAGATCAACCATGGCGTCTTCTACTGCGTGACGGGCCTGGCGAAACTCATCAATGGCGGAAATCATGGGAAATACGATTTTTAATTTCCCGGCACCGGCACCGGCTCTTAGGATCGCTCTTAGCTGTTGGAGAAATATTTCCCGGTAGTGCAGTGAAAAGCGGATCGACCTGAGACCCAGTTCTGGATTGGCCTCTTTTGTGCCTTCCAAATACGGCAGCAATTTTTCACCGCCGATATCCAGCGTACGGATGGTGACTTCCCAGTCGCCCATTTCATCGCACAGCCGTTTGTAGACCAAATACTGTTCCTCCTCGGAAGGAAAGTTGGATCGCACTAAAAAGGGGAATTCGGTTCGGTACAACCCGATTCCCTCGACGTTGAGGTCTTTGGCCAGTTTTATTTCACTGAGAAGATTGATATTGGCCAGCAGTTTAACCGATTCGCCGTCGCGGGTTCTTGTTTGAGCAAGTATGGGACGGGTGGCTTTTTTCTCAGCCTTTTGTATCTGGTTGCGAATTTCAAAGCGCTGGATAATTGTTTCAGAAGGTCTTGTGTGAATGCTGCCGATATCGGCATCCAGAAGCATAGGCGTTCCATCCGGAAGCTCCAGCAAATCGCTGCGTTCGGCAATCACCATGGGAAGTTTCAAAGATCGGGCAATGATGGCAACGTGGGACGTCACCCCGCCGCTCACCAAAACAATTCCCTTAACATCTTCAGATGCCAATTTAAGCAAATCGGATGGGAGGAGTTGCCGGGCGATAACAATACGACCTTCAGCATGATCTGTGTCTTCCGATGTTTCTTTGCGAAGGTTGTTGAGCAGACGCCGGGCCAGATCTTCGATGTCCTGGGCTTTCTCCTTCAGATAGGCGCTGGGTGCTGAAGAAAAAAGAGCCATACAATGCCCCGCAACATCTCGAACCGCCTCGGGCACTGATACCCCTTGTTCTATTTTAGACAGCATCGCATCCACAAAGCGGGCATCTTTGAGAATCATAAAGTGGGCTTCAAAAATCAGGGATGCACTTTCCGGCAAACGCTGAGCCAGGCGATCCTGCAATTCCGTTAGCTGTTGTTTGGTCGCTTCCACTGCCTTAAGAAAATCCTGGGGTGCGGACACAAACTCCGAATCGGGTCGATGGGACAGCAAGGATTCACCATCGGCTTTCAACACCGTAACAGGGGCATGTGCAAATCCGCTTGAGGCTGTTTTACCTTTAATAAAACGAAGCCTCTCAAGCAAGTCGTTTCCCCGGGAGGGAACCGTCTTGCGGTTTTGGTCGATCATCAAGCGGGCGTTTTCGATGGCTCCGGTCAACTGGGAAGCAATGGCCCGCATGGCCATCACGTCGATCTCATCAAAATAACCGGGATGTTCATGCTGTACCACCAGAACGCCGATCTTTTCATTCCCCCTGTGAATTGGAACTGCAAGAAACGATTCAAAAGGATCCTCATCAGCCTCTTCGAAGTACTTGAAATTGGGATGGCCACTGGCACGCGCTTCGCAAATGGGTTGCAGGGATTCAAAGGTTTTTCCCACAAGGCCCTCACCGGATTTCATTCTTACCAGGCCCACCGCTGATGGATTCAAACCGACGGTGGCCTGAAGCACCAAATCCCGGGTGGTGTCATCGTAAAGATAGATGGAGCCCACATCGGCATTGAGGTGGCGTGCAACCATCTCAACGGTTTGCTGAAGGAATCCCTGGATATCGGTACTGCCGATGATTAGATTGGCCAGTTCTCCAATATTGCAAAGTAGATTCAGGTGATCTCTGTTTCTGTTCATAGATTTCATCATTACACCCCTGCCATGATTGCGCCATAAAGAGATGAATATGAAGACACCGTCGATGGATAGGTCGCGCTTTCCGGCGTTCCGGGTTTCCTGTAAAGTGACGGCGTTAACCCCGTCGGTATCCGCCTTGATTTCCGTGACGACGGGGTTCCACAGAACCTCCATCTTTCACTCTGCCTCGACGGGTATTTTAAAATCAAATCAGTAGAATTGGCAAGCCCCGTTGCGGCAGAAAATGAGAATGCATATCAAATTGTAGGGAAGATATCCAAGTTAATTCAAAAAATCATACACACAATTAACCCTGAATGGTCAAGAAATTTCTGGATGCTGGTTTCTTGTTACTTGTTGTAGCGCAGCGGAAATCCCGTTTCAGCGGGGATAAAAATTGCAGGGGACCTTCACCTGTCATAATTATCCATGATTTTTGGGAAAGTATGCACAGCATATAGGGGGATGTTAGCTTTTTTACTTGACAAACACGAACGATCGTTCTATTTTGTCGGCATGACAAAAGGAGAGGATACCAAACTTACTGTTCTGGAAGCCGGTCTGGACATGGCAAGCCAATTGGGCCTTGAGTGCGTAACCATCGGAAATCTTGCCAAAACAACGAATTTATCCAAAAGCGGGTTGTTTGCTCATTTCCAGTCCAAGGAGAATCTTCAGATCGAGATACTCAATTACGCAGCTCAGTCATTTTCAGAAAGTGTGATTATCCCGGCACTGAAAACCGAAGCCGGCATTCCAAGAATCAGGGCACTGATCGATAACTGGATTCGTTGGAGTTATGAATTGACAGGGGGCTGCATTTTTGTTTCTGCCAGTGCGGATTTCAGTGACCGCCCCGGAAAGGTCAGGGATGTTCTGCTGCATCAGCAGAAAGAATGGATCGATTGTCTTCGACGCATCGCCCAATCGGCCGTTCAGGTGGGTGATTTCAGGCAAGATATTGATGATGACCAGTTTGCCTTTGACCTCTATTCTCTTCTGCTCGGCTTTCATCTTTATTATAAATTGCTTGACGACGCTGAAACCAGAAAACATCAGGAAACCGCACTGGTTCGATTATTAGATAGTTACAAATAATAGGGGGGGTAATATGGCAAAAAAGGTTGTTAAAATGAAATCATTAAGCACGAACGTTCGTTATATTAAGGCCAAGCAAAGAGGCACTCATTTTTTACTGACAGCATTATGGCATCTTGCACCCAATGCGACTAAAAACATTATACTCAAAGGGTTTTTTAAGCCAATGCCATATGCGCTCACACCTTTAGAAAGACAATTTCTTGAAAACGGCACGCCGTTTCATATTCATGTTCATGACAAAGACATTCGATGTTGGAAATGGGGACAAGGGCCGTGTATTCTCTTTGTTCATGGGTGGAACGGTCGCGGCGTAAATTTCGCCCATTTTTTTAAGCCATTTATAGACGCCGGATACTCGATCATCGCGTATGATGCGCCTGCTCATGGAGAATCAGGGGGGCAAGCCACCAATTACTTTGAACTATCTGATACGGTAAGATCTTTTTTGGATCCGTCCCATGGCTTCAATATTCAGGGTATTATCGCTTATTCTATCGGTGCATCCGCGGTGATTAATTGCATTTCAAAAGAAAAACCATCCATTGATGCCGTCCTTATTGCTCCGGCGCTTAAACTCAAAGAGATTTTGTTCAATTCTTTCAATCATCACGGCGTACCAAAAATTGTATATCGGAACCTGGTTGCCGAGATGGAAGAATATTACGGATACGATGTGCATCAGGACAACCCTGATGTCCTTGCAAAAACAATCTCCACAAAGATTCTGATTGTTCACGACAAGGATGACCGAACCATCCCTTATATGGACTCAAAGATTCTCTCGGAAAAAACAGATAATGTTTCGCTGCACACCACCGAAGGTTTGGGGCACAAACGAATCTTGAGAGACAATGCCGTTGTAGACGTCATCACAGCGTATATTTTTAACGGGCATATCCAGGGTGATGAAAAGTTGATGAAAAACGTAAACCCTAATTTATTAGTAAACAAAAATAGGGCATCTTCGACTTTCGCTTAATTAGGGGTAAACCTTTTCCCAAAGGAGAACCTAAGTTGAGCGATTGTCAAGGTTGCCGTAGGTATAAGAAAGATGTCGTTCCGCTATAGTTAACTATGCGGGACGGCATCTGACGCAGTTCGAAGATCCCGCTTTGTCGAAGATCCCGCTTGCGGGGCGGGGAGATGCGGTAAGATTGGCAAACCCAAAGGATTTCAAATTTTAAAAATATAAATCAATATAATTCCTTAAAATCAAAAGAAATTTGATCTGCTTTTAAAATTTGAAATGCTCAGCTTAAGGAGAAAAAAGATGAGAGATTATAAAAGCATTATAGAAGAATACCGAAATGCAGACTTCGAAAAGCGCCTGTATCTTTTTCTTTCACATCGGTCGCTCCGAGATGAATTTTTAGAAATCGATCAAAGTGATACATCAGTTGGATTTTCAGAGAAACACTTCAAAAATAAATGTCGTATGTGCAGAAATTGGGGGCAAAGCTTGATCAGTGCTTTAAAATAAAATCAGCGGAATAGGTGAGCCTTGCTCCGGCAACCAATAAGAATCTATATCAAATTGGAAAGAGGTCAGCGTCGTATAATTAAGAATTCAGGTGTATAGACCTGGGTCGGCATATCTTCCCATAGCCTTTGGCAAAATGAGGCGCGAATCTTATATTTGCCAGGCAAGATGTCACTCGGCAATTTCCAACCGATTCCCATCATCTGGCCAATATCAGAAAACTGTGGACATTGGCTTTTAGCAGCAATTGCAAATGACGGTTTAAAACGGGCAATCTCCTTTAATTGACCGTTCTTTTCTACTTTCTCCAGAACAAATTCAGGTATTACGCCGATGGGAAATGCCGTCATCCGGATGAATCTTTGTTCGACCCTCTCCCCTGGGAGATAAATGTCATAGTCTGTCACGAGCCCAATCAGTTTGTTTTGTGTTGAAATATCCGTTCCCACGCCGGATGTTTTCTCATCCCATGACCGCGCAGGCCCCACATCAATATGTACGAGTTCTCCCTTGTAATAACCTGTTCCGCCGAACCCGAGTTTTTTAACAGTGTTCCAGACGCGCTTTGATGAAGTTCCCTGAATTTTTATGTCTGCCGCCATCCCATATTGATGAAGACTTGCCTTTGCAGCAAGCCTTCCCTTGTTGCGAAGATCGGTATTGTATTGCGGGCTTCGCCATCCGGAGACAATGGTGATCCGTGCCCCTGGATGAAGATTGTCTTCTAAATAGTCAAGAAACTCGATCAGCCGCAGGGATATGGTAGAAAGTGGTTTGTCATTTTGACCACCAAACAGACGATGAATTGTTTTGAGGGCCTTTTCATCATAGATACCCTTGCTTTGTCGGTATTGACCATTGAACGTTATTCCGTTTTTTGCACTAATAAGGTTGATCCGCCCGTTCCCTTTGTAAAAGTAGCGGCTGACATTTGTGATGTTCTCGGATGAGTGGACACTCGGTGCAACGAGACCCAACATTAATAGGATTAAGATTAATTGTATTTGTTTCATAAAGTTATCAGTATCAATTTGATACGTGATGTGTGCTTTAAAATCAAATCAGCCGATTCGACAAGCAGTGCTGTGATCTATGCTAAAAATCTATTTTAACATGAACCAAGAAGTTTAATTGATAAAATTGGTATAGAATTAACTTCGAACGGTCAAGGGAATAATTAAAACAACATCCGGATACCGGGTGTTGAATGCTGATAACAAAATACAAAAGATACCTTTAAGGCCTGATGAATTATACGACTATTTATATTCAGTTGCACCAAAAGAATAGTGTTACCTAAATTGAGCGATTGTCGAGTTTTCCGGTCGTAAGATCCCGCCTTTCGGGGAGCTGCCCCCGATAACGGGATCTTCGTTTCACTACGAAAGGCGCAGGGGGTGCCGCTGTAGTCGGCTACCGCACCGCAAGCGGTATCTTTGACAAGCACCCTGCAACACAGAAGATCCGGTAAAATCGGCAATCCCGAAGGGTTTCAAATAGTGACAATTTTTTTGCTTGATTAAATCCACCCATTAGATGAGACTTATAAACCATTTTGCCAATGTATATTTATTTATAATTATTGATTTTTTATAACCCTGTCACCATTTGAAACGCTCAGTTTAGGTGTTCATATGGTTTAGATCAACGGAATAGGTCAACCCCAATTTTGGACCTTGCTTTCCATAGCTTCGAAGCCCCAAGGGTTTCATTTGTTGGAAAGTGTATTACTTTATCGAAAGAGGGGAAAAAAGCTATGACCACCGATAACGGAAACAAACCCGCCACAAAGAAGGCAGATAAACCCGCCACAGGAAAGGCGGACAAGTCCACAAAAAATACGGCGGATAAACTTCTGGAGCGGCGGCACAAACTGCTGGCTCTGGTGCATATTGCAAAAAAAGAGATTCCCCTTAGAGATGATGAATATCGGGATGTTATTGCATATTGGGGTGTCAGATCTTCGGCAGACATGTCTATCCCGGAGCTTGAGGAACTGGTGAAGTATTTTGAGTCTTTGGGTTTTAAAAAGAAGGTGCCGGATCCCAGGGACCCGGGATCCGGGGTCGGCCAGATAAAAGCGCTCCAGGAAAGAATCAAAGAAGAAGCCGAGAAACTGAACAACGGTGAAGAAAGACTGAAAGGACTGGTAAAGAAAATCGCAAAGGAAACCGATCTTAAAGCTTGTCGAAACATAAAGAAGTTAAAGCAGCTTCTTAAGGTAATTCGGTTATTACAAAACAGAGAAAAACCCTAACACTGCATAATAAAGCTATTAAGTTAATGCAAATAATAGCAGCAACTTCCAGGTAACACTTTGAACCCCGAACTTTTTCTCTTTAGCTGAAAACTTTTCATGAAATGTCCGGGATAGGGCAACGGTTGATGATGGCCCCCCGATGAAACAACAGATGAAAGGTTTCATAGGGCAGGCGGATTCCCCCGATAACGGGATCTCCACCGCGTTCCGACCCCGAAGGCTCGGGATTTTCGCTTCGCTTCAACAAACTTCGGGGTATTCAGTCAGGGGCGAATAATATTTTATATGTTCGCACGATCAACGCCTTGTAATGAAAATTTCGATGATTATCTTTATTGGTTTGCATTTTACACGACAAAAATGAAAGTTAAACCAATGAAACAAACGATCAGAAATGAAAAAATAAGAAACATCGCGATCATTGCGCATGTTGACCACGGCAAGACAACCCTTGTTGATGCCATGTTCAGGCAGAGCGGGCTCTTCAGACCGGGACTTCAAGTTGATGAGAGAATCATGGACAGCATGGACTTAGAAAGGGAAAGAGGCATAACCATTGCCGCAAAAAACTGTTCCGTGAAATGGAACGGGGTCAAGATAAACATCATCGACACCCCCGGACATGCCGATTTCGGCGGAGAGGTCGAGCGCGCCCTGTCTATGGCGGACGGTGCGATTTTGCTCGTGGATGCGTCTGAAGGGCCGCTGCCCCAGACCCGTTTCGTGTTGAAGAAAACCTTTGAGAAAGGCCTCAAGGTTGTTGTGGTGATCAACAAGATCGACAGAAAGGATGCCCGTCCTGAACAGATTCTCGATGGGATATATGACCTGTTTATCGATCTCGATGCCGACGGTGAACAGCTCGATTTTCCGTACCTGTATGCCATCGGACGCGAAGGCATCGCAAAAAAGACCCTGGCCGAAAAAAGCGATAATCTTCATCTTCTCTTTGAAACCATCATCAATGAAATACCGCCCCCTGAATACGATCCCGAAGAACCGTTTCAGATGCTGGTGTCTGATCTCGGATATTCAGATTATCTTGGTCGGCTTGCCATCGGAAGAATTTTTAACCAAAATGCCAAGTTCAATGACTCCATGGTATGTATCAACGACAAAGAAGAACATCTTCCGCTCAAGATATCCAAGCTTCAAGTGTATGACGGGATGATTTTGAAAGAGGTTGAAACGGCAGAACCCGGCGATATTGTCATTCTTTCTGGAATCGAGGATGTCAAAATCGGTGACACGATCTGTACAAAAGAATTTCCAAAACCCTTAAAGAGAATCACCGTAGACGAGCCTACGATTTCCATGGAATTTACCATCAACACCTCTCCCTTTAGCGGCAAGGAAGGCAAAATCGTACAGTCCGGCAAAATACGCGAACGGCTGATCAAGGAAACCCTTAAAAACGTTGCCGTCAGATTTGAACAGACCGAAGACAGGGAAAGATTTATCGTAAAGGGCAGAGGAGAGTTCCAGATGGCCATCCTCATCGAAACCATGAGGCGGGAAGGATTTGAACTTTCCGTGGGCCGTCCAAAGGTAATTTACAAACATTCAAACGGAACCATGCTTGAGCCCATTGAGACACTGTTTGTGGATTGTGATGAACATTTTTTGGGAGTTGTCACCGAAAAGCTTTCCATAAGAAAGGGACGGCTGACAAACCTTGTCAATAACCAAAGCGGAAGAATAAGGGCGGAATTTTCGGTTCCCTCACGCGCTTTAATCGGTTACCGGGATGAATTCCTCACGGACACAAAGGGAACCGGAATCATGAACACCCTTTTTGCAGGATATGAACCGTTTCGCGGTGATTTTCCCACCCGGTTTACCGGCTCTATTGTTTCGGACCGGCAGGGGAACTCTGTTGCATACGCACTCTATCACCTTGAACCCAGAGGCCGTCTTTTCATTGTCCCCGGAGAACCTGTTTATGCGGGAATGATTATCGGTGAGCATAACAAGACCGTTGATATCAGCGCAAATCCAAGCAAGGAAAAGAAGCTATCAAACATGCGTGCTTCTGGAAAAGATGAAAGCACGGTATGCTCGCCGGTGCAACCCATGACCCTCGAAAAGGCCATAAATTTTATAAAAGACGACGAGATAGTGGAGGTGACCCCGAAATCCATCAGGCTGCACAAAAGAGTGCTTTCTCTAAAGAAGCGAAAAAATAAAAACGGACTGAACTAACGTTCCGAGAAAACAAATATTTAATAAATACATCATGAATAATAACAAAATAGAAATCGACAAGCGACGGACCTTTGGCATCATCAGCCATCCGGACGCAGGCAAGACCACATTGACCGAAAAGCTCCTTCTTTATGGCGGCGCCATTCAGCAGGCTGGCGCCGTAAAGGCCCGCAAGGCACAACGATATGCAACCAGCGACTGGATGGCCATCGAAAAGGAACGGGGCATATCCGTCACCACATCGGTGATGAAATTCAATTACAGGGATTTTGAGATAAATCTTCTGGACACGCCAGGACATCAGGACTTTTCCGAGGACACCTACAGGGTTTTGACGGCCGTCGACAGCGCTTTGATGGTCATCGACAACGCCAAAGGAGTTGAATCCCAGACCGAAAAGCTTATGGAAGTTTGCCGCATGCGCAACACGCCCATCATTACCTTTATCAACAAGCTTGACCGGGAAGGCATGGCACCGATTGATATTCTTGACGATATTGAGAGCAAGCTCCAGATCGAGTGCACCCCTCTTTCCTGGCCCATCGGTATGGGAAAAAGATTCAAGGGGGTTTACAACCTCTATAAAAAAGAGCTTCACCTTTTTACGCCCGGCCAGGAAACGCGCCGCAGGGATGGCCTGGTGATTAACGATCTTTTCGGCTCCAAACTCGATGAGGTTCTCGGAAGCCAGGCCGATGAGTTAAGAGAGGATATTGAACTCATCGAAGGTGTTGCAGCGCCCTTTGAACTTGACCACTACTTAAAAGGCAACCAGACCCCTGTTTTTTTCGGAAGTGCCATCAACAATTTCGGGGTAAAGGAGATGCTGGACGCCTTTGTGGAGATGGCGCCGTCTCCGGGTCCCAGGGCGGCGGTTACACGAAAAGTTTCTCCCTATGAAGAACCATTCTCGGGTTTTGCGTTCAAAATTCAGGCCAATATGAATCCGGCACACCGGGACAGAATCGCATTTATCCGGATCTGCTCGGGCAAATTTACCAGAGGGATGAAAGCCGTTCATCACAGAATCGGAAAAGATGTTACATTTTCAAATGCCACCATTTTCATGGCCAATGAGCGTGAAAACGTTTCGGAAGCCTATCCAGGCGATATCATCGGCATTCATAACCATGGGACCATCAAAATCGGTGACACATTTACGGAAAAGGAGCCCTTAAAATTCTGCGGAATTCCCAGTTTTGCCCCTGAAATTTTCAAAAAGGTCATTCTAAAGAACCCCATGAAGGCAAAACATCTTCAAAAAGGACTGCTCCAGCTCTCAGAAGAGGGGATTGTTCAGGTTTTCAGACCGGTTGCCAGAAACGGTTACATATTAGGGGCTGTGGGGATGCTTCAGTTTGACATCACAATGGAACGCTTAAGGTCCGAATATGGCGTTGATGCTGTTTACGAACCTGTTGATTATCATGTCGCGCGGTGGATCGAAAGCGACGATCCTAAGAGGATGGCGGATTTTGAGAAAAAAAACAGGTCCAACATGGTAAGAGATTCCCAAGGGTCAATGGCCTATCTCACAACCAATGAGTTTCAGCTCGACTATTGCATGAAAGAATGGCCCGGAATCGCATTTTTTAAGACCAGAGAAATCCATGCTTAAAAGCATTTAGTATACTTAAAATATTAAGCAAGTATAATAATAAATCCCGCATCAAAGGTTAAACCATAGGGCAGAGCGCCCTGGTTTCACAAAACAATTGCAGCAGTACAAATGCCACCGTATGCTTTTTCTGAGTCGGGGAGCCCCACAACGGCCAGCGATTCATGGCTTTTAAGATCCGCTCCAGGCTGTCATTGAACAATATAGCCCGCTCGAACTCTTCATAGGACCTTCCGGTTCCCCGGTTGATGGTTGGGAACCATACAGGAACCCAACCTTCCACGGTTTCATCGTACATCTCCCAGGCATCCGCCGGATTCACCCTGGGCGGAACAGTCTCCCAATAGATGGCCGGCAACGGAAGGTCTTTGTCTAAAAATTCAATGAGCAATGGGTTTGGTTTTCTGACCATTTGTGTTCCTCATTCTATATTAACCGACCAAATTTGTTTTGAACTTGAGAGCACATAAAAGAAAGCAACCTCTCGACATCTAACTTAGTGTCCATCCATAAATGAGGATTTTTGTTCAAGATCAAGGCATGCGGAAAAAATAACCACAGGCATATGTTTAATATTCCGAGGATTATTTTTTGAGCATAACCCCAGAGAAATAGGCTCCGCATTTCACAGGGCAAGCGCAGAGATTGGGCAAAAAGACCATTTATGGATGGACACTACTTAAGGGCTTCCAGTGCTTCCTGAGCCGCCTCTTTCACATCAACGCCATATGGACCGTTCAAAACGGTTTCAAGTTTTGGAATTATCCCCTTGTCCCCGGATTTCCCCAAAAGATAAAGAATGTCCCCTTTGATCGTATCTTCTGCCGTTAAAAAACAATCCCATAAATAGGGTATGGTATGGTGAACCAGCGTGTGATTTTCCTCGGCAATGGTTTCAAATGTCACCATGGCTGCCAGGCGAACCGGCCATTTTTTGTGAACCAGAAGTTCCGTAAATGCCGAAAAGATTTTTCCGCTGTCGAGCATCATTCTGGCCACCTCCACAGCGCCGCCTTCTTCAAACATGGCTTTCAATGATGACGCACTGAGTCGAGAAGGATCCCGGTTCAAAATCATGTCGACAATTTCTTCGATCTGAATCGATCCGGTCCAGTAAAATTGATCATCCAGCAAAACTGTCGGTGCGGATTGGATATTGTCAGATGCTGCCTTTTCCGGAAAAAAAGCGCCGTCAATGATGGTCAGCTTTATGGATTCACTCGCCGCAGCAAGACAGAGCAGCTGCTTTACTGTCGCCGGACAAAAAGGACAATGGGGCATAATATAAACTTTCAACAGGGCGGGAACCCGGATTTGATGAAGCTTTTTATGAACCGACAAAGGACCATTTTGGGTCTGGCCATCTTCGTCGGCCAGCGCACTCAGAAACGGTTCAAGTTCCTTACCCGTTGGAATCGCCTGATATCCAACATTACCGATCCGGATGACCGGTGGTTTTGATTCATCGTCTTTTTCTTGTTTTATTTTTATCTTAGGAGCAATTCGCGCAAATTCCTCACAGAAATCTTTAAATGTTTGGCTGCGTTCGTCCTCGGTCAAAATCAGGTGGATGGGTATGTCATCTTTAAGTGTTTGACTCCAGTTCGCTATTTGTTTTTTTTCTTTTTCCGGAATCATTGCCTTTTCATCTCTAAACTTGACTATCGGGCAAAGCAGGATTTAAACCGCTTTGCGATCTCATTTTCCACCCATCTCATATCATTTTTCTCTCTACCGATCCGATAAATACCGATGATCGCTTCGGCGCGGGATTTGGCGCTTCGATAACCTTCAGTTACTGCTTTCTCTATCAATTCCCAGTCACGTGTTTGAGTAAATTTTTGAAATGCCTCAATTATTTGGGGAAATAATGTTTTGGTAAAGCTTTCGAGAAAAGCGACGTAAAATGCAAGAGACGATGTTTTTCGCTCCTCGATAATATGGGCAAGTGTTCCATATTCGCTTGTGTCGGCCAAAAGGTCTTTAACGGCTCGGGTTAAAAGTTCGATGGGGGTGTGGGGAAACGCTGCAATAATTTCTTGCCATGTTTTGCGGTCAAAAACCGTGTCCTGCATTTCGCCCAGCTCATGATAAATGTATGTATCTGTTTCATTGGCGGCAATTGCAGGCAAATTACGGTGTAAATTTTCGGGTGTCTGTTCTTTCAGTCCATAATCTTCCAAACCGAACCTTAAGGCATAACGCCCTGATTTGTTGATATAAAATATTTGATCCCAGAGATAAAGTCTGGCGGATTCTTTTCGAACATAAATACAGTTGTCCTGAGACAGCGCAGGAATGGTCAACAGATCTCGAGCAAGCTCCTCACCGAGAACAAATATCGTAATTCCGTTTATTTCTTTCTTGTCCTCAATTGCGGCCAGAAAAAAAGAGGGTTTAAGGCTCCGGGCATAGCCACCCCCGTAGATGTATCCACGGGGTTCTAAAATCTCATTGATTCCTTTGACATCAAATGGATCGAATCGATGCCCAAGAAGGGTGATGTCGCCAAAATCTTTTTCAACCAGTTTTTCCCATGTTTCCTCTTTGTCTCCAATCCATTTTAAGACCTCTGAAGGATCATTTTCAATCCAGGGGTCCAATCTGTTTTCCCACTTGTACAAATCCCGCAATCGCAATGCCAAACCGCAGATGGAATAGAGTCCGGCATGCCGGGCATCCGTAATATTGCAGTTCTCAAGGACTTGGTCGGTGATGTCATCTATCTGAAACATATCGTTTTGATCCCACTTCATAACAAATGCGCCTGAAAGTCCTCAAGCGCAATAAAAATATCTTTTGCAGGGATTGCGCCTTCTCTTAAAATTTTCGGGGGATCGACGGTTACATCCACGACGGTTGAGCCGATACCGCCTTTGAGCGGCCCGGCATCAAGAATTAGATCCACTTTATCCAAAATCCGCGGATCAATGTCTGAAACCGTTGAACACCCTGAACCGCCGGTAATATTGGCACTTGTGGCGGTAAGAGGACCTCCGACAGCCTTTGAGAGGGCTAAAGCAACAGGGTGCTGCGGCATTCGAATACCAATTTTGTCGGTATTTGCCGTAAGGTTTGCCGGCAGTGTGTCTTTGGCCTTGAAAATAAGGGTGACCGCACCCGGCCAAAAACAGTTCATAATGTGTACGGCAGCCGAAGAGACATGTTGAACAAGTTTTGTCAGGTCTTTTCGATGGGGTATGAGGACCAGCAAAGGTTTATGATAAGACCGCTGTTTTATTTCAAAGACCCTGTCCACAGCGTTGGCGTTCAAGGCATCTGCTCCCAATCCATAAAGGTACTGGGTGGGAAACACGATGACCCCGCCGTCTTTTATGATCTGAGAGGTCACAACGATGTGATCATCTCTGGGATTTAATGGGTCAGCCTGAATGATCTTTAAGCTTTTTGGCTTTTTGATCAACTTGTTTTGCGAGCTCCTTTTTATAGGTTTCCAGCTTTTTGGCAAGGTTCGGATCTGTAAGGGCAAGTATCTGTACCGCCAAAACACCTGCATTTTTTGCCCCCGGTTTTCCAATGGATACCGTGGCCACAGGAACCCCCGGAGGCATTTGAACTGTAGAAAGGAGCGCATCGAGCCCCTGAAGGCAAGATGAATCTATGGGAACGCCGATCACCGGAAGCGACGTATACGCGGCGATATTCCCTGCGAGATGGGCGGCATGGCCGGCCCCGGCAACAATCACTTTTATGCCCCGCTTGTGGGCGGACGCGGCAAACTTGGCCGCCTTTTTAGGGCTCCGGTGTGCAGATGCCACCGTTATTTCATAAGGTATCCCGAAGCTTTTTAAAACCAAAGCGGTTTCTTCCATAATTTCAAGATCCGAATCGCTTCCCATGACAATGCCAACCACGGGCAGCCGGTCTGGTTGTTTTAACGCCTTATTTCCTTTTTTCAAATATACCTCCTTCCTTATCCCGGATATTTCACGTGTACGAGGCGTTCATTTGCAAGATGCTCCAGCAAATCCTGTTTCTTTTGCTCCAGTTCCCTACGACGAATCTTTGCACCTTTTGTCCCGCCGTTTAGGGCAATTTCCGAAAGATAATAGGTCCCGTCATCCGTAATATGGATATCCAGATGCGCATAAGGAAATTTACCGCGCTCCATTGCTGTTCTGCAAAAATTCAACAAATCCGTGTTCATCTCATAGGGATAATTTTTACCGCCCATGGAGATATTCATCCTGAAATTATCGGGATTGTACCGAACATACGCTTCCATATAATCCCCTGCAATAATCACGCGAACATCCGTAAAATTATCCAAAAAGGGCTGGATGACAAACGGATATGACGTTTCGGACAGGGCCACGAAACTGTAAAGGGTTTCAATGGTATCCCATTTTCTCACACCATGACCGCAGTGCAGATGATCTTCTTTTGTGACCGCCGGAGCGATGCCAAGTCTGTTATAGGTATTTATGGCTTCAATGAGATCCGTTCGTCGTGCGATAATAAAAGTTTGGGGCAGCATCCAATTTTTTAGAACAAAAGCCTGCGTCGCCTTGGAATGATTCAGAACCTGTGAAAGGGGAGATGGAAAGCAGGATACGCCGCGTTCCATAAGATCGATGAGGATAGATTGTTTGATATGTTTGTAGGTCAGTATGCCTAAAAAGATATCCCCGGAACAAAGATCGTGATACCGTTCCTTAAGCTCCCTGCTGCTCCTGACGATCATTGAATCACCTGTTGACCTTGTGTCCTTCGATACTCAGTTCAATCAAACGATCCAGAAGTTGGCTGAAAGGGATACCCGCTTCTCCGGCAGCAAGCGGCAATAGGCTGGTGGCCGTCATGCCGGGGATGGTGTTGGTCTCAAGGACATAAATATCCTGATCTTTAAGAATCATATCGGTCCGACTGTATCCTTTACAAAACAGCGTCTTATGCGCTGTCTTGGCTATTTCCCGTGCTTTTTGGGTCATCACGTCATTAATTCGGGCCGGACAAATCTCATTTGTAGCACCTGCGGTATACTTGGCTTCGTAATCGAAAAAATCAAAGGATTCGTTGGGGATAATTTCAATAATGGGCAATGCCTCCAACTGATCATTACCAATAACTCCGCCGGTGAGTTCGATACCGTCGATAAACGCCTCTATCAACACCATAGAATCTTGTTCAAATGCTTTATCGACCGCTTCTTTCAACGTATCTTTTGATCTTACTATAGATATGCCAACACTCGATCCACTGCCAACCGGCTTGACAACCAGGGGCAGGCCCAGTCGTTGGACACACGCATCCGCATCTAAAGTGTCATTTTGTCCAATCACAACGTAAGGTGGAACCAGCAGGCCGGATTTTTCGTAAAGGTGTTTGGAAGCCAGTTTGTTCATGCCAAGCGCACTTCCGAGCACCCCTGATCCCTGATAAGGAATTTCAAGAAGATCCAGCAATCCCTGAACGGTACCGTCCTCGCCAAAGGGGCCGTGGAGAATGATCAATGCGGCATCAATTTTGGATGCGTCCGCGACCAGTTGTGGAAGGTCGGTTTTTGGATCATACCGAATGATATCGTACTTATTGTGGTCCAGGGCTTCATAAACCTGGTCTCCACTTGAGATAGAAACTTCACGCTCGGAGGATATCCCTCCAGACAAAAGGGCAATGGTTAATTTTTCCATGAGGTTTCCTTTCCGTTTGAAAATGCTGAGATGGAATGTGTTAATACACTATGCTTATGATATTTTAGTTATACCTAAATTGAGCGATTGTCGAGTTTGTATAACTTTTTTATATCCCTGTCACTATTTGAAACGCTCAGTTTAGGTTATAATTTCTGGTTTAAGATTTGAAAATCTGTTCCTTGAATTTGTTATATTCTTCAAGGGTAATAAGGTTATTCTCAAGCAGTCGGACAAGTTCTGAAAACTCTTTATAGCGAATAGATTCAGGGTCTTCGAGTTGTTTTAGATGCCCTGATGAGTTACTATTCAGGGCAGGTGGGTTATGATGTTCGCCGCCGATTTTTAATGATGCAAGTCCTCCAAGAAAACTGACCTCAACGCTTCTTCCGCTGTACCGATACGTGTTAAGTATTTCCCGAAGGGTTTTTCCCTCCATTTTCATTCGTTTGTAAAAATGATAGCCTGAAGCAATAATGGCGATTAAGCCGCCCAAAAAAATCCAAATCATGTAATTTATAATGCCACGGAAAAAGATGACCATCAGGACCAAAAATGCAACCAAAACAACATGAAGCACAAGAATGAAATAGGCCATCAGGACGCTTTTAAAATGTTGGCTCTCTTTTTCTTTTTTAGGTAACGCCATAAGATGTATCTCAAGTTAGGGGCTTCGCCCCAATTGGAATGATGGAATGCTGGAATAATGGAGTAATGGGTTCTGGGATAATGCAATGTTGTGTTAACGATAAAACTAAAAATGGATAATATCCTTTAAAAAACCAACCTTCCAGTATTCCACTATTCCATATTCAAGACAAGTGTTCAAGCCTCATAAAATATTCTATAATTTCATTGGATTGTAGAGATTCCGAGACGTTTAATCGAAATATTTTTTTATAACCTTGTCACGATTTGATACGCGCATTTTGGGTTTTAGATTTTTCAATATGCCCCACCAGCTTTTCCATATAATGTTGGGGCATTTCGTACATAACGGATGTGTCTCGGATTGTATTCAACTTCATGATTAAAAAGTTTAACTTTTTCAATATTCGGTATTTTTCAGATGTCTCTTGCATACCGGCCAGAAGGTCTTCTGTCTGTTTAATCTCCTTTTTCAACTCAATTTCCGGAGGAAGGCAGTCTGCATTTTTAAGGATTTTATAGGCCAGACGCAGCTCTTCGGGGATAAACAAATCTGCATTAAATTTCAATGGTTTGCCGGAGCCGACAAGGTTTTCAAATTCGCCATTTTTTTGAGCCTTTCGAATCCGTTCCTCAACAATTTTTTCAAATCCTATTATCATTGGCTGAACGCTTTATTTTTTACACGTATATATAATCGCCTTTGTTGCTTACGATTTATATTTTAATACAATCCACAACATCTTTTCAAGCTGGAAAACAATAAAAAACATAAAGCCCCCCTGATAAATGTCAGAGGGGCCCAGTTTTTACAAAACTGGCAGCAACGGACGGTATTTGTTTCATCGTAATACCGTGGAAACATAATCCAGTGATGATTAATGCTCGCTTGTATATTTTCAATACTGATAATCATTTTCGATGTCAAGTTATTTCAAATTGTTGATTTAACGGGGGGTGCCCCTCTATTCTCCATGGATAAGGCATTAATTTTTTCTTTCCTTATTTCACCATATATTGTGTTTTTACTTGACGTATATATCAATAACTTGTATGTACCCCATAAGATGAAGGGAAAGAATCAGGAACAGAAAAAACAACAGTGCCATCGTAGACTTTTCCTATTAAAAGGCGTTACATACCTTTCCGGCGCCCTGTTTGGACTGAATCTTTTTTCAAATGCAAAAGCAGGACAAAGCCGCATCTTTCCGATTAACACCCCCCCTTTGGAAAAATTGCCATTATCTGAATTTGCTCCCAGAATCGCCTTTATCATTGACGATATCGGGAGCAGTATCTCCCGAGCCCAAGCGTTTTTGGACTTGAAGATGCCAATGACATTTTCAATACTCCCCAAATTACAGTACTCCGTCCTTCTTGCCGAGGAAATATACGAACAAGGGCAGGAAATCATGCTCCACCAGCCCATGGAACCCTACAACCACGAAGTCGATCCTGGACCAGGGGCCCTCTACATTTCCTATAGGGACACAGAAATTGAAGAAATCATCCAAGAAAACCTCTCACAAATTCCCCAAGCAACGGGTGTGAATAACCACATGGGTTCCAGGTTTACATCAAGCTCCAGCAAAGTCGTGGAGGCATTGAAGATCATCAAACAGAAGGATCTTTTTTTTGTGGACAGTTTGACGAGCAGTCATTCACAAGCTTACAAAATGGCCAGACGGTTGAACATGAGGACCGCACCGAGAAACGTCTTTTTGGACACTTCCCCCGATATACGCGCTGTCCGCCGGCAACTCAGACATTTAAAGCAATATGCCTTAAAACATGGGGCAGCCATAGGCATAGGGCACCCTTACCTTTCCACCCTGACAGCCCTTTATGATTTCAAACAAGAGCTCAATAATAAAGGGCCTTTCTTTGAGCTGGTTTCTGTATCCGACCTTATTTCTGAAAGACAAAGCACGCGTTTAAACGACACAAACCAAATAGATGGATAATGGGCCACCGTCCATTTACACACTGTTCGCACCCCGCAAAAACGAAAAAGCCATAACCTGTATAGATCATGGCTTTTATTTGTCTATGGTGGCGATGCAGGGAATTGAACCCCGGACACTGCGGATATGAGCCGCATGCTCTGACCATCTGAGCTACATCGCCATGGCACATTCTAAAATATGAAAAACGGCATTTTTAACAGTTCGGATTCGCCAAGTCAAGGGTAAAACAGTAAACTTGTGCTTATCCTGCCGGAGTCGAACCCGCCACTTCAATGGAAAATTCTTCGAGATCTTCCGGCAGATTCGAAAATATAAGCATAAACGAAAGCTCTCCTCCAGGTTTAATCTCCACATTCGATTTATTATCCCCAAAACGGTTTGAAAGTCGTTTTTTTATGGCTTCAAGTTCAATATTGGAAAGTTCAATATCCGACAAAATATTCCCGCAGAAAACCGTTTCTGTCTGGGCAAGAATTTTTCCTTTTTTATACAATCTGCCGTTGATGCTGATAAAACGACGAACATCTGAATATCCATTTTTAACTCGGCCTGTTATCACAAAAAGCTTGCCATCCTTGACATTGAGCAGGAATTTGCTGTTTACATCTAAAGTGTCTATCTTGAGACTGCCGGCAGGATCAGAAACTTTGGGTTTGATATAATCGCTGATAAAAGGAATTTCAATATTCATAAAATCAAGCAAAACATAAGTGCCGTAAGAGCCACCCGCCAATAACGCTAAAATCAGCAGAACAACAAGCGGTTTGCTGATGCGTCTTTTTTTGGCAGGTGTCGTTTCCTCTACCAGTGGTTCCTCATCGACGACGTCTTCTTCTAACTGGTCCTCCTCTTCACTTTCTCCAACTTCAAATTCCGGTTCCATCTCCTCGGTTGCAGCAGCCACTACCGCTTCGGCTTCATCAAGTTCATAAACTTCAACTTGGGAGGAATCCTCTGGCAGCGGGGTATCAGCAGGCGCTTCTTCCATATCCAATTCAAGCTCCAGCTCTTTCTCTAGAGGTTCCTCTTTAGCTTCTGTTTCTTCTTCTACTTCAAGCATTTTCTCTATTTCTGACAGATCAACCTCTTCCAGATCTTCGGCGTCACCACCTTTCGGCATTTTCTCGAGTTCGGGTTCCGTCTCCATATCCAGCTCGAGCTCAATATCATCTGGTAAGGGTTCCTCTTCGGTCATGGGGTCATCTAAGTCCAGAATCTCTTCCAGATCTGACAGATCGAGTTCATCGAGCTCTTCAGGTTCAGCACTCCGAGACGTCTTCTCCATGAACACATCAGTTTCGGGCATAATTTTCAGATCCAGATCTTCAACCGTTTCATCCGCTGTGCTTTCACTTATTGCTGCTCCTTCCTCGTCAAGCAGGTCCTCCAGATCGGATAGATCAAGTTCGCCCGTCTCCTTTTGATCGACCTTGGCCTCAAGATCCTCTTTTGCTCTTTTCGTTTCAGGCTCAATATCCAGATCAAGATCAAGCTCAAGATCTTCGGTGTCTTCACCCGCTATGTCTTTACTCTCCGGCGCTTCTTCATCAATTAACTTGTCCAGGTCCGAAAAATCAAGTTCATCCGGGTCCGTCATTTCCTTCTTGTCGGCATCGAGGTCCTCTGTAACTTGCTGATCCTCAACATCTAATGCCATTTCAATAGGCGCTTCAACTTCTTCTGAAATCTTTGGTGGATATGCCGTGAAAATCTCGTTACACTTCGAGCAACGAACTTTTGAACCTGTCGGCTTTAAAAGACTTTCATCCAATTTAAAATTTGCGTTACATTCTTTACAGGTAATAATCATAATAGACCCCAATGGTTATAGTTTAAGGTGATAAATCCCCGATAAATACCGATAGTCTTCATTATAATCAAGGCCATAACCAACAAGAAACCCTTCGGTTACATCATGGCAACTATAATCGATTTTAATATCTGCCTCACGACGCTCGTGTTTGTCAATAAAGACACACACCTTAATCGTCTTTGGGTGATAAGATCTCAAATAATCAATAAGATATTTTAAAGTCAAGCCTGTATCCACAATATCTTCTACAATGAGTACATCTTTATCTTTTATATCAACCTCTATATCTTTGGTTAAATGGATCTCTCCAGAAGAAGACACATCAGAACCATAACTGAAAACGCGTATAAAATCGATTTGAACAGGGATATCAAGGCACCGGACAAGATCGGATAAAAAGACAAATACGCCTTTTAATACGCCAATAAGAATAAGGTCATGATTCCGATAGTCAGTAGAAATCCGGTGTGCAACCTGTGTGACCAGGCTATCGATATCGTTTTTCGACAGGACGCGTACGAGTTCAGGCATAATGAGAACCTATAAGGTCCTTTTTTGGCATTTTAATTAAAGGCCGATTTGTCTGATTGAAAACAAAAATACATTGAACGGAAATTCTTGTCAATGATCCCATTGAAAAATATTCCTTCTGCTCTGCATTCTACCAATAAATGCATTGTTTTACAAGCCGGTCTCTGCCAATTGTTCAATCAGACCTTTTTGTTTTTTGGTCAGGCGCTTTGGCATATTGACATGGACATGAACATAAAGATCCCCTTGACCTTTACCGTGCATATGGGGAAGTCCATGTCCGGACAGACGCATTTTTGTTTTATGTTTTGTACCAGCGGGTATTTTCAGTTTTAATTCTTTGCCGCTCAATGTCGGGACAGAAATATTCGTACCCAGAATCGCCTCACTCAGCTTTATGTCCCGATTGATATATAGGTCCTGTGCTTGGACATCATAGACCGGATGATCAAGCACTTTTGATTTAATATACAGATCTCCTGCGGGACCACCGTATGGGCTGGGTTCACCCTTTCCGGCAATCCGTAGTTTCTTCCCGGAAATCATTCCTTTTGGTATTTTTACGGTTATCTTTTCGCTGCGGCCTTTGTGCTGAAAAGATACGATTTTTTGGGTTCCCGCTGCCACTTCCTCCAGGGTCAAAGGAAGTTCATATTCAAGATTAGATCCTTTTTGATGGGCCTGCTGCTGTCTTTGATAACTGCCAAACGGGCCGCTGCCATCAAAGGAAAACCGCATACCCCTTCCACCGCCGCCACCCGAGCCACCGAACAACTCGCTGAGTATACTTTCAAAATCGAAACCTTTAAAAATATCTTCCTGTGAATACCGTTGCTGGAATCCGGCTGAACCGAATGTATCATACTGTTTTCGTTTTTCTTTATCACTCAAAACAGCATAAGCTTCGCTGGTCTTTTTAAATTTTTCCTCGGCGCTTTTATCTCCTTTGGCATGATCCGGATGATACTTCATGGCGAGTTTTCGATACGCCTTCTTGATCTCATTTTCAGAAGCGGTTTTGTTCACACCGAGTATTTTATAGTAATCTGTTTCTGCCATCGGGTAATTACCTCTTTACTTTATTATCACACGCATATCGTCGGCGATCATTTTTTTCAACAATCAAAATAAGTTAAAAGCTTCGACGTGTCAAGGATCATTCGATGGTTGACTTCGGATTTCAGATGTCTGTCTCTCAGCAGCTTTGATGGCGACCATAATTACTGAAAGTCCGGCAGGGGTGATACCGTCTATGCGTGACGCCTGGCCCAGGGAAGACGGCATGACAGTAGAAAGCTTTTCTTTGAGTTCGTTGGAAAGGCCGTGCACCCTATTAAAATCAAAATTGTCGGGTATTTTCATCCTTTCCATGTTTTTAAATTTTTCGATTTCTTTGAGCTGACGGTGTATATATCCCTCATATTTAATCTCTGTTTCCACTTGCCGGGCCACCTTGCTGCTGATGTTGTCCGAGCTTTTCCCCAAAGCATCAACAGCACTGTAATCAAGTTCGGCTCTTTTAAGAAGCTGATGGAGAAATATACCACTTTTTAAGGGTGTTGTCCCTTGATGAATGAGATAATCGTTTATTTCCTTCCCAGGTTTTATAACAGTGGACTTAATTCTCTTGATTTCATTGGAAATTTGCTTTTTCCGTTCTTGTACATCCTTTAAAGCATCATGGTTGATAAGGCCCATTTCGTGCCCGATTTCCATCAATCTTATATCGGCATTATCTTCCCGAAGCATCAATCTATATTCCGCTCTTGACGTAAACATGCGGTAAGGTTCCCGTGTACCCCGCGTCACCAGGTCATCGACCATGACAGCCATATATGCCTGGGAGCGGTCAAGAATAAAGGGCGGTCTTTTCTGAACCTTGCAAGCGGCATTGATTCCTGACCAAATTCCCTGAGCAGCCGCCTCTTCATAACCCGACGTTCCATTAATCTGACCGGCCATAAACAGGCCTGAAATCAACTTCGTTTCCAGCGTTGGCTTAAGCTGAACAGGATTTACATAATCGTACTCTATGGCATAGGCAGGCCGCATGATCTCCGCCGATTCCAGCCCCTTGATGGATCTGACAAATTGAATCTGGATTTCCATTGGCATGCTGTTTCCAAGGCCGCTGGCATAAATCTCTTGGGTATCTAGACCTTCAGGTTCAAGAATGACCTGGTGCCTTTCCTTGTCCGGAAATCTGACGATCTTGTCTTCGAAAGAAGGGCAGTAGCGGGCCGAAATACCTTTGATAACACCACCATACAGGGCAGAGCGCTTTAGATTCTCTTGTATAATCTTGTGGCTTTTCTTGTTGGTATGACCGATAAAGCTTGGAATTTGCGGCAGGGTAATCTTATCCGTAAAAAACGAAAACGGCACGGGTTGTTCCTCTGCGCCATGGGCTGTAAATGCATTAAAATCGACACTCGATTTTTTGAGTCTGGGCGGTGTACCGGTCTTCATCCTTCCAAGTTTAAATCCAAGGTCTTTAAGATGAGAAGGGAGGCCATAGGATGCAAATTCACCGGCCCTTCCCGCTTTAAAAGAATTAAATCCGATATGAATCAGACCGCTTAAAAAAGTTCCCGTGGCCAGAACAACAGCATCAGCCTGGTATCCGAAACCGGTTTGATCCTCAACCCCGGCAATCCTATCGTCTTCCACCACAAGCCGTTCCACCATGGCCTGTTTCAGGTCGAGGTTCGGTTGCTTTTCAATGACGGCCTTCATGGCCATGTGATACCGGATTTTATCGTTTTGCGTACGGGAAGAATGGACGGCAGGGCCTTTTTTGGTGTTCAGCGTTCTATACTGTATCGCAGTTTTATCCGTGATCTTTGCCATTTCACCACCCAAGGCATCGATCTCCTTTACAAGCTGACCTTTTGCCATGCCTCCAATGGATGGACTACAGGGCATGGACGCTACCTTATCCAGATCTATGGCAAAAAGAAGTACACAGCAACCCATTCTGGCAGCAGCAAGCGCAGCCTCACATCCGGCATGGCCGGCACCAACGACAATAATATCGTATTTTTTTCTATAAACATCCATAGACAATGATTTTGCTTTTACCTAAACTGAGCGTTTCAAATTGTGACATGAAAAAATTTCTAATAACCTTTGCCTTATCATCGAACGGTTGTGTCGACTTTGTGATGAAAGCGTCGTACTTCCATTAAGAAGAATTCGATGTTTTGCGAATTCATCATTAATTATTTTACATCTTTTATGCAAAAATGTATATATTAACCTGTCAAATTAATCATTAATTCGCCAAAAACAAACTTGAACCAATGCTCCCTTTCCGATACCGAGTAAAATGCGTCAACGATACAATGACTTTAACACCTATCTGAAAAATATCTTTGGATGCAGAGTTCAAAAAATCACCATTGATGCCGGTCTTTCCTGTCCAAACAGGGATGGAACCATCTCCACAGGCGGATGTATCTACTGTAATGTGAAAGGCTCCGGCACCGGAGCCCATACAAAAGGACTTTCGGTTATCGATCAGATTGTAACGGTGAAAAACGCACTTTCTAAACGCTATAAAGCAAAAAAATTTATAGCATATTTCCAATCATTTACAAACACCTATGGCCCGTTTAATACGCTTAAACATCTATATGAACAGGCCCTTAGCGTTGAAGATGTGGTTGGAATTTCCATCGGTACAAGACCGGATTGTGTCAACGAACCGATCCTGGATCTTTTACAGGGATATGTGGACAATTATCTGGTTTGGATCGAATACGGTCTGCAATCGGCCAATGATTCCACCCTTTCTTTGATTAACCGAGGGCATGATTTCAGCTGTTTCAAAGCAGCCGTGGATGCAACGAAAAACAGGGGTATCAATATCTGTGCCCATGTAATTCTCGGTCTTCCCCAGGAAAAAAAGGTTCATATGCTCCAAACAGCTCGGGCTGTTGCCGATATGGAAATAGACGGTATCAAACTTCATCTCCTTTACGTTGTAAAGGGTACAAAACTGGATAAGCTTTACCGCACGAACAAATACAGATGTCTGGAGCAAAATGAATACATAGATATCGTCTGTGATTTTTTGGAACGTATTCCAAAACACATGGTGATTCAGCGTCTGACCGGAGATCCACATCCAAATGAATTGGTGGCACCCACATGGTCTCTTAAAAAGACGGAAACCATCGCTCTCATCCGGAAAACACTGGAAACGAGGGATACATGGCAGGGAAAGTATGTTGATGGTTAACCTAGAGTTCGGATTTTCCCGTGTATCGCTGCGCCAGCGGATACCTTCTGCCATAACCAAACGCCTTTGACGTCACCTTAAGACCCGGCGCCGCCTGATGCCGCTTGTATTCATTCCTGTCAACCCTGGAAATAACATCCTCGACAACCCTTTTATCAAACCCCATTTTAACCAGATCTTCGATTCCCTTAACCTCTTCGATGTATTCTTTTAAAATAGCATCCAGAATGTCATAAGGCGGTAGATCATCCTGGTCGATTTGATCCGGTTTGAGCTCGGCGGAAGGCGCTTTGGTGATGATTCGGGGAGGAATTAACTCTTTTTCCTGATTGATAAAATGCGCAAGATCATAAACCATGGTTTTTGGAATGTCCGAAATAACCGCCAGGCCGCCGGTCATGTCGCCATAGAGCGTACAATACCCAACGGCAAGTTCAGACTTGTTGCCTGTGGAGAGAACAAGCGCACCATGTTTGTTGGAAAGTGCCATAAGGATGGTGCCTCTGATTCTGGCCTGGATGTTTTGTTCCGTAATATCCGGTTCGGTATCTTTAAACGCAGGTGAAAGAAATCTTAAAAATTCTTTAAACATGCTTTCTATGGGGATGGTGGTCAGAACCACACCCAGGTTCGCGGCCAGTTTTTGTGTATCTTCAAAATTTTCTATAGATGTGTACGGAGACGGCATAAAAACCGCAGAAACATTCTCCGGACCCAAAGCCCTGACTGCAATGCATGAGGTCAGAGCTGAATCTATACCCCCACTTAAACCGATAACCACTTTGGAAAAACCGCACTTAGTCACATAGTTATGGGTTCCCATAACCAAGGCCTTTAATATAGATTCCGTATCCGATTGTGAAACGTTGTGAATGTTGTCTCTGTATGCTTGTAATGTTTTTGAATCAAAGATCACAACATCTTCTGTAAAGTCTGAAGCCCTGGCAATCGCTTTACCCTTTTTATCGAAAACCGCGCTTGACCCGTCGAAAAGAATGCTGTCATTGCCGCCGACCTGGTTGGCAAATATAAAGGGAAGCCTGTATTTTTGTGCCATAAACGCGAACATGTTTTGCCTGAATGTATCGTGTCCCAGATAATAAGGAGATGCGGCGATGTTGATCACCAGATCAGCCCCGGCTTGAACAGTTTGGGCCACGGGGTCATGAGCATAAATTCTTTTTTGAAAGATATCTTCATCATTCCAGGCATCTTCACAAATTGTAAGCCCTATTCTGTGTCCCTTGTACGAACATGGCAGACTTTCCCTGCCGGGCTCAAAGTATCGCCGCTCATCAAATATATCATACGTCGGCAGTAACCTTTTATGAACCTTATGAATAATCTTGCCGTCTTCAAAAAGAATGGCCGTGTTATACAGCGGTTTTCCTTTTCCCGCATGATTTTTGTCCACAAAGCCGCATATCACCCCGATGCCGCGGATGGAGGTCAGCAGCCGTTCTATACAGGCAAGATTCGCATCAATAAAATCCCTTCTCTCAAGAAGATCTCGAGGGGGGTATCCTGTAATCACAAGTTCTGAAAAGACGACAAGATCGCACTGAAGCTTTATGGCCTGATATGCAAAATGCTTCATCTTGTCAAAATTGTGTTTAAAGTCGCCGATAATCGGATTGATCTGTGCTATGGCTATCTTCATGATAATTTAACATCTCGGAAATTCTACATTTGATTGAAATTAAAGATCTTTTAACAGCTTATAGCTTATGCCACTTCCATGGAATGTTGGAATCTTGGAATAGTGGAACGCTGGGTTGAAGGAACAATATCAATCTAATTCCTTCAGTTACCCATTACTCCATCATTCCATTATTCCAATTGTGAGCGAAGCGAACTAACTTGTTTATTGATATATCTCTATTCCCCTTGCAAGAATTTTTTTATCAACCCTTTGATATCCTCTAAGGCTTCCGGTTCTTTCCATATGACTTCCGGATCCGCTTTGAACCACGTCATTTGACGTTTTGCATATCTTCTTGTATCCCGCTTCAGTGTCCTTACCGTCTCATCCCATTTGCAATGACCTTCTATGAAATTGACGATATGGCGATAACCGATGGACTGCATGGATTTTTGCTCCGGCGAATACCCCATTGCCAGCAGTCGTTTGACCTCGCTAACAAAACCACTGTTGATCATTATCTCCACTCTTTTGTTAATACGATCATAAAGTATTTCCCGATGGATATGAAGACCGATTTTCAGAACGACAAACGGAACGTCTTTAAAACCATGGGCCTGGTGGAGTTCCGCAAGCGTCTTTCCGGTTAACGCGTATACTTCCAGAGCTCTCATGATCCTGTATGTGTCGTTAGGGTGTATCTTTTTTGCAGTGTCGGGATCCTGCCGACATAATCTTTTGTATAAATAAGCGCTTCCGTAGGCTTGAACTTCGGCTTTTAAATGGCCACGGATATCAGAATCTGATGCTTCGGTTTTAAAAAGACCGTGAAAAAGTGCTTTGATATAAAGTCCTGTCCCCCCGACAACAAAAGGGATTATCTTTTGTCCACAAAGTTCCATAACCTTTTCACGGGACAGGATTGCATACTTCCTGGCATCAAAATGTTCATCCGGATCGATGACATCGATCATATGGTGTTTGACACGAGCTTGCTCGTCCAATGTGGGCTTGGCTGTTCCGATATCCATATATCTGTATATCTGCATTGAATCAGCTCCGATAATTTCACCATCGAAGTGTTTTGCAAGATGAATGGCCATAGATGTTTTCCCCAAAGCCGTTGGTCCGCATATGACAATCACCTTTGGTTTAACACCCTTAAAATACATCAATTATCCTTTCCAATTCTTTCAAATTAAGCATCACCTACAGGATTTCTTTTTTGCTTTCAAATAAAATCGGCATTGCAGTTAAGGCCATCAAAAATTTAAAATACATTATATTTTTCAAATAAAAAGTATTTATATTTTTCATATTGACATTGACAAATCAATCAGATAATTGTTTTAAGTCTTTTTAAAGAAATGAATAGGCAGAACGCCATAAAAATAATAAAAGTAAAAAGGAGGTTTTGAATGGCAACAGTTGACTATATGGGAAAGACATTTACTGTAGATGAAGACGGCTTTATCGACAGCTACGAAAACTGGAGTGAAGAATGGGTGCAGTGGGTAAAGCATCAGGAAGGGATTGAAGAATTGAATGAGGAGCACAAGAAGGTGATTACGGTTCTTCAGGAATATTATGAAAAAAATGGGATTGCTCCCATGGTTCGTATCCTCTCAAAAGTAACTGGTTTTAAGCTGAAACATATTTATGAACTGTTCCCCTCAGGCCCCGGCAAGGGAGCATGTAAGATGGCCGGTCTTCCGAAGCCCACAGGATGTGTCTAATTAAAAAAACAACAATTGGTTTACCCATTTTACAAAAAAAGCTCTGCATTTTTGCAGAGCTTTTTTTGTAATGAAGAGATGATATGGTCTGCACAATTAAATCGAAAAATAGGACGGAATTGATCGATATTACTTCCCAAATTCAGGATATAGTCCTTTCTGCAGGCATCGGCCAGGGGCTCTGTATGCTTTATGTCCCGCACACAACTGCTGCCGTAACCATTAATGAAAGTGCTGATCCGAGTGTAAAAGATGATATCTTGATGATCATCAACACCATCATACCATGGAAGGCGGGATATCGTCATCTGGAAGGAAATTCGCCGGCCCATATCAAATCTACTCTTATCGGGCCTTCAGAACTGATCGCCGTAGAAAATGATCGGCTGATCCTGGGTACATGGCAGGGAATATTTTTCTGTGAATTTGACGGCCCCCGAACCAGAAAGATCCACGTGCGTCTGATAAAAGAAAAATTTCAGGAGTAAACCATGCTGTCAATAGATGAAATTGACCGAGCGATACTTAATCGGATTCAATCCGACTTTCCTATAACGACGCGTCCCTATCTTTCAATTGCTGAAAATCTTCACCTTTCGGAAGATCAAGTTATCAAGAAACTAAAACGGCTGAAGAAAAAAGGAATTATCCGCCGGATCGGCGGCAATTTTGTTCCTGAAAAATTAGGATTTGTCAGTACTCTCTGTGCGGCAAAGGTTTCCCAAGACAAAATTGACAGTTTTGCCAGGGCCGTTAACCGTTATCCAGGGGTAACCCATAACTACCGGCGGGATAATAAGTATAACATCTGGTTCACCTTTATCGCTCAATCCGTGGATGAAATAAAAAATAACCTTGAAAATATCTCTCAGGAGACGGGTGTAAAGGGAATTATAAACCTGCCTGCAACAAAAATGTATAAAATTAAAGCACATTTTGATCTTTAAATTTGAATTCCCCCTGCTTGCAGCGCGGGATGAATTCAAATAAAGTATAAGATCCTTGTTAAAGCAAAAGAGCGGTGCCACAGTCCGGAGGGCTGTAGCAAAAAATCCGAAATATCCCAAAAGCTTGTTGAAGCGAAGCGGAAATCCCGTCTTCGAGGCTGCGAGGATAGGAATTGTAGCTTTTCGTTTATTAGATCCTGGCCCGCTTTCAGCGGGACACGAGTTTCATAAAATCGTTACACGATTTTATTGCCCGGATTCATCGTATCATACCCAACAACCGACAGTGCTCAATTCACTATGCAAGACATCCGTATTGCAGCCATGATCTTTCGTTCAGTTTCAGGGGATGTGCGTCGTAATCTTGACGCCATGGTCCATTGGATAAAGATATCAAAAAATGAAGGTGCCCATATCATATGTTTTCCTGAATTAAATATTACGGGCTACAGTAATCTTAAAGAGATTAAGAATGCGGCAGAACCTGTTCCCGGTCCTATAACCCAGGATCTTTCAAATTTGTCAAAATCCCAAGAGATTGTCATTTTGGCAGGAATTGTTGAAAAAGATGAAAAAGGTCATATTTTTTCCAGCCACCTGGTCATAAAACCAGACGGATTTGTGGGCGTCTATCGAAAGTTACACATCGCCCCTCCTGAACAAGGCATTTTCACACCAGGCGATACGATTCCTTTGTTTGATGCAAGGGGTGTCAAGTTCGGCATACAAATTTGTTATGATGCCCATTTCCCTGAACTTTCCACCCACATGGCAATAAAAGGCGCTGATCTTATTTTTATTCCTCATGCATCCCCAAGAGGAACACCCGAAGAGAAATACATATCATGGATGCGCCATCTCACGGCAAGAGCGTTTGATAACGGCCTATTTATCGTCGCCTGCAACCAAACCGGGGAAAATGAAAAAGGGCTTCGTTTTCCAGGTATCGCAGTGATCATTGGGCCATCCGGAAAAATTATTAAAAAAAGTTTAAGCAACAAGGAAAGTCTGGTTCTTGGTGATCTAAAATCCAAAGACCTCAACCGGGTTAGAGAGCACCGGATGCGATACTTTTTGCCCAACAGAAGACCTGAACTTTATGATCTCAGTTAATGTCCGTCCACGAAGTGTAATGGACACAATTAAGGGTCCAATTCAGAAATGAGCAATTTTTGTCTTGATCAAGGCCGCACAAGGGTTTGCGGTGAGGCGTACGCCTGTACGCCGCAGCCGGAAACCCGCGGAGAACGCCGAGCAAGGCAAAAAGGGCCATTTATGGATGGACACTAGTTAAACCCCCAATTGGGCAAAAGACTCAATTGGGGGTGTTAAGGTTTGTATTCTTATCCGCACAGACAAAGCTTACGTCCCTTAAGGGTCAGATTGCCGTTTGGAGTAAATTCTCCAATTATACAGACAATTCGCTTCATTCCCCTGGTCAAAAGAGACCACCATGCATCCAAAATGTCAAAATGACCCGACTTGACGGTGATGATCTCAACCAGGTCTGCTCGGCTGCTTTGCTTGATGGCCCTCAACTCAGAATCTGCATCCCAATCGACAGGCTCTGTTCCGACAACATACACAATTAATCCCGTTTTCATTTCCCTCACCTCCTTTCATCATTTTTTTCAGCCCCGCCGAAGATGCCTTATACATACAAATAAAAAAGCCCTTCAATCTCATAACAAAAGATTGAAGGGCTGCACCCAGTTTGCTTAACCCTATTTTGCTGAAGCCACATCATCCCGTCATGCCGCGGAGATGTGTCTATATTGTCAGGCAGGTCTTCTGACTTTCCCGCCTTTTTAGCGGCCTTCCCATTCCGGTTTATCGGAAAAGTGGCACATATTTGCTAAAAAGGTTCCCTTTATTAAAAAGGGGCAGGATTACAGCGGCGGGACCGCTCCCGATTCTCACGGGATTCCCTATTAAGCCTTTAACAGGCACCTTATTAAATTCTCTAAAGGATATGATAGCGCCTGTCAAGAGGTTTTTCTATATCTGTATTTACAATAAAACAAATTTGTGAGTATAGTTCCCGGCAATGCAATTTGACACCCTTACTCTAGGAGATAAATAATGAATTCAAATATTCCAACCCGCGAGCAAGCCCTTAACCTTCTAAAAAAATACAATAAAAATGAAAACCTTATTAAACACGCGCTGGCCGTGGAGGGTGTGATGCGCTATTTTGCCAGAAAACGAGATGAAGAAGAAGAAAAATGGGGAATTATCGGCCTGATTCATGACCTTGATTATGAGCAGTTTCCAGAAGAACACTGTCGCAAAAGCGAGGAGATTTTAAAGGAAAATAACTGGCCCCAAGAATACATCCGTGCGGTGGTCAGTCACGGATGGGGGATTTGCTCGGATGTTGAGCCGAAAACAGAACTCGAAAAAGTGCTTTATGCCATCGATGAACTTACCGGTCTGGTGGTAACAACCGCCCTGGTGCGCCCTTCAAAAAGTGTTATGGATTTAAAAGCCAACTCCGTAAAAAAGAAATGGAAAGATAAACGGTTCGCCGCCGGCGTCGATCGGTCTATCATTGATAAAGGTGCCCAAATGCTGGGTATGGAACGGACAGAACTGATTACGGATACAATTATGGGCATGCGGGAAGTTGCCGGGGAGATCGGTTTAAAAGGAGTCGTCTGAAAAATATTTATTTCGGACCGCCCTTTATTCACCGTTTGCGAAGATCGGTAATAGATTTTTTTAGTTTCTGAATAAGAGGTCTTTTGATTTGAACTTTTAGATAAAGATCTCCGGACGTTCCTCCGCCTTTCCCGTCCTCCCCCATTCCCGCAAGTCGTATTTTCTGTCCTTCACGGACTCCCGGTGGTATCTTCACCACCAGTTTCTTGGATTTTTTTCGCAAAAAATACGCGTAAGGACCTCCCTTCAGTGCCTGCTCGGGGGTCAAGCGAATGATGTCATCCACATCCTTACCGTTTTTTGCCATTTTAAACCCACTGATTTGTTTAAACAAAAATCTGGAGAGTTTTCCAAGTTTGCCCGACGGGGGTAACACGGATTGACCGTATTCGCCTCTTTTAAAGGGGCCGGTAAATATAAATCCTCCGGCAAAAATGCCGGGACGTTTAAACTGAAAGGTTCGGTATTCCTTCCCGTAAAATTCCCTGAAAATATCGTCAACCCCCCGGAATCCAAATGCCTTTGCCATTTCTTCAAAGACATGGTTGATATCTGATCCACTGAAAATATCCTGTTCAGAGTAGTTGTTCCTAAACTGGTGATGAGCAGAGGACCCAAAACGCTGCCTCAAGATATCGTATTCATGTCTTTTCGCCGTATCCGAAAGGACAGCGTAGGCTTCATTAACAGATTTCATTTCTTCAGAAGATTCCGGATTCTCTTTATTTCGGTCTGGATGGTATTTAAAGGCCAAGTGCCGGTAGGCCTCTTTGATCTCTTTTGGGCTGGCATCTTTTTTCACACCCAATATCTGATAATAATCTCTTTGCGGCATAATATTTCAAATTCTTTCAGGTCAATGAACAAAAAAGTTTTTGTTAACCCCACCCCATCGAAAACACTCAATAGATACTCGAAAACAAACAATAACGAATGACGCCGAATTAAGTTCTAAAGTGATCGAAGCTAAAGCTCAAAAACGTCTCCCGGTTTCATTACCGTTACTTTGGCCGAGGTTTCTTCTTTCACTTTATCGGCCCAAGCATGCGGGTCCTGTTTGATCACATCAAATGTGTTATAGTGAATCGGAATGACGTTTGTCGGTTCAATCAGTTTTACCGCTCGCAAGGCATCATCCGGTCCCATGGTAAAGTTATCACCAATGGGTAAAATCGCTAAATCGATTCCCTCTTCTCCGATAAGCTTCATATCGTAAAAAAGGCCTGTATCGCAGGCATGATAAATCTTTTTCCCATGGATGTAAAACAGAAAGCCACAAGGATTACCGCCGTAGGTGCCATCCGGAAGCGCTGACCCGTGATGGGCAATCGTCAATTTAACACGGCCCCAAGGGTAATCGAAGCCGCCGCCGATATGCTGCGGATGAACATTTTCGAATCCCTGATTTACGACCCAGTTTTGAATTTCATAGTTTGAAATCACGGTCGCTCCGGTTCTTTTTGCAATGTCCAGAGTATCTCCTAAATGATCCCCGTGTCCGTGTGAAACAAGGATATAATCCGCCTCAACCTCATCTGCTTGGACTGGAGACAAGGGATTGCCGGTAATAAAGGGATCGATCAGCAGCTTTGTTTTGCCTGCTTCAATTAAAAAACATGCATGTCCATACCACGTCATTTTTAGTGTCATTTGGGACCTCCTTATTAAAGGCAAATTGTTAAATTAAAACTTAATTGTTGCATCGCTCCATGGGTAATGTTTGATTTTATTTTTATCATAATACCCATTCCTTGTAAAACATCATCTCATATTTCGTATACGGGAGGATTAATAAAAACACCGGGATAGTCTGTTTATCCTAATATTGAGGTGACTGTATGACTTTCTGATATGTTATAAAGATAGTGGATTTTCTTTTTTCGACAGGTTCATCTTTGCACTTGGCTTTATTTACTTATGGATTGCTTAACCGACCGCTGAAAGCCTGATTACCACTTAAGGCAAAAATATCTAATGCCGATAATGTTTTTAAGAGACGTGTGAATCTTGAGAAATATTAGTTTTCATGATATAATCACAATACAAAAAAAAATGCCTGAAATTAAAATCTAAGCCAGAATGACGATATTGGATCTAAACTTTATTAAAATTTAAGATATGTTTACATTGTTTTCAAATTTTTCAGATCTTACAGGACTTCCTCTCAAGGCTTATTCGGTGAAATTCCCACTGGACCGACTGACTCCGGGTGTGGACAATGTCCGCCATGATGTTCTTTTAAGTCCGGATTTTTGTAAATCAATCAGCAAATTGGTTTATCAACTTTTTTTAAAACATGCCAAAGCCAAAAAAATATTGAATATCGACCCAACATCGAGTTTGGTCACTAAGCGAGACGAGTTCAAACATCTTTGCCGCGATGTATTGCATGGTGCAGTCAATCAGGCAAAGTCTGCTTCAGAAATCCAAATCGATCTATTAGCCCAGATAACCTTTGTCAAAAAATTAGCCCAAGAAATTCCACGTCAATACAACGCATTGATTGAGAATTTTAATGATAATGCTCGAAGACATGAAATCGCATCCAGCGAAGGATTAAACAGCTATATAAAAATAAAAGACAAACTATTCGAAATACAGCAGAATAAGAAATCCATTTTACTTAGCGTTGCGGAAGAATTGTTTCAGTATCTGATAGAAGTTCAACACGAAAACATAACAGAGATGCGTGAGTCGATTTTGGGACCCGAGACAATTCTTCCTGATGATGTCTTTTCCAATCCCATCATCCATGTAGAGAACCCATTTGAAGATCAATTTATGATGGATGAATATGTGTTGATCGGCCACCGTTTTGAGGATCCGGATAGTTATGAAAATTTGTTGTCTTTAATCAGAAGTCTATTAAGAAAGATTCTTTTAAAAATTTTTTTAACGGATTCGTCTTTTGCAGGCGGATCTATAAATCAAGCAAAAATTACCCAAAAGGTGTGTGGTAAATCTGGAAAATATTATCAAGATACCCGCTATGATGAAATAGATATATGGTTAAACCATGTTGAGAATATCGATTTGTTGTTTAACAGCTTTAAATCCTGGGAGCGTTATCAATTACTAAAAAACCAAAAAAAGGACGTCGAAAACCTCAAGAAACTGGCCAAAAACCAAGAAAAACTGTTAAATTTTTTCTATAAAAAATTTCACAAGGCCGGCCTTATGAAACGGATTACCGCTTTTTATGAAATGAAATCTGTCTATCTTGAGTATTGTCCGCCTTTGGCACCTCATCAGGTTTTACAGTTTCTGATTAAACCCAAGCAAAGGAAGAATATCGCAAGTCAGCTTTCTCGTGTAAAAGGATTTTATGGTAAATCTTTCTCCCTTGTACCTTTGAAAAAAAAGATTGCAGATCTGAGAAAAATTACCGTTCAAGAGAAAAAAAAGTATTTAATTCAATTTATAAATGACATTGCCCGTTATCACAGAGATTTTCAAAATTTTTTGATGCTAAAAGACGCCATGGACAGCATTAATCTGGTATCGGAACAAAAAATCATCGACCTTTCACGTGAAAATAATATTCTGTATGAATTTTTACTGCCCAACGAACAACCACCGGAGGAAAAACCGATCATCCATCATGTGGTCATCAAGGCGGACATGCGTGATTCCACACATATTACCCTTAAGATGAAAGAGAAAGGATTAAACCCGGCATCCTTTTTCAATCTTAATTTTTTTGTTCCCATTACCAGTATTTTATTTGATTATTCGGCCGAAAAGGTATTCATAGAAGGTGATGCAATTATCCTGGCAATATCTGAACGTGAAGATACACCTGAAGACTGGTATTGTGTCGCACGGGCCTGTGGCATAGCAAGGAAAATACTTCAGATTGTACAGAAATATAACTCACAAAGTGAAAAACATAAACTTCCGGTACTCGAACTGGGCATCGGAATAAGTTATAATAACAGCGCTCCGACATTTCTCTTTGATGAAAGTAACCGCATCATGATCTCACCTGCCATTAATGCGGCGGATCGAATGTCCAAATGTACGAAACCATTATCTCAAGAAATCTCAAACCTAAAAAATCCGTTTAATCTTTATGTGTTTCAAAAAGCATCAGAAAATAGCGCCGCCACACCAACAGATAATGTGTTGTTGCGCCATAATGTAAACGGTATTGAATTGAATGCCGAGGGTTTTGAAAAACTATCACAAGAAATCGACTTAAAACCATTAGAGTGTCACATCCCGGAGTTACAATCGGAGAAGATTAGGGTTCACACAGGAAAATTTCCAGCGGTAACCGGTAAGTACCACAGATTAATTATACGAGAAGATCGAATGCCTGTTATTTCCCCTCACGATTTTAGCATCATTCGAAAGACAGATAAAAAATACTATGAAGTCTGTACCCACCCGCTGCTCTACGAATACATAGAAAAATTATAATTCCTTTTAAAACGGAATTCTTTTTGAGTTACAGCAGCTTTCCCACCTTTTTTTCCACCGCATCCAAAATCTTATTGTTTCGAATCAACTGTTTAACCGCATCAATATCTTTATGCAAGATACGGTCGGCATCCAGATGGGATACGGCATTCCTGATGATAGTATAAGCAGCCAGCGTTCCTTCACCAGGTTTCATATTGGTGAAAAGATCCAGCGCCTGAGCGCCGCACAGAAGTTCAATGGCAATGACGTTCTCCGCATTTTTTATGATTTCTCTGCACTTGCGCGCAGAAATCGTTCCCATGGATACATGATCTTCTCTGTTGGCGGACGTCGGGATAGAGTCCACACAAGCAGGATGAGAAAGAACTTTGTTCTCTGAGACAAGGGCCGCAGCCGCATACTGGGCAATCATAAATCCTGAATTAAGACCACCGTCAGCGACAAGAAATGCAGGAAGACCGCTCAATTTGGGATTCACCAGTCGTTCGATACGGCGTTCAGAAATATTCGCAAATTCCGAAACACCCATGCAAAGAAAATCCATTACCAGGGCGATGGGCTGGCCATGAAAATTTCCGCCCAACAAAAATTCTCGTGATTCCGGGAAAATGAGTGGATTATTTGTGGAGGCGTTTATCTCTGTCTCCAGCACTTTTTTAGCATAAGAAACAGCATCCTTGCTGGCGCCATGAACCTGCGGGGAGCACCTTAACGTATAAGCGTCCTGAATACGGTGGCAGTCTTTGTGAGAGGTGACAATTTCGCTGTTTTGAGTAATCCGATACATATTATCGGCAGCCGCAGCCTGTCCGGGATGGGGCCTAACCTTGTGAATTCTTGGATCGAATTCCATTCGGCTTCCCATGAGGACTTCGAGACTCATGGATGAAGCAATATCCGTCAGTTTGGCAAGATTCACGGCATCATAAACCGCAAGTCCGCCAATGGCACTCATGACCTGAGTACCGTTTATCAGCGCAAGCCCCTCTGCCGCTTCCAGCCTGAGCGGCGTTATGCCACAATGGTTTAATACTTCCACCCCTGACATTCGCTGTCCCTTGTAATAGGCCTCTCCCAAACCGATAATAACCAAGGAAAGATGTGCCAGGGGAATCAAGTCGCCACTTGCACCAACAGAACCTTTCTCAGGGACAACGGGGTAAACGCCTTTGTTAAGCATTGTTATGAGATGTTGAACTGTTTCCAGACGGATGCCCGAATGTCCCAAGGCAAAATCTTTGATACGAAGTGCCATAACAGCCCGAACCGTTTCTTCATCAAACATATCGCCTGTTCCTGCTGAATGGCTCATGAGAATATTCTGTTGAAGCTGCCTTGTATCTTTTCTGGATATGGCAACATCACTCAGCGCGCCAAAGCCGGTTGTAACCCCATAAATGGATTTTTCTTCTTTCACCCACTGTTCGATCAACTGACGGGCTTCATTTATCCGTTGTACGGATCCTGTGGTCAGCTGAACCTTGGCGCCGTGCCTTGCGATACTCACCAGATCCTCAAGGGTCATTTTCTCCATTCCAATCATGATGGGTTTCATAATAGGCAATCCTTATTGTTAAGGTTATGAATTGTTTTCAACTTTAAAAAAATTTGTAGCAGCTTAGTCCTTTGAAACACATCGATTTCATTGGTCTTCGCTCTTGTTAGGACGTAGCTGAAAGCGAAGACCAATTCAGCCTCGACCCAACAAGAAGGAGCTTCAGGTATGATTAAATTTTTGTCTGGAAGCTGTCTGAGTGGATTAGGGATCGTTTTGAAAGAACCATCGGCGATTTAACGTTATGGATGAAACCCCCTGTTAAAGCAGAGAGCTTTATTCATGGCCCGGGCAGGTTCTTTCATTACGAGCCCTTATGCACGAGTTCTCTTTCAGCAAAAATTTAATTATACCTGAAGCGGTAATGTTTTCAAGAAGCGAAAGTGTTACAAAATTTCTTATTGTATCTATCAGGTTATCAATAATATAATTGAATGATAAATACAATTGTGCGAAAAAATATTTACAATGTCATAGCGATTCATTTGAAAGAGGGATAAAACCATGACAGGCATGAAGAAAATTATCGAATGTGTGCCCAATTTCAGTGAAGGACGGGATTTGGATAAAATAGAAAAAATCGTTAAATCCTTTCAGGGAAAAGACGGCGTCAAACTTTTGGATTACCAAAACGATGAAGACCATAACCGTCTGGTTGTAACGGTTGTGGGTAAGCCGGATGCTTTGAAAACAACCCTTTATGAAGCGTTCCGTTCGGCGCTCGATGTCATCGATATGAGACGTCACAAAGGACAACACCCCAGAATGGGGGCTGTGGATGTTGTTCCATTTGTCCCGATAAAAAATGTCTCCATGGCAGAAGCAGTGGAGCTGTCAATACAGATTGCCAAACACGTATCTGAAACATTTAATTTGCCTGTATTTTTATATGAAGCATCGGCGACCCGGCCCGAAAGACGAAACCTTGCCAATATTAGAAAAGGCCAGTTTGAAGGGATGGCTGATAAAATTAAGAAGCAGGAATGGAAACCCGATTTCGGGCCGGAGAAAATTCATCCAACTGCCGGCGTAACGGCCCTTGGCGCCAGAATGCCGTTGGTTGCCTTTAACGTAAATTTAGATACAGACAACCTTGCCATCGCAAACGATATTGCAGAAAAAGTCAGGCATATCAGCGGAGGATTGCGATATTGCAAGGGTATTGGCGTAAAATTAGAAGAAAGGGGCATGGTTCAGGTTTCCATGAACATGACGGATTATACGAAAACAGCCCTTTACAGGTCATTTGAGCTTATCAAAATGGAAGCCAGGAGATATGGTGTAAATGTTGTTGGCAGCGAGGTCATCGGCCTCGTACCCATGGCGGCACTCATTGATACAGCAGTGTACTACATGGGCATAGAAAATTTTTCCATGGAGCAGGTGTTGGAAGCCAGAATCATGGAGTGATACATTATATATGTGTGCTTGGAGGCAAACCTGTGCGCGGAAACCTAATCATTAAAAACGCTGCCCAGCTTGTTACCTGCAGTGGCTTTAAAGCAAAGCAAGGCAAAGAAATGTCTAATCTGCACGTCATTGAAAACGGCGCCTTGGTCATTGAAAATGGAACGATTCGATCGGTGGGAAAAACAAACGATATTTTGAAAAGCTTTAATGATAAAGATAATAAAATTGGTGAATTTAACGTCATCGATGCTGCCGGCAAGGCTGTTTTGCCGGGGTTTGTTGACTCCCATACACATTTTGTTTTCGGCGGATATCGTGCTGAGGAATTTTCATGGAGACTTCGCGGTGACAGTTATATGGACATATTAGAAAGGGGCGGAGGGATTCTAAGCACGGTCAAAGCGACCAGAGCGGCTAAAAAAGAAACATTGATCAAAACAGGTTTACAACGACTGAATTCCATGTTGTCATTTGGCGTGACAACGGTTGAAGGGAAAAGCGGGTATGGTTTAGACCTTAAAACGGAAATAAAGCAGCTGGAAGTCATGAAAGAATTAAACAGTCGCCATCCAATAGATATTGTCAGCACGTTTTTGGGCGCCCATGCACTGCCGGAGGAATATAAAGGAAGAGCGGATGCATTTATCGATGATATCATCGATAATGTACTGCCTGTGGTCATCGATGGAAATCTTGCAGAGTTTTGTGATGTTTTTTGTGAAAAGAATGTATTTTCCATAGAGCAGTCAAGGCGATTGTTGCTGAAGGCAAAAGAAAACGGTCTTAACATAAAAATTCATGCAGATGAAATCGAGCGACTTGGCGGCGCTGAACTGGCGGCAGAAATCGGGGCTGTTTCGGCAGATCATTTGCTCCGGGCTTCGGATAAAGGTATAAATTCCATCGCTAAAGCGGGTGTGGTCGCAACGTTACTGCCGGGAACCGCATTTTGTTTAAAAGAGCCTTATGCCAAAGGACGATATATGATTGATAACAATTGTGCCGTAGCCCTTGCCTCAGATTTAAATCCAGGGAGTTGTTTCTCAGAATCGATCCCTCTGATTTTTGCGCTGGCCACACTCTATATGGACATCGGCATAGAAGAAGCCATCACCGCCCTCACCATCAATGGTGCAGCGGCCCTTGGGCGAGCAGATACCATGGGAAGTCTTGACATAGGAAAGCATGGGGACGTCATCATGCTCAAGTATCCTTCATATCAATTCATTCCGTATCATGTGGGAATAAGCACTGTTGAAAAAGTTATAAAAAGAGGACGGTTGGTATTTGACGGGCTGTTGCCCAAATTCTACTAATTCAAATTTCGCATCCGAATATGGCTATTACCTGAATCTTGCACGATTCAGGTAATAAGCCTTTGAAGTAGCGGGCCGAAATAATTTTTTTTTATTCCTTTGGCTGAACACAAAACCCCTGCCGCATATCATGACCTGAAACAAGAATCGCTTCAGCAGTGCCAGGATATACCGCAGTGATTTTGATTTCACCGGTCTTAAGGCCTGGTTTAAAGAATCGGTGCCCTTCCAGCCCCTCGAATATACTGCTGCTGTCAAAGACTTCAAACAAATCTCCGATTTTCAGGCCAATGTTTTTCCCGAAATTTAAAAAAATTTTATCTGAATCAATTGAAGCGATAAACCCTTTCCAGGGTTGAAAGACGATGGCATTACAAATCTTTTCGCCCATTTTGTCTGCAATAATCCTAAACGCTTCATCCACTATTAATGCATTCATTTCACCGCCGGCACGGATCGATTCCAGATCCATTTCGTCAACTTCTATTTCGTGCACAAAACTTTCATCCAGTAGTTTTGCGCCGGTTTCAGTATCGTAAACTTCCGTGGCAATTCGTACTTGGACAAAGTAATGGGTGTCTTTTAGCCACCAGATACCCTGCTTTCTTTTGTTCGGTGTGACGGTCATTAAAGCGCCGGTTACAATGGCATTCAGACCGAGCTGCCGACCGGTCTTGGCCAGAGCCAAGTTATCGATCCATCCGGATCTTGTCCTTGGCACCCTTTTCAAGTCGTCAGGATAGCCGGAATCGCCCGGCTTTTCCAAAAGAATGTTCGGGCATGAAGATGCAATGGTTTCAGATAGATCTCTTATAAACTTCTCTTCCACATCTTTGTTAACGAGCGTCGTTTGATTTTCAAATAACAGTAATCCAACCTTTTTTTTCAAATCACTATCCGGAGCCCTAAAATCTCTGACCATTCTCTTGGTTGATTTCTCAATGGAAGAAACGGTGGAACATCCTGTAATCGAAACTAAACATAGCATCAAAAACAAAATACCGACAACCGGATGAATCTTTACGGCAAAGGATTTAAATCTTTGAACCATTATTTTTTCCCCTCGAACACAGCTGTAACTCTGGTCGTAATACCCCCTCTTGCCGTGAAATCTCCCGTAACTTCGATGTATTTGGGCGCCAGTACAGCGACAAGATCTTCAAGAATCCGGTTGACCACATGTTCATAGAAGATACCCACGTTTCTATATTGCAGTAGATAAAATTTCAACGATTTCAATTCAACGATTTTGTTAAACGGCCGGTATGTTATCGTTATACATCCTACATCCGGCAATCCGGTCATTGGGCAAACAGAGGTATACTCAGGTTGTTGAATGACAATATCAATGTCCCTTTGGTCTTGATATTGATATTCCATTGGGACAAGCACGTCAGTCTTTACAATATCCGGACTTTCAATGGTATATTTTATTTGCTTTTCTAATGATGCTGACACTTTTTTAATGCTCCATGATATTCTAATTTAAAATAGTGTTACGATTTTTCGAGAAATGTTATAATAGTGAAGAAAACCTTTTCTGTCAAACAAACCGCCTGATTTTTTTATGCAGGTCCTAACGAAATTCGCAGGGATCTTGACACGAGGTTTTAGTTCTGATAACGAATTAATATTATTATAAATAAAATAAAGGTGTCAAAAATGAGCTCCATTGATGAACTGATTCTCAAATCAACCAAAGAAATCATCGTAAAATTTATTGAAACGGGCAGAGTGGGCCCTGCCGGTTTTGAAGAAACATTCAAGGCTATTTACAAAACGGTTGAACAGACTGTAAAAGGTCTGCAACAAAATGAGGACACTGAACAATCGGAATAGTAAGTATTAACGGTTTTCTAAGATTATATAAATGAAGGGTCGGGGTGTTTGTCTTCTAAATCCTTGAATGTTAGCCTCCGGATCGGAGAGCGGAATGGATGATCCTTTTTTAAATCGGGTGCTGTTTGAGCGGCTTAGGGATCGTTAGAAAGAACAGGCGCATACCGAAATCGCATTTTAAAAGAATCTATATTATATATCGAACCTATTGATTTTTCAAAGATTGATTCCTGTTTTTTCTTTACGAGCCCTTGCCGCGAGTTCAGGCGGTTTAAAAAAGGATCATCCATGTAGCGACTTTTTTAGAAAAACACTCCGAGGGCTCAGATAAATTCTTCATTAAAATTCAAGTTAATGGGCCTCAGCCCAGTTATCGCCCGATGACAGATTGACCTTCAAAGGCACCTTTAGATTCCAAATCCCTTCCATGATTTCTTTGACAAGGACCTTGACGAACGCAAGCTCCTCAGGAAGAACTTCGAAAACGATTTCGTCATGTACCGAAAGCAGCATTGCGCTGTTTAGACCGCCTTCCCTGAATGCGGCATCCACACGGATCATGGCCAGCTTAATGAGATCAGCGGCAGTTCCCTGGACGGGAGTGTTGATGGCCGTGCGTTCTGCAAACTCCCGTACAACTTTATTGGAACTATTGATATCCGGCAGCAGTCTGATGCGGCCCAAGAGGGTACTCGTTTTTTGGGTCTTTCTGGCATCGCTGATGGTTTGATCCACAAATCTTTTGACACCTTTATATCTGGCAAAATAATTGTCTATATAAGTTTTGGCCATTTTTTGACTGATGCCCAGCTCTTTGGAAAGCCCGTAAGGGCTCATACCATACACAATACCGAAGTTTATCACCTTGGCCTGTCGTCTCAGTTCGGAAGTGACAAATGAGGGAAAAACCTGAAATACTTCGGTCGCGGTTCGGGTGTGAATATCCTCATCATTTTTAAATGCCTTTATCAGAATATCATCATCGGCATAGTGGGCCAGGATGCGGAGTTCTATCTGAGAATAATCGGCTGAAACCAGGATCCATTCTTTCCTTGGAACAAATGCTTTACGAATTTCCATGCCCTCATCTGTCCTGATGGGTATATTTTGAAGGTTCGGATCGGAACTGCTCAGTCTTCCGGTAGCGGTAACCGTTTGATTGTAGGATGTATGAATCCTTCCGGTTTCCGGATGAACAAGATCAAGCAGGGCATCCGTATAGGTTGATTTCAACTTGGCAAGGGTTCTGTGTCTTAAAATAAGCTCCGGAAGTTCATGCTTGTCTGCAAGGGCTGTCAGCACGTTAACATCTGTTGAATACCCTGTTTTTTTTTTGGTCTTTTTTTGAACCGGCAGCTTGAGTTTTTCAAAAAGTATCCGCCCCATCTGCTGGGACGATCTGATATTAAATTCTTCCCCGGCAATTGAATAAATCATGCTTTCAAGCTGTTCAAGCTGGTGTTCAAAAGATTTAGAAAGCTCCATGAGCTTTTCTCTGTCAACACAAACCCCTGTCATTTCCATGTTCATTAAAACCGGCACAAGGGGTAACTCAACGTTATTATACAGTTCCATCAGGCCGGCTCTTTCTATCAAAGGCATTAGAACATGATAGGCCATCAACGTAATATCTGCATCTTCACAGGAATACGGCACCGCCTTTTCCAGGGGAATTTTGGAAAAACTCACATCTTTTTTCCCCTTTCCTGAAATCTCCTTGTACGTCATCGTTTTGTGATCCAGAAAATCAAGAGCGATCTGGTCCAGGTTGTGAGCCCGTTTGGAAGGGTTAATCAGATAGGACGCCAGCATGGTATCAAAAATCACGCCGGCCAGATTTATCCCATGACGTTTAAGGACCATCCAGTCATATTTTATATTCTGCCCAATTTTTTTGATGTCCGGATTTTCAAGCACAGGTTTCAATTGGCTTAATATTTTTTTAAGCTCAAGCTGTGCCGGGGCCTCCGGATAATCATGGGCACACGGGATGTAAAAAGCTTCGTCAGGCTTCATTGAAAACGACAACCCCACAAGATTTGCTTTCATAGGATCTTTTGAGGTGGTTTCGGTATCGATAGCGAACATTTCAGCGGCTTCAAGTCGCCCGATCAGATCAAAAAGCGCCGACATGTCATATATCGCATGGTAATTTTTATTTGAAAGATCGGATCGTTTGGGAAAAGCTTGCTGCAATTGTCTAAATTCCAGATTTTTAAAAAGTTTTGACAGCCTGGTGTTATCCGGCGTTTTATAATTGAAATTTTCAGGATTAAACGGAACCGGTACATCAATATTGATTTTAACCAGTTTTTTACTCAAAAAAGCCTGTTCTTTGTACTGAACGAGGTTCTCATGCTGTTTTTTCTTTGTAATCGTATGAACGCGTTCATAAAGACGTTCCACGGTTCCAAAAGTTTTGATTAAAGACAGGGCTGTTTTGGGCCCGATACCGGGAACACCGGGTATATTGTCTGACGCATCACCTGAAAGCGCCATCACATCTATCATCTGGTTAGGTTCAACACCAAAATCGTCTCTAACCGTATTGATATCAATGGTTTTTTCTTTCATGGGATCCCAGATGACGGCATTGTCTGTGACAAGCTGAACAAAATCTTTATCCCCGGTAACCATTACAACAAAGAACCCGGCTTTTTCAGCCTGGTATCTGAAAGTGCCGATAAGATCATCGGCCTCAAAACCCTGCATTTCAATAACCGGCATGTTGAATCCATGGGTTATTTCCTTTATATAAGGAATCTGAATCGACAAATCCTCGGGCATAGGAGGGCGATTCGCCTTGTAGTCCTGGTATATTTCATGCCTGAAGGTCGGCCCCTTGGCATCAAAGAACATGACCACATATTCAGGAGATCGATCCTCAATGAGTTTGATTAGCATTCGAGTGAATCCGAATACTGCGTTAGTGGGGAGACCTTTTGAATTGGTCAAACTCCTTATGGCATGATAGGCACGATAAATATATGCACTGCCGTCTATCAAATATAATGTTCTATCATTTTTCATATGGATTCAGTTTGCGGATAATATTCATCCCATATATCTCTAAAGATTGCTATCGGTTGACAAGAATACACAGTTGCATTAATTTCAACCTAAGCTGAGCGTTTCCAATTTCACCGCATCTACTGCGTCAGATGCCGTTCCGCATAGCCGACTATAGCGAAACGACATTTTCCTTGTATCTGCGGCAAACTTAAAAATCGCTCAACTTAGGTTCAATTTAAAAATTGTTATGCTTTTGTTCCTATCATTAATTTTATAAGACAGCAAGGCCGCTTAAGGGATCATCACATGAAATCAGGCAAAATAATTAGCGAAGACATCGAAATAAAAGATATACTTGAAAACGCCAAGACCATCGCAATCCTCGGCCTAAGCCCTAAACCTGACAGGGATTCCAACAGAGTCGCCAGATATCTGAAAGATCATGGATACAGAATAATTCCGGTCAGGCCCGGCCAGGAAGAGATTTTGGGACAAAGCGCCTATGCCACCCTCGATGATATCAAGGAAAACGTGGATATTGTGGATGTATTTAGAAATCCTGAACAGATTTTACTGCATGTCCACGAAGCGATACGGATGCAACCCAAGGTTTTTTGGATGCAGCTTGGTATCGAAAATCAAAAAGCGGCATCGCTTTTAGTAAAAGCAGGCATCGATGTCGTCATGAACAAATGCATAAAGATTGAACATGACAGACTCTGTAAAAAAAACATCTTATAGGGAAAAGCGTCGCAGAGCCCGGCAAATCGGATGTCATTGTTGCATGAAAAATCCACATTTTTGCTGGAGATGCCGTTGCGGCTTCGCTATTTGCCAGGAATGCATGATGGAAAATTTCTGGGGTATGTCGTGCAACGGAATAACCTGGGAGTGCCCGGACTGCGGTGCAAATAACGGACTCGGAAATCAATAACTCCCCATACACCTATCAATCGTATGTATCACGGGGTGCGCTTCCCCGTGTAACGATATTGGCGGAGTGACTTCGTTATTTCAATGACTTAGCAGTGGGGGAGACCGCGCTCCCGCATGCTTTTCGCGGGAAAACGCGGAGGGGGCAGGAATGCCACCGCTGCTAAGTCATTGAAATAACCAGACACGTAGACGCCGGAGTGAAGCGGGGAGCACCCCCGTGAGACGTACGCTCCATCATTCCTCGCTCCACTCCCGCTTGAGTAATACCATAAGGTCTTTTCCCGGCCGATAGAGGTAAAGCCTGGAAAATCCCAGTGTATTCTTGCTATCTTTTATCATGACTTCACCCACGGCCACAACACGCTTTTTAAAACCGATTACAGCAATATGCCTAAACCCTCGATTCAAAGACCGGTAGTTTTCAGGAAGCATGGCCTGTTTGAGTAAAAGCATAAGTTCAGATAGTTGCTTTTTAGCCGGCTCAAATCGGTAAGGAAGATGTTTTGCAATGATAACAGGTGTTTTCTTTAACGGAGCCCGTCGATCCAGATCAGCAAGATCTCGAGTGTTTAAGACCACACACCCATTGGTTGAAAAAGGCTTTATGGTCTGGTTGGAACCATGGATAAATATTCCGTTTCCACAATTACCTTCAAGACTGTCAAAGATATCAGGATAACTTAACCCAAAGGCCCGGTCACCGAACAGGGTGACTTTAGAATCCCGGTAAGACGTTACATTGAAGTAAATCCCTTCCGGAGTTTTTTCGTCATTTTCTTTTTGTTTTTTCCCGGGCTGTTCTCCGGTACTGCAATCATAGCTCTTTATTAACTGGTAGCGACCGTCATAGCAATATAAGTGAAGCTTTTGGAGGGCCTTCTCCACCAGGATCAGGTGAATGGGCTTTCCGTTTCCTTTGTAAAAAAGAATCGGACCGTCCCATAACCCGTCGTCCACATCACCTTGGACCGTGTCTCCGGTAGGAATGTTTTGGAAAGGTTCTTTAGAATAGGAATTATTTTTTAACCCGTCATAACAAAGGGTTAAAACAACGACGACAACAAGCAAGGCTGCTTTCATGAAGATGAAATCGGCGGCTTTTTGTGTGTCTTTAACATCAACGGATATAATTTGCATTGAAAAACATTAAAAATTGTTACGCTAATTTTATATCAAGTATTTGAGCAATTTCTTTTAAGCTCTTGATATGAAAATTGGCGGAAAGAGATCTGTTTTGATACGCCACAAACGGCACACCCGCTGCTCTTGCAGCAATTTCGTCAAGTTCTGAATCTCCCACATATAAGGTATTATATGCCTCTATTTCAAAATGTTCCAGAATTTTGATCAGCGGGTCCGGATAAGGTTTGGGACGATCGACGTCATTGGAACTAACAACCAGGTCAAAATATCCTTCCAAACCATGTTCGCTGAGAACCCGATCCATTGTGTTCGATCGGTTTGTCGCAATGGCAGTCTTGTATCTGGGTCTGAGCTTTTCGAGCAGAGGTTTTAAATAGGGTTCCAAAACCATATATTTTAAAAACGGGACATAACTCATACGTTTTCGATAATTCTGAGCTTCCCTGAAGCTTTTTGCATCATTAAACAGGTGTGCAATCGATTGGTCTGCAGTGTGGCTGTGACAATACGCAAACTGATCGGAGGTCAAGGTTGGCCGACCGAAATTCTGCAATATTTCGTTATAATACGCCATGTTTGCTTTCGTTGTATCAAACATGACACCGTCACAGTCAAAAGCGACAACTTTGATATGTTCCATCTTTATTGTTTTTCGTTTTTCGGCCTGTCGAGAATGTTCCCGATAACATAGATTTTAATCTCGGGACGTATATTGCTGTCTGTTTTTAGTTTTATGGCGTCAGCATAGCGCCCACTGGTTTTTTTCAAATTTTCAACCGTCAGAACATATTCCATTTTTTCTGAGCTTTTAGTTTCATCCAGCGTGAAGGCAATGTTTTTTGTATGGGTTGTCTTCGCTTTTTTAATGGTAAATGGATACTTATCTTTCGGTATGATCTTCACCGTTGCTTTTATTGGATTGCCTGCAAAACCATTCAAAACAACTCTCTTTGGAACAATGTCAACAAATTGTTCAACATTGCCCATAATGGTCAAATAGAGCATGGGATGTTTGAGAGAATTGGTTTTGATCGTTATTTTTTTGGTGAGTGTTTTTCCGCCGTATCCCGCTGTATCGACTTTAATAACAATTTTTCCCTCACCGCCGGGAGGGATCTGTCTCGGATATGAGACAGCCGTACACCCTCAGCCGGTTTTGACTTTTTCAATCACAAGCGGCGCCTCTCCTTTGTTTTGTATGATAAAATCATGTGTGACTTCAGTACCATCTATAACTGTGGGGAATGTGTACCGGCTTTCGGATACAAGGACAGAAGGTGATGGAGGGGTTTGTTTCGAAACGCCGAATGCACCGCTATTAAAAGACAAAATACAAACGACGGCAAAAAAGATGGATAAAAATTTAAGTTTCATGTTAAAAATGTCCTTAAAAAAAATTAGCCGGTTCATATTGACTCAAATATCCGATTCACGACCTCAGCCACCACCAGGCCGCCAAGTCATGAACAGTTTATTTAAGGCGCATTCTATAGAATGTCAAGGCGCATCTTTTTATTTAAATTTTACATCATAAAAATCGGATCTACATCAAGAACGACATTGACATCGCGCCGGTTGATTATTGCTCTATTCTCGAGCCATAAATTGTGAAGAAATCGGTGGAGCGGTTTGACCTCCAAACCTTTTAAAAGAATCTGCCATCGGTATTGCTTTGCAATCTTGAAAAGCGGGGCTTCAATGGGCCCCAATATTTCAAGGGACCTTGAAAACGATCTGTTCTTTTGTTTTAATGTATTGCAAAGATCTCCTACAGTCTGGGCATGCTGACGGGTCTTTTCTTTGTCTTTTCCAGATATTTTAATCTGAACCACTCTAGAAAATGGTGGATAATGGAGGCTCTTTCGAAACCCGATCTCGACCTTGTAAAATGGCTTCAAATCCTGCTCAGTTGCAGATAAAATGCTGAAATGATGCGGGTTATACGTCTGCAGAATAACACGTCCGGGCACAACCCCCCGCCCGGCACGCCCGGCAACCTGGGCCAGCAGCTGAAATGTACGTTCTCCGGCTCGAAAATCAGGAAAATTCAAAGAGAGGTCTGCACAGATAATACCCACAAGGGTAATGTTTGGAAAGTCATGACCTTTAGCCACCATCTGAGTCCCCACTAGAACATCAATGGTCCGGTTTCTTAAACCTTTGAGTATCTTTATCATTGATCCTTTGCGTCGGGTCGTGTCACGATCCATTCTGGCGACTGAGGCCTGAGGGAAAAGCATCTTTACCGTCGCCTCGACCTTTTCGGTCCCAAGCCCCAAAAGCATGATCTTAGAGGACCCGCAGGAAATGCAGTTCGATGCTGACGCTCGTGTAAACCCACAGTAATGGCATTTGTATGCATTGGCCTTTTGATGCAATGTCAAAGAAATATCACAATTTTTACATCGTATCGCTTCACCGCAGGCTGAGCAAACCGGATTGCTGGCAAAGCCACGCCGGTTCAAAAAAAGGAGCGCCTGCTCGCCACGTCCAAGTGTCGTTTCCATTGCTTCATAAAGCTCCGGAGTGATAAACCGTCGACTTCCCCGAACATCTCTGCTTTTACGAAGATCAACAACTGTTACCTTGGGAAGCGATCTTTTTTCAACCCGCTCTGTTAATGTAACCTCTTTGAACTTCTCTATTTTTACATTATAATAGGATTGTATTGAAGGCGTGGCAGACCCCAGCAGTGCCACAGCGTTCTCTTGCTTTGCCCTTACCACGGCAAGATCCCTGGCATTGTATCTTAAACGGCTATCCTGCTTGTAAGATGTGTCATGTTCTTCATCAACGATAATAATGCCGATATTCGTTAAAGGTGCAAAAACAGCGGATCTGGCACCAATGGCGATGGAAACTTCACCCCTGGCAATACGTACCCACTGATCGTAACGCTCTCCAGCAGAAAGTCCGCTGTGAAGAATAGCGACACGATCGCCAAAGCGTGCCCTGAATCGCCTTTCCGTCTGGGATATAAGGGCAATTTCAGGAACCAGAACAAGAACGGAATAACCTGAGTCAATCGCCTTTGCTGCAATATGCATGTAAACTTCTGTCTTACCGCTTCCGGTAACGCCGGTTAGAAGCCAGGTACTAAATTTTCTACATAGCGTTCCGATCACTTTTGAAACCACACGGCTTTGTTCTCCAGTGAGCATATGGGGTGTATCAGGTTTTATAAATTCACCAAGGGGATCACGATAAACCTGTTTATTAAAAACAGAAATATACCTGTCCGCTTCTAAATGCTTTATTAATTTCAGAGCAGACGGAACAAGTTTTATTAATTTGTTTACGCTAACTTCATCCTGGTTTTTGATTGCTTCAATGATCTTTTGTTTTGACGCAGATAGACTGCCCATAGGGATATTTGAATCGATCAATGATACATGCCTTTGTATTTTTGGTTTTGTAATCCCGCCTTTTAACTCCCGTTCATGAACAATGAGCCCTTGATGTTGCATGGCATAGATTAAGGCATTAGGAATTTTGTTGTTAAGTTTTTCGCGAAGTTTTTTTAATCCACAAGACTCTCCCTTTAACAAGTTTAAGACTTCCCTTTCCAACGGTGTAAGAAAATTTCCGGAAAGGGCTTCTTCTCCCTTTTTCGCAATGGCAATGGCAGCAAAATCATAAACATTAAGTCCACCGGGCAGTGCACATTTGATAACATCTCCGATGGGATGCAGGTAGTAATCAGCCGTCCATCGGAAAAAATCTATCATACTTGAAGGGAAAAGCGGCTCTTCATCAAGAATATCAAGAATATCAAGAATATTTTTTATCTTCCCCTGATCCGTGTTTTTGCATGCACCCAAAATGTATCCCGTCACTCTGCGCCGGCCAAATGGAACAAGAACTCTTTTCCCTGTCGAAACCAGCGCTAACAGGTTTTCTGGAACGCTGTAAACATATGTGCTGTATACCGGCAAGGCTATGGCGACTTCTATACAAGATGATACCGTTGTCATTTCTTTCAGTCCGTCTGAATTCCGTTTATAAGCAGCAAAACCGATTTGAGATGAAGGCTTTTTTCTTGACACCTCATCAGCTTTTTTCTAATCTGTAAGATGCAAACTGTCTGTGAAAATTAGATTTTTCTTAAATATTTTCTTTTGAACACTATAGCCTTAATATAAATGTTTTTCAACCATCTCTAAATCAGTCATGAACAACCTTTTTTTAAAGACCTTGGTTTATTCAAACGTCCAAAATATTCATCTGTAAAAAAAACAAAATGTTATGCCCAAACGGTGCGTACCGGAACGTTTCAGGTACCGACTTTAAAAGAGACAACATAATAGATAGCAAGCAAACCTAAAGGAGGAAAACATGAATAAAATTACAAAACAATCCATGGTGTTATTGTTAATTATAACCCTTGTTTTTATCCCATTCGGAACTTCGGCCCTTGCAAAAGGACAGACGTCTGATGAGGAAAACAGCGGCGCCCTTATGACCGCTGATCTTATTCTGGCCAGGCCGTTGGGAATCGTCGCAACCGTTTTGGGTTGTGCCGTCTTTGTTGTATCACTCCCCTTTTCAGCTCTGGGTGGCAATACCAAGCAGGCAGCCCAAAAATTGGTCAAAGAACCTGCCTCATTTACATTTACAAGACCGCTTGGAGAATTTTGAAACATATATTGCCCTCCGCAATAAGTTTCGACCCACAGATACAACCAAACAAGGGGGTAAAATGGCCGAAATAAAAGGTCATGGGATTGAAGATTTAACTCAGTTCGCAGTGGATGTGATTCGACGTTCAGGGGAGAAAGCACTTTCCTATTATGGTAAGGGGGATCGTCGCATCAAATTTGATGAAGAGCTTGTTACAGAGGCGGATTCCCATTTAATGAATTTTTTTCAGGATCAACTTGACAACCATTTTCCTGATCATCAGGTATTTAAAAACAATCAGATGAACAGAGACTACACCCATGATGGAAAGCGATATGTCTGGATTTATGATCCGTTAGATGGGGTGGCCAATTTTCAGGCGGGAATTCCGATATGGGGCATTTCCCTTGCACTGATAGAAAATTTCTGGCCTATTTTCGGGGTGTTCTATATGCCGGCAACCGGCGATCTTTTTCACGCACAGGCGGATCAAAAAGCTTTCTTGGGAGATAAGGAAATTTGCGTTTCGAGCAAGAAAAACATTGATGACGAGAGCCTTCTTTTTACGTATTCACGATTTCATCAACGTTATCGTTCAACATTTCCGGGGAAAATTCGTGATTTGGGGTGCACCGGTGCTCACATTTGTTATGTTGCAATGGGTCGTGCCGAAGCGGCTGTAATTGCGAATGAATCCTATCAGGATCTTGCTGCAGCCGGCATTATTCTTGAAGCGGCAGGCGGAAAGATCTGCAAGTTGGATGGAAGCAATTTTTTTCTCAATGAATATCTGGACGGCCAAAAGATCAATGACCGCTTTCTGGTTATGGCCCCAGGCATTTATACACAAGTTCGCAACAGTCTACAGGAGATTTCTTAATCTTTTTAAAAATGTAAAATGATTTCAAGGATCGATCATATTTCAATCGCCGTGAAAGATTATCCAGAAGCGCTCCATTTTTTTAAGAACATACTTGGGGCCATCCCCGGTGCCGGTGCTCAAAATAAGGATATGAAATATCATTGGCAGATTTTTTCCTTTGGCGATCTTTCACGCATCGAGCTTATAACCCCACTTGAGGAAAAAACTTTTTTGACAAAGTTCTTAAATAAAAATAAAAACGGGGGGCTTCATCATATCTCCCTGCAAACCCCGGATATTCAAAATGCGATTCGAAAGCTTGAAGATCATAATATTCCCTATTTCGGGTATAACGAATACGGCGATTTTTGGAAAGAGATCTTTATTCATCCCAAAGATGCTTTTGGTGTTCTGATTCAGATTGCCGAGTTCAGTCCCGACGACTGGCTGGATAAATCTCTTGTATTTCCAAAGGGACAAAAATGGGCGGTAATAAAAAACAACGAAGGTTGTACGTTAAACCTTGCACATCCCGGCGGAGGAAAAATTAAACTTAAATTAAACAGATCAGAAATTAAAAATCTTATCAGCGAGCTTGAGCAGTTATGTTAGTCCGCCTTCTAAAGAAAAGTAAAACTTCTTAATTGAGACCTTTGAAAAATGCTCAATATTGCTCAAGGTTAAGGAAGGCGAAAATTTTAACCACAGACATACATTGAGTATTTCGAGGATTAAAATTTGAGTCTGACGCTAAGATTGGGCAAAAGGGGGCGTTTTTCAAAGGTCTCATATTAGTGATTCAGATGCTCTATCATCCATCGGGTTACAACACTTACAAGTTTTTCTTGGTGATTACTGAACCGGTGGTTGGCCCCGGGAATTTTAACAACCGTGACATTTGTCTTAAGCGTTGCACTGTTTCTGAGGCGGTCAGCTACATCGGGATTGGCCAGGTGATCCGCAAGGCCGTGGACAATGAGTATGGGCTTTGAAATACGGGAAATGTTTTTGTAGGGATCGGATACGGTTTTCGGGCCCCTGAGGCTTACAACATGATTGGCGGTATAAAGCGCTTTGCCCAAAGGCCCCAGATTGATCAACATCCATTGATCTCCGTTACCTTTTGCCACCAGGTCCTGGGCCTGACGGAGGACGCTGTTTGCCGTTTCAGGCCCGAATACACTGATATTCCATTCGAAAAGATTGCCTGGAGGACCGGATAAGAGTACCCCCTTAATTCTGGGGTCTTGGGTTGCCGCAAGGTAATAAAGCACCCTGTTGGTTCCCATGCTGTGGCCGTAAAGAAATATGGATTTGTAACCCAGCAGAGCCATTTTATCGACGGCTAACGCAATGTCATAACGGTTTTCTTCAAACCGGTTTTTTTTAGGACCCTGATCATGATCACGCATGTTGAGCGCCAAAGTGGCAAATCCTCTGTCTGCCAGGGCTTCGGGAAGAAAGTCCATGATACCAGAATAGAAGTTGCCGCTGTAACCGTGGATCAACACCACGCAGGCTTTTGCTCTGGCCAAACGGGGCTGGCGTAAAATACCGGTTAGCCTTACGCCGTCGTCGGTTTGCAATCTGACCAGATCGACGTCGATGTTTTCAGCAGCTCTGGGGGTTTGGCTTGCGCCGATAAGAATAAAAAAGCAGATCAGAAAAAAACATTTAAAAAATCGCATCATGACCCCTTTGATGTTTTCAGAGTGTAAAATCATTATTCGAGTGCGAAACTTGAGTTTATACATTAATAAAAGTTAAATTATAACAGTTTAGCTCTTTGAAACAAATCGATTTCAAAGGAGCTTCAGGTATGATTAAATTTTTGACTGGAAGCTGTCTGAGTGGATTAGGGATCGTTTTGAAAGAACCATCGGTGATTTAACGTTATGGATGAACCCCATGTTAAAACATAGACCTTTATGAATAGTCAGGGCAGATTCTTTCATTACGAGCCCTTATTCGCGAGTTCTTTCAGCAAAAATTTAATTATACCTGAAGCGGCAATATTACGTTAATTTAAGGACAGCCGATTTTTTTATCAAGGAAATAGTTGTTTCATCACCCACAGGAGGTATGACATGCTCATTCATAAAACCAAAGTACAGGTTCGCTTCGGTGATACGGATCCGTATGGTGTTGTTTATTTTGTCGCCTATTTTCGCTATTTTCATGAGGGAATTGAAGAATTTCTCCGTCATATCGGCATACCTCCGGAAACCTTCTTTCGTAACAAAAAAGAAAAATACGGCATGCCCAAAGTGGCTGCCAACTGCAGCTTTTTAGCACCGGCATACTATGGCGATTTACTTGAAATGCATACCTCGATAAAAGAAATCAAAGAAAAGGCCATCGTCTTTCAGTTTCACTTTTACCGCCCGCCGGAAACCCGTCTGCTGGCTGAGGGAAATGTTACCTTCGTTGCCATCGATCACACCTGGAAGGCAATTTCTTTGCCAAAAATAATCGCTGAGAAAGTCCAAGGCCTTTAGCCCGAATAGGTGTATAAAATTTACCTGAACTTCAGATGAATCCCCGCTTTAAGTTCATGAACATTGCCGATGATTTTGGCAGCCGTCACCCCTTTGGCATGCAAGGCGTTGACGAGATTTTCTCCCTGGGTCTCCGTCACCGCAACAAGCAAACCACCGCTGGTTTGTGGGTCAAATACGATTTCTTCGTGCCAGGGAGGCAAATCGGTCTCAAGCCATAAATGTTTTTCGACCATTTGTCGATTGTAGGCATTTACGCCGGTGGTCATTCCTTTTTTATACACCATCAGCGCCTCATCCATGATCGGCAGATCTTTGATACTGATTTCCAAACACACTCCGGATGCTTTGGCCATTTCAAAGCCGTGCCCGGCCAATCCGAATCCAGTGACATCCGTTGCGGCGTGGATATCAAAACCGGACATAACCTCGGCAGCGGTTCGATTGAGCGTTATGAGGATTGACAAACAGGCCTCCATGGCCTCTTTGGAAACCCATTTTTTTAAATTGGCGTTAAACAAAACACCGCTTCCAACGGGTTTGGTCAGAATCAGCACATCCCCGGGTTGAGCACCCTGGTTGGTCCAGAATTTGTCCGGATGCACGATTCCGGTTACTGCCAGACCGAATTTGGGTTCATCGTCTTCCACGGAATGCCCGCCCGCCAATACAGCACCGGCTTCGGTAATCTTACTCAGAGCTCCGGCCACGATTTCGTGAAGGACCTCCGGAGGCAGCTTTTTAGAGGGAAAACTGACCAGGTTGAGACATGCGATGGGTTGTCCGCCCATGGCGTAGACATCGCTGATGGCATTAGCTGCCGCTATTTGACCGTATATATACGGGTCGTTCACCGGCGGCGTGATATAGTCGGCCGTCATTATTATGGCCAGATCATCGGTTAATCGATAAACGCCGGCATCATCACTGGTTTCATAGCCCACCAGCAAGTTCGGATCTTTATTCTTTGGGAGATTCGCCAACAAATTGCCAAGCCCGACCGGGTCGATTTTTGCGGCTCAACCACAGGTTTTTGAAAGGCTCAGCAGGGTCGGTTTTTTAAAAAAGTTCAGTTTCACTGTATAAATGCTCCAAGTTTGAAAAAGAAACACGTTTTCATTTTCGTAATAGTTCTTTCGGCAAAAATTTAATTATACCTGAAGCGGTAATGTTTTCAAAAGGCTGAAGTGTTGCTCATTTTCAAAGTTTGCTGGAAATCTGTTTTATCCGTGCCCTAATCTTTGAGTCAATCTGGTTTAAATACGTCCAGTCGGCCTGTTCAAGCACTTCCGGTTTTCGTTCGAGGATGATACGGGCGGCCTGCTCGGCGATTTCGCCGGTATGCCGCGCACAAAACTGAAAATGGTGCTTTGTTCCGAGTTCAATGTTTTTCGTCAGAACCCTGCAGCAAGTAGCGCCGAAATGCATTTTAAAATGATCATGCAGTTCTTTCGAAGCCGCGTAAACCCTTCGGCTGTTCAAAATACCTGGCCCGTTGCGACCCAAAAACAACCCCAAGCCAATTACACCGGCAGTTAAAGCACCGCATGTGCAGCCGCTGCCTCCAAATCCTTCAGGCAGACCGGAAGTAATCCGAACGGCGATCTCCGGTGCTAATCCTCCTTTGAGACCTTGATTCAACACCGTCAACACCGCCTCGGAACACATTAACTGACGGGTCATGAACAGGTTTTCGGTCCGAAGGCGAATTTTGTACAACAATGTTTCTATATCGTGGTCCAAAATATCATTTCCTTTCTCCGGCAAACCCAAAAGCTGAGCGGCACATGCCTTCACGTGATCTGATGACGTGTATCATAGAAGGATCTATCTGAAATCCTTATTTTACTTTTTCTGTGGGATACCCGGCCCCTTTCCAGGCAAAAATGCCGCCCGGAAAACGCAACACGTTCTTATAGCCCAGCTTTTTAGCCCACATGGCCGCGTTGTGACTACGGGTACACTTGACAAACCCGCAGTAGATGACGATGGTTTTTGACATGTCCGGCCCCAGCAGCGCTTTGAAATCGTCCACGGTCTTTCCGCCCGTTTCCTTAGTATCCCATTCTTTCATTTCTGGAATGGGAAATAAAAACTGCTCGGCACCGGGAACATGTTCTTTTTTAAAGCTGGCATCATAGGGCATGGTGTCGATAACAAGAACATCCTTGCCGGAATCGATCATATCCTTGAGTTCCTTGGCGGTAATGACGTCATAACCTCCCCGCTGAATTTCCCGGACCAGTTTGACGGCGTCCTGTTCTGTCTCCACTTCTTTTTCGAATTTGTTTTTGGCCAAAGACGGGCTTGTCAAACTTATCACAAACAATCCCACCACAACAAGGCTAAAGATAGTTTTCCCGATTCGCATCATTAATCCTCCTGCTTTTAAATAATTTTATAAAAACTTCTTAACCGTTTGGGAGCAACAATTTGGTTAAACCGCTGGTAATAAAGATAAAAAATGCCAAGCATCATTATAATATCCCGAACAAGGGCCGACCAAAGTCCGTGAAAGGCTTTGGCCTCCGGATCTTCAGGACCGAAACAGCCGCAGTCGATATCGAACCCCAGCCAGATGCCGTAGCTCAGAATTGCAATAAACAACATTAAAAGACCGGTAATGACGGCCAGAGATCCCGCGGATATCCAACAATAGACCCAAGCCGAAGACCATCTCAAGCAAAGGTAAGGCAATGGCAAGCGGCAGAATCCAAGCGTCGGGGATCAAACCATAGCTTTCAATAATTACGGAGAACTCTTTTGGAGCCAGCAGCTTTGATGATGCCGGACCATATGAAAACAACGCTTATCGCTATACGAAGCAAACGATAGATCCAGGCGGATTGAAAGATCTTTTTCAGATCAAGAACCCCTGCGCCGTTTCCGCCGACAGTCATTGGACCGGATCCATTCATCGTCAATCTTTTTACTCCTTTTACGTTGGGATATTGGTGCTGCTAAACCGTGAACCCTGAACCCTGAACCTTTTAACCTGTAGGAATAAAAATGCTCTATTGGACGTTCCTGTTATCATTTCATAAAAACAAATGTGAATTTCAAACTGACAATATCTGAGATATGACTTATAATATAACGATATCGGATATGTAAAATTGATAATACGAATACTTATGCAGACAATGATTGACAGATTCGATAACATGAAAAGATCTAGCCTAATCGGTAGGCCGGGTGGAATGACGTGTGAGGCGAAGATGAATCAACCGTGATGCAGTATGCATCTATCAACAGATAACCGGCAATCAGTCACTATCAACGAGTATTCAGCAATCCTTATTGATAACCACTTGATAATTTTAACATATTAAAAGCAGCGCATTTTTGGGTGTGTAAAAACCATACAATCTTGCCGCCGCCAGGACACCGATTTTGTAACATATTGAATCGCCTAATGATTTTCCTTGATTTTTACCCAATATTCAATTATGGATAACCTGAGCTTTTGTGGGGGGAGGATATCGGGAACGCCCCCTGATTCTCCTGTATCGATGATCACCTTTTAGCACACCAATTCGTCAAGGACGTTCCCAAAGTGTCCTTCAGATTTAAACGGCCACCTTAGCCAGTGTCCATCCATAAATGGCATCTTTCGGCCCAAGATGGCGTTCTCACTTTTTTGCAATCCTCAATGTTGCAAGATTTGTCCAAAGCGTGCTATCCGGCTAAAAAGCCGCATAGCGGGCAGCTATACGGCCGTTGGGCCGTATCTCCCCTTTAATATGAAATCGATGTTGATGCTAACACATTGTATTATTGATATCTTTTTAATTTCGTGCCGGCCATTTGCCGTAATTAATTACGGCTGTTAGGCCGTCTACTCTAATGTTGGACGAATGATGATAAATCATCAGGAATAAGATTGGGGATTTATGGGCAAGGGCAAACGTCTGAAGAATCGGCGCAAGCAGAAGAAGAAAGGGTCTTTAAAAGAGTTTAGTGATAGTTTAACAGCGAACTTTCAGAAAGAGTTGCGCAATTCGGAACTGTGGGATGAGATGGTGGCGAAGTTTGGTGAAAAGCGGGCCGAAGAGATTTTGAGCGAGTGTAAGGCCGATTTAAAGCCGGGGTTAGCGCCGGATGAAAGCAGGGATCGTACAGAAGATATTTCGTGATCATTTTGATGCGTATCGGCGCAGTTGCGCAGTGAGTGCGCGTGAGCGGAGCGCGGCGTTGAATATTATGACGTGCCGCACCCCGGAGCAGGGTTTTCATGTCGATGCCTGCCCCAAGGGTCACTATCGGGTGCTGCTGAACAACTCGTGCAAAGCATCGGAGCTGTCCACAGTGCGGCGTTACGGAAACCGAGCTGGGGGAGATTAGGGACATCCTATTTTATGCCTTTCGTTGAAGATTGTATGTGATACGTGTGAATTATGCCACGAAAAGCGAGAATAGATGCACCAAGTACACTGCATCATGTGAGTCGTTCATCCATGAGAGGTCAAAAAATTGAAAGAGAAAATCGGTTTGGCTGATTGAATAAAACGCATGAAATCATAGACGTCCCTTTTATTTTACCATGATATCAGCGAGTTAAGGCGAATAGAGGCTGCATAATTTCAACAAGGAACGGATAACCATGGCATGAACCGTGACTGGGTTTTCGCTGCGCTCAACCCCAGCACGTTATGCCTACGTTAACCATCAGGGAAATTATGCTTGAAAACTGTCCGGGTATGATGTATCGTCATACCGGAGGCAATTAAAATGGCAGCATCAAAAATCGCAATTACAATTGACGACAAGACACTTAAACGGCTCGATATTCTCGTTAAATCGAAATTTTTCCCAAACCGCAGCAAAGCTATCCAGCAGGCTGTTACTGAAAAACTAATGCGCATAGAGAAAAGTCGTCTTGCCCAGGAGTGCGCCAAGCTTGACCCAGAATTCGAACAATCCTTAGCGGAGGAAGGCTTCTCACCAGAGTTGGAAGAATGGCCGGAATATTAAGGGGTGACATACACTGGGCAGATTTAAATCCAGTCATTGGTAGCGAACAGGGCGGCTTACGCTCTGTTCTTATTTTAAGCCACAATGTGTTTAATGAGAAATCTGGTACTGTCATTGCTGTCGCGATCACCAGTCAGCCACAAAGGGCTGGTTATCCGCTGACCATGGAACTTGTGGATACCGAGCTTCCAAAAAAATCTTGGGTAAAGATCAGCCAGATTCGAATCCTTTCAACGAAGCGGATCGGCAAGAAAATAGCAAAAGCATCTGACGAAGAATTGGCTCTCATCATTGATGGTTTGAATGAAATAATCGGCGGTTAATCGGGTAGCTGAGGGTTTTTCTCCCACAGCACGCAGCATGCGGGTCCCCTCCAGAGGCGGTCAAGCGCACTGCGCGCTTCACTTAAACCACCGGACTCACACCAACGCCATTAAAGAGAACCTTTCCAATTACTATCCGGATTTTTTCGTCAAGCTGTCAAACAAGAGAATCGTCATTGTCGAAACCAAAGGCCGGGAAGACTGGACGTGCCGCTCAAGATGGAACGGCTTCGCCAATGGTGCGAGGACATCAACCGGGCTCAGGCGGATGTGAAGTATGGTTTTGTTTACGTGGATGAAGAAAGTTTTGAGAAATATAAGCCCACCTCATTTAGGCAACTGGTTGATGGCTTCATGGAATATAAAGAGAAAATATGGACATAACGATTTAAAAACAATATACTTATTCACCATCAGATCGAGAAAAGCTTGTAACTCGAGTTTGATGAACTCGTAAAAAGTGTCAGTTGACACCTTGGATAGCCTCTGGTAGCTTTAAAACAAAAGTCGCAACGGAACAACTGCTTTTAAATATTGTGACATGCTTGAGTTTTATATAAAATGGACATTTAAATGGTTATTCGCGCGAAAATCATCTGGGCGGTGATTTCTGTAATGTGTCTGGTGACAATCATCATCATTGTTTACACAGGATTTCGAAAGATCCTATCTCTCCCCTTTCGCCAGACCAACGACCTCCTCCATGAGCAAGGGTTCCCGTTAACTCTTGATTTTCTGATACCGGCAGGACTTTACATCGATGAAACAATAACGGTGAAAGAGGTTCTTTATCATCGTCTTCACAAACCAGGTCAAAAGGCTCATCTTTTCTTGTCAAAAGTTACGGAAAGCATCCCCGTGAAGTATCGCATCGCCGCCACCACGGTATTCTATCTTTTCTGGACATTACTCTTTTTGGTTTTCTTTAGAATCTTCACTTGGATGCGTTATACTACCGCCTTGTTCATCAGCTTTCTTTGTGGTGCTACTGTTTACTTTTTCATGCCGGATTTCATTATGGGAAAAATAGACGACAGCATTTTTTTAGGATGGGCGCTTACCCTGTTGGGTCTTCGGTGGTGGATGAAGCGGAAAAAAATTAAAAGTGCTCAATAAAGAATCCCCCGCAATGCGGGACAGGCTTGGTTCATTGAAAATCCAGCCACGCGGGAAAGGACCAAGCTTTGGTTTGCCTATGAAAGGGGTGGTTTTACATAAAGTCGTACAAGCTAAAAGTGTCTAAAGTGATCTAAAGTGCCTAAAGTTATGGTGTCGCTTCGCTCCGCTGATTTTATATAATTGCCAGAATTCCTTAACCCTAGCCCAGACCGATCACCGACACTCTATACTCAAAAAGTCATGTTTGAAATGGTGCATGGGTCAAATCAAGATATGAGCGATTCGCACCAGGGCGGGCTTTAGCTCACTTTAAACTTTAGTTCACTTCAAACTCTTGCAGCGATTTTTCAGGCAGAACCATAGAACTCTGACCTGGCCATAGGGAATAGGTTTTTCAAGGCAAAATAAATAGAAATGAAATATAGACGGATAAACGGGAGATAGCGATGTATCGTCAGAATTACATTAATTCGCTTCGAACCGAGCTGGTGAAAATGGTATCAGACTACCTCTCTCCTGCAGCGCTCCATTACGGTTATAGTGATGTTCCCTTGGAAACCAACATTAAATGGCGGCCGCTTGTTCTTGTTTTAGGAAACTATTCTTCCGGCAAATCGACCCTTATCAATGAATTTCTCGGAGCGGATATACAAGCAACCGGTCAGGCGCCCACCGACGATTCCTTTACCGTCATCACCTATGACGGTTCTGCGTCTACCGCAGAAAACGTTCGCGTTGTTGAAGAACGGGATGGGAAATTTTTGCTCCATGATCCGGAATATCCCTTTGAAACACTGAGAAAACACGGACAACGATTTGCCTCTCACTTTCGCCTGAAAAAAGTGAATGCGCCTTTTTTAGAAACCCTTGCCATCATTGATACCCCGGGAATGATCGACAGTATCACCGAACGGGATCGCGGGTATGACTATCAACAAGTCATCGGTGATCTGGCACAAATAGCCGATCTGGTTCTGGTGGTCTTCGATCCCCATAAGGCAGGAACGGTACGTGAATCATATATCAGCATTCGGGAAACCCTGCCGACCCGTACCTTTGAAGACCGTCTGCTCTTTGTTTTGAACCGAATTGATGAATGTGTCTCCTTTGCCGATCTTTTGCAGGTCTATGGAACGTTGTGTTGGAATCTATCTCAGATCACCGGTCGAAAAGACATCCCCCCCATCTGCCTCACCTACTCTCCGCGGGCCATGTTGCGTGCAGGGAAAAGGTCCGGAGGGGATATGAGTTTTTTAGGTCATCTGGAAAATCAGCGCGAGGAATTGAAAAGGGCCATCCTTAAAGCCCCGAGACGTCGTCTCGATCACCTGGCCACCTTTGTCGAAACCCACGGCGAACGCCTGGGCCATTTCCTTGAAGCTCTGATGAACTACCGTCGCAGATTGCGCGAATTTCGCTGGAAACACACCTTTATCGGCTTTCTGGTGAGTCTTCTTCTCGGCGCAAGCACAACTTTCGGTCTTATGATCTCCGGTATCCTGGGGGGCATGGACCTGCGCATGCTTTTGGGTGCCGGAGGTGGCGCCGCTTTGATTGTATTTTTCCTGTGGTCCACCCTGCTCATGAAACGTCGGGCAGCCCGTTTTCATTCTCGTGTTCTTAGAGATCTGGACAAACTTACCCCCCTTGAAAATCAGACGCGTCGCGACAGCTGGCAAGCTGTAAAAGGCTTTGTGTATGCCTATCTCGAAAAGACAGCCGGACGATTTTCTCTCGCCCAGACCAAGAAGGAGTTCGGTGCTGTGAAACTTGTAAGAGACAGAGGGGCAACTGAAATCCGGGAGGCTTTAAACGAACTGGCCGGCTTAAAAGATGACGGTATTTTTGTTGTGGACTCGACAATGCTGCCGGAAGGGTCATCACCGACAAGTGCTGCCGGAGGATCTGTCACTTGATCCCCTTAGTTCTCTAATTCATAAATACGTTACCGTATTTATGAATGCATGTACATAGTTACTTACGCACCCGATTGCTAAAAAGCCTTTGAAGTAGCAGCCAGAATATTTCATAAACTGCCGGGGACAGGCAACACCGGTCTTACGGAATCCGTAAAAAAATCATAAAATTTTTTGCGGTAAAGCCGAATATGATCCACAATATCCTGATCTTGCGTATGATCCGGTGTGTCACTGACGAATTTAAATAGATAACAATTCTTCTCAAACGTTCTGCAGGCCTGAACCACCGAGGCGCCTTCCATGTCTATCAGATCGGCATTTATGGAAATCGCTTTTCGTTCTTTAGGATCAAGAACCGCCCGATCGCTGGTGGCCAGTATCGTGGTTTTGAATCCTGCCAGCAAATCCGGTTTGTGAACACATGGTTTACCGGTATTCAGATCGAGCCGATCAAATTCGACAATTTTCTGAATATGAAATATCTCTCCAAGATCATATCCGGAATGCGTGGCGCCTGCTGCACCCAAATTACAGATGCAGGCCGGCTTGAATTTCAGACAGCTATACGCCGTCGCCATAGCGGCATTGGCTTTGCCGATGCCTGAAATAATTAATAAAATCCCGTCATTTTGGAACAATCGGAAAGGAATTTTCCGGGTCTGCCGTAAGGACAATCCCAGGACAAATGGCTTTGCCTCGAGCATGGTGGCCATGACAATGGCCGTTACAATATCTGTTTCCAACGTGCCATCTCCTCAAGGGCCTGAATGGCTTCCCTCCCTGTATCCCCTAACGATAGGGTAAAATTATTGACATACAGGTCAATGTGCCCGTCAATCACCTGATCGTCCATTTCCTGGGCATGCTGTTTTACAAACTCCCTGGATGCATCCCTGTTATTGAAAGCATACGTCACCGAATGGCGAAGAACAGATTCAATATCCTGTTTATAATCGATAAAAGGGGGATCTTTTCTGACGGCAATACATCCCAATGGGATGGGAAGCGATGTTTCGTCTTCCCACCATTTACCAAGATCGATGATTTCGACGCAGCCATACTCCGGATAGATGAACCGGCCTTCGTGAATGATGAGTCCGGCATCGTATTTTCCGATTTGTACCCCTTCCAGAATATTGTCAAACCGGGTGATTTCGATATTGTGTATTGAAGGATTCCACAACCTCAAGAGAAGATAGGCCGTAGTGTATTCTCCGGGCACGGCAATCTTTGCCTTTGATAATGAAAGGTCCGCTGATCTTCCCACCAGCAGCGGCCCGCATCCAAACCCCAAGGCGGATCCTGCATCGAGGATTTCATAGGATTGTCTGAGTTTAAGATAGGCGTAAAAGGAGAGCTTAGAGACATGGAATGTTTTTAAAAAAGCCTTTTTATTTAATTCTTCCACATCGTGCATATGAGAAACAAAACGAAAATCTCTTGTATCAACACAATCATGAAGCATTGCGTGAAAAACGAACGTGTCGTTTGGACATGTTGAAAAGGCGATATCGAGATGGGTCATACATACTCCTTTATCGCCTGATAGCAAGAATTCCTTTGAACAGGGATTTTTCCGGCATTTTGAATGATATGGACAAGCTCCTTGTCGTTGGTCCTGGTTTTTATCCCGGTTGCCTTTACCACGACCTCTTCCATGAGCACACCGCCCATATCGTTTGCCCCCATGGTAAGGGCAACCTGAGCAAGTTTCAGACCCTCGGTGAGCCATCCTGCTTGAATATAGGTGATATTGTCGAGAAAAATCCGTGCAATAGCTAATATTTTAAGATAATCGATTCCCGTCGCCGGAAGCGTACCTTCCATGCGCGTCTTTGCCGGTGAAAAAGACCAGGGAATAAAGGCCTGCAAAATTCCGGTTTCATTCTGGATATCCCGGATGACCTTTAAATGAACGATCTTTTCTTCATCGGTCTCTCCCATTCCATACGTCATGGTTGCCGACGACATCATGTCATTCCGGTAAAGCGCACGCATGACCTCTCGCCATTCATCCACCGTGGTTTTTTTCGGGCTGACTTTGTTTCGGATCCTTTCCACCAGCAGATCGGACGCACCGGGCGTGGAATCGAGACCGGCTGATTTAAGCGCTTTCACCACATCATCGATGGGCACCGAACTTTTCCGTGAAATATGAACGATCTCTGAAGGAGAAAAAGAATGAAGATAGATGTCCGGGAACCGTTTTTTTACCGATGTGACCATGTCGATATACGTGTTCAACATATAGTCGGGATGAAGTCCTCCCTGAAGCATGACCTGGGTGCCCCCGGCAGCCACAAGTTCTTCGATTTTAAGATAAATATCGTCCATGGTCACTTCATAAGGCTCAATAAGATTTGCCCGGGCATGAAATGCGCAAAACGCACATGCCGCCTCACAGATATTGGTGAAATTGATAATCCGGTCGATAATGAATCCCACCGTTTCCCTGGGAAATGCTAATTTTCGCCGCATATCTCCGGCGTTTCCCAGCTCGATGATGTCCCAGGAGAAGAGTTCAAGCGCTTCTTCGGGGGTTATCCGTCCCCCCTCGTAAATCTTATGATAAAGATTCTCATCAATTTTCATACAAGATTCAGGCATTAATATTTATCCAGATAGTTCAGCTTTGTCACCTTTTTGAGCAGGCCCATTTCTCCTGCAACGGTATAGTAAAACATCAGGGCTTTTTTTAATTTGTCATCAAATTTAAACTTAAAAAGATCAAAATAGCTGTTGATATCGTAAATAATATCAGGATATTTTGCCCTTGCTTTTGAAACAACATGTTCTTTTTCTTCTTCAAGGCAGCCGAGTGATCGGTGATAAGAAGAAATAACAGATTTTATCTGGGACGAATATTTTTCAATCACGTTTTCTCTTACGGCAAACACGGCAAATACCACCGGAAAACCGGTTTTTCTCAGCCACAAATCTCCGAGATCATAAATATAGGGGATCGGTTCGGAAGATATGGCCATGGCATCGTTCCCGATGACCAGAGCCGCATCCATCTCTTTGAGAACGGGTCTGGGTTGGGTCGGTATATAAACCGGTTCTAAATTGTAAAAACGCTTGAGAAGAACTTTTAAAAGTACTTCGGAAGTATGTGAGGCACTGGTAATTCCCACTCTTTTTTGATTCAGATCTTCAATGGGTATTTTGCTCACCAGAATCACCGAACCTACATATCCAACCGAGCTTAAACAAAATTGCGGCAGTACTACCACATCATCGGCAATTTCTGCACAGGTTGCAGAGGAAATGGGGCTCATGTCGAGTTGTCGGTCCGCCATCATTTTGTTGAGCATACATGGATATCCCGGATGGATGCTGATCCCATTGACGGCTTGTATTTCGAACATACGAAAATAAAACGGATAGCAGTTGAGATAGTCGATGTAGCCCAGCTTCATATCGCTGCCTCTTCCGGATGGGCTGAAACAGTTCGGTAGCTGGCGGTTGTTCGTTCAGGCAGGAGTTGAGCCTTATGGATCAGTCTTTTTAAAAACGATTCGGATCCAAAATCGGGTGTCTGTGCGCCGGCAGCATGAACCACTTTTTCATTGTGATAGGTGGCACCGATATCATCGACGCCGAACCTGAGGAGCACCTGGGCCATCTTTTCACCGACATACATCCACAGGGCCTTTAAATGAGGTACATTGTGAAGGAAAATGCGACTCGTGGCATAGATCCTGATATCATCGTAGCCGGTTGCTGAACGTTTTACATCGATTTTCGTGTTTTCTCCGTGAAACTGTAAGGGAACAAAGGTTTTAAAGCCGGCAGTTTCATCCTGAAGATCACGAATCCGCGACAGGTGATCGACAATATCCTCGGGTTTTTCGATATGATTGTACAGCATGGTTGCATTTGTTTTAAGGCCCATTTTGTGGGCCGTCCGCATGACGAACAACCATTTTTTCCCGGATATTTTTTTGGGTGCGATGATATCCCGAATATGCCCAGAAAAGATTTCGGCCCCGCCGCCGGGAAGTGCTTCGACACCTGCATCCATCAGCCGCCTGAACACTTCTTCCAGAGAAACGTTGTTTATTTTGGCAAAGTAATCATATTCAACGGCAGTAAATGCAACAATGTGCATATCCGGTTTTATCTCTTTAATGAGTCTTATCATCTTTTCGAAATAACCCAGTGTCAGTTTTGGATGGAGTCCACCCACGATGTGAACTTCGTCGATCCCCAAAGAAATCGCACTTCGTATCCGCTCTTCGATGTCGTCAAAAGAAAGTAAAAACGCATTTTCATCGTTCTCATCACAGGAGTATGCGCACAGCGGGCATCTCAGCTCGCAAATATTGGTGTAATTCAGATTCATGTTAACGCCGTAGTATGCGATGTCGCCGTGCAATCTTGTCCTGATATGATTGGCAATGGCGCCAAGATCCAGGATATCATCTGTTTTGAGCATGCACAGCGCATCTTCTTTGGTCACCGGAACATCGCTATAGACCTTTTCAGCGATACTGCGGAGTTTTGTGTTTCGTATATTATTCGGAAACGCCATTTTATATTTTCTTCTTTCCCCAGCTTTCAAACAGGTTGTGCTTTCTGCCCAAAAGGTTCAACACCTTGCCCACAACAAAGTCAATGACATCATCAAGGGATTCGGGCCGCGTATAAAATCCCGGTACCGGCGGTACGATTTCTATTCCGGCCAGCGCTGCCTTGTGTAAGTTTTCAGTGTGAATGACGCTGAGCGGTGTTTCCCTGGGCACAATAATACATCTTCGTTTTTCTTTGAGTGCCACATCACATGCTCGGGTCATCAACGAATCGGCATATCCATGAACAATGGCAGACAGTGTTTTCATGGAGCAGGGCATCACGACTATTGCTTCAAATTCAGCAGATCCGCTGGCTATCGGTGCAAAAAAGTCATTGTTTTTGTACTCGCTCAAAAGATCAACGTTTTTTGCAATGTCGCGATTTTCAAGCAGTGCTTTCAAAGATGAAAAAGGTTCTTTTCCAAATAACATTTCATATTCGATGATCTGGCCGGCCGGTTGTGAAACGATGGCGGCAACCCGTTCTTTTGAATTGAGGAGTTCCTCTATTAAACGAATTCCCATAATCGGGCCACTTGCGCCTGAAATTGCAACAACGATCATTTTGTCAAAATGCTCCTGTTATCATTTTTTGCTCAAGCTCAACGCTTTAAATTCAAAGAAAATTCCATCCCTACAAGATAAACACATCCGTAAATGTCCCAATAAAAAGTATCGGGGATATATACATATTGGCTTTAAAAAAAATTTTTACCGCCAACGCAACGTTCTGGCTCCTGGCCAACCGCTGCTGATATAAAAATATCATTCCAACGCAAACAACCGCGGTCCAGTAAAAGACATTCTTGTGGGTTAACAAACCCGCATATACCATGGCGCTTATGGAAACCATATAGCAGGCGGTAGAGATGAAAAGCGCCTTTTTCTTTCCCACTCGAACCGGTATTGAATGAAGGTTTTCTTTGATATCGAATTCCATGTCCTGTATCGCATACACAATATCGAGTCCGGCGATCCAGGTCAAAATAACCAGTCCAAGTACAAAGGGAACACGCGTAAATTCTCCGGTCACGGCAATATACCCGCCGATGGGGGCGGCGGCTTCGACCAAACCCAGATAAAAATGAGATGAAGCACTGAAGCGTTTAGAGTAGGAATAGGTAACCAGCATAAAAACCGCCGGGAACGACAGATAAAAACAGAGTCTGTTCAGCATGAATGAGGCACCTATAAGCACCAGCGAGGAAATCACTGCCGTCATCCATACCACTTCGGGGCGAACCTCTCCTTTTGGTATCAACCGATCCCTGGTGCGTGGATTTTTTGCATCTATGCCGGCATCGATGACCCGGTTAAATGACATGCCGGCGGTTCTGGCAGCCGCCATTGCAATAATCACCCAGAACCAGGTCCCAATAGTTCCCCCCCCGGCAAAAAGTACCCCCAGTAATGCAAAGGGAAGCGCAAAAAGGGTTTGTTCGATCATAATCAGTTCGGAAAATTTTTTAAAATCCATATTCTTTCCAACGGCTGTTAACTTTTTCTATGATCTCTTCAGACATTTTGATCTCATCGGGCCATTCTCTCCCCATGCCTTCTTCACGGGTTTTCCGAGTGGCATCTATTCCCAGTTTTCCGCCAAAATTCGGATACGGTGCTGAATGGTCCAGTGCATCCAGAGGGCCTTCCGATACCAACAGATCCCTTTTTGGGTCGACATTATTTAAAAGTTTCCAAACCACTGTCCGTGAATCTCGCAGATCGATATCTTTGTCAAATACTGCGATATATTTGGTGGAAGCCATCTGTCCAAGCCCCCAGAGCGCGCTGATGACCTTCTTGGCCTGACCGGGAAATTTCTTGTCAATGGCGATCAGGGCACAGTTGTGAAATACACCCTCCATGGGAAGTTCCATATCCACAATTTCCGGAATAATCATTTTTATTGCCGGCAGAAAAATCCTTTCCGTAGCCTTGGCCATGTAGCAGTCTTCCATGGGGGGTTTTCCCACGATGGTCGCCGGATAAACAGCGTCATTTCTGCAAGTGATGCAGGTGACATGGAATACCGGATAACGGTCCGCGGGAGAATAGAATCCGGTATGATCTCCAAAAGGTCCTTCGATACGATCCTCGTTCGGATCCACATATCCTTCAATGACAAAATCGGATTCTGCCGGAACAAAGATGTCAATGGTTTTGGCCCGGGTGATTTCTATGGGTTTTGATCCGATAAAACCGGCCAGTAACAACTCGTCCATATCAGGGGGCAATGGCGCTGTTGCCGCATATGTCACCAGAGGTGATCCACCAAGGGCCACCGCCACTTCCATGCGCTTTCCCCGAGATTTGTATTTATCAAAGTGGCGGTTTCCGTCTTTATTGTACTGCCAGTGCATGCCGGTGGTCGCATGATCATATTTGTGCATGCGGTACATGCCCATATTCTGAATGCCTGTATCCGGATCTTTGGTGATGACAATGGGAAGCGTGATAAACGGGCCGCCATCTTTAGGCCAGCAGGTGAGTATGGGAAGCACTTCCAAAAGGGGGCCTTTTAGGTCATAGACCTGCTGCTGACATGGCGCCCGTTTCACTTTTTTCGGTGTAACCCCCGACAGTGCTTTGAGATCAAGGAGCATTTTAATTTTTTGGGTGAAACTGCCGGGGGGTTTGATTTTTATGAGTGATTCGATGCGTCGGCCGATATCGTCAAAGGAATCGCATCCCAGTGCCATCTCCATTCGTCGAAAACTGCCGAAGGCATTAATTATCAGCGGAAACACAGAGCCTTTGATATTTTCGAAAAGCAGTGCCGGGCCATGGGTTTTACTTATCCGATCAGCAATTTCAGTCACTTCCAGTACAGGATCCACTTCGGCAGAGATCCTTTTAAGTTCGCCCTCGGATTCAAGTTTTTTGATAAATTCTTTTGTGTTTTTTAGATGCATGGCAAACGACCCTAACCAGTGTCCATCCATAAATGGTCTTTTTGTCCAATCTCTGCGTTATGCTCAAAAAATAATCCTCAGAATATCAATTATATGCCTGTGGTTATTTTTTTCGCATGCCTTGGTCTTGAACAAAAATCCTCATTTATGGATAGACACTAACCAGTAAACGGCTTTTATTTAAGATACAAACAGAAAATATACCCTAAGTTGAACGATTGTCGAGTTTGCCGAAGATGCAAGGCATGAGACATGCAGCCGTAGTCTACTACTGCAAATGTCTCATAACGCAGCAGATTCGATAAATTCGACAATCCCGAAGGGTTTCAAATTTTAAAAATATAAATGAAGCTAATTCATTAAAAATAAAAGATATTTTATTCCCTTTTAAAATTTGAAACGCTCAGCTTAGGTATAAATAAATGGAGGGACAGTGTCAAGGTGGAAAAAATTTATGTAAGTTTATTTGATCATTGTGTTTTTATCTGATGTTGGCCGCGAAGGATCGTCGCCATATTTTTTCGGATTCAAGCAAGCCCAAAATAGGTTTGTTCGGATCGGATCCTCTCCACCGTTTCTATATCCACACGAAAGGGTGATTTCGGTGAAACCGGCTCCGGCAAACTGTTTCGGTAAAACGGGGTGTCCTTGATTTTCAAATTGTAGGAAATCACCATCAACATCTCGAGAGTCAAGACATCTTGAATATTATAGGCCAGCAAAGTTTCCAACGCCTTTTCATTCCGGTTTTTCAAATAGTCATGCCAAAGCAGGACTGCGAAAAATCCATCAATATCCGTTAAATCCCCCCGGTTGAATCCCAACTGGGTTTCACAAGATTTCAGGCCCCCTTTATACCCCAAACTTGTCAGAATGTACCTTAAGTCAATGTGCGCTTGGTTCAACTGAATGCTAAAATACCTTTCAATAAATGGGATATCGAAACTTTTTCCGTTATAAGTTACAATGACCTTGTAGTGTTTTATGTCCTCAGGAAAGTCGTTCAGATTTTGATCTTTGACATAATAGAAAATCGATTTGCCGTCATAGAGTGAAATGGTGGTAATGGTTTCGTAATAACGATTCAATCCTGTGGTTTCAATGTCCAGATAGACGGCGGCATTTCTAAATTCCGGGAAAAAGCGCCAGTGATGACCTGCAGGTATCAACTCGGCAAAGTAGTTTGGATACAAAGACGCCATTTGATTTTTTGATTCTCTTAGACATTCGGACATGATGTCGAGTTTCTTTGGCGATATACCCGTTTTCCGATGGTTTAAAAAAAGATCCCAGCTGTAAATTCCGGATTTCCATAATCGTTTTTCTGTTTTGATTCCGATTCCCGGAATATGGAGAAATGTGTTTTTAAGCATATACAATCATTGAACGGATTTGTTTTGCTGGTGATAAGTCCCTAAAAACGACAAGCCATCTCAAAAATGCAGATTACGTTCAAGGACAAGGCGCGAGCCGATGAAAAAGCGGAGCATACATGTGAGTACGTGAGCATTTTGAAGAGGCTCGCAACGCTGTAATTGGGCGTTAGATGTATTTTTGAGATGGCTTGAAAAAAGGCAGAGTCATAACTGACTCTGCCGGTTTGACGTCTTTTTTATTATTCTGATTTGCTCAGTTTTAATCTTCTATCGAACTTATTTCTCCTTTCTTTTCCAGACCGTCGTTCTGGAATATGTGCATAATATGAAAATTGACGTCTATCAATACCCAAACGCCTTTCGTTATTATCAGTCAATGGAGTATTCAAAGTAAGCTATTTTTTAAATTTTTTGCGTCCAAATCCTGCAAGACCAACCAGACCAACTCCCAATAGGAACAAGGAGGCAGGCTCTGGGACGGAGATTGAGCCAATTCCCCCATTACCAGCAAAAACTGTCGAAATAATTATAAATCCGAAAATATATATAATTAGAAGAACTGAGGCGACAAAACTTTTTTTCATAATACTTTTCCAAATAAAGCAGATATATTAAAAAGATTCACGGTGACCGTTTAAAAGATCATCCGTGTTGCTTTGGATAAATGGGTAACCGTATATTTTTTAAGCTTCTAACAAAGAATAATTATTTTGTTAAAAGCAACACACGCTAAATTTTAAGGGTTTATCAGTGAAGTTTAAAAGAAACTCGCCAAGAATTGAATGCATCAAAAAAGGTTGAAGTTACGTTTTTTTATGCAGTCTATAATGGTGATAGTTCATGCAAAAATCATGCAAAATCAAACAATTAATTTGATTCCTTAAATTTCAAGTAGTTACTTTAACTTCAAAAAAAATACCACAACAAATTGTGAAGCAAACACCACAATTGTTATTACAATTATTACACACTGTGTAATTTGGGTAACAGTTAAAATAGGGAAAATGATTGAATACAACAGGATGAATTAATGCGGTCTAAAAAGGCATTCATATAATGCCCAGGGTCAGGTTTTCGTTATCCTACAAAAATTTAGTCTGTCCTAACTCGTTCCAAAAGATCGAGAGAAGATGTCAGAATATTATTCCTGAATTTGTATTTAAGGGCGGTTTTAAGCATCTCAAGATGAATGACCCTGTTCATTTTGGCAAGGACGATTAAGGCAGCCAGGGCCCAGTCCGTGGATTTGATTTTTTGTGATTTAAAGTTTGATAGAAGAATCTCGGCTTTACAGGATGGAATGGAAACCCCGGGAGCCTGGAGGATCAGGACCGAATTATCCAGCGAATCAAAAAGACGTTTCCGGCGATCCACCCCTTCCTGACTCAACGCCAGAATAACATCCGGTCGTTCGATGCCCGTGTAACCGATAGCTTGTGGAGACAGAATCACCTCCGTTATGGAATGCCCTCTAAGAACGGTGATATTGTACTCATTTTTCTGAGTGGTTTGAAACCCGGCTGTAAGGCCTGCCAGGCACAAGATTTCACCGGCGCTGATGATCCGCTGACCGGCGCTGCCCAGAATAACCACATCCATTCTTTTTCGTTCAACAGGGTCGAATTGCGCCGTCATTTTCTTAGGCGGTGAAACCTGTTTTTGTCCGGCAGCCAGGTCTCTGTAGTGGCGCCCATATTCTTCTCTTTGGTTTTCAGGCACCGGATTTTTGATCGGCGGCATTTTGGCGAGGGATTCTTCAATGATCCGTGGTGTGAGTTTGTTGCGCTTGGTATAGCGCCCCGGGCATATTCCCCAGATATCAAGGATAGAAAAACCGTCAAAACGAACGGCACTTTCTATCTCTTGCCAAAGATTTTTTGCAAACCCGGAACAGCGTTTGACATAGGCAGCCCCTGCCGATGCTGCGACCCGGCATACATCAAAAGGAAGTTCCAAGCGGTTTAAAAAACCGGACCCCACCTGGGCGGTCGATGGGGTGGTTGCCGAAAACTGTCCGCCGGTCATCCCGAAATTGAAGTTGTTCAAAACCAAAAGTGTCAAATCAAGATTGCGACGACATGCAGAAAGGACATGGGCACCTCCGATACCCAGGCCGCCGTCTCCCATGGTTACGATGACATGAAGATTGGGTTGGGTCATTTTTAAACCGGTGGCATAGGTCAGCGCCCTGCCGTGAAGCCCATGAAATGCATGGGTGTTAAAAAAGGTGTCAAAAAGTCCGGAACATCCAATGTCGGTGACAATAACAATCTCTTCTCCTCTTAGACCCATGTTCAGAAAAGCTCGGTCGAGAGTTTGGGTTATCCGGTCATGAGAGCACCCCGGACAGAAAACCGGCGGCCTGTTTTTGTTCAACAAACTACCCATGAGCCAAAGCCTCCGCTATCTGGTTCGGGGATATCAGACGTCCGTCCATTTGACCCAAAAAATCGATGGTTTTATCTGGCAAAATCCGCTCTATTTCTCGAACATACTGTCCGAGATTCATCTCCACCACAACCACCCGCTGAACATGCTTTGCTTTTTCCTTAATTAATTCTTCAGGCACCGGCCAGAGGGTTTTGAGAATAAGGAGAGAAATGGGACTCCCCGAATTTTTACACACCTGGTATATATCACGGGCAGCCCGGGCGGTAATCCCATATGTCAAAAGAAGTGTGTCCGCATCTTTTTCCAAATATGATTCGTGAAAACTGAACCGTTTAACTTTAGAAGTCAGCTTGGTTTTGAGTCTGTCCTGGACTCGGGCAATTTCATCGGAATCGGTAGTTATGTAGCCGTCGGCCCCGTGCGTCGAAGAGGTCTGACGAACGATCACATCACCGCCGATGGGTAAAAAGTAGGGAATTTGATTTTCTAAAGGCACTTCAAAAGGAATAAACGGCTTTCCGGTCGGTGGGGATATGCGTTCTATAATTTTGGGCACATCAACGGCATCCATGTTCAGATTTTCACGGGTCATGGCGATCTCTTTGTTGGAGGCAATAAATACCGGACACCTAAATTCTTCGGCAAGATTAAAGGCTTTAATGGTCAGCAAATAGCAGTCGCTAACATCCACAGGGGCCAGTACAATAACAGGCAATCCTCCGCTGTTGCCCCAGCGTAAAAACTGAATATCACCGTCAGCGCCCCGGGTGGCCGAACCGGTAGACGGCCCGAGCCGCTGGACATCCACAATGACAATGGGAATCTCGCTTCCAATGGCAAAAGAAATATGCTCACTATACAGGCTGATTCCCGGTCCTGATGTGGCGGTCATGGCCTTTAAACCGCCCATGGACGCCCCTAAACAGTAACCGATGGAAGCGATTTCATCTTCACCCTGAAGGCAGATGCCTCCCAGAGGTGGCAAAAGCTTAAGCATGGTATTAAATATGGTTGTTGCCGGAGTGATGGGATACCCGGCAAAAAAACGGCATCCTGAATCAATCGCCCCCCAGGCAATTGCTTCATTACCTTCCATGAGACAAAACCCCATTTTAATTCTCCAAATTAAGAAATTATGCCACAAAAAGTCATACGCTACGAAGATGTTTTTCGGTGAATGGAAATAATTTTCACATCCTTAACCGGTTTTTGCTTCGAATCGACTTTGACCGCTCCGATCTTATCCACCACATCCATTCCCTTTACCACTTTTCCAAAAACGGTGTGTTTGCCGGTGAGCCAGTCCGTATCTGCCAGATTAATAAAAAATTGTGATCCATTGGTATTGGGACCTGCATTGGCCATGGCCAGTGAACCGCGAACAGGGGGATGCTCTGATCCGTTTTCGGAATAGACATAACCCATATTTTCGTAAGCCTCCTTGAGCGTCAACTTATCAAGCCTGGTCTCAATTTCTTTTTTTCTTTGATCGAGTTCTTCTTGCGAGTTGATTTTCATCACTTGAAACAGAGGCATCATAATGTTTCGTTGAAATTCCTCCTGGCCGCGAATCATCAAGAAACGATGGGGTCCCTTTTGGGGATCGAACGCTTTTATTTTATCCAGACCTAGCGCTGTGGCATCGATTTCATCGGCAAAAGTATAGCCCGGTCCACCCCGTCCGTCACCCAAAGGACATCCGCCCTGCATCATGAAATTCTGGATCACCCGGTGAAAAATTAGGCCGTTGTAATAGGGCCGTTTAACCTTTTTTCCGGTATTACTATCCTCAAATTCCTTGGTGCCTTCAGCCAGACCGATAAAATTGGCGACGGTTTTTGAGGTTTCGCTCTGGAACAGTTCCACTTCAATGTCTCCGAGAGTTGTTTGAATGAAATACACAGGATTCTCCTTTTGTTTTTTTTCACTGGTCCATCCAATACCGGCAGTTAATATACACAACATCATTCCGATTGTCAGGATTACATTTCTCATTTTATACAAATCCTTTCCTTAAGCATATGGGTCCTCGGGGTGTTTTTCTTCTAAATCCTTGAATATAGCGGAATGGATGATCTTTTTTTAAATCGGATGCTGTTTGAGTGGCTTAGGGATCGTTAGAAAAAACAGGCGCATGCCGAAATCGTATCTTTAAAAGAAATTTTAAGATGGTGCTATGAACCTATTGATTTTTCAAAGATAGTTTCCTGTTTTTTTTACGATCCCTTGCCACGAGTTCATGCGGTTTAAAAAAAGATTATCCATGCAGCGGCTATTTATAAAAACACCCCGACCCCTCAAGTATATAAAAACACAGTTTTAAAATTACAGGGTAGCGCATATTGATATCAAGATAGCCCCAAAGAGTCTATCAAAAAGTGATCTTGATTCTCATTCATTCCGATAAAGCACAAAGCAGCTTTTACTTGGATCAGCTTTAAAACGCTTGGGCTGCAATCACACTGGGTCAATGAAAAAAAGTCACTTTTTGACATTTAGAAAAATATTCTTTATAAAAAACATGGCGGTTATCAAGGAAATGTGACCATGTTTTTAAACCCTAAATGAGCAAAAGTCGAGGATGCCACAGGTTCGAGGCATCAAGGGCGAAGCCGTAGTCGTCTACTGCAAGCCCTTGATAACGAAGAAGATGAGGTATCCTCGGCTTTCCTGAAAGGTAAACAAAATGGGATTTTTTGAATAAATATATATCTCATTTATAGAGGAGTTATGAAAATGTATTTGAGTTCATTAAAGTGCCGAATAAATCAAACACATACAATGTTTCTCCTATTTTGTTTACGATCAATTAGGGTTAAACCAATTCGAATATTAATGCTGCTTGTGCTGCTGATCCCTTCAGGATGCGCATATCATAAAAAAATCCCCTTTGAAAAAACAAAGACACTCTATCAGGGTCAGGGCGTAAATGACAGCCTTGCCCTTCGACAAACGCCTTTTTTTCTCACCCATAACAGCGCGTCCACCTACAACCGTATCGGCCGGCCTTCGGCAAGATATGACGATCAGGGGGAAGAACAGATCTACGTAGACACCGAACATCCGGTCATCTATTATCTAAAACGGAACTTTACCACCCAAAAGGGGCAATATACCAATATGATTTACCGGGTTCATTTCCCAAAGGTGCCTTTCAGTCTGTTCCCCTTTTATATCACCGCTGGGAAAAACGTCGGCCTTTTTGTGGTGATTACACTCGATGCCGCCAAGAGACCTGTTCTGGTGACGACGGTCGGCACTTGCGGCTGTTATAAAGCCATCGTTCCAACCACGTTTTTGCCTCGTGATGCGCTGCCGTTGAAATGGCCGGACGATTCGATGGACATTTACGGCGAAAGATTACCGTCACGTCTGAACTATACAAATATAAAAAATCCCAAATTACTGATCTATCTAAGACCCGGTGTTCATCGGGTCATGGATATAGCGGTTGTGGACGAACGGGAAATAAGAAAATCTCGGCATTTTATCATCATACCTGCATCCTTAAAACCGATGCAGGAATTGGAGCGCATTCCCATAGACAATGGTACAACGAGTTTTTATTATAACAAGGGCGTCTTGAAAGGTCATGTAAAGGGATCGGTGAAGCCCTGGGAGTCGATCTTTATGAGCCTATTGAGTCTCGATTTTTTTGTGGGAACCGATAAGATCTATGGAGATAGGAAAGAAACGGGTAATCCCTTTTATACCAGCCTTAAACCCTGGAATCGGAAAGCCTCGAATATGTGGGATTTTGCGACATTTCTCAAATTCTGGGGCTGGAGGTTATAGGTGTGAAGTTCATACCTGACGATTCGAATATTCGAATTCGAATCCAGTGTTTATTCAGGTGAGGATTTGGTTTGATCTGAACCCTTTTTCAGCTTTTCTTCCAGTTCGGCAAAAAGAGCTTTTTGTTTTTCTGCCTGTTTGGCCTGAAAAGATTCTATTTTTTTTGAAAAATCTTTTTTTGAATCTTTAAATTTTTTAAGCGCATCCTCGAGCTTGTCTTCCTTTTTGTCCCTGGGGATTTCTTCTATTTTCAAATGGTCTTTGATAAAAAGATGGTTTTCAAAGGCACCTTCGACCACATCAATTATCCCTAAATCCTTTAGCTTTTTACAGATTAGATTGCCTTGTTCCAAAGAAAAAGATATGGTTTTGCAAATCTCATTCAATGACGGATGTTTTGAGTTCTTGTGGGTGAATATCCTTATGGCTGCAACCACAAGATGTGCGTTGGAATATAAATCAGGATTTTGCATAGCGGTTCAACCCGGTGAAACAGTCCATTTTTTATTGAAAATCAAAAATTAAAAAAGATATCGTATTTCCGCTTCTTGACATTAAATTATTAGAAGAGTAACATTTATTCCAAAATTGTCAAGTTGCAAAAATACATATGCATGGCAGGACGTTGCGTATAATTTCGGGCAATCACAAAACCAACTAAAAACAATCACAGGAGGGACGCATGACCGAAATAATTGAAATCAAAGCAAGGGAAATACTCGATTCCAGAGGCAATCCTACAATTGAATCCGACGTCTATGTTTCCTGCGGTGCCGTTGGTCGTGCTGCAGTCCCATCCGGCGCTTCTACAGGAAAACGTGAAGCCTTGGAGCTTCGTGACAAGCGATCAAAGAGGTATGGAGGCAAAGGTGTTGCCACTGCCGTTAAAAATGTGATGGATAAGATTTTCCCCGCTGTTCGAGGAATGGATGCAGCGGATCAAATCGCATTAGACAACATTATGATCAAGCTGGATGGTACGTCCAATAAGTCAAAACTCGGAGCAAATGCAATCCTGAGTGTATCGATGGCAGCAACCAGAGCCGCTGCCCAGGCTTGTGGATTGCCGCTTTACAGATATTTAGGCGGAATGAATGCCCGGCGGCTTCCCCTTCCCATGATGAACGTCATCAACGGCGGTGCCCATGCCGCCAACAACCTTGACATCCAAGAGTTTATGATCGTACCCGTGGGTGCAAAATCCATAACCCAAGCCGTTCAGATGGGAGCAGAAACCTTTCACAGCCTGAAAAAGATACTCAAAGACAAGGGCCTCAACACCGCTGTGGGAGACGAGGGCGGTTTTGCTCCGGATTTTGCGTCTCATGAAGAAGCCATTCAATTTATCATCAGCGCCATCGAAGCTGCCGGCTACAAGCCGGGAAGTGATATTGGATTGGCTTTGGATTCGGCCGCCAGTGAATTTTACAAAAAAGGAAAATATATCCTTCATTCAGAAAATAAAGAACTGACCGCCGAAGCGCTGATCGATTACTATCAGACTTTAATTGATAAATATCCGATTCTCTCTATTGAAGATGGTCTTGCAGAGCAGGATTGGAAAGGCTGGGCCTTGATGACAGATCGGCTGGAAGGATCTATCCAGATTGTCGGCGATGATATCTTTGTCACCAACCCCACGATATTCAAAAAAGGGATCGAAGAAGGCATTGCCAATTCCATTCTGATAAAGTTGAATCAGATCGGCACGGTCACCGAAACCCTCGATACCATTGAGCTGGCAAAGCAATCCGGATATACTACCGTCATTTCTCACAGATCCGGCGAAACGGAAGATACTTTTATTTCAGATTTTGTTGTGGGTATTAGCGGCGGTCAGATAAAAACAGGTTCTATGTCCCGCAGCGATCGTATTTCGAAATACAACCAGCTCATGCGGATTGAAGAAGAACTCGGAGAAGGCGCAATTTTTGAAGACGAAATACTGTAAATGTTCTTCTAAGAAATTTGGGGTGCAATACTTTCTGAAAAAATCGTTAGCCATTTTTTTCTGTCTTGTAACATTGGGATTTCAGCATGCCACTCTACATGCCTATGTTCTGCCAGGTCCCTACCTTTTGAAATTAATGACCCAAAATCTCGGCATTGCCGACCGTCTCTTGGTGACTCAAAAACTGGTTCTACATGATGACAACCCAAGCATGAGTGCCGATGAACTCAGTGAAACCTTAAAGTTCAAGTTTCCGAAAACATTCCGTTCGGACATCGTTTCAGAAAACATTCAAAGAATTCGCATCGTATCAGATAGCAGCGTATTCACGGTTATTGATGGAAAAATTTCAGATGAACCTGAAAATTCCTATGATCATTACAAGGATCTTATCCTGTTTAGATCCAGAGAAATTCTTCAAGAACGGTTGTCAAATCTTGGTGTGGATGTAAAGGTTACAAGCCTTGGTCGTTTTCAAGGCAAGCCGGCTTACGTTTTAGGCGCCCAATATCCTGATGAAACCTCGCCTCAAGTATGGCTGGACAAGGAAACATTCCTCCCTTTTCGCTGGATAATGACCAGCAACGCAACACAAAACTTAGAAGTTTTGTATCTCGATTGGAAAAAACTGAATCAGACCTGGTATCCAATGCGTATCGAATTTTTTTCAAATGGGAACCTGGTCCGCGAAATTCATGTACAGAACATCGAGATGAACCCTTCTTTCCAGGCAGATTTATTTGATATCCAACAACTTAAATCGCTTTATCCCCAGGATGCTCCTGCTGAACCGAAAAATGGCGGTAAAGAGGAACCGGATGAAGTTCAAAAGACCATAGAGGAATTTAAAAAAATCTATAAATAAGAACTTATCTTTGATTCGCGACATCTGAAGAAAAGGCACAAAATGGATTATAAAACTAAATTTATATTTATTACGGGCGGTGTACTTTCATCCTTGGGCAAAGGGCTTGCTTCTGCAGCCATCGGGGCACTTCTTGAAAGCAGGGGTCTTTCCGTAACCATACAGAAACTGGACCCTTACATCAATGTTGACCCCGGAACCATGAACCCTTTCCAGCATGGTGAAGTTTATGTCACGGATGACGGGGCAGAAACGGATCTGGATCTCGGACATTATGAGCGGTTTACCCATGCCATATTGAGCAGAGACAACAACTTTACCACCGGGAAAATATACCATTCGGTCATTACCAAAGAACGTCGGGGAGATTACCTGGGCGGTACGGTACAGGTCATTCCCCACATTACAGACGAGATTAAAAGAAGCATCAAACTGGTGGCGGATTCCGTAGATATAGTTATCGTTGAAATCGGCGGAACCGTCGGTGACATTGAAAGTCTCCCTTTTCTGGAAGCTATTCGACAATTTCGGGCGGATGTGGGGAAGGAAAATGCTCTGTATATCCATCTCACTCTTGTTCCATATATCGCTACCGCCGGAGAAGTTAAAACAAAACCGACCCAGCACAGCGTAAAGGAGCTTCGCAGTATCGGTATTCAGCCGGACATTCTTCTCTGTCGTACGAACAAATATTTGCCCAAAGAAATCAAGTCAAAAATAGCCCTTTTCTGTAATGTCACCGTTGACGAGGTCTTCACAGCTAAAGATGTGGAGTGTATTTATGAAGTCCCCCTGGTGTTCAACAAGGAGGGGCTTGATCAGAAAATAGTGGAAAAGCTTAACATTTGGACCAGAGCGCCCCGTCTTGACAACTGGGAGGAAATTGTCAGGAGTCTTAAAGAGTCTACGTCGTTGGTAACCATTGCAATTGTCGGAAAATATGTCGACTTAACGGAGTCTTACAAAAGTCTGAATGAAGCGCTGCGTCATGGCGGAATTCCCAATGATTGCCGGGTAAATCTCAAATTTGTAGATTCTGAAAAAATAGAAAAAACCAATTGTAAAGAAATGCTGGAAGATATCGACGGCATATTGGTTCCAGGCGGCTTTGGTTCCAGGGGTATCGACGGTAAGATTTGCGCCGCAAAATATGCCAGAGAAGAAAAAATCCCCTATTTCGGCATCTGTCTCGGTATGCAGATCGCCGTCATAGAATTTGCCCGCAATGCAGCAGCCATGGCGGGTGCCAATAGCCAGGAGTTTGATAAAAATACACCGTATCCGGTGATATACCTGATGACCGAATGGTATGATGATAAAACCGGAACCGTTCAGCGGCGGGATGTCACTTCTGAAAAAGGCGGAACCATGCGCCTTGGCGCTTACCCCTGCATGATCAAAGAGGACACTCTTGCCCATAAGGCTTACGGCATTTCGGACATTTCGGAGCGTCACCGCCACAGGTATGAGTTCAATAATGCTTTTATTGACCGACTTGAAGAAAAGGGCTTGGTCATCAGTGGAACCTCACCGGATGGTGAACTGGTGGAAATCGTCGAGGTTAAAGATCATCCCTGGTATCTCGGCTGTCAATTCCACCCGGAATTCAAATCGCGTCCCATGGATCCCCATCCCTTGTTTAGAGAATTTATCCGCGCTTCGCTGGTGTATTCCAAAGCCCGTTCGTAAGTCGCGCTTTGCCTGAAATAGAACCCAAAAAAAGCGTTTTGTAAAGGTCTCATGCCTAAATTGAGCGATTGTCGAGGTTGCCGCATATACAAGGAAGATGTCGTTCCGCTATAGTCAACTATGCGGGACGTGCGTCTGACGCAGTAGATGCGGTAAGATCGGCAATCCCGAAGGGTTTCAAATTTTAAAAATATAAATCAAGACAATTCATTAAAAATAAAAGATATTTTATCCTTTTTTAAAATTTGAAACGCTCCGTTTAGGTCAAAGCTTTAAATCCCTATTCATACTCCCCTGTCGATACCCTTCCAGGTCCACAGCCGCATGAGAAAACCCGATTTTTCTCAATTCTTCTATAATGACGGATCTCGTCTTTAAATCTATTATCCTTTCAATATCTCCGGTATCGACCTCGATTCTGGCCACCTTGTCGTGCACTCTAACCCGGCATCCTGTAAAACCAATGTTTGTTAAAACCTGTTCAGCCTGTTCGATCATTTTAAGGTCTTCTACGGTGATCGGTGTGCCATATGGAATTCTGGTGGCAAGACATGCCATTTGCGGCTTGTTCCAGGTGGTTAAATTCATCTGCTTTGAAAGCCGGCGGATGTCGTTTTTTGTCAGCCCCGCATCCACCAAAGGCGCTTTGATTCCCATTTCTTGAGCCGCGGCGAATCCGGGTCGATAATCGCTTAAATCATCAATGTTTGCGCCATGGGCCACATGCCGAATGTTCCTATGATTTGAGATTCTCAACAATTCCTCTATAAGGTATTTTTTGCACAGGTAGCACCGCTCTTTTGTGTTGGATATAAAGTCGGCCCGGTGCATTATCCTGAATTGAATAATCATATGTTCAACACCCAGAACGTTGGCAAAATCGATTGCTTCACGGGTTTCCCATTCCGGGTGAAGCGGAGACGCTGCGGTGACGGCAAGGAGATTTTTATTCAGCGCTTCATGTGCCATTGCCAGCAAAAAGGAGCTGTCAACCCCACCTGAACATGCCACAAGGAGAGAGCCATATCCTTTCAAGATCGAAAGAAGCCGATCCCTTTTTTTTGCTAAGTGATTCTTATTCATATTCAAATAAAAAAATGTTTACAAAACTTATGGATTCATATATAGAAATTTTTTGCAATATAACATATGACACTTTTCATGTGCAACGCCACAAACAACTTTAAAGAGGTTTTTTATGGGAAAAAACAGTCTGGTTAAATCAACAACCAAAGGAAAAAAGAGCGCCGCCAAGAAAAAAACAGCAAAAAAGTCAGCCGCAAAAGCCAAAGCCGCTGCTAAACCCAAAGCCGCACCAAAACCCAAAGCCGCTGCTAAAGCCGCTGCTGCACCCAAAAAGGAAACAGTTTCTGTGAAAGATCTTCTTAAGAAAAAATTTTCTGTGTGGAAACCGGAAAAGCTTTATACGGTCGCTCCGGATAAAGGAGATGCGAAGGATTTTACGGCACCGCCCTTTGTTTCAGGCCCGGAAGCGGAACAAAAACGAATCAAGGAACTCCTGCTGAAAAAGTATGATCTGGCGGAGATTAAGGCTGCCGGCGAAAAAGCCGCTGCTGAAAAAGCCGATGCTGATAAGGCCGCCGCCGAAAAAGCCGCTGCTGAAAAAGCAGATGCTGATAAGGCCGCCGCCGAGAAAGCCGCTGCTGAAAAAGCTGCCGCTGATAAGGCCGCTGCTGAAAAAGCCGCTGCCGAGAAAGCCGCTGCTGAAAAAGCCGCTGCCGAGAAAGCTGCCGCTGATAAGGCCCTGCTGAAAAAGCTGCCGCTGATAAGGCCGCTGCTGAAAAAGCCGCGGTTGAACCTGAAGTTTCGGTATCATATGAACCGCCCGATTCCGACGACACCATCCCATCTGATCCCATGGAAAAGGGCATGAAATATCTGGCTGCCGCTTTAGCCGTCCTTATCGTACTTGTTATCGGCAGCAGCATGATCAACCAGGGTAAATATTATATTCATTCAACAGACGGTGCGCTGGAAATCTTTCAGGGAAGTTTTGCTCCCATGGGCGAAAAACTTTTGATCTCGCTGCCCGGTGTTCAACAGCCTGCTAAAGCAAAAGACATTTATTCCAAAACAGACGTGTATCCGATTATTTTCAATTATTATGTGGAAAAAGCGGATACCCTATTGAAAGTTCCGAGCATCCCTGATTTTGAAGGAATAAAAAAATACTTAAATAAAGCGATGTTGTATAAGACTGCGCCTGACTCTGCCGAAGCTGTTTACAGCCGATTAAACAACATCGATCTAATGATTCTTTTATACAAGGCGGATGTGGCTGCCAGCAAACCCACCCTTTCCGATCTCAAAGAGGCAAAAGGATTTCTTTCTGAAGCCGGCCGCCTGGACCTCAATGGCGCGAAGCTGGATTTGATTCATGAAAAAATGGATGATGTAGACAAAAAGATTGAATCCCTGAAGGCTGAACAAAAAGGGGTAAAATCACCGACACCTGTTCCGCCGGCGAAAACCGAATCACCGGCACCCGCGGCACCTGCACCGCACGCAAAGCCTCACGGCTAATAGATTTGTAACCTATTGTTAAAAAGCGGATGGCCGTAATAACGGCCATCCGCTTTTTTTTCCTCAAAATTGATCTTTTCATTCAATGTCTAAAAAGCAGCCTTTCCCAAAAGTATTTTCTATTTTCAGCTTCACATCCTTTATCGGAATGCACAAAAACCTGTGCAGCAATGCACATTTCTCTGTGCAAATATCTGTTTGATTTTCTTCCTTAAAGCCTTTCCCTCTCATCCGATCTATCCGCGTTTCTAAAAAGTGCAATTTTTTTCAGGGCCGTCTGAACCCTTTTCAGTCCAGGGATTGCGAAGAGTTTCGGACTAAAAAATCTTTTTCAAATCCTGCTGTTTCAAAAGAAGTCATCTTTTTGGCACAAATGTTGTAAATAGTCACCGGTAAATGTCCCGCTAAATTAAGTTTGTGAAGCACCAAACTTCATCCGGAGGTTCTCCATGTATAGAAAAGTATGCTGTCTCTTCATTTTTTTGTTCATTTGTTCCGCCTTTCCTTCATTGATTCATGCAGACAACCAGACCGTATTCGGCCCAAAATCTTTTGAGATTGGAAAGTGGCATATCCACGCGTCGGTTCATAAGTTCAATGTCGAAGATCCTGGAGAAGGCGTTGTCACCATCACCAAAAATACCCCCGATATGCCGATCAGCAGCGGATTTATTCTTTTCAACACCACTCTTGTTCCCCTTCGGGATTTTTTAACCGGGGACGAAATCGTGTTTGAAAAAGAAATAACATTGCGATCCATTAACTTTATCACCGTTTTCCTCTTGGGAACCCCCGGAGCTTCGGTAACGATAACGATCAATTCAGGAGGAACCCCTGCTCTGCCTCCGGAAGTCTCCTTTTCCGCAGATCCGCAAACCATTAAGCTGGGAGAATCCAGCACGTTGTCCTGGAACGTTATCGATGCCGATACCATCAGCATAGACCCTGGCATCGGAAGTATTGATCCAAACGGGTCTTATGAAGTTTCTCCAACCGAAACCACCACCTACACCCTTACTGCCGTTGGGCCGGGCGGCACAACCACTAAAAGCGTCACCGTATCGGTCAATATCCCTTCGCCCACTGTGAGCATCAGTGCCGATCCCGAAGCGATTCCTTTGGGAGAGTCCTCCACCCTCACCTGGAGTTCCACCCATGCAGATACCTGTGTGATCGAACCGAATATCGGATCGGTTGGTGCCAATGGGTCCACCCAGGTTTCGCCCACGGATGCCACCCCGTATACCATTACGGCAACCGGCCCCGGCGGCACAGCCTCGGCTGACGTCACCGTCACCGTGACCGATCCCAACGCGCCCCCGACCGTCACCATGACCCCGGCTTCGGCCGGCATTTCCCAGGGCGAATCAATCACCCTGACCTGGAACTCCGAAAGAGTACAAAGCGCTTTTATCGATAATGGTGTCGGCAGTGTATCGGTGAATGGTTCGACCACGGTTTCACCGGACCATACCACTACCTACACCATCACGGCCACCGGCCCCACCGGCTCAAACAGTACGCAAGCGAAGATTCAGGTGACGGGCAATCCGGCGCCTCTGCCGGAAGGGTCGTTCGGCGAACAATATGAAGATCTGATTCCATTCGATGCCACGGTGGATGAATACGATTTCAAACGGTTTTCATTGATCACCGGCCTGGTTCGTTCCGTTGACGATTCTCCTATATCCGAGGTTTCGGTGACCCTGCACGGTCATCCGGAATACGGCACGGTGTCAACCGATGCACAGGGTCGATTTTCCCTTCCCATTGAAGGCGGAACAACGTTAACCGTTGTCTATCAAAAGGATGGATTTATAACCGCCCATCGGAAGGTCTATGTGCCCTGGAACGACATTGCCATTGCCGAGACCATCCGGATGATTTCCCAAGACCCGGTGGCCACCGCCGTTACCTTTGACGGCAACCCGGACACGGTGGTGACACACCAGAGCACACAAGTCTCTGACGAATTCGGGAGCCGATCTGCAACCATGGTATTTACCGGAGACAACCATGTCTATCTGGTAGATGAAAACGGAAATGATGTTCATGAACTGACCGCCATCACTACCCGTGCCACCGAGTATACCACACCTGAGTCCATGCCGGCGGTCTTGCCTCCCACATCTGCATACACCTATTGTGCGGAATTGAGCGTGGATGGCGTCCAAAGGGTAAGGTTTGAAAAACCGGTGACCATTTGGGTGGATAATTTCCTTGGGTTTGATGTGGGGGAAGTCGTACCTGTAGGCTATTACGACCGGGACAGAGGCGTTTGGGTGCCTTCAGACAACGGTGTTGTTGTGAAACTTCTCGATACGGATTCCGACGGCATTGTAGATGCCTTGGATGCCAATGGGAATAATCAACCCGACGACCTTAACAGCAATGGAATATTCAGCGATGAGGTAAAAGGCTTAGATGATTCTGAAAAATACCCGCCGGATTCCACTTTTTGGAGAGTGGCTGTAACCCATTTTACTCCTTGGGACTGCAATTGGCCTTATGGCCCGCCAGCAGATGCCATACCCCCTCCGGGAGATATACCGACAGCAGACCAGCAGCAACCAGAAGTAAAAATCTGCCCAACCGACACCAACTCTTTTGTGGAAGATAGAAGCCGAATCTTTCATGAAGATATTCCGATTCCCGGCACGGATATGACCCTTCATTATGCCAGCAGCCGGGCAGAGGGTTACAATGCCAGTATATCCGTTCCTGCCAGCGGAGAAACTATCCCATCCAGCCTCAAAAATATAATTGTGAACATCAAGGTGGCAGGCCGAACATTTGAACAGATATTAAATCCTCTACCCAATCAAAATGTGGAGTTTATCTGGGATGGGTTGGACCATTTAGGAAAACCGGTCAATGGTTCCATAATTGCTCACATCAGTGTAGGTTTTCTTTACGATGCAGTTTACTACGAAGCAAGGAATTTCGGCCAGGCATTCGCACAGGCTGGAGATCAGATTACTTCAATCCGAACTAGGCAAGAAGTGATCTCCTGGAGGCACAACAATCTAACTGTTTATTCCGAAATCAAGGGCAAGGGTGTCATCGCCGAGGGCTGGACGTTTTCTTCCCAACATCAAGTCAGTCCCATAAATCCCTATACCCTGCATAAGGGAGACGGAACAATAATTAAGAATGATGCTCACGTCATTAGAACCGTGGCAGGGGGTGGAAACACAGTTTTTAGCGGCGACGGCGGCCCTGCCGTAGATGCTAGTTTTTATCATCCTAATGGCATAGCAGTGGATAGCGAAGGAAATATTTTTATCGCTAATTCCTCGAACCACCGCATCCGAAAAGTGGACACCGGCGGTATTATCACTACCGTGGCGGGGAATGGAAACTATGGTTTTAGCGGTGACGGTGGCCCTGCTGTGGATGCACGTCTTAATAATCCTATAGGCGTAGCAGTGGATAGCGAAGGAAATATTTTTATCGCCGATGGATATAACAGACGCATCCGAAAGGTGGACACCAGCGGTATTATCACTACCGTGGCGGGAAATGGAAACCAAGGATTTAGCGGCGACGGCGGCCCTGCCGTAGACGCTAGTCTTTATCTTCCTCAAACCGTAGCAGTGGATAGCGAAGGAAATATTTTTATCGCCGATGGACATAACAGACGCATCCGAAAGGTAGACACCAATGGTATTATCACTACCGTGGCGGGGAATGAAAACCAAGGTTTTAGCGGCGACGGCGGCCCTGCTGTGGATGCAAGTCTTTATAATCCATTTGGAGTAGCAGTGGATAGCAAAGGAAATATTTTTATCGCTGATGAATTTAACAATCGCATCCGAAAGGTAGACACCAGTGGTATTATCACTACCGTGGCGGGGAATGGAAACCAAGGTTTTAGTGGTGACAACGGCCCTGCTGTGGATGCACGTCTTTATTATCCTTTAAGCGTTGCAGTGGATAGCGAAGGAAATATTTTTATCGCTGATTACTTAAATAACCGCATCCGAAAGGTGGACACCAGTGGTATTATCACTACCGTGGCGGGGAATGGAAACCAAGGTTTTAGCGGTGACGGCGGCCCTGCTGTGGATGCAAGTCTTTATTATCCTTTAAGCGTAGCAGTGGATAGCGCAGGAAATTTATTTGTCGCTGATGAATTTAACAACCGCATCCGAACGATAGGAGGGCCTGCTATCTTCAATGATTATATGACTGCTGGAGATATTCCCTTTGCAGAGGAGAATGGACTGGGCCATATCATGTCCAGCGCTGGTCTTCACAAAACCACCATCGACCTTGATACTGGAGCTATATTACGCGAATTCGGTTATGACGGAAACAACAATGTGATTTCCATTACCGATCAATTTGGTAACCAGACCACAATTAATCGAAACAGCAGCGGTATGCCGACATCGATTACTTCGCCCTATGGTCTCGCGACACAGCTATCCATAGATGCTGCAAATCATCTAACTCGAATCACCTATCCGGACAGTAGTTTTTACAGTTTTGAATACACTCCTGATGGATTAATGACAGCCGAGACAGAACCAGAGGGAAACCGATTTAACCATACATTTAATTATCGGGGGAAACTGACGGATGCTACAGATGAGGAAGGCGGACATTGGCAATTTGCCAGAACAGCCTCAGCCAATGGCGACATTCTGACCGAGGTGCTTACCGGAGAAGGAAGCCTTACCTCTTATTTTGATCACACGGATTCAACCGGTGCCTACACTTCCACCATCACCGGTCCTACAGGTTCTCAGACGCTGTTTAGTGAATCAGGTGATGGTTTGACCGTTAATAAGTCCTTACCTTGTGGGATGGATCTTGAATTTAAATATGGCGTCGATTCTGAATACAAGTTCAAATACATAAAAGAAATGACAGAAACAACGCCTTCCGCTCTGGAGAGAGTTACACTCAGAGATAAGACATACCAGGATACGGATACGGACGACATCCCGGATCTGATCACGGAAACCGTGACAGTCAACGGCAAATCGACGACTTTAGAAAACAATGTTCTCCAATCTCAAAAGACGGTGACGTCCCCCGAAGGAAAAACAATAACCATGCTTTATGATCCTTCAACGCTGGTGACAGAAAGTATGAGCATACCCGGTCTTTTTGATACATCTTATGGGTATGATACCAAAGGCAGGTTGACCTCTGTCGATACCAATACAAGGCAAACCGCCTTTACCTATAATTCACAGGGGTTCCTCGAATCTGTAGCCGATCCGGGAGGATATACAACCACTTACACCCACGACGCAGTGGGTCGCACAACCGGGATCAGCAGGCCGGATGGTAGCTCGGTTGCGTTTAATTATAATAACAACGGCAACATGACTGTGCTGACAAACCCATCCACAATTAATCATGGCTTTGTTTATAATAAAGTCAATCTGAACAGCGCATACCAGACCCCGTTGAGTGGCAGTTACAGTTATTTGTACGACAAGGACAGGAGACTAAAACAAACCAACTTTCCTTCCGGAAATCAGATTAACAACATTTATGCCAACGGCAGACTCGAACAGATTCAGACACCGGAAGGCAATATCGATTTTACATATCTGTGCGGCACAAAAGTAGGATCGATCACAAAGAGCTCGGAATCGATCAGCTACGGCTATGACGGCAAATTGGTTACGTCCGAAACTTTGAGCGGTACGTTAAACAAGGCTCTTGGCTACACCTATAACGATGATTTTAACCTGACCTCGCTGACCTATGCCGGAGCGACCGAGAGCTACATCTACGACAATGATGGGCTTTTGACTGGTGCAGGGAACTTTACGATTACCCGAAATGCCGGAAATGGGCTGCCCGAGACAGTCACCGGTGGTGCGTTAAGCCTGTCCCGAACTTTTAACGGTTATGGAGAAGTATCGGATGAAGTCTATAACGTTAGCGGGCAGGGTATTACTTCATGGAATCTTGTTCGTGACAATAATGGTCGAATTACAAACAAAACAGAAACGGTTAACGGCACCACCTTCAATTACGTTTATTCCTACGATCCCATGGGGCGGCTGCTGACCGTAACCAAAGACAGTACCCTGGTTGAAGAATATCAATATGATGCCAATGGCACACGGATTTATGAAATGAATTCGTTACGGGGTATTGCCGGAAGGAATTTTTCATATGATGACGAAGACCATCTGTTAACTGCAGACTCCGTAATTTATTCTTATAACCTGGATGGATTTTTAGCGGCAAAGACCGACGGGTCAAACGTTACCACCTACGACTATTCTTCCCGAGGGGAGCTTTTAAGTGCTACGCTCCCTGACGGCCGGATCATCGAATATGTCCATGATCCATTAGGCAGAAGAATCGCAAAAAAGATAAATGGTGTCATCGTTGAAAAATATCTCTGGCAGGGATTGACCCGCCTGCTGGCCGTGTATGACGGCTCTAATAGTCTGACACAACGTTTTGAATATGCCGACGGCCGCATGCCGGTAGCCATGACCAAGGGCGGTTCCACCTATTATCTCACCTACGATCAGGTGGGCTCGTTAAGAGTTGTTGCCGATACATCGGGAAATGTGGTAAAAAGAATCGATTACGATTCCTTTGGCAATATCATTGACGATAGTGATCCGTCATTTGAAGTGCCATTTGGATTTGCCGGAGGTTTGCATGATCAGAGATACAGGGCTGGTTCGATTTGGGTTCAGAGATTATGACCCAGATACGGGCAGGTGGACCGCAAAAGATCCAATATTCTTCGCTGGTGGAGATACCGACTTATACGGATATTGCCTAAATAATCCGATTAATCTGATTGATCCGTGGGGATTGTTCTTTGACCCTGCCTTCTCATCCAGCCCAAACCAAGAATATGGCCAGATGTGGATAAATGAGTATGGTAATCAAGGGCCAGATGAGTTAAAAGAAGCCCTTGAGTCAATGGGAGGAATTGCTGAGGATGTGGCTGTTCAAGCCTGTCAGGCGACTATAGAACAAGCTGGTAAAAAAATTCATCCTGCAATTGGTATTACAATTAAGATAATCAATTTAATATTGGGAGCAAAGCCAGCCCATGCTCCAACATCTTATACTAATTATTAGCTCAGATTCGGTGTAACTCAGAAAAATGTTTTCAGAAAATAAAGAAAAAAACTTAATAAAGACTGTAATATGGGGTTTAATTATTTGGATTTTGCTTGTATTTATTATTTATCTTTTTTCTGGAAGTTTTAGATCCTTTTATGCAGTCGGCATTTTAGTTATTATTGCCATTTTAAGATTTATAATTCCCGACTCTATTTTACTTAGAAGGGATAGGTTTAAAAAAAACAATAATAAATAACCAACGGGTCTTAAGATTCTTAAGAAGATTTTTTATTTGATTATCACTGATTTTTACACCAACAATTTATTATTGGTGTAACGGCCAGATATTTTTTGGTTAGCCAAATAGTAAGAGCCGGGCTTTGACACCAATTCTTTGTCGACTTAGACACTGCCTGTCACGAAAACTACACGTGTGTATAGTGTGCGTCTGTGAAAGATTGACACATTGTTTGATGGAGTTACCTTTAAAACAAGGAGGCCGTGGACAAAAAGACTGCATCCCTGAAGGCTGAACAAAAAGGGGTGAAATCACCGGCGTCCGCGGCACCTGCGCCGCACGCAAAGCCTCACGGCTAATAGATTTGTAACCTATTGTTAAAAAGCGGATGGTCGTAATAACGGCCATCCGCTTTTTTGTTTTTCCTCAAAATTGATCTTTTCATTCAATGTCTAAAAAGCAGCCTTTCCCAAAAGGATTTTCTATTTTCAGCTTCACATCCTGTTATCGGAATGCACAAAACCCTGTGCAGTGGTGCACATTTCTCTGTGCAAATATCTGTTTGATTTTCTTCCTTAAAGCCTTTCCCTCTCATCTGATCCATCCATTTTTCTAAAAAGTGCATTTTTTTTCAGGGCCGCCTGAACCCTTTTCAATCCAGGGATTGCGAAGAGTTTTAGACTATAAAATCTGTCTCAAATGACTGCTGTTTCGAAAGAAATCATCTTTTTGGCACAGGTGTTGCTTTATTGGCTGTCAATGGAGTGTGACATCGAGCTTGAAGCAAAAGGCCCTACCGCTACAATGTAGCATCCTTGTAATATTCTTGACATGTTATCTTAAATATGCGAAAAAACATATGATTTCAAGACAGTTGCTTTAACCTTAGACAAAGGAAGAGCATATGATGGTAGAAGGAACCCCATTTCTCACACAGAGAGGTGGGGTTTTGTATTTTTGAATTGATAAATTAGATATCACAAAAACGATCATAGTCCATGTACTGGCAAAATATTGCAGGTTACACTTATTCATGAGAGCTTGGTAGAATATTCAATGTAGAATTTTTTCCATCTTCACTTTTTTGGTCTAAGTCTACAATGGAGACTTCTTTTTTATCAAAACTATATCTATCATTGTAATTGTAAATAAACAATAACTTGCCGTTTGGATGGAGTGCTGCATACTTAACTAAAATTTGATTCGGACAAGGTATACTTTTACAATTATAACTCCATAAGCTCTTCCTGTTATCAAGATGATAAACTACTATGGAGCCGAAAGTCGCTAAAAGGATTTGCCCGTCATTCGAAAAATCAAGTGAGGGGTGTCCAAAATTAAGAGAACTTTCATCGAAAACAGGTAGGAGAAAAACATCAGCCAACCCTTTGAAAACCCCTTGTGCATCTATCCCTACATCGTCTCTTCCTTGATTTATATTCCATAGCTCAACGTGTGTCCCACGATTAACAGCGAATAATTTACCATCCGGAGAGAATTTAAATAAGCATTGTTTTTTTATCCTGTTAAGAGGAGTGAAAATACCAAGACTAATAAAAACATCTATTTCAGATTTCATGTGATACAATTCATTACCAGTTGTCGAATCCCAAAGCCTTATGGTAGCGCCAGAACCCGTTGCAATGATTTTGCCATCCGGTGAAAATTCAATTGAATCAACCCTTTTTTCATGTGTTTTAAAGGTCATTATTTCATTACCAGTTGTCGAATCCCAAATTCTTATGTTATCGTCAAGTCCCGCTGCAATGATTTTGCCATCCGGTGAAATTTTTATTGAATCAACCTCTCCACTATGTGCTTTAAAGGTCATTATTTCAGTGCCTGTTGATAGCTCCCATATTTTGACAAAGCCCCTTGAACCTCCCGTAGCTACTTTTTTTCCATCAGGGAAAAACGCAAGACAAGTAACTCTCTTCGGATTCAACGCCCAAAAAGAAAACTCCCCATGCCCTTTGAACAAAAAAGCCTTAGAAGGGTTGGCCACATCTATTACCTTAACATATTCACCTATCAGAACCAAATATTTACTGTCAGGAGAAAACTCAGGCTTGATAGGTATAGTAAAGTCTATGTGCGAAACATCGTTTCTGCCATATCCAACCCTCTCTTTAGTTTCAAGATCGATTAGCCAAACATGATCATAAGTGCAGACAACTGCCAAGTTCTTACCGTTAGGGGAAATTGCTATCTTTGGATGAAGATAGTGGTAATAATGTCCGCGGCCTATTATAATTCCTTTTTCCATCTTATAATCTATCAGCCTGTCATTTTCATTGAACTCTAATAAGATGCGATAGATTTGGCCCCCAAAATCTATCGCATCATCCCAGATACCAATACCCCCAAGCCAACCGCACACCTCATAAACACAAAATCTGTCATTTTCAAGGAAGTTGGGTTTCCCCAAGAGATCGTTGACTTCTGCTTTAGAGGAGCCCAGCTCAATTTTTTTTATATCTTTCTCGTATATTCTGGATTGATGATGGATTGGAAACAAAGGAGCGCATCCGACAAAAAACAGCGTTAGTACAACGAGGAAAACAAAGCTATTATGCCTAACCATTTTTCCTTCCATAACTTGACCTCTTTAGTTAAATGCTAAAATTACAAAAGCCTCCAATTAGGCAAAAAGATCCCTTGGAGGCTTGTTTATAAATACCTTCTGGTATGAATTTCTCATGGCTCGATTCAGAAGGTTTGGGGTTATGTTATTGTGTTAAATAAATTTACTGAAAATGCCTGATAATTAGTTTAATTAACACAGAATATTCGCCAACAGTCAAGTGATATTTCTTTTAGGTGTCGATTAGTGATGTTTTGAATATCTGCAATTTATCCCATATTCTGAGTTGGTCTCGGAGCTTGTGATATCAAACTGTTAAAACCCTAATTCAAACATACATTACCGGAACATCAAACTGAGACCTAATCCTTCTTGAAGTTTCAATCCCGTCAATCTTTGCATACAGATCCAAATTCATCACAACAACATCAGGGTCTGTCTTTTCAATTTCTGAAAAGAGCCTTGCATTTGAGTACACATAAGATTCAATCTTACAGCAATCACTGATAAACCTGCATCTGATATTGCGGTTATGCCCTTCATCAAGAAACATGGCCTTTAATCCCGGCATGGTGTTATCCCCTTTATCCATAGTTTTCAGTTTTAATCCAATATTCATGTCAGAATGCTTATTGGTGGATTCAAAGTTGCTATGAACCTATGATTTCGGCAAGTTAGAATTATTATCAAATGGTAGGCATGGGTTCAGGATGAATTGATCTGCACATTTTACTGTGTAAGGATGCACAATTTTTTGTGCATTGTGAGACCATCATTGGAGGTTGTTATCTTAAAGGTTTGAACCTGTTGAAACATTCTGTGCACATTGACATTCATCCCATAATTTTATATGTTTTTGATATGTCTAATATTTAAATATAGTTCATTAAGAGGATTCTATGAATAAGCTGGATCTTGTAAAAGCATGATGAAGGAGAAAATATGTTATCAGGAATAAAAGTATATAAGGTTAAGGATTTTATTCGTAAAACAGAAACCGGAAATATTGATCTCGAACGATCAAAAAAGATTGTCAGAGAACTTGCTATGGCTGCAGGATCTCATGCTGATCACAATATTCTAATTGATCTAAGAGAAACTACTGTCTCTGCTGCTGCAAGCATAGAAGATATAATGAAAGTAGCTCTTGAGTTTGGAAGCTATGTTTCCTCTTTTAAAAATAAGATAGCCAACATTATACCTGATGATCCTGAACGCATGGAAATAGCCAATCGGTTTAAAGCATGTATGGATATTCAGGGATTTGAATACGAAATTTTCACCGATTATGAAAGTGCAATTGAGTGGCTTTCTCAGACAGAAGATTTGGATCAAACAACAACTTAATCCACAAGGAGATACAAATGGCTGAACAAATTGATCAAGATGAGCTGGTTAGTTTTCGAGAACTGTTGATTTCAAATACTATACAATTGGACGTCGTTTCCCGCTTACTTATTGAGAAAGGCATTATTACAGATGAGGAGTTTTTTGCTAAACTGAAAGAAGTGCAGATGGAATACAAGAGTAAGGATAATGCTTAAAAAAATTATATCAGGCGGTCTGACAGTTTCTGATCAAGCTGCTTTAGATGCTGCAATAAGTTTGGGCATACCTCACGGAGGATACATTCCTTGGGGACGAATGACAGAGATTGGTACACTTTCTTCAAAGTATAAACTCCAAGAAATGAAAACGGACAACCACTTTGAATGTATCGAACGAAATGTAAAAGAATCGACGGGAACACTCATAATATCTGTTGCCGAATTAAATGACGATTCAAAATATGCCAGGAAAATAACCATAAAAAATTCACATCAGGTTTTTGTCGTTGATCTCGAATTAATACCCTCCTTTGAAGCTACCACTCTCGTTTATGATTGGATTCAAAAATATAACATTGATGTACTTTATATAATTGGGCCTTTCACATATGAATACCTCAATATCGATAGACACATGACTATTATAATTGAAGGAGCATTACTTTTAGATTTAATGGATGCCCCTCAGGGTTCGAAAGCCACAGACTATTACAAGGATATGTATCTTCAAAAGCTACCCGATCTTCCAAAGACAGTTGATGAAGCTGTGGATCAGATTATGTCAGACATGACATTAGACGAAAGGGTCAGGATGGCAAATTTTGACAAAGAGGAACTTCGTGTGATCAATTATTCCTTGAGTATTTTTATAAGAAACCAGTTATTCATGAAAGATATAAACAAGGAATTGTTCGAATCATGCCTTACAGTTTCCGGAAATAAAAATCTTAACGAGGGTACAGCAGCTTTAGTTATAATAGAAAGGCTCTGGGAAAAACTAAGAAAGACTTATAAACTGAGAGTTGTTAAATGATGGTATTCAAATTTAGATTCCCTTTGTTTGCAATCATCTTTTTCACCCTTGTCATACCCAATGCTTTCTCTGACGGTAATGTCCATGTTGAAGGTCAATTCACATTCCCGCTTTCATCTAAAAAACCCACTAAAGGGATAAGGGGCTGGCAAGGCATGGTTGTTGGGATCAGTGACGAAGATACTATTACGGTATTACATGACGGTAAGGGTGAAAAGATAAGGTTATACGGCATTGACACGCCCGAAGATCACCAGGCTTTTGGTAAAAAGGCAAAGCAATTTACTTCGGGCATGGTATACGGCAAAACCGTTGAAGTTGAAACCAAAGATACAGATCGGTATGGCCGTTCCGTTGCTCTAATATATATTGATGGTCAATCCCTGAACGAAGCCCTCGTTAAAAATGGATTTGCCTGGGTCTATCGGAAATATTGCAAAGAGACATTTTGTGAGGATTGGCTTAACCTTGAAATCGTTGCCAGATACGGGAAAATCGGTCTATGGAGTGAACCTAACCCCATACCTCCTTGGGAGTTTCGGCACGGTAAAACTAATAACTCATATAAACTCAAGCCTGTTGAAACCGATGGGATGGGTTCGAAAATGGGAAACTCTGTTTCTGATGACCATTAAAGATCTTGATGATAAGCTGCTAAACGTTTTTAAAGACTGCCCTTACAAGGGTAAACGAAAAGAATGCACCTTTCCTGAGATGCGAGACATGGAAATAGATGAAAGGTTGGACTTTTTGGGCAAAATAGATGAAGACGAGAAAGTTTCAAAATGGCAGAAACATTTGGAGTGTTTTATGAATGCTTTGGCCAGGTAAGAAATATACAAGTATAATAACCTGCGATCTGAAGATCATTTCCATAATTGGAGAAACCGATGATATTCTATGAGTTAGATGAGAATGCGGGAGTGCTTACTGTGCGACCTGAGGGGAAGTTGGAGACTCAGGACTTTCTGACCTTATCAGAGGTTGTTGATCCCTTTATTAAAAAAAGTGGAGGATTGAACGGAATTATCATTGTGACCAAAAAGTTCCCCGGATGGGAGGATTTTAATGGGATGATTGAGCATATGAGATTTGTGCGTAATCACCATCGTAAAATCGCCAGGGTGGCCATAGTGACTGACTCCAAAATTGCCGATGTAGCAGAATCACTTGGGAAGCACTTTGTTAAAGCCTCTATTAAACATTTTCCCTTCAAAGAGCTTGAATCAGCAAAGGGATGGATGTTGAAGGCATTACAAATATCAAGCACTTATAATAACACTACTTGACAGAAAAAAAGAACAAAGGAGGTAAATCATGAGTACAAGTGTCTACAAAGTTATTGAACTGGTGGGATCAAGCTCGACTTCATGGGAAGATGCCGCCAAAAACGCGGTGGAGACCGCCGGCAAAACCTTAAAGGATTTGAGAATCGCGGAAATTATTCAATTGGACGTGAAAATTGAAAACGGGAAGGTCACTGCCTACCGGGCCAAGGTAAACCTCTCATTCAAATATCAACCATCAAAATGATAAATATAACAGCTTTGAACGACTCCATGAAAATGGCTCAACCGAACAGGAAAAGACAGGGTCTTTGGTAGGCTCTGTCTTTCAATTTTCGGCGTCCTCATGTTACGATTTCAGCTTGAAATCATCAACTCAAAACCTGTACTTACTGCTATAAATCACAGGTTTTTGAGGCCAGAAAATTATTGTGTTATCGTCAAAAAATATAGTATCGCACCATAAAGAAATGTCGCCCATAAAACGATAAGTTCAATGGGCGACACTATAATTCTCTCAAAAACTTTGTTACAATTTACTTAGATAAATATCAATTTTGTTGCTCTTAGTATCCACTTCCGACAATTAAACCGCTCGTGGTTTTCCTGACATAGGTATTTTTTGGCTTTTCTTTCCATACATAACTAACCCATACACCTTCAGCAGTCGCTTTGGCACATTCAGTATAAACGGGTCCTGCTTTTTCCTTAAGACTTTGTCCAACCAATGACGGATGAACCAGGAGCATTCCGCCCTCTTCCATTATAAATACATAGTATGGCTTATTTTGGGCTGCACTTGCAAAGTCCGTAGCCATTTTCCCGCCATCAATGGCCACAACAATGTCATCTACTTGTTTTTTAATAGCAGCTTTATCTGCTGCAAAAGCACCTGTCGCCAGACAAAGTCCAATAATCAAAGTTAAAGATATAATTGTAATTCTTTTCATGTTCATCTCCTTTTCTTGGTTTTTCTGTTTACAATCCTATATCCATAAAATGACCATACAAAATGAAATACCCTTGTTCACCTCCTTAAAGGTTCTCTTTGTTTTACTCGTCAATGCAGGGTTTAAATGAGTTCCATAATTTATCAGCAATTAATGTGCCAGAACGAGCGAACAATATTAACCAACTGTTTTAAAAATAAATACAATCTGAGCATCTAAATTAAAAGCGGATAAGTGAAGGAATTTTCATGCGGCAGACAAAGGTGAATTGACATAAATAAAGAGCCAACTTATTGAAAATAAATGACTATTAAGTGGATGGAGTTTCATACATCTGGTATGTCGATATGAAATCATCACCTAAGAGCTTGTGTTTACTGCAATTAAAACACACGCATCTTGTCCAAAAAAAAGTGTGATACCGTTTTCCAATAAAGGCAGATCCATTTTGGGGATTTGCCTTTTTGATTTTTTATGGAATTTACGATATATGTACATAAAATTGAAATGCCTGAACCTGTGGTGATGGCAAGTTAATGCAACGGCAAATGAGCAACTGGAGCGCCGCTTTGAATTAAAGAGCCTGGGATATGATCTGAAAAAGATTGGTGAGAGGGTATCCAGGATATACGGTATAGAGAAAGAAGAGATATATTCAAAAGGTCGTCGGAAATCTCAAGTCCAAGATAGGGATTTGTTGTGTTATTGGGCTGTTCGAGAATTAGCGATGCGTTGTACAGAGGTAGCAAAACGTTTACAAATGAGTCAGCCGGGGGTAGGATATTTGGAGCCGGGCTTTCCTGTTGTCAAATTGAATCGGACAAGCTTTATTCATCTCCCTCAAGCCATTTAATTGCTTCATCCATAGAACGAAAAACCTTCACCGAGTGGGATAAATTTTCAATTTCTGCTAACGCATCATACATTCTTCCAAGACCAAATGCGAGATCTGTCGATACTACTAATGCTGTTTTACCGCTTCTTCTCAACGCCTCATGCTGTTTTGTGAACCTGACAATATCCTTTAATTCATTATAGGATGGCTTGCCTCCGTCGAACCTTCCTCCACGAAAAAATAATGCCTTCATTCGGTAAAATGTTTCGCTTGATGTGAAATGCCAGTATCTACACCATTCACAACAGCAATTGATCTACAGATATCATATTTTTCTGGTGTCAGGTCAAATAAATCCTATTTTTGAAAATTGTCAAATCATCTCCCGTAACTTTCATTTTGAGATTCTCCGATCTAAATATAAACGGCAACTCAGGTTGAAGATATCTTTGATACGCCTTACATTTCTTTAGATAACGGCACTGCCGACATACATCGATGTGTTTACGTGGATTTCCTTTCTTCGGACAGAAAATGTATATTTCGTTCTTTTCGCTCTTCATATTCGGCCTGTTGTTATAGAATACCGTAACAATATCTTTTGCAATTATTTTGGTAGATTTTTTTAAGCGATTGGAGTCCTACGACAACCTCGACGAACGCGCTGCTTAACCATACGAAGCCGTCTCGGTCTCGAAGGCGATACTCGGCAAGATCCCCGGGCCCGGTCAGGCCAAAAGATTCGTCGCCTCTTGCATCATCCGTCCGATCGGCAAGTTTCGAGGGCACGACCGTTCCGCCTCGCTGAAGTCCAACTGAGCCAAAAGCGCTCTTGTTTGAGCCGGCAACGTTTCGAAGGTGGAACGTGCCAGCATTAAATCCTGGTAAGAATGAACGTACATGAGGCAGCGCATGACATCGTTTATCGGCACCTTTTTGCCAAGCACGTCTGAACAGAGACGGCCGCATCCGGCGCAATAGTCGCCGCAGGTTTCCCTGGCGTATTGGGCCAACAAGGCACGATCGGACTGTGAAAGGCGGGTTTGATCGACTGCCGCCGCCGCGTTGGTCGCCATAATGGTGAGATTGGGCATCTGAGAGCAGATGCTGGCGATACGTTTATCTTCCCAAACAGCCATTAGCTTTGCCTGATGGTCTGTAAATCCTTTCTGCATAAAGCGGCCTGCCATCTCTATCTCAGACTCGGAATCGCTCTTGACCGGACCGCCGCCCTGGGTCTTCATGGCCGTGAGACCGATACCGGCTCGGTAGCAGGCCTCAACCGCCGCTTTCATGCGGGGCTCGTGCATCAGGCGGTAGTTGTAGGTAAACATGATGCCGTCTATCCACGGCAGCCGGGCGGCCCCCTCAAGGCAGTCTTCCATGTTGGAATGTGTGCTGAAGCCGAACAACCTCAACTTACCGGCCTTTTTCATGGCCTGGGACCAGGATTCCAGACCGGGGTCCATCTCATCGATGCCGCTGATGCCATGCACAAAAAGCAGGTCAATGTAATCGGTATGCAGCCGTTTCAGGCACTCTTCAAGCCGGGGCGTAAAATCGGTACCTCTTCTCAGTGAAAGCTTGGTCACCAGAAACACTTGCTTGCGGGTATCGGGATTTCGGGCGAACCAGCGACCGATGCCCTCTTCGCTGCGGCCGCCGCCGTACCCTTCGGCGGTGTCCCAATAGTCGATCCCCCACTCAAGCGCTTTGGCGAGCATTAACCGATTGTTCAAAATGTCAAACATCCCGCCCAGTGAAAGTGTGGAGACCTTTATGCCCGACCGGCCGAAGGGTCTGCGGGGCATCGGCGCCTTGGGAAGGGCGATCTGGGCCGAAGCCTGGCGGGGCCGCCGGAGAGCGGTACCACCCATCGCAGCCCCCAATCCGATGGCCGCAGCTTTTTTTAGAAAGTCGCGGCGATTGGGTTTATCATTTTTATTCTCATCAAATGACATGATTCATACCTCCTTGGATACCGAGCTACTCGGTCTTGGCGGCCGGGCCCAGCCGGCGACCCGTGCCGAGGTCGAAAACCGGCTGGAATTTGTATCTGCTCATGATCACGTCCTCGGGGGCCTGCAGGCTGGTCTCTCCGTTCTCTATCCAAAAGCGAAGCTCAGCGTTAATGTTAAGCCCTTGGCTCAGAGCGCGTTCAAGCTCACTTCGGGTTTTTCCGTAATATTCCTCGGCCTTTCTTCCGTGATAGGCCCGCTTCGCATCGTACCACGCCTGTGCGCTTTCATACGGCAGCACCACGAAAACCCAATACTCCGTGCGATCGGGTGAAACCGCTTCAAGAAACAACGAATATTCGATTTTCTTTCCGTCTGCAGAGGCCGCCTTGAGGCGTTCTAACTCCATATCCTCGATCAACCATGTGGTTGTGCCGCCAAGCGCCCCGACAAAATCCTGAACCGGTCCAAAAACGTAACCCGGATTTTTTTCGCAGGCAATGAAGTACCCCCTTAAAAACCACTCGGGCGGGACATAGGCCTGAAGCCCGTTTTTTTGCCTAAAAGCCCGGCAAGACTCCGCTGAAACAACCGGAGCCGTTATCACCAGGCTTGCCACCATGAACACGGATGCAACCAGACACCATCTTTTCAGCATCATCGCATGACTTTCTTTTAAAAGGTTGGTTGTTTGAACTTAGGGCTTGCAGAGGATCCGACGCTGGGACCTGTGCAAACCAACGATCTGATATTACCTTGTACAGCCGTATTTTTCAACGGTTTTGTTGTTCCAAATGATGACACTTCCGCTGCATTGGGTGGATTGCTGATTTTAAAAATCAAGTTTTTTGGGAAATTGCCGATGATATTTAAAAGGAAAACGGATTGATGAATAAACGTAAAAACAAAGCAAATATAACTCATCTGCCAACTCATCAAATACCACTCAAGTTTGAAATGGAATTACCGCCCCATAGTTTTGCAACCTGTCTTGCATGTAAAATGATGAAGGACCTTCGTATTAAGGGCTTCAATAACATCCCCGGCAATTGCCGTTCACCACAGCAGGAGGATTCCTGGTGTTCACTATTACACCTGGTCTTCACTATTGCCTATAAATAAAAGGATAATTGGATGACGCATCTTATTTTTATGACACATAACAATCAACGCACATGATGTTAATCGTTCTCATCACTAAATAAGGATTTTAGTAATGAACGACCGGACAAAAAAACGGAACAGCATCGTAAGCCGTATTATAGATGGTTCTGTCACGATCGATTCTGTCATAGAGTTTGAAAATCTACTTAAAGCTTTTCCAAATGATCCATGGCTCCATAGATTCTTTGCCGACCTTTTGGAACGAGATAAATCGTTTTATGCCGCCGCCGATGCATATGGGACAGCTGCCGAGCTTTTTATCGAAGCAGATATGATCATTCAGGCCATTGTATCCAAAATCCTTGAATGGCAAATCCTTGGACTCTCTTATCAAGAGGGGCAAGACTTCTATTCATCCCTTCGTAAAACCCGATCTAACAACACAGGAGTTCAGCGTTTTTTCATCAGGATGACATATCCTGAAATGATCGCCTTTATGAGTATGTTGGTTCTCCGGTATTTTCCTGAAGGCAGTATGATGAAAAAATTCGGTGATGAAGAGAATAACCTCTATTTTGTTGTGTCTGGTAATATAGAGAAAACGATCTACCATCGTTTGGAGAAAGGAGGAAAAATCCAAAAGAAATCATCCAAAAACCTCATGGAAAACGATTTTTTTGGTGAAATTTATCCGTTTGAAAAAGAAAAGATCTCTCAGTCAACTGTCGAAACAATTACTCGCGTTGAATTTGCGAAAATTTCCAAACCAAGACTGATGAAGATTTGCAGAAAATATCCGAATGTTAAGCGTCTTATCCATGACCTGTATCAGAGCCGTTCGGAATCCGATGAAGAAAGGTTTTCAAGCACAGTTCGTAAAACCGTCAGGCACCGGCTCCCAACCCAAGTAAATATTAAAATATTTAGTGATGAGCCGGATAAAGCCCCTTTGGACATCAGTGGATTCACGGAAAACATTTCATTGGGTGGGGCCAGCGTTGTTTTGGGTGCGAATTATGAAACCGCTCATTTTGGCAGCTTGGTTGGAAAACAGGTTCATATTCAAATATATTTAGCCATCGCCTTTGTTAGTCTCTCTATTTTAGGCACTGCTGTTTGGAGTAAGGAAATTTCTCTCGAAGGAAAAAAAACGGAGATGTTGGGTATCCAATTTGAAGGGATGACCGATAAAGATCGCAGGTTGTTGCAGGGCTACCATTATGGATATGAGATTGAACAAGACCGGATTTGGGGCTTATGGGACTCGCTTATTGGGACCGGTGCCGGAACATCCATCCCGCTAGCGGCAGCGTAAAACCGGCCATCAGCAATAGCGGCCAGAGTTGGGGCCAGATCATGCTTACGCCGGTGCCTTCCAGGAATATATTTCGCAGGGCGGTGATGATATGGCGCAAGGGATTGATTAAGGTTCCGATCTGGAGCCAGTGAGGCATATTTTCAATGGGGGTGGCAAATCCGGAAAGGATGACCGACGGCATCATGAAGACAAAGGATCCGAGGAGGGCCTGCTGCATGGTCATGGACAGGGACGACACCAGCAGCCCGACGCCCACTATGGTGAGAATGAAACATCCCAGGGCCAGGATGAGGGCCCCGATGGTACCGCGAAACGGCACATCGAACCAGTAAACCGCCCCTGCCGCAAACAAAAGGGCGTCCATAAGGCCGAAGAACATGCCGGGCAGGGATTTGCCGATAAGAATTTCTGCGGGGTTGAATGGAGCGACCAAAAGCTGATCGAAGGTGCCGAATTCCCGTTCCCGCGCCACCGAAAGGCTGGTAAGAATCATGACCACCACCATGCTGATAAGACCGCCCAGGGCCGATACAATGAACCATCTGCTTTGAAGGTTGGCGTTGAACCAGGCCCGGTCTACAAGTACTACTCCGGGGCCGTTCATGCTGACCACTCCTTTTCTGACAAGTTCCTGGTTATACTGTTCGACCATACTTCCGATATATCCTAATGCGATCAGGGCCACATTGGAATTGCGGCCGTCCACGATCACCTGGAGGGTCGCCGGCCGGCCGATGTGAAGATTCCGGCTGAAGTCGGGACCGATGTGGATGACCAGACGGGCCTTTTCGCAGTTGATCACAACATCGATTTCTTTTTCGGCCAAGAGGGTCTTTGTCAATTCAAAATTTTCTGACCCTGCAAGCCGGGATAGAAGCTGCCGTGATTCAGGCGTGCGAGACTCGTCGAATATTGCGTAGCGCACGTTTTTGAGATCATACGTCGCAGCATACCCGAACACGAAAAACTGGATCAGCGGTGGGCCGATAATGACAAAACGGCTTTTGGGGTCCTTTAGGATCACGACGAATTCTTTGAACATCAATGCGATGATGCGGCGTACGAAATCCATTAGCCCTCCAGACGTTTGGTGATTTTGCGAAAAGCAAGGCTGGTGAATAAAACAGCCATAACCGCCAGAGCCAGGGCATTGGGCAGCAGCACCGGCCAGACGTCGCCGGCCATGAAAAGGGTGTGGCTGATAGACACGAAATACCGCGCCGGAACCATGTGGCTTACGATTTGAATGAAGCGGGGCGTGCTATCCAGGTCGAAAATAAGCCCCGAAAAAAAAATGCGGGCAGAAACCCCGCCACAATAGAAATCTGGGCGGCCACGAATTGGACTCGTACGGCAGCGGATATCAGCAGTCCAAAGCCCAGGGAAGCCAGCATGAAAAGCGCGCTCAAGATAAAGAGGGCGACGAAGGAGCCGCGAAACGGCACCTGAAACAGCGTGGTGCCGACGACCACGGACAGGCCCATGCCCATCATGCCCAGGATAAAATAAGGAAGCACTTTGCCCAGCAAAAGATCAACTCTGCGAATCGGCGTGACCAGAATGGCCTCCATGGTCCCGCGCTCCCATTCCCGGGCCACCACCAAGGCGGTCAAAAGGATTCCGATGAGGGTCATGATCAGGGTGATGAGACCCGGTACCAGAAAGTTACGGCTGACGGCGGCCTCGTTGAACCATATCCGTTGGGATATTTTCACGGCAGGGCCGGCCACCGGTTCGCCCCGGGCCTGACGCAGCTCGGTCCATGTCTGAAGCACCCCGCGCGCGTACCCCTGGATGAGCCTGGCCCGGTTGGCATCGATGCCGTTGACAATCACCTGAACCGGAGACTGGTTCCGGCTGAAAAGACTGGACGAAAAATCGCTTTGCAGATGAACAATACCATCAACACGCCTTTGATTCAGCCACTCCGTTGCTTCGGCCATGGATGTCAAATGAATGGTTTTGAAATACGGTGACAAATCGAATCTGGCCGACACCTCCCGGGCCGCCGGGCTGTTGTCGTCGAGCACGACGGCGATGGGCACGTTTTCGGCATCCAGCGACAGCCCGTATCCGAAGATAAAGAGCAACACCAAAGGTAAAACAATGGCCAGCGCAATGCTGCTGGGATCGCGCAGGATCTGGAGCACTTCCTTACGGAGAATTCCCCGCATGCGCATAAAGAAAAGGGTGCGCGGCGTCATTTTCTCCCTCTGCTGTTTTCAATTCGATTCGGTTCGCCGGAGGGTGAGATGGTTCCCTCTGCAAGGGCGATAAACGCGTCTTCAATGGTCGGTTCCGGATTTTCTTTTGAACGGGCCAGCTCCCGGATTTCAGAAGGCGTGCCCATGGCGAGGCTTTCTCCCAGGGACATGATCAACATCCGGTCGCAGTATTCGGATTCTTCCATAAAATGGGTTGTTACCACCACGGTCACCCCCTGTTCGGCAAAGCCGTTGATCCTGAGCCAGAACTCGCGGCGAGCCAAAGGATCCACGCCTGACGTCGGCTCGTCCAGAAAAAGAATGTCCGGCTCGTGCAAAAGCGACGCCGCCATAGCCAGACGCTGCTTGTAACCACCCGGAAGTTGGCCGGCGGCCTTGTCGTGCCATTTGCCAAGTCCGAATTCCTCAAAAGCCCATTCCAAACGAAGCCGAAGCCGATTACCGCCAAGACCATAGGCCCTTCCGAAAAAGCTCAGATTTTCCTGTACACTGAGCTGACCGTAAAGGGAAAACTGCTGGGCCATGTATCCCAGACGGGAGCGGGCCCTGGACGGCGAGTTCCGTAAATCATACCCGGCCACGCTGATCTCGCCGGCGCTGGCGCTCAGCAATCCGCATAGCATTCTAAAGGTGGTGCTTTTCCCGGCGCCGTTGGGTCCGAGCAGACCGAAAATTTCACCATGATGAACCTCGAAAGTGAGTCTTTTGACCGCCTCGAAATCACCGAACGACTTCTGAAGCGACCGGGTCTGCACCACCACTTCTTCATTCCGGATTGTCTTGCCGGAAGTTTCGTCGACAGGGTTGATTTGAAAGCGGCTCTCTTTGTGGGGGATGAGGGTCATAAAGGCATCTTCAAAGGTCGGGGGCGTGTTCTTGATGGTTGCCGGCCATTTTTCCGGCAAAGCGTCGGCCACAGCTTGGGTGCCGTAAACATCGGTCACCACGCGCACCCTCCCGGATCGGATGGTGGCATCGATAATATGCGCTTTGCCCACAAGATGCGTGTGTATCTGACGAGGCTTGATGTCCGGCGAAGGATCCACGAGCACTACTTTTTGTCCCACCCGCTCTTTGAACTCCCGGGGCGTTCCTTCGGCAAGTTTTTTACCTTCATGCAGCACCACCACATGATCGCATCGCTCCGCCTCGTCCAGATAGGCGGTTGAGAGCAGCACCCCGATGCCGTCCCTTTCCACCAGCTCATAAACGATTTTCCACAGCTCCCTACGCGAGATCGGATCTACGCCTACGGTGGGCTCGTCCAGCAACAGCATCTCCGGCGACTTGATGAGCGAACAGGCCAGCCCCAGCTTCTGTTTCATTCCGCCGGAAAGCGCACCGGCCATGCGCCGGGTATAGGGTTCCAGGCCGGTCATCTGAAGCAGGCGGTGATACCGATCTTTTCGCTCGGAAGACGGCACCCCCTGAAGATCGGCATAGAGGTCCATGTTCTCTTTCACGGTCAGATCCTGGTACAGGCCGAATTTCTGGGGCATATAACCGACGCGGCTCTGAATTTCGATGGTATCGACCACGCTGTCGAACCCCAGAACGGTAACACTGCCGGCCGTGGGGACGATCAGGCCGGCTGCCGTACGGATCAAGGTGGTTTTCCCGGCCCCGTCGGCTCCCACAAGTCCGGTGACCTGTCCGCGCAGGGCATTGAGCGATACGTCCCGCAGGGCCTGAATCGCAGGCCCTTTTTTGGAGGAAAACGTCTTTTCCAGATTCCGGACCGCCAGCACCACTTCCGTGGAGGCCGCAGTCTGTATATGTGACCCAACCGCCATATCCCTTGCTATCCTTTGACCGGTTTGGCAGTTTCTTGGACTGGAACGCCGCCATCCTGGGATTTACCGGATGAAGCGGTGCGATCCACGATTACCGTGACCGGCATTCCCAGCCGAAGCAGGTCTTTGGAATCATGAACAAAAACCCTCACTTCGTACACCAGCTTTGTTCGCAGATCCTCTGTTTCCACGGTTTTCGGAGTAAATTCGGCCACAGGAGAGATAAAGCCGATCCAGCCTTCAAAACTTTGATCCGGGAACGAATCACTCAAGATCTTAGCCTTCATGCCGAGATTGATCCGGCCGAGATCCGGCTCCGGCACATAGGCCCGTACCCACTTGGGATCGGTTAACGCCAGAGTAACAACCGGCCGGGTTGGACTCGCCATTTCTCCGGGTTCCAGAATTCGGTTTTGAATGATACCCGGCGCCGGAGATATCAAAGTCATATCCGCAAGCCTTATCTTTAATAGTGAAAGAGATGCCTTGAGTGCCTCCAGCGTGTTTTTGGCCGCGGCAATGTCTTCCTTGCGAGGGCCTTCCAGTGCAAGATTCAGCGCCTTTTCTTTGACTTTGAGCTGGGCCTGATCCACATCGAGCAGGGCCCGGGCATTGTCCAGAGCCTGCTGGCTCGTGGCCCCGGCCCCTGACGTTTTACTGATGCGCTCGAAATTCAGCATCGAATTCCGGACCGTGGCTTTTGCCGCCGCCACCTCGGCGCGCACCTGCTCGATCTCCTGCGGTCGGGTCCCGGCTTCGAGTCGTTTGACCACCTCCTGTTGGGCGGCGATTTGCGCCTGTATTTCTCTGATTTGAGCTTCCAGACGATTGGTTTGCAGTCGCGCCAGAACCTGGCCTGCCGTAACGCGATCGCCTTCTTCCACCAAAACCTGAGCAATGCGCTCTTGTTCGCTAAACGCGAGGTCGGCTTTTCGGATATCGATATTCCCGTAGACCCTGAGTTCGGATGCGGACGGGTTTCCCTCCGCTTGTAAAAACCACCGAACGCCCAGAATCACAGCCGAAACAAGAACGACTAAAATGATAATTCTGATTAATCGTTTCATTGTGCAGATGCTCCACCTTCCGGGTAAAGATTTTGTTGGATTATGGTAAAAATAAAAAAAACCGAAATTTAAAATAATGCACAGCCGTGTCTTTGTATTTACACTCGGTTGTTCCTTTGCAGTTTTTTCGTTTCTCCGGTCATCTGTCCAAAAATTTCAAAATCGATTGAATTAGTCAAGCGATTAAACTTCCTCTTTATCTTATTCCGCCATTCTATGCTACCTTTTCGCTTGACTCGAAAACTCGAATCTCATATGTTTATGTTTCACTTATGTTTATCCTTTAAAAACATTTAGTTAGGGTAAATTTGTAATGACCGTCAGACGTGTCCTTATTTTCGCTCCCATACTTCTGATTCTTGTTCTGCTTCAGTCTTATTTCTGGGTGCCGACATACGAACAGCAAACAAAGGGAAACCCTGCTCGGCTTGCTGAATACATCGCCGGATCCATCGGTGATGCCAGTCTTTTAAACCCCATCCTTTCGGCAGATTCCGCCAGCAGCAGTATCAATGACATGGTGTTTGAAGGTCTCATCGACCGGGATGAACAATTGCGCTTCAGGGGAAGGCTGGCCAAATCATGGGAAATTTTTGAAGACGCGTTCTTTTATGTCAACCCATCCGCCCGCATACCGGGTCTGGGCAAGGCCGATGCACACACCCTGGCAGATTTCATTAAACACGCCCAAAAAACAACACGTATAAAAGATCCGGCTCTCAAGGATTCTCTAAACCGCATCACGGACATTTCCGTCCTTCCGCCTCGAACGTTTACGGTGTCAAAGTCATTCAAGGATTCAAATACCGGTAAAGAGAAAACGATTGATAATCCAAGTGGCAGCGCCCCCAAGGATCAAGCTGGTTTTAAATACGGTGGACCAGGATCTTTTCCAAAACCTTATCCATCTTCTGGGGAAAGATTACTTTGAATCTTTTCACGGCAAAGACTACTTGAAAAGCGATTCTCAGCTTTCCAAAGAACAATGGGCGGCATACACCAGAGAGCTGATACCGGCCTTTGAACACAATCCGATTCTTTTATTTCACTTAAGGCCCGGAGTGAAGTTTCACGACGGCCATCTGATGGGTGCCGATGATGTCAGGTTCACATATGAAGCCATCATGAATCCGAAAAATCTTTCACCGCGTATTTCAGATTACGAACCGGTTAAAACCGTCGAGGTTATCGATCCGCTGACCGTTAAAATCGTTTACAAGCGGCTCTACTCTCCAGCCATCGGAACCTGGGGCATGGGAATCCTTCCCGAGCATCTGCTCAACTCTCATGCACTCAAAAAAGAAGCCATTCGTCTCGGAAAAGATCCGAAAACCTTTTCCATTCGCCAGAGCACCTTTAACCGGCATCCCGTTGGATGCGGGCCTTTCAAATTCCAAAATTGGAAATCTGATCAGTACATCATTTTGGATCGTTTTGATGATTACTGGGAAGGGCCGCCCAATTATCAGCGTTATGTCTTCCGCATTATTCCCGACCTTCTGACCCAGGAAATGGAATTTTATGCCGGTACTATCGACAGTTATGGGGTTCAACCCCATCAGGTCAAACGCCTGGAAAAAGATCCGCGGTTCCAGAATTTTTCCGGGGTTGCTTTCGGATACACCTATATCGGTTACAACATAAGACGCAAACCCTTTGACGATCCCCGGGTAAGAAGAGCCCTTGGGATGGCCATAGACGTTGAAAAAATCATCAAGTATGTGCTTTACGGCCAGGGAGAACGGATTACCGGACCTTTTGTCAAACAGACCGACTATTACAACCACGCCATCAAACCGCTTGTCTACGATCCCAATGGCGCACTAAAGCTGCTGGAGGCAGCCGGTTGGAAACGAAACAAGGCCGGCCGGCTTGAAAAGAACGGCAAACCATTTAAATTCACGCTGATTACCAACAGCGGCAACGACCTTCGAAAGGCCATACTGGCCATTGCCCAGGACGCTTGGAAACAGATCGGCATCGATGTTTACACCGATCTTTTGGAGTGGTCTGTTTTTATCCAGGAGCGCGTGAATAAAGCAGATTTTGATGCACTGATTCTGGGCTGGCAGATGGGAATTGACCCTGATCTTTATCAGATATGGCATTCGAGCCAAACAAATCCATATCAGCTCAATTTTGTCGGCTATAAAAACAAAGAAGCGGATGATCTTATCATCAAAATCCGGCAGGAATACAATCATAACCGGCAGATCGAATTCTAGTCACAGGCTTCACGAAATTATTGCCGGCGAACAGCCCTATACATTTCTTTATGTGGACAAATGGACCGCTGTTTTGGACAAACGCATCGTCATCAAAACTGTCGATGATACCGGAGCCATACAGTATGAAAAAATAACACCCACCAAAACCGGTAATTACAGTTTCTATTTTAATAAATGGATTAAGCTTCCACAGGTTCCCAGTTTTATGGACAAAGGATAGACCATGTTATCATTTATCGGACGAAGTGTTGTTCAAAAAACCATTACGCTTTTTTTTGTCTCCATTGTATCCTTTTTGATCATTCATCTTGCTCCCGGAAAGCCGAGCCAGGTGGATCCTTTGAATCCCAAGTTTACCCCCGAAGTCGTAGAACGATTTCAAAAAGAGTTTCACCTGGATAAACCCCTTTACGTTCAATATATCTATTTTTACCAGGACCTTTTTACAGGAAAAACCGTTTCCTGGAAGGACAATCAATCGGTTCTGAAAAAGATTTGGGAACGATTTTTGAACAGCCTGCCCTTATTTGTTGTGGGCACACTCATTACCTGGACCCTTTCGTTTCCGGTGGGAATTCGGTCCGCTATTTTTAGGGGCGGAATCTACGATCGCAGTGCCACGTTTATATCGTATGTACTGATTTCAATTCCCGGATTTTTCTTTGCATACGTTCTGATCATCTTGGTCGTCACTTACTTTCATGTTCCGGTGATCGGTATGGAAACGTTCGGTATCGGAGACGCTCCGGCAACTTATCTGTTCATGGACCGAATCTGGCACCTGCTTCTTCCCTCCGTGTTGGGTGCAACCGGTGGCATTGCCGTTCTTTCCAGATATGTTCGCAGCCAGATGCTTGAGGTGGAAGGTCAGGACTATATCCGCACCGCCAGGGCCAAAGGGCTTCCTCCGGAACAGGTGCACTATAAACACGCGCTTCGAAATGCAATGTTGCCCTTTGTCACCATGTTCGGCCTCATTTTGCCCGGGCTGATCGGAGGCTCGGTGATCATCGAATCTATTTTTTCCTGGCCCGGAATGGGGCGAATGGCCTATGAGGCCATCCTGGCCAGGGATTACCCGATCATTCTGACGGTCAATTTTGTTTCAGCCGTCCTGGTTCTGGCCGGCACGTTTATTTCAGACCTGCTTTACCTTGTTGTCGATCCAAGGATACGCTTGTAATGAATCCGGTTGAAAAAAAATTAAACAACGATTTTTATATCGAATCGCCGCTGCCGCCAAAGCGAACCCGCATGCAGGAATTCCGTCGCCTTTTCGGCCAAAACCGGCTCGCCATTTTAGGACTTTTCATTTTTATCCTATTTTTCTGCTGTGCCGTCACAGGCCTCTTTTTAACGTCAGGATCCAGACCCATATTCGATCCGGCCATGGTCCGTCTTCAGGAAAAGCTGCGCCCACCATTGGCCAAACCGAATCTTGATTCCCTGCAACCCCAAGAGGTCCCGGTCTTAGGGGTTTATCTCATGGGAACCGATGATCTGGGTAGAGATGTTTTTGCAAGAATGCTTCAAGGGGCATGGGTTTCTCTGACCGTCGGTTTTGTGGCTGTTGGCATATCGGTGCTCATCGGTATTTTCATGGGTGGAATTGCAGGCTATTTTGGACAACACCATATTAGAACAGATCATGTTCTGTTCACGTTAGCCTTAATTTTGGGAACGGGCCTGGTGATCGCGAATTTTACTTTTATCGGCACAGTGATTTTATTGCTCTGCCTGGCATACATATTTTATTCTCTATCAGCCCGGCACGGATCAACAGAAAAAGAAACGCCGGCCTTAAAAGCGATGCTTCACAGCAATGCGGTTTCCGTTGATACCCTGATCATGCGAATCGTGGATATCATGCTCTGTTTTCCGAGCTTTTTTCTGATTTTAACGGTGGTCGCCCTGCTTCCTGCGAGCATATACAACATTATGATCGTCATCGGACTGACCAGTTGGATGGGGACGACGCGCTTTGTCCGTGCTGAATTTCTTTCATTGAGGGAACAGGACTTTGTGGCAGCGGCAAAGGCCCTTGGTCTTAGCAATTTCAGGATTATCTTTCGTCATATCATGCCCAATGCCATTGCGCCGGTGCTGGTCTCGGCCACCATCGGCATTGCTTCGGCTATTTTAACCGAAGCCGGTTTGAGCTTTCTTGGATTCGGGGTGCCCCCACCCCATGCCACCTGGGGCAACATTCTTTCGAACGGCAAAAACTTTATCTTTGATGCGCCCTGGTTGACCTTTATACCGGGGATTGCAATACTGATTGTGGTGCTCTCTTTTAACCTTTTTGGCGAGGGTCTCAGAGATGTTATGAACCCCAAGCTCAGAGAAAGACACTAAATGATCGATGGACGAACGACCAATGACAGACCTCTTCTTTGCGTAGAAAATTTAAAGGTCTATTTTCAAAGCAACGGAGCGCGTGCCCATGCGGTGGACGGGATCAGTTTCGAAGTCCGGGAAAAAGAGACGGTCTGTATTGTTGGTGAATCCGGATGTGGGAAAACCGTTTCGGCACTTAGCATTCTCGGCCTCATTCCAACACCCCCTGGAGAAATCGTAGACGGCCAAATTATATTTTCCGGACAAAACCTTATAAAACTCGATGAAAAGGCGATGCAAAAAATTCGGGGGAATCATATTTCCATGGTTTTTCAGGAGCCCCTCACATCCCTGAATCCGGTTTTCACCATTGGTGATCAGATCGGTGAGGCCGTCCGTACGCATCGACACATAGACACAGAAACGCTTTACCGATATTGTGTTCAACTCCTTAACGACGTGGGTATTCCATCCCCTAAGCAACGACTTAATGACTACCCGCACCAGCTCAGCGGCGGACAAAGACAGCGGGTCATGATCGCCATGGCCCTGGCGTGCGACCCGGATCTGATTATTGCAGATGAACCGACAACAGCTCTTGATGTTACGGTACAGGCTCAGATTCTCGCGCTTTTTAGATCGATTCAAAAAAAACGGTCCATGTCGATTCTATATATTTCCCATGATCTCGGTGTCGTTTCGGCCATCGCAGATCGGATTTATGTCATGTACGCGGGTATCATTGTTGAACAGGGCAATACAGATCAAATTTTTCGCGCTGCCCGGCATCCTTATACCCAGGGACTTTTGGCCTCGCTTCCCAGTCTTTCAAAACGGGGTAAAAGACTTTACAGCATCCCCGGCAGCGTGCCGAATCCGGCGTATAGGCCCGAGGGGTGTCCGTTTCATCCGCGGTGTCGTCACAGAATTTTAAGTTGCCAAAAAGAATATCCCGGGATGTGCGACTACGGCGAGGGGCACCTGGGCCGGTGTCCGGTATTGTTTGAAACCGGAGTTTATTCCAAATAAATGGAAACAAAAAACAAAAATAATTCCATCATTCTTCGCTTAGAAGACGTAAAAAAATTCTTTCCGATTCGGCGAGGTTTTTTTCAAAAAATCGACGGATGGGAGAAAGCCGTGGACGGCGTGAGCTTTGAAATCGAACAGGGTAAAACCATGGGCCTGGTGGGAGAAAGCGGTTGTGGAAAAACAACGGTTGCTCGTCTTATTTTGAAACTACTGGAATCGGATGCAGGAAAAATTGTTTTTCAGGATCGCGATATCAGCCGATTTTCCGAAAAAGAGATGAAGCCGTATCGAAAAGAGATACAGATCATTTTCCAGGATCCATTCGGATCACTGAATCCCCGTATGACCATCGGACAGTCCATAGAAGAAGGGATTCGAATCCTGGGCAAGAAACACGCAACAAACCGTAAACAGCGTCTTGAGACTCTCTTGAAAATGGTGGGCATGTTACCGGACAGCGCAGATCGATATCCCCACGAATTCAGCGGAGGCCAACGCCAGCGCATCGGTATCGCCCGCGCCCTGAGCGTGGAACCATCATTGATTGTATGTGATGAACCGGTTTCGGCGCTGGATGTTTCCATCCAGGCTCAAATCATCAATCTTTTAAAAGACCTGCAGGATCAGCTGGGATTAAGCTATCTCTTTATCTCCCATGATCTTAATGTTGTGGGGTATCTTTGCAACACCATTTCCGTGATGTATAAAGGCCATATCATGGAGTTTGCACCGTCGGAAGATATTTTTGATCATCCCCATCACCCTTATACCATATCCTTACTATCGGCGATTCCCGATCCGGATCCGGATAAAAAATGGCATGTTAAATTGTCCAATGGTCGTATCGGCGATTCAGAGGTTTTTTCCGAAGGATGCAAGTATCAGGATAGATGTACCATCGCTGAAACAGCTTGTCGGAAAGATAAGATGGTTTTCGAAAAAGTTGGAGAAAATCATTTTGTCAGATGCTGGAAGGCTGCTAAAAATTTATAACTTACGTTTCACACCCGAATATGGTTAAAAAGCCTTTAAAGTCGCTGGCCGAAATAAATTTTTAAAGGTAAAATATTTAGTATGACATGGAGGAAAAAGCATGGAACCTGTATTGCTTGAAAAGGACGGACCCATTGGATGGCTGACATTAAATCGACCGGACAAACGGAATGCACTCTCTCTTAACGTGATGAATGATATGCTCGACAAACTAAAAACCATCGCACAGGATCAGAATATTCACGTCGTCGTTATCAGGGGAAAGGGCCCTGCTTTTTGTGCAGGGCACAACCTGAAAGATATGGTCGGGTCGGACCTGGATATTCAGCATTTTTATACCATTTTTTCGGTATGCGCGAAGATGATGCAAACCCTTAAAAAACTACCACAACCCGTCATTGCTCAGGTTCACGGCATTGCAGCGGCAGCAGGATGCCAGCTTGTTGCTGCCTGCGATCTTGCCATCGCAGAAACCGGCGCCCAATTTGCCACACCCGGCGCAAAAATAGGCCTTTTCTGCACGACCCCTGCTGTTCCGCTGGTCAGAGTTATCGGAAGAAGAAGAGCCATGGAAATGCTTTTGACAGGTCGATTTATCTCGGCTGATGAAGCTGAAAGGTTCGGCTTGGTGAATCAGGTCGTCTCCCCGGATAAGCTTTCCCAAGAGACCAGAGACCTGGCCATGGAAATGGCGCAATACAGCCGGTATACCCTCGCTTTTGGCAAGAAGACATTTTACAGACAGGCAGATCTAAATGAACCATCTGCTTACGAATATGCAACCCATGCAATTGCCATGAACTGTCTTGATATAGACGCTCAGGAAGGTATGAAGGCCTTTCTCGAAAAACGAGCACCCGTGTGGAAAAATCGGCAAGAATAAAAGGAACGAGGGAATCCTCGTTCCTTTTTGTTTATTGGAAAAAAATTCTAACGTTTCGAGAACTGGAAACGAGCACGAGCACCTTTTTGCCCGTATTTTTTTCGTTCCTTGACCCTGGCATCACGCCGAACAAATCCGGCTTTTTTTAACGCCTTTCTTAAATCTGGATTGGACAGTATCAGTGCCCTTGTAATGCTATGCCGGATCGCGCCGGCCTGTCCCGCAACACCGCCACCGACAACCCTGCTTTTTACGTCAAACGATTCAAGGGTATTGGTCAAAACAAGCGGATGCTTCACCATCCCTTTTAAGGACTCAATCTTAAAATATTCGTCGACGGGCTTATTGTTGACAATAATTTCACCGCTTCCCGGCGTTAACCATGTTCTGGCAACGGAAGTTTTTCGTTTTCCAGTTGAATAATAAACGTTTTCCTTTTCCATACAACTCCCAATAATTAATAGATTATAACGTGGTTTGATTAAATCTCAAGAATCTCCGGTTGCTGAGCCTCATGGGGATGTTGGTCTCCTGAATAAACCTTCAATTTTTTAAACAGTTTTCTCCCCAGTCTGTTCTTCGGCAGCATGCCCTTAACGGCAAACCGAATGAGATCTTCGGGTCTTTTTTCCATGAGTTTTTTGGCTGTGATGGTTTTAAGGCCGCCGGTGTACCCGCTATGCCGGTAATAATTTTTCTGATCCCATTTCCTTCCGGTGAGGGCAACCTTATCCGCATTAATGACAATAATCCAATCACCGGTATCCACGTGGGGGGTAAAAAGCGGGTTGTGTTTTCCTCGAAGGCGGGCCGCTACGGTGCTGGCGAGTCTACCCAGAATCGCATTTTCGGCATCCACCAGACACCATCGCCCCTGGTTGTCGGTATTTTTTGCACTATATGTGTACTTTTTCACCTGTTTTTCTCCTTTGACTAAAACCCGTTAAATATAATAGAAAATATAACCGTGTCAAGGGAAAAATCGAAAGCCGATCCAGGATTTGACACTAAAAATAATTTCTATTATATATATTTGAAGCACGTTGGTTTCACAAGAATTTTCTGTGTGATTAATTTTTTTTAGGAAATAAGGTTCAGCCCGATGGAATATTTAGAAACCGAAGTGAAATTTTACTTGCCGAATATAGACCCTATAAGAACCCGCATGATTGACCTTGGCGCTGTTTTTAAAGATCGAACCTTTGAAACCAACATACGATTTGAAGACGCCGAAAAATCGCTGATTCAAAAAAAATCTCTTTTGAGGCTGCGTAAGGATAAAAAAATTACGCTGACATTTAAATCCGAACCACCCTTTAAAGACAATCAATTTAAAATATTAAAGGAATTCGAAGTTGAAGTCAGTGATTTTGACGCCATGGAACATATTCTGGAATCTTTAGGATTCCAAGAGGAACAGGTATACGAAAAATGGCGTGAAACTTATGTGTTTGGCGATACGCACCTTTGTTTGGACACCATGCCCTACGGTAATTTTCTTGAAATCGAGGGTAAAAAAGAATCGATCCAACAGTTGGCTTCCCAAATTGGTCTTTTGTGGGAAAAACGGATTCTTCTGAACTATCTCGCGATTTTTGATATCATAAAGCGGCAATTAAATTTTTCGTTTTATGATGTCACATTCGGTAACTTTAACAATATCCGGTTTGATATGGCTCAATATCTCAACCTGATCGAAGCGGATGCCCATTAAATCATAAAAAAATACCATGTTTTCTGTTTTGACTCTAAATTTACGTTTTGGGCTGGCTGATGACGGTGCCAACAACTGGCAATATCGGAAGATAGGCTTTCAGCCTTTTCTTGAAAAATATCGTACGGATTTTATCGGTTTTCAGGAAGCCAATGACTTCCAGATCGATTTTCTCCATAATATATTGACGGAATACGACTACATCGGGAAACGAAGCCCTTCACCCTCTTTCTGGCAAAACAACGTTATCTTTTATCAAAAAAACTGGCACTGCATCCACTATGAACATTTTTTTTTGAGCCCAACCCCCTCGGTGCCGAGCCGTTATCGAAAAAGCATCTGGCCGAGACAGTGCACCATCGGTATGTTCAAAACAGACCGCCGACAAGTGATATGTATTAATACGCATCTTGACTTTGACGTTTCGGTCCAGATCCTAAGCGCCAATCTGATCCTTGAGCGACTGTCGCATCTTCCCGATGATGTCCCCGTGATTCTCATGGGAGATTTTAATACGGCGCCGTTCAGTCCATGTTATAATATTTTCACGGGACATGATGATACATCATCGGTAAATGCGGGCTATTTTAAAGACGCTTTTAAAAAGCCTTTTACGGGAACCCATCACGGATTTACCGGAATTACAGACAAAGATCCTATTGACTGGATTCTCTTTCGGGGCAAAATCACCCTAAAAAACAGCAGGGTTATCCAGGACACCTTTAAGAATATGTACCTATCGGACCATTTCCCCTTATGTGCTCAATTTACTTGGGGAGCTTAATCCTAAACATTATGGCTTGTAACCGTCCGGCAAACGCGCTATAGCATTTTCCACACAGCTTGTTGCGCGATTCCTTCACGCTGAATATTTATTTTATTATAAAAAGAGAATATTATGGGTCTTCTTTCATCACGCATGTCCATCACACGCTATCAAGTTACGGGTCAACTGGACGGTTCTGTTCATGAAACCGTCTACCAGAGCCTCAAACAACATGCGATTCCAAAAATCGAGGATGACGGCTCTGAAGCCACCGTCGGCTGGACGTCCTTCGAGACCCCGTATGCACCTGATTTTGAGGGCTATTCATTTGTTTTTGGCACCTATATGGTGTTCGCCCTGCGGATCGACAAGAAATCCATTCCGCCGAAGCTTATTCAGAAACATTATGCCCTTTACGCTGCCAAACGCCTGGCAGATACCGGCCGGCACTATTTATCCGGCAATGAAAAAAAATCCATCAAAGATCATGTCGTCAACACCCTTGTCCATCGGATTCCGGCAACACCGAATGTTTATGATTTGGTGTGGGAGTACGATACCGCCTCTTTGTGGTTCTTTTCCAATTTAAAAGCAGCCAATGAAGCCTTGGAGACACTTTTTATCAAATCTTTCAACCTACAGTTGATCCGTCTGTTTCCCTACACCACGGCCGATCGAATGGCCGGACTGTCGGACCAAGAACGCGATGTTTTACGAAAACTGGAAAAAAGCCGATCTGAGGAATAACCGATGCTGGATATCGCCGTCGCATATAGCCGTTACAAATTCTTGGGAAACGAATTTCTGACCTGGCTGTGGTTCATGATCGAAACCGATCAGGGCTCGTTTCGTCAACATGACCCGGATCTTGTATCTTTAACCGTCGGAAATCGGCTGGTCCTTGAAAACACTCGCAACAACGCTAAAGAAACCGTCACCATTAAAGGGGATAATGCCAGCCTGGAAGAAGGCCTGCTGGCGATTACAAAGGGGGCTGCTGTTACCGAAATACACCTGTCCTATAAAACCGGTGCTCAAACCTGGGAATTCAGTCTCAAGGGGGAAAGCCTCAACATCTCCAACCTGAAACTGCCGGAGACCGGTCCGGTGGAAACTCCGGATGACCTTGAGGGCGTTGTTCTCGAGAAGGTATATCTGATAGAAAAGGTTATCGGGCTTGTGAACAACCTCTTTTCCCATTTCATTCATCTGCGGGTATCAAATACTTGGGACAACCAAACAGCGTCCCGAATCCGGAAATGGGCGACATCTAATTGAAGTTTTTCCATTCTGCCGCCAAGCGATGTGCTTTGCGCATCGTCTCTGGCAGGCGATATCCCTTACAACATCCCAAAACATAATCGATACTGGTTTTTAAATCGAGTCATCTTTGGATGGGGTCATCATGAGTGAACCTTTGCCGGTCAGAAAAAACTTTATCCAGTCAAAACCGAATTTCATCAACTCAACATCCGATTCCCGCAGTTGGCTGACCCTATCCTGGCGCACATTAAATCTTGATAAAAAAGTGCTTTCAAAAACAAATTTCTTAAATTCATCGACGTTAAAGCAAGCCATAAATGCCATTTTAAAAGCAGGATTGTCGATCCCTTGGGGGCCCCATGGATTTGCTCGAAACAAGGTATCGATATCGACCCACAAATCATTCATATCATTGTATAACTGAATCTGCTGATCCTCAATCCACTCTTTTATCGTCCATTCACGAGATTCTTTGTGGCCCTTGCAGTAGGAATCTTCGGCAATGAAATACAAAACGGTTCGCTTGCTCTCATCACCGGTTCTTGCCACAGCACGCTCTAGTGGATACGCTCGGCAGGAAAATGGGCGGTCTTCGTATATCATACACCCTTTTATTGACAAAAACGGGCACCATTTCTCGTCATTGTCCGCCATTTTCAGCATAAGACTTGGAAAGTGTGGATTGTCTCTAATTGCTTGAAACGTATACTGTTCCAAGAACTGATCTGATGAAATGCCGAGCCGGCTTTTCATACGGATGACATCATATGGATAAAGATACATGTCCGCATCTTTGCAGCAGCGGGTGAAACATTTCACCCCGGGGTGGCAATCAAAACGAAATGTGTCTTTCGTAAGACGTCTGCTTCTACCGACAGTTGTTGGGTGGGTTGTTTTTTTCATCTTTAAAATTTTCGCTCTCCTGTCATTCCGGCAATCTGTAACTGAAGAACAGGCACATGCATGCCGTGATCAATGATACCCAAAAAACCAAAGTTACCCCCTCAGCAACCGCTTCCCTAAGGGCTTTTTGAACATTTTCCGTGAGAAGGGATTGTATCTCCGGTCGAAATAAGCCTTCGACGCCCTGTTGTAAATGGGTTGAAAGAGATGGATGAATTCTGCCATCAATTCCGGGCATCCTCAATACGTCCATGGCTGTCTGAAGCCGAGCGGTTACAAAACTCCCCGAAATACCGATACCAATGGTCCCGCCAAGGGTTCTGCTGAATTGATGAGAAGCGGTAGCAATCCCCAGATCTTCTCCGGGAAGGCTGTTCTGCACGATGAGGAGTGTGGAAATCGATACAAAACCCATTCCGAGACCTGCGATGGCCAAAACAATGGAACAAGCCGTTAAAGACGTGGAAATTGAAAATGTGAGGGTCAAACCACACCCGGCCAAGAGCAGAACAGCGCCCAACAAAGTACTCGGTCTTTCTTTCAGTAAATGGACGATCTGGCCGCAGAGCAATGCTCCGATTGACCATCCCAGGCTTAAAGGAACCATGGCCAGACCCAATTGAGCAGGGGTTTTTCCCAGAGCACCCTGGATAAAAAGAGGACTGTATGCTGAGAGTGAAAAAATGGCAACGCTTGCAAAAAATGCTGAACTGTTGGCGATACTAAAACCTCGTACATGGAAAAATCCAATGGGCAGAATCGGTTCCTTTGCTCGGCGTTCGATGGTATAAAAAACCGCTCCTGAACACAATGTTAATATAAAAAGTCCAAGGACTTGAGGTGATGTCCACGGATACGAGCGCCCTCCCAGCAAAAAGGCCATTAGCAATGCCAGTATGGTTGTTGAAAGCGTTAAAGTGCCCAGATAATCGATGGAAGCTTCTTTTTTCTTTTCACGGGTTTCCTCTAAATACACAACGATTCCGATGAGGGCGATAATTCCAAGGGGAACGTTTATATAAAAAATCCAACGCCATGAAAAATAATTGACAATAAATCCGCCCAAGGTGGGCCCAAGAACACTTGATAAACCCCAGACAAAACTGATTAGCGACATCATTTTGCCCCGCCGTTCCGGTGGAGAAATATCCGCCAGAACAATATAAGCCAGGGCAAAATTGCCGCCTGCACCCACGCCTTGAATAGCTCGAGAGAAGGTAAGCTGGGCCATACTGTGAGACATCCCTGCACAAACAGAGCTAATCAAAAAGATGATGATGGATATAATATACAGTCTTTTGCTGTTAAACAGGTCACAGAGTTTGCCAAAAATGGGAAGGGCCACGGCACGGGAAAGGAGATACACAGAAAACACCCAGCTGTAAAGCTGTATTCCGCCAAGATCTGAAACAATGGTTGGCATCGCCGCCCCCATTATCAGCGTATCAAGAGCGCCGAGAAAAAGCGCAAGCAGCGCGGATAAAATCACATAAATTCGTTTTTTCCCGCTAATAAGAATCTTTCTTGCTCCATTTCGTTCGCTTCCCGACGGAATTTTGTCTGGTGAAAATCAATGATGATTCACAAACGCTATTGACACTAACACACCAAGATCCCACTTTCAATCCATATCCGTATAATGATATCTGCTTTTATAAATAACATCGTGACACCTGAATCTTGCATGAAAACTGATTAGAATCTTTATAATCCTTAATTGAAGCGGATTTAAACAACATCATAGCATCATACATTTTACCAAAATGGCAAATCGGATGATGATCTTTTTTCTCATCAATTTTCACCCCAAAGGGCGAGACGGAGGTTCGGGATTTTATCGTTTATTTTTATAACGTATGCTTTTTTTTAAAAAAAGAATGGACATTGCAACAAAATTTTATTAAAACTATGCATATTCTGCCCTGCCCGGAAAAATCATGAAAACGAATTCATTCAACAATAGCTCACCAGACAGACGGCCTGAATCCAGAACCATACTGGATCGCTATTATAGCGTTGAATTTCGACTACACGATACCGGAAATGTCTATCAGTTTAAATTGCGGGACATGTCATTGAAAGGATTGGGCATTCTGGTGAACAAAGATTCTGCAGTATTGAAGCATGTCAAGGTAGGAGATACTGTGGATATGAAATATATTCCTCCTGAATCCGCCGGCTCGTCTGAATCCTTAAAAACACAAATCGCACATATTACCCAAAAAGATGAAGATCCGTTCAAGGGTCATTTTCTCGTCGGTCTTTTAATCACAGAAAGAGGGATTGTTGATCCCTTGCCCTCAACTCCAACTTAACATAACAATATTATATGGTTTTTTTAAAAAATTCTTCGCCATACGGGTTAAGAATCAACCGGTTTGCTGTTCTGTGAAGATTCATCCCCTTTCCCATGTTTGAATAAGCGCCAGATATAGCCAAAGATCTTTTTGATACCCCCCCAAATCTTCGGCAGCAGCCAAATCATCAACCCGATAAAGACGATCATTAAAACCAAGAAAAGCCACGGATAATGAAGGGCGGTCCAGAGACCGCCAATCACAGCAATATCTTCCGCAATGGAAGCGATCCAGTTGGTAAACGGCTCAGGTGATGTATTGATGATAACCCTTGAGCCCGACTTAACGGCATGGGCACCGGCGGCCAACCCACCTCCGAGAATAGCGGCTGTCAGGACAACGGCCGGATTTACATCCCCCACAGCACCGGCCGCCAGAAGAGCCCCTGCGGGGATACGGATAAACGTATGCAGTGTATCCCACCCGGTGTCCACGCCCGGCATCTTATCGGCAAAAAACTCAACGAAATACATCACCCCTGCGGCAGTAATAACCATAGGATCTGTAAGAATCTGAAGGGTCGCCGGCAAAGTGATGTTACCGTTTACCCCAAGCAACCCGAGAACCAAGATGGCAGCGTATAGATTTATACCGCTGGCCCAGGCAACGCCCATGGTCAAAGAAATCGTATTCGCAATATGATCAAGGGGTTCCATTTTACTCTAATTCCTTTAACTGAAGATCGACACCGCTCTTAAAAAATGTGTTTGATGCCTGATCATGAAGATGGAGATCGGCAACCATCCACCGTTACTCCATCTTCATGCGTAGTGATTACAAAACTTTTCGACGTGTTTACTTAACCGGCGTAAATTCAACCCTGCGGTTTTTGGCCCGGCCTGCCTTCGTATCATTGCTGGCCGCCGGATTCGAAAAACCATTACCGTGGGTGTTGAGTCGTTGTGGATCGATCCCTCTTGTAACTAAATGATCTTTTATCGCTTCGGCCCGTTTTTCAGAAAGGGTCATGTTATACGCTGCGGTTCCGGTATTGTCCGTATGTCCGTCGATCTCGACTTTGAGATCCGGATTTTTTTTCATTATCAAAACCGCCTCATTGAGCATGGGATATGCTTCAGATTTTACTTCTGCGCTGTTGATATCAAACAGCACTACCGCAGCATAGGTCCAGCATCCTCTTGCATCAACCGTGGCTCCCAAAGGCGTATTGGGGCATTGATCCAGGTAATCCGCAACACCGTCACGGTCAGCGTCAAGCGGGCAACCAAAAACATCCACTTTGACGCCTTTCGGCGTATTCGGACACTTATCCTTGTTGTCCGGAACACCATCGCCATCGCTGTCTACAACGGCCACACGAGCAGGTTTAGCCAAAAATACGCCTTCGACAAAACCGGCGAGACTCGACGAAGCGGCAAGTTTGTCGGCAGTGGTTGAAAATCCACAACCGCTCGCCCCTGCAATCTGTTCCAAAATCGTTTTGCCGTTAGAATCATTTCCCACCTGTACCGTGTCAATGCAGAGCCTGTCGCCGAACCGGCTTTTTAGAGCCTTGGCAGCCTCCACCGGCGCTTGGTCCATGTCTGCACCATCGCTAACGATAATGACCGCTATGGGACCTTGGGTCGATTTCAAGTCTCCACCGGCAGCGGTAATGGCTTTGGCCAGCGGAAGAGAACTATCCCCGCTGGGTCCCTTCACACCTTTTAAAGCCGATCCAAATCCAGCCGTCGAATATGATTTAAGGTCATATACCGAAACCGTCGACCTGTCCGGTAATTGGACCAGTGGCCGAATGTTCGGAGTGCTCCATTGTACTTGAGTTCCGGAAGGGTCTGGTTCATCGCCGTTAAGAAATTTTGGCGATTTCAGCCTTAGACTGTCCATCATATTTTTCAGACATGGAAGAAGATGTGTCCAGAATCACCACAAAATTGTCTACTTCGGCACATACTGATTCGCCTGAAACGTATACGGTGAAAAGCCGTGATGTCGTTTGAACCTGCTGGCCTGCACAGCTGATCAGCAGGACACTGATTACACCAACAAAAAGCCCTTTTTTATATCCTAATTATAATTACAATAAATAACTCCCTGTTTCTATTTACTGTTCCTTGTGCTGATACACATGGACATCCCTTTGCGGGAAGGGAATGCTGATACCCTCCGCATCGAAACTTTTTTTGATATTTTCGGTGAGTTCGGAGTAGACACCCCAATAATCGGCGGCCAATACCCATGGGCGAACCGCAAAATTTACACTACTGTCTGCCAGTTCGATGAGCATGATTGTTGGGGCGGGATCTTTCAGAATACGTTCTTCCTTGGCCAGAATATCCGATATCACTTTCTTGGCATGATCAATATCATCTCCATAACCGATTCCGATCACCAAATCAACGCGTCGTGTTCCTTTGGCCGAATAATTCGTGATGTTGCCTGCGGTCAAACTGGCATTGGGTACAATGATTGTTTTATTGTCGGGCGTCAAAAGCTGGGTGGTAAAAATATGAATCGCTTCAACGGTTCCTGCAACCCCTGCCCCTTCAATAAAATCACGGACTTTGAAGGGCCGAAAAATGATCATCAAAAAACCGGCGGCAAAGTTTGCCAACGATCCTTGTAAAGCAAGACCGATGGCAAGGCCGGCAGCACCGATAACCGCGATAAACGACGTTGTTTGTATCCCAAGCTGTCCGAGAGCTGCCAGAACGACAAATGCCAACAAAGCAATGTAGATGAGATTGGCAGCAAAAGAGACGATGGTGGGATCAACCTGTCTTTTGTTCATCACTTTTTGTGTAAACTTGGACAAAACCTTCGCGATCCAGCGGCCGACGATAAAAACGGCAATCGCCGCAATGACTTTAAGTCCGTAAATGGTTAACAACGCCCATGCTTTTGGTAACAAATCCTCCATGTTTCACCTCCCTTAAACGAACAACGTTAAATATACGGTTTTTTTATGATCTGGGGAAAATTATATTTTGGGGGTCAGAATATGGTTTTTTTATAACTTAGTGCAATATGTATACCATTGTATCAGAATCAATAACTCTTCGTTGCTTTCGGATCAATAAAGGCATAAAGTGATTTTATATATAGTAAAGTCAGGTGCTTATTGAGTGTATAGTTTTCCAGATCTAAGAACAATAAAATAGAGGGGGAGGAAGAGGAAACATTAAATCAATTGTTTTAATATTATCAATATGATACTCCGACCTACATGCTTGTTTGTGATAACTATGCTCGTAAAAACATCATTTTTTTTGATCCAAGAATTGTCTCATTCTGCTTTCATGATACAAGTCTGTATCAATATTCGTTCATCCACATTTCTCATAAACGATTCATGGTTTCTGCGATGTCTCTATGCTCAGAAGTTTTGGCCCCTGTTTTAGAATAAATTTTTCATTGATGGTTTCCCAGATCCATCCGGAATACCCGTAACCGCCCACCGGTTTTGATACAAAAGCGCCTTTCCAGGATTCCGACCGTCCCTGGTTCACCCCGACGGTGCCGAACATTCCAAAAACCATCTTATCCACCGGATGACAATACGGCTCCCCCACAAGTTCATTGCCGAAATTGACGGCCGTTTCATCGCCATAAACCGACGCTCTCAATCCATACCGATTGTCCCGGACCAGTCGCAACGCTTCGTCGGTATCTTTAAATGTACTGATAAAACTTACCGGACCGAAGGTCTCCTCCCGAACCCCCAGCATGTCCTGGTTGGCGCCCACCACCACCGTGGGATACACCATATGACCGTCAATACATCCGCCGAGAACAACCCGAGCACCTTTATCCACGGCATCTTTTAACTGGGCCTTGATATTTGCTATGGCTCGCGCACTGGCCACAGGTCCCATCTGGGTATCAGGATCAGCAGGATCCCCGGTTTTAACTTCACGGCTCAACTCAACAAATCGCTCCACAAAGGCATCATGAAGGGATTCATGCACATAGACGCGCTCCGGGGCCGTGCAGGTCTGCCCGGCATAGATGTACTTGGAAAAAGCGAGTTCTTTTGTCGCAGTCTCCAGGTCGGCTCCTGGAAGAACAAGAAAAGGGTCTTTTCCCGGTCCTTCAAAAATAAACTTCTTGCCGAATTTCTTAACTGAATTTTGGTAACCAAGCGCATGATCATCGGAACCAAAAAGGCAAATAGCAGGTATGTTTGGGTTTGACATGGCGTTTTCGAGAAAGCTTCTTCCATCGGAGTATTCAAAACAAATGGCGTCGCCGAATATCGGTTTATAAAGGGATTCCGTAAAACGGGAAATCTCGGATCCACGGGTCGCAAATTTTACCTGAACTCGATTTCCCACAAGGAATATGGAAATAATGGCCGTGTTCAGCCAGGCGCTGCCGTTATACGGCAGCAACAGGGCAACCTCCTGGTCCAGGCGGCAAATGGGCTGTCGTTCGGAAAAAACCGTGACCATCTCGTCAAAACCTCTCAGGTTGTCCAAATTCATGTCCACTTCGATACGACATTCCCTGAGGGTAAAACCGGCATCTTTCACAGCGATTTCGATCAGTTGATCTCGGTTGTCAGAAATAGCCTTCAATTAATTGATGAACCTTTTCTAGTCTTTTTTCAATCTTTTTCATTTACTTTCTCCCATTTTACCATTAACCCAAATTAGAAAGCGTTTCCCAACCGCCGCCTAATGCCTTGTAAAGTCTTATCAAATTGGAGATCACGGCGCCATTGCTCTGATTCAGTTCATCCTGTAAGATAAGAAGCGATCGTTGAGCGTCCAGTACATTATTAAAATCCACCAGACCGGCTTGGTACTGGTCCAGAGCCACTAGAGCGGTCCGCTGGGCAGCGGTCGCGGCCTTGGCGAGGGATTCCCGTCGAAGCTGCTCTTTGGCATAGGCCACAAGGATATTTTCCACCTCTTCCTGGGCCCTGAGGACAGCCGCTTCATATTGGATCAGGGCCTGCTCCTGACGGGCGGTTTGGACCTCGATATTTTGCCGGATGGCACCGCCATGAAAGATATTCCAGGAGGCGCCGGGCCCGATGCTCCAGGTCCGACCGGCCCATTCAAAGAAGTCTCCGCTGGAAAGGGACTCAAGTCCAATGGTGCCAAATAACCGGAATTTTGGATAGAGGTCTGCCGTAGCCACGCCGATGCGTGCTGTCTGGGCCGCCAGGTTGCGTTCGGCTCGCCGGATATCGGGCCGGTGGCGAAGGGTCTCGGCAGGAATCCCGACAACCACTGTTTTCGGTAATCCCGGAATGGGTCGTTTCACAGCCAATTCCCGATGAAGTTTTCCTGGTTGCTCCCCAAGCAGTACCGCCAGACGATTTTTGGCTGCTTCCAGTCCTGTCTTCAAGGCCGGGATCTGGGAACGAGAGCTTTCCAGGATGCGCAAGGATTGTTGCACGGGCAACTCGTCGATAATCCCTGCCTGGTACCGCGATTGATTCAAGTCATACGTTTCCTGCTGAGTTTTGATATTGGCTTCGGCCACCGCCAAACGGACCTGGAAGGTCCGGACCTCCACATAGTTCAGGGCCACTTCGGCCAACAGGCTCACCAGAACGTTGTACAGGTCCTCCTGTGTGGCTTCGAGACTCGCCTGGGCCGCTTCCACAGAGCGGCGCAAGCCGCCAAAAACGTCCAGCTCCCAGCCCGCATCAAAACCGGCCGTATAAAGTTTGCTTTCAGTTCCCGTGTCGCTGTTTTCGCTGCTGCGCTGCTTTGAAGCCGAAGCCGCAGCATCCAGGGTGGGAAAAAGATCTGCCTTGCTAATGCCCCGCAAAGCCCGGGCCTCACGGACTCTGGCCCGGGCGTTTTTCAGATCCAGATTGCCTTTAACAGCACGTGCCACAAGGCTGTCGAGTTCCGAATCATTCAGCGTGCTCCACCAGTGGGCCAGGGTTTCGGGCTCCAGGGAACCGGTGGTCAGGCCACCCTGGAGTTCAGCGTGCCATTCACCCGGCGTCTGGGGCTCTACTCTGGCATAGTCCGGCCCAACGGCTGCACATCCGATCAAGGCCAGGGTCAGGATTATCGATAAACTCCCCCTTGTTAGGCCGCCAACCATATTCTTCATTCGTTTGTCCTTTTGCGCATGCATCATTTTTACCTTATTCCGCAACATGTTTGTCCCTCTTTTTTGTCCGCCAGGCATGGCCTTTTTCGCGGCCCGTTTGAAAGGCATAGTAAAGGGCAGGGATCATAAAAATACCGACCAGGGTCGCCGCCAACATGCCGGAAAAAACCGTGGTACCAATGGCCCGGCGGCTGTTGGCGCCGGCGCCGGTGGCGATCACCAAAGGCGACACGCCAAGGATAAACGTAAAGGCAGTCATCAGCACCGGACGAAACCGGATTCTTGCCCCTTCAATGGCGGCCTTCTCCACGGAATACCCTTGCTCCCGGCGATCCTTGGCAAATTCCACGATCAGAATGGCGTTCTTGGCGGCCAAACCCACCAGTAGGACCAGGCCGATCTGGGCGTATATACTGAGGTTAAGTCCAGCGATCCACAAACCGGCCAGTGCGCCCAAACTGGCCAATGGAATCGATAAAATGATGGACATGGGAATATTCCAGCTCTCGTACTGACCCACCAGAAACAGATAGCCAAAAAGCAGGGCCAGAGCGAACAAGAATAAAATCTTGCCGCCGGCTTTGCGTTCCTGATAGGACATGGACGACCATTCGAAAGCATAGCCGGGCGGCAAGGTCTTGGACGCCAGCCGTTCCATGGCCGCCATGGCTTCTCCAGAAGAAAAACCCGGGGCTGCGGAACCATTAATCTGTACACTGGTGAACTGGTTGTAACGGTAAACGATCTGGGGGGCCAGGACCGTGGATAGAGTGATCAGACTTTTCATGGGCACCATCTTATCGTCGTTGCTGCGGACATACAAGCGGCTGATATCGTCTAGGGTATCCCGATATCTCGCCTCCGCCTGAACCTTGACCTGATAGGATCGACCGTAAAGATTGAAATCGTTGACATAGCCTGATCCGAGGTGTTCCTTCAGGGTGGCAAAGACCCGGCTTACCGGCACCTTGAGGGTCTCGGCCCGCGTGCGGTCGAGATTTACGAAGATTTGAGGCGTCTCGGCCGTGTAAGTGGAAAAAACCCGGCTCAAGACCGGGTCCTGGTTGGCAGCAATGACCAGAGACCGGGTTGCCGCGGCGATCTCCCGGGGAGGCTGATTTTCAAGGGCCTGGAGCCGGAAGTCAAAGCCGCCGGTGGTACCCAACCCAAATATGGGCGGCGGGGCAAAGGCAAAAATATTGGCCGAGGAGATGGCGGCCAGCCTCGCCTGGGCTTGCCCCACGATGGCACCCAACTGCTGATGCGGACGGGTGCGCTCGTCCCATGGTTTCAGAACGACAATGCCAAATCCCACATTTTCGGCCGTGCCGCTGAGTAGGCTGAACCCGCTCACGCCAAGGGAACTTTCAACACCATCAATTTCCTGCAACGCTCGGGAGGCCCGTTCCATAACCGTGTTGGTGCGAGCCAGTGAAGCACCCTCGGGCAGTTGCGTATTGATAAAAATAACGCCCTGGTCTTCCTGGGGCAGGAAAGTTGTTGGGTTGTGAGTGAACAGAAAATAGGCAGCACCGATAACGCCGACGAAGATCAACAACGCCACCACCAGCCTGCGGATCAACCAGGCGGCGCCGGTCACGTACATGTTGCGTGAAGCCCCAAGAGCCCGGTTAAACCAGGCAAGGGGTCCATGTTGAGGGATTTTCGGGGTTTTGAGCAACACAGCGCACAGGGCCGGGCTCAAGGTCAAGGCGTTGATGGCCGAGATTACCACCGCCGTACAAATGGTCACGGCGAATTGTCTATAGAGTTGGCCGGTGATGCCGGGCATGAAACCTACCGGCACGAAAACGGCCAAAAGTACCAACGTGGTGGCGATAATCGGACCGGTGACCTGGCCCATGGCATGGATGGTTGCGGGCTTGGCGCTGAGTTTTCTTTTATCCATCACCCGGTAAACGTTTTCCACCACCACGATGGCGTCGTCCACCACCAGGCCGATGGCCATGATCAGGGCAAACAGGGAAAGGGTGTTGGCGCTGTAGCCCAGAGCCAGCAGCACAGCGAATGTTCCGATGAGCGAGACCGGGATGGTCACCATCGGCACCAGGGTTGCCCGCCAGTCCTGCAAGAAGATGAAGTTCACGAACAGAACCAGAAGAAAGGTAATGACAAGGGTCAGCTCAATTTCGTGAATGGCCGCCGAAACATATTTGGTGGTGTCGTAAAAGACATCGTATTTTATATCGCTGGGCTGCCGCTCGGCAAGGTGTTTGAGTTCGGCCCGCACTGCTTTCATGGTATCCAGGGCGTTGGCGTTCGAGGAGCGGTAAACGCCGATGGCCAAGGACGCTTGGCCGTTGAAAATCGACTGGGTGAGGTAGTTTTGGGCGCCAAGTTCCACCCGGGCAACGTCACGAACCCGCACCAGACCGCCTTGATCGTTGCTGCGTACGACGATGTTTTCAAAATCTACAGGATTATCAAGCCGCCCCTTGGCTTGCAAGGTGTACTGGACCTGCTGACCGGTGTCGGCGGGTGCTGTCCCGATGGACCCCACGGCAGCCTGTATGTTTTGCTGTTGGATGGCAGCGATCACATCATCGGCGGTCAATCCCCGGGAGGTGAGCCGCTCCGGGTCCATCCAGATGCGCATGCTGTATTCAAACTCACCAAAAATAAAGACATCACTGACGCCGTCGATACGTAACAGGGCATCTTTGATATTTCGGCTGACGTAGTTGCTCAAAAAAAGCTTGTCCCGGGTGCCCTGGGGGGAAAAGAATTCTACCGCACCCAATATGTCGGTCGATCGTCTGCGTACATCGATACCCTGGTCGACCACCGCCTGGGGCAGTTTGGAGGTGGCCAGTTGCACCCGGTTCTGAAGGTTGACCTGGTCGATGTCCGGATCGGTGCCCACCTCAAAGGTGACAGCCAGCGTATATTGCCCGTTATTGGAGCAGGAGGAGGACATGTAGAGCATTTTGTCCACACCGTTGATCTCCTTTTCAATGGGTGCGGCCACATTGTCTGCCACAACCTTGGCATTGGCGCCCGGATATGTCGCGGTTACCCGGATCTCAGGCGGCGTGATCTGGGGATACTGGGCCACGGGAATGTTCAACAGCGCAATGAATCCAGCCAGAGTTAGTACGATGGATACCACCACAGCCAGACGCGGGCGTTCGATGAAAATTCGTGAAAACATGCATCACCTCCCTTGTTGTTCATCGGTGGTGGTGGTTTTCACTTGCTGGCCGGGCCGGACCTTTTGGACGCCTTCGACGATGACTTTCTCATTTACGGCCAGACCCGATTCGATGGCCCAGTTGATGCCGACCACAGGTCCGGTCTGAATACGACGCATGGCCACTCGGTTCTGGTCGTCCACCAACAGGACATAGCGTCCGTCGTGGTCTTCCAGAACCGCTGACTGGGGCACCACCGGCATTGATTTGGGTTCGCTTCGGGAAATCAGGACGGTGACATACTGTCCCGGAAGCAACGTACCGTCCGGGTTATTAAACAGAGCCCACACAGCGATGGTTCCGGTGCCAGGGTCCACGGTGTTGTCCACAAAATCCACCTGCCCCGCAGTTTTGAGAATTTGACCACCGGGCAGTTTGATTCTCGGCTTCAGCATGGGGTGCTTTTGGTCCCTGTCCGCATCTTTAACGGCTGCCTTAACGGCAACAATATCATTTTCGCTGATAGAAAAAACCACCCGGATGGGATCGATTTGAACAATCCGGGCCAAAGGGCCGGATCCGGGATTCAGCAGGTTACCCCTGGTAAAGGCCGTGCGGCCAATCCGGCCGCTGATGGGCGCTGTGATCGAGGTATAACCCAGGTTGATTTGTGCGATCTGAAGGTTTGCCTTGGCCTGTTCAAGCTGCGCCCTGGCACGGAGTTCCTCGGCTACGGCATTGTCCAGATCCGTCGCGGATACCCCGCCGGAACGGACTGTTTGGGCCCGCTGAAGGTACTGGCGGGCCTTGCCAAGGGTCGCTTCGGCCTGGGCCACCAGGGCTTTGTCGGCATCAACCCTGGCCCGGTAAGGTGACTGCTCAACAACATAAAGGAGCTCGCCGGCGCGGACATCGCTTCCTTCCTTGAAGTTGACCTGTTCAAGAAACCCCTCGACCCGGGCTCGCAGGTCCACGCTCTGGATGGCCTCAACATGGCCAACGTATTCCGCCGGCGGATTGATATCCTGCGCGGTAACCAGGGTTACCTTTACCAGCGGCGGCGGTCCGCCTGGACCAGAAGGGCCGGCGATCACCACAACCGGAAACACGATCATCACCAAAAGACCCAGAAACAGGGCAACCGGCCCGGAACAGCGGTTTATGACATTAATCTTTAAGCGCTTCAACCACAAATACTTATAATCGACGGATATCGTAGCGATTATCGCTCGAGGATAATTGAAGCTGAACTTCGTTTGCATCATTTCTGGTCCTCCTAACCAATCAGGACGGATTAAGTTTTTATCGTTGTTGACAATAAACCATTTGACTATATTAAATATGTATTTTAAGTTTATATTTAAAACGGCAAGATAATACAGTTAATCGGTTAATTCAAGTAAAAACTTTAAGTCCCCATTTAATTTATTCCGGCTTCAGCTTTTACAAGAAAGCTTAAGGAGGAGATACCATGGCCCAGAGAGAAGACGGCAAGGAAACCCGCAACCGGCTGCTGAACGCAGCCTGTGAGGCATTCGCTGAAAAAGGCTATCGAAACGCCAAGGTGGCGGAGATCTGTCGCCGAGCCGGTGCCAACGTGGCTGCTGTCAACTATTACTTTGGCGATAAGGCCCGTCTTTACACCGAAGCCTGGCGGCATGCTTTTAATAAATATGCAATCTCCGAATCGTCTGATTTGGCGCATAATTCACCGGACGATCAACTGAGGGCCTACATCCAGACCCTTATGCAAAATTTTATGGTAAAGGGCCAGCAGGGATACTTTACCCGCCTGTACATGATGGAACTGGCCAATCCCACAGGACTGATCCAAGACACCTGGCTCGACCTGATCGAACCCCGACGGCAAAAACTGCTCGGGATTATATGTAAAATTATGGGCGTCGAAACCACTAATGAAACGGTCTTGTTCTGCGAAATGAGCATTATCAACCAGTGCCGCGCTCTCCTGACCATCAACCGCAATGATCTTGAGTACCTCCTAGACCAGTCCCTTACCCCGCACTTGATCAAACGCCTGGCAGACCATATTGCCCTCTTTTCCCTGGCAGGTATAAGGACGGCCGGCAAAAGCAAGGGGTGATGCGGCTATCCTTCTGTTATTCCATCCTTATTTTACAGGTTGGTTAAGAAAAAGGATGCGGTTATGGATAATGATAAATATCATCAAAAGATACAACAGCTTCTATCATATGCCGACATTAACATTAATGGAGACCGTCCGTGGGACATACAGGTTCACAACGAAAAGCTATACTCGAGAGTTCTGGCTCATGGCTCCCTGGGGTTGGGCGAATCTTACATGGATGGATGGTGGGATTGCGAAAAGCTTGACGAGTTTATTTGCAGAGTGTTGAAAGCGAATCTTGACTTTAAAATCAATCCCTGGACCGAGTTTTTTTCTCTTTTAAAAGCCAGGCTGTTCAACCTCCAAAAACCGTCTTCATGTTTTATAGACTGCCGGCATCACTATGACATCGGCAATGATCTTTATCAATACATGCTTGACAGACTCCGGATATACAGTTGCGGTTACTGGAAAAATGCATCTGGTCTTGATGAAGCGCAAGAAAAAAAGCTGGATCTGGTTTGCCGAAAATTGTTCTTAAAACCGGGAATGCGTGTTCTCGATATCGGATGCGGCTGGGGGGGAACAGCCAAATTTATTGCCGAAAACTATCAAGCTGAGGTCGTCGGAATCACCGTTTCCGAAAAACAGGCGCACTTTGCTGAAAAATTCTGCCACGGACTCCCGGTCGAAATCCGCCTTGAGGACTACCGAAGCCTGAAGGGCGTGTTTGATCGTATTGTTTCTTTAGGTATGATTGAACACGTAGGTTACAAAAACTACAAAACATTTATGCGGGTTGCCCGCCGGTGCCTTAAAGAAAACGGCATATTTGTTCTGCAAACCATCGGCAGTAATTATTCCATGAAAAAAGGCGATCCCTGGATCAGTCAATATATCTTTCCAAATTACCTGCTGCCTTCAGCAAAGCAAATTAACGATGCCATTGAAACCCTTTTCGTTCTCGAAGACTGGCACAATTTCGGCCCGGATTACGACAAAACACTGATGCACTGGTTTCAAAATTTTCAAAACAACTGGAATGATCTCAAAGATAAATATGGTGAGCGTTTCTACCGAATGTGGAAATATTATCTTTTGTTTTGCGCCGGCACTTTTCGCGCAAGAGCCAACCAGCTCTGGCAAATCGTTCTTTCCCCCAAGGGCGTTTCCGGGGAATATTGCGTGCCACGATAACCCGAATATTTCGTGAAAAGTTTTTGCTCGTAATAATTCAAGTCAAAACTCAACCACATAACGCACAACAGATATGAATCCAGGGCGGAATGGATAATTTTTTTTTAAAGCGTGTACGGTTTGAGTGGTTTCGGGATCGTTAGAAAGAACAGACGCATACCGAAATGTTTTAACAGCAAGAACGTGTTTTTTTAAGACGAACCCGTTGTTTTAATAATGAATCTCCCACGACTCCTCGATTGGTTGAGTCTTATTTAAATATTTAGAATAACTTTAGCTGTAATGGGCCGGTTTTGGTTTTTTTCCCCGGAATTTCAGCATCATGTGTTAATAATGTTTTTTCAATCTGTTGGACAAACGGCGATAGTGCTCGTTTCTCGATTTTTCCGAATCGCTTTCTTTTCTTTGCAAAAGTGATATAGAGCCGTTCCTTTGCTCGCGTCATGGCGACATAAAAAAGCCTTCTTTCCTCTTCGATATCAGACACATCGCCATCCAACGGTTGAAACGGCAACAGTCCGTTTTCGCATCCGACAACAAAAACGACTGGAAATTCAAGTCCTTTGGCTGCATGCATGGTCATTAATGCGACACTTTCTGATTGATGGTTGTATATGTCTGTGTCTGCTTGCAGCGCAGCTATTTTAATAAAATCTACTTTATTAGAATCATAACTTTCACAAACATCGATAATTTGTTTCAGGGTGTTATTTGTTTTTTGACTCCAATCACTGGATGTTGAAATTTTGGTGTTTTCCAATAAAAATAAAAGTTTTTGTCCCATGAACATTTTTTTTGTCTTTTGTCTTATTTCGAAAATTTTGTTTAAAATATCACCAAGCTTCATTTGGTTCGCTTTACCTATTTTGTTGATGGGAAATCTACGTGCATTCATCAGCGCTGATTCTAGTGAAAAACGGTTTTCATAACCCCAATTCTTAAAGATTTGAATGCCCTTATTATTAATGGTCGGCGTTGTTATTTTTAAACTTCTCTCAAAATCTGCATAACCACCCGTTCCCTCAACGACTCTTAATAATGAAATCAACTCACTGATGTGTTTTGTGTTAAATACGTTCTCTCTGCTAACGACTTGATATGGAATTCCTGCTGTGTCGAACACCTCTGATAAAACCCTGTTTTGTTCTGAGGTTCGGTATAACACGGCAAAATCTGAAAAACTTGCGTTTCCGGCGTGTTGCTGCCCGTCCACGAAACCAAAATCGATTGAATGATATCCTATTCCTCCGATTAATTTTTCAATGGTTTTTCCTATGGCCACAGCCTCTGCTTTTTCAGAATCTGTTTCAAAAACACAAATTGTTTTTGGACCGTCAATTTCTGAATAAATACGTTCTTGAAATGTATCTTTATTTTGGGGTTTAATCACTTGATAAGAACCATCAAGAATGGTCTGGGTTGATCTGTAATTTTGTGTCAGTTTTATAACTTGGGCATCAGGATAGTCTTTGATAAACCTTTTAAAATATTTGACACTTGACCCCCTAAACCCGTAGATTGACTGATTTGGATCGCCCACCACACAAAGATTTCTTTTAACACCAGGTGGGGCAAGGGCCTTGATAATCCTGTATTGGCCATAATTTAAATCTTGATATTCATCCACAAAAATATATTGAAACAGTGTCCTGTAAGAAACGGCGACTTGATTTTCTGTCTCAAGTATTCGAACGGTTTTAAAAATCAGATCTTCATAGTCGTACAACTTTTGTATTTCCAATAAATTTTGATACGATTGATATACGGCTTGAAAAAAATCATTTTTTGTAGAAGGCGTCTTACCCAACCATTCCTCGGGATCGAGTATGTTTTGTTTGGCGGATATAATCCATTCTAACAATATTTTGGGTTTTGTCTTTACCTGAACGCCCGCCCTTTTAACGTGGTTGATGGCATCTAACAGCAATAGGTCCCTGTCTTTTTCATCAATGATCGTATAAGATTTTTTTTCAAACTTATTTAAAAGATGAAAACAAAGACTGTGAAACGTTCCGATAAAGGGCTGATTTTTCGATTTCCCGAATATGGTTTCAAGTCGTTGACGCATTTCCTGGGACGCCTTGTTCGTAAAGGTCACCGCAAGGATATTCTGCGGTGAAACCTTCTTTTTTCGAATAAGATATGCGATTTTTTGGGTTAGGGTACGTGTTTTACCGGTTCCGGGTCCAGCAATAATGATTAATGCACCCACATCATGTTCTACAGCCCGACGTTGTTCTCTGTTTAACTCAATTATTTCAATTTTTTTTCCGGTGGTCTTGTCCGGCGTATCTTTTATAATCACATTAGAAGGTGTATAAGGTTTTGGCTGTTGGTCACTTTCTTTTCTTTTCTTGGATTCGGCAGAATCTATAATAAAAAGCGTTTTTTGTCCCTGAAGTTTCTTTCGTTCATCTTTTTTAAAAATTTTTATCTTGCCAAATTCTCCATCATATCCTGGTAAAAGAGTAATTTTGTTTTGGCGTACCCTTGTGATCGCTTCCTCCAGCAAGGGCAGTCCTGCAGCGTCGATAACATCTCTTTTTAGCGTCGTTAAAATGTCAAGTTCAGGTCCCAGTTTTTCAAGTAAATTTCTGTAATTTCCCATAACTTTTTTTGAGTTCGGACCTACCTTTAAAACTTCGGACAAAATTTCCACAAGGGGAATGATATTGCAATAAGGATGATATTTTTTCGGTTTAACGCCATCCGGTCGATCTGCAAGCTCCTCCACCCGGTATAAAACACCCAAGGTAAGCGGTTTTCCACAAATCGGGCATATTCCGCCCTGATCCCGTGTTTTATTGGGCCAAGAACGAACATCACAATTTCTATGTCCGTCAAGGTGATATTTCCCTTCTTCCGGAAAAAACTCTAACGTACCTAAAAATTTTTCAGGGTCACCACTTTTGATAGCAGACTTTATGGCTGAATATGAAATGTCTGTATCAAACAGATTTGCCTCCCGTCCCAATTTTAATGGTGAATGTGCATCAGAATTTGACACCAGTGTAAGGCCGTCCAGTGCGGATATCCGCCAGTTCATCGCTGGGTCTGATGAAAGACCTGTCTCAACTGCAAATATAAAAGGCGTTAGATCCTCAAAACATTCATCTATAGAATCGAAACCTGATTTTGAACCCAGCAGTGAAAACCATGGTGTCCAGATGTGAGCCGGTATAAGAAATGCCTGATCAGATGTCTCGAGAAGCACTTCTAAAAGGTCCCTGGCATCCAGACCAAGTATTGGCCTTCCATCCGATTTTATATTTCCAATCTTATCTAATTTTGAATTAAAGTTCTCAGCCTGATTTAAATCGGATAGAAACACAAGATTATGATTTTTGCGGGTTTTATTGTTTTTTTTATATATGTTGCTTATTTCCGAAACCAACATAAAGCGCACTTTTCTACGGCATGACTTTGGAACTTCTTTATCGCATAATCTTGAAATTTCATCTTTTAACCTAAACATTCCAGGTTCCGCTGGTATTAGTTTTTCTTTAATTTCAGCAAACCATCCCGGGTGAGTAAAATCACCGGTTCCTATAACCGATAACCCTTTAAGTTGAGCTGAAATATATAAGTTTTCAAAATCCGAATTCTTCGCCGTCGCTCTGGAAAAACGGGAATGAACATGAAAATCAGCGATAAATTTCATCATTCTTTCTTTGTTATTTGTTTGTTGGTGAATACACGGTAAAAACACTTGTAACATTCTTATAAACGGTATATATACTTATATCAAATAAAAATAGACACTATATATAGTATTTTTAAAAGTTTTACATTGCTTTTAAAACACGCATTATAACAACCGCTTTTTGTATTGATATTTTTTCAACAAATAACTACTTATTAACAATAAATTTTATTTATTTTATAATCGATAAATTTTATTTATTTTTTAAACAATTTTAATACATTTTTATTCTGTTATTTAAGTAAATTATAAAATTATTATCGTTATTAACACATATTATTATTATTATTATATATTTATATAAAGAATAAGGAATAGATTATGAGGTTTAAAATTCAAAAAAAAGATATCCTTGATATACTGTCTAAAGTACAAGGAATAACCGGACGAAAAAGTAACTTGGCTATTACGTCAAACATCCTAATAAAAACAACAGATAAAGGGATAATACTGGTTGTAACGGACCTTGAAACAGGTTTCGAAGGCTTATATCCGGCAAGCATAGAAAATCAAGGGGTATTAACCATAAATTCAAGAAAGTTTTACGAAATCGTTAAAGAATTTCCAAGTGAAGAGATACAAATTAGTAAATCTGACAACTATTGGATTAAAATAGGTAATAATAACGTAGAATACAATATTGTAGGATTAAATCCAGATGATTTTCCAGAAACGCCAATAATAGAAGATATCGATTTTTTTACCATCGATTCTGAAGTTTTTAAAAAAATGATTGAAAAAACAGTTATTATTACCGGTGCTTCTGATGAGAAAAGAACCCATATCACTGGAATATATTTTGAAATTATTAATAAAGAGGATCAAAGCGTTGTGAGAATGGTTTCAACTGATGGCAACCGGCTTTCAAAAGCAGATTGTATTTATGAAAAAGATATAAAACTGCCCAAGGACCTCGGGATAATTATCCCTAAAAAAGGAATGAATGAAGTTATAAAATTTTTAGATTATTCAGGAACCGTTCAGGTTGGTGTTAAAAATAATAATTTTATTATCAAAAAAGATTATGAGACCGTCATCATAAGACTTCTTGAAGGAAATTTTCCTGAATATGGAGATATAATACAAAGAGGATCTTCCCACGCGATCCATTTGGATAGAAAAAATTTTTTAATGATGCTAAAAAGAATGTCTATTTTATCTTCTGAAGACTACAAGGGGGTTATTTTTAATTTTAAAAAAGACAACATGTCTATTACCACAACAAATCCGGACTTGGGTGAATCAAAAGAAGATATGGTTATCGACTATAAAGGAGATCCCATTGAAGTTGCATTTAATCCCAGATACATCATAGAAATATTAAGCGTAATTGATATAGATAAGGTTGTTGTTAATATACTCGATAAGGAAAAGCCGTGTTTAATCGAAGGGGAAAACGATGATACATATTTAAGTGTCATCATGCCGATGAAAATATGAAAGTAGAAGAAAATATATATGGCGCTGATCAAATAAAAGTTCTCGAAGGACTTGAAGCGGTTAGAAAAAGACCGTCTATGTATATCGGGAACATTGGTATTGAGGGACTTCACCACCTGGTCTACGAGGTCGTGGATAACAGTATTGATGAAGCCATGGCGGGTTGTTGTGATTTGATAAAGGTTATCATTCATACGGACAACACCGTCAGTGTTGAAGATAATGGAAGGGGAATACCTGTTGGTATCCAAAAATCAGAGAATATGCCAGCCGTTGAAGTTGTTATGACAAAACTTCATTCAGGCGGTAAATTTGATAATCACTCATATAAAGTTTCTGGTGGACTTCACGGTGTGGGTGTTTCAGTGGTAAATGCGCTTTCAAAATTGATGGAAGTCGAAATTTATTCCGACAACAAAATTTACTATCAGACTTTTGAAAAGGGTAAAAAAACCAGAGAACTGAGTGTTATCGGTAAAACAAAAAAAAGAGGCACAAAAATACATTTTGATCCTGATACCGAAATTTTAGAAACGGACAACTTTAATTATGAGATTCTGATTCGAAGGTTAAGAGAACTCGCCTTTCTAAACAAAGGGGTCAGATTAACCATAGAAGATGAACGTTCAGACAAAAAAGATGAATTTTGTTATAAAGGCGGCATAGTGTCGTTTGTGGAATATCTAAATAAAATAAATTCATCGCTTCACAAACCGATATTTATGGAGGGTATAAAAAACGACGTTCAAATAGAAGTTGCCATTCAATATAATGATACGTTCAAGGAAAAAATATTTTCTTTTGCAAACAATATTAATACGATCGAAGGGGGATTTCATCTTATCGGCTTCAAGGCGGGATTAACACGCTCCATTAATCAATATTTAACAAATGGAAACCTTCCCAAAAACCTAAAGGCCAAAATCAGCGGAGACGATGTTAGGGAAGGTTTAACGGCTGTGATCAGCATTCGAATAAAATCCCCACAGTTTGAAGGTCAAACAAAAACAAAACTCGGCAACAGTGAAGTAAAGGGGCTTGTAGAATCTATAGTCAACGAGAAGCTGAGTGTGTTTTTAGAGGAAAATCCATCCATAGCCAAAAAAATAATTGCTAAAGCTGTTGATGCTTCGCGGGCTAGAGACGCAGCCAAGCGCGCCAGAGACCTCGCCAGAAAACAGGGGGCTCTTGTCGATTCAACGCTTCCGGGCAAGCTTGCCGATTGCCAGGCTTCGGATCCAGCAGAAAGAGAGCTTTTTATTGTTGAAGGCGACTCTGCCGGAGGCAGTGCAAAACAGGGACGAGATAGAAAATTTCAAGCCATTTTGCCTTTAAAAGGAAAAATCTTAAATGTTGAGAAAGCTCGATTTGATAAAATTTTACGAAGCGAAGAAATTAAAAATATAATTACCGCCCTTGGAACCGGTGTCGGTCTGGAAGAATATAACATTGAAAAAATAAGGTATCACAAAACAATTATCATGACAGATGCTGATGTTGATGGATCTCACATCAGGACACTTCTTTTGACGTTTTTTTACAGGCATATGCCCGAGATGATAGATAACGGCTACCTGTACATTGCTCAACCCCCTTTATTTAAAATTGGGAAAGGAAAGAAAGAGATTTATCTAAAAAATGAAAAAGAGCTGAATGATAATATCTTAAAAAGGACGTGTAATAAGAAAAATGTTAAATTCGGAGAAAGCGAAGATATTTTATCGGAACACAATCTTTATATTTTTGTGGCAAATTTGTCTGAATATTTTTCCATCATATCGAGATTTAAAGAAAAAGGAATTATCAGCGATCTAATTGAAACACTCTTTAAAGAAGGGGTTAAAAATAAAGATTTTCTGCAAGACGAACAGAAAATGTTGCAACTTAAAAACACGCTGAATAAAAACGATTATAATGTCAGCGAAATTTTATGGAATAATGAAAAAAATATTTATGAAATGACTGTTACGCCGTCTTTTGATAAACAGAAGGAACTAAAGGTTGTCGATTTGTCGAAGAAGATTAATCCCTTAAACATCAGTAGAAACCTTGTTTATTCAAACGATTTTCAAAAAAGCTTGATGTTAAGCAAAAATATATTAAAAAATGATAAACCGCCATTTTTTATTTTAAATAAAGAAGATGATAAAGACGTTGTACGGATGGATGATAAAGAGCAATTACTTTCCTATTTTATTAATGAAGGAAAAAAGGGGCTTGGCATTCAACGATATAAAGGTCTTGGTGAAATGAATCCAGTCCAACTATGGGAAACCACAATGAATCCGGACAAAAGAACGCTGTTACAAGTAAAGGTTGAGGACGCCGTTGAAACCGATGAAATTTTTACCGTTCTCATGGGAGAACAGGTAGAGCCCCGAAGAGAATTTATTAGCAACAATGCCCTTGAAGTTACTATGTTGGATATATAACGGTGTCTGGTTTTAGGAACAGGATTAAAAATGTTCATTCATAAGATTCAAGCAAGAGATTTGCCGGACCTTTGGTTTCAAGCCGTTCATGATATACTTGACCATGGCAGAAAATTTAAAATAGATCGCGGGAGTTATGCAGGGCAGACGAGGCTCGAATATGATTTTTTTACCGGACACATAAAGTACCCGGGTATCCAACCGCTTTTACCCGACATACCCCCATCCTGTGGTATACCAAACCCGGTGGAAGAAGCGTATATATACGGCGGGGAAGGTTATGAAAGGTCTTACATCGAATATATCATGACCGGACAAAAAGAACCGGGTGAATCCTATACATATGGAGAAAGATTAACCCGGGCGCCGATCTCAGAGGAAAAGTTTAAATGGTGGGAAGAAGGGAACACGGAGATTATAGATAAAAGAGGCGTGGACGGAAAAGCTGTTTTTGAGGAAGACGGCAAACTTTATTTAAATCAAATCGAATGGATCATTCAAACGTATAAAAAATTCGGGATCAGAAACAACCAGATGGTGCTTCAAGTGGCACATCCTTCCGACCTAACCCTATTAGACCCGCCGTGTTTACGCGCCATAGACACAAGAATTCAGGACGGCGCGCTTCATTTCATGGTATATTTTCGCTCCTGGGATCTTTGGGGAGGAATGCCGGCGAACCTGGCTGGAATTCAAAATCTCAAAGAATATATGGCCGGCGAGATTGGCGTAAAAGACGGTGAAATGATTGTTGAAAGCAAGGGGCTTCACCTTTATGGCTATGCAGAAGAACTGGCGAAGCTGAGATGTATGAAAGCGTAGGTGTAAAGGAATTGTTAAAATTCTATACTGTTGGGCGTTCTTGGAAAGGGAATGACATCCCGAATGTTGCTGATGCCCGTTATCAACATAAGCAACCGTTCGAACCCGAGACCGAAGCCACTGTGTTCAACAGATCCGAAACGCCTTGAATCCAAATACCACCAGTAATTCTCTTTCGGCAGATCCATTTCATCCATCCGGTTTTCAAGCACCTCAAGGCGTTCTTCGCGCTGGCTTCCACCAATAATTTCTCCAATTCGAGGCACAAGAACATCCATAGCTGCTACTGTTTGATGATCATCGTTTAAACGCATATAAAACGGTTTTATGGTTTTGGGGTAGTCATAGACAATTAAAGGTTTTTTAAAGTATTGTTCTGTTAAATAGCGTTCGTGTTCGGTTTGAAGGTCTCTTCCAAAATCGATATCGTATTCAAATTTTTTTTCAGATCTTTTTAATATGTCTACAGCCGAGGTGTAGGAAAGACGTTTAAAATCGGAAGACGCTACATTGTCCAGGGTATTTAACAAGGTTTTATCTACATATTTCGCAAAGAGTTCAATGTCATCGTTACATTCCTCAAGAACAAATCTTGTTAAAAATTTTATCATTTCTTCAGCAAGATCCATATTTCCTTTAAGATCACAGAACGCCATCTCTGGTTCAACCATCCAAAATTCTGCAACATGTCTACTGGTTTGGGAGTTTTCAGCTCGAAATGTTGGGCCGAAGGTATAAACATCTCCAAGGGCAAGAGCAAACATTTCTGCGGACAACTGCCCGGATACGGTTAGGTTTGCCTCTTTGCCAAAAAAATCTTTGGTATAGTCTGTTTTACCGTCTATAAAGGGCAAATTATCCAGAGCCAGTGTTGTTACGCGAAACAGCTCCCCCGCCCCTTCACAATCTGAGCCGGTGATGACGGGTGAATGGATATATTTAAACCCTTTGTCTCTAAAAAATTTATGAACAGCGTATGATAACTCTGATCTGATTCGAAATGTGGCGCCGTATTTATTTGTCCGAGGTCTTAAATGAGCGATGGTTCTTAAAAATTCATCTGTGTGACGTTTTTTCTGAAGCAGGTAGGTTTCGGGGGCAACACTTAAAATTTCAACCGTTTCCGCTATAACCTCCCATTTTTGCCCGGAACCTTTTGATTCTGAAAGTTTGCCGGAAACAGAAACGGCAGATCCAGTGGAGAGACTGCTAATGTTATTGTAATTGCCCAAGGTGTTGTCTGCAATTATCTGGATATTTTTCAGACAGGATCCGTCATTGACTTCAATAAATGAGAAATTTTTTGAATCACGCCGGGTTCGGACCCAACCCTTTATAAGAACATGATCGATGGGGTTTTTTGATTGAAGCAAGTTTACGATTTTTGTGCGTTTCATCATATGCCTCCATAATAACACACCCACATGGATTATAATTTAACCGTTATATTATAAAGCTGATCTTGGCGCTGTAAAACGACAACCAAAGAATTTTTCTTGCGGTACTTAATAATCGCCTTTTTAAAATCATTAATATTTTTTATCGTTAATTCATCCATCTGTCGAATAACATCTCCGGGCTTTGCGCCGATACGGGCGAGATATGAATTGCGATTAATTTCCGTAATCACAACCCCTTCTTGTGTTTTGTAATTATGACGATTTTTCTTGGAAAGATTTTTTACCGTAATTCCGAGGATGTTTTGAGCCAGGTCCAAAGCCAGCTCTATTGGAAAGGATGAAGATTTCACGGAAACCTCTTTTGTTTTGCCCTCGCTCCATATGTTTATATTAATGGTTTCTCCGGCAGAAATGTTGCTCATCGCCGTATTAAAATCGTTTTGAGAAAGAATTTTTCGAGATCCAACAGATTGTATAATATCTCCCTCGTGAATGCCGGCCTTAAAGGCAGGACCAGACGTTTCAGTTTTTTTAACCAGTACACCTTTGACAGCCGTTGCTTTAAGATATTGGGCCAGTTCATCATCCAAATCTTGTACAGTAACACCTATCCAGGCCGGTATAACCTCTCCGTATTTGATAAGGTCTGTAACAATCCTTCTGGCTTTGTTTATGGGTATGGCAAAACCGATTCCTTGGGCCTTGGCATATATGGCGGTATTAATACCGATAAGCTCACCATATATATTCAATAACGGTCCTCCGCTGTTTCCCGGATTAATAGAGGCGTCCGTCTGGATAAAATCATGGTAGAATGCATCGTCGGCTTTTATACTTCGATTTGTGGCGCTGATAACACCTGTTGTTACGGTGTTTGAGAAACCGAAAGGATTTCCGATGGCGATCACCGTTTCACCGATCATAAGATTGTTGGAATTACCCATTTCAATCGCCGGGAGATCTCCCTTGGGGGAAATACGCAATACGGCGAGATCGGAATCAGGATCTGCACCTATAATTTGTGCTTTGAACTCCCGACCGTCTTTTAAAGCAACGGTAATGGTTGAACTTTTTACAATTACGTGTTTGTTGGTAAGAACAAATCCCCGTTTGCCATCAATAATGACTCCGGATCCCAGACTGGTTCTTTTATATTTTTGTTCGAAACCAGGGTCGAAAAAATCTCTGAAAAAAGATTCGAAGCCAGGATCCATCCCAAACCCGTAAAATGGATTTACACGCTTGCGAACCTCAAACTCCGAGCTTATATTAACCACTGCGGGACTGACTTTTCGAATGGCTTTCACTACCGCGCTTTCGCGCAGACTTTCAGCGTTGAGGAGGTCCGGTGTAATAATAAAAAACAGGTTAAAAAAAACAAGAAGGGAAACCGCTGAAATTATAAGTATATTATTTTGCGATTTTATTTCTGGCATTTTGAGCTCCCGTATAATACGATTAAGTGTAACCTATTTTTTGCCCATGGTTTTCTGTCGGCCATTTAAGCAGTGTGATTTTTGAGAAAATATATATCATGAGCATAAAAAGCATTCAAGATATCTTACCCCTGATAGAGCAACCCAGCCGATATTTAGGCTCTGAAATCAACACCATTAGAAAAGATCACAGTAAAATAGACTTATGTTTTGCGCTTGCTTTTCCGGATTTATATGAGATCGGAACATCTCATTTCGGACTTCAGATACTGTATCATATCCTTAACAGCCACCCAAAGATTGCTGCTGAAAGGGTTTTTGCACCTGCGCCCGATATGGAGGAATATCTCAGATCATCCGGGCTGTCGGTTGCTTCGCTGGAATCAAAAAAACCGCTAAACGAGTTTGATATCATCGGTTTTAGCCTTCTTTATGAGCTTAATTATACGAACATACTCAGCATATTGGATATGGCCGGCATTCCTTTTCTGGCGCGAAATCGGGACAGTTCATTTCCATTTGTTATTGCAGGTGGTCCTTGTACATGTAATCCAGAGCCGGTGGCAGATTTTTTTGATGCCATCGTAATTGGAGACGGTGAAAAAGTCATCATAAAAATGTGCCAGGCCTGGCTTGAATGGAAGGGAGAGAACAGCCGCGATAAAGAAAGCCTTTTGAGACAATGGTCTTACATTCAAGGTGTCTATATCCCGGAGTTTTTTAATCCGGAATTTGATCACTATGGATTTCAGACGCTTAGGCCAAGATATCCGGATTATGATATAATTAAAAAAGCGGTTGTTGGCGATCTTAATGAAGTGCCCTTTCCCGACACACCGATTATTCCATATGGTAAACCAGTTCATGATCGCTTAAGACTCGAAATATCAAGAGGGTGCACCAGAGGATGCCGGTTCTGCCAGGCCGGGATGATATACCGACCGGTCCGTGAAAGATCTTTAAAGAAGTTGCTTTCGCTTTCAGATGCTTCTGTTGCTGCAACCGGTTATGAAGACATATCTCTTTTATCTTTAAGTACAGGGGATTATAGCTGTATTTTACCATTAATGGAAAATATGATGTCAAGGTATGCGAATCACCGCATTGCGATATCCCTTCCTTCTCTAAGAGCCGGCACATTAACCCCCAGCCTGATGAATCTTGTAAAAAAGGTCAGAAAAACCGGCTTTACAATAGCACCGGAAGCGGGAAGTCAGCGGCTTCGAGACGTGATTAATAAAAATATAACGGAAAAAGACATCATAGACACGGTAAAAGATGCGTTTTTATTGGAGTGGCAGGTTGTGAAGCTCTATTTTATGGTCGGCCTTCCCACAGAAACGGACGACGACTTAGAAGCGATCGTCGATCTTGTGAAAAGACTCAAAACGGTTAACCGTGAAAATAGACGAAAAGGCCAAATCAACGTCAGCATAACAACTTTTATTCCAAAACCTCACACCCCTTTTCAGTGGTCGTCTCAAATTTCATTGGATGAATCGAAACATAAAATTACCTGGTTAAAGAAGAAACTAAAAATACCAGGAGTTCGATTTAAGTGGCAGAACCCGGAAGTGAGTATTATAGAAGGACTTTGGGCACGGGGAGACCGGCGTCTTAACCGTTTATTGGTGGCTGCATATAACAAAGGATGTAAATTTGACGGCTGGAGCGATAAGTTTAGATATCGGTCGTGGGAAGCGTCTTTTTTAGATGAAGGCGTTGATATTGATTTTTTTACAACACGTGTTAGAAATACTATCGAACCGTTACCGTGGGATCATATGGATACCATGGTGTCAAAAGATTATTTAATAAGCGAGTGGAATAAAGCCGCAGAAGGTTTGCAAACAATCGATTGTCGAAACGGCAATTGTAACCAATGCGGAGTGTGTGATTTTGAAGCTATTGAACCCAAAGTGTTTGATGACCGTAAAGAAGATATGGTCAAAATTTTTACGCAAGACCATCATAACCCAGAAGGTTATAAAAAATTAAAGATATCATTTTCTAAGCTGGATCAGGCAAAATATTTTGGGCATCTTGAAATGGCTAAAATTTTTTTTCGTGCGATCCGACGTGCCGGCATATCTGTTAAATATTCAGAGGGGTTTCATCCGAAGCCATTGATATCCTTTGAAGATGCGCTACCCATCGGCTTAGAGAGTTTGAATGAAATATTTCATTTGTCCGTACATGGCAATGTGAAACCGCAAACCATCGTAAACGGATTAAACCGTCATCTTCCAAACGGATTGCGTATTCTGAGCTGTCATCTTGCTCCGACAAAGTCTTCAAATAATACATTTGAGCCCGTTATTTATATGGCAACCTCCCAAAACGGTTTTTTTGATGAAGAAAAAATGAACCATTTTAACAAGATGTCAGAATTCATAGTTACGCGGTTCAATCGAAAAGGGAAAACAAAAAAGATAAACCTAAAAGAGATGGTGATAAATCTGACATTGCTCGCACCCAGTCAGCTGAAGATGACCCTCAGGTCGGAACCAGGGCAAACGGTGAGGCCTTTTGAGGTTCTTGAAAAGGTTTTCGGGTTATCCAAGGTAGAGATAAAACAGGCAGCAGTTGTTAAACTATAATGTAAAAATCAGGAAAAAACATGTATAAAAAAATTGTCATCAATGTTGCTGATCATGAAACCAGAGTGGCGCTTCTAGAGGATGGAAACATTGCCGAACTTTTCATAGAACAGGGAGATGATTCAGATATTGCCGGAAATATCTACAAGGGAAAGGTACAGCGGGTTCTTCCGGGCATGCAGGCTGCTTTTGTAGATATAGGACTAAAGCAAGCTGCTTTTATCTATGTGAGCGATGTCATTGGTGGAAATTATAGCCCCATTGAAGATTTCTTGAATAACAACAGTAATACAGAAGAAGGCCTTCATTATAATTCTTACATTTCCCCGATTCGTCGTGATAGGCACATTGAAGAACTTATCACTGAAGGACAAGAAATGATGATTCAAGTCGCCAAAGCCCCCATGGGCTCAAAAGGAGCGCGGCTGACAACGCACATTTCCCTTCCCGGCCGATTTCTTGTGCTGATGCCGGCATCAGATCATATTGGGATATCCAGGCGAATAGGAGATGATACAGAGCGGAATCGTTTAAAGGCGACCGTTGAATCTATCCGTGAGAATAATTTCGGATATATTGTTCGAACTGCAGCAGAAGGTGTCCAAGAAGAGAAGCTTAAATATGAGATGGGGTTTCTCAACACTCTGTGGGAGAGTATTCAACAGAAATACCAAACAGCTCCGGCGCCGTATCTTTTACATAAAGAGGTGGCCATTAGTCTTCGTGCTGTTCGGGATCTTTTTTTGCATGAAGCTGAAAAACTGATCATAGATTCTCGTTCGGGGTATGAATCTATTTTAAAATTTCTTGATGAATTCATGCCGAATCTTAAAGATTCCGTGGAGTTTTATGAAGGCTTGGAGCCGATTTTTGATTCATTTAATTTAGAAGCGGATATTTCACGCGCATTAAAAAAGAAGGTGTGGTTGAAGTCCGGCGGATATATCGTGATCGAACTTACAGAGGCACTGGTGGCCATCGATGTAAACACAGGACGATATGTTGGTAAATATAATCTGGAGGAAACGATTCTAAAGACCAACCTTGAAGCTGTTAAAGAAATCGCCTATCAAATCCGTCTTCGGGATATCGGGGGAATCATTATTATCGATTTTATCGATATGGAAAAAAAGTCGAATCAGGAAAAAGTTTTTAATGTACTAAAGGAGGCGCTTAAAAAAGATAGGAGTAAAACCCACGTACTACCCATATCAGAGTTGGGGTTGATACAAATGACCCGAAAGCGGATTCGAAAACCGTTGACAAGGATGCTGTGCGAGCCCTGCTTTTATTGTGACGGAGAAGGATATCTTATCTCCAAACAGACAATATGTTACAATATCTATAGGGAAATTCTTCGTGAATCACGAGACATGATAGGGGTCAAGGTCAGCCTGAGAGTAAACCCTGAAATTGCCGAACTTCTTTATGGTGAAGAAAGCCATATTATCGTTGCTGTTGAGCGAGTTATCGGGAGGCAAATTGTCTTATACCCGGACGCCAAGCTTCATATGGAAGAGTTTAATATTTTTGAAATTATAAAGGAATAAAAGGGAGTTGAGTATTCTATTTGACGTTTGAAAAAAGTATAATATATCATTTTAAGTTTTTGGTTAAGTTTGAAGCTTGACAACTCGGTTATCTTGTGATTTATAATTTTGGTTTAATTCATAAATAACACTTTTTTCAAGGCGTGGAAAAAGCACTTTGGTGTCTGAATAAGGATTTTAGGTTATGAAACGAACATATCAACCAAGCAGAATTAAGCGGGCAAGAACACACGGGTTTCTGAAAAGAATGTCGACAAAGCAAGGCAGAAGGATTATCAACAGGCGCAGAGCAAAAGGCAGGACCCGTTTGACGGTATGAAAAGTGTTGCTCGATAAAATAAATTGAGAGATAATAAAGGGTTAAACAGAGGAGTCTCTTTTGCGCTTTTGTTTTACCAAGGCGGACAGAATATTAAAACGATCCGAATTTCTTAAATTGTCTATTTTGGGGAAGAAAACACAGAACAGGCATTTTATTGCAATATTCTCTCCAGGTCGATGTCAAAGAACCCGCCTTGGTGTCACTGTCACGAGAAAAGTAGGAAATGCCCCTACAAGAAACAGGATTAAAAGATTTTCTCGCGAATATTTTCGGCTAAACAGGCACATTATTACAGGTCATTGGGATATCAATATTATCGCTAAAAAAAGGGCCGCTGATCTTTCATCGGAGCAGGCCTTTCTATCCCTGAAAGACGTTTTTAAAAATATTTCCAGGAGTTTAGAGCATTAATAGAATATTTGTGATACCAGCTCTGATTTTCATAAGAGCATATCAATTCATATTGTCTCCAATACTGGCTCCTGCATGCCGTTTTTATCCAACCTGTTCTGAGTATGCCTATCAGTCTATTTTGCGTTATGGACTTCTTAAGGGATTTCTCCTTGCTTTGAAAAGAATTTTTAGGTGTCATCCCTTTCATCCGGGAGGAATCGATCCTGTCCCATAAAGCAGTGCAAATGATACCACCAAGGGACAGATTCGAAATAAAGGATGCCGATTCAGGAGGGAAATATATTTGCCCGCCTTCGCACAATCCTACATAGATTTTGCTCCTCTGAACCCGAAAATACCGATGATTCAATTAATCTGAACAAAAATTTTTATGTATTGTATTGAACTTTGGAGAGGATAAAGGATAATGGAACACGCGCGATTATTTATTGCAATAGGACTGTCTTTGCTTGTCTTTGTTGTCTGGAATTTTTTATTTGTTGATAAACAAAAGGGAAAACTTCCCCAAGAAGCCATTCAAGCGGAACAACAGTCAAATAAAACATCAGGGACAACAGAAAAACAAAAGATACCAAAAGAAACACCCCCCTTAAAAACAACACCGCCTTTAAAAGAAATTGCCTCAGAGCCGATTAAACCTTCACGAACGATAACCGTTAATTTACCCTTTTACACAGTAAAGATTTCAGAAAAAGGAGCTGTATTTAAAAGTTTTGTCCTCAACAAATATCGAAAAACCATTGATGCCGATTCCCCATTACTTGACATGATAAATCCTGATTTGTCCCAAGGAACAGTACAGATTGGATTTGCCGGCAATAGCCTTCAGGGAATCGATGATGCGATTTTTTCAGTTAACCTTGAGAAGGATTCTGTAGATATCAAGAATAAAGCCAAAGAGATCTCTTTTTCATGGACATCCCCTAAGGGGGTTGTCGTTGAAAAGACATATTTATTTTCACCTGAAACCTATCTGATTTCCCTTGACGTTACCATTAAAAACGGTTCCGATCAGACCATTAAAGACAATCTCACATTATCTCTATTGAAAGAGACATCGGACGACGTGAGCAAGTATGGCTTTGAAGGGCCAAGCGCACTGATCAACAATAAACTCGAGCAAGTTAAGATTAAGAAAATAAAAAAGAAAGACGTATATCCTGGAAAATTAACATGGATTGCGGTTCAGGATCGTTATTTTATGTCTGCGATTATGCCCGATAAAGCTGTGGATGCCAGTATGCACCTTGGCCTTAATGACGATAAGATCCTAAAGAATACATATGTTGAGCCGGAGCAGGTGATTAATCCTGACGATCAGCATATTTTTAAGTACAAATTGTTTTTCGGACCGAAAAGCATGACCGTTTTAAAATCCGTGGATTATGACCTGATAAAAGCCGTCCATTTCGGTTTCTTTGACGTACTCGCCAAACCATGTGTCTGGATAATGAACTTTATATATAAATTTATCCCCAACTATGGTGTAGCCATTATCATTTTGACGATACTTAGCAAAATCCTTCTGTGGCCGCTGGGAAATAAAAGCTATAAGTCAATGGCTGCAATGAAAAAAATTCAACCGCTGATGGCGGAAATTAAAGAGAAATATAAAGGCGACAAGAAAAAAATGAATGAAGAAATGATGGGATTGTATAAAACGTATAAGGTCAATCCTTTAGGCGGATGTCTTCCAATGGTGGTCCAGATTCCCGTTTTTTTTGCGCTTTATAGAATGTTATATGAAGCCATAGAATTAAGACACGCGCCGTTTTTCTGGTGGATCAATGATCTGGCAGCACCGGATCGCCTTTTTCGATTCGATTTTTCCATCCCATTCATGGAGGCGCCATACGGCATACCTGTTTTAACCATAGTTATGGGAGCGACCATGTTTATTCAGCAAAAAATGTCGCCGCCAGCAGGGGATCCGACCCAGGCCAAAATGATGATGATGATGCCGATTGTTTTTACGGTAATTTTTATCAATTTTTCTTCGGGGCTTGTTCTATACTGGCTTGTAAACAATGTCATTTCCGTGGCTCAACAGTATTATGTCACGAAGAAAAACGCTTAATAACGGAGGTTTAATGATGTCGCCCAGCTTGGAGTTTGAGGACAAAAATGTTGAAATGGCAGTGAAAAAAGCCTGTGAAGAATTAAATATACCCAGGGAAAAACTCAAGCATGATGTTATTTCCTACGGGTCAACCGGAATTTTTGGGTTGGTGGGCACCAAAAAAGCGCGTATTCGTGTTACCCTACCGAAAACATCTCAGGAATTTAAAATTGAGGATTCGAATGCAAAAAAACAGAAGACCGCTTCTTTGGATCAAACCGTAAAGAATACAGACTTTCAAATGGATGCCCCAATTGATGATATAGAACTTTCCCCTTCAGAGGATGATCCAAAAGAAATTGGCAGGGAAGCCCTGCAACGCATTATTGATTTAATTACCACAGACGCGAAAATCTCGATTGAAGAAAAATCAAATCGATTTTGTTTCAATGTTAATGGGGGAAACTCTGCCGTTCTTATCGGCAAGCGCGGGCAAACCCTTGAAGCAATGCAATATATCGTTGAAAAAATTGTTAATAAGAAAAGAAAAGAACGTGCTGGAATTCAGGTAGATGTTGAAGGGTATCTGGAAAAACGGTGCATTAGCTTGGAAAAAACGGCGTTTAGGCTAGCCGAGAAGGTTAAACGGACTGGAAAACCAGCGACAATCGGCCAAATGAATTCTCACGATCGACGGATCGTACATATTGCCTTAAAAGATGACAACATGGTGAGAACTCAGAGTATGGGGGAAGGAATTTTAAGGAAACTTGTCATATTTCCAAAGAAAAATTCATCCCGAAAGAAAAACCATTAACTCAAACCTTCAATACTATGGAACGTATGAAGTTGGTATTTCAAAGGCTCCTGTTCGTTTGAAGGTGTTGAAACCAGCTATACATGTTATAAAAAATGGAAGATGATACTATCGCCGCCATTGCAACGCCCACCGGTAGCGGCGGTATCGGGATTATTAAAATCTCCGGTAAAGACGCTTTTTCTATAGCCAAAGCAATTTTTCAAAGATCTCACGCATCGTGGGATGAAGGCCGTCCGGAGGATGGCGCCCTCTCTTTCCCCTTAAAATCCCACCGCCTTTATCACGGGCATATTGTGAATCATGAAACAGGAAGGGTGCTGGATGAAGTTCTTCTGTCGGCAATGAAAGCCCCCCGGACATACACCAGAGAAGATGTTATCGAAATAAACACCCATTCAGGCTATATTGTAATGGCTTCGATTTTAGATTTGGTATTACAAAAAGGTGCCAGGCTAGCCGATCCCGGTGAATTCACAAAAAGAGCATACCTTAGCGGGCGTATTGATCTCACCCAGGCTGAGGCGGTTATTGACATTATCAATTCCAGAACCGAAAAATCGCTCGAAATTGCAACTTCACAGATAAAGGGGGGGTTGAAAAACCGAATTTTGTCCATGCGACATTCACTGATTGACATTTTAACACAAGTGGAGGCTGCAATAGATTTTCCGGAAGATGTTGGGGACGTTATCGATGTGGAATCCGTTAATCAAATTTTGGACAAGGCGGTTATCGAAGAGTTATCAGACCTGGTCGCGCAATATGAAAATGCGCATTTTTTAAGAGACGGCCTTAAAATGATCGTGGTCGGCAGACCCAATGTGGGTAAATCGAGCCTTATGAACCGGCTGATACAAGATGACCGCGTAATTGTTACACCCATTCCCGGCACGACGAGAGATTTAATTGAAGAAACATTGAATATTCGTGGTATACCGATTATTATTGCAGATAGCGCCGGCCTTCATGAGACAAAAGATCCGGTTGAAGTCATCGGTATTGAAAAGACCCGGGAATATATTCACGCTTCGGATTTGATACTTTTCATGATCGATGCGAGCGATCCGTTTACCAGCGAGGATCACAACATATATCAGACAATCAACAGCAAACGAGTGATACTGGTAATAAATAAAATTGATCTGGTTGGAAATGCATTTGAACCTGAAATCCCCGAAGGATGGAAAATAACACCGAGCATCAAGATTTCAGCATTATATGGCAAGGGACTGAGCGACCTAAAGGACTTAATCGCCAATCTTGCCATTGGAGACCATCACTTTGAGATTCAAAATACAATCATTCCCAATTTAAGGCACAAAATCGCCCTTGAAAAAAGTTTAGAGCTCTTGCGTTTCCGCGGTCGAAGAAATACGCAAGGGGACTTCGTTCGAGCTGATTGCCATCGATATTAAAGAAGCTTATGACAGTCTGGGTGAAATTATTGGCGCCGTTGCCAAAGAAGATGTCATCGATCAGATTTTCAGCCGATTCTGTATCGGGAAATAATGTTTCACGTGAAACATTATTTCCCTTTGGTTGTAGTGTTTGTTGCTTTTTAATATAAAAATTAAACCTTTAGGAGTTAAATAATGAGAATAGATTTTACACTATATTTTGAAAAATATAAGGCGCTTTCAGACAAAGCAGATGAAATGTTTGCAAAAGTACAAAATGAGTTTCCAGAATGTGTAACATGTGAAATTAAATGCGCAGACTGCTGTCATGCATTATTCGACCTAACATTGATCGAAGCGATTTATATCAATCATCGGTTTAATGAAGTGTTTGAAGGCAAAAAAAAAGAGGCAATTATTGAAAATTCGAACCGTGCGGATCGAAAAACCTACATGGTCAAAAGAAAAGCATATAAGGACAAAGAAGCTGGAAAGAACGAGGTTGAAATACTTATGGAAATTGCCGCTGAACGCGTCAGATGTCCACTTCTTAACGAAGATGATATGTGCGATCTCTATGAATATCGACCCATCACCTGCCGACTTTATGGTATGCCGACATCTACAGGCGGCATCGGGCATACCTGCGGGAAGTCGGCTTTTGTTGAGGGCAAACCGTATCCTACGGCCAACCTGGATATTATTCAAAAAAAGCTTTACGAAATTTCTGCTGAATTTGTCAGCCGGATCAAGACCCGGCATGCCAAGATGGCAGATATGCTTGTTCCGTTATCCATGGCGATTATCACCGATTATGACGAAAACTATCTTGGGGTGGTGGATGAAAATGAAACCCTAAAGAAGCAAGGAAAAGAAAATGACAACGATATCCCCAGAAGAAGAGGAAAAACGAAAAAAGGCCATTTTCGATAGCATGTCCCCCAGACGCCAGAAACACATCGTAAAAAAAGGATATGAAAAATGGGCGCCCTTTCAGGAACCCAAAGATCCCATAGATATCAGAAAAGATAAAACCAAGCGAACGACCCAAATGCTGGTCCGGGAATTTTTACAAACGAGAAGTTTTCAGGAATACAGTAATGCATACGGCGGCGGCGTGTTTGAAATTTGCCTTGGAATTATCAACGATGACGACAGGTGCAAGGGGATGTTCGATTTTTCCGTCTGGTACCATGAATTGTTGAAACGGGAGGGGCATGAGTGACCATTATCCCTGGACGGTTTGCCCAAAATGGCGCTGTCATCAAAGACCAATCATAAAACTCCACAAGATACCCGCACAGATTGCAGATCCGATAACACCGGAAGAGTTGCAGGCCATGGCATGCATGAGGAGGAAATTTTCAGGATCTTCAGATTGACCCACCAGATGAACCTCTCGGGCTGAACCGGGAACAGCGGATACCCCGGCTGCGCCCAGCAATGGATTGATCTTCTCTTTAAGAAAAAGGTTCATAATTTTACCGAATATGACGCCGGAGGCGGTTGCGATGCTAAACGCAACGGCACCAAGAAAAAAAATCCCCACAGATTTTGGCGTTAGAAACACATCGCCCTGAGTGCTGGCACCCACCGTTAAACCCAATAGTATTGTCGCCGTATCGATGATTGCCGTACGAGCAGTCTGAGCCAGACGTTCGGTAACACCGCATTCTTTTAAGAAATTACCAAAAAAGAACATTCCAAGAAGCGGTATGGAAGCCGGTGCAAGAAAACAGCACAAGATAACAGCTATGGCGGGGAAGATGATGCGTTCTTTTTTGGATACTTCCCGGAGTTCCGGCATACGGATGAGTCTTTCCTTGCGGCTGGTCAAAAGTCTCATGATGGGCGGCTGAATAACAGGTATTAGGGCCATATAGGAATAGGCAGCGATGGCGATGGGCCCGATGAGATGGGGCGCCAGTTTGGCGGTGAGAAAGATGGATGTTGGTCCGTCGGCGCCGCCGATAATGGCAATGGATGCGGCTTCCTTGGGCAAAAAGCCCAAGGCCAGGGCGCCCAGAAGGGTAAAAAATATTCCCATCTGAGCCGCGGCACCCAAAAGCATGAGACTCGGACGTGCCAGTAAAGAAGAAAAATCGGTCATTGCCCCGAGGCCCAGAAAAACGATAGAAGGATAGAGACCCGTGGTCACGCCGAAATATAAATAGTGAAGTACACTGTTGCTTTCGTAAATACCGAGTCCGAATCCTTTGAAAAAAGGAACATTTCCCACCAGAATACCAAAGCCGATGGGAACAAGAAGAAGCGGCTCGTATTTTTTTGCGGTTCCAAGATATAAAAATAAAGCGCCGATCACGATCATGATAACATTGCGATAGTCGGCCAGATAATACCCGGTATTTGATAAAAATTGAAATAGCAGATCCATGCATTAACCTTTAATCATTGTCAGTAGTGTCATTCTCTATGGGTGAATTCCAGCTAAACACACCTTCACCGTGGGGAATTAATATTTTGGCATCACGAAAGGCTGTAAACGTTATGTGCGGGTGTGGAAAATGGTTTTCTTTGGCAATTTTATAAAGATCGGAAAGATAAAAAGTTTCTCCAAGTTCTTTAATCAAAGGTTGATACAGACAGGCTATTGCATCAAGCTCCACGGGAAATATTGTTGGTAAAGCCGATTCCGGTTGTTCCTCAGGTTCATCGTTTTCCTGTATTTTGTTGTTGTTTTGGAAACCGGGATATTTATTTTCCAAGAACTGCAGTATCTTGTGAATTTGGGAAATTGCGGCAACCAGCACAACCAGTCCGGAAAAAACGATCAAAGCGCCGGCAATGGACATTGCCCAGCCGTTATGAGTTGATATTGCATGAAAGCCGTACAATTGATATCTCCCTTTTTCGAATAAAAAAACGACGTATTAAACCAATTCATATTTTCAAACAGGTGCACACGGCTTTTAATACGTTACCACCCGCATGAAAAAACAATTCTTTTTTTCGATCATACATCTTGATAAAAGTCAACACCAAAGCGCTGTGAGTTCGATCATCGCTTAAATTAGAGAACCATTAAAGTTTTTATCAAAGATGCCGATGACAATTCATTAGTGTTTGCATATTTTCAGTTTAAATTTAAATTCTCCGCTGTTTGTCAAAGCAAAACGAAAATCCCGCTTACCGGTGTTGAAACTTGGTGGAGATCCCGATCCTTCGGGGTTAAAACAGAACGGAAATCCAGCTCTGGCGGGGGGCTTGCGGGAGTTTCATAAAATCGTAACACAATATTATCAGGACAGAAAATTATTATGAAATTTTATGGTGATAAAGGGAGGTTTTTAGCGATAGTTCTGTCTGTTTTTGTGTTGATCGTTATATGTGTCGCGGCTTTTATTTATCATAATGAAAAAATAAATTTTCAAAACATATCCATGTTAAGACAAAAAGAGGATAAAAATGGATTAAACTATCTAAAATGCCAACTTTTGTCGAATCTCGGCAATCAAAATTATTTGATTATGGAAATGGCCATCCCTTATGAAAATAAAACACAACATGCTGATTTGAATCAAAAAATAGACAGAATAAAGAGTGACATGTTGACGAACATTGACCAAGAGGAAATGAACAAATGGGTAAAGGAAAGAGATTACGTTGCAATAAAAGGCGAACTACTAAAAGTTATAAATAAACACACAAAAAAGCCGGTTGAACATATCTATTTCGATTCATTTCTTTATCAGTAATTAAAAATCCGAAACCCGGAGCTTTTTTCATATCCCGGGTTCCGGACGTTATTGCTATTTTTTCATCTGTTGGTTGAAGATCGCTTCTGCTTTATTAGCCATATCTTCAGCCTTTTGTGCCGAGGCAGCAGCAGCGTCCGCTGCATTTTCAGCACGAACAGCGGCTGCATCTGCCTGTTTGGCCTGCTGAGAGCAATCTTGGGTTAATGCTTTGGCTTCCTTGGCATCTTGGCTGGCCTGTTGAACCTGTTCCTCGAGCATTTTCATTTTATCGGTGGTTGCACAGCTCATCAGTGAAAAAGCCAGGGCTATTGATAATACAAGACCCATCACCATACACACGTTTTTCCGTATATCCATTGTAATTGCCTCCTCCTATTTAGAGTTAAAAAAAACGGATGTCATCAACGATTTGACGTCTTAACGGCGAGCGTATCATCACCTCCCTTCTTAAGAAAACCCACACGAACCGGAAGTCCGCTTTGTTTCTCAAGTGCATCTTTGACCAATGAAACCGAAACGCTGCTCAAAATATCCAGCTCATGTAATCGACGCAAGGTCTGTTCTTGCATATCGGGAATTCTGTTGTAAATATCCGGATGAACCTCCATGAATATATTTTGATCCTGGAAGCCTATTTTTACGGGTTCATAAACGATTTCAACCGGCGTGTTTACATATACCTTTTCAAAAAGCAAAGCAATATGTTCCGGATACAGGCGGATGCATCCGTGACTGACCCGTTTTCCGATACCCCAAGGAGAATTTGTACCGTGAATACCGTATCCGATCAGCGATAGGCCGAGCCAGTATTTTCCCAAGGGATTGTTCGGCCCGGGAGGAATCGTGACGACGCCGTATTTGGCCCTCAGGGATTCTGGGATCAACCATGTGGGGTCGACCTTACGGTAAATGATGTGACCCACGGCCACGGGGGTTTCCCATCCGACATCCCCAATTCCCACCGGATATGTGGTAACCATCCCGGTTTTAGGGATAAAATGATAGAGTCTCAATTCCGGCAGATTGATAACCAGCCCGAACAATTTGGTAGACGGTAAGATCCATTGGGTCGGAATGACAAGATTTTGCCCGGGGGTGGGCATCCATGGGTCTATCTTTGGGTAAAGGAGCGAAAGCTCATTATAACCCAAGCCGAAATTGCGCACAATGTCCAAAAGGTTCTCTTTGGGTGCGACAATGTGGTGCTGCACGGATCCCACCACGGTTTTGTTATTACTATAGCTGAAACTACCGGCAATTGCTTTTTGGGTGCCGATGATCAAGAAGATGCTCAGCATAAAACAGCCAATTTTTTTAATATGGATGGTTTTGATCATTGGTGTTGTGACTTTTGGCGTGTCAAATACGCGTTTACACCCTTCTAACTAAAATGCTCAGCCGGATATGAATGAATTTTTATGCTTAATCCCAATATCACAAGTGAAAAAGAAAGGCAAATGCTCAAGAAGTCCACAAATCGGCTTTTACTCAGACAAATTTTTTTCTGCTGGTGTTAAGTGCCCATGAGCGAACTCCCACCGCTTATCTAGAAAATAAAGGATCGGAACCGTCATCCTTGAAAAAAAGAGAGAAGCAACTTCTCCTGCCATTAGAGATATGGCAAGACCCTGAAAAATGGGATCGAACAGAATGACCGAGGCACCGACCACAACAGCTGCGGCGGTCAACATCATGGGCCGAAAGCGTACGGCGCCGGCGTCAATGACCGCAAGATCCAGTGGCATTCCTTCTTTCAGACGCAATTCTATAAAATCGACCAGGATGATGGAGTTTCTTACAACAATTCCGGCGCCTGCGATAAATCCGATCATGGAGGTCGCTGTAAAAAAAGCGCCAAGAGCCCAATGCGCAGGCAGGATGCCAATCAGAGAAAAAGGGATGGCAGCCATAATGACCAGCGGTGTACTGAAAGATTGGAACCATCCCACAACCAGTACAAATATCAGTACCAGGACCACAGCAAATGCAATTCCAAGATCCCGGAAAACTTCGTAGGTGATGTGCCATTCACCGTCCCATTTCATTTCATATTTCCGGTCGCTGGAAGGAAGACCGGCGGTATGTTGGGTGATATTGTATCCTTCGGGCAGTTGAATGGCATCGATCTTTTTTTTCATTTCCAAAATGGCATATACGGGGCTTTCCTTAACACCGGCCACATCCCCGACAACATATACCACCGGCATGAGATTTTTATGATAAATACTCTGATCCACGGGGATGTTAAGGACGTTGATCAGTGTAGAGAGCGGTACCAGACCACCGTCGGCTGAAGCAAGTTTCAGCACTTTAAGACGCTGAATTCCGGCACGGGCGGATAACGGAAGGCGCATCAGTATGGGCACATCTTCTTTTTCACTGGGCTGATGAAGCAGACCCGCCTGTTGTCCTTTAAGTGCCATCTCGAGGGTACGGTTAATCCGGGCCACACTGATCCCGTGAAGGGCGGCTTTCTCGCTGTCAACCTCAATTTTATAGCGGGGTTGGGTTTCTTCCATGTACCAGTCCACATCGACCACACCGGGCGTTTCTTTAAAAATGTTCATGATATCGGTAGCAATTTGCTTTTGGCGATGGTAATCGGGGCCGTAGATTTCAGCCACCAGTGTGGATAAAACCGGTGGACCGGGCGGGACTTCAGCCACCTTAACCCTTGCATGATAACGGTCGGCTATGGATTTTAACGCCGGACGGACGCGTTTGGCGATATCATGACTCTGATTTTTTCGATGTCCTTTCTCAGCCAGATTAACCTGAATGTCTGCTTGGTGAGCACTGCTTCGCAGATAATAATGGCGCACCAGGCCGTTAAAGTTAAACGGCGCCGAGGTGCCCACATAGAGTTGATAATCGGTGACTTCATTAACGGTTTTGAGATAATCCCCCATTTCCATAACTGCGGCTGATGTTTCTTCCAAAGTGGCGGTCTCCGGCATATCGAGAATAACCTGAAATTCACTTTTGTTATCAAATGGGAGCATTTTGACCCGAACCCATCCGACACCCACCATAGCGCATGAAATCAGGAGAAGAACAATGACGCTGATCAGAAAAACCCATCGCCAGAATCGATTTTCAATAAGAGGGGTCATTATTTTGCGATAAAGGCGTGTGCTCCAGTCTTCTTCCCCATGTTCACCGGCTGTCGCTGTTGGTTTGTGCTTTATCAATCGCATTGAAGCCCATGGGGTAACAATAAAAGCGACAATCAGTGAAAAGATCATAGCGGCGGATGCTCCCACCGGAATGGGTCTCATGTACGGCCCCATGAGTCCGCCGACGAATGCCATTGGCAAAATGGCGCTGATGACGGCTAATGTCGCTAAAATGGTGGGATTACCGACTTCGTCCACTGCTTCGACGGCCACCGTGACCCTGGAACGGTCTCGATTTTCCGGAAGCTGGAAGTGACGAACGATATTCTCCACGATCACGATGGCGTCATCCACAAGGATTCCGATGGAGAATATCAGTGCAAAAAGGGTGATCCGGTTCAAGGTATACCCGTAAAGAAAAAAAACTGCCATGGTCAGAGCGAGTGTCACGGGAATGGCAATGGCAACGACGCCGGATTCACGGTGTCCCAAGACAAACCATATCAAAATTGTGACGGAAACAATGGCGATCATCATGTGATAAAGCAATTCATTCGATTTTTCTTTGGCGGTGTCCCCATAGTTTCGGGTGACGGAGATATGAATATTGTCAGGGATGACGCTGCCCGTTGCGCGGTGAATTCGTTCCAGCACGCGATGGGATACGGCGACGGCATTGGCCCCTTTTCGCTTGGAAACGGTGAGGGTGACGGCAGGAAAAACCCCTTTTGGGGGCATATGGTCGGCGGTGTTTTTTTCTACAGCGGCCGGACCGGTACCGAAAAAAACATACTGATTCGGCTCTTCCGGGCCGTCAATGACGTCTGCAACATCCCGAAGATAAATGGGTTTACCGTTGCGCACCCCTGCTACGACACTTTTGACATCCTCTATCGTTTTTAAAAAGCCGCCCGTGTGAACCAAGACCTGGCCTTTGACGGAGGGATAGGTGCCGGTTTCAGATTCCTGGTTTGCAGCGGTGACGGACATGGCGACCTGCTCAAGATCGAGGCCGTAACCCGCCAGACGCACCGGATCAAACAGCACCTGAACCTGTCGCCGTTCGCCGCCGATAAGGGTGGTCATGGCAACATTGTTTTCGCGTTTGACCCTATTTTCGACTTCTGCTGCTACACGTCGCAATGTGTAATGATCGAACCCTTCCCCCCAGAATGTCAACGATAGAATCGGAACGTCGTCAATATATCGCGGTTTAATGAGCGGTGGTGTCACTGACCAGGGAATGAGATCATAGTTTGCCATGAGCTTCGACTGGAGACGAACGATGGATTTTTCCTCGTCTTGTCCCACGTAGAAGCGGACCACCGCCATGGACATACCAGGGCTGGATGTTGAATATACATATTCAACGCCCGGAATTTCCCACAACAGCTTTTCCATAGGGCTTGTGACCCGCTCTTCGACTTCTTTGGCGCTGGCACCGGGCATTTTTACAAAGATGTCGATCATGGGAACGATAATCTGGGGTTCTTCTTCCCTGGGAAGAGCGATGACCGATGCGATGCCCAGCAAAATGGCAGCGATAATAAACAGAGGGGTCAGTTTGGAATCGATAAAAAACTGTGCAATTTTGCCGGCGACACCTATTTTTTGCGTCATGAATCAATCCCCACTTTCATGCCGTTGATTAGAGTTGGTGGAGGAGCGGTTACATAGCGATCCCCTTGCTTGAGGCCTGATAAGACTTCTATGGACTCGCCGAATGTCCTGCCGGTTCGAATGAGTCGAAATTTGGCGGTTTGCGTATCATCCACAATATAAATGCCGGTCAACTGTCCGGAATGTATCACGGCGGTTAAAGGAATTAAAAGCAAGCCGCTTTCGCCCACTGGGATTGAAATCCGAGCGAACATACCGGATCGTAGTGCCTTATCAGCCGATATTCTGACCTTGACTAAAAATGAGCGACTTTTTGCATCGGCGGCCGGAAAAATTTCCTGTACGCTTCCTGTGAACGTTTTGTTGTTGAGTGCGGAAACAGTGACCGTCACTTCTTGGTTTAAGCCAACGGTATGGATATACTGTTCGGGCAGCGATAGGTCAACGACATAACCATCTGTATTTTCAATTAAAAACATGGCTTTGCCTGGTGCGGCAAGGTCTCCGACATCGACCATTTTTGCCCGAATGGTTCCGTCATAGGGTGATACGATAACGGCATCATTGGCACTTGCAGCAGCCGATGATAAACCAGCTTCGGCCTGTTTGACGCGCTGTTTTGCGGCGGCCAGCCCGGCCTGGGCCTGTTGGTATCGAGATTTGATCTCATCAAACTCCTGGGGACTGGCAGACTCATCTTTCATCAGGTTCTGGTATCGGGTATAGGTGGCAATCGCAAGTTCTGCGCCTGCGCCGGCCGCAGTTTCGGCGCGCCGGGCTTCCGCTAGCGCGGCTTTTGATTGACGAAGCATTGCTGCGGTCTGTCGATCATCGATGATTGCAAGCCGATCCCCCTTTTTGACTTTGTCTCCTTCCCGGACAAAAACCTCTTTTACGGCTCCCATAAGTGTGCTGGAAATCGTGCTGACAATGTTGGCGCTGACGGTTCCTACGGATTCGAAAATGGATGGTTGGCGGATAATTTTAGCCGAGACGACGGTTGCCTTTACACTCTCTTTTATAGACGTTTTAACATTTCCCGGTTCTATTTTTTCCCCGCAACCCATTAAGAGAAAGACCACGGTAAATATTATGAAATAAAAGAATCGTTTGTTTTTCTGCATGATGGACTCCATTTTGATATTTTACTCCTAAATTGAGCGATTGTTGAGGTTGCCGCAGATACAAGGAAGATGTCGTTTCGCTATAGTCAACTATGCGAAATGGCATCTGACGCAGTAGATGCGGTAAGATCGGCAAGCCCAAAGGGTTTTAAATTTTAAAAATATAAATCAATATAATTCATTAAAAGAAAAAATATTTTATCCCTTTTTAAATTTGAAACGCTCAGATTAGGTTACTGAAAATCCGTGTCAATGGTTCCCGAAGCCAGCGCGAGCTCAATACGGGCCACCTTGTAATCGTGAAGCGCCCTGAAATAGTTGGTGTGGGCCTGTTGACGGGCCAGCTCTGCATCAAGAAGGCCGACGATCGTTAACAAGCCGTTATTATATCGATTTTTTACAATACGCAATCCTTCTTCAGCCTGATCCACTGCGATTTTTGCCACCCGTATCCTTTCCCGGGCGCTTTTTGCCTTTAGAAAAGCTTCCCGGGCTTGGACTTTTATTCCCAGCTCTATACTTTTTTGCATTTCGTGAATCCGGCTCAGCATCGATTTTGCTGCTTTTGTTTCTTCGGAGATGCGGTTTCCGCTGAAGATGTTGACCCGCACGACGGCCCCAATGGCATAATTGTCCGCGGAATCACTGAAATCTTCCGAGTTAATTTCGTAATTTCCAACCAGGTTGACGTCCGGGTAATGACCGGACTGTGATTTGGCAATTTCTTTTTTGGCAATATCTTCCTCAAGGCGTAGATTTTCCATTTCAGGGCGTTTGGACAAGGCGGTGTCGATCCACGTGTCCACGGTGCCTTGAATTTCAGAACTTATTGTCAACGGCGTCACCGGGTTCAAGGGGTTGGCTTCACCGGAACCCATGGAAGCATTCAACATCGCCTCATTTATTTTGAACCGGCTTTCTGCTAAAAGATGCTGCTGTTCTAAATCTGCAATATGAACCATGGCTCTTAAAAGATCGCTTTTTACCACAAAACCGCTGTCATAGCGGGACTGAATCATTTTAAGATTGGCGGTCGCTGTTTCAAGGGCCTGTTTTGTAACCATGATATTTTTCTGTGAAAGAACAAGCCTGACATATGCCGCTGCAGTTCGCGCAATCACGTTTTGTCGGGTCCGTTCGAGGGTTAATGATGCAATGGACAGATTCTGTTTGGCCTGTTCCCAGCCGATTTTGGTTCGGCCGCCTTCATAAATAGACCATGACAAAAGGAAAGTAGATGCGAAATTGTTAATGGCATCCGGATCATTCAGCCTGGCGGGATCGAAGTCCCCTTGCGTAATGGCAGCTTGATTCAATTTGGTGCCAAAGGCCCACATGGGATTGGTGGTTCGGTTGAACGATTGCATAAAATTAAGCTGGGGGTAGAAACCGGATTGGGCCTTTACCGAGTTGGATTTAACAGCATCCACCTGAAATTGGGCCGCTTTTATTTCCGGATTCTGTTCCACAGCGATGTGAATCGCTTCGGCCATGGATAAAGGTTCGGGCAAAGGTTCATTTTGATCGGCGGCGACAGTTGAGAATACTGGAAAGGAAAGAGATACAGAGGCAATTAACCAAAAACAGAGTTTAGAGCGAATCGATTTCATATTGCTTCTCCAAATTGTTAAGCTGTTTATATGAACGTCTCTCTAAAGACAAATTTCGCACCTTTGTTTCGGCAAAGCAACTGGAGATAGAGGGTCATCTTAAAAAATATTAACAATATGTTATGGCTGAATCGCTGTTGCCACAAAATGGAGTGAGAAACTTTCATGATAATAATATAAAAGGCAAAAAAGAATCTTTCAACGTTTTTTAATCCATACTGGCGATAAAATAAAATTAATCAAACGATTACGCTTCGTATTTCCTGTATGGATTGCATAAGATTTCTTGCCTTTCTATAAAACATTTTATGAAGCTATGTTTGGCAGGCCTATTACGATGTACACAAAAAACCCCTTGGAAAGGGGTTACTTCCCACGCTGCATGGCCAGTATGGCGGCAAAGGGAATCGTGCTGCCCACCATCCCCATGGCGCCGATGACCATGGGCTTTGAGGACCAGTCCAGCGAGATGAGCTCCATGGCGATGGCGGCGCACAGGAAATTGAAGAAGGTTAATAGCGATGAGGCCGTGCCCGTGTCCTGCCACACCTGTTGTAGGATCAGATGGTTGCTGATGGGGCGGCTCATGCCCAAAAACAGCGAATAGGCAAACATGGGCAGCGCGAAGTTCGTGGGCGTGGCCTTTCCCAAGATCAGCAAGGTGCCGGTGGAAAAAAACATGCCCACCAGGGAGATGAGAAGGATCCGGTGCGATTCGAAGTTGACTAACACGCGTGCGCACAAAAGCGATCCCAGCGTCATGGCAAGGGCATTGAAGGCAAAATAGAGGCTGTAGACCTGCTCTGTCATGCCGAAGCTGCGGATGTAAATGTACGATGAGCCCCCTATGAACGCGAAAAAGGAAAAACCCATAACGGAAAAGGCCAGCGTGTATACCATGTACGCCCCGTTGCGCGCCAGTCTCCCGTATCGTCTGATGGCGGCCAAAATACCTCCGGTGCCGGTATGATCCGTGGTCATGGGCTCCTTTAGGCGGAAGGAGCCGTACAGCGCCGGCAGTGTGAGGATGGCCTGGGCCAGGAAGATGCCCCGCCACGAGACGTATTGCAGCATCAAGGCGCCGATGGTAGGGGCCACCATGGGGCACAGGGGAATCAGCACGCCGATGTAGGCAAGAATCTTTTTCTGCTCGTTGCCTCTATAAAGATCTTTGGTTAGCGCAAGGGCCATGGCGGAACCGGCGGCCGCGCCGCAGGCCTGTATAATGCGCGCAAGCACCAGGATAGTGATGGAGGCGGCTCCGGCACACAACAAAGAGCCCGCAATGTACAGCGATAAACCACCGATGAGCACGGGACGCCTGCCGAACCGGTCGGCCAGCGGGCCGTGCAGCAGGAGAAATGCGCTGAAGCTTACGAAGAACGCCACCAGCGAAAGATTGGCCTGCGCCAGCGTGATGCCCCAGATGGTGCACAGCGTGGGGATGGCAGGCAGGTACATGTCCGTGGACAACGGGGGAAACGCTGCAAGCAATATAATAAGGATGAAAGTGTTCATTGTTTTTTCGCAGAAGCAAAACGGCCGGCAGAAAATTCACCGGCTGTCGCAGCCTATAGCATCCGGGCTTCTTTTTCTCAAGAAAGAACGATCTTCATTCGAGTTGTTTAAATCCGTTTCAATTAAGGACTATAAAGATTCTCATTTATTTTCATGCAAGATTCAGGATAAAATAATAAAATAAACAGGGAGGCAAGTCGGAACATGCTGAAGAAACCGTTGCAAAAATATTTTGGGTTCAATTCATTTTTAAAGGGTCAGGAAGACGTCATCCGGAAAGTTCTGGATCGTCAATCCGCGGCAGCCATCTTTCCGACCGGCGCCGGCAAATCCCTTTGTTATCAACTGCCGGCGATATTGTTGCCCGGCATGACGCTGGTGGTATCTCCCCTGCTGTCTCTGATGAAAGATCAACTGGATTTTTTGCTGGAAAACAATATCCCTGCCGCGCGTTTGGATTCAACCCTTCAAAAAAACGAATATAATGCGATTCTCGAAAGAGCCAAAAATAACGAATTAAAAATTCTAATGATTTCGGTCGAACGGTTTAAAAATGAACGATTTCGCTTTCATCTGGAAAAGATGAACGTTTCCCTGTTGGTTGTTGACGAAGCGCATTGCATCTCTGAGTGGGGGCATAATTTTCGACCGGAATATCTGAAACTGCCTGATTATCAAAAGGAATTCAAAATTGACCAAACGCTGTTGCTGACCGCGACCGCTACTGAGCGGGTAATTGACGACATGTGCGCTAAATTCAATATTCTTAAAGACCATGTATTTGTTACCGGCTTTTATCGCGAAAATCTCTTTCTGCAAATAACGCCAATAGCCACACCTGAAAAAAAGAACCGCGTGCTTCAAAGAATCCGTGAAAACCCCAAAGCTTCTACGATTGTATATGTTACCCTGCAAAAAACGGCTGAAGATGTCTCGGATTTTCTTTGCGCAAATAACATAAATGCGCATCCTTATCATGCCGGAATGGAAAACGAAAAACGGGAACAGATTCAAAACAAATTCATGGATGGGACCCTGGCCTGTATCGTTGCAACGATCGCATTCGGAATGGGAATCGATAAAAAGGACATCCGCAGAATCATTCATTATGATTTGCCGAAATCGATTGAAAACTACAGCCAGGAAATCGGACGCTCCGGGAGAGACAAAAGGCCCGCTTTGTGCGAAGTTTTAGCCAACAGGGACAACATTCATATTTTAGAGAATTTTATTTATGGCGATACTCCGGAGAAACATTCGATCTTTCAATTGCTCCGGACCATAAAAGAAAATAAGGGTTTTATCTGGGAAATCAAAGCAGTCAGGCTTTCAAATGACCTGAATATCAGAATTCTTCCCCTGAAAACATTACTGGTTTATCTTGCAATGAAAAACATTGTTCGACCCAAGTTGACCTATTTTGAGGAATATTCATTCAAATATCAAACAGAGCCGGCAAACATCATTCACGGTTTTGAAGGGGAAAGAAAACAGTTTGTTACAGCGCTCATGAATCATTGCCATACACGGAAAATATGGACATATGTTGATATTCAGGCAATCCTTAACAGTTATCGTACGGATCGGCAGCGGATTCTCACCGCACTGGAATACTTTGATGAGAAGGGCTGGATTGAGCTTCAATCGAGGCAGGCAATGGAAGTGTACGACATTTTGACGCAGGCGTTTGATATCGAGGTCATGGCTGAAAAAATGTATGCCTTGTTTAAAAAGAAGGAGGGACTTGAGATTCAAAGAATCCACAACATGGTAAGCTTTTTTGAAAGCGATTCGTGTATCAGCAAACAGCTTGCCGGATATTTTGGAGAACATCTTGAAAAAGAACGCTGCGGGCATTGTTCATTTTGTAAAAGCGGGAAAGCGGTTTTGCAACACACGACCGAACTAAAGCCTCTCGCCCATTTTGATTTTAAAACGATGACCGGTGAATTTATGCAAGCTGTCGGCGAGCAGTTTACCGAGGTAAATTTAACGAAGTTTCTTTGTGGTATTTATACGCCTGTCTTCTCGAAATTGAAAATAAAGAAACTGCCGTATTTCGGTATTCTTGAAAATTATCCCTTTTTGGAAGTAAGAACCTGGATTAAGGATAATATTTTGCCTGAAAAGCGTATCCCTGGTGAAATACTCACTACGGATATCCATCAATAACGCTGAAAACAATCCCCAAATAGGGACAAAAATCTGCAAGGAATTTTACACTACCCACCGGGTCATTTAGCCTGGACTTACATTACACTGGTTTGTTCCATTAGTTTACCACGTGTACTGATGATAACGTCGTTCATGGGAATGGTTTGGCCCGATGCTTCCAGTCCTTTTTTTACGATCATGGGTAAACCCGAACAGCACGGCACCTCCATATAGACCGTGGTAATACTTTTGATTCCGGCGGTTTTGAAAATTTCTGCAAATTTTTCGATATATTCTTCAGCACCATCGAATTTGGGACATCCCATCATCACCACTTTTCCTTTAATAAAATCACTTTGCAGTCTTGAATAAGCAACTGCAACACAATCTGCCAGTACCAAAAGATCTGCGCCTTTGAGAAACGGCGCTTTGGGTGGGATGAGCCGTATTTGAACGGGCCAGTGAGAGAGGGCCGATTCGCCCTCGGCTCCCATTGCGGCTGGAATTTGGGTTTCCGGATGAGATTCAATGGGGACAAACGTCTGGATCTGGGTAGACGGACATCCGCAGGGCATATGCTGCGTTTCTTTAGCGGTCTCTTTTTCTTTTTCTGTCAGATGTTCCTCAACGGCTTCCTCATCAAATTCATCGGCTTCACGCTCAATGACTTTTAGGGCGCCGGTAGGACATTCTCCCAAACAGGCCCCGAGCCCGTCACACAGTTTGTCGGTGATGATCTGTGCTTTGCCGTCTACAATTTCAAGGGCGCCTTCGGCACAAGAGGGGATACACTGGCCGCATCCGTCACACAGTTCTTCATCGATTTCAATTATTTTTCGCAATACTTTCATAATTAATCCTTTTATGTGATTGGTTTTATGGGTCAAACAAATCCGTCTATCCGAATCGGACACTTAATTTGTGCCCATAAAACAAATTAATTCAATAACACCTTTTTTGCTTCTTCGCGGCCGCTATCGGTTAAAAAAGACTTGTCAATAATACTTAAGATTCTGTCTGTATCCATGGAGTTTTCTTTGTGTTTTTCTTCAAGGTTGGTAATGAGATCCGCATCGTACAGCACTTTGAAATTTAGCGTTTCCTCGGCCGAGGATGATGGTGATGTCCGACGATATCACAAACCTCGTCGATCAATTCTTCTTTTGCGCCCAGCTTGATCATGATCGATCTTGCAATGGGCGGTCCTTCCTGTTCCTGGTATTTTGCAGCCGTACTGTTATACTTTTTTTCCGCTTCATGGATGCCGATGTCATGCAAATACGCTGCGGCCAGTATTACCGCCAGATTGCCCCGTTCGTTTTTGCCGATTCTTTCGGCATACCGAGCCACCCGGGTTGCATGGCCGATCCGTTTGAAATCACTTTTAAAATATCGTTTCATCTCTATGGCGATGCGGTCTTTAAGAAGGTCTTCTTTCTGGGCCAAAAGCTCCGGCGGCAGATCCCCAATGCACTCTTTTGCATACTGGCAGTATGACGCACATCCGAAATCCATTTTGGGATTGGCGAACTTATGCTCGCATTTGGGGCACTTTCGGGTGGTATCGTCCTTGAAAAACTCCACCAAATGGCCGCATTCCGGACATTTTTCCTCAAAAATGGCACCTGGTTTCCAGTACCGGCTGTCCTGTCCCGGGCATTTCATTTTTTTCCTCCTATGATCAACTTTTTTTGACAGGATTAACAGGATTCACAAGACATACTCTAATCATCTTGTGAATCCTGTCGAGAAAGAATTATCCTAAAATCGCTTTCAGATCTTCATCCGGTGTCTTGTATCGGCATAATATTGAACTTTTCCACCAGAACATTGAGAATATTCGGCGAAACAAAAGCCGGCAGACTCGGGCCCAGTCGGATATCTTTGATCCCCAAGAGACAGCAGGCTCAAGAGAATCGCACAGGCTTTTTGTTCATACCAAGACAGAATCATGGACAAGGGAAGATCATTCACCCCGCATTCAAAGGCATTCGCCAGGGCCGATGCAATCTGAACGGCAGAATAGGCGTCGTTGCACTGGCCGACGTCGAGAAGTCTCGGAATCCCGCCGATATCTCCCAAGATCCTTGTCGAAAAAGCGGAATTTGCCGCAGGCAAGCGTCAGGACCACACAATCTTCAGGTACTTTTTCCACAAACTCCGTATAATAATTGCGTCCCGCCTTGGCGCCGTCGCACCCGCCCACCAGGAAAAAATGACGGATCGCCTTGTTCTTCACAGCTTCGATCACCGTGCCTGCAACACCCATGACGGCATTTCTGGCAAATCCGACCATCACCGACTTTCCTTGGGTATCTTCCGTAAATCCAGGCAATTCCAACGCCTTTTCGATAACAGGGGCAAAATTTTTGTCTGCAATATGGGTGACTCCGGGCCAACCCACCAGACCGGTGGTGAAAATATTATCTTTATAGGAATCTCTGGGTTTCTGAATGCAATTCGTGGTCATCAAAATTGCCCCCGGAAACGCATCAAACTCTTTGGCCTGATTTTGCCAGGCCGTGCCGTAGTGCCCGTAAAAGTGATCGTATTTTTTCAGTTCAGGATACCCATGACAGGGGAGCATCTCACCATGTGTGTATACATAGATCCCTTTGCCTTGGCTTTGCTTCAGGATGTCTTCCAGGTCTTTTAGATCGTGCCCGGAAACCAGGATCGCCTTGCCTTTTTTAGCACCCAGAGGAACGGATGTCGGGACCGGATGCCCGTATGTTCCGGTATTTGCCGCATCCAGAATCTCCATGGCAATGAGGTTGATTTCACCGCATTTTAAAACGAGCCCAACATAATCGTCAGCACCGAGATCCTTGTTCAACGTAGCAGCCATGGCTTCATGGATAAAATCAAAAACCCTTTCGTCGGTTTTTCCAAGAATCTTTGCATGATCCGCATAGGCGGCGACACCTTTGAGGCCATAAATCAAAAGCTCTCTTAAAGAAAGAATGTCAGGATTAATATCAGGATCAGATTTAACCCCGACTTTTTCTCCATGGGCAACAAGACTTTCTCGATTTGCCCCCGGAGTGAAGTTTGCGGGTCCGTCCGAAAAATCGGTTTTGCCACCGGCTGACGAGACTTTTGCCTTGAGTTCATCTCTAAATTTAACGGTTTGATGGATGAGTTTGACAAATCGATCGGGATCAAAATCGACATTTGTCAATGTGGAAAAAATAGCCTCACAGGCAAAATGATCGATGGCTGTATCCCTGATACCGACCTTGCGACCTTCAACCGCCACCTGAGACAGCCCCTTTACCGCATAAATCAAAAGATCCTGAAGGACTGCAACATCCGGCTGTTTTCCGCACACGCCGATTTTTGTGCATCCTTCACCTTTTGACGTTTGTTCACATTGAAAACAAAACATAATGGGCCTCCTTTTTTTATTCGGTTTAGTGTTTTTTTTAAGATTCAGGGTTTCGATGTATCCAAAAATGGATTTATCAGCTTTTCCCCGGCTTTTGATTCACACTATAAAGGATAAACATAACCAGTGCCTTGACTTAAGTCAAAAAAGCGTGATAATTTTTTAAAAAAAGAAAAAATCATGGAAAAAATTCTTCAGATTATCTCAGATGCGCCCCTTTTCAACGGTTTATCCGAAGAGCAGTTGAACGACGTTAGACAGATTTCAGTAGACAAGTTTTGCGACAAGGGGAAGACGATTTTTTTAGAAGGCGACGACTGTAACGGTTTTTATATTGTTGCTGACGGCAAAGTAAAAATTTATAAAGTTTCCTTCGAAGGCAAAGAACATATTCTTCATATTTATGGACCCGGGAATCCCTTTGGCGAAGTTCCGGTTTTCTGCCGGAAGAAAATTTCCGGCCAATGCACAGACCCTCCTTAAAAGCCACCTCCTTTTTTTCCCGAGGACAGCGTTTGTTGACCTGATCTCCAAAAATCCTTCTCTTGCTCTGAACATGCTTGGCGTACTTTCCATGCGGCTGCGCCAGTTTACCGTTCAGATCGAAAATCTTTCCTTAAAGGAAGTTCCAGGGCGGCTTGCTTCATACCTTGTATATTTGAGTCAAGAACAGGGTCGAACCGATGTTGTCACTTTAAATATTTCTAAAGGTCAACTGGCAAGCCTTCTGGGTACCATTCCTGAAACCCTGTCACGGATTCTGACGAAAATGAACCAGCAGCACTTGATCGATACCAGGGGCCGGAATATAATATTGAAAGACCTTGGCGGACTGGAAGATCTGGCGGAGCACGGGAAACTGCAATAACCGGCTTTATAATCCGCAGATGTTACGCGATATTCAGTGTCAAAATCAAGCCATTATGTCTGATGTTTTTCGAGCACTTCGTTGGCCCATCCCATGGCGGCAATCATGTTTGGAAATCCTGTGGTGGTTAAGGACAATAAAACCGCATGGATAATCTCGTCGGGGGTTGCGCCGGCCGCTAAAGCCTTTCGGATGGAAGACATGACAGCACCTCTGGAGTTGGCGCCGATGGCAATACCCAGCTTAACGAGGTCCTGGCATTTTTCATCTAAAGGGCCCTCTTCCCGGCATGACTTGCCCAATTGTTGATAATGCTCTAAAACCTTCGGAAATTTCTTTATAAAGTCTTCATAGGTCTTTGGTAAATACATCGGTCCTCCTTTCGGCGGTACATGGTTGATCATTTATTGGCGCTGTTTAGGGTTATTATGCTGTTAAACTTGTAACTTTGCAACACCTTAGAGTTTTGAAAATGTCATCGCTTGTTTGAAATCGATTTTTCAAGGAACAAAACGGTTCTGTAAATTCATGAATCGATATAAAAGCGCCACTTGCAAAACATGTTTTCAGGATGAGGGTCCGGAGGTGCGAAAAGGCACTCAACCCTTATCCGGTCATCAACAACTCGGGCAAAACTGCTAAATTCTTTTCGATGCATTTCTTTACATACATATTCACCCAAACCACGTTTTAATCTGGCATCCTGGGTCGGACAGGAGGGAACGGAAATAATGACCTCATTGTCGGATTCCTGAATCTGATATCCAACAAGAATGCACCAGGGAAAAAGCTTCTGGGCCTTGACAAATCCTTTAAGCCCCTTTTCCCGAATCTGAAATCGTTCCACAAGATCTTTAGCGGCCATTGCTGATACACGGTCCCACACCCTTTCGTTGATGTGTTCGGCGGTCTGTTGATCAAATTGTTCGGTTAAATAGATAAACCAGAATGCATCAACAACACGGTAATGCCACAAAAGAAATTTCAAGTATTTTTTTAACTCCGGAGCCTCCATATCCTCGAATATTTTCATGTCCATATTTTCACCCCTTTTTAGTTTTTGCGCTTTAGGAATATCGGAAAAATCGAAATATTGCTTTTACACAGCGGACCATATGATCGAACCTGCTTCATCTTTCAGGTTTAAATGCGGCAGGCCTTCTTCATCGAATTCAATGGTTACACTGCCTTTGTTTCCCACGAGCTTCAGAACCGGTGCATTGTCCAATACATTCAAAGTGGCACGGGGGATGTGATCCGCATCGAAGAACGTCATTAACTGTTTTTCGGGGTCGGTTGAAATTGAAACGCATTCATTTCCTTTTTGGTCTATCAGTCTGAAGGTTTGAACGATGGCTTCCCGTGCGTTTAACCTGGATGTCGTCATTTCATATTCGAGTTTTTTTAAGCGAGAAATAATGATGCCGGCGGCAATAAAAATTGCCAACGGCAATACCATTGTACGAGCTTCAACGCCCAATTTTTCGTAGTAACCACCCAACAAAACAACCAAAAGAATCAGCACAAACGTCATCTTCCAATCTTTTATCATCATCATCTATCATCCTCCACTGCCGTGTTAAAATGACCTATCTGGATAATATCCTCGCTTGAGTCAACACCTGTTCTTTGGCCTGTTGTTCATTCTGGATGCCTGTCCAGGTAAAAATAATACCAAGAACCGGCACAATAATCAGGATAATACTCAAAAGAAATTTAAGCTGAAGCGAAAGGTGCAATTTTTTCACTATTTAGACCTCGCATATCGGGTTCATCGTTGTTGGCCATTTGTGTTTTTATGGAGGTAAAAACATGAAGAAAGTAAACATCCAAATTGCAAAACAATCTTACTTTATTTGATACGGAGAGTCAAACTCATCTGGGTTAAAGCAAAGACAAGATATCGTTTTGTTTAGAATTGTTTTACAGATAATGTAAAATGATGTACGTTTCATGTCAAAGGTGTTACGATTTTATGTGCTAACAAGAAAATTCTTGCACCCAAAGAAAATGGATGTCAATTATATGTTATTCAAGTAATGAAATATTTTACCTTTAATATATTGTTACAATGGCCGGTGTGGGATATAAGTTTCAGACCGGTTAGGCGCTATAATTGAAATTCATACCGTTTAAAGCAAAATAATTAGGGGCAAAATCATTATAAAGAGCATGATCAAGGGACAATTATTTTGCCATTAATCATTTTGCTTAATAAATAATCCCTGTTTGTTCGGAAAGGAAACATGGTAGCATTTAAGCTAAAATCGAGCCATTGGATTGTCGATGAAAATGACAATATCATCATCGGCGAAGGGAGAATGAAAATTCTGGAACACGTTGAAAATACAGGGTCTATTAATCAGGCCGCAAAAATGATGAAAATGTCTTACAAAGCGGTTTGGAGTAAAATTAAGTACACGGAAAAACATTTAAATGCCAAAATCCTTCATTCGGACAAAAAAACGGGAAGCCGTTTGACCAGAGAAGGGAAAGCGCTTTTGGAAAAATACCGGCTTTTGAAAAAGGAATGTATGATGGCAGATGATAGAATATTTAACAACATTTTCAAGTAACTGCCCGTTGAAACTAAAGATTTCATAAGGCCAAAATAATAAGACCTTACAAAGTTAACATCATGAAAATATCAAAGAAAAAAATATCCCCCCCGTTTGTTTCCGTCGTTGGTAATTCAGGGTCTGGGAAGACGACTTTTTTGGAAAAATTGATTCCTGAACTGATCTGTCGAGGTCTAAAGGTTGGCACCATTAAACACGATGTGCACGGTTTTGAAATGGACAAACCCGGAAAAGACAGCTGGCGACATAAGCATGCCGGTGCATCTGCCACCGTTATTTCATCACCGTATCAAATCGGGATGGTGATGGATGTGGAGCATGATCACAAGCCGGATGAGTTATTATCCTATTTTAATGGAATGGACATCATATTGACTGAAGGCTACAAACGGGGAGATCACCCTAAAATGGAGATATTTAGAACTGAGATCATAAACGAACCGTTGTGTAAAAACGATAAGTCTTTGCTTGCCCTCATCACCGATTCAAATGTCGAGCTTCATATACCGACTTTTTCTTTAGGAGCCATTAAGGAGGTCGCCGATTTTTTGATCAAACATTTCAATCTTGTTTGCGCCGCCCAGTAACGCTTATACAGACAACGCTTTTTATTGTTACAACTTTTACAATTTTGTTGCTTGACAGTTTCAATATTATACTTGATATAATATATAATCATAGAAATCTATCATAGATCCTTAATTACACGCCTAACTCGGAAGCAACATTATGAAAAAATACTTCATATTGGCGTCTCTCGTTTTATTGGGTGTTATCATCGCTTTTCCGCTGTTCAGCATGACCTACTATACCATGGTACGCACCTCCACTCCCGATTTTTGTGCCACGTGCCATGAGATCAAACCGGCAGTGGTTGCCTGGCGATCCTCCACCCATGTCAACAATGCTCAGGGATTCGTGGCTGACTGCATGGACTGTCACCTGCCGGCTCCTTACAAGACTTTCGACTTCTTCTTTGCCAAAACCTATCACGGCGCCAAGGACGTGGTTAAGCATTTCTTGATAAAAGAATACGATCTCAATAAAAACAGGGAGGCTGCCTACGACTCTTTTGACAACGCCCAGTGCCAGAAATGCCATAGAAATCTGCTGACCATGCCTGGCAAGCGAGGTGCCATGCTGGCACACCGGTCGGTGATCTATGCTCGTCCTGGCTACGAAAAAAAGTGCGTGGACTGCCATTACGATCTGGTTCACAATGAGAGCGTGTCCATCATATACAAGCAGTATCGGCGACTTCCCTATCAGGCCAAGGGCCTGCGAAAACTGTAATCAACCAATATACATAAAATGTTTCATCTCTTTTTAACTGAAAGGAGAAAGACCATGAAGCAAAAAATTTTATTCATCGCAGTCGGGTTGCTGACGGTCGGTCTGGTGCTGTCCGGTGCCGTGCCGTCGGTCAATGCACAGCCGAACTTTCCCAAGGTGAAGGAGTTCCGGATCGAACGCAGCATGCCGCCCGAGGCGGTGGCATGCATCGAATGCCACAAGGCAACCAACCCCGGGATTTTTGACGACTGGGCCCGCAGCCGTCACGCCAGTGCCGGCATCACCTGCCTGGACTGCCATTTGGCCCAACCCGGCGATACCGATGTGGCCAAAGCACATGAGAAGTACTACAGCCAAAAGGACCTTCCATACGGAGAGCAGAAGTACAAGGTGCCCATCGCCGCAATCGTTACACCGAAGGACTGCTCCCGATGCCATCCCGACGAGGTGACTCAGTACAGCAAGAGTAAGCATGCCAATACCATCGAGATCATATGGAAATTGGATCCCTGGCTGAACAAAGGCATGAACTCTGACAACGAACGCAAGACCGGTTGCTTCAACTGCCACGGAACGGTAATTGCGATTGATAAAAACGGCAACGTTGATCCTGCCACCTGGCCCAATGTCGGTGTTGGCAGACTGAATGTTGACGGGAGTAAAGGATCGTGCACTTCATGCCATACCCGGCACCGCTTTTCTGTGGCTGAAGCAAGAATGCCCGAGGCCTGCGACCAGTGCCACTTGGGACCTGATCATCCGCAAATCGAAATTTATGAAGAGTCCAAGCATGGAACGATTTACCATGCCTATAAAGAAGAATACAATTTTAATGCAGCCCCCGGCACCTGGACACCTGGCACGGATTATCGTGCCCCGACCTGTGCGGCCTGCCATATGTCCGGTTCCGGAAAGGTCATTGGAACCCATGACGTAACCGAACGCCTCTCCTGGGAGACTCAGGCACCGCTGACCGTCCGGCCCCAGGATTTCAAACCCTTTCCTTCGGGAACCGACTGGAAGGTAGAACGGGAAAAGATGAAGAATATCTGCCGCGCCTGCCACGGTGATTCCTGGATCAACGATTTTTATAATGGATTCGACAAAGCCGTGGAAGAGTACAACGAAGTCTACTTCAAACCGGCCAAAGCAAAGTTTGACGAGCTTTATGAAAAAGGATTGCTTGACAAGACCAAATTTTTCGACGAACGTCTCGAAGTGGAGTTCTATGAACTGTGGCATCACGAGGGCCGCCGTGCCCGCATGGGCGTCATGATGATGGCTCCGGACTATGCCTGGTGGCATGGGTTCTATGAGTGCAAGTTGCGCTTTGCCAAGTATATGGAAGAGGCCAATCACCTGATCGAAACCGGCAAAAAGGCTTATATCGCCAAAGATTTTCCCAGTGCTACAGGAGACACACAGAAGCCACCAAAAATCTTCGGCAATAAATAATTGTCTGTCATCTTATGGAACTGGCCTCCGCCTTCCTGTTTGAGCGGAGGTCAGAGCTGTAAGGGTTCTGAACTGCCCTCCACTGTTTGAACACCCTTTAAGATAGAATTTGTGCTAAATTTCTCTGTGAAGAAAATACTGAAATACATTCACCAACCCACGTAAGCTGTCAAATATTTTATTTTTATCACCGGTGTGGGTGACAATAAAATGAAAATGTAAAATATCAAGAGAGCAACCTTTTTCGTTGGGATAAAATGTGAAAAAGGAATAAGGTGATCCATATGGAAATGGAACATACGTTGAGAAGTTGCGAGTTTTTCGAGTTGCTGGGAACACGTGAATTGTCTGAAATCTCGAACCTCGGTCAGATGATGACATATCAAGATGGAGAATATGTTTTTCGCCAAGGGGATTACGGAGAGCATATTTATATTATTGCCGAGGGACAGATATACCTGGAAAGAATTGTGGACTTGGGTGCCCACAAAGGCAATGTCGTCATCGAAATCCTTGGAAAAGGCAGGGTCTTGGGATGCTGGTCAACACTCTTGGATATGCCACACATCCTCATGTCTTCGGCGGTTTGTAAACAACCGACGAAGATCGTCGCCATAAAAGGGGCTGAGTTAAGGCGGATGATGATCGGCAACGCAGAACTTGGGTTTAATTTAATGGAAAGACTTTGTTTTTTACTTCGGGATAGAATACAGGCTGCATACGGGGCGATGGAGAAGATCTAAAACCCATGGGTCTTATGTAGCACTTATATTCATAAAAGGCGGGCTTCATAGAAAATGAATAGACATAACATATTGTTTTTGCCTCACAATATAGAGATTGCGGTTGAGCATGGAGAAAATCTGATCCGTGCTGCCATGGAAGCCGGGGTTCATATTAATGCATCCTGTGGTGGAGAAGGTGTCTGCGGGAAGTGCCGCGTTATTATCGAAGATGGAAATGTTGACGGCGGCATAACAGAAAAATTAGATAAAAAAGACATTGAAAAAGGGTACCGACAGGCATGTCTGTCAGATGTTTTAAGTGATCTTGTGGTTCGCATTCCCATCGAATCGGAGGTTGATGCCGGCGTGCTCAACTTACAAATAACGCCTCGAAAGACGGCTCGAATCTGGGAAATGAATCTCGAAGAACTCAAGGATAAAGGCCTTTTCATGCCTCCGGTGGAGAAGAAATATCTCGAACTTCCAGAACCGACCTCTCAGGATAACCTTCCGGATGTAACAAGATTAGTTTCTTTTTTAAAAGCAAAACACGATGAACATCGTCTGGTGGTTCAACTTCCGGTGATCCGGAAAATTTCCGATATATTGAGACAAGGCGATTTCAAAGTAACGGCCACGCTCGCCCGACCGGTGCAATACGGAAGAAAGACCGATATCATACATATTCAGCCCGGGGATACCACCGACCGAAACTATGCCATTGCCGTAGACATCGGCACAACAACCGTATACGCTCAGTTGGTTGATCTCATAACGGGCGATGTTTTGGCTCAATTTGGCGACTACAACGGACAGATCAGCTATGGCGAAGATATTATCAGTAGAATTGTTTATGCTGGAAAACCGGGCGGTCTTGATAAGCTTCAAGAGGTGATCATTGCAACCATCAATAAATTAATCAAAAAAATGGTAAAAAAAGCACGGATCGATTTGGATGAAATTTCCACGATTACGATGGCAGGAAATACAACAATGACGCAACTCATGCTAAGGGTAAATCCCAAGTACATCCGGCTTTCACCCTATGTGCCCGCTTCAACCCTCTATCCGCCCATCAAAGCCATCGACCTGGGTCTTACCTTGGGAGATCATGTAACGGCCTTGGTGTATCCGGCGATTTCGAGTTATGTGGGGGGTGATATCGTGGCCGGTGTCATGGGATCAGGAATGTATCGCACGGAAGAACTGACACTATTTATGGATATCGGAACCAATGCCGAAATTGTCATCGGAAATAAAGATTGGCTGGCATGTGCCTCCTGTTCCGCAGGCCCGGCATTTGAGGGAGGTGGGGTTAAATTTGGCATGCGGGCTGCCAAAGGAGCTATTGAGGATTTTTCCATGGATCCTGTATCGTTTGAGCCGATGAATATCACCATCGGTAATGTCAGACCAAAAGGTATTTGCGGTTCCGGGCTCATTATCATTGCAGCCACCATGTTTGAAATGGGTGTTATCGATAACCGGGGTAAATTCAATCGTGACCTCAATACATCTCGTATACGGCAAACCGACGGTATTTATGAATATGTGCTTACATGGAAGCATGAAACCCAGATCGACCGGGATATTACGCTCACAGAACCGGACCTTGATAATCTCATCAGGGCAAAGGGGGCGATATACAGCGGCTTTATGACCCTTCTCGAGGAAGTGGGCCTAAAGATTCAAAACATCGACCGCATTTATCTGGCAGGCGGGTTTGGCAGTTATGTGGATCTTGAAAAAGCGATGGTTATCGGACTTTTGCCGGAAATAGATCCGGATCGGATTCGGTTTGTCGGCAATGGGTCTTTAATGGGTGCAAAGATGAGCTGTCTGACCAACCGTATCAGAAAGGACGTTGTTGAGGTTACCAAGCGGATGACAAATTTCGAACTGTCAGAGACCCCGTCTTTTATGGACAATTATGTGGCTGCCCTTTTTCTGCCGCATACCGACATGGACCAGTTTCCCAAATTAAAGGCACGTCTTGATGCGCGAAGGGCTTTGCGGCAAGGGTTCGGTTAATTAACCGATTTTTAGGTCTTGAACCAGAACGTTATGTTTAAAATGTCTTATCGCTGACTATCGATAAACCAGCTTCGGTGTTTCCATAATCACCTTGGTATCCGGAGGCACCGATTTGGTAATCCAGACATTTCCCCCGATGACGGAACGAGCACCAATAACGGTATCGCCTCCCAGAATTGTTGCTCCCGAATACACAATAACATCATCTTCAATGGTTGGATGGCGTTTCTTACCCCTCAGTTGTTCTCCGGCATCTTTTGGAAGTGAAAGGGCGCCGAGAGTGACGCCTTGATAGATTCGAACATTTTTGCCGATAAAGGTGGTTTCTCCGATCACCACGCCGGTTCCATGATCGATCACAAAACTTTCTCCGATATCGGCGCCGGGGTGAATATCGATGCCGGTTAAACTGTGAGCGTGTTCGGTCATGATGCGAGGCAGAAGCGGAACCTGAAGTTCAAAAAGCTTATGGGCCACCCGAAATACGGTCATGGCAAAGATCCCGGGATAGCTGAAAATAATTTCATCATGGCTTTTGGCTGCGGGATCCCCTTCATATACAGCCCGAACATCCGTCGCCAGTGTTTTTCTGATGGATGGAATCGATTCCAAAAGAGCAAGGGCCATTTTTTGTCCTTGTTCATCACATTCGGTGCAAGGGAGATCGTATCTGAAACAATCGTGCCGAATGCTGTGGGCGATCTGAATAGAAAGCATGTCAAATAAAACAGAAACCGCTTGCCCCATGTAGTATTTCAGGTTGATTGGATCGATTTTTTCCCGTGTAAAATATCCCGGAAAAAGTATTTCTCTCAATTTATTTATGATATCCACCACGTATCCCTCAGAAGGAATCGGCTCGTAGTCGATATGGGTAAAACTCTCTTTGTCGTAGCAGCTGTCGATAATGCTTTCGGCAATATCGGGAAGTTGTTGTTTGAATCTGCTCAAAGATTCCGCATCGATTCGGCAGGAAGCATCATATTTTTTAATATCCTTTTTCATTGGTATGTCTCCAAAGTTTCGATATCCATTAACAAAATTTATTTTTTACTACGATGTGGTATTAATTGTCAATATAAAACAATCCCACCGCTCGACTAAACTTTGTCTTCATGGGTCTGTTTTGATTTAATAATATGAAATTACATCAACACGGCTTGCTGATTTCCTTCCACTGGAAATCTATGCTTTCCACTGGCATGGAGACACCTTCGATATCCCCACAGGCGCAATCCACATCGCCAAAAGCGAAGCTTGTGAGAATCAAGGTTTTATCTATGATGATCCTTTACTGCTAACATCAGATAAAAACAGCATCATAAAATGAATTTACATATAAATACGGGCGCGAAACGCGAGTTATAATAGATACTTAATAATTAAAAATCCTGCTATTAAAAGTACCGTGAATACAATGGCAAGAATGTTGAAATATTTATCGATAAAGGACTGAATGCCCGGGCCGAAAATGTAAATAAGCCCTCCCACAAGGAAAAAACGCGCAGATCGAGATACCAAGGATGCCACAACGAATACAGAAAAATTAATTTTAAAGGCTCCGGCGGCAATCGTAAAGACCTTGTAGGGTATGGGCGTAAATCCTGCTATTCCGACGGCCCATGCATCGTATTTATTGTATAACACTTCAATATATTCAACTTTTGGGGTAAGACCGTAAAAATCGACGATACGGGTACCGACTGAAGCCATAAATTGCCACCCGATAAGATAACCGAAGCATCCTCCAAGGACGGATCCTGCGGAGCAAATCAATGCATATTTCAGTGATTTTTTGGGTATGGCAACAGCCAGCGCGATAAGGAGAATATCCGGAGGTATGGGAAAAAAAGAGGATTCGCTAAAGGCCAGCAAAAACAAAGCCCATGATCCATAGGGTGTTTCCGCCCAGTGAAGAACCCAGTCATATAAACGACGAAGCATTGATTACGTCCTCCATCCATATTCCCCCACAAGTTTGACAAATCTGCAACCCCCTAAGTTTGTTTTTCGGATTCCATGTTCATCCTTGTAAAGTTTAATGAGCTCCTGGGAATACAGATCTCCCACGGGGATTACCATACGGCCTCCCACCGCAAGCTGACTGACGAGGGGTTCGGGAATGACAGGTGAACCGGCTGTAACAATAATTCCGTCAAAAGGGCTTTCGTCTTCCCAGCCCGAAGTGCCGTCAGAATACTTGGTGACAATATTATGATAATGAAGTTTATCAAAAAGCTTTCGGGATTTAGTGTAGAGAGGGTAAATTTTTTCAATGGTATAAACGCGAAACACAATTTCCGCTAAAATTGCAGCCTGATATCCTGATCCTGTTCCGATTTCAAGAATCCTGTCGTCTTTCCCGGGTTGAAGCGCCTGAGTCATCTCGGCCACGATATACGGCTGTGAGATGGTCTGCTGTTCTCCGATGGGAAGTGGAAAATCACCATAGGCCTGATCTCTTAGGGCATCACTAACAAAAAGGTGTCGAGGAACCTTATGCATGGCTGCCAGGACTTTTGGGTCGGTGACGCCTCGGGCTTCAATCTGCCGTCTGACCATTTCTTGACGCTGGCGCTCGTATTTTATGGAGTTTTCATCCAAAATATAAAGCCTCTATCTTCATCCAGAATATTTATTGTAACCTCGAAAGTAAGGACTTCCGGATCAGAATTCTTTTCTAGTACTAATGGTTGTCAGGCCTTTTTGTACTGATAGCTGAATTGTGACACCAAAATTTCCTATCAAATCAGAGGAATTGCGTCAAGAAGTTAGAGTCTGAAATCAAATATGAATAAAGCACTTGATTTTTTGTTAAAATATTACATAATCTATCACAACGTTTTGGAAATCGGTACAAAATGTACAAAAAAACCAGAAAATTATATTCTGAATCCTTGTCCGGAGTTATTAAGCGAATTCCTCGCTGTTTGTCAAAACAAAACTTAGGATTTCGGTTCCACAGGGCAACGGAGTATTCTTCCATGTTGATTAACTTCTGAATCGGATCGGACGAACCAACCCCATGAAGAGTATAAGACATCTCAAATTGTGTATTTTACTTTTGATACTCGTTATATTGCTTGGTGTTAGTGGATATATGACCATTGAAAAGTGGGATTTTTTAGATGCCCTGTATATGTCCGTCACAACGCTTACCACCGTGGGGTACGGCGAAGTGCACAAATTAAGCAATTTTGGGCGGTTATTCACGATTATATTTATCATCATCGGTGTGGTCTATTTTTTGTATATCGCCGGTGCCGTTGTACAGTTTATGGTCGAAGGCCAAATCAGAACCATATTAGGGAGGAGAAGCTTGGATAAAAAGATTGATCGATTGAAAAATCATTATATTGTTTGTGGGTATGGGCGAATCGGAAAAACCCTTTGCACCATGCTAAAAAAAAAGACGGTTGATCTGGTTGTTATTGAGAAAAATCAAGACCTCATACCGGTCATGGTTGAGGATAAAACTATCTATATATCGGGTGACGCCGGAGATGAAACCACTTTGATTAAAGCCGGAATACAACGCGCTAAAGGTTTAATAGCAGTTCTGGCTACGGATACGGATAATGTTTTCCTGGTGTTGACCGCCAGGCAGCTTAACCCTGATCTTTATATTATGGCAAATGCTTCTCGCAACGAGTCAAAGCCTAAATTACTGGCTGCAGGTGCCAACCGGGTGGAGTTGCCCTATGATATGGGTGCTGTGAGTATGGCCCAGCGGATCATCCGTCCAACGGTGACAAATTTTCTGGATCTTGCTTTTGCTCAAAAACGTAAAGATATTCAAATGGAAGAGATACCGGTAAGTCCTTCTTCGGAACTGGTCAATGTTATGCTTAAAGATTCCGGTATCCGACAGCAGTTTAATCTGATCATCATTGCTATAAAAAAATCAGACGACAGTATGCTGTTTAACCCGTCTTTTGAGGCGGTTATCGAGAGCGGTGATACCGTCATTGCCGTGGGGCAGGAAGAGAATCTTAAGAAGCTGGAAAAAATATTGAATCCAACAAACAGATAAGGGTTTAATGGTTATCACTCAAGTCTCGCATCTTTTAGTTTTAGCAAGGCCTATACAGCATAGAAGGCTGGAATAAAATTTTAAAATAAAATCATATGGGCGCGATCTTTTAATATAAAAAAGCCACTTCTATATTTTATATATGATTCGTTTTTCTGTAATAATGATATCCACATGCCTATCATGGGCTTCCATTTGTATTTGAGGAACGATCTGGTCTTCAAATGTCAGGGCAACCTTTCTTGTGGTAATTGGCAGATTTGGAATAAGCCGGTCATAATATCCATCACCGGACCCTATCCTTCCACCCTTTTCGTCGAAAGCAATACCGGGAATGATTGCAATGTCAATGCATTCAATGGGTACAATGTTGCATTGGTTTGGATCCGGCTCCAATATGTTCCTGGGCCCGAGCGTTAAGTCTGTATCAAGGTTATCGATTTTCATCAATTTCATTTCATGTTTTGTTGTAACAAAAGCAGGAAGAATGACTATTTTTTTGTAGTTTAAACATCTTTTGATTATCTCCAGACTATTCACTTCACAGTTACTGTTAATGTAAAGTAAAACAATGTTAGCTTCTAGAAAATTGGCAAATTCAAAGAGCCGCTTTTCTATTCTCTGGGTTTTATCTTTAATTTTTTTGTCAGAAAGTGCGGCCAGTGCTTTTTCAACATTACCACGAATGTCATCTTTTGTTTGTCGGTTTTCCTCCATAGATATTCTCTCCTGCGCGAATATTTTGAAATTATTTTATAATATACAAAATTGAGGAGTAATGTCAACTCGCAATAATCATTGACTATATAACATGCTCATGATACTGATCAATAACCTTTTTTGAACGTGAAAGACTGCAATATGGAGCTTGGAAATCAGACAAAAACGAGAAACAACTCTATCCGTTAAGAGTCGGTAGTCATCCGAGCCAATTGCGTATTAGAAGAATATGGGGACTGTTATGCTGGAAATTAAATTTGTTAGACAAAACCTTAAACAAATTGAAAAATCACTTGAAAACAGAGGCGAAACAACTGGTCTGGAAAGCTTCAAACATTGTGATACCAAACGAAAAGCCCTTTTGCTTGAGATAGAGGACCTAAGGCACCGCAGAAATGTCGTTACTGAACAGATCTCAGCCATGAAGAAAAACAAAGAAGATACAGATGATCTTGTGGCTGAAATGCGCGATGTTGGTGACAAAATCAAGGCACTGGATCATCATTTGTCCGAAAATGAAGATAAGATAAACCATATTCTTTTCAGGATACCGAATTTACCGCATCATTCAGTGCCGACAGGGAAGGATAGTTCCGAAAACCCTGTTATTAAAAAGGTAGGTGCTGTGCCTGATTTTGATTTTGAACCACTGCCACATTGGGCTTTAGGGGAAAACCTCAAGATTTTAAATTTTGAGGCTGCATCCAAAATTACCGGTGCACGTTTTCCCCTCTATTTAGGGGCTGGTGCTCGGCTGGAAAGGGCACTCATCAATTTTATGCTTGACATTCATACGACGGAGCATGGTTATAAAGAAATACTGCCGCCTTTTATTGTAAACCGGGACAGCATGACAAATACCGGCCAGCTGCCTAAATTTGAGGAAGACCTTTTTAAGCTGGAAGGATGGGATTATTTCCTGGTGCCCACAGCCGAAGTTCCTGTGACCAATATCCATAAAGGAGAAATCCTGAATGAAGAAATTCTGCCGATTCTCTATACGGCGTTTACCCCGTGTTTTCGTTCCGAAGCGGGTTCTTATGGAAAAGATACAAGGGGTCTTATTAGACAGCACCAGTTCAACAAGGTTGAATTGGTTAAATTTACTACGCCCGAGACGTCTTATGATGAGCTCGAGACCCTATTAAACAATGCCGAAGCTATTTTAAATTATCTCGATATTCCGTATCAAGTTATCAATCTTTGTACCGGAGACCTTGGATTTTCCGCGGCAAAAACCTATGATATTGAAGTTTGGATGCCCGAACAAGGTGTTTACAGAGAGATTTCATCATGCAGTAATTTTGAGAGTTTTCAGGCGAGGCGTGCCAATATAAGATTTAAAAGAAAAGGAAAAAAAGGAACTGAACTGGTACATACACTCAACGGATCCGGGCTTGCAGTTGGACGAACCGTGGCCGCTTTGCTCGAAAATTATCAGCAGGCTGACGGGTCTGTGCTCATTCCCAAGGCCTTGAGATCATACATGGGGGGAATGGAGAAAATAGAAAAGTGAAACCCGAAGACTTTCCAAAAGAAATAAAACCCTTCATACTTCCAAACCATGATGGCAAATTGATTTATCGATGCCTGGGTTGTGGCCAACAATATGGTATTGAAAAATTACTTTATACCTGCCCGGATTGCGGACAGGTGCTTCTGATTTATGATCTGAATTTTGAACATTTAAAGAAGATTCCAGGAAGCATATGGCGGAAGATTTTTGATTATCGAAAAATGCTCACAATCCCGGCACTCAAGGGAATATATCTTTATCATGAATTCATTGGGCCGATGATTCCGCTAGATGCTGTCATTTATCTGGGAGAAGGCCATACGCCTATTGTTGAAGCCAACAACTTTTTACAAAAGAAAGCCGGCGTTAGATTCTACTTTAAAAATGATGGCCAGAACCCCAGTGCTTCATTTAAAGACCGGGGTATGGCCAGTGCTTTGAGCTATATCAACGGTCTGGTTCGAAAAGGTCATGTTTCAGATGTTCTGGCCATATGTGCTTCTACGGGTGACACTTCTGCTTCCGCTGCTTTATATGCATCCTTTATTCAACCGGATGTTAAATCGGCGGTGCTTCTTCCCCACAAAAAAGTAACACCTCAGCAGCTGGCTCAGCCCCTGGGAAGCGGTGCTGCTGTGTTTGAGATCCCAGGTGTTTTTGACGATTGTATGAAGGTCGTTGAAGCGCTCTCTGAAAACTATAATGTCGCTTTACTCAATTCTAAAAATGCATGGCGGATACTTGGACAGGAGTCTTATTCATATGAGATTGCACAGGCGTTTGAATACGACATGGAAAATCGAGTGGTCGTTGTACCTATTGGTAACGCCGGCAATATTACCGCGGTGATGAACGGGTTCTTGAAATTTTATGAGACCGGAATCATCGCTTCTTTACCGAAAATCTTGGGCGTTCAATCTGAACATGCCAACCCGGTATACCGATATTATCTTGAACCGGATGCAGCAAAACGGAAATTTGAGCCGGTCATCGTCAAACCCAGCGTTGCTCAAGCGGCAATGATCGGCAATCCTGTTTCAATGCCAAGGGTGATTCATCTGGTTGATGTGTATAACAGCATGTCGGGGAAGCAGAATGTTTTTTTTGTAGAGGTCACCGAACAGTCTATCATGGACTGGGAGCTTTTGGCCAACAGAAACGGACATATTGCATGTCCACACGGCGGCGAATCTCTTGCCGGATTGGTTGAGGCCCGAAGACAGGGAATCGTCGGGGAAAACGATATTGCTATTGTCGATTCAACAGCCCATGCCATCAAATTTTCGGGTTTTCAGGAAAAGTATTTTGAAAAAAGCCTTCAAGCAGAATTCAAAATATTTTCAAATCCGGCACTTATCAATACACCCGTTTATATCCATCCAGAGAGTCTGGAAAAAGTCCCTGCCCCGGGTAAACCATTACAAGGCGATGATTTTGATCAGTTTGTGGAACAAACATCAAAAGAGATCGCAAAACGTTTGGGTCTCAAAAAGGTTCCTAAAGCATGAAGATAACAGGAACACGTTCAGTAACCATTTATTTTTTGATCTTCACTTTAGTGTGTATGATGACCTTTCCTTGTGCTTATGCTGCTTTTTTTTACAAAAGTTACGTTATTCGGTACGATAGGGGCTGGAACATATTATGTGATCCATATGTTGTTAAAAAAGATGATTGGGTATTTAAACTCTTTAGGCAAAAAGGAGAAATTTCAAATACAGATTTTCCGGAATTTTTACGGATATTCAAACGATTAAATCCGCACATCCATGACATAGACAGGATTCGTCCCGGACAGCATATCGTTATTCCTTTAAAGAAAGTCGACCAAAATGAGTTGCCCGAACAATCTTCAGGCGTCGTTACAATTCCATATTTAACCAATGTCACCCTACCTGACGATGCAACAAAAGATTCAACAGACTATCGCGTTAAAAATGGAGATTGCGTATCCATTCTTATTTCTAAAAGATACGGAAAATACGGCACTCCATCATATCAGGAAGGCGAAGAGTTGTTCCGGTTGATGAACCCCCAGATTGAAAACCTGAATCTTATCTATGCAGGGCAGATGATCCGCTTACCGGATCCGAAAAATCAAAACCAGGCACAGTCCCAGCCCCAGCCAACGCCCCCACTAGACACCGAGGCCATTCAAAAGACTCCGGAAAGGGACCGTCTTGACACCTCAGTAGCGTTTGATGAGAAAATACCGTTGTCTTCCGATGTAAATAGCCGGCAGGAGCCGTCAGATTCTCCCCTGTCGAAAGTTGCTTCGGTATTAGATGCCAAGCTATTTAATAAAGGTAATTACTACCTTCCCAGACCTGAACAGGAAGATTATAAGGTCGATCTTTCACAGACCCCTTTTATAAAGCTTGAAGATGGAAAACGATTCTTTTTTACCTCGGGTGATGACGATCAGGACTCTGAAATTAAGATTCTTAAATCTTTTTGGAAAGATGTGCTTGTTGTAAACGTTACTCCGGACGATTCCATGGAAAAGGTTTTTGATACAGTTTTTAAAAGCCTTGAAGGGGATGTTATAAAACACCGTTTGTCATTTTCAGATCATGGTGTGGAAGTTGAAGTGAAAGGAAAATGGATCATCGAAAAACCCCGCAAGAACGGTGAAGCCATACGTCACCTTTGTATAACGGTTATCGATGATTTAAAAGAGCGAACACCGCAGTCCATCGTTCGCTATCTGGACCAAAATAATATTATCATCAAAGAGATCCTCATAGGTAAAAGTATTAAGGAGCCGAAATCGAATGTGTCCCGCTTCAATATCGCAGACAAGAACCTGGACATCATTGACGCTTCTGATCATGAGATTTTTGTGAAGGATTTTCTAATTGCCATGGGATATCAATATTCTCCCAATAAAAACATTTCATTTCAGTATGCAGGCATTCCAATTAACGCTACCTCAAACCTTGCCACCAAAAGTAACGACAACATATTTTATATCGACTTTGGAAATTTTTATGGCGATGCTATTCATGCCATCGAAAAAAGCGGTTATTCTATCATACAGGTAAAAGACAATGATAGCCTGGATGATATCATACAGAAACTTCTCGGAGCGATGAATGCTTCATTCATAAAAAATCCGACATTTATGGCTGCTAAAAGACCTGCCGATCATAACACCCGGCTGACCATCCCGGGATTTTTAATGGACCATGCAAGTGTGTCTGGGGTCCTTCTAACACTTGCGCCGCTGCATCATGGGGTCATTCACTTTTTAACAGATAATGATATAAGAATCATTCGGATTAACCTTCTGGGTAAAAAAAATGAGTAGACATAGGTTAAATTGGACAGTCTTAGTGATAATGGCGCTTTATGTTGTTTCGTGCGCGACAGCAAATATGAAAGTACAAAAACAGCAGGGAGAGGCATTAAGGAACCTTGGAGAAGAATACTATAAACAAGGGGATTATACTTCGGCATTAAAGGAATTATTGAAAGCCGAAGCCCTTTATCCAGACGATGCCTTTCTTCAAAACGATCTTGGTCTTACCTATAAAGCCAAAAAAAGGCTGGATCTTGCAGCCAAACATTTTAAAAAGGCGTTAGAAATTAAACCGGATTACGCGCCTGCAAAAAATAATTTAGGCACTGTTTATCTCGATAAAAAGGAATGGGATACAGCCATTAAATATTTCAAAGAGGTTTCAGAAAACATGCTCTATGCGACACCCCATCTTGCGATGGCAAATTTGGGATGGGCTTACTATAATAAAAAGCAATATACCCTTTCTGAAACATATTATCTTAAGGCCCTTGATTTAGACCCGAAATTTATCAATGCGCAACGTGGTCTTGGCCTTACGTACATTGCCTTGGGAAGGATTGATGAGGCTGTAAAGATTCTTGAAAGAGCCGTCAAAGATTATCCGAAAGTTGCTCTATTGTATGACGATTTGGCCAAGGTTTATGTGTTATCACACGACTATGATAAAGCACTTGATGCCTATCATAAAGTCATCGAAATTGCCCCCGACAGTGCTATGGCCAGGGAAGCGGAAAAGGCGGCCCAGAGAATAAAGAGATATTAATGCAATGAAAAAATATGACAGCCCATCAATTCGTGGCATTGATTTGTTCAAGCTGAACGACTCTGGGTGTAATAAATATCAGCAGCTCTTCGCCGGTATCCTCATCCTTTTCAGTTTTAAAGAGCCAGCCAAGAACCGGTATCTTTCTTAAATACGGAAGACCTTCTTCTCCGATATCTTTCCTTGTTTTTCTAATTCCGCCGATAACGATGGTATCTCCGTCGTCCACCAGCAGTTCAGTAGTGGCCTCTTTGGTGGTGAAGGATATTTGATTATTAATAACGGCGCCGATTTCATTATTTTTTATGACAATTTTCATTGTAACGCGTTCGTCTGGCGTAATATGCGGGGTTACTTCCAGTTCAAGGGCGATGTCTTTAAACTCGGTTGTGGTGTTGCCATCCGCATCCAGCTTGTTGTACGGATAAGCCAGTCCCTGCTTGATCTTTGCGGGTTTATTGTCAAGGGTTAATATTTTTGGAGCGGATATGATCTTAACGTTTCCTTCAGACTCCGATGCCGCCAGCCTTGCATCCACCACGCGGAATGTATTGCCGATCAGTCTTGAGAATGTAAGTCCGATTGCACCAAGACTGGTTGTTGGGGGATTTGTTGCGCTCATGTCGTAACCCAGTGTGCCCCCTAAGCTGCCATCTGTTCTGGTGCCGGAGATCGACCATGACGTTCCGATTTCCCTGGAAAAGGTGTCGGTAGCTTCGACAATCCTGGCTTCAATCATCACCTGCGGTGTGACCTTATCGATTTTTTTTATGATTTCTTTAGCCTTTTTTACTTTTTCAGCAATGTCTGTAATGATGATTTGATTGTTTCTTGTGTCGACGGTTATGCTGCCGCGTCCTTGGGTTGGTATGATATGAGGCAACACATCCTCTTTTGCATTTGCATAGCTGACGGAGATGTATTCCGTTATCAAGGGTGAAAGCGCTTTTTTCTGTTCCTTGAGCTTTTGTGCCGCGGCCAACATTTCCTGCTGTTCCTCTTCTTCCTCTCTTAATGTTTTAAGGGTGGCGATGCGTATAATATCTCCTTCGAAAGCCATCCCGAGACGATTCATTTTCAGAACCAAATCAAGGACTTGATCCCAAGGCACAGGCTTGTCAAACGATAACGTAACCTTTCCGGAAACATCTTTGTCAATGGCGAAATTTTTTCCGCTGACGTCCATTAAAATGCGAAATACATTTTTTATATCGGTTTCAAAAAAATTGAGCGCTATTTTTTCGCCGGTATATTTCCCCATTTTAGTTTTAAATTTATTCTTTTCAGGTAGTTCCAGTTCTGTGGGTTCTGTTTGTGCAACCGTCTGAGTTATCACTTTCTCCCAGGGCGGAAGTTTGGCTTTATCAAGAGGTTTGGGGGAGATTGAAGATGCTTCAAAATGTAAGAAAAGAAGATTGTCAGTCTGCTCGATAAAATAAGGAACGGATTCGCGCAGTTCGATAACAAATCCGGATTTGTCTTTCATGGCAGATGTCTGAAACGGTATGATGCGGTCCACAGCGCTTTCAAAACGTGTGGTAATTAAGGGTCGCTTGCGATAATCCGGTAACATTGAGTAATAAAGATGAAGCAACAGCTTTTTTTCATTGATCTTTTTTAAGTCATATTTGGCTGGAATTGTAGTTCCAATAATAATAATCGATTTACCTTCCTTTTCACTTGAAAAATCGATTCGATTCACCCAGGCAGGCTTTTTTTCATCGGCTTGTAATTGGGAAGCTTGAGGGGTTGGGGTTTTAACGGGTGATATCTTTTGGGTAACCGAGGTGGGCTTTTTGGCACTATCTTTTAATTCAACACTCGATTTTTCTGTTTCTTCAAAGGTTTGTGAAGCAGTGACTGGTTTTTTGAATGATATGATTAGGTCTTTGTCTTCACGGATGACTTCATAAGAAACATCTTCTTTTAATAGAATTTCGATACAGGTTGTTTGACCTTTGGCGGTTAATTCAGAAGTTTTGATTGAGGCAACAACATCACTTTCTGGATGGTAGTTCGTATCGATATTGTCAACGTCTGTTTCAGGTAAATAAATCAGAACGCCAAGAGGGGAAGATTGTTTAACGGATGTATAGGTCAGTAGTTGATTTCCACTAACCCGTACGTTGCTTGTTTCGGAATCTTCCACCGCGCTTATTTGGGTGATAAGCTTTGGGGTAGAAGATTCTGCAGTAAGTTTTTTGGTTTCTTTAACTGCCTTGGTATTTGAAGCACACCCGATAAACATGGGCAGAAAAATTACCAAAAAAGAGGATAGTATTCTTAATTTTATCGGTTTTTTTATCTCACAATTCATGCTATTCTCCAGGAGGTGTCTGAAGTTTAAGTGGTTTTTTTATGATAGAAACTTTGCCATAAATATCTTCACTCTCTTCTTCGATAATGATACTGTCCTTTAATATCTGTATAATCTTACCCGAATTTGTTCCGATATAAGTTCCCTTTTTTACGACATACCCTTTTCCGGAAGACTCCTGAACCAACGCCCTGCTGCCGCTCGGGGCACGTATTATTCCCACAAGGCTTAGCTGGCTTAGGTTTACCCTTTCAAGGGGTGTGAGGGGTTTACGCCTTTTGATGTTTTTCTTCCCAACAGCCAGCGAAACACGTTCTTTTTTAAAAAGCGGTTCAAATGGATCCAGCTTCCCTTCAGGTATATAGAAATCGGTGATTTCCGATATATTGGTTTCCTTGGCTGTCGGGGATTTTTCAGCCACTAATTTTTGTTTCGAGTTTGATATATCAGCAGGCACTATCCCTTTCGGTTTGGCCGTCGCTTTTTGAACTTCTTTTTTTGCAATAATGATTTTTTTCGTAATTTGCTTTGATTTTAAAGGAGCTTCAGATGGTTTCTCACATCCCCACAACAGAAGGAAAAAACAAATAATACAAACGATATAGCGTATAAAAACAGAATTTTTATCCATGATTTAAGGTTTCGATTTTATTTTCTTTGATGATGAAGCGTTTTCAGGCTTCGTTTCAACAAACCGATAAGTGACAGCCTTACAAGAAGTTATTAGGTCCGTGTTGCCTTTTGAAGAGGCCATCTTAATGTCGTCTATATTTACGATTCTGGATAACCTTGCCACTTTGTCGAAAAAAAGAGCAACATTATGATAATTCCCTGTTACCACAATTGATACGGGGATTTCAGCATAAAAATCTTTGTTTTGTTCAGGCTCCGGCTGAAACAGCAAGAATTCCAGACCGGCGTCACGACCGGATTGGGATACACTTGACAATAGATCTGGTATTTCTTTTTTTTCAGGAAGCTTTTTCATGACAATTTTAAATTCCAGTTCTGCATCTTTTAGCTTATCCTGATAATATTCCAGTTGATTCGCCTTTTCTTTTGCCGTGGCAAGCCGGGTTTCCAGCGTTGTGTGCTCCTTTTTTAATGCGTTGATTTTACTGTTTTTAGGAACAAAGGAAAAATAGACAAAAGGCCCGACAAGCAGCACAAAGAGACCCAAACACAATAAAATTTTGTGTAGTTTGGGCAGCTTTCCGATCTTATCGGTGGTTTCGAAAAACAAGTTTGTTATTTTAGAGGTGTCGATTTTTTTCATTATTTTTGGTCCGGCTTTGAGTCGACATCATTTTTCTTTTCTGGTTTTTTCAAAGAAGCTTTTACACATCCAATTTCAAAGTATTTAAGATTTAATTTATCTATCTTTTGTTGTTTTATTGTGGTTAAATTTACATTGTTATAAAGTTTTGATTCTTCCAGACGACTCATTAAATCGGCAATGGTTTTATTGTCCAATGCAATCCCTTTGATATTTACCTTTTCGCCAGATGCCTCAAAACTGGTGAACCATAATCTTTTAACGGGTTTGTTATCGTTGTCTGCTGATGTATCGGGTGTCAAAATGGATGTATTTTCAGCCACCATTTTTGTCATGTTTTCAAGAAGGATGACCGGAGCCCTTCGATTTTTTTCGATACTCTTGATAACATCTGTTTTATGTCCTAATTTTTCGAGCTCCTTTTTTATTTGGTCCACCTTTTTTGATTTCGTTTCAGCTTGGGTCAGCATTATTTTAGTGTTTTTTATTTTTGTATTTAGATCATCGATTTTTTTCCCCAGCCATATATTATAGTAAAGCAGGATCACAAAAACAATAAAGAAAACCCCAAGGAATATGTTTATCTGCCTGAGAACACTTTCTTTTTTTCTTGATTCGCGATAAGGGAGCAGATTGATTCGTATCATTTGTCACCCATTTTTCGTGTTGCAAGTCCCATACAGATCGCGGCTTGTGGAGCGATCTGTTCAAGATAAGAAGAATCAAACCGGTTGCTGTCCACAATAACATTCTTAAATGGGTTTATAACTTCAACTTCAGATGATGTTTCGGCAGCTAGAAGTTCAAGAAATTTTTTAATATTGGCGCCGCCACCGCTGAGCACAATCCTGCTAATTTGTTCCTCAGGATATGTAGAGTAAAAGAAATCAAGGGCGCGTTTTATTTCAATGCACCAATCAGTTACCACGGATTCAACAATTTCTTTCAAATCTTCAGTAGATATAAGATCTGATTCCTCACCGAGCTTGATTTTTTCTGTTTCCTCGATTGCGCAACCGACTGTAGAAGCAATCTTATCATTAATTTGTTCGCATCCAAGTGAAACATCACGCATAAATTCAGAAACATTATCTTTTAGAATATTTAACGATGTTTTGCTGGCTCCGATGTCGATCAGGGCAATATTTTCGTCTTCCAAAGAATAGTTAAATTTAAAAATATTTTGAAGAGCAAAAGCATCTACATCTATTATGCGGGGGTGAAGTTTTGCCATTTTCATGAGATTGATATATTCACTAATCATCTCTTTCTTGGCAGCAACCAGAAGCACATTCATCTGATTGGGATTGTGTTCGTTTTCTCCAAGTATTTGGAAATCTAAATTAACTTCACTGATGTCGAATGGGATATATTGTTCCGCTTCAAAATAGATCGTCTCGTGTAATTCATCTTCCGTCATGGTCTGGACGTTGATCTTTTTAACAATAACCGAGTATCCTCCAATGGATATGGCGACGTTTTTATCCTTCAGTTTTATGGATTTAAAGAGTTCACGAATATATCCAGAAACAGCTTCAGGATCTCTAACAGACCCCTCTTCGATGAGTCCGGGTTCCATATCGATTGTACTGAAGTTTTTAAGGGCAGATCCGGCTTTTGTATCGATAATTTCAGCAAGCTTTAATGTCCGGGATCCTATGTCCAGGCCAACAACCCGGTTTTTTTTCAAAAAAAACATAATATTTTCTTAATCACCAAAAATTTTTTTTTTATCAGAAAGATTGAAACCAAGGGCCAAAATAATCTTTCGCTGAGTTTCAAGACGACAGGGCATTCCTTTTTCTATACGTGCAATTGTAATAGGAGAGACATAGGCCTTCCTGGCAAGCTCGGTCTTGCTCATCAGCAAAGATTCCCGAATTTTTCTTACACGGTTACCGTTCATTCAAAAACCTTTGTAATAAAAGTATTAAATACTATCCAACATTTTACCTTATATTATTGTCAAACTCAAGAACTTTTATGTGTAATTATAGGTAAATTTTAATTAATTACTTTATTTTGTGGGTTTTTAAATAAAAATACTATATATGGTACTATAAACTAAAGACAAATTAAGTACAATGAAATAATGCTACAAAAATTCATGCTGAAGTTCCTTATGACTATATGAGCGCTCGGGAAACTTCTGTTATAAAGCCCTATGTATCCGTGTACCGGATTGTTTATTTTAAAAATGATGCATCACTTTAGCTTGGGTGAAATAAAGCATTATCTTGACTTTAAAGATCGATTTCCGTATATGATTGAAAAAATACAATTTAATCATTCTTGTTTGAAACCGGCATTATTTATTGTGTTTTTTTGCATTGACATACAATTAAATTGAAATATCGGCATCAAACATTCAAAACTTTAATCTTGTCTATGAACCGCTACTCAGCAGAAGAAAAAGTCAAGCCTTTTAGGTTGGTCAAATACTTTACCTTTACAAGCCTGATCGTAATATTTATCGGTACACTGGTTTTTTCTTTGCTCAACACGCACTGGGCGAAAGCCATGCAGAAAAAAAAAAGTGAAGACTACGCCCGCCTTCTGATCGAAAATCTTAACCATCAGGTCTTTTTACAGTTTATCATCCCTGTTGCATTGAAATTCGGCAAGATTCAACTTAGTGATGAAAAACAATTTGAACGCATGGACAAGGTCGTTAGAAGTACACTTCACAGCTTCAAGATCGATATGGTCAACATATATGACATGAGCAATACAATTTCATATAGTTTCGACCATATGGTGATCGGAAAACAAAATATGGGGGGTAAAGGGTATAAAGATGCAGTTTTGGGAAAATCAACTTCAAAACTGATTCAAAACGGAAACTGGTTTAAGATTTTACTCGGATTTCCACAGAACAGTCGATTAATTTCATTTGCCCCTTTGCGTGCGGAGCAACCGCTTTCCAGGATATCCGGTCCGGTATTGGGGGTTGTGGAAATCGTACAAGACTTAACCGAAGATTATAAAGCGATTTTCGATTTTCAAATACGTGTTATTATAACCACTTCAGTGGTTATGGGTGCTCTCTTCCTGGTTCTTTTGTTTGTGGTTAAAAGGGGTGAAAGTATCATAGAAAAGCGTGCCCAGGAGAGACTTAAACTCATAGAACAGCTGAATCGTGCAGAACACTTATCGACGTTGGGTGAAATGGTGGCAGGAATATCCCACGAAATTCGTAACCCATTGGGTATTATAAGGAGTTCATCTGAACTTTTAAAGAAAAAAATGGCCGGCTGCGATCCTTCAAATTCAATTCCGGATATAATCATTGAAGAATCTGTTCGGTTAAATAATATTATAACAGATTTTTTAAATTTTGCGAAACCCAAGAGCCCATATCTTACAGCCTGTAAAATAGAAGATGTTCTCGAAAAAAACATCAATTTTTTAGCGACACAGATCAAAGAGGAAGGTTATATTATAAAAAAACATTACGATAATGACCTCCCGGAGATAAACGCTGATACTGATATGCTTTATCAGGCTTTTCTTAACATTTTAATAAATGCCATGCAGGCGATGCCTGAAGGCGGCATAATTTATGTGAAAGTGAGTGCAGGAGATAACACAGTGACAATAGTATTTGAAGATGAAGGTGAAGGTATACCCGAGAATATAATGGAAAAGATATGGGATCCCTTTTTTACAACAAAAGCAAAAGGAACCGGACTGGGGCTTGGTATCGTGAAAAACATTATCGAATCACATGAAGGAAGTGTAAGGATTGGTAATAAACCGGTTACCGGAACCCGTGTTAAGGTCATATTACCTGTTAATTAAAGGGTATCGTAATGGAAACCGTCCTGATTGTAGATGATGAAAAAAATTATCCGCTCATATTGAGTGCTATTCTTGAAGAAGAAGGCTTTGAAACCTTCACCGCCAACAGCGGTCGTGAAGCGCTTGAAATACTGGCAAATACCGACATAGACCTTGTACTTACCGACATGAAAATGCCATCCATGGATGGTATTGAACTTTTGGAGAGAATAAAAGACAAAGATCAGGATCTTCCGGTCATTATGATGACAGCCTACGGTACTGTGGATAAGGCTGTAGAGGCCATGCAGAAAGGTGCTTACAGTTATATACTCAAACCTTTTGATAATGAACAGTTGATTGTATATGTGAGTAAGGCTGTGGGCATGTATCGGGTTGTCAAAGAAAACCGGCAACTCAGGAATGATGTAAAATTACAGTATGGTTTCGGAAATATCATTGGAAAAAGCAAAGTAATGCAGGATGTTTTTGAAACCATACGAAAAGTTGCACCGGCCACCACGACGGTATTGATAGAAGGTGAAAGCGGTACCGGAAAAGAATTGGCTGCAAAATCGATACATTTTAATAGCTTACGACCTGACAAGCCTTTTGTTGCTGTTAACTGTAGCGCGCTTGCCGAAAACCTCCTTGAAAGCGAGCTTTTTGGACATGAAAAAGGCTCGTTTACCGGTGCTGTTGCAATGAAAAAAGGTCGTTTCGAGCTTGCTGACGGAGGCACTCTTTTTTTTGACGAAATCGGTGAGCTTTCACAAAATCTTCAGGTAAAGCTTTTGCGAGTCCTTCAGGAAAAAGTTTTTGAACGGGTTGGGGGAACTAAGCAAATATCCGTAGATATTCGAATTATAGCCGCCACAAACAAGAGACTAAAAGATGAGATGTTACGGGGGAGATTTAGGGAAGATCTCTATTATCGACTGAATGTGGTACATATCGTCATGCCGATTTTAAGGGAGCGTAAAGAAGATATTCGTCTGTTGGTTGACCACTTTATAAGCAAATATAAAGATGAACGAAAGTCTGACATTTCAATAATCGGTCTTGATTCAGAGGTAGAACGTCTTTTTTATGATTACGCTTGGCCCGGGAATGTTCGAGAGCTGGAAAATGTTATAGAACGGGCCATGGTTTTATGCCAAAGCAATAAAATAAAGATCTCGGATCTCCCAAAGGAATTTAAGAACAATGTTTATAATTCTCTTCATTTTGAAGGAATACCTGCAGATGCAAAACTAGATGAAACACTTATGATGATAGAAAAAAAGATGATCGAAAGAGCCCTGAAATTAACAGATAATGTTCAATCCCAGGCTGCAGAGCTGCTCGGCATTGGCAAAAGTGGACTTAATTGGAAAATAAAAAAGTTTAAATTGGACATCGGTTCAAAAACTTGAATGAAAGAAAAATCATTTATATCTCAATCATATTAAAAGGTTATCCTGTTTGAAGGATAGAGTCGTTCAAAAAATTGAACCCATGGGAATTAAAAAAATATATAATCAAATTGATAGGTTATACTATTTGTTTTTAATCTGGGTTCAAAATTTTGAACTTTTCGGTGTTTAGAAGAGAGGGTTCAGAGGAAAACAGAAAAAAACAATTCAAACGGCATCGGCACAACTCATTAATATTACTATCTAAATTCACATATAAAAAATGGGACTAATTTGTCTGGAGTTTTGGCAAGGAAATTGCATAAACTAATTTCAACCTAATAATTTCTTTATCTGTTTTCCTCCTTAATGGCCAATTGGCTCAAACCGATTGGTCATTTTTTTTGGAACTTTAAGTAAATTTATGATGTTAACTTTTTGAATGCCATGCCACTTTTTCCTTTACAATTTCAGTATACATGGACCCGGAATGGTCTGATAAGATTTTCTTAAAAGCATCTATGCTTTTATCTTTATCTCCAATTTCAGCATACAACTCGCCTAAATTGAAAAGCGCTTCGTCTTTGATACTATCATCAGGTGTTGCCACGATCATTTCAAAATATTTGGCTGAAGTTTTGTAATCTTTTTTTGCCTTATAAGAATAACCAAGACCGCTTAAAATAAGATTTTTAAGAAATAGTTCATCGTTAAAGTCCACAAGCAATTTATTAAAATTCGCTATGGCTTTATCATAATCTCCGGCGGTATAACACATCTCGGCATAAGTAAACCTTGCCAGTTTTCCCCCTTTTCTGCCTGAATATTTTTCCATAATTAGACCAAAATCTTTTCCCGCATCCAGGTAAGCTTTATTCGGATTGCCGGCTTTCACCAATGTCTGATATTTGGCAACACCCTGTTGAAGGAGGGAAAAGGCCTTATTTTCGGATTGTTTCAAATAATAGACCGTAACCGCGGCAACAATGATCAATATGACTAAAAACGTCAGTGCGCATGAAACTTGAACTTTATGTTCAGCGGTAAAATTGAATAATTTTGTCCATAATGTTATAAACTCGTCAGGGTCTTGAAGGTCCCTTTTGCGAGCACGGGATATCTTTTTTTCTGCCATTATTCCTCCAATAATTTTTTTATTCTCTGCCAGCCTTCTTCCGGAATGTTCGCCCCCACAACCTGGCACACTTCATAACCACAGGCAGAGCCAAGTTTACCGCATTTTTCAAGGCTAAAACCGTTAACAAGTCCAAACAAAAAACCAGACGCCCAAAGATCTCCGGCTCCCGTTGTATCCACAGCGGCACCGTCTCCCATGGGTTCAATTTTTATTGTTTTTCCGTTATGAGCAATAAAACTCCCCTGTTTTCCAACCTTTAGCGCCGCAATATGCGTGTTTTCGGCCATGGAACAAACTGCTTTGTTTTCATCCGAGTAACCGGTATATGCCTGCGCTTCATCCTCATTGGCGATCAAAATATCAACGAAATCATTTATAATTCTTTTAAGAACCGTCTTTGATTGTTCAACCACCGTAAAGCTGGCAAGGTCCAGTGAGACGAGAGCGCCAACGTATTTTGCGGCCTCTAAGGCTCTTATGATGAGATCCTCATTAAAAAGTAGATACCCTTCGATATGGACAATTGCGGCATTTTTAAAACAATTTTCGGTAATTTCATCGGGCTGAATTTCTGACGATGCACCGAGGAACGTGAACATGGAGCGCTGCGCGTCGGGTGTAATGATGGACAGCACCCTCCCTGTGGGCGATGATGATTTAAAAAGGGTTGGATTGACGTTATTTTTTTTCAGATCTGTTTCAAACAGACGGGCCATATGGCCAACGCCGCTTTTGCCAACAAAGCATGCCTCTCCTCCGAGTTTGCCGATACCCACGACGGTATTACAGGCTGACCCTCCGGGCACGATGATGGGTTTTTGAGATGTTTGTAACAGTGTTTGTTCTATAAACTCCCTGTCGACATATTTCATTCCCCCTTTTACAGCGCCGGTTTTTTCCAAAAAGTCGTCTTCTTCATGGGTAAGAATATCAATTAGCGCTGAACCGATGCCCACAATCAGTTTTTTGTTCTTGTCTATTTGTCTTATCATCATCTGTTCATCGCTTTATCTTGTTGAAACACAGGTTATTTATTTAGGGCTTACGTAACCTCAAAATAAATAACTCAACCCCATTACCACACAAGGGACTCATGAATCCATCCCTTGTCGCCGTCGGCATGCTGGATGTGAATCCAGCTCCCTTTGCGTTTAAGAACTTTAAATGGAATTCCTTTTTCGACCTCAAACAGTACCTCAAAACTCGGGTCCGGGCCTGATCGAATATTGCAGTTTTCATTTTTTGTAATTACGGAGGAAAATTTACCAAGAAGCGTTTTATGAATCCACCCTTCATCTCCTTCAAAATCACGAAAATGGTACCATTGGCCGGACTTTTGAAATACATTCAGTGGGTGGTATTTTTCCACGGCCCATAAGATGTCATAATTTTCCCCCGGTCCGGAACGTATGTTGGCAATGGAAACCGATACTGCCAAGCGTTCAGCCGAAGCGACAGAGGCCCATACCAACAGCAGAAAAAATGTTATCCATGCATAATTTTTCATTGTAAAAGGACAAAATGTTAAAATATCATAAACCGGCGCCGTCGGCTGTCAAGCCGCTCGATTCCTTCTTCTCTTGCCATCTGTAACGCTGTTTCATAATCCTTTTGCGACAGATAAACAGAAAGTTCTTTGACCTCGCCGGCTCGCCCGCAGGGTCTGTACTGCGGCATGATATTGACATAGGTATTCAAAGAAATTTTGCGGGCAATAAACCTCATAATTTCCCGTGTTCCCGAAAGCCCGGAAGGAAGTACCAGGTGCCTGAGTAAAATCCCGCTTTGGGCAATCCCACGATCATCGGTGACAAGGTCTCCCACCTGTCTGTGCATCTCAATGAGCGCTTTTTGTGTTATATCAGGGTAATCTTTGGCGTTACATGTTGTCTTTGCGATTTCAGGATCCCAGAATTTAAAATCCGGCATATAAATATCGAAAACACCATCCAGAAGTTTCAGCGTTTGTACAGAATCATATCCTCCGGTATTGTAGACCAGGGGAACCGAGAGCCCCTCAGGTATGGCGATTTCAACGGCGGAAAGGATCTGAGGAACAACATGGGACGGTGTAACGAAATTAATGTTGTGGCATCCTTTGTTCTGCAAATGAAGCATGATGCCTGCCAACTGTTCGTTGGATGTTTCCTCTCCGTGTCCCAGATGACTGATGTCGTAGTTCTGACAGAAAATGCACAGCAGATTACAGTGGGTAAAAAAAATCGTTCCCGAGCCATGGGTTCCCACCAACGGGTCTTCTTCACCGAAATGTGCATTGAAGCTTGAAACATATGCTTTTTCACCGGTTTTGCATACACCGGTTTCACCGGTCAGCCGGTCCACCCTACACTTTCTGGGACAGAGTGTACAGGATTTTAGAATTTCGTAAGCCGTTTCAATCTTTTGAGCCAGCAATCCTTTCTTGAAAGTTTCAATATAGCCGGGTCTAAACGTCGGCATTTTATATGCTCCCTGCATTACTCAGAGATCGCTTTACGGATTGAGGACACGTTTCGTAAAACATTATACTCCGATCATTATCCCGCCCTGATAGACCAGAAAAGCCATTCCCCAGGCAAGCAGTGTACTGTAAGAAATACTGAAAATCATCCATTTCAAAGATGCGGTCTCACGCCGGATTGCAGCCAGTGTTGCAAGACACGGCATGTATAATAAAACGAAAACCATCATTGCCAAAGCCCCACTCGGTGTCATACCGGATGATAATAAGGCATTTTTAAGGGCTTCTGAATCCTCTCTTTCATCAGCAGCATAAAGTATTCCCATGGTACTTACAACGATTTCTTTTGCCACAAAACCGGTGAGAAGGGCCACACTTCCTCGCCAGTCGATCCCGATGGGTGCAAAAATAGGGGCAACGACCTTGCCGATACGACCCATAAAAGATTTTTCAGCCTTTTCAGCTTTTTTCTCTGTTATGAGTTCTGCAACGGCAACATCCTGTTTCTGTGCCAATAATGCCTTGTCAGATTCTTGGGCGGCTTCAATCTCGGTTTGAAAATATGTTTTGACCTGTTCTATTTCCAAGTCATAATTTTTGGAATAAGATATGTTGTGCGGAAATGCAGTCAGCGTCCATACGACAACCGAACCTGCAAGAATATACCCTCCCATTTTTTTTAAAAACATCTTGCTTCGATCCCACATATGGATCAGCAGGCTTTTGATCATCGGGATTCTGTACGGCGGGAGCTCCATGACAAACGGTGCATCAGCACCTCTTAAGAGGGTTGATCGAAAAAGACGACCGGTGATGATGGAAAGAACAATACCCAATAGATAAATGCCGAAAATTACGGTTCCGGCCTTGGCGCCGAAGAAAGCACCGGCCAGAATAATGTACACCGGAAGTCTGGCGGAGCAGGACATAAAGGGGGTAATAAGAATGGTAAGGGTGCGATCCTTTTCACTTTCCAGGGTGCGGCTGGCCATAATGGCCGGAACGTTACAGCCGAACCCCATCAACATGGGGATAAAGGATTTCCCGTGAAGTCCGATAAGGTGCATGATCTTGTCCATCAGAAAAGCCGCTCTGGACATATAACCGGTATCTTCAAACAACGCGATACAAAAGAAGAGGATTAAAATATTCGGCAAAAAAATCATCACACTTCCCACACCTGCGATAACGCCGTTTATCAGAAAATCCTTAAAGATATTGTCCGGAAGCACATGGACCAGTAATGTTGAAAAAAGATTAATACCGCTGTTGATCCAGTCCATTGGATAGGCACCAAGGGAAAACGTCAACTGGAACATGGCCCAGATAAAAAAAATAAAGATTGGAAATCCGATAAACCGGTTGGTTAGGACGAGATCCACATTTCGGGATATATCGACACGCTGTTTTGTTGATGTTGTAAGGACTTCCATGATGATCCCGGCGATAAATCCATAACGCTCATCAGTCATTATGATTTCCGGATCATCATCAAAACGATCCACAAGGAAATTCCGCTGGTTTTCGATTTCTCTGAGAATATCCTCACCGATTTTTCCGGTTTTCTCTAGAACGCGTTCCTTTACGATTTTATCATCTTCAAGGAGCTTTATGGCCGTCCATCGGATATTGTAAGGGATTGAATCTGCTGCATGGTTCCCGATAAAGTGTTCAATTTTTGAAATGGAATCTTCAATGTCTTTGCTGTATTTTACTTTTCGCTTTTTAGGGATAACATAATCCGATTCCGCCAATTCTATGGCCTTTTTTAAAAGCGTCTCGATACCTTTGTTTTTGTTTCCGATGGTAAAGACCACCGGAACTGCGAGAAGTTCGGAAAGTTTTTTGTCGTCGATTTTGATCCCACGGGTTTGAGAAACATCGGCCATGTTCAGGGCAAATAAGACTTTGCAGTCGATCTCTCTCAATTGCGTCGCCAAATAAAGACTGCGTTCCAGGTTGGATGCGTCGATGATATCGATGACAACATCCGGCCGTTCATCCAAAATAAAGTTCCGTGCAACGATTTCTTCAATGGAGAAGGGGGTTAAACTGTATGTTCCGGGAAGATCGATAATTTTCAAATCATATCCGGATTTATTTATAGAGCCTTCTTTTTTTTCAACAGTGACCCCCGGCCAGTTTCCAACTTTTTGACGGGTGCCGGTAATGTTATTGAATATCGTCGTCTTTCCTGAATTCGGGTTGCCGGCAAGGGCTATTGAAAGGCGTTTTTGGATCATTACAATTTATTACTTCACATTTTCAACGGTAATTTGTGCAGCTTCTTCAACGCGGAGTGATATATGATAACCTTTGACAATCAATTCCACAGGATCTTTCAATGGTGCATATTTTTCAACATGAATTTTTGTGCCTTTGAGAATGCCCATTTCGAGAATCCTTCTGCGCAGAGCGCCATTCCCGCCGACGCGGATGACAGTTGCGGTCTGCTTTTCTTTCATCTCACTTAACAACATAAGCCCGTCTCCATATTCAGCTTCTAACCGGTTCTACCAGTATTTTTTGGGCCAAGCCGCGCCCCAAAACATACCGATTGTAGCCCACAGCAACCACCATTTGTCCTTTATTGAGGTTGGTAATGATGTTGATCTTATCCCCGACCCTTAAGCCCATGGATAATAATCGCATGCGTGCGGAGGCGCCTCCGGTAAATTCTTTGATTTCAAGCCGTTCACCCTGTTTGGCATGAATCAGCGGCATGAGTTGTATATGATCTTTGAGGCATTTGGAACAGATGCCGTAGATTTCCATCTTGTGCTGAAGCATATGAAAATTATGAGCTGCAGCGATCTGAACCTGCATGTTTTCGATTTGTTCGTCTTCGAACTCGTAAATATTTTTACATTTTGTACAGATCATGTGATCATGATGCTGACCTAAATGTCGATGCTCGTAACGCACTGCTCCATTGTAAAATCTATTTTTACGGGCAAATCCGAATCGACACATCAGCTTTAACGTATCCCTGACAAAATCGGGTGTAAATGAATATCCGCTTTCATCGAGAAGCTGAACCAACTCGCTGGTGGTAAGGTGGCGTTCAGTTTGAAGAAAGACTTCAAGGATCTTAAATCGATCTTCGAACGCATCTATATTTTCCTGCTTAAACAGTTTTTTAAACTGTTCCTTTTCTTGGCTATGAATGCGTTTCATTTAAATTCCTCGCGAAAAGGGTCTTTCCTAAAAGACGTTTTCCGCTTTATTAAAAATGATCCCCAACATTAATGCTTGATCCAAGTGTTGTCAATAAACCAACTTGTTGGAAATGAAACAAATATCTAAATATTTAGGGGGTCGGGGAGTTTTTCTAAATAGTCGCTCCATGGATAATCTTTTTTTAAACCGCGTGAACTCGTGGCAAGGGTTCGTAAAGAAAGAACAGGAATCAATCTTTGAAAAATCAATAGGTTTGCCATACAATCTTTAATTTCTTTTAAAGATGCGATTTCGGCATGCGCCTGTTCTTTCTAACGATCCCTAAGCCACTCAAACAGCACCCGCTTTAAAAAAAGATTATCCATTCCGCTCTCCGAAGCGTAGGCTCTCCGAGCCGGAGGCTGAGACTCAAGGATTTAGAAGAAAAACTCCCCGAGGGCTCAAATATCTAATGTCGGGTCAAGCTGCCATAAATACGTAACAGTTTATCAGGAAGTTCGCGAACATCAGATATCACATTGTGATGAACGTTTCCATAAAGATCATCCAGTTTGGGATCGCCGGCAAAATGGACGGTTATGGCATGGGTAAATATATTTTTTGAACGGGCTTCAAATATGGCTTTCCGTGTATCCTCTATGGCATATCTATGCTTGTAATCAATATCATTTGGAAATCCGTCACTCAAGATAATCAGTAAGCGGACTTTTGAAGAGATGTTTTCAAGTTGACAGGTGGCATGACGAACGGCAGCTCCCATCCGGGTATTCCGCTGGGGTGCCATGGCATTAATGCGCTGTTTAACCCTGTCGTCCAAATTTTCCTCAAAGTCCTTGATTCTCAGGTAATCAACTCCCAACGGTCCGGTGCTGGAGAAACCTGCAATGGCAAACGCATCCCCCACCACCTGAAGTGCCTCACAAAAGAGCACGATCGCCTCTTTTTCAACGCTAAGAATTGTCATTTTCGAATTATAAACCGTATTTGAGGTGGATCGAGAAAGATCGACCAGCAACAATACGGCCACGTCTCTTGTCTGTTTTATGTGCTTGATATAGAGACGGTCGGAAGGAATTTTTCCTGCTTTTTTATCTATTGCAAAATCTAAAAGTGCTCGGTAATCAAACTCATCCCCTTCCACCCATTGTCTCAATCGTATGAGCCCTTCCGGCCTTAACAGTTCAAACGCATAGCGAATATTTTGAACCAGTCCTTGGTGCTGCTTTAGGGTGCTGATATAAAAGTCATCCGAGAATTCCGGCATTGATTTGTCCAGCACCCTTATGTGGGTTGAGAGATAATCGTTCAAGTTGCAGTCCCATTCTTTGTACCAAAAAACAGGTCCGTTTATCATCACTGATCAAAGGTGTGAGGGCTCTGCTGCTGTGCAATTGAGAAAGATCCAGCCATGACAGATCAATGGATATTTCACGTTTCGGCATATCCTTGTTTTTAGTGTTTTGGTTGTTGAGCAGGATCGATTTAATATCCTCATGGGAAATAATACCCTTATTGGCGATCAATTTTCGACGAATATCCGACTTGTAAACCTTATATCCCTTGTTCGCCAGTTGAGCATTCAATTTCGCGGCCATCTGCTCAAAATTGAGGTGGGACATCAAAAAAAGATCGGATCGTAATCTCCATCCAAATGGTGTTCGCATAGGTTTGTAAATTTTATCCAATTTTTCGGGTTGTTCGGACGCATTTAAAAGCATATCAACACATGGAAAGGCGATGGTCACCAGTTCGGCACAGGTTTCTACCGTTTGGTCCATAGCCATTGCCGTTTTAAATTGTTTTTCCATCTGTTTTATAAAAGCGGCTGTTTTCTTATCAAGATCAACGTATTGATGAAGGGTAACATTAAGAGCGATCTTGAGATACAAAAGAAAAACAGCATCCCAATGTTCTTTCTGTTTGATCATATCCAGGGCCTCTTGTTGAAGCACAGGCAGGGTCTGCCGGATAAGCCCCGGATACTGTCTGTTGAGCAGAAATCGTATGCGGCCGTGCTCGAAAGTGGTAAAAAGGTCGTCTGCCAACTCCGGAACCGGAAATAATAAGAAAAAACGCTTCAGATCGGAAATATGTTCATTATTTAAATTGGAATCCAACTCGCAATTTTGATCCTTAATTCCTTCAAATCTTAGGCATTTTTCTGTTGCTTTTTCCAGGTCAAAGTCAAAGGTACCGAATTCATAAAGTCCTGCCTCGAGCCGCGTAAGGCACTTAAACAGTTTTTTGTTTTCGTCTTTTGTAAAAAACTTACTGATTTCATCGGGCAGATAAATAAATTTTCCATCTGAACAGACGAAGGTTTCTTGGCCATGGGCCTTGCACATTGGATCCGGCAAATTTGACAGTGATTTTACGGATATTGACAGGCTGGTACGTGCCTGCAGGTAGTTGTTAAGCTGTTGTCGAACTTCGGAAAGCGGAACTGTTACCTGCATGTCCGAATATGTGTCGATGCCGAGTTTCGATTCCAGCGATAAAAATTTGGCTGCCAATTTAAACCTTTGATTTAATTTGATTAATGTTAGGGAAACAAAATCATCCAGAGCGTCTTGGGAAAGCAGATACAACCCTTTTTTCATTCCAATCAAAAAAGGATCGAACAGGCGATGGTCGGCCTTTATCACCCGATGAAGCTGTTTGATTTGCCAGGTCCGCCTTGATACAGAAAAAGATCGTATGGCACGGGGGATATTATATGCAAAATTCTGGCACTGAACATAGGACATTTCCCCTGAAAACGTGTCGCCCAGAAGATCAATATAGGCACATGCGGAGTCAAGGTCCTTTTCGTTTAATAATTTCGACAATTCGTCAAAGGGATCTTTCAGGGTGTAGGTTCCCTTGCTTTGCATAGTCATTAAAGTTTTCAAAAAACGCTTTAAAAATTTGGAATCACCGTGTTTTAATACCGGCACAAGATGTTCGGCCATAATGCGTCCCAAAGTCGGTCCTTTGTGACCGAAGCGACGGATGAGTTCCCGATAGCGATAAAAATTTTCCGAACTCGTTTCTCCAATAAGATCCGCATATCCTTTGGCCACAAACTGACCGAAGGATATCTCCATAGACAACGCCCAAAGGGTCTCTTCCACCAAAATGACAACATCTTCTTTCGGCACGGAAACGGCTTTATGATCCAACGATGTTTTGACCACTTGGAACAGTTCCGGGTCAGCCAAATTAAGCGGTTTAAGGGTGTCTATTTTTTGCATTGTTTATTGTATCTGCAGATAAAAGCTGAGCAGTTGTCCCTCGGTATTTAAAGAATACGGAGACGGAAATTTATGAATAACTTTATATAATAGTCTTTTTTGAAGCGATTGTAAATAACCGAAACTTTATTCATTAATTCAAGTTTCGCACCCTTGATTTTCAGCAACACCGTTACAGAACAGCAGGCCGGGAAAAATTTTTATGATAAATTTATATAATAACATGTTAAATTTTCTTGAAGTTTTCTTATTATAACGATAATAAAGAATGTCACTATTTGATGAATCCCGATTTTCTTCATGCTGGCTTATTGGGCCGAACGGCCAAGCATAAAGCCTTCATCAGCAAAGGAGGATTTAACACCATGGGCAAATATCAAAACATCCTTCTTGTTTATCCCAAAGTCCCAAGCAATACGTACTGGAGTTTTAAGTGTGCACTGAAATTTATTCGAAAAAAAAGTGCCATGCCACCTCTGGGGCTTCTGACCATCGCCGCCCTTTTCCCGGATAGGTATCACCTGAAGCTGATTGACTTGAATGTTGCGTCTTTAAACGACAGCGATATTCAATGGGCGGATGCGGTATTCATTTCCGCCATGATTGTTCAACAAGATTCCATGAAAGAGGTGATTCGACGCTGCAGATGGTTTGGCAAAATCATTGTTGCAGGAGGCCCCTTTCCGACGTCAAATCATAGGGACATCACCGGCGTCGACCATTTTCTCTTGGGAGAAGTTGATCAAACCTTGTCGGATTTTTTACAGGATCTGGAAAAGGGCATCGCAAAACCTATTTATCCGAAACCGTGTTATCCGGATATCTCCAATCTGCCGGTCCCGCGCTTCGATCTTTTAGATATTGACGCATACGGTTCCATGGCCATTCAGTATTCCAGAGGTTGTCCCTTTCACTGTGAGTTCTGTGATATCTGGACCATCTATGGCAACAAGCCACGCTTAAAATCTGCCGATACGCTTTTGCGAGAACTGGATACTCTTTATGATCATGGGTGGCGGGGGCCGGTGTTTCTTGTTGATGACAACTTTATCGGCAACAAGAAACGGGTAAAGACCGAACTTTTGCCGGTGCTAAAAGCCTGGCAAATCGAGCATGGTTACCCCTACCATTTTTTTACCGAAGCCAGTATTAATATGGGCGACGATGAGGCGCTGCTGACGGCCATGCGGGAGGCTGGATTCAACCAGGTTTTTATCGGGATTGAAACCCCTGATCCCAAGGGACTTGAAGAAACTGGCAAGATACAAAATCTAAAAGCGAACATGGAGCATTCCATTCGAACGATTCAACGACACGGAATGGAAGTCATGGCAGGATTTATCGTCGGGTTTGACAGTGATAAAGAGGATATTTTCGACCGGCAAATCACCTTTATTCAACAAAATGCCATTCCCAAAGCAATGATCGGCTTCTTAAATGCCCTTCCCGGGACCCGTCTTTATCATCGGCTGATGATGGAAGGCAGAATATCAAAGGCGTCCCTCGGCAACAACACCCACTGCATGACCACTAACTTTAAAACCATCATGGATCCGAACCGGTTAAAAGAAGGATATAAAAGAATTCTGGCCTGTATTTATGATTTCAATCTGAAAAACTATTTTGAACGTTGCAGCCATTTTTTGGATAATATAGAGTATACTGGATATTTTCAGAGAAAAATTCACGTTGAAGACCTAAAAATTTTTTTCAGATCCATTTGCGGGCAGCTTTTGACGCCATACGGTTTTCAATATCTCAAATTTGTCCTTCGGAGCATGATCAAACACCCCAACATTTTTGGCGAAGCCATCTCTTTATGCATTTCCGGACATCACTTTCACACCATTACACAACAAACCTTGAAAACCGAAAAAATCGCGTCGATTCTTGATGAGAAATACCATAATTTTTGTGATTTGGTAAATCAATATTCCGATGCCATGATGAACAACTCAAAAGAGAATTATAAATATATGGTCAAGCTTTTGAAGAAGCAGGTCAAGATACTCAAGCAGATGCAACACAGCATCAATAAAATCCATACAGACTACCGCCATGAACTCAGTCAAAAATACATCGAACTCTCAAGGAAAATGCGGGAAAAACTGACGAATTTCGAAGCCATGGTTCTGGGAACCGCCTCTCCATCCCGGAAGTAACCGAATGCCGGGATTTATCAGATTTTCTTTGCAAAGGTCTCTCTTTTTCTCACCTTCCACCACGTCCCTTTCATAATTTACGGATCGGCAACTTTCTTCTAATCTCAGGTGTTATATCCTTTGTTATAAGGTAATATTGTTGACCTTTGTTTTGGTTCAATATTAGTTTTTGCAACAGTTTATGGGGCGGTAAAAATCGCGGCTATTTTTTTATTGACAGGGCATACCACGTGGTGTCACTAATACAAGATTTGATATTATAAATTTCATCTTACTAAAATTGAGGGAGACGTCTATGGACAGTGAAGAATTTACAGTATTTCGGAAAAAATTAAACAAAACCCAAAAACAGATGGCGAATCTTTTGGGGGTATCTATCAAAGCCATACACAGCTATGAGCAGGGCTGGCGATCCGTGCCGCCTCATGTGGAAAGACAGATGTTTTTTCTAATGGCCCGAAAAAGAGGCGTCATCAAAACGCAAAAACCGTGCTGGACGGTCAAAAAATGTCCCGCAAAACAAAAAAAAGAATGTCCTGCGTGGGAGTTTCAAGCAGGAAAGTTGTGCTGGTTCATTAACGGAACCATCTGCTGCGGCACAGCGCATGAAAAATGGAAAGAAAAGATGAAATTGTGCCGGTCTTGCAAGGTCCTGGCGCCGATCATGTGATCTGACAGTCGTCATGCTTTCCATAAAAATCAAACGATTTCTTACCCCATACCCACAGTCGGCATTGGCAATTTAAAAAAGGTAAAACAATGAATACGCTAGTTGCGGATCAAAAAAGCATCAGCCAACCCAAGCCTGCCAAAAAGAGAAAACTCATCGGCGACAGAGGGGATTATTTTCTGAACAGAATCCAGGGGGAGACCGGTGCCAATGTTTCGGCGTGTTACCAGTGTGAACGCTGCACCAATGCCTGTCCGGTCAGCCATTTTATGGACATCAAACCCCACCAGGCGATGCGTTATGTTCAACTGGGATGGCGCGAAGACCTGTTAAAATCGTCGACCATATGGGTATGCCTGTCCTGTGAAATGTGTACCACATACTGCCCCAATGAAGTGGGTGTTGCGGAAGTCATCAATCATTTGAGAAACATTGCAGCACACTCGTCCATCACACCGAAAGAAAGGAACCTTGCCGTATTTCATCAGACATTTCTGGAGGTGCTGAGAAAGTCCGGCAGGATCAACGAATTCCGGTTGATGAACGCATATTATTTAAAGCCGAATATATTGCATGAAAAAATAAAAAGCGGAAGCTTTAAAGAGGAGCTTTTACTGGGATTGACCCTGTTGCGAAAAGGAAGATTGAAACCTTTCACATCCAGGTCAAAGGCCATCAAAGACATTCAAAAAGCTTATATTCAGGCCCGCGGAGAGATTGTTTGATGAAACTGTCTTTTTATCCCGGTTGTTCTTTGGAAGGCATGGCCGTCGACTATGCCCGATCCATTGATGCGGTATTTCAAGCGCTGGATATCGATCTGGTTGAAATCGACGACTGGTCCTGTTGCGGCGCTACGGCTGCCCACAGTCTCAGCGAGGCCATGTCGGTCATTTTGCCGGCAAGAAATCTATTTGCCGCGGAGCAAATGGGGCTTGATATTGTTTCTCCCTGTGCCAACTGCTTCAATCGTCTCCGGTTTTCCCAGCAGATGATACAGAAAGGAGTTTTGGATATTCCCTGGCCGGTGACCGGTGATTTAAAAGTTCATGATATGACGCGTTTTCTGGCGGATCCGGCCATGATTAAACAGATCAAAAAACGGGTTTTGAAATCTTTAAAGGGTCTGAAATTGGTCTGCTATTACGGTTGTCAGATGGTGCGTCCGCCGAGAATTACCGGTTATGCGGATTATGAAAACCCCCAAACACTGGATCGCATTGCAGCAGCAACCGGAGCCCAGGTTATCGACTGGTCTTATAAAGCAACCTGCTGCGGCGCCAGCATCGGTATTGCTCGCAGGGAAATTGGAGAGTCCTTGACAAAAAGACTTTTGGATAAAGCGCGGCAGGCCGGTGCTGAAGCCATTGTTGTGTCTTGCCCGCTGTGTCAGTCGAATCTTGATATGATTCAGAAAGATCATTTAGAAAGGCAGATTCCGATATTTTATTTTACCGAATTGCTCCGGTTGAGTTTCAGCGACAGGGGAAATCCGAAGTGGTTTAAGACGCATTTTACGAATCCTGTTCGGCTGTTAAAAACCAAAAGCCTTCTGTGATAATTATGGAATCTTATCTTAAAAATCCGGTGGGAAAAGTCATCGTTATCGGGGGTGGCATCGGGGGTATCCAGTGTGCCCTCGATCTGGCGGACACCGGCTTTTACGTTTATCTTATTGAAAAATCACATACCCTGGGCGGAACAATGGCCCAGCTGGACAAAACCTTTCCCACCAATGACTGCTCTACCTGCATGTTTTCTCCCAAGCTTGTCCAGGTGGCCGGACATGCGAACATCGAAATTCTGACCACAAGTCGCATTCTCGAACTCAACGGAGATCCCGGTCGATTTACCGCCCACATTGAAAAACGCGCCAGATATATCAATGAAGAAAAATGCATTGCATGCGGAAAGTGTGCCGAGAAATGCCCCAAAAAAGTGCCGGACCCCTTTAACGGAGAGCTGGGAATGCGAAAGGCGGCTTTTTTGACCTTTCCCCAGGCTGTTCCGTTAAAATATGCCATAGATGCCGAGCATTGCCTTTATTTAACCAAAGGAAAGTGCGGTGTGTGCCAAAAAATCTGTCCTGCCGATGCCGTTGAATACGACCAAAAGCCGGAGCGCCTTCAAATCGACGCCGGTGCGGTGGTGATCTCAACCGGTTTCGAACCGGCGTTGACAGCCAAAGAAGGAGAGTTTGGCTACGGAAGATATCAAAATGTTGTCACGTCTTTGCAGTATGAACGGATGTTGTCGGCCACCGGCCCTTATGAAGGACATCTCAAACGGCCTTCTGATGGAAAAGTTCCTCAAAACGTCGCCTGGATTCAGTGCGTGATGTCCCGGGATCCGGCCCGAAACCGCCCCTTTTGCTCGTCGGTCTGCTGTATGCACGCCGTCAAACAGGCCGTTTTGACCCGCTCCCATGAGCCGGAAACCCAAACCACCATTTTCTTCATGGATCTTCGGGCCCATGGGTAAAGGGTTTGACGATTATGTGGATCGCGCGCGTTTTAGTCATGGTGTGCGAACCCGGAGGTCGATGATCTCACAGATTTATCTGAATCCTGAAACTGAGAATCTGATTATTGAAACATTTGATCATCATCTCGACCGAAAAAAGGAAGAAGAATACGATCTGGTGGTTCTATCCAGCGGTTTCAAACCGTCGGAGGGTTTTATCGACCTTTCCAGACAGTTGGGGCTGGTCGCGAACCCTTATGGATTTTTAACCACCGAATTTGATGAACCGGTTTCCACGTCCCGACCGGGTATTTTTGTATGCGGCGGCATCGAATCTCCCAAAGACATTCCCGAAACGGTTATCCAGGCCGGTGCTGCCGCCGCCGAAGCTTCCATCCTCATCAGTGAGGCCAGGCATACTGAAACGGTGGTGGAAGAGACCGTGGAGGAAAAACCCATTGAAGCAGTCCCCAGAGTGGGGGTTCTGGTGTGCCATTGCGGCACCAATATCGCCGGTGTTGTGGATATCCAGAATGTGTTAGAGGACGTGAAAAAACTTCCCCACGTGGTGTTTGCCACCGATTTTATGTTTACCTGTTCCACAGAAACCCAGCAGACTATTGTCGATCTTATTAAAGAACACCGGTTAAACCGTGTGGTGGTGGCGGCATGCTCGCCGAAAACCCATGAGCCCCTGTTTCAAGAAACCCTGAAAGAAGCGGGATTGAACCCCTATCTGTTCGAGCTGGCCAGCATCCGGGATCAGTGCTCCTGGGTTCACGGAAACAATCCTGAAAAAGCCACCCGAAAGTCCAAGGAACTGATCCGAGCCAGTGTGGCCCGGGCTATTCAACTTGAGCCGCTGTATGAAAAATCATACCCGGTGGTTAATGAAGGACTGATCGTCGGCGGCGGCCTGGCCGGCATGACGGCCGCACTGACCATTGCCGACCAGGGATTTCATGTTCACCTGGTGGAAAAAAGTGATGGCCTGGGGGGATTTGCACAGAATCTCAAATTCACGCTGGAAGGACATTCTCCGTCTCGGTTGATTCGCTATCTCATCGAAAGGGTCACCCATCATCCTAACATTTCTGTTTATCTGAATAGCACACTTGTTTCCCATAGCGGACATCTGGGCGCATTCAACGGTTCGGTTCAAAAAAAAGACGAACGAATTGATATTCAATACGGGGCAGTGATTGTGGCCACCGGCGGGCGTCCGTATGAACCCAAGGAATATCTTTACAACCAGGATGATCGCATTCTCACCCAGGTGGAGTTTTCAAAACGTCTTTTGGATGATCCCTTATGGGCCCGTCAACTCAAACGAATTGTCATGATTCAGTGCGTGGGATCACGGGAACCCGATTTTCCCTATTGCAGCCGAGTGTGTTGTTCCGCAGCCGTGAAGAACAGTATCCAGCTCAAAGAAATGAATCCCGGTGTGCAGGTGGTTGTGTTGTATCGAGATGTCAGAACCTTTGGGTTTAAAGAACTGTATTATTTTAAAGCCAGGCAAAAAGGCGTCCTCTTTTTCCGGTATATCCCTGAAGAAAAACCATTGGTGGTTGATGACAGCGGAAAATTGATCGTCGATTTCACGGACAGAAGCTCTCATCAGGATTTTCGTATTGAGCCCGACCTGGTGGTGTTGAGCGCCGGTATTCGGCCCGGTGAAGGCGCCCAGCAGATTGCCCGACTTTTGAAACTGCCTACCGCTGATGTGGGTTTTTTTCTGGAAGCCCATGTCAAATTAAGGCCGGTGGAATTTGCCACTTCGGGTGTTTTTCTGGCAGGCCTGGCTCATAGTCCCCGGTTTATTGAAGAGAGTGTTACCATGGCCAAAAGTGCCGGACAGCAAGCCATGAAAATTCTGTGCAAGGAGATAATGACGACGTCTGCAGCCGTTGCCGAAGTCGATGCTGAAAAATGTGCGGCATGTTTGGTTTGTGTTCGGGTATGCCCTTACGGTGCGCCGTTTATCAATGAAAAAGGGGTATCCGAGATTCCGCCGTCGGCATGCATGGGATGCGGCATCTGTGCATCGGAATGTCCGGCAAAGGCCATCGAACTAAAACACAGTACCGATGATCAGCTTTTGGCAAAAATCGATGCTCTGCTTGAATCTGCTATGAAGGATGATTAGACTATAATTTATTGAGGGGTCGGGGAGTTTTTCTAAATAGTCGCTCCATGGATAATCTTTTTTTAAAACGCGTGAACTCGCGGCAAGGGCTCGTAAAGAAAGAACAGGAACTTATCTTTGAAAAATCAATAGGTTTGCTAAACGATCTGCAATTTCCTTTAAAGATGCGATTTCGGCATGCGCCTGTTCTTTCTAACGATCCCTAAGCCACTCAAACAGCACCCGCTTTAAAAAAAGATCATCCATTCCGCTCTCCGAGGCGTAGGCTCTCCGAGCCAGGCTAGACTAAGGATTTAGAAAAGAAACTCCCCGAGGGCTCAATTTGCTGGATTTCGCGAAAGAAAACGTTTTTCAAATGTCGCTTGGGTTAAATGGAGGAAATCATGAAAACATTTAAAAATATCAATTCCACCGTGGGATCGACACCTCTGGTGCGTCTCAATACCATTGCAGATGGACTCGTCGCCCAAATCTTTGCCAAGCTCGAGTTCTTTAATCCATTGGGCAGTGTCAAGGATCGAATCGGCGTTTCGATGATTGAAGCTGCCGAGACCAAAGGGTTGATAAACCCGGAAACCACCATTGTGGAGCCCACCAGCGGTAATACAGGAATAGCCCTGGCGTTTGTCTGTGCTGTCAAAAAGTACCCTCTGACATTGACCATGCCCGATACCATGAGCATCGAGCGGCGAAAGCTCTTAAAGCATTTAGGGGCAAAACTTGTTCTGACACCCGGCGCAGACGGGATGAAAGGCGCCATTGCAAAAGCCGAAGCGATTTTGGAAAATACGTCAAATGCCTATATGCCCGATCAGTTTTCCAATCCCGCCAATCCGGAAATTCACCGAAAAACAACCGCCGAGGAAATCTGGCGCGACACCGGCGGCAACGTGGATATTTTTATATCAGGGGTTGGAACCGGCGGCACCATTACCGGGGTGTCTGAAGTCATCAAGTCCCGAAAGCCGTCATTTAAAGCCGTGGCAGTGGAGCCTGCTGATTCACCCATCCTGTCCGGCGGTCAGCCCGGACCCCACAAAATTCAGGGTATCGGTGCCGGGTTTGTGCCGGATGTGTTAAACACCAAAATCATCGACGAGATTGTTACGGTGACCAATGAACAGGCCTTTGAAACCGCCCGAAAGCTGGCTGCACTGGAAGGTATTTTGTGCGGCATATCATCCGGGGCCGCGGTTTGGGCTGCCCTGGAAATGGCCAATCGGGCTGAAAACAAAGGAAAACAGATCGTGGTTATTTTGCCGAGTACCGGTGAACGATATCTGAGCACGGACCTGTTTGTTGACTGAAGAAAACACTTTCCTTAGGTGAACATCGTCGCAAATGGCTACATCTCACTGATAGGATATCAGAGCCAAGGGTATGCTTTTCTACCCATGGATTAATGTTCAACTCAATACATATAACTTTATATTGTGTCTAAAGATTGGGAAGGGACGTCAATTTTGCTTGAGAACATCTGTCAGATGTTCCCATATCCAATTTTTATTATGGCTTTTAATACCCCTTCGGAAAGTAATTTACTCCAGAGATGTTTTTGAAGTCCGAATCCTGAGTCCAAATTGTGGCGTTGAACACCTGGGCTGTTGCGAGAATAATACTGTTCGCCATTGGGAGACCATGCTGAAGACTGAGCTTTGAAGCATCGATTGCGAGCTTGGCTGTTAGATCTATAACTTTGCCTTTTTGCATGGCTACAGCCGCTTGAAGGGCCTTATTCTCACTGGATTCCCGAAGAACGACTTTAAATACTTCATAGATCGTTACGGCTGGGACAACAAGTGACGCTGTATCTTTCAAGGGAAGGAGGAAGTGCTTCGCATTCGGTTCGTCCGCGAAGAATGCGAGCCAGCCGGAAGAATCGACGATATTCATACTCTATCTTTCTCCCGTTCAAATTCGGTATTTATTCCTTTGAGGAATCCTCTAAGCTCATTAATATCTCGTTCCGGGATAAACTCGATCCGTCCATCATATTCAATAACCTGCATTTTTTGTCCTGGGCGAAGCTGTAAAGACTCTCTCACTGCTTTGGGAATAACGACTTGATACTTAGGTGATATAGTGACTATTTGCATAACAAAACCTCCATCGATAATTTACAGTATTACAATATCGTTATCGATAAGATTTTGTCAACCTTATTGTCGATCACTGTTCACCATTCCTTTTAATCCTTTGGATATCCCTTGTTATTTCATACTCCGGATTCGCACCTCAATTTCCTTTTGATCTTGAAGCAATTTCAGAAGTTTCGAGGTGTCTGTTTCGCCAAAATGATAGGGGTATAGAATTTTCGGCTGAAACGCTTTCGCGGCGTCGGCGACCATCTCAGGTGTCATCGTATACGGCAGGTTCATTGGCAAAAAGGCACAGTCGATCTCTCGAAGTGATTTCATTTCAGGGATGTTTTCTGTATCCCCAGCAACATACACCCGCTTATCACCAAAGGTGATGATGTACCCGTTTCCGACACCTTTTGGATGAAAGGGTTGTCCGTTATCCCGCTTATGGACGAGATTGTAAGCCGGAATCGCTTCTATTTTCAATCCGTTGACAGTTTGAACATCCCCGTTTTTCATAATAATGCCGTTTTTCACCTGTTTTGAACAGGCTTCGGTCAATACCACCTTTGTTTTTTCAGTCCGGACAAGCTCCAGCGCTTTCAAGTCTAAGTGGTCATAGTGCTCATGGGTGATCAGGATAACATCCGCTTTCGGGAAATTCGCATAATCTGCGACTTTGGTGAATGGATCAACATGGATAATCTTTGTGCCGAAAGTAAACATCAGGGTCCCATGGCCGATAAATGTGATCTTTAAATCATCGGTAGATGTTTTTATGATATCGGTTTCATAGGGTTCCTTGGCGGTCGCTGAGAACGTAAAAGTCAGGATGAAAAACAAGAATAAAAAACATATCCTACCCATTGTCATCCCTCCTTATTTTTAAAGAATGTTTCATTTTTGGCTGTTGACTCCTAAAACGCTTCATATGAATGTTTTTGCTTTTTTGGTAACAATGGCTTTCCTTTCATTTAGTAACGACTAAGTATATAGTAATATTTTACAATCCTTAGCATATTTCATAAATTCTTCAGCTGTTTGGATTTTAACTCCATCGATGAAGTCTTTTTCCGAAAACTGCATCATATCTACAGTCATCTTACAAGCAACAAACTTCACGCCTTCGATTTGAGCCACTTCCTGGAGGTCAGAAAGAGGAGGAATGCTCGCTTTTTCCATTTTTCCCTTCATCATCCATGTGGCAACGGCGGACATGCCGGGAATGGCGCCCATGAAACCTGGAGGCTGGAATTTGGCTTTATCTACCCATCCCTTTCGAATGACGTTTATTCCCATAAAAGTATAAAAAATTGTGGACTCCATGCCTAAACGCCTTGCGTTTATTCCTAAGATAAGTCCCGGGTAGACTCCATCAAGAGTATCCTTGGATGTAATAAAAGCAGCTGCCTGTGGTTGATCCTGAATTTGATCCATCTTTTCCCTCCTTTTGTTTTGGATGCCGATCGTTGAATTGAGTGGCGCGAGCAGAATCTCTTTCTATGGAGCCCGTGAGTATTCCGCGTCCACTCAAAAGAATGGTTCGCTTTTTTCCCTTTCTACTCCCGCCCACATGGCTTTGGCCTCCACTGCTGTTTACCCACCCATCCATCCGAGGCGGAGTCGACGATGTCGAAGCGCGGAATATACGGCTTGATGTCCAGCAAGGGCGACCCATCCAAAACATCAACGCCAGTTACGATTAAGGTGCCGCCCTCCCGACGCTCCAATCGAACGATAGACATACCGATCCCGTTCGGACGGCAAGGATGCCGTGAAGCAAAGACGCCATGAGGTTCATCGTCAAGAAACGTGGGCCTTACCAATTTGATTTCTCCAGCCTGATCGAACAAGTACAAAAGATAGATGTGTGAGAACGTTTCAATGTCCTTAAGGCCGGCGGCGTATTCCTTGAATACCTCGACTCTTCCCTCCGCACCCTCAGAGTAGATGGGCTGAATCGGACAAGCGTCCTTTGTCGTATGCGGGGAGTGTATAATTCCGATTGGTTGAAGCTGCATATTTCTGCTCCTATCTTGGCGAACGAAAAGCTCACCAGACAGCAAAAACCGCCTTTACATGTGTTCGGATGCAAGGTTCGCAGCGCTGCGCCACTGAAACCGCTACCATCATCAGCCTCTTTGTTCTGGCACTCAATACCCCGTCTTTGGTCGCTTCGTCACGCAGGACTCCGAAGGCGTTCGCCACGTCGGGTAGTTGCTCTTTTAACGACTCCATCCCGTCTTCCAGGGTGTATTTCTTTCCCATGGATTCTCCTTCCTTCTCTTTCTGATGCTATTCGCTCTCCACGCTGAGCGCTTATGCTGACCGCCGGCTGCGAGATATCGAGCTTTGGAGCCAAATCCGCCATTGTCATCATAAAATATCTTTCGACGTTCGATGCCCCTAACCATCACCTTTGATTCCCCTTCTGCCAATGGGGTAGCTACCGGTTTTACCTGCGAAAGGCAAAGCAATCATCCACAAGAGGGTGAGGCGAGACGGATCGCGGAACTGGTTCAGGCCGATGGTCATTTGTTCGTGACCCTTCATTGGCTGGGACCGGTATGTTCCAAACAATCGATCCCACCATGGGAGGTTAAAGCCAAAGTTGCTATTGGTCTCAGAAGGAAAGACAGAATGGTGGACCCGGTGCATATCCGGTGTGACCACCAATAGTCTCAGTACCCGGTCAACACCCACCGGAATAAAAAAATTGCCGTGATTAAACATGGCTGCCCCATTCAAAAGTATCTCAAATATGATAACACCGATGACAGGGGCTCCCAGCAAGGTGATGGCTCCGGCCTTGATCCCCATAGAGATGATGATCTCAATGGGATGAAAGCGCGTGCCGGTCGTAAGATCATAATCCATGTCTGCATGATGCATCATGTGCAGGCGCCACAAAATAGGAAGCGCATGAAACATCACATGCTGGATGTAGATGACAAAGTCAAGGAGGATAACCGTTAAAACCACCTCCACCCAGATAGGCCATTGAATAAGATTAAAACCCCCCCAGCCATGACGTCCTATCCATATGGAGATGCCCACGGCACCCGCAGGAAAGAGAATCCTCAACAGGAAGGTGTTGATGAACACGATGCCTATGTTTGCAAACCATCGACTTTTTTTGGACGTGGTCAGGGTCCGCCGGGGGACAAGAAGCTCAAGGAAGCCAATGATCAGAAAAATACCACCGAAAAACGCCAATCTAATCATCCATTCATTTTTGAACACGAATTCTGTCATCTCATCTATTCCCTCAAAACCATGTTCCCCAAAGCCTGGAGGGTTTCATAAATTCATGGGGTCCGGCAGGTTGTCATTAAAATTGCTTCTCCAACATTTTTGCGACAACCGACAGGTGAAACTTTTCTTCATCTGCTATCTTATAAAGCGCATTCTTTGAGAGGGGGTCCGAAACCCTATCCGAAAAGCGCAGATAGAGATCCAGTGCTTGGCTTTCCAGCATCAAAGCAAGGCTCAACGCATCCGGAATGGTTTTCAAGTGGGGTTCATTCTCTTCCAGGAACGATACCGCGTCGAATCCCCCTTCCATGGTCTGGCTTTGGATGTCCGCTTCAAATGCCTCAACATCCTGAGCCTGCGGGTCAATTTCCTTTAGAAGCCGAAGGAGGCTTTTTTTATGCCCCTGTTCAGCGCCCACCATTTTTGAGTAAAAATCTGAAAGTTGAGGGTCTTTGGTCCTTGAATTGAGCCTGGCGTAAAACCTCTCCAGGGCCATTTCCATGGCGTAGGCCAACCGAATGATCTCCAGCGGTGTTTCATCTCCACGCACAAGTTCCATATTGAGTTCCACGGGCCCTTTGGCCGTGACACCATTCCAGGCTTTGATGCCCCCGGAGAGGTTGTAAACCTCCTTGAAGCTCGCCCCGGAAAGAAATTGTGCGGCAGCGCGGCTGCGGCCTCCGATTGCACAGTATACAATTATGGGTTTACCAGGGTCAAGCTGATGCATTTCATCTCCCAAAACAGGCAAGGGGATCAATTTTGCCCCGGAAATATGATCTTTTTCGTACTCTTGGGGCTGTCGCACGTCCAGAAGCGTATAAAATCCTTCCTTGTGTTCAGCCATGTATTGCTTGGCCGCATCGCTGTCCATGGATCGGACCGGTGTAAAAAGCTTTGTTTCATTGATCATGACCACCTCCAAATTCAGGATTTGATCCTATTCCTCACATACCGATGAGAATAGCAGTCCTGCCAGTTGAACCAACATGACAGAGCAAATGCCAAAAGACCCAGAATCAAGACTGCCGCGTCCACGACCAAAGGGTCCCATGTAAATCCTGTCAGTTTATCTGCATAGTACTTGACGTATGAATTCGGCAAGTTAGTCTCTCCGAGTTCACGCTTGACCTCCCAATGCCAGTCCGTAGAAGGGCAGTAGCCCCAACCGTAAAATATTCCTAAACCGAACCAAGACAAAATAGTTAGGCCAATAGTTATCAAATGTATGCGTCGTGTCCTTTTCCACGCCCAACCGGTTAGAATAAATAGAATCAAGCTGCCATGGAATACGTTGAAAAAATAATCAAGTAACGTGTACATTCAAATCCTTTGTGTATACAATCAGCAGTGTTTCTAGTTGGTGAATTCAAATTCAAAGTGCACCATAACCATATAATTGAATAGTGGACATGACAGGCAATCTGGTAATGTGAGGAAGTGCGAACAACCCACAACCAGAAGGAGTCCATCATGTCCTATTTACATGTAACATCTGAGGAGCGTTATGTCATCTCCCATTTCCTCTATGCTGCAGATAGGCCGCAGGCCTAACTGTCAGACTTAATGCCATTGATAGAATTTTTTAATTGGTTTTTTATCCACTCTTCGGCGCTATTGCGGTTTCGGAAAACCTCTGTCAAGAAGCCGCTGTCTCCAACATACGCCTGATACATCTTGATATGCCATATTGCAGATCTGTTGTTGAAATAAGGGCAAGGATATTCTGTGCAATTAATGGCGTTGTAGGTCGCGGTAAGGGCGCCGGCCATCCCAACCTGAACGTGATTTCACGATTTGGGATGATTGAGTTGGGGAATTCCTCTTTGGTGTGCGTCTATGGGTCTTGACCGCCTAACGGGCGAGAGATGGACTGCACCTCCGACTTGGAGGAAATAATTCCAGACAAAACAGAAACTTATAATTTGAAGAACGTACCGGAAGTCCCCAAACTCAATTCTTCTTGCCTGTTTCAAATATAACAGACGCGAGATGAGGTATATCCCCGACTTGGAGAAAATTATGACCGCCCCCTTCCATTCAAAGTTCAAAGTTACCCGATTAAGCAATGCGTCAGCCTATCTGGACAGCAAGCATGGAGACTGAGCCGCCATCCACCCCTTGTACCGGAAAGCTGACCGGTTCCTTTTCCTTACGAATGCCAAGCACATAGAGAAACGGCAGGTAATGCTCCGGTGTCGGAACAGACAGGGTCGCATCATGGCCGAAACTCTGGTAATTAACAAGAGGCGCATCCGCGCCTTTGCTCAACATCTCCCGTACGTGTTCCTCAAATCGCACAGCCCAATCAAAAGGATGGATATCGTGCTTACCCCATGCATAGGCAGCGAGGTTATGAACGATATTGCCGCTGCCGATGATCAAAACACCCTCTTCTCGCAATGACATGAGCCTATTTCCCCATTTCATAGTGGAACATTGGTGGCAGAGTCTCATCGATACTGAGTTGGACGACTGGGATGTCCGGGTTCGGAAACACGTGGCTTCAGCACCGACCAAGTTCCATGATCGAGTCCCCAGCTTTCATCAAACCTTACCGAAGCAGGTTTAAGCAGATCTTTAACACGCTGGGCAAGTTCGGGACTTCCAGGAGCAGGGTATTCTACCTGGTATAGTTCTTTTGGAAAACCGCTGAAATCGTGAATTGTTGGAGGAATAGGGTTTGAGGTAACCATACAGAAAGGTATGTAATAATGAGCAGACACAGAAAGTATGGCCTTGGGGCGTGGAATTGATTTGCCAATAGAAGCCCATCCCTCAGTGTAAGCATTTTTCGACAATGCGTTCATCGGATTGCCGTGTCCGAAGAAAATTGCCGGCATCAGATTGATCAATGAAATACCTCCCTATTAATTGCTCAACGCCACGGTTAAGAGGTTAACAAAAGAACGAAGCGAATTTAGCCTTCTGAGTCAAGCGTTTTGTTGGACGAAGGTCATTATTTGTCAAACTCTGATTTCATTGTCTGTTCCAATGCCTGTATACGACGCATAACCTTTTGCATAAATATTTGAGAAGATTCGCCAAGCTTCTGCATAGCGATTTGCTGTTTATTGATGTACAATTGGCCCAATTCAGAATTCAAGATTTGCCCTCATTCCCTTTCAGTTGTTAGCAGTTTTTTACGGCATCTATGAATTCCTTCATCATCCTAAAATCTTTAATTCCGTCTTTTTCAATACCACTGGATACATCAACTCCAAAGGGTTTTATATCTTTGATTACAGAACAGACATTTTCTTTGTTGAGACCGCCGGCAATTATAACTTTCCCTGCCATGTCTTTTACCCATGTTGGGAATTGTTGAAAAACACCACTACCTATACTGGCGTCATAAATAAAATATTCATAATTGAGGTCCAAGGGAGGTTTTTCCTTTGATGCCAATACCAGGTTTGGGACCTGTCTTGCTTCATATATTTGTGTATAATCGAACACATCTGCAACTTCTTGCACGTCACTATAGGTGAGTCCTACGACGAAACTTTTTATTCTTTCTTTTGCATATTCTGCTAGTTCGATTGCGTTCTGAGTAGAACAATATCGTTTACTTTTTGAATAGGTTACAATTCCGATTGCGTTATATCCATACTCTATGGCTTTATCTATCTGTTCTTTCGTTTTTAACCCACACACTTTTACAAACATGTTCTTTCCTTTTTGATTCCCTTTGCGATCCCTGCTCACAAAAATTTGAAAAGCAAAGCAATAAAAATAAAGGCTCCTTCGGCATTCGCCGTTGCCTTACTTTATTTTTGTACCAGGATAATAACCGTAATATCTCTTGAATTCTCCTGCTACTGCAAATGGGGTTGATAAAAAGAGAAAAACGATCGTCATCATACAATAAAGTCTTTTCATAGACACCTTCCTTTTTCTGCTGCAGAATCGTTTCAAGGCTAAGGTTATGGAATAATCAAGTGTAAGAATTCTCTTTGTGGGCTCGGAATAAGGAAAAATTTAAAGTTATGTGCCGTAGCAGAAAGCATCCCAATATGTAGTAGCGCCGGATATCAAGCAGCAAGTATAATGCGGCAACCAACGACTTGGATTCAGATACCGGATATCGGTCGTATTGTCAAGAAGGCATTTTTCTCCAAACCGGCTGAAATGTTTGGATTTTGGGCATAGGAAATTTGATTGCCCGAGTGTGGTTTTACTTCTATGGTCGGACTAAGCTATCATATTGAATTGTCGTTATAAACGCGCCGCTGTATGCTGTTTTCTTGCCTTGGAGTGCTCATTTTACCATCAAAATCGCTGCTGTAAGACGCCCCGCTCTATTTAAGTTCATAAACAGCTCCTGTACGGACGACCTTTCTACCCATCCTTCGGCGCTTTTGCGGTTTCGGAAAATCTCTGTCAAGAAGCCGCTGTCTCCAACATACGCCTGATACATTCTTGATATGCCATATTGCAGATCTGTTGTAGAAATAAGGGCAACGATAATATTTGGATTTGTTTTTGCGGCGGCTTTATCTTGTTCTGCTATTATCCGTATCTCTTCATTGCTGACTCGATATTCTGTGCAATTGGTCCTGTCAACGATTTTGTATCGTTGTCTATAAAAATTCTCATTACGATAGATCTTTTTATTGGCAGCAATGATGTCGGCTCCGGTTACAACACCTGAACCAATAAATTCGACACCAATACCACCGTCTGTGTGTTTTATTTGAATAGGCATTCTTAAACTTTTAATCTAAGGGGCGCGAGATGAGCTGTATTCCGACCCCAATCCCCAATATCCGGTTACCGTCAATAGTTATTGCCTGAACACCTTTTCACTAGGATTGTGTAATAGAGATAAATAAAATTATAAATGCAACAAGCATGCCGAAAATCAACCAATTGATTTTATTGAGGATTTACTTTTAAGGGGTTATGGTATGCACAGAAAACTGTGCAAGTTATGGCGTTGTTTGTTGCGGTAGGGGCGCCGATCATCCCAACTTGAACGTGATGTCGCGATTTGGGATGTTGAGTTGGGGAATTCCTCTTTGGTGTGCGTTTAGGGGGCTTGACCGCCTAACGGGCGCGAAATGAGCTGCACCCCCGACTTGGGGGAAATAATTCCGGATAAAATAGAAACTTATAATTTAAATGGCCCGGAAGTCCCCCATTTTGTTGGTTCAAAATGCCGGGTAATTGCTCGCGAAAACAATCGCCAGGAGGATACACCACCTAACCCCTTAAACACAACTTTCGATTATAGCTCCCTTTGCCTTCTAAATGAACGAGATAAACGATCAAAGACATGCAGAAAACCATCTTTATCAGTGAATCGCGCCAAATACGATCGAGGTGCATCATGGTGCATTTTGGGGTTGTTCAAACTTCGTTTTATAAAGAGCAAGGTTAGACAAATCAATATGTTTTGAATATTGTAGGAAGAACGCTAAGTTCATGAAGCTCTTCAATGAGTTCAATGATTCCCAAGAACCATACAAACCAAAGAGCATGGAACATGTGCTTCTTAAATACTATTGGTCTCACTATATATTCCTCTGGTTCATTCAAAAGGGATATTTTTGGAAAAAATATTGGTACCTCTTTCAGATAAATTTCAAATTCACTCTTGTGCAGTCTTATCAGTTCTGCCTCCTCACTTTTAATGACAAGTGGATAATACCCGACAAAGGCGATTAAAATAACAAATGGGATAAGAAGGGTTTCAGAAGTGAGCCCAACGCCAATGGCACCCAGAAGGCTGAAGAAATAAAGTGGGTTCCTACACATGGAATATGGACCTTGCGTGACTAAATGGTCTGTCTTGTAGCCTGCAATATAGACAGAGCACCACAATCTGCCCAGAGAAGCAATGCCTACCAGAACGGCACCCAAAAGAAACAGAGCCGTGGTTACAAATGGTGCCTTATCTTCCCATAGGCTGCTGGAGACACAAATTAACACAACTAATAAACCCGTAAATATTTGAGAAATACGAATCCGCAATTTTTCAGTCATCTGATATAATCCTTAATGTCTAACATGTATTAGTTGACCTAAGTGAAATGTGGAAATTGTCACTTTTTGACAACTAAATCAAGATTAATAAAATATTTTTACCGAAATAACTTACCGTAAAAAATAAATGTTTTTTGATTTAAAGGATATCTGCCAACCCGGCTTATATATCAAAAAATGTCATATAAGCCGGCAGTGCTATATTAGAAAACCGTTGTAGTCTTTAGCTGGACTACCACAATATTTGGCCTCTTATTATTAGACCCATATTGTATTATTTATGTATTAAGCGGCATTTTCTTAAAAAAGAACACTATCCCATAGACATTCAGGATCAGCTCTATTCCGGAATATCAAACCCATGTTTACGAAGCTCATCAAACAGACGATCTTTTATTATCGGCTTTACAAGAAAACCGTCACAATTTGCCTGGGCTGCGGCAAGGACATGGCTTTTGTCGGATAATGCTGTGATCATAATTATCTTAGATATCGTTTCCGGGTTTAACCCTTTTTGAGCCTCCAACTGTCTGATCTTTTTCAGCGCCATAATGCCGTCAACCTCAGGCATCATGATGTCCAGACAGATCAAATCATAGGGCTGATTGTCTTCAATGGCCATTTTAACGGCGGTCAAAGCCTCTTTTCCATTGGCGGCACAATCAACTTCACCAAGGGGGGTCAGTTGCGTGTTTAAAATCTTCCTTGATACAAAATCATCTTCAGCAATTAATATTTTCATGTTTTTCACCGCGCACTTGTCCCGCATTAAGCGGGGTTCCCCGCGCCTTCGCGGGGATCATTAGAGACGCTGAGTTCGCAGAGGGTGTCATCTTGTTTCTTTTCGCTGACCCCAGAGGAATAGGCTCCGCCCCGATGAAATATGCATTGCATTTCATTGGGCAGGCATTCCACAGGGCAAGGACGCCGAAAAGAAACAAACACATGCCCTTCGGGAAAATCTCCCCAAATTCAAATGATCTCGGTACTCAACTTGAAGAGGCAACGTCCAATTAAGGCGTTTTATAATTCTAAATTAATTGAAGCGAAGCTTCTGATGGTTTCTGTTTGCCGTCCTCTCAGCGGCAAACAGAAAGTCTGAGTTTTCTCTGCGTTCTCCGTGCCTCAGCGGTGAAAAATATTTTGATAAAGACCCTAATAGATTCACCCTTCAATTTAGCTTGCCACAGCCTCTGCCGCTTTTTTATCGCCCACTTTCCGGGATGTTTTTTTCCTATGGGTTATGCACCCCCATCATGGGTTCCCCTTGCCTTTAATTTTTTATCTGACGCTTAACTCCCATAATAAGCTCCCTTTCGCTTTATATTCATGCAGTTAATCCACGGACAGGGGGCAGGGACGTTCTTTTTCAGCGGTAGCGCCTATTTTGTGAGCTTAAGATTTTAAATATATTTGCCGATATACGTAATAGAAAAATGACAGGTTCAAGGACAGAGTATTTGGTCAAAATATTAGAACCTATCTCAAAAACAATCTAAGTGCCCATTGCAGCGTGGCGAAACGATTCAAAATACTCGCATACTACGTATATCCTCCGCTTTTTCACCGTTTCGCGCCCCCGATTCTCTGGATTTCGCAAAGCTCAACTTGCTTTTGAATCCTAATCTTATTTTTGAGACAGGTTCTAGCAATATGTACTTTTTACCATCTTACGATACGAAACATCAGCAAAAACAATATGGAGAATAAATATGGGCAGGATCGTTAAATACTTATTTATGAGTTTTATTTTGTTAACAATTATTTTAGTCAGGTTTAATTTTTCTATAGCCGAAGTAATCGATTCTGACAAAGATGGTTGGCCTGATCAATATGAAGAAAAATTAGGTTCCGACCCCAAAGATTCAACAAGCACACCTGATCCATTAGCTGATGACGATCTGGACGGATTAGTGAATGAAAAAGAAAGAGATTGGGGAACTGACCCTACAGACCCTGACACGGATAATGATAATTTATCTGATAACCAAGAGGTTACTTGGGAAAAAAGTGATCCATGTCATTCAGACACTGACAATGATGGCCTGAATGACTTTGATGAAATTCTAAATGGTACGAATCCTCGTCGTCCTGATTCGGATGGAGATGGATGGTTGGACAAAGCTGAAGTTGATGCAGCATCTGATCCCAATGATTATTCATCAACCCCGAAAGATCATAGATAAGATCGAATTTTGAATACTGGTAATATTGGCAAGCTGCCCCTTGCTCCTGATCCCTGCTTGCCCCGTTAAATTCTTCGAAGAAGACAAGCGTAGCGAATTTAACTGGGGACCCCCGACTTCTGACCTCCGGCCCCTGACTATCGTCTCTTTCGGAACCGTCTGTGACTTCCTTTTGACTCGTTCTTGAGCGGCAGGCGCGGCTCGCCGCCACCGGGGGGCAAGATCGTCTTGTCCTCCGAAGCGACCCATACAAAACGTGACTGCGATTTACTCCCCTTGTAGGCGGGGATCCGAAAACGGCGCACATGGAAGCTGCAACTCATCAAAAGCTGCTCGAATTTCTTGCTCGGCTCAGCCGACCACACAGCCAGACACCCCTGTTCGCGCAGGGCGCGGCGACAGGCCTGAATTCCTTCACGACCGTACAGACGGCGGTTCGATGAATCGGTCATCGCGCTGGGACCATTATCGATATCCAGCAGGATCGCATCGAATCTGCCCTTGGAACGTGAGATAAGCTCGACGATATCGCCTGTCTTGAGGTCAACTCGTTTGTCCTCCAGCGGCCGGCCGTTGAGTTCCCCGAAAAACTCACGATTCCATTCGACGACAGCACCCAACAGTTCACCTACCACCACTTGGGCGTGGGGGCTGAGCATATCGAGAGCCTGGCGCAGGGTATAGCCCATACCCAAGCCGCCGATGAGTATGCTGGGCGCCTTGCGACCAGCCAGATGCGCACAACCCAGCCGCGCCAGCGCCAGTTCCGACTCATGTTGGCGACTGTGCATCAAATCCTGACCGTTGATCATGATCGAGAAATCACGGTCATGCTGATAAAGCACCATCTCGCCTCCGTCCGGGGTCCGGGCTGCAGCGATTCTTACTCTCGGTTTCATGGTGGCATCCTAGTGGTGACAAGTGGCAGGTGGCAACTGGCAGAGATACCGGAGTCGCGTTCCGGTTGTTGATAGCCATTGCCTGCTAACTATTATTATATGTTCTAATAACGTTTAAACATTGTGTCACAATTTGAAACGTTCAACTTAGGTTTTTCATTAACGCCTTTTGAATCGAAGAAATTTTCGGTTTTGTCATAACGACGATCAGGTCAAAGGCTTGACGGAATTCCTCACTGTTTTTTGAATAGGTGAGCCGCAGCGGCTGGGCTTCATCGCCTTTTTCTACCGATATTGGAGAGCCGGGTATCATGATAAGACCCGGGATATTTTCTGCCGAGGATAGAAACTTTTCCTGAAAAGACGGGCAAAACGGTGAGATCAGCGTCACCTTGAGGTCTTGGGTGCTGTCAAGGGCGATAATGGATGCGTTCACCCCGAACACCAGACTGGAAAGAAGGTGGGATTCATCATCATCCGGATGTCCCTGAACAATACCAACATTGTTGGGAATTCTTCCGTCCAAAGGAGAAAGCACCATGCCGTTTGTGGGGCCGGTGAGAGAAAGCATGCGTTCGAACTGTAAATCGATGATCACATCCGGGTATTTTCCATAACCGAGATTGGAATTAAAGGGATGAAAGAAATTGTCCTGGCCGTTGGTGACGACAACATCGTCAAATTCCAGCGCCAGTTCTTTATCCGGAATGCCAAAATCGATGGCTTCGGGTTTGCATTCGGCCCAGCAAAGGGCGCAGCCGAGACAGCGCCGGCAGCTCAGGCAGCGCTTGGCTTCTTTTACGGCCACATCTTCGGGAAAGCCGGTTTCCACTTCCGTGAAATTTCCCCGGCGTTCGTTAACGGAAATTTCGGGCATTTCGGCCTGTGCGGACGGCACATCGCCAAACGGAATGATGTAGCGTTTTTCTTTTTCGTAGATCATTTACCTGCTCCTAAGATACGCATGAATGCCTTCAGCCGAGCGCTTGCCGCCGGCAACGGCACGGATGGCGATATCCGGACCGGTGACCACGTCTCCTCCGGCAAACACCCCGGGAAGGTTGGTCTCACCGGTTTCTTCATCGATTTCAAATGTGTTCCATCGGGACAGCTTAAGTTCATGCCCCTTTTCAAGGAAGCTCAGATCCGTTCCCTGACTGATGGCCGGAACAATGGTCTGGGCGTCGATGACATATTCAGAGCCTTTGACGGGCAACGGTCGCCTTCTGCCGGATGCATCCGGTTCCCCCAGCTCCATCTTGATGCATTTCATTCCCGTGACCTTGCCGTCTTGACCCAGGATCTCCAACGGTGCGGCCAGGTACTGAAGAATCACCCCTTCATGTTCGGCGGCATCGATTTCCCACGGGTTGGCCGGCATCTCTTTTTTGGTTCGGCGGTACAGGATATAGACCTCGTCAAACCCCATTCGCCAGCCCACACGGGCCGAATCGATGGCTGCATTCCCGCCGCCGATGACAATGAGCTTTCCCTTGCCTTCGGGCAGATTGCCCAGGGCCTGCTCTCTTAAAAAGGTCACACAGTCCACGATACCTTCATAGTCGTCTTCCCCGGGAATTCGCAATTTCAACCCCTGATGGCATCCCGCGCCGATAAAGATTGCATCATACGCTTTTCTCAAATCTTCAAAGGTGATGTCTTTTCCGATACGGGTGTTGTATTGAATGTTCACCCCCATGTTGCAGATGAGATCCACCTCCCGCTGAAGGAGCTTTTTGGGAAGGCGATATTCCGGGATGCCCACCCAGAGATAGCCGCCGGGAACCGGCAATGCCTCGAAGATCTTGATGTTTTCATATCCCATCCTCGCCAGATCATAGGCGCAAGTCAACCCGGCAGGACCTGCGCCGATAATGGCGATCTTTTCCGGATACTTCTTTTCGGCGGTTTCATAGATGGGTTCAATTTTCCGGGCCAATTCTACATCTGCCGCATACCGCTTGAGAAAACAGATGCTGATGGGTTCGTCCAGATACTGCCGGTTGCAGGCGGTCTCACACGGGTGGGGACAGATACGGCCGATACTGCCGGGAAGGGGAAGTCTTTCCCGGATTTTGGAAAGGGACTCAATGTATTTCCCGTCGGCTATCAATCCGACATAGGCGCGGATGTCCAGATGCGCCGGACAGGCGGCCTGGCAGACCGGCATATCTTCTTTGTAAACATTGTATTTGCCGGTTGCCGGATGGCAGTAGTCCACTGCCGTGCGAAACCCCAACCCTTCGTTAAAATCGTCGAACATGTTCACCGGACAGACCTTGATACAGGCCTTGCAGTCATTGCATTTGCTGTTGTCCACCCGCAGGCTGTGCTTTAAGATCCGTGTATGGATTTTTCCATTTTCCCGACGGATGGATTTGAGATCGCTGTTCGTCAAAACCTGTATGTTCGGATGGTTACGAACCTTGTCAAGATCCGGGTTCACAAAGGCTTCTTGAGGTTGAATCAGGCGGTCTCTGGGAATCCGCTGCGCGCCCAGGAAGGGAAATTTCTCCACAAGGGTGACCTGCATCCCTGCCTCGGCTTTTTCAAGGGCGGCATGGATTCCGTCCGGGCCCCCGCCGACAACCAAAATATTTTTATTCCCCACGACGCTAAACCTTTTTAGTTTCTTGATAGTTATATGAGTGTTTTTTGTGGCTAACTTGTTTTTTGCCACAAAGACACCAAGACACTAAGAAAAGAATATTAAAAAAATTCTTTGTGCCTTGGTGGTGGATAAATTTTATAGCGGTTCATCCGGGTCAAGCCATCCGATATAACGGTGTTCGGCCATCCACCTTATCCAGCCGGATCATCTCTTTTCGTACAAGGGCCGTGACATACCGAAACACCCTTTCCGAAGGAATGGCCAGATCTTTAGCCAGATCCTTGACCGAATGAGCGCCCTCTTCCAGTTTGCCGAGAATCTCCTGCACCTCGGTTTCTTCCACAATGATCATATCAATGGCGCGATTGAATTCATGTTCCGTAAACATCTCACCGTATATGTTTCCGGATTCAAGAAAAGGGGTTCGCTTTCCGATGACCCACCGGATCTTTTCTCCGGCCAGCACCGCCTCGGCTATTTTCAGCTTTTCAAAAATTTCCGGCGCCTTCAATGAATCCCCGCCTTCACCGATGGGACCGAGTTCTTTTATTTTGGCATCAAATTCGGAGACGAGCCGGACAAAAACGGAGGCCTCGCCGGAGGAACACTGCCGGAAAGCAAGGCGGTTTTTGTTGACGCCGATATATTCAAAAAGTTTTCGCGTGATGTCGATCTTGGCCTGGGCCTGATGGTTGCCGCTGACGTAGTGACAATCCCCGAAATAGCAGCCCACCACCATGAGTCCATCCAACCCTTTTTTAAAGGCTCTGGCCACCATTGCCGGGTCCATGCGACCGGTGCACATGAGTCGAACGATCTTGATCTCAGGGGTATATTGCAGCCTGGAAACTCCAGCCAAATCAGCGGCGGAGTAACCTCACCATGTACAGCAGAACGTTAGTATTTTAGGTTGAAACATTTTAAACTTCTCTCTATTTCAAATAGTATGAATAAATTGTTTTTAAACCATTTAACGATTTAACCATTCAACCATTCAACTAACCCAAAAACGCTTCGATCTGGGCGTCGATCTGCTCATCGGTAAAAGAATTGATGGTAAGAGCATGCTGATAGCATGTGGCCGCACACACCCCGCACCCCTTGCACGCCACATCGATAACATGTACCTTTCTTCCCTTTTGGGTATGCTCGATTTCAAGGGCGCCGTATGGACAAAGGGGCACACAGAGCCCGCATCCCCTGCACGCATCTTCGTCGGCCAAGACTGAAATAATCGGTTCCACCACCACCGATCCTTTGGAAAGGGGAATGGAGGCACGGGAAGCTGCGCCGAGTCCTTGGGCAACAGTTTCACGAATATTGGCCGGAAAACGGGCACTGCCGCAAAGAAAGATTCCGTCCGTGGCGAAATCAAGGGGCTTTAACTTGACATGGCCTTCTAAGAAAAAACCGTTTTCATCCACAGGAACCCGAAGAAGCTGGGATGTTTCGCCCACATCCTCATGGGCGACAAGAGGCGTGGACAATACCACAAGGTCTGCCGGGAGCTCCATGTCCTTTCCAAGCAGAGAATGGTATACTTTGACGTTGTGAGATTCCACCTCCGGGGGTGCTGCCGTATCATAGTGTATGTAACGGACGCCTTTGGCTTTTGAGTCCCGAAACATCTTTTCGTTTTCAACGCCGTACATCTGCATATCCCGGTAAAGAATAAATACGTTTGCATCCGGGTTGTGATCTTTTAGAAGTATGGCATTTTTAACCGCCGTCTGGCAGCAGATCCTGGAGCAGTATGGCCGTTTTTCATTGCGAATGCCCACACACTGGATCATGACGATATTCTTTAACCCCGGGTCCGGGCCTTCCTTGAGACGTTGTTCAAATTCAAACTGCGTAATAACGGTTTGCCCGTCATATCCGTACATCCCGTGCGGTACAAAAGGAGCCCCGCCAACAGCCACCACAATCACGCCGATGTCGATGTTTTTGATGCCGGTTTTGGTTTCAATGCCCACCTTGAATTTACCGATAAATCCCTGCACATCCACAACACCGGCCTCGGTGAAGACGGTCACCTTTGGGTGGTTCATTATTGCCCGGACCTTCTCCTGAACGACATCCGCGGCATTGATCATGCTCGGCCCGAGCTTGTTCAATTGGTTCAGCATTCCCCCGAGAGACGTTTCCCGTTCCACCAGAACCACTTCATATCCGCGATTGGCCAGACCCAGTGCTGCGGTCATACCGGCCATCCCTCCGCCGATGATCAGTGCACGGGGAGTCACCTCTGAAATAATGGGATTCTGGGCTTTCAACAGGGCTGCCTTGGCAATCCCCATGGCCATAAGGTCCTTTGCCTTTGCCGTACCGTCTTCTTTTTCTTTCATGTGTACCCAGGAACACTGGTCCCGGATGTTGACCATTTCAAACAGGTAAGGATTCAAGCCTGCCTCTTCACAGGAGCTTCTGAAAAGGGGCTCATGGGTTCTTGGGGAGCAGGAGGCCACCACAACCCGGTTCAGGTTGTGATCCTCGATGCCCTTTTTGATCTCATTGATTCCGGTCTCGGAGCAGGTATACAGGTTCCGCTGGACAAAAGCCACATGGGGAAGGGTCTGGGCATAATCGGCCAGCGTTTCCATGTTCAGATATCCGGCGATATTGGACCCGCAATGGCAAATGAACACGCCGATTCGGGGTTCGGTGTTGTTATTTTCAGGCAATGGCTTTTCCCTTTTCAAAATCGGGTTGAAAGACAATTTCAGCGGCCCGCTCTGCGGCACTTGACGCCTGGGCAACGGATTCCGGCACATCCATGGGCGACTCGGCACATCCGCACACAAAAATACCGGGCACGGTGGTGTCCACCGGAGACAGGGGACTTGTTTTCACAAAACCATAGTCATCCAGTGCGATTCCCAGAATTTTGGAAAGTTCGACGATTCCCTTTGAAGGTGCACATGCCGTTGCCAGAATCACCATATCAAAATCCTGGGATTTGACCGTTCTTTCCCGGGTGTCTTCATAAATCACAACCGGGTTGTGCTCAGGACCTTCTGTGATCTCGGCCGCCCTCCCACGAACATAGGTAATGCCCGAGATGTTTCCCCCGCGCATCTTATACTCCTCAAACCCTTTGCCCACGGCACGGATATCCATGCCGAAAATTGTGGAGGTGGTTTCCGGATCATGCTCGTTGGCAATGATGGCCTCTTTGATGGAATGCATACAGCAATAACCGGAACAAAAAGGATAAAAGCGAAAGTCCCGTGATCCCACGCATTGAATAAAAGCCAGCCTTTTTGCCGGCTCAAAGGTTTTTGTTTTTTCCTTCAAGGCTTCAAGGGTTTGAACAATGCTCAGATGATCCTGGTATTTGTCCGCCCATTTCTTTAGGTCATCGTCATCCATATATTCTCCGGACGCATAGCTGGTATAAAATTCCTGGGATGTCTGGTTGTATTTTTTTTCAAATTTTTCCAGCGCCCGACCCGATTTATTTATCTTCTTTTCCAGTGGTTCGATGTCAGCTTTAACGGCAAGATCCGAGGGGCGGTCCACATGCCCGCCGGTGGGTCCGCTGGCACTTAAAATCCTTTCGAATTCGATGGCGGTCACGACGTTTGGAATTTCCCGGTATCGATATTCGGGAATTAAAGACGGATCGAATACATCATATCCTGCCGCTAGGATAATAGCGCCGACGTTAAGTTCCATCATCCGGTCTTTTTGGTCGAAATTAATAGCGTCGGCCTGACAGACCTTTGCACAGATCCCGCACTTTTTGCCGTTGAGTTGTCTGCAATGGTCAGGGTCTATGGTTCGGGTGGAGGGGATGCCCTGGGCAAAATAGGCATAGACGGCCGTGCGGGTGCCCAGTCCTTCGTTAAAGGCATCCGGGACCATGGTCGGACATTTTTCGCTGCACGCACCGCACCCCGTGCATTTGTTTTCTTCCACATACCGGGCTTTTTTTCGAACGAATACCTTGAAATTTCCGGCCTGTCCCTCAAGGTTTTCCACCTCGCTATAGGCCAGAAGCTCAATATTGGGATGTCGACCGACATCCAGCATCTTGGGCGACAGGATTCAGATGGCGCAGTCGTTGGTGGGAAAGGTCTTGTCCAGTTGGGCCATCTTGCCGCCGATACTGGGGAGCTTTTCCACCAGGTGGACCTTTACCCCCATATCGGCAAGGTCCAAAGACGCCTGGATGCCGGCGATGCCGCCGCCGATGATTAGGACATCTTTACTCATCATTTTTTCCTGAGACCCTTAAAAAACGTCTCCTTTTGCCCAATCCCTGTGTCAGGCTAAAATTTCAATCCTCGAAATACTCAATGTATGTCTGTGGTTAAAATTTTCGCCTTCCTTGGTCTTGAATAAAATTAAACATTTTTTAAAGGTCTCTTTTTAAGTTAAAGGGTTTCTGGTAGTTTCAATCCATTTTTATAAGAAAAATAGGATATTAAATATCCTGAAGATCCTGTTAATCCTGTCTAAAAAACCGCCAAATCTTGTTAAGTTTTTTTCAAAAGATCGGCCACCAGGTCGTACAAATCCGTAATTTCAATGTCAAGAGGGTAGGCGGCTTTTGCGCACCGGAAATGAATCTGGCATTTGGGACAGGCGGTGATCAGCGTACCTGCCCCGGTATCCATGGCTTCGCCGAGACGCTGCATCTGAATGTCTTTGGAACAGCGGGAACAGTTCATCCAGCCGCTGGTTCCGCAACAGACGCCGTTTTCCCGGCTGCGGGTCATTTCTTTGAATTCAAGGCCAGAAAGCGCCTGGATCAACTTACGGGGCGCATCGTAGATGCCGGCCAGCCTTCCCAGGCGACACGGATCGTGATAGGTCACGATTTTCTTTTCCGAATCTTTAAATTCGATGACACCCTGGCTGAGTTTGTCTGCCAGAAAATCCAGAATATGAACCGGTTCAAAATCGAGATCGCCGAAATATTCAGGATAAACATATTTAAATGTATGGTACCCTTCGGGACAGCTGAAAATCACCCGCTTTGCTCCTGAAGATCTGATGGTGTCCAGGTTGAGTCGGGCCAGGTGTTTGAATGTTGCGACATTGCCGTTCCAGAGGGCATCGTGTCCGCAGCACCGTTCATCATTGCTGACCACCGGTTCCACTCCGCACAGGTTCAGAATTTTGAGTATATGTTGAGCTCCCTGAATGGACCCTGCATCGATATCTCGAAAAATAACGTCAAAATAGGGACGGCATCCCACAAAATAAAACACATCTCCGGTCTCTTTTGTTTTCCCGTCTTCGATCCATGATGTTCGATGTTGCTGAATATGCTTTGTCTGAAGGGACATGATGGTTTGAAGCATGCCGTTGTGGGCGGGCATTCCGTCAAATCCGATGGCTCGGGCTTCATCTCGCATCCGGCGGATAAACTCGGGGAAATTAATCTCGGCCGGACACCGGACGCTGCACTGGGCGCAGGTCAGACAGTCCCAGAGAGTACGGTCTGAAAGTTCCTCAAGGTCATAAAGAGAGCGCTCGATGATCTGCCGGGGGGAAAATTCGGGAAACACCCTGGCCACCGGACAGCTTCCGGTGCACACCCCGCAATCGAGACAATAATAGGTTTTGGTGGCATTCACCAGTTCCGCAATGGCCGTCATTTCACGTTCTCCACCATTCTTAAGCCGCCTGCTTTAATTGAGACGGTCCCAATGTTTTGATTTGTTCTGTAAATTCTCGTGCGATTTCGGCAAACCGAACCCCTTCGGCCGAAGAAACCCAATCCAGTCGAATCCTTTTGACATCAATGCCGAGCAAGCCGACCAGCTCTGTTGTCATCTGAAACACCTTTTCAGCCTTAACATTACCGTCCAGGTAATGGCAGTCTCCCATGTGTCACCCAGCCACCAGAACCCCGTCGGCTCCCTTTTCAAAAGATTTGAGAATGAAATTGGGGTTGATACGTCCCGAACACAACACACGGATGATGCGCAGGCTGGTGGGGTACTGGAGACGGCTCACACCGGCCAGATCGGCGGCCGAGTAAGCACACCAGTTACAGGCAAATGCAATGATCTTTGGATGGAAGGTTTCCATCATATTTTCATTCCTCCCGGAAGGGGTTGAGCGTTTAAATTGTTGATTTATGATTGTTGATTGTCGATTGAAGAAAACCAAAAGACATTTTTCAACTTTATCTATGCTGTTTTCTTATATGATCTCCCAAAGTACTTTTTGGTAACTTAAGGGCAAATTTTTTTGGTTATAGTTTTCAATTCTTCGGAGTTCAATTCTCACCTATGCGTATCTTAATCGCTTCAATCATCAATCATACATCATCAATTAATAAATGCTGTTTCTACCATGGTCAGCACTTTTTCATCGTCAAAATGAAAAACCGACGCCGCACCCGTGGGACAGGCCACCGCACAGGAGCCGCAGCCCGTGCAAATCGCCGGGTTGACCTCACATACGGTACGATCTTCCAAAAAGCCGATGGCCTGATACGGACAGACCTCCTGGCATTTTCGGCAGCCCCTGCAAAGCCGGTCATCGATACTTGAAACAACGGCATTGCCGAACACTTTCTTTTTCGACAAAAACGTCGCCGCCCGGGCGGCCGCTCCAAGACCCTGGGCTATGGCTTCGTCCACAGGTTTCGGCGCATGGGCCAGGCCGCAGACAAACACTCCTTTGGTGGCAAAATCGATGGGCTGGAGCTTGACATGGGCTTCCACAAAAAACCCGTCGGCATTTAGCGGGACCTTGAACAGCGTGGCAACAGGGTTGTCTTGCGGCGGTACGATGGCCGTGGCCAAAACCAGAAGGTCGGGCTTGATTTCCATTTTTCGCTGGAACATGGTGCTGAAAAACCGGACCACCATTTCCCGGTTTTCTTTGGACACCGTCAATTCTTTATCCACGTCATATCGTCACAAAAATAACCCCGTTTTCCCGGGCCCTGCGATACAGTTCCTCCCGCAATCCATAGGTACGCATATCCCGGTACAACACAAAGACATCCATTTCAGGTTTGAGTGCTTTTAACGTCAGTGCGTTTTTTACCGAGTGAGTACAGCAGACCTTGGAGCAATAGGGTCTTTCTTTGATCCGCGAGCCCACACACTGGATAAAGACGGCTGAATGGATGTCATTCAAGGCAAGATTGTCGTCGATGAATTTTCGATCCAGCTCAAGTCCGGTTAAAACCCGGGGGTCTTTTCCGTATAGATATTCATCTGGTTTTAATTCCTGTGCACCGGTGGCGATGATGGCCACCCCGTGATCGATGACCTGTTCCTTTCCGCCGGTTTCGATGGTACTTTTAAAATTCCCGACAAAACCATCCACCTTTTTGACCTGGCTGTTGGTCAAAATGTTAATGTTGGGATCGGACGCCACGTCCTTGATCAGCCCGGCCAGTTTTGACTGAACATCTTCGCCTTGCCAGGTTTCATAGAGATTCGAGGCCTGTCCGCCCAGAGCATCGCTTTTTTCAACAAGATGCGTGAAATACCCCTGTTTTGCCAGATTAGAGGCAGCGGTCATTCCGGAAAGTCCGCCGCCGACAACCAGAGCGGACGGGTTCATGTCGATTTCAGGGTCATACAACGGTGTCAACAGGGCGACTTTGGACACGGCCATGCGAACCAGATCCCTGGCTTTTTGGGTGGCGCCCTCTCTATCACTGCTGTGTACCCACGAGCATTGGTTGCGGATATTGGCCATTTCAAACAGATATTTATTGATCCCGGCATTGAGTACGGTTTCCTGGAACAACGGTTCGTGGGTCCGGGGGGTGCATGCGGCCACGACAATCCGATTCAAATTCTGTTCCTTGATGACCTGGGTGATCTGTTCCTGGGTGTCCTGGCTGCAACTGAAAAGATTATCTTCGACAAAGACCACGTCGGGAAGGGTTTTGGCATATTCGACAATGTTCGGGACATCCAAAAACCCGCTGATATTGGTGCCGCAATGACACACGAACACACCGATGCGCGCGGGTTCTCCTTGAACATCCGTCTCTTTTGGCATCTCTTTTGTCCGGGCCATGGTCCCCCGGGATTCGCCCAGGATTTGCTCTGCCATGGCCGCACAAGCACTGGATTCGATGACCGACTGGGGGATGTCCTTGGGGCTTTCAAAGGTGCCGCACACAAAGATGCCGGGTTTAGAGGTCTGCACCGGTTCGAAACTGTCGGTGACGGCGTGCTGATACGAATCCAGTTCGATCCCCAGTTTTTGGGACAAACTCACTGCCTGGGCCGAAACATTAAACCCCACGGACAGCACCACCATGTCAAAAGTCTCTTGAATCCGTTGTCCGGTTTCGTTCACATAACCGATGGCAAGATTTCCGGTATCGTCAACCGGCAGGATGTTGCTGATTTTCGATTTTATGAATCGGACGCCGGTTTCCCGGGCCCGGTTATAGTATTGCTCAAAATCTTTTCCATGGGTCCGGATGTCGATGTAAAATATCGCCGTGTCAAGGGCACCCTTTTGGTGTTCTTTGGCGATGATGGCTTCCTTGATGGCATAGGTACAGCAGACTCCGGAGCAATAGGGCTGTGATCCGGGATGAAGATCCCTGGATCCCACACACTGTATCCAGGCGATTTTTTGCGGTTCTTTGTAATCAGAAGGTCTTACCAGGTGGCCGCTATAGGGTCCGGTGGCGGCGAGGATGCGTTCAAATTCCAAACTGGTGACGATATCGGGAGATGTTTTATATCCATAGACATCGTAAACAACGGGGTCATATACATTGCAGCCCGGGGCGATGAGCACCGCTCCGACTTTCAGCGTGATTTCTTTTTTTAGATCCTCAAAATTAATGGCGTTCGAGGGGCAGAATTTTTCGCAGGCTTTGCACTTTCCTTTTTTAAGAAAAATACAATTGTCGTCGATGGCGTATTTTAAGGGGACGGCCTGGGCATACTTTACATAGATCGATTTTCGTTTGGCCAGTCCGGCATCGTATTCGTCGATGACCTTTTTGGGACATTTCTCGGCGCAAAGGCCGCAGGCGATGCACTTGTCCACATCCACATAACGTGGGTGCTGAATCACCTTGATTTCAAAATCACCTGCCGTTCCGGAGACACTTTCCACTTCCGACAATGTCAGAAGTTCGATGTTGAGATGCCGGCCGACCTCGACCAGTTTGGGCGAGATGATTCACATGGCGCAGTCGTTGGTGGGAAAGGTCTTGTCCAGCTGGGCCATGATACCCCCGATGGAGGACGATCTTTCCACGAGATAGACAAAAAAGCCCGAGTCGGCGAGATCGAGAGCCGCCTGCATGCCGGCGATGCCACCGCCGACCACCATTACAGAGCCGCTTATTTGAGACATTTTTCCTGTCCCTATTTAATAGAACATGATTAAAAGAAATTCGGGTTAGAGAAGTTGACTTCAGGTCGATAGGAGCGCAGCGCCGGGTCCGGTGTCCATGCATAACCAGAGATAAGGGCAAAGTGCAACTTCAATTAACTATAAAGGATGATTTCCTTTTTTTGTCAAGAGTTAATCCTGAAGGGTTTTTTAAAAATAAATTGATCTCATCGATCTTCGATGGTAAACGAGCAAAGACCGTTAAAAGTGCCTAAAGTTTGAAGTGAGCTAAAGTGAACTAAAGTTAAGGTATTCTGTCAGTTTTATATGAATAGATGGAGCGAAGCGACTCCTTAACTTTAGTTCATTTTAGGCATTTAATGCACTTCGATATGAATCTTGTTGTGGCAGCGTGCCCAAATATTTGGAATTTGTAAAACACCTAAAGGGTTAAATTCATGAGACTTTTTGACAGCCACTGTCATTTGGACGACAGGGCCTATGACAAAGATTTAAATGATGTCATCCATCGTATGCATGAGGCCGGCGTTGTGTCGGCCATGACCATTGGAACAACTTTTGAACGCTGCGCCAAGGGGGTCGCCATCGCGGAATCCATACCAGGGGTGTATGCTTCGGTGGGCATTCATCCCCACGACGCAAAAAGCTGCGATGAAGACGTCCTAAAGACGCTCAAGGATCTTGCCGGAAGTCCCAGTGTTCGCGCATGGGGGGAAATCGGCCTTGACTTTAATCGAATGTACTCTCCCAGAAACGTTCAGGAAAAGTGGCTTATCCGGCAGCTTGAAATTGCCAATGCGCTGAAACTTCCGGCCATATTTCACGAGCGGGACAGCAACGGCCGCCTGATCGACATTCTGAAAACACATTTTACAACCGGCCGAAACGGGGTTGTGCACTGCTTCGGCGGCAGTGAGGATGAGCTGAAACAGTATCTTGATCTGGGCTTTTATATCGGAATTACCGGTATTGTGACCATCAAGGGACGTGGTTCGGACTTGAGAAAGATGGTGCCTTCGATCCCGGTCAATCGAATCCTGATTGAAACCGACGCCCCCTATTTGACCCCGACACCCGAAAGAAACCACACCCAAAGAAACGAACCGGCCTTTGTCCGATCGGTCCTCTTGAAGCTTGCAAAAGTAAGACAGGAAGATCCTGTCTCACTGGCTGAAACCCTATGGAACAACACCTGCCGGTTGTACGGCGTTGACGCTGATACAACCCTGGGCCGGTAAAGTATCATTTGAAAACGGTATCCACATGAGATCGGCGCATCAGGTCCGAACGATGTATATTTAAAACCTCTTTACTTAAATTGTCATTCCGCTTAAAATACAACGAGTTCTATATGGAACGTTGGATAACCTAAATTTCACACTCCTATTTTTATGTCAATTGGAGATGATTCAAATGGCCGACAAACCGACCCATGAAGAATTGGAACAAAAAGTTAAAAAGTTAGAAAAAGAGGTGGTTTCCTTCAAACAAATTGAGGCGTCGTTGAGAGAAAGCGAGGCCACTTTAAGAAGCATCTTTCGTGCAGCCCCAACAGGTATCGGCATGGTATGCGATAGAGTTATTCAGCAAGCCAATGAACGGTTATGCAAAATAACCGATTATACCAGAGAAGAATTGTTGGGGAAAAGCGCAAGAATATTATATGGCACCGATGAAGAGTTCGAATATGTCGGGCGGGAGAAATACGCACAAATTAGCGAACGAAATACCGGGACCGTGGAAACACGCTGGCAGCGTAAAGACGGCACCATGATTGATGTACTTCTAAGTTCTACGCCTATCGATTCAAACGATTTGTCAATTGGTGTCACTTTTACGGCACTTGATATAACAAGCCGCAAACAAGCTGAAGAAGACCTGCGGGAGAGTGAAGAACGATACAAAAGTCTTTTTAAGAACAACCACTCCATCATGCTCCTGATCGATCCGGAGACCGCAAATATCGTAGATGCCAATCCGGCAGCCGTCTCCTTTTATGGCTGGAGTTATGAAGCGCTCACCTGCAAGAAAATTTTCGATATCAATACGCTGGCAGAAGAACAGGTGTTTGGTGAGATGGAAAAAGCCAAGATGGAACAGCGCAAACAGTTTTATTTCCGGCACTGTTTGGCAAGTGGAGAAATCCGCGATGTGGAAGTATACAGCGGTCCCATCAAGGTACATGGTAAAGAACTTCTGTACTCGATTGTTTATGACATTACCTCTCGCAAAAAAGCCGAAGAGGAAAAGGCTGCACTGGAAGCTCAACTTTTACATGCCCAGAAGATGGAGTCCATCGGCACACTTTCCGGAGGCATCGCACACGATTTCAACAACCTTCTTGGCATCATTTTGGGCAATGCGGAATTGGCGATGGAGGATGTACCGGAATGGCATCCGGCAAAGGGTAATATTAACGAGATACGAACCGCCAGTTTGCGTGCCAGAGATGTTGTAAAACAGCTCTTGAGTTTCGGCAGAAAGACGGATCCAAAGAAAAAACCTGTAAAGCTCGTTCAGATCGTCGAAGATGCACTAAAATTTTTGCGGTCTTCTATTCCAACGAGTATTGAGATTCATCAGAACATACCCAATGACACAGACAATACCATTCTTGCAGACAGCACCCAGATCAACCAGGTGATGATCAACCTGTTCACCAATGCGGCACATGCCATGGAAGATACCGGCGGTGTGATAACGATCGGAATTCAAAATATTTATTTGGATCAAGTCTCAGCCCCATTTTATCCTGATTTGCTCCCAGGCAATTATATTAAATTGACGGTGAGCGACACCGGAACCGGGATTGACCATGAGATTAAAGACAGAATTTTTGATCCGTATTTTACCACCAAGGAGGTGGGGAAAGGGACGGGCATCGGATTGTCGGTGGTACACGGTATTGTCAAGAGTCACAACGGTGCCATTTCTGTTGATAGTAAGTTTGGAAAAGGGACCACCTTTAACATCCTTTTTCCAGTGGCCGAAGAAGAAGCAGTTATAGAAACGGAATCTGTTGAAAAACTTTCTACAGGAAATGAAAGAATACTCTTTGTCGATGATGAGAAATCAATGGCTGAAATTGGACGGCGGAGACTGGAGCGATTGGGCTATCAGGTGGAAGCCAGAACAAATCCCATTGAAGCATTGGAATTATTCCGGGCCGCCCCCGATCAATTTGACCTGGTGATTACCGACATGACCATGCCTCATATCACCGGTGACAGGCTGTTGAAAGAGATCCTGAAAATTCGACCGGATATGCCGACGATTCTGTGCACCGGGTTTAGTGAAAAGATCGATGAAGAAAAGGCAAAAAAAATCGGCGTTCGTCAGTATATTGAAAAACCTTTTGATAAAGGAAAACTATCCAGGTTGGTTAGAAAAGTTCTGGATAATCCATGATGAAAACGTGCTTAGATCCATAACTTTGGCATAAATGGATTGTAATGCAGCCATGAATGCGCCGTGGACCATGTCTGCGGGTACTGCTTTGCCGCCGAAGGTAAGATCCTTTGTTGCACAGGCATCATGGATGACGGTGCACTGAAATCCCAAATCCGCAGCAGCTCGCGTGGTTGCATCGATGCACATATGACTCATGGCACCGCAAATCACCACGGACTCAATCCCGGCCTTTAGCAGTTCTTCATGAAGTTTTGTGTTTAGAAAACTGTTGGGGTGATGTTTTTGAATGACCGGTTCGTTGGAAATCGGTGTGACATTTTCGTGAATTTCCATCCCTACGCTATTTGGCAGAAAAAACGTGGCGCTGTCTTTGACGGCGATGTGTTGTATATGAAAAATCGGCCATTTTTTTTCACGAAAAAATTGTAATAATTCTCTTGCGTTTCTGCTTGCATCGTTCATTCCGACCAGTTCCATGCGGCCGCCGGGGAAATAATCTTTCTGAATGTCAACGAGAATCAGTGCGGTTTTCATTTTCAGCCTCTTTCATATTCTATTATTTGAAAATATTTAAGATCCTGTCTCCAATACCTTGTTTTTTCTCTTCAGTCTCTGATGTTGTTTCTTTTCCTTTTCCGGTTTTGGATGTGGTGCCGAATGCGCCCTTTCCAGCAATTTCGAGGGCCTTTTTACAGGGATTTGCTTTTCCCGATGATCCTGAAACCAAAAGATAGGTCCAGCCCACCGGTCCTAAAAGGGCTGCACCGATGGTGGTGGCCGTATCCACGATATCGATCTCTAGAGAAGGATTGGCCAGTGTGCCGCCCAGTTTAAAGGGCTTGGTTATTTTGCTTAAGCTGATACTCAATTTCGCGGTATCTTGGGTTCCAATCCCCTCTTTGGGATTGGTTTCGATTTGAAAATCCAATGCTTCGGTTTTAAGGTTGATATTCCCTTTGCTGAACAATGTTTTTTGGGGATCGTCGACGACGATGATGTCACTTTTGGCCATGCCGTTTTTGATGTTGAAATCACACACGGCACAGTTAATTCGGGCGCTGTCGATTTTTTTACCTAAAGGATTGATGAGCCGCATGAGCGTTGTGCTGATATCGGCACTAATATAATTTAAATAACCGGTGGGTATTTTTCCTTCTCCCAGAGAGGCAACCACATCGCCGTTCAAATCTGCCATGAGCGCTGCCACGGATTTTCCTTGACCTTTCAGATCAATGTCAAGGTCTAGGATGCCTTCCAGGGCTTGAGTAATTTCCAGCTTTTTAAGCATTTCCCCTAAGTTCATTTGTTTGATGTCCACGTTAACATCAACAAAAACCATATTTTCTTTTGTCTGAAAACTCAAACTGTTAACCAGCTTTCCGCCGCCGATAAAAGCTGTCAGGGGATTTACCATGAGATTACCATCCTGAAGCCTTACCTTGGTCACAATATTATCAAAGGCAAATCTTTGGAAAAGCAATTGTTTGATTTGAAGATCAACGGCGGCGTTGAAAAGATGCAGACCGTCCAATTTTAAGGGGGTGTTTTGAAACAGTTTGTCCGATTTTCTTTTAGGTTTCGTTGCCTTTTCTTTTGCATCGGCGGCCTTTTTTTCTCTTTTTATTAACATTGGACGCAGATCGAGGGTTTCGGAAAAAAGATCACCGGATATTCGCGGCTTTTTAGCAGAGCGGTCAAGTGTTACGGAACCGTTTATCTTACTTTCTCCTAGTTCTATTAACATATCGGACATTTGAATTTTTTCGGGTTTGGCTGCAATAAGATGACTGGAAATATGGAAAGGGCCTTTAATAGGCAGGGGTTTTTGTGTGATATTTTCAATCTTGGCCAGATCATCGCCTTTGACAGAGAATCTGACATCAATGCCTTTTGCTGCCACCGGGTCCTGGATCTTGCCGGCAATGGCGAATTCCATTTGAGCGACATCGGCCTTTAGATCCACAGGATAGGATACATCAGGGTCAGTGATGCCTGCCAACGAACCGATTTTTCCGGACACGTCAAATGGAATGTCGTTGAACGAGCCTTTAAGTTCAATGTCGGCTTCGCCCATGAACTCCGCTGATTTTCTGCTACCTCGATCTATGATTAAGACAAGGGTTGTTTTCTTTTGATGGTTTTTAACCGTCAGCTTTCCATCTTCAATAAGTATCTCTTTAAAATCGAACAGCGCTGTTTCTGCTTCATCTTTTATTACAGGCGCTGTTTCGACTTTCTTTTGTTTCTGAAAATCAAATTCAAGATTTGTTTTACCGGATTTGTTGATTTCCATCATTCAATCGGGATTCCGAGCCAGGTTAACGTTTTCTTCCGGTGTATTTTTTAGCGATTCCGGTAATCATTGGTTTGAACTTGTTGTAATCATAAGTCGATACGACAACAATGATGACCAAAAAACAGGCAAGAATGATACCTGCCAGGACACCTAAAATAATTTTTCGGCGCATAATCGTGCCTCCTTGATGAGGGGTAGTTGTTCACGGGGTGTGCTCTCCCGTTTCACTCCGGTGTCTACGTGTCTGGTCATTTCAATGACTTAGCAGCGGTGGCATTCCTGCCCCCTCCGCGTTCTCCCGCGAAAAGCATGCGGGAGCCGCGGTCTCCCCCACTGCTAAGTCATTGAAATGATGAAGCCACTCCGCCAATATCGTTAAACGGGAGAGCACACCCCGTGAACAACTACAGATGAAGGATATAATCAAAGTTCTATTTCGGTCTGCTACTTTAAAGACTTTTGAGAGAAATATTAAGTTGGCAAACTTGAGTTCCTTGTTGAATCATATGAACCAATTTCATCCAGTGCAACCCAAAAAAAAACATGTTTCTCAAACTTGACTTAATAGTCATAAAATGAGAAGAATTTCTTAAATCTAAAACACATGTTTTGTATCCTCAATTTACAACAACGCCGGTAATGTTTGGCAGGCCGGAAAAATTATTAAAACTAATTGGTTCCGGGTTCCCCGCTCGACGTTCAAGGTTGTAAAAAGTATTCAGATACAGCTCTTTGCGGTCTGTTTATTAATGGCTGTAGGATTCGTCCTTTGGGTTAACTCATAAGTGTTGCTGAATTCTTTATAACTCCTTTTACGTTGGGATGTTGGGACTTAGAAACCCTGAACCTTGAACCCTGAACCTTTTAACCTGATTCTTGAGGAAGTGATGAAAAGAGCATTTATTTTGGTTCTAACGGCATTTTTTTGTCTTGGGGCGAATTCTGCGTTTGCCGGGTCTCCTGCTGCTTCAGATCGCAATCTGATTCTTACCGAAGGTACAGGCGAGGTCATGGGTCAGAACGATTCAGCAAAAATTTTCATCGCCGTTGTGACAGAGGGACGGAAATTGGAACAGGCCAGTTCGGAAAATGCGGACAAAATCAAAGCCGTACTAACAGCCATCAATGGGTTGAACATTAAACATCTTAAACTCGAGACATCCAATTATCATGTTACGCCCCAGAGGGATTATAAAGCCCGGCCGCCCAAGATAACAGGTTATGAAGTCAACAATGCCATTGTGGTGACGCTGGAAGGATTTGAGACTGAACCGTTATCCAAACATGTTTCCCAGATTGTTGGAAAAGCCCTTGAAAGCGGTTCCAACACGATTCAACGTATTCAGTTTTATCTCAAAGATAAATCAGCATTAGAAAAAAAAGCGTTAAAATTGGCAACGCAGGAAGCAATGGAACGGGCAAAAACATTGGCCGAAGCCGCGGGTGTGAAACTAAAAGGCATCGTTTCACTCAGCACACAGCCGATTTATGCGTCGCCCCAGCCTTATATGTTACGAACGGCCGAGATGAAGGCAGATGCAGGGACGATGGCGCCGCCCATGGAGATCGGGGAGAGTCATATTCGGGTTCAGGTCAGCATCGCCTATGAGATAACACCATAGAGGAGTACAAACAATATCCGGAAGATCTGCAAAATAGTAAATTTTCGGACGGGTTATATTTTTGTCAACTCATAGTTACGGCTTCCGAGTCCGAGTTTTTCGGCATAGTCCAGTTGAAGGGTCCAGTCGACATTCGGGTAAACCCCCCTGAATTTATCCCCACCTTTTTCAGTATTGACCTCAAGGCATGATCCCGGAAGGGCTTCTTCCTGGTTCACAAGATCCACGGACGCCTGGTCGATGGCCACCGGATCTTTGGAAGCAACGATGCCGATATCCCTCACGATGGGGGCATCATTGTGGCCGTAACAGTCGCATGCCGGGGATACATGGGTGATAAAATTTACAGACAACAATTTGTCTGTTTTATTTTTTAAAACACCCATGGTGTATTCCACCATGTTTTCCAGAAAGGTCGGTATGGCCTGATTCCACTGAATTTCAATGGCACTGTTGGGACAGATAAGGATACATTCACCGCATCCGATACACTTTTTGGCGTTCAGCACCGCCTTTTCATTTTCCAGTGAAAGGGCACTCTGGGAACAGTGGGGAAGACAGTCCCCACAGCCTACGCATTTTTTCCTGACCACTTTTGGCGAAACAGTGGAGTGCTGTGCCAGTTTTCCCTTCCGGGAGGCGCATCCCATCCCCAAGTTTTTAATGGCACCTCCAAAACCCGAAAGCTCATGTCCTTTGAAATGGGCCACCGATATCAGGGCATCGGCTTCACAAATATCAGATCCGATGTACACTTTTTTAAAATTTTTCTGGTTAATGGTGACGGCGGTTTCGCTTTTTCCCCTTAATCCGTCGGCAATGATAATGGGCGCATTTACCACTGAATAGGCAAAACCGTTTTGAATGGCCGTGGTGAGATGATGGGGGGAATCGCTTCGAGTTCCGGCATACACGGTATTGGCATCGGTCAGAAACGGATATCCGCCGAACCCTTTTATGGATTCCACAATTTTGCGAATAAATACCGGTCGGATAAAGGCGGTATTTCCCTTTTCACCAAAATGGAGCTTCACCGCCACAAGCTCTCGTTCCTTAACGGTTTCGGAAAGCCCTGCCGTATCCAGAAGCCGTGCAAGCTTTGCAACAAGGTTTTCTTTGGCCGACGCCCTTAAATCGATAAAATAGACGTTGCTTTTCATGGAATCCTCCCTGTAATGTGATCTTTTAACTGTTTGCGATAGTTTTATAAATTTACTTTTATAAAAACTACTGATTGCCCTCAATAAAGTCAAGATGTTTTTGGCGTATAGCTGAAGTCCAGTTATACGTGCCTAAAGTGACGCTAATTTGAGGCCAACGCGTTTCAGCGAGCGAACAACTTTTACTGAAAATTTCGATTGACCTCATTAAAGTCAAGATGTTTGGCTTAGCGTTCAATCGCAATGCTTCATATTCGGAGATTAACATGAAGACCGCTGCCCAAAGTAAGTGGCGCCCTATGTCTTATGGTACTTTACTGTTTATTTGCTGCGGTGTTGCCTTTGCCGGTTATCTGGGTTCAAACATGCGCCTTCCTGTGGTCCCGCTTTATGCAAAATCTATCGGTGCAGATACCGTTCAAATCGGCATCATCAATTCTGCTTTTTTGCTTACGGCCGGAATTTTATCTTTGCCATTGGGCATCCTCTCTGACCGCTTTGGACGGAAACTGTTTGCGTCTCTGGGTCTTATTGTGCTGACAGTCACTTCATTTTTGCTCTATTTTAGCAAAACGCCGATGCAACTCTTGTGGATCTATCTTTTTTTCGGTGTTGGCGTGGCAGCATTCGGTCCGACGATGATGTCCTTTGTGGCTGATTTTTCCCCCACCACTCATTTAGGACGCTCATATGGTTGGTATACAACAGCCCTTTACACTTCAATGAGTTTGGGTCCAGCTATTGGCGGATTCATCGCTGAACAGAGAGGATTTCTTCAGGTGTTTTTCATTTCCGGTATCATCATTTTCTTGACCTTTTGGGTGGTCGTCTTTTTATTGCCGCCAACCCATCTCATTATCGGTGAAAGACCCAAAAAAGAGAAAACTTCGGTCATTATAAGGGGACTTTTGAAAAATCGTCCTCTTTTGAGTTGCTGGCTTGTGACCTTTGGAGGGTGTTTCGCTTTAGGAATGTTTATAACTTTTCTTCCCCTTCACGCTCAAAACCAAAACCTGACCATATGGCAAATCGGCCTTGTTTTTGCAGTTCAGGGAATCTTTAATGCGGTATCTCGAATTCCTTTTGGTCATATGAGTGATAAAGTAAAGAATCGAAGCACTCTTATTGTTATAGGACTTATTGGATTTGCCGCTTCTATGGCGGGTTTTGGAATATCCACGCGGGTGATTCATTTTGTATCATTTGCCGTTGCATTCGGAATCAGTATGGGACTGGCATTTACTTCCATCGGCGCGCTTATTGCTGAAGTCGTTCCTGTTGAATCCCGAGGACTTGCAATGGGCGGTTATAATACATGCATCTATTTTGGGATGATGGTAAGTTCGGCTTCCATGGGACCGATTATTCGGAAAATCGGCTTTGAAAGCGGATTCTTGATCACAGCGGTCATAAACTTGGTTTTGGTCGGTTTTTTTTATCTTCTCATGAAAGGATTTTCCGGCAAGCGATAATATGGGACGGATCAAATGAATTTGGAGCAAAGGTTAAATGTTCTAAACAAAATTTACGGGCTTTATAACGATGTTGCAAAAAATCTGGATGTGGCCTGCAAAAAATATTGCGCAGCATGCTGCACTCCCAATGTGACCATGACAACCCTCGAGGGATATCTTATCGCAGATCACATGATCTCAAATGGTCAGGCGGATTTATTTGAAAATATTCAGTCAAAAATATCCAGAAACCGTTTTAAGCCCCAAATCACCACCAATAGACTCGCAGATCTTTGCATGAAAGGGGACGATCCGCCGGAGGAGGAAAAGAAACATTCAAATAAAAGTTGTCCGGTGTTAACAGATAATCTTTGTCCGATTTATGAGGTTCGGCCGTTTGGGTGCCGGTGTTTTATTTCAAAGCATGATTGCAGCAAAGCGGGATATGCCGAAGTCGATCCCTTTGCCATGACAGTGAATACGCTGTTTATGCAGTTCGTAGAACATATCGATTCCATGGGCTTTTCAGGTAATTTTGCAGACATTCTGTTGTTGATGGCATCCAAAGAGAATCGTGGCAATTACAAGATGAACACCTTAAACCATCCGGGTGCTGATCTTGTTCCTAATCTTGAGATTAAGGTGTTGATGGTGCCGCCTGAACATCGGATTAAAGTCAAGCCGGTATTGGATGCACTTTTGAACCTATAGAGACCTGTAACGATAAAATGTGCGCGTCAATGTTGACTTGGAAGCCGCCTTTTGGTATCGCAACAGGAATCAACATTATAATCAAACCTAAACTGAGCGTTTCAAATAGTGACAGGAACATAAAAAAGGAAACTAAACATCATGGAAAGAACATTGTCTATTATCAAACCCGATGGTGTTGCACAGGGAATCATCGGTGAAGTGATTCAACGACTGGAAAGCAACAAACTCAACATAGTGGCCATGAAAATGTTGAAAATGAACAAAACTCAGGCTGAAGGTTTTTATGCGGTACACGAAGAGCGACCGTTTTTTGACAGCCTGACATATTTCATGTCATCCGGACCGGTTGTCGTCATGGTCCTTGAAGGTGAAAACGCCATCGCCAAATACCGCGACATAATGGGCGCCACGAATTATAAGGAAGCGGCTGAGGGTACCATTCGGAAAGATTTTGCAACAGACATTGAGAAAAATGTCGTTCACGGTTCGGATTCCCCTGAAACTGCTGCCTTTGAAATCGGTTATTTCTTCAATAGATTTGAACTTATCCACTGATGTCCGATAGGGTCAATATAGATAACATCAGCATTGTGCTTCTGCAGCCCCGGTATTCTGAAAATATCGGGGCTGCTGCTCGCGCCATGCGCAATATGGGCATCCGGCAGCTTGTGATCGTTGATCCTCAAAACTTTGACCTGTCTAAAGCGCTGAAACTGGCCACCCATTTCTGCTTCGGATATTATCGAAAAAAGCAAATTCTATCCGGATTTGAAAGAAGCACTCTCCTCGTTTAATTATGTTGTGGGAACAACGGCACGGCTCGGGGGACAGCGGCAGGTTGTCCATACGCCTTTGACACTTGCTCGAAACTTAATTCCAATTTCTGTAAAGAATCGCATTGCCATACTCTTTGGCCCCGAGGACAAAGGACTTTCCAATGAGGACATCCGATACTGCCATGCCCTTGTCAATATCCCCACAACTGAATTTTCTTCTTTGAATCTGGCCCAGTCGGTAATGATTCTGTGCTATGAGATCTTTATTGCCGGAGGTGAGGCGAATGAAGAATTTACGCCTCGAATGGCCAGCAGGCATGAGCTTGACGGGATGTATGATCAACTTAAGGATATCCTGGTTAGAATCAGCTATATTAATTCTGAAAATCCGGATTACTGGTTGAATCATTTCCGCCGTTTCTTTACCCGTCTGCAACTCAGAGCGAAAGAGGTCAATATTATCAAGGGATTGTGCCGACAGGTGGACTGGTATGGAAAGAAGTGCTATGAGGACGGAAAAAAAGAAAGGACAGACAACGAATGAAACTTGTTCGATTTGGTGATAAAGGAAAAGAAAAACCAGGTCTGTGGAAAGATGGCAACATCGTTGATTTAAAAAAGATATTTCCTGAGATTCCGGATATCGGGGAAGTGTTTTTTAGGAAAAATTGGCTTGAAAAGATCGCTGAAATTAACGATCCCGGCCAGACCCTCAAAGTTCGGATCGGTTGCCCGATCCATGCCCCGTCTAAAATTATTTGTCTTGGGAAAAATTATGCCGAACATGCCAAAGAAGGCGGATTTGAAAATCCGGAAAAGCCGCTGATATTTTGCAAAACACCCAATGCCTTGAATGGTCCGTTTGATCCCATTATACTACCTAAAAGCAGCGGACAGATCGACTGGGAGGTGGAACTGGCGATCATCATCGCAAAGGAGGGAAAAAGAATATCCAAGGCAGATGCCTTGGATTACATCGCAGGTTTTACCGTTATGAATGATGTTTCCGGGAGAGAAGCCCAGTTTTCCGATTCCCAGTGGTTCAGGGGAAAATCCTTTGACGGCTTTGCACCTGTCGGACCTTTTATTGTTACACCGGATGAGATCGGGGATGTGAACAATTTAAGACTCACCGCCAAGGTCGATGGTGAAATCATGCAGGATGGAAATACACGGGATATGATTTTCGATGTTTTCACCATTATAGAAGATATCAGCGAGGATATCACCCTTATTCCCGGTGACATCATTTCAACCGGAACACCAGCCGGCGTGGGAATATTCAGGGATCCTCCGGTGGTTTTGAAGCCGGGCAACGTGGTTGAATGCTATATTGAAAATATCGGCTACCATTATTAATAAAGTTGTAGAATAACAGTTTATCGTATCTTATTTCGCCTTTTGCGGCATTGGATTGGAAGATCGCTTTACTTTTGGATTGATGATTGTACGGACAAGGAGGTAAGAAGATCAGAAGGTTAGTTTTTTTTATCTTCCGCCCTCTGACATCTGGCACCTGACTCCTGATTCCTGTACGCATACGAACCATCAATACTTGATGAACTCTTAAAAGGTCGAAATTGAGACGGCAAAGTAAAAATTTCGAGTTCAAGACGTCGCGAATTTCGTAGAACGAGGCGTACTTATGTACGCCGCAGTGAACACGGAATGAAGCGCAACGCAGAAATCGGACTTTTTACTTTGCCGTCAATACTTGGCATCCGCGTATTCCACCCAACCGCCGGTCATGACCAGGGCACGGTCAAAATCGGAAATTGAAAAAGATACTTCTTGATGAAGACCATCGGCTGTAATGATAAACGCATTGTTTTCAAAATCCGTTTCAAGATGCGTTTCTTTACCGGCAAATTCTTTAAAAATATCATCAATGGTCTGACCGGGGAGTTCCACCGCCATCATTCCACAGTTGAACATATTCTGTCTGAAAATCCTGGCAAAGTTTTCAGCAATAACCAGATGGATGTTGTTGGCTTCAAGTGCCCATGGTGCATGTTCTCTTGAAGAGCCACACCCAAAATTCGCCCGTGTAATAATGACATGTTTTCCTTTAACATCACGTTGTGAGTTGAATCCCGACAAATTGATATCCTCCAATAGATAGGGTTTCAATGCCTGCTTGGAAATTTCCGTGAGATATTTTGCAGGAATGATTTCGTCTGTATTAATGTCAGACCGGTCAAGAAAGAGTACGTTTCCACTGAAATTTTTCATGGTTACCCCTTGTATAATTCTGAATTTGTGATGAAACCTGCAATGGCTGTGGCTGCTGCTGTTGCAGGACTTACCAGGTGAACCATCCCGCCCTTGCCCATGCGGCCGTTAAAATTTCTGTTTGTCGTGGATGCACAGACTTCGCCTTCTGCCAGAACGCCGTTGCTCATGCCCAGGCAAGCCCCGCAGGTCGGATTCGTGACACAAAATCCGGAATCCATAAATGTTTTCAGCATACCTTCTTCCATTGCCTGACGAAAAACTTTGGGTGTTGCCGGAGATACAATGCCCCTTACCGAATCGCTGATCTTTTTCCCTTTGAGCACCTGTGCTGCAACCCTGAGGTCTTCGATTCTTCCATTGGTGCAGGATCCGATATAGACCTGGTCAACCTTGGTGGATGTCATCTCTTCCACAGGCTTGAGCCTGATCGGGTTTATAGCCAAAGGTCACCATAGGTTCTAATCGACATACATCATGTTCAATGACTTGGTCATATCGGGCGTCAGGATCTGAATGAAAATTTTTAAACGTTGCCAGAGCGGATTCTTTATCGGCATGGTCGTCCTGGATGAACTCCCAGAGATATTCGACGGTGGTCATATCGGGATTGCATATCCCCGAGGTTGCACCGGCTTCAACCGCCATATTGCAGAGCGTCATCCTCGATTCCATACTCATGGCATCCACCACCGGGCCGGTGAATTCCAAAATTTTATTGGTGGCGCCGTTAACCCCCAGACGGTGGATGATGAAAAGGATCACGTCTTTGGCAAAGACACCGTCGGGCAACCGGCCGGTAATATCAATTTTTATGGTTGACGGAGAACGGAAGGCACAGACGCCCTTGAGAATTCCCACTTCAAGATCCGTTGTTCCAACGCCGGCGGCAAATGCGCCGAATGCACCATGGGTACAGGTATGAGAATCCCCCATGATCACCGTGTAACCGGGGCGTACAAAACCCTTTTCCGGGAAAAGGGCATGACAGACACCATTTCTACCGATATCGAAAAAATCCCGAATGTTGTGTCGCCTGGCCCACTCCCTCAGGATTTTACCCTGCATGGCGGTTTTCGAATCTTTTGCCGGTGAAACGTGATCAATGACAACCTTGATTTTATCGGGATCAAACACTTTGTCCTTGCCTCGGCTGATAAGATCATTGACGGCGATCGGGGTTGTAATTTCATGACAGAATACCGCATCCAGCCGAATGACATGAATGTTTTTCTCAGGATGATCAACCCTGTGAGCATCAAAAATTTTTTCAGCAATGGTTCTGCCCATAAATTCCCCCTATTGTGATTGATGATTGTTGATTGAAAAACTTAAAGTATACTAATTCAATAGGTTATTCTTATTTCTAAGATAATCTCCCGAAGTGCTCTGTGGTAACTCAAGAGCAAGCTTAACGCCTCCGTGAGCAAATTTTTTCTGTTTTTCAATTCTTCTGAGTTCGATTTTCACCTATACGTAGCTCTTATGTGATTCAATCATCAATCATATATCATATATCATCAATCCCTAATCGTTGTCTGTCTTTAATACCGAGAGAAATGCAGACTGTGGAATCATGACCTGTCCCACCATTTTCATCCGTTTTTTTCCCTTTTTTTGCTTTTCCAGAAGCTTTCGTTTTCGTGAGATGTCCCCGCCATAGCATTTTGCGGTGACATCCTTTCTAAACGGCGAAATGGTCTTTCGGGCAATAATATTTCCGCCGATAGCCCCCTGAATGGCTATTTTAAACATCTGTTTTGGAATTTCCTCGCGAAGTTTTTCGCAGGTGCGTCTTGCGCGATCAACCGCCCGGTCTCGATGAACAAGCTGAGAAAGCGCATCAACGCGCTCTCCGTTGATCAGGATGTCAAATTTGACCAGATCTGTTTCTCTAAAATCGATGATATCGTAATCAAAGGATCCGTATCCCTGGGTCACCGATTTGAGCTTGTCATAAAAATCGTAAATTACCTCCGCCAGTGGAAGTTCAAATATCATTTCCAGACGATTATTGGTTAAATACTGATACGTTTTGTTAATTCCTCTGTGATCCAGACACAGCTTCATGACTGCGCCCATATATCGGTCTGGAATGATGATTCCCGCACGGATAAACGGTTCTTTTGTACGTTCAATGGTTGTCGGATCAGGATACAATGCCGGGTTGTCGATGATCTTTGAGGACCCGTCCTTCATGATCAGCTCGTACCGGACCGAAGGCGCCGTCAATATCAATGAAAGATTGTATTCACGCTCGAGCCGCTCCTGAACAACCTCGAGATGGAGGAGTCCTAAAAAGCCGCAACGAAACCCAAATCCCAACGCCACCGAAGTATCTTTTTCATAAATCAGGGAAGCATCATTGAGCTTCAACTTTTCCAGGCCGACAGCCAGGTCTTCGTAACCGTCGGAAGCCACCGGATAGATCGAAGAAAAAACCACCGGTTTTACTTCCTTGAAACCCGGCATAGGGGCTTCACAGCGACGATGTTTTAGTGTGATGGTGTCCCCGCAACGGGTATCGCTGACCGTCTTAATTCCCGCGATAATATAGCCGACTTCTCCTGCTGAAAGCTCTTTTGTAGGGATGCGCTCGATTTGAAAGATGCCGACTTCTTCCACCTTATAAACGGCTTTATTGGACATGAAAATAATAACATCTTTCGGTTTTACGGTTCCCTGAAAAACACGGACATGAACAATCGTTCCCCGGAAAGAATCATAGTGAGAATCAAAAATCAATGCCTGAAGCGGCGATTCCGGATCACCGGATGGCGGGGGGAGACAATTCACAACCCCTTCCAGCACCTCTTCAATGCCGATCCCTTCCTTTGCTGATGTCAGTAACGCTGTTTCAGGATCAAGGCCCAAGTCGTTTTCGATCTGTTGCTTGACCCGATCAATATCGGCTGAAGGAAGATCAATTTTGTTAATTACCGGAATGATTTCAAGATCGTGTTCAAGGGCCAGGTACAGGTTCGCAAGGGTTTGGGCTTCAACGCCCTGACTGGCATCGATGAGGAGCAAAGCCCCCTCGCAAGAGGCCAGCGCCCGTGACACTTCGTAGGTAAAATCCACATGGCCGGGAGTGTCTATCAGATTTAAAGAGTAGGATTGATTGTTTTTGGCCGTATACGGCAGACAGATGGTCTGGCTTTTTATGGTGATACCCCGTTCCCGTTCGATGTCCATGCTGTCCAATATCTGATCTTTAAAATCACGATCAAGGACAACATGGGTCATCTGGATCAGGCGGTCGGAAAGCGTCGATTTGCCATGATCAATATGAGCTACAATGCTGAAATTTCTTATGTTTTTCATTTTAGTTGTTAACGTCTCTTTCTACATCTGGCTTCGGTCAAAAGCCTGTTGACACCATCTTTCTTTCAAGTTATGTTAAAAGCTTCCGTAAATTTTCATATGCTCGCGGCACTTTATCAAGGAGCAATTTTTTATCAAAATGATATTAAACATGTCAACCCTGATACCAAAAGTGCCGATATATCTCTTTGAATAAAAAAAAATAGGATGAGATAGATAGAAATGGGTGAACACATATTAATCGTTGAAGATGATGATGCCATTAGAAACTCCATACATGAATTCTTAACAAAATCAGACTACAATGCCTTCTCCGCTTCCAGTGCGGAAGAGGCGCTTGAAATAATAAAATCAGGCACTATTCAAATTGTCATAACCGATATTTTGCTTCCCGGCAAGGATGGTCTTCAACTTACATCTCAAATCAAACAAAATTGCGATATCGATGTCATTGTAATGACGGGTTACAGTGAGAATTATTCTTATGAAGAAGCAATCAATAAGGGTGCCAGCGATCTTGTTTTTAAACCGTTTCGTCTTGAGGAACTGTTGCTGAGATTGAAAAGAGTCTTAAAAGAAAGACGACTCACCAAGGAACGCAGCCGCATTCTCAGCAAGCTTGAAAACCTTGCAATAACAGATGGCCTCACCAAATTATACAATTTAAGACATTTTTATCATTTGCTGGAAATAGAGATTGGTCGCTGTAGCCGGTATGGTCACCCCCTTGCGCTTTTGCTTTTAGATATTGATAAGTTTAAAGTGTACAACGATACATACGGTCACCTTGAAGGCGACAAAGTTCTGGTTAGAATAGGACAGATCATCCAATCGTGTCTTAGAACAATGGATTCCGCTTTCAGATATGGCGGTGAAGAATTTACAGTTATTCTTCCGGAGACCACCGCACAAGAGGCCAATAATGTCGCCCACAGGATTAGAAGCGCTGTGGAATTCGAAAACTTTTTTCCGGAACCCGAAAATGTCGTCACCGTAACCGTCAGTGTCGGTGTGACGGAATATCATAATAAAGAATTGCTGTCAGAATTTATAAAAAGAGCTGACCAGGCCATGTATCTTTCAAAAGAAAAAGGACGAAACGCAATTTCATCCCTGTTTGCTGAAAATTCTTAACCCCGGACGTCTCACCATTGTTTTGATTTTTCTTCCACTCAGTTCAAGATTTTAATGTGTATCCCATCAAATAGTATTTGGAAAACAATTTTCCGACCACGTTGTAGGCGTTATGTCCGGTGTTTATTCGTCGTAATTTTGACTATTTGCGTGTTTGCCCTACCGCAAATGCTGCAAAAAAAATAAGAGACGCCAATGTAACGATAGTTGCACCGGACGGCAGGTCGGCATAATAAGAGATAATGAGGCCGCCGCTGGTGGATATCAGTGCGATGAGTATTGAAACGGCGATCATGGAATTATAACGACGGGTTATCTGTGAAGCGGCCGCTCCAGGGATCACCAGGAGTGCGGAAACAAGAATGATTCCGATAATTTTCATGCTGATCACCACGGATAGGGCAAGGATGGTCAGGAAAAAATGATCGAGAAAGGCGACCGGCATTCCACTGACAAAAGCAACTTCCCGATCATAGGCAACAAACAGTAATTCTTTAAAAAACAGCGCAGTTGAAAGAAGTACCAGCCCCCCAAGTACTGCAGTGATAATCAAATCCTGCCGGGTAATTGCCAGAATGTTGCCGAAAAGATAACCGAAAAGATCCACGTTGTATTGATCCGACATGCCGATAAAAATAACGCCCATGGCCATTGCTAAAGGGAAAAATATGCCGATGGCGGTATCCGTTCCCAGGTGGCCCTTTTTGCCGATATAACCAATGGCATTGGATACGACCACGGCGAAACCGATGGCAGTAAGTGTTGGAGATATCCCCAAAAGGGCCCCCAGGGCAACACCGCCGAAGGCCGAGTGTGCCACACCGACGCCGATAAAGGACAAACGACGCAACACGACGAAAAATGAAACCACCGCCAGAACGAAGCTGAGCATCATTCCCGCCAAAAAGGCATTTTGCATAAATTGAAGGCTGAACATATCAATCATGATCTTGATGCCTGTGATAACAGGTTGCACATTTATCATCATGAACAATAACTTTAAGGTCTTTTCCAAAAACCTTTTTTGTTATATCCGGCGAAAAACAGAAGTCCGGCTCGTCATGATAGTGAAGCTCAACATTCAGGCACGCAACCCGGTCTGCATGGGAAGTAATAACCCCGATATCGTGTGACACCATGATTGCGGATATGCCTTGCTCATTTCTAAATTTTGCCAAAAGTTCATAGAAATCTTCCTGAGCCACGCTGTCGATACCGGTTGAAGGCTCATCAAGGACTAAAAGTTTCGGTTTTGAAGCCATTGCCCGTGCGATGTTGACCCGTTGCTGTTGTCCGCCTGAAAGCACGGCAAAGGGTCTTTTTGCATGGTCAGCCATGTTTATCTGTGAAAGCAGGTCCATGGCAATCTTTTTGCTATTACGATCCGGCCTGTGGAAAAGGCCGATACGACTGTAAAGGCCCATGAGAACCACATCAAGGACGGTAACCGGAAAGGATTGGTCTGCATGGGAAATCTGGGGAAGATACCCGAGCTCCAGTCTGCTTTGTTTGTCGGGTTGTCTTCCAAATAACTGAACAGAGCCTTTTTGGGGGTTCACAAGTCCAAGAATAACATTCAGCAAAGTGGTTTTGCCGCCGCCATTGGGACCGACGATACCGAATATTTCACCGGGATAGCAGTTAAAGTAAATGGATTTTAGAATCCATTTGCCATCGTATGCCACCCATACATCATTTAATTCCACAATGGGTTCTGTATCATTTTTCGTATCTATGGCCGTATTTTTCACTTCATGGCCTCCTTCAATATGTTTAGATTGTGCTTCATAAGATCCATGTAGGTGTTGCCGTATTTTTGTTTGGGATTTCCCATGGGATCGAGCAAAAGGACCTTGACATTCGCTTCTCTGGCAATGACTTTCGCTGCCTGATAATTAAGCTGCGGTTCGGCGAATACGGCTCGAATATGGTATTTATTAATCATCGCTACGACATTTTTAATCTGTATCGGTGTCGGATTTCGGCCCGGAGCCGCTTCGATGACGCCCAAAGATTCAAGGCCATAACGTCTGGCAAAATAATCCCACGACGCATGAAAGGAGATGTATTTTTTAATTTTAAAGTTAGAAACCGTTCCTTGAATCATCTGGTGGAGTTTATCGAGCGCTTGTCAAATAATCCTAGCTTCTTTGTTTATAATACGATACGTTCTGATGATCAACCTCACAAAGGACAGCCGTAATTTTATTGACCATCGATTTTGCGATTACGGGATCGAGCCATATGTGTGGATTGGCAACGCTCGATTCGTGATCTGAAATGCCTAACCTGGTATGATGATGCTCGGCTTTTTTTCATGATGGTGCTTGGCCTCGTCTTCATGATGATGTCCGGCGGTGTGGATCAGTGAAACTCCTTCTGACAAAACGACCGTTGTCAAACCAGGCCCTGCCAGCTCGATGAATTTTTTGGCCCAGAACTCCAAGCCGGCGCCGACCATAAAGAAAATTCGTGCTGATGAAAACTTTTTTACCAGGCTCGGTTTCGGTTCAAAAGTATGGGGACTTGCACCTGCCGGAAGAACAAAGGTAACGTCAACATGGTCACCGCCCACCTGCTGAACCATGTCGGCAATGGGGTAAATGCTGGCAATCACCGGAAGCTTTTTAGCCAGGCAACGAGATGGATGGAACTGGATGGCTAAAAAAAGAAAGGCGAAAAAAGAAATTCGAAAAAAAATTATTGTGTATATTCTGGCATTCTTGATACTCATAAATTATCCTCAATAATCATTTTCACATCCGCCGGGTCTCTGGATACGGCCTGTTTCCAGTTCCCGAAACCACCGTGTTCATTGACCGCTTGCACCCATTCATTTAAGAATTTACGTTTTGTTTTATCCCGCAAAGTCTCTTTCCCTTTGATTTCCAGGATCAAAAAATCGCCGGTTTTGAGCTGAATAATAAAGTCCGGTCGATATTTTCGAACAATACCGTCAAAAATATAAAGGATTTCAAATCCCAGATGATCATTCTTGACCCAAGCTTTAATATTAGGATGACGATCGAGCTCGAAGGCTTCGCTGGCCTCCCAGGTGCTGTCAAACACACACATGTTGATATGGGATTTTTGGGTATGTTCGCAGGGTTTTCCCGTAAACCAGGTTTGCATGTCACGGGTGGAGCGTATGGGATAATCTTGATCGAATATCGGTTCAATGGATTTTGAATTTTCAAAACGGATGGCTTCCCAGATGTGCTGAACCACCTTGTTCATGTTAAGGGTCAGAAGGATCCGGCGTTTGACATCATCTTGGTAAAAAAGTGCAGGAGCGATTTGAATTCTGCCGGATTTTAGAAAAGATTCCACCAAGCGGATAAGCTGGGCCAATAAAAACTCCCTGTTTCCCTTCCAGTTAGGTTTCATCTGGTCGAAAACATCTCGTGCCGTCTCGAAAATAATTTTCTGCATTCTAAATTTTTGCCCCAGATCTTCCAGGTCTATGATTGAGATTTGGGTCACATCAGGCTTTCCTTCTACTATGGGAGCCAGCTCCGCCAGAGTTGCCGTATTGTATGCCGATAATTCGAGAAGCGAGACTTTATCCATATCAAGCGTAAGCATCGGCTTGTACGTATGTTCGATGCGAATGATATTTGGCCAGCGTATCTCGAATTGCTGTTTTTCAATGACCGGCGCAATACGGGTTTTTGGTGTTGGCGGAGGAGGAGGCGGACCGTCTTTGGATTCATGCGGCAAAAAGGTAAACGGCACCCCGAAAATATTCACGTACTCGGCTTCAAACAGGTTGGTTTCCGGGTTAACCTCGTAGGACGTCCGCCTGAGACCGCGGCCGACCACCTGTTCACAAAGAAGCTGGCTGGAAAAAGCCCGAAGACCCATAATATGCGTGACGGTTTTAGCATCCCAACCTTCGGACAGCATGCCCACGGATATGACCTTCTGGATGAAAGCACCCGGTTTTCCGATCTGGCCGACGGTGTCAACCGTCTGACGCAAAGATTCCGCCAGTTCTTTTTTAGACAATTTGCGCTCCGGGGTGTCTTCAGAATCATCCTCTTGAGCGGCACCGGCAATGGAAGCGATTTCTTCCTGAGCCTCGGCCAACTCTAAAACTTTGGAGTCAATGTGAAGTATCCTGTCCGGCGTACACAGTTCATCAATACGGATTTTATTATGATCAAAGGCATATTTTACACGTGCAGCCGTTTCCGTCCGATTGGCAACGGAAATCATGACCGGAGGCGTTTGGAAGCCGCTCTTTTCCCAGGATTTGGCCGTTTCCAGCCAGTCTTTACCCAGCAGGTAATATCCGTTGGTTACCAGATCGGGCAAGGGATCGTGTGCTTGGGCTTTGCGGTTGATGTCGTCTTTGACCTCCGGATCATTATAGATATGATAAAGTCGGGATTTATAGTCTTTGGTAAGTTTGCCGTCATCCCGAATGACCACCCGCGGGGTCTTGACCAAGCCGGATTCAATGGCATCGTTCAATCCGAAATCACTGACAATCCACCCGAAAAGCGCTTCTTCGGAACTCTTCTTGCCGGACGGGGCAAACGGGGTGGCTGAAAAATCATGGCATGCCAGAATATTTCTGGTTTCATGAATGCGATCCAGTCCGCTCACCCAGATGGTTGCTTCTTCTAATTCCGCCTTTTTAACCCCTTTGACCTTCGACTCGGCCGGGACGCGCCAGGCATGGTGCGCTTCGTCATTGATGACCAGAATGTTGGCCGCAGCGGCCATGTCACCCAGAATTTCACGCACGTAGGCTTCATTGCTTTTCACCCCTCGCTTGTCCACACTTTTCTTTTTGGCGAGCTTTTCCTCACTTTCCCATTGCAGGGCATGCCAGTTACGAATAAGAATCTTTCCCTGTCGTAATTTTTCCTTCAGCCCGACCGGCACAACATTAAATTCATCATAATAGTTGTCGGCGGAAGACGGAAGAAGCACCTGGAGACGGCTTTTCACCGTAAGGCCCGGTGCCACAACAAAAACATACTTGGAAAAGCGGGCATCCTGAGGATAGGTCACTTTGTTCAATACCTGCCAGGCAATCAGCATGGCCATGACCACGGTTTTGCCGGATCCGGTCGCCATTTTGGAGCATAGACGCCTAAAGGGTCCGCCGTCTGTGGGCATCTCTATGCCTACCTTTTGGTCATCGGGTGCTTCGGCAAACCAGATCAGTGTTTCGATAGCTTCCATCTGGCAGAAAAAAAACCGGTGATACTCTCTTTCTTCAAGATTTTGCCAGTGTTCAAGCAGACGTTTTGTGATTCCTGTAACACCTGGATATCCATCTTTTCTCCATGCGTCGACGCGAAGCCTGATCTGGTTCACCAATGGAATTTCGACAAACACACCGGGATCATCAAAGGCTTTGGATCGCTGGGAAGCCACCACATAGCCCGCCGGACGTCTGCCGCCCCTGAGCGAAAACAACCTGGTCTCCCGGTCATAGCTCCAGTATTGCCTGGGTTCTTCGTAAGGTGAGTTAATGATGAGTTGGTCGATAGTTGATTTCATGGTGCGCTCTCCGGCGGAAGGGTACTCTCAAGCGCAGAAATCAGTGGCGGAAGATCATTCTGAACCGTTTCCCAAACAATTACCATATCAACGTCATCGTAATCATGAATCATAACATTGCGCATACCAACCATTTCATACCACGGCAAATTCCAGAAAGTGCTTTTTGTTTTTTCAGATATACGACGAGCAGCCTCTCCCATGATCTCAAGCCGTCGGATAACAGCATCCTGGCACTGAAGATCATTCAGAAACTCTTCTTTGGTTTTTTTACCGACGTAGGCCAGGGCGAGCTTGGCGGCTTCCAAAATGTCAAGAAGATAAGCGTTATCACGTTGCATAGACAGCCTCTGCTGAATTTAAAATAGCGTTTCTGCGAAAGTAATTCCGGCTGGATTCAATTCCGCGACGACTGACGATATCCACATTACGACCGAATATTTCTTCAAGTTCGTTTTCCATGTTGACAAGGTCAAATAACGTATGTTTGGCGTTTTCGCTAAACGTAACCAGCACATCGATGTCGCTGTCGGAACAAAAGTCTTCACTAAGCACCGAGCCAAACAAAGCGAACTCGCGGATTTCCCATTTATTGCAAAACTCGACAATCTTTTCTCTCGGAATTTCGATTTGTATGCTGCCCATCAGTCGATCTCCATAATTTTCAAACTCTCTATACCGCGATCATCCACGATTTTAACGGCGATGCGCCGGTTGTCTCCTTCTTCAAACGGCAAGGAATACCGTTCCCCGGTATGCTTCGATCAGGTCCGGGTCAATATCGACCTTGAGGTTCTTTGCCAGGCGCGACCACCCGTCCTTTTCACCGGACATGGGGAAAAATACCTGTTTGGGGAAAAGGCTGCGGCCGTCATAATCGGTATCCAACATCCACATGGCAATTTTTTCGTTGCCGCCGGATTCAATGATTCCCGTTTTGGTATTGTAATAGTCGAAACCCAAAACTTCAACGAGATACTTGCCTTGATCCTCGCCGCTGTCAATTTTTTCCACCCTTACATCGGGCTGGCCCATGAGCCAGAAGCTTTCGTTGCTGGCCCGCTTCTTTTTCAGATCTTCGGTCAAAAGATCGGCGTTCATCTGGGCCTTGAGCAGGGTTACCCCCGGCCAGTCGGTCTCGTCGATATCCTTGGCCGCTTCGGGATCGAACTGAAAAGCGGCAAACACAATGATCTTGGGTTTGGGAACAAGTAACTGGGCCTCCTCTATTGCCAGCCCCACCTGGCGCTGCTCAAGGGGTGCGTGTTCGGGCCCGAAAGAGATCACCACCCGCACCGGTTGTCCAAAAGTTAACTGGTTTTCCCGCACGGAATCGGCTCCCCGATCGTTTGGCTTGGTTTCAGCCTCGGCATGCAGCCAGCGGGTTGCGGGCAGCGGCTCCACCCGTGAAAACAATATAAACTGGCCGTGTTTGCCCCGAATACCGGTTCTGAGTAGTTCGTCACGCCACTGGGCATGGCGCAGAGTTTCGCCCGAGCGGGCAATGGATTCGTCGGCCGGAATCTGTTGGTCGCTGTAAAAACTGATATCGTCCAACGGTTTTACCATCGGAGCAGGCACCGCCTCCACGGTAAACGGTCCGCTAACCCGTGCGCGTGATTTATCTATATTGGGCTGATCATACAATGTTTCCTGGCCGTACGGTTCGTTATTGGCAATCGCTTTTAAGGTTACATGGGGCAAGGTTTTATAAACAAAGCCGCTACCAACGCCTTCTTGGGGATGGGCTAGCTCGTAATAATCATACAGGGCGGTCATAAGCCGCTGCTTGGCTAGTGCAACGGCCACTCTGGACGTATCGCAGGTGATCCAGCGCCGGCCCCACTGCTCGGCCACATAAGCTGTAGTGCCGGACCCGCAGGTGGGATCAAAGACCAGGTCACCTGGGTCGGTGGTCATGAGGAGGCAGCGTTGTAGCGGCTTTACGGATGTCTCAACGACATACCGCATGTTTGTTGGGGCAGATGTGTCATTCCAAAGTGCTGTAATTGGTGTAATAGGATAATCAGAAAGTTTTAAAAGGTACCTTAGCCGTTCTCCACTTTTATATGGAACCAAACGATTAGCGTCTTTTAACCTTCTTGCACCTTCATGATTTGTTTTCCAAGACTTACCAGGTGCAGGCAAATATTCTTCGCCATTAATTGTTATCGGAAACACCCTATCTGGACTGAACCCAATTGGGGACATAGAAACTAGCTGGCAAGGGTCAAATTCCTGATCCACAAGTTTGTGATTAAAGACTTCTTCCTTTGATAATTGCTTTATCTTACCGTCTTTGAACTGTGCAATATTCCAGTGTGTATCTCCTTGAACATCGACGTCCTTAAACAAGTGCCTATATTTCAAATTTTCTTTGTTCTTGGCATAGAATATTATGTAATCGCAAATCTCTTCTAAATATTTAGTGCCCAAAGGCATTGTTTTTTTTCGAAAAGTTATCAAACTCACAAAATTCCCAACGCCAAACACCTCATCCATCAGACTCCTGACCAAATGTACATTCTCATCGCTGATCTGCACAAAAATGCTACCACTTTCGGTCAAAAGTTCTCTGGAGAGTAGCAAGCGATCCCGCAGATAGGTCAGGTAGGAATGAATCCCCAGCTCCCAGGTATCGCGAAAGGCTTTAATCATTTCCGGTTCGGCGGTCAGGTCCTCCTCCTTGCCGTCTTTGACATCCCTCTTGTTTACAAATGACTGGAAGTTGGAGCCGTACTTGATGCCGTAGGGCGGGTCGATGTATATCATCTGCACCTTGCCGGCCAGGCCCTCTTTTTCCAGCAAGGAGTTCATCACCAGCAGGCTGTCGCCGGCGATCAGGCGGTTGGACCAGTTATGCTTGTGCTTGTAGAATTCGATGGCTTCCCTCAGTGGCGGATTTTCTTCGGGCGTGGCAAACAGGGAAAGATGCTCTTGCTTTTGATTGTTTCGTTTGCGCACGGCTTCGATAATGGTGCGGGGATCGATGCGTTCGTGTACGTGCAGGGATACCGTCGGCACTTCAAACGACGTATGCTCGGCCTTACCGGCCCATTGCAAACTGGGGTCGATATGCGGGTCATAGGCATAGGTCTTTTTACCGGTTTCTTTGTCGGTATCCGGGGTCACCAAACCGACCGGCGGATTGTTGACCCGTTTTTTTCCCTTGTGATCATACTGTTCGATCAGTTTTTTAGCGCTTTTTTTCTTGCGTGCCATCCGATTCACCTCTTCCAATAAATTCCCAAAGTGTAAACGTCCGCCATCATCTCTAACTACTTTCCTTTTTTCTTTCCCATATCTCGGATAAACCTATTAATGGGCCATCACTAAATGTCTCATTAGGATATCGATCTTTAAAATAATGGTAATATTTCCACAATATTTCGACATATTCTTCTGCACCATAAAATCCTAAAAGAAGGCAAAGCAATGACACCGTATACGC
>CAVPLW010000003.1:0-238416 GCA_963706295.1 uncultured delta proteobacterium | reverse complement strand
TGGGCTGCGAATATCATGAATTTTAATAAGGAGGAGGAATTACAATGCGAACCCATATTATCCACATCGGGGCAGAAGAACTGACGTACGAAATTCGCAACATCATACGCGTGGCTGACAAGCTTCAGGAACTGGGCGTACCCGTCTATCTGGAAAATATCGGCGATCCTGTTGCCAAAGGTGAAAAAATCCCCGTTTGGATGAAAGAAATTGTTGCCGAACTGGTCAGGGAGGACATGTGTTACGGTTACTGTCCGACCCAGGGGCTTCTTGAAACCCGAGAGTTCCTTGTGTCCTTGAATAACAACAACGGCAACTGCCGCATCACGCCGGAAGATATCATCTTTTTTAACGGCCTCGGGGATGCCATTACCAAGACCTACGGGTTTCTAAACCGCACCGCCCGGGTCATTACGCCGTCCCCGACCTATACCACCCATTCTTCCTCCGAAGCCGCCCATGCCGGACTGCCGCCGGTTAGCTATCCGCTGGATCCCCACAATCACTGGTTCCCGGACATCGATGAACTGCGCCGTCGGGTCAAATATAACCCTGCGGTGGCCGGCATTTTGTTGATCAACCCCGACAACCCCACCGGTGCGGTCTTTCCGGTCAACCTGATCAAGGAGATTGTCGAGATCGCAAGGGAATTTGATCTCTTCATCATTGCCGACGAGATCTACCAGAACCTGGTGTTTAACGGCAACAAAACCGAGCCGATAGGTGCGGTCATCGGCGATGTTCCCGGAATTTCGATGAAAGGGATTTCAAAGGAACTCCCCTGGCCCGGATCCCGCTGCGGCTGGATCGAGGTGTACAATGCCCACCGGGATTCGGAGTTTAAATCCTACATCCAGAGCATTCTCAATGCCAAAATGGTAGAAGTCTGCTCCACCACATTGCCTCAAAAGGCACTGCCCCATATCATAAGTCACCCACAGTATCAGGACTATCTGGAACAGCGTCGCCAGCGGTATCAACGCTTCTCACAAATTGCGTATGACCGGCTCAAAAGCATTCCAGGGGTTATCGTCAACCCCACCAACGGTGCATTTTATATGAGTGTGGCCTTTGAAGACGGTGTATTGAATCAGCTTCAGACGCTTCCCATTTCCAACGGGGCGGTGGGTGAACTGGTGAATGAAATTACCGGCGATCCGAATATTCAACCGGACAAGCGGTTCGTCTACTATCTTCTGGCTGCTACAGGAATCTGTGTGGTTCCCCTGACGTCTTTTAACACACAGATGCAGGGATTTCGCATCACACTTTTAGAGCCGGATGAAACAAGGTTCAGCCAGATGCTTGACAAGTTAAAAGAAGGGATTGAGCAGTATATTGCCTGAGTATTAATTGATAAAAGGAGTTGAAACGGCGCTATCGGTTAATGGAATTGGTTACGAGCCACGATCCAATTTTACTTATATCGTCAATGGACGGATTAGATTCGGGTAGCGTCCGGAATGATAAAACCTTTTTCTCTGATTTTTTTCCATATATAACTTCCGGAGAAAGTATTTTTTCGTTAAGTGCAATATTCAATTGACGGTCCCTTCCGTATATATCATCTCTAAAGTTGACAATACCGTCTTTATCTACCCAGGCTGTCCAGTAAAGAATATGAATGTTTATCGGATCTGACAATAATATTGTTCTGGTCTTTTTACTGTTAACCTCAGCAGTTAATTTTTCGTAAGTCCATTTTGAATTGTCTGTCAGAAGGTAAGCAGCCAGTTCCATGGGCTTTTCAATTCGGATACAACCGGAGCTAAAGGTGCGTTTGGTCTTATTGAATAATTCTATAGCCGGCGTGTCATGCAAATATATGCTGAACTCATTTGGAAAAATAAACTTTACGCGTCCAAGAGCGTTCGAATTTGCCGGATCCTGGCGGAGCTTATAGGCAAAGTTCCCTTTTGTAACCGTATCCCAGTCAATAGATTCAGGGTTTATCTCCTTGGCACCATCCTCCCAGTTTTCAAAAATCCGGATGCCTTTATCCGTCAGATAGTTTGGGTCTTTTTGGATACATGGCAGCAGATCATTTGTGGCAATTTTATGGGGAATATTCCAATAAGGATTCAGTTCCATGTATGTTATTTTTCGTGACAGAGCAGGTGTGGGGCGCTTCTTTTTTCCTACAATAGCCCGGGTTGATGTTACTGTCTGTCCATTTTCAATGATATCGAGTTCAAAATTGGCCGTATTGACCATGATATAGCGCGCTCCCAAGTCTTGGGGAAGCCAGCGCCATCGCTCCATATTCAGTTTTATTTGTTCGATACGATCTTCCACCGAAATATTTAACGCTGAAATTGTATTTGATCCTAAAACTCCGTCAATTTTGAGACCGTTCCTGGCTTGAAATTTTTTGACCGAATTTTCCAGAGTTTCATCAAAATATTCCTCATCACCGTTTTTTGAATCGGCAAGATCTCCTGAAATGATTAGCCGTGAACGTAAAGCGGCAATACGTTTTCCAGTGTCACCTTTACGCAATTTTGAACCCACAGGCACTTTATGCCAGCCGCCCGAAATTTTTATGTTTATATATTTTAATAACGCCGACTTCAGCTTTAAATATCCTGGGTGATGGGGCTGCAACATATCAACCAATTCTTCCAGTTTCTCATTATGCAATGATGTTTGCAGAATTTTTAACAGATTTTTTTTCGATTTTTTTATGTGCCAATCAAAATTAGTTGGATTAGGTTCCACAATCCCTTCCGACAAATGAGATCCGTATGTAAAAAAAGCATCTGTTAAAAGTAGTTCGAGTTCCGCGAATTTTGCAGGCTCAAACGCATCGGATACGCTATTGAGTTCAATATCCGAAAGCAAGGACAAAATGTAATCTCGATGATAGGTCGAGGAATCGAGTCCTTCATGGTCTGCTTCAATAATCGTCTTTATGAAAACTTCTGCGTTATTGCTCAACCCATCTTTAGTCACCCATACAGGCTTAATTCTTCGATGAAGATAAAAATCGAAAAGTAATTCCGGATTGCAAATCAGGTTGGTTTTAGAATCTATATTATTTTTGATCGTCAGGGATGTAAGTCGAGATATCAGACAGTCACGCACCTTATCGGTAACATTGCAACCATTATCGGTCTGTATATTTTGCCGATGGATATTTATCAAATCACGGTTAAAATTATCGATTAGTCCGCTGTGTCCGTAGGAATCGTTAAACTTAATCAAGGAAGGAGAATTTTTAATCATGCCATTGATAGCAGGATTAAAATGACCATTGAGTTCTTTTTTTTCAAAAGGAAGCGAACGACTGCTCAAAGAATATTTATCCACCCAACAATGAAAATTCAGAGCATAAACATTTCCGAACAAGAACAAAATGCTTCCCAACAAAATTATTAGAATTTTCAACAGCCTCATATTTTTCCAGCCTATACAGGTTTAGCAAAAGAAGGAGCAAATATAGTGCCAGAATATAAATGAGATAAATAATGTTCTTAAACAAACTGATTTATTTGATAATTGATCGAAAGATGGTAAATGAATGACTGTGGGAATGAATTGAAATTATGAAATAAACTACATGGTTTTTAGGTAATGAAAGTTATAGGAAAGATAAATGAAATATATGATCAATTCGCAATTTATTGCTAACTGAATATGAATCATCAAAAATCCATTGACCTCAAAGCCGGTTCTCTGGTTACAGGGGCTCTGGAAGTGCTGATAAGAAGAGATATCGTGTCCAAAAATAGAGTTTACCAGATCCAGGATGTTATGCTTAAAAAGTGGATACAGACTTTTATATAAACAGCTAATTCAATTAAATGATAATCCTTCTTCAACTACCTATTGCTCATTACCTGTTCTTATGCGTTTCAATCCACGCTCCCGCACGGGGAGCGGTTAATTTGATTGGTTTTAGATATACCTGATAGCGGTTCATCCTCACGCCTGTGGGGAACATTCATATAAGGGAGGCTTTGATTGTCAAGGCAAAGGCCTATTTTTGACAGGAGCTTTTCAAACATGAATTCAGCACGCCGGCAATTTTAATGTCTGTCTCGATTCCTTCCAATGGTTCTTTAGGAGGGAGTACCCCCAGCTTTAACCCTTGGTTCCACATAGATGTGAATATTTTTAAGGAATGTATAAATGGAAAAGGGCCTTCACTTTTGTATAAGGTGTTTTTAAATTTTTGTAAGACTTCCGGATTTTTTACCATCTATTGCCTCAGGATTCGGATATATTATGAGACTATCATACGTTCCACAAAATCTATTATGAAGAAAAATTACTATCTTGTCAACATGTTATGTGCATCATCTCTGAGATAATTCAATAGATATTTTTCCTGCTTTGTTTACGATCAATGAGGGTTTAAATAACTTTTAATCCACAATGAAAAGACACCGACCCCGAAAGCACTCCCGAGAATGTCAGCCATGGCATCCATGGCATCGGCGGTTCTATAGGGGACAAAAGACTGATGAATTTCATCGCTGATGCCGTAAAGCGCTGAAAAAAGCACGCTGAGCGTAAAAATGAGTTTTAGACGATGTTTTAATCGGGTGGTATAAAAGGCCCTTAGAAATAGGGCGCCCAGCAGGGCATAGGCGGTAAAATGGAGCACCTTGTCAACGTGCGGCCAGTCGGATTTAATCACCTCAGGCGACGGGTGGGAAGACTGGACGAAAATCAAAAGGCAGTAAAAGATAATCGGGAACCAGTATATGAAGAATTTTTGTAATTTGTTCAAAATGTTATGGTTTATTTTGATGCCAAAGATCAGAAGATAGGAAGGTAAGAAGATCAGAAGGTTAGTTTTTTTCTCACTTTCTCATCTTCCAACCTTCTCACCTTCTCAAATTCCTGCCTCTGTCCCCTGCCTCTGACCTCCGACCTCCAGGCACCTTTCCGCAGGAATTTGGAATCCTTCGGATCGGCGGTTTGAGGTTTGAGGATCGCTTTGCTATAGGCTTGAGGCAAAAACCCTTTTTCTTCCTCCAACCTCTAACCTTGAACCTCCAGCCGCGCAGCGCTTGCCCCTGTTTTAAAACCCGGTTGTGGGCCGTCTTTTTCCGAAAAGGTTTTCACAGGGCGCATTTTTGGTGACATGTCTTTGAAGTTTGACGCACCAGAGCGACTGAAACGTTCGGCAGGACCCGTCCAGTGCGTCCAACTTTGCAAAATCCGCAGATTCACAGCGCAAGTCGCACCATTTAATCTTATGGGTTGTTATACCGGCGTTCTATTCCTGCATCTTAGTCATGCTCATAAATACGTCCGATTCTAATCGCGTACTAGTAAAAGATTAAAATCCAGTTTTCTCTCCCGGACGTGGGAAAGAACCTTTTCCAGAAATTCTTCGTGTGAAACACCGAATCTGACGTTGCCGTCCAGGGTTCTCACCGAAAGGGTTTTGGATTTTTTTTCTTTATTCCCGATGGTTAGAATCAGCGGGATGTTGCTGAGCTGGGCATCTCGAACTTTTTTGTTCAGGCTTTCGGTTCTGCTGTCCACTTCCGTGAGGAGCCCGGCCTTTTCAAGCATGATTCTCACATCGTTTGCGTGGGACTCGAGATCGTCGTTGATGGGCAATAGAATGACCTGGACGGGGGCCATCCACAGCGGGAACTTGCCGGCAAAGTGTTCGATGAGAATACCGAAAAACCGTTCAATGGAGCCGTAGATGACCCGATGGATCATAAAGGGCCGCTGTTTTTCATTGTTTTTGTCGATGTAAGATAGATTGAACCGCTCCGGCAGCGACATGTCGAGCTGAATGGTCCCGCACTGCCAGGTTCTGCCAAGGGCATCTTTGATGTGCACATCTATCTTGGGGCCATAAAATGCACCGTCTCCTTCGTTGATCTTATAATCCTGGCCATACGTATCCAGTGCCGCCTTGAGCCCCGCGGTTGTTAATTCCCATTGTTGATCTGTTCCGATCGATTTTTCAGGTTTCGTGGAAAGCTCCAAATGAAACCCGAGTCCAAAGGTGCTGTAAATTCGTTTCACCAGTTTTAGCACGCCTATTATTTCTTTTTCGATCTGATCCGGTCTCATAAAAATATGCGCATCATCCTGATGAAAGGCCCTGACCCTAAACAGACCGGACAGCACACCGCTAAGTTCGTGTCTGTGAACCAGCCCGATCTCTGCGGCCCGAATCGGCAGGTCTTTGTAGGAATGCGGCTTCATCCCGTATATCAGCATTCCCCCCGGGCAGTTCATCGGTTTTATCGCGTATTCTTCATCATCAACAAGGGCGGTGTACATGTTTTCGCGGTAATTTTCCCAGTGACCGCTTTTTTCCCAGAGACTGCGATTGAGCATAATCGGGGTTTTTGTTTCCACATAACCGGCCCTTCTGTGTTCTTCTCTCCAGTAATCTAAAAGGCAGTTCCAAATACTGATTCCCTTTGGATGAAAAAAAGGCATCCCCGGCGCTTCATCGTGAAAACTGAAAAGATCGAGTGCAATGCCGATCTTACGGTGGTTTCTTTTTTTCGCTTCTTCGAGAAAATATAGGTATTCATCCAGCTCTTTCTTGGAGAAAAATGCCGCACCGTAAATTCTTTGTAGCTGTGCCTTGGTCTGGTCGGCACGCCAGTAAGCGCCGGAGACTTTCATCAACTTTACGGCCTTGATAAACCCGGTATGGGGAAGGTGCGGGCCCCGGCACAGGTCCGTAAAATCGCTGTGTTTGTAAAACGAAATCGTACCTTCCTCCAGTTCCGAGATCATTTCGAGTTTATACGGCTCGTCTTTGTAAAATTCCAGCGCTTCGGATTTTGAAACCATGCGGCGTTCAAAGGGTATCTTGGCCTTGATGGCCTTTTGCATTTCAGCTTCGATTTTTTCAAAATCCTCTTTAGAGACCGGTTCCATATCGATGTCGTAATAAAATCCGTCTTCAACCGATGGCCCGATGGTCAGTTTGGCATCTTTGTAGAGATGAATAACCGCCTGGGCCATGACATGGGCGGCGCTGTGCCGAAGAATTTCCAGAGCCTCCGGGTCTTTGGTTGTGATCAGTCTGATATTGGCATCCTGGGTGATTGTTGTGTTTAAATCGACAAGCTCCGAGTTCAATTCCATGGCCACGCAGTTTCGTGCAAAACCATCTGAAATGCTTTTTGCCACATCCAAACCCGAGGGGTTGTTTTCAAAGCTCTTTATATTACCGTCAGGAAATGTTATGTTCACCATTATAAGCTCACCTTAAAAATCGGTTGGTTAATTATGCAAATAGAAATATTTATGGGAAATAGCCCCTCGGGTCAAGGGAAAATTGAATGGAAATCGAATCTCAGATCATAGATAAAGCGATAGATCTTGAAAAAACGGCAAGATCCCTTGAAAAGGAAACCGCTGTGGCCGTTGATCTGGAAGCAGACTCCATGTATCATTATCAAGAAAAGGTTTGTCTGGTTCAAATCGCCACGGAGAAAATATCTGTTGTGATTGATCCATTAGCGATAAAAGATTTGTCTCCACTTCAGCCGTTTTTTTCCAATCCGGATATCCAAAAGGTTTTTCACGGTGCGGATTATGATATCCGCAGTCTTTACCGGGATTTTGACATTAAAATAAACAATCTTTTTGATACGGAACTTGCCTGCCGATTCTTAGGCATCAAAGAAACCGGTTTGCAGGCGGTGTTGAAGATGTTTTTTAACGTCAATGTCGATAAAAGATACCAGAAAAAAGACTGGTCCAAAAGGCCGTTGCCAAAGGAAATGATGGCGTATGCCTCAAAAGATGTGATCTATCTTCTTCCCCTTGCCAGGATGCTGATTCATAGGCTTAAAAAAATAGACCGGATGACATGGGTGCTTGAAGAGTGCGAAGATTTAAGCAAGGTGAGGCCTGTGTTATCCAATGAGGCGCCATTATTTAAGAAATTCAAAGGCGCGGGTCGGCTCAAATCAAGAAGTCTTGCCGTGCTCGAAGCCTTGCTGCAGTTCAGAAAACGTGTTGCTGAAAAAAAAGACAGGCCGTTTTTCAAAATTATTGGGAATGAGTCGATAATGAAGATTGCAACGGCAAGACCCGTAACGTTGCGCCGTTTAAAAAGCACAAACGCATTATCCGGAAGGCAGATCTCCATGTACGGCAGTGATTTGACAAAGGTGGTGGCCAAGACATTGAAAATACCTGAAAGTGAACTTCCGGTTTTTTCCTCCCAAAAACCCCCTGTGTTGCCCAACGGGGTGCCGGCAAAAATAAAAGCCCTTAAATCCTGGAGAGCTTCGAAAGCAAGCGCTCTTGGAATCGATCCCGGGATGCTTTGCAATAATGCGCTGATCACGGCCATTGCCGTAAAAAACCCCGGCGATAGTAAATCCCTCGAGACAGTCAAGGAAATGAAAAACTGGCAGAAGCAGGCGTTTGGCGCCGAGATAATAAGGGTTTTAAAAAAGGCCCCATAGCGTCTCTTACTAAGTAGAACAAAGGCCACCCGACATGATTTTTGTTTACAAAGCTTCTTGGTGATAAGGATAGAAAAAGTGTAGAGTGCCTAAAGTGAACTAAAGTGAGCTAAAGCCCGCCCTGGTGCGAATCGTTAATATATTGATCTGACTTATATATCAATACAAACATAACTTTTTTAGTATAAAGTATTGGTAATCGGTCTGGGCCAGGGTTAAGGTATTCTGACAATTTATATCAAAATGACAGCGCGATAGCGCTTCCTCAACTTTAGTCACTTTAGATCACTTTTAACTTTAGTCACTCTTGTAACGACTGTGACAGATCTTCCAGCAATATTATTTATGTCGAATAATTAATGTGCTTATTAGTCACTTTTGCTATGGTTAAATGTATCGATTCCTGACTCTTGGACATTCAGACCCATTTCCGTTTTTTATGAGCATAAGATCATTGTCATTGTGGCAGCGTCAATGTTGCCGCCGCTTATAATGATTCCTACTCGGCCTTTGGGAATCACGGTTCGACTCAATATTGCCGCAAGCCCGAGTGCGCCTGAAGGTTCAACCACAAGTTTCATTCGATAAAATAGAAATTTAACCGCTTCTATGATCGCTTTCTCCGATACGGTCTTCATATCATCCACATACTCAAGCACGAGGGGGAAGGTGATCTTGCCCAAAGAGGGTGTTCGAGTTCCGTCAGCGATGGTGGGCGGGTTTTTTACGCGATGAAGTCTTTTGGTGTAAAATGACCTTGTTGCATCATCAGCAAGTTCCGGTTCAATACCGATGACCCGGCAATCCGGGTCCATATTTTTTGCAGCAATGGCTGAACCGCTCAATAGTCCACCGCCGCCGCAAGGAACCAGCAGGGTATCAAGCCGGCCGACCTCCTCAAATATCTCCAGAGCGGCAGTCCCTTGACCTGCGATGACATCCAAATGGTCAAACGGCGGAATCATGGTAAAGCCGTTTTTTGCTTGAAGACTTTCTGCCACAGCCTCACGAGTGGTATCCTCAGGGTCATACTCAACAATCACGGCACCATAATCCTCGGTAGCCGCGCGTTTGGTTTCAGGGGCATTGTTCGGCATTACGATGGTGGTTTGGATATTCAACATCTGACCGACTAAAGCCACGGCTTGGGCATGATTCCCTGAAGAATACGTAATGACGCCGCGCGCTTTCTCTGCTTTTGAAAGTTTAGAGATACTGTTGAATGCGCCACGAAACTTGAATGCCCCAATCCTCTGGAGGTTTTCACACTTAAGATATACTTCCGCGCCAACCTGCCGGTTTAACGTTCGTGACGTCATTACCGGCGTCTCATTGACATAGCCTCGCAATCTTTCTTTGGCGGCCAAGATTTGTTCAAACATGCTTTCTCCGATTCAATTAATGTCATCCAATAGGTTTTTAAATTTGGATTCCTCGCTGCTTGTTGAAGATTCTATTCCTTAGGGTTCAATTTTGATCAATCTATATCGTATGCCGATTTCAACACTTTCCTGACAGCCTCCATAAAAGCGCTCAAGGTTGGAGAAAGCCACCGGTCTTTGTACCATATCATCAACGCGGCCACTTCCAGCGCACCTTCATTCCAGGGTAGAGCGGCCATGCGTCCCTTGGAAATATCTTCTGCCACGGTAATTTCAGGGAGAATACTAATGCCTACACCGGCCATGACACACTGTTTGATGGCTTCCACGCTGTTAAATTCGAGTGTGTTATCATATCGAATTTTTCCCATGTTAAATGCAGCTTCTACTGTTCTTCTGTAACTACAATCCACTTTTGAAAAAAGGAGGGTTTCGCCTTTAAGATCTTTGGTGTGGACCACGGGTTGTTTTACTAATGGATGGTCGGGATGGGTCACCAGTATCAGCGTTTCGACCCCTAAGGCTTCAGCTTCAAGATCGGCAGCATGAAACGACTCTGTCAGCAAAAACGCCAGATCGGTGACACCTTTACGAAGGTCTTTCTGAAGGCCTTCATGGGTGCAGGTGGTAAAATGTAATCGCACTTTTGGAAAGCGGGATCGAAACTGCTTGATAACTTGCGGCAACCGATGAACACCAAAAGTTTCGGGGACTTTTATGGTCAACGAGCCTTTCAGCTCTTTGGCGGCAGCCACTTCAGTTCGGGTTTCTTCTGCCAGATCCAATATTTTTTCAGCATAGTTCAGCAGGCTGACCCCGGCTTCGGTCAGCAAAATGCCTCTTCCCAACCGGTCAAATAGCTGCACGCCCAGTTCTTCTTCTAAAGCCTGAATTTGTGCGGATATGCTGGATTGGGCATAGTGAAGATATTCCGCGGCCTGTTTAAAGCTCAGCAGTTGGGCCACGGTTCGAAAGGTTTTGAGCTGACGAATTTCCATTTTTTCCTTCTCCGTTCATTAATTCCGATCGGTTCGATCGAAACAAATCGTTTGACTCGATATCTAATGTTTTATATTCACATATATCGATAGGCAGTAAAAGTCAAGCCTATGTATGGTTCATGAACCCGATATCAAAAACCTCTAACCAAAATTCCTAAATTGAGCGATTGTCGAGTTTGGTGAAGGTGCAAGACACTGAGACATGCAGCTGTAGTATGCTACTGCAAATGTCTCATAACGCAGCAGATTTAGTAAAATCGGCAAGCCCAAAAGGTTTCAAATCGTGACTTGTTTAAGCTGCGAATCTACCTTTTTACAGATGAGAACTTATGATGGTTTAAGTGCTACGTGATAATAAGATGAGAAAATGATTATGAAAAAGAAAAAAATATTCATTGTGTATTTTTCGCCGGCAGGGTCCACCCGGCATGTCGCAAAGATTATCGAGAAACAGTTTCAGGGGATAGGTGCCGAGGTGTCTTCATTCGACCTGGCTGAATGCAGCAATGATGTCGCCACGGAGATTTCACAGCAGGGGGAAGCCTCAGAAGGCAAGAGTTGTCTTTTTATCGGCTCTCCGGTGTATGTCTCTCATGCGGTTCCGCTTGTGATGGACTGTATTGCCGGACTAAAGGAGAATGCAGATGCCTTTGCCGTTCCTTTTGTTACCTGGGGCGGGGCTTGCAGCGGTATTTCCTTGTATGAAATGGGCAAAGAATTAATAAACAAAAGGTTTACGCTTCTCGGCGCAGCCAAAATCCTGGCCTTACACTCATTGATGTGGCAGCTTGAAGATCCTTTAGGGAAAGGGCATCCGGATGCTGACGACGATCGAATGGTTGAGAACTTGTGAATCATATCAACCAAAAACTTCACGAAGATAACCCGGAAGGGATTAAACTGTCCGACCTGGCCTATCAGACCGAAGAGAATCATGCAGAGATGGAAAAAGTCAGTCTTCAAGCTGCCAAAGCGCATATGCCGGAACGAACCATCGATACCGAGCTTTGCAATCAATGCCATCTGTTCAGACGTTTGCCCCGGATGCTGTTACTTTTACGCCGTATCCGGAATTTGGCGGTGACTGTGTTTTTTGTTTTAATTGTATGAAAAAATGCCCGGAAAAGGCTATAAATGCCGATCTTTCTGAAATTTGGCAGCGAATCAGAGACAGGGCGGCGTTTTTTTCCGAAAGGCCTTATTCACAGATATTTTTTTAAGACCCGAAGATGACTTTTCGACGCCCGCATCTGGCAAGAAGAAAAGATGCATTATAATCCCGAATTGTGCTATGTTTGCGGTCTGTGCGTGGATGTTTGCCCAGAAGAAGCGACGGAACTTAAACAACAGACAGATTCTTTTTAATCTTTTTGAACAGGATTTTTTCACTGGATAGTTTGTTTTATGGGAGTTTCATTATGTCTGATAAAAAAATAGAGTTTGATGATCGGTTGCAAATTCTAATTAAATTGTATGAACAAAAAATACCTTTTAACAAAGTATTGGGACTTAAGATCGAATCTTTAAATATAGAAGACGTGCGCGTAAAGTTCGAAATGAAAGAATCGTTTATCGGAAATTATGTTCATGGAATTCTACATGGGGGTGTTATCTCAGCGGTTTTGGACACCACCGGCGGGTTAACCGTCTCTTTGGGTGTCCTTCAGAAAATGAAAGGACATACAGCAGAAGAGATTGGAAAAAGTTTAACAAAAATCGGCACCATTGATCTTCGTATCGACTACCTGAGACCGGGCAAAGGAAATTATTTTGTTGCAACAGGCTCCATTATGCGGGCCGGCAGAAGAGTCAGTGTCACCCGCATGGAGCTGTATAATGACCAAGACGTCTTGATTGCCGTGGGCACCGGAACGTACATCGTAGGATAGAATCGTTTCACGTTTGGAGTATGAAAATTTAAATATTTGAAACGGTTGTTTATTTTAGGCTGCTCTGTCCATGGCCGAGATAGAGGATCGGGTAAAGGATATATAATGGTTAACAAGATAAAATTCTTATCAGAAACATATGAAATAGAAGGGTTGCTCAATCTAAGGGATGAAAAGAAAGGCGTTGTGGTTACCCATCCCCATCCCCTTTATGGCGGAGACATGAATAATCTGGTGGTGGAATCCATTGTTCATGTTTACCATATGAAAGGATATTCAACGTTAAAGTTCAATTTCAGAGGGGTCGGAAGAAGTCAGGGGGCCTATGACAACGGCCTCGGCGAACAAAAAGACGTATTGTCTGCCCTTTCATTTCTTGCGGATATGGGAATGGAGCGGATCGATTTGGCAGGGTATTCATTCGGCGCCTGGGTGAACGCACATGCCTTACAAAAAGATACCTTGGCGGAACAGATGATCATGGTTTCACCGCCGGTGGGATTTATGGATTTTAGATCTATTGTCACGATGAATTCCCTTAAATTTGTGGTCACCGGAAACAGGGATGATATCGCACCTGCAAATGTGATAGAAAAAATGATTTCTACATGGAATCCCAATGCCCGCTTTGAAGTTATCGATGGTGCGGATCATTTTTATGGCGGGTATTTAGACCAGCTTGAGGCATGCTTGTCTTCTATTTAGTTACTTAAAATTGAATTTTGTGCTTTTTTTGACAAAACTTTTTCCATTTTGCCACTAAGGCACCAAGGCACGAAGAAAGAATAATAAATATATCTTTTGTGTCTTAGTGCCTTTGTGGCAAGTATTTTTGGTTCCCCGATAAATCGGGATTTCCGCCACACGGCACAGGCGGACAAGTCCGCTTCGCTACAACCGGCTTGTCCGGGTTAGGATTAACCGATAAAAGATGCGCAGATACGTTCAAGCCAACTGAAGTTGCTGCGATTATTGTCTTTATTGCCAAAATTCCGGTGTTGCCAGAGGACCAGGTTGTTTTCCCACGGGAAAACCGGCCAGGGACGAAAGGGTTTTAGAGCGTATTGCCGAATTTTGGACCAGGTTCGTACATACCTTTGGCCCCGGAGCTTCTGTCGCTCGCATCCGTGGAGATCTTCCTGGAGAACGAGTTTCGGGCTCATGGATTTAATCACTTCCTCCCAACGGCAGTGGGGCAGTACACGTTGGCAGACCACTGCAGCGCAATTCACCTCTATCAGTTCTTCTACGTGGGTTCCCGGGAAAAAATGTACCGCCTTCCAGAAGCGGTCAGGACTTCCCTGATAATAATGTGTCAGCAAGGCATTCATGCCGTCAGGGTCCATAAATACTTCATTCATGTCAGGCCCAATCCGGTCAGCATAATCAATCCCCACGTAATAGCTCAGGTTCAGTCCTGCCATCAGACGAAGGTGATTATCGATTCGATTGATCCATCTTCCGCATCCCAGACTGACAATCGTTTTGTGACCATTGGTTTTGAGAAACGTGACAGCCGGCGTGTTCAGTTCATTCGAATCCATGAGTCCCATACGATCTCTTTGATCCTCCTGATCAATTAACATGTATTGGTGAGTGTTTTCTGTTCTGCATTGCCAAGTAAAACTGTATTTTCATTGCATGTGTCAATATGAAATCAATAGATATATTCGCAATTATTCCGAATTTGTGCTATACAACATTACATTCAATTTGAATGGATTGAACATAATATCTTAAAATATTTAATGTTTTTAGAAAAACGAGGCTTTTTCGCTTTTTGAAGATGGATTGAAAACCGGTGGGATTTAGAAAAGAAAAAAGGCTTTTTTGGATTTCTTTGTTATTTGTATCTTTGCTGTTATTATCCTGCAGTATTTTCAAGACAACCTACAAGATTACAAAGGGAACCGTAAAAACCACTTATAAAATTGCAGAAGGAACGGTTAAAACAACATATAAGGTTACAAAATTTGCCGGGAAAACCGTCTATCAAATCGGCAAATATACCTTTATCGTGATCATGGCGCCCTTGAGCTGGCCGTTAATGCGCGAAGAGATCGAGTCCATTGATGATTTACCGCCAAAAGATGCGATCCGCCAAGGCCGAGTCAAGAAGTCACCTTATGTGGTCAGGGGTAAACGGTATGTGCCCATGTCTGTAAAAGAGGCCGGTAATTATCGGGAAAAGGGAGTCGCTTCCTGGTACGGGTACGAGACGCTTCGCCAAAAAGACGGACATATGACGGCAAACGGTGAGGCTTTTGATCCCAACGGGTTGAATGCGGCGCATAAATATCTGCCGTTACCCACTTACGTTCGCGTTACAAATCTTGAGAATCATCGGAATATCATTCTTCGGGTAAACGACCGGGGTCCTTTTGTACAAGGCCGTATTATCGACCTTTCTGCCGGAGCAGCCAAAAGACTGGGCTTTTATAAAAAAGGAACGGCAAGGGTATTGGTGGAAGCGATTCAGCTCAAAGGTTAGACGTCAATCGAGGTTAACCTGAATATTTTACCTGTTGTTTATATTATGATTTTTTGCTAAAAGAAATATTCGGGTTCAACTGGGTTTTTCAAGGCAAAATTTCGATTCCTTTGAATTAATCAGGGTGGTGCGCTGCATGTTTGTCTTTTGCCATAGCTTTATCCGTGTCGGGTATAGAAAAATCCTTTCCATTGCACTATCATTTTATATCCTGATCAGCGTTCTTCTTCTGTCCGGATGTTCTTTTTTTATTTCCTCCGCAACGGTCGACATGACCGAAAATCTGTCCCAGGCGATTTTGAACAACAACGATCTTGCCACCGTAGAAGCCGGAGGACCCGCATACCTGTTGATGGTTGACAGTCTTTTGTATCGTAACCCGGACAATGAACCCCTGCTTCGTGGGGCTTCGAACATATACACCTCATATACCACGGTTTTTGTCAAAGATAAGGCCAGGGCAAAAAAGCTGACTGAAAAAGCGTTGAGTTATGCATTACGAGCCATCTGTATTCGCAGACCAACGACGTGTCGATTCAGAGAGGTAAATTTCCAGGAATTTAAAAACACGCTTTTGCCATTGGAAATAAAGGATGTTCCAGATCTGTTTACACTGGGATCGGCATGGTCTGCATGGATTCAGATGCATCGGGAAGATTGGAACGCGGTTGCTGAAATTTCCAGAGTGGAAGCCATTATGAAGCGAGTCATCGAACTGGATGAATTCTATCAGGATGGGGGTGCCCATTTGTATCTTGGTGTTTTGGAGACATTTTTTCCACCGGCACTGGGCGGTAAACCCGATGTTGGACGAAGACATTTTGAGCGTGCCCTGGAGATTTCCAAGGATAAAAATCTGATGGTTAAAGTCTTGTATGCTCAGCATTACGCCCGCCTGATGTTTGATCAAAAGCTTCATGACCGGCTTCTGAACGAAGTGCTTGAAGCTAAAACAGATGTGTCTGGATATACGCTTGGTAACACCCTTGCTCAAGAGCGGGCTCGGGAGTTGATCAAAAGTGGGAAGGACTATTTCTAACCAGTGTCCGAACGAAAACTGTCTTTTTCGCCAATATCTGCGTCAGACTCAAATTTTAATCCTCGAAATACTATCAGTATTCCTGTGGTTAAAATTTTCGTCTTCCTTGATCTTAACGAAAAATCATAGTTTTCGTTTGGACACTATCTAATTTATGAATTGGACACATTATTGTGTTTCCCCTATCGTGAATGGACACTAACTAAAATGACAAAGAGGTGCTTTAAGAATGATTAGAATCTTAGCGTTTATACTCATTGTAATGTTCACCGGTCAGGCTCAGGCCATGAGATTCAAGATCGCTACCCTCTCGCCGGAAGGATCCGTCTGGATGGAGAAAATGCAGGAAGGTGCAACGGAGCTGTCTCGCAGGACCAATAACCGGGTGCAGATAAAATACTATCCGGGTGGTGTAATGGGGGATGACAAGGCGGTACTGCGTAAAATCCGTATCGGACAGCTGCAAGGCGGCGCCTTTGTCAGTGGCAGCTTATCCAATTTTTATCCTGACAATCAAATTTACAGCTTGCCGCTGTTTTTCAGATCGTTCAAAGAGATCGATTATGTTCGTGAACATCTGGATAAGCATATTATCGATGGATTTGAGAAAGGCGGGTTTGTTATCTTTGGAATCGCCGAGGGCGGCTTTGCCTATGTCATGTCTACAGTTCCGATACACACCGTCGAAGATATGCGCCGGCAGAAAGTCTGGATTCCAGATAATGATTTGATGATTCTGGAAGCAATCAAAGCTTTTGACATTACACCCATCCCTTTGTCCATTGCCGATGTGCGGGCCGGCCTTCAAACCGGACTCATTAATACCGTGACCACCCCGCCCATAGGGGCTCTGGCGCTGCAATGGCATACACAGATTAATTATTTAATGGATGAGCCGTTTTTATACATCTATGGTATACTGGCGGTGGATCGCGAGGTATTTAAAAAAATAACACCGAACGATCAACAGATTTTTCGAGAAATCATGGGCAATGTATTTAAAGACCTTGACCGGCGAAACCGAGAAGACAATATTAAGGCAATAGAAGCGCTGCATAAACAGGAGATAAAATTTATAAAACCATCTCCCAACGCTTTTAAGAAATGGTGTCAAGATGCTTCGGAAGTGCCGAAGCGGCTCGTTGAAAACGGTAGATTATCCCAAAAGATGGTCGATACCCTTGAAAGTCTTCTTAAAGGATATCGTTCAAAGGAGTCGGGTGCCCAATGAAAAAACATCCTCGTAAATCCTTTTTAGAGCGATCACAGATGATCATTTACCGGGTGGAAGATTCGATTTTAGTGGGATTGCTGCTGTTGATGATCATTATGGCGGTTCTCCAGATATTTCTTCGCAATCTGTTCGTTTCCGGCATTGTCTGGAGTGATGTCCTGGTGCGTATCTTGGTGCTGTGGGTGGGACTTATGGGGGCAATGGTGGCCAGCCGGCAGGGAAACCACATCAACATTGACATCATGGATCGCTTTCTATCGGAACGAACAAAAATCGTTGTCAAGTTTATCGTGGAGCTGTTTACTGCTTTAATTTGTTTAATTGTGGCCTATTTCAGTCTGCAGTTTGTTCAAATGGAGTTTGCCCACGGCGGCGCTGGTTTTGCAAAGGTGCCGGTATGGTTATGTGAGGCCATCATTCCATTTGCATTCACGGTAATCGCCATTCGTTATATCATCTTGGCGCTTATAAACTTCAAAAAAATTGTTAAAGCCGGATCGTGATTCCGTATATTTCTGCGCTGATATTGATTCTTCTTGCCATTTTTGGCACACCACTTTTTGCCGTCATTCTGGCGGTTGCAATGCTTGGCTTTTATTCCCTGGATGTTAACCTGTCGGTCATCGCCATTGAAATTTATCGTATTGCCGATACGCCGGTTCTGGTGGCACTTCCTCTGTTTACATTCGCCGGCTATATCCTCGGGGAGAGCAGGACTTCTCAACGGTTGGTCCGGTTTACCCGAGCCTTTCTCGGGTGGATGCCCGGCGGTTTAGCCATTGTAGCCTTTGTTGCCTGCGCGTTTTTTACGGCCTTTACCGGTGCTTCTGGTGTGACCATCGTCGCGCTGGGGGCGCTGCTTTATCCGGCATTAACCGAGGCCGGCTATCGGGAAAAATTCAGTATCGGACTGGTGACGTCATCCGGCAGCCTGGGTCTGCTGTTGCCGCCTTCACTTCCACTCATTCTCTATGGCATTATTGCCCAGCAGATGGACATTGGCGCTAATGTGGCTATCAGTGATTTGTTCCTGGCCGGTATTTTTCCGGCGCTTCTCATGGTGTTGCTGCTGTCGTTCTGGAGCTTGTGGGAAAATCGTCACAATCCTGTACCTTGTACGACGTTTTCAGGAAAAGAAGCCCTTGCAGCAGCGCGCGAGGCTATTTGGGAAATACCGCTGCCGTTTTTTGTGTTGGGCGGTATTTACGGAGGGTTCTTCGCCATTTCCGAAGCTGCTGCAGTTACGGCCATGTATGTGATGGTTGTGGAAGTTTTTATATACAAAGAGATCAAAGTCTCTCAGCTTCCCTCAATTATGCGGGATTCCATGGTGATGGTGGGCGGGATTCTGCTCATTCTGGGCGTGGCGCTGGCATCGACCAATTTATTAATCGATGCTGAAGTGCCCATGCGCCTGTTTCATCTGATTCAGGCCCATGTTACCAACAAAATCGTATTTCTAATTTTGTTGAACATTTTGTTGTTGATTCTCGGCGCCATTCTGGACATTTTTTCCGCGCTGGTTATTATGATTCCCATTATACTCCCTGTGGCTGTGAATTACGGGATCGATCCGGTTCATCTGGGCATCATTTTTCTGGCCAACATGCAAATTGGCTACTTCACGCCACCGGTGGGTATGAACCTGTTTATTGCCAGCTACCGCTTTGATAAATCCATCACAGAACTCTACCAGGCGGCCATACCCTTTATGATCGTGCTGCTGGCAGCATTGCTGATCATTACGTACTGGCCGGCGTTGAGCCTTTTTTTAATCCAAAGATAAACATCCAACTTAGCTCGCTCTGCTCGTAATTGGAATATTGGAATACTGAAAGTGTGGAATAATGGGATAAAGGAATTTTATTTATTCCAAGGTCCCACAGATGTAAATTCACGGCCATCTACCTAAACTCGAAAGCGACATATATCCTAATCGATAAACTTGGTGATGCCATGTACCACATTTTGGCCATTGATGATGAAAAGGCGATATTGAATGTCGTTCAGACGGCATTATCAAGAGCCGGCTTTAAGGTTGATATTGCCTTGGATGGCCGAAAGGGGATTAAAAAATTCGATAGCGGTCAATTTGACCTGGTCATCACAGACATCCTAATGCCGGGAATAGACGGCCGGGATGTTGTTAAGTACATCCGTAATTCCGATAGACCGTATACTCCGATCATCGGCTTCTCCGGAACACCCTGGCTCGTCGAGAACAATCAGTTTGATGCTGTTTTCACAAAACCCTTCCCCATTGAAGATCTGGTGAATTCGGTCCAGCATCTTTCTATGCAGGCAGGCGCCAATTAATACCTGAATCTTGAATTGAAAGTTGATGAGATCTGTTAATCCTTAATTTAAGCAAGTTTAAACAAAATCATTGCATCATACATTTAACCCAAATGGTAAATCGGATGATGATCTTTTTTCTCATCAATTTTCACCCAAAAGGCGAGCCGGAGGCTTTCATTTGCTGTGTTATTAAGGGCTCGCAATAGTTCACTATGGCTTCGCCCTTAAGTGCTTGCATATGAAAGCCTCCAACTCGTTCAAGATTCATAATGTAACTTAAATTGAACGTTTCAATTTGTTACACAACATTAAATGAACTATAGAATTTCAAGTTAATAATAGAGGAGAAAACACATATGGCCGTAATCACGATCACCAGAGAAATGGCTACAGGCGGCAGAAAACTGGGACGGTTACTGGCAAAGAGACTCGACTACCAGTACGTCGACAAATCTCTTTTTCAAAAAATTGCCGAGGATCTGAATGTCTCGGAAAGAACATTGGAATCTTTTGAAAAAAGCAGAGAATATAACATATCCAATACGTTCGCCAAGGTTTTCAGCACATCCTATATAGAGCGAATTGTGGGATACGATAAAAGCGTGGTAGAAGAGGAAGAATATCAGAAAAGCTTAGGAAGCCTTATCTTGGAAACAGCTCGGGAAGACAATGTTGTCTTTATTGGACGAGCAGCATACTTTTTCTTAAAAGATATGCAAAATTGCTATCATATTCGTTTGGTTGCACCAATGGATTGGCGAAAAAAATATGCTTTGGAAAACTATAAAATACGCCCGGATCGCGTCCAGGAGTTTATAGAAAAAAGAGACAGAAATCTGCATTGGTTCCGCAGATCAATTTGCGGGGCGGGATTTGACGACTCGTTTTCGTTTCACTTGACGTTGAACATGGGCCGAATCCCCATTGAAAAAGCGGTTGAGCTTGTCTTGTCCGTAGCAAATCTTTCCGGTTAGCCATTTATCAGCTTACATATAAGTTCCTCTGCTTTATCGATACTCAGCAAACTCATGTTCAAAACAAGATCATAAAGCTTTGGATCATCATAGTCCTTTCTGCCGAAGTAACTGTAAAGATTGGCCCGTCTTTTAGTCATCCTTTTTATCATCTGAATAGTTCTTGTGCTTGAAACGCGGTAATTATCCTCAATGAATTTAATCCGATCCTCTTCTTTGGCAATGAGGAGTATGTGATAGGTATCCTTAAAATCATGTAGAATATATTGCCCTCCTCTGCCAATGATAACGGCATTTCCCTCCTTGGCAATCTTGGGTATGATTAAATTTAGCAGTTCTAAATACTTAAATCCATCTATATATCTTTCTTTATCACTTAAAGGGAGTTCCATTAAGCTTGTTCCAAAGGGATTCAGCTTTGAGATAAATTTTTTCAATTTGTCGCCCGGTTCCGTTTCTATGATTTTTTTCCCATCGGCAGAGACAGAAAACTCCACTACAGCCCTTTCGATGATGTCTTCATCAGCATAATAATATCCCAAGGTATCGGCAAGGCGTCGACCAAATGTTTTCCCTCCGGCACCGAATTGACGTGATATAGTGATAACTGCCATGGTTATCCCTTTCAAGTTTCTTTAGGACTTCTTTGTCCATTTTGTTTCAACAACATCGAATAAGGAAAAGTAGCGACCTACTTTTTTTATGTATCTCATTTTAGAATTAAACGCCAGAATTTTTTAGCATGGTGGCCGGATTATCGAATTTTCTCGGTAAGTTGTTTGGTTCCTTGGGAATGCCGATACAAAAATGCATAAAGGCAACAGCGTGTTACAATTTGAATGGCAATTTTCGATTGAAGGTTCTGCCTTGCAGGTGAAAAAATCAAACGCCAAATATTTTCTCTAATCTGTTCGCAGTAAATTTGTCACAACTTTTAAATATCTGCGTTCATTTACTATGTTCTCGTATTTCCATAGATTTGGCGAAAATTCACTATCTGCCCTCAATTGACTTCTAAAGGCCCCCAGTAATAACATAGCTTTTTGCTACCACATATTGTGTTATTTAGTTCTTGACATACAAAATATATAGTCTTATACGGTTATGAAACAATTCTCCTTTTAATATTTGATTTAAAAAAAGTGGTTTGCCATGAAACCCGCACTACTCGATAACGGAGGGAGGCGATTGGGATTAGATAGGCGACAATTTTCTTATTTCATACATATTCCTGAGCGCAGGTCTGGTAAGGAAAGAAGAAGCGGGCTTGATAGAAGACTGAAACCCAGAGCATCAAATTAATAACATACTTTAAACGGAAAGCCGCAACAATGATAGTCAGAACTGAAAACTTTGAATTATTATATTTGCATTTTTATAATAATGGAGGACAAAGATGAAGAAATTCTTTATGTTTTTATGTATTGTGATCATGTTTTTTGGAATTGTAGGCTGCCCTTCGTCTAATGATCCGGCACCCAAGGTTACCACATCAAGCGTTGTTACAACATCACAAATCAATGATAGCGTTTATCCGGTCCCCGAGCCCGCTACACTTATACTGATTGGCTCTGGTTTGGTTGGTCTTGCAGGATTTGGGCGCAAAAAATTTAAGAAATAAGTATCTTCTAATTATTTATAATAAATAGAAGGCAGGGTCATTTGGCTCTGCTTTTTTATTATCCGACCTTTGAATATCTAATAAGTGTTTTATCCATAGTCCCGCGGGAGTTATAGCAAAGATTATAGTTTTTTGGCTCTATTGGCAACAGTCGAAGATGCCGAGTTTTTTTCGGGGGGCGTTTCCGTGAGGAAAGGTTCAGGCGGATTCATTACTCCCGCCAAAAGGCGGGATAAGCTCTGTGAACCGCCTAATGCGCTTGCCCGCTTTGGAGGGGACCCGCATGTTACGTGCTGTGGTTTTACCGCAACCTGATGAGCCTAAAAGGACCAGAGCTTCACCCCTATCAACACTTAAAGAAAGGTCGTTGACCGCATAGGAGCGGCCGCCGTCAAATGATTTTGAAACATGCGTAAGTTTGATCATGATTTCTTTGATGGCTTGATTGAAAGGCTGTCAGGATATAAATATTAGAAAAAAATCTAAAGAAAAAATTATATTGATTTATTGATTGGTTTGCAGTAATAAATTATTTGAGCTAAAAAGTTTTTAACAGGAACAAAATAAAATGTCAACTGACAGTAGCAGCGATTAAACACCATGGACAAAAAATTGCCGTCTAATCATACAAAGCAGATTATCTTTTCGATCCGCAGACTTATTCAGGCGAGCGAGCTCTATACAAAAGAATTAAACAGAAAATATCAGATAAGCGCAGCACAACTCAACTGTATCTTAACACTTTATGAGCATGGCCCTTTACCTCCATCCAAAATTGCCGATCATATGATGGTCAAATCCAGCACAGTCACCGGAGTTGTCGACCGCTTGGAAAAAAAAGGCCTTGCGGAACGGATGCGAAACTCACCCGATCGCCGTGTGATTACCATCCAACTCACCAAAGCCGGAAAGGAATTGGCCCAAAATGCCCCGCCTCCCATACAGCAAAAGATCATTGATGGTTTGAAAAAAACTAAAACCGCCAAAAAAGAACAGATCGTTAGTTCCCTAAACATCCTGACCGACATGCTAGACGTCCAGGACCTGGAGGTTAAGTAGCACTTCAGATTTTATCTTTTTCTCGATCTCTAAAGCCTTCCGCAAACAGCCCTGCCTGGATATTTATAAAAAAGCTTTACAAATGATTTTTGTTGTATAATTATTTCAGTTAAAATAAATTAAACTAAAGTAATTCTATAAGAGATATTAAGACCTATAAAAATATTCGAATTTGTTCAAATTCAAGTCGAAGATTTCTGACGTTGAGTGGGAGAAACCGAAGATTTTGACCGCCCCGATTGAAAATCAATCGGGACAGGCATCCATACATTGAGCATTTCGAGGGTTACAATCTGAGGTCTGACGCAATATTTGATCAAAAGAGATGTTTTTTAAAGCCCTTATTTCTTTGCAAAAAAACGTTGATGGTATGAAGTGATCTTAAAATGGAAATCAAACCGACTATAGAAGAAGATGCCTTGGCCAGGCTCTTGGGGGGTGATGAATTCGTTAATATTCCCCGTTCGACCTGCACGAAAATAGAAAAGTTGGAAGCGGTATTTGACGAACTCATCGATCCTTCTTTGTACCACCAGAATATGGGGGTCGATTCAGTCAAAAAGGGAGCAGTTCATCTTGACCAAGGGCCGGAATTTAAAAGCCCGAAACTTTCAAAAACGTTAAAGGACTGCGAGGAAATCGTCTGTTATATTGTTACGTTAGGTGGTGGCATTGAAGACGAGATCAACCGGCTCATGAATGAAAAACACTTGGCAGAAGCATATATCCTAGACGCTATAGCGTCCGTAGCTGTTGATAATATGGTGGCAACGTTTCATCAGCGCATGAAAAACAAATATGAAAACCAAAGCAAACAGGTGACCTTATGCTTCAGCCCGGGTTATTGTGATTGGCCCATCACCGACCAGAAAAAATTGTTTAGCATGTTCGATTCAAATGAGTTGGACGTTGAACTCACAGACTCCTGCTTCATGCAACCCCGCAAATCTATTTCCGGTGTTTTCGGAATAACGACGTTCAATTCGAACCAATCCACTCATTCCTATAATCCTTGCTTGGAGTGCAACCGAAAGGCTTGTTCCGAGCGAAGAAGTTCAACCCATTAACTTTGTACCAGATTTTATCTAATAGTGGAGGTTTAGATGATAACGAGGAAAGGCTTGCCCGGAGGGCAGTACAAGCCTCTGGCCGATGAAGATATTATAAAAATTCATGAAACCAGTCTGCGGATCTTTTCCGAAGTCGGCATACAGGTGAATTTTCCGGAAGCCTTGGAACTGTTTAAACAAGCCGGTGCTAATGTCGACGATTCCACCAAAGTGGCCAAGTTCGATCCGGATCTGGTCAAAAAACTGATCGAATCAGCTCCCTCGGTTGTCCGCCTTTATGGAAGGGCTGATAATGGTGAGTTGGACTGTGAAATCGGCGGAAGCAATGTTTATATGGGAACCGGCGGAACCGCCCTGAATGTCCAAGATCCGGGCAGCACCGATGCGCGTCGATCAAAACTCGAAGACATTGTCAAGATGGCCCGGCTGGTGGATGCCCTGGACAACATTCACTTTTACATGCTCAACGTATTCCCCAACGAACTGCCGGTTGAGAATGTAGATGTTAACCGCTTCGGCGCGGCTCTCAACAATACCCGCAAGCATATAATGGGCGGGGTTTATACGGTGGAAGGGGTAAAAAATGTAATCAGAATGGCGGAAATTATCGCCGGTTCTTCGGAAAAACTAAAGAAGCGCCCCTTTATATCCATGGTAGCATGTAACATCAGTCCTTTTAAACTTGATCAAAGCTATGGTCAACTTGCCATGGAGGTTGCAAAACACGGTATACCTGTGGTCGTACCGGCAGAGCCGCTTTGTGGTGCTACCGCTCCCATTACCTTGGCCGGCAATCTGGTCGTGCTGAACGTGGATACGCTAATCGGTGTTATGCTCACTCAATTGGTTAACCCGGGCACTCCGGTATTATACGGGAGTGTCGCTTCGATTACCGATATGCGTGACATGAAGTACTTATCAGGCGCCATCGAAATGGGCCTGCTGAATGCCGCTGCAGCCCAGATGGCCCGCTTTTACAACCTTCCCTTATATTCCACAGCCGGCATGTCTGATGCCAAAACCAATGATACCCAGGCCGGTTATGAATCGGCTTTGACCGGTTTGTTGGTCGCACTGGCCGGCGGCAATTTTATTCATGACGCCGCCGGTTTTATTGAGTTTTGCATGACCGCCTCATACGACAAGCTGGTAATAGACAATGAAATTATAGGGATGGTTATGCGGGCTGTGGAAGGAATCCAGGTAAACGATGAAACCCTGGCTTTCGATGTTTTAAAGAAAGCGGGGCCGGGCGGCCATTTTGTTTCCAACCGCCATACGCGCAAATTTATGCGTACCGAACTGTATCAGCCTCAGCTTAGTGACAGGAATAACCGCCAAGACTGGGAAAGAGAAGGTGCCAAATCAACCCAGGCTCGAGCGACAGAAATCGTCGGAGAAATCCTGGCAAAGCCTGAAATACCTATTCTTTCTTCTGAAATACGCACCGAGATCCGGAAAGAGATCCCCGGTTTGCAAGATGGTATCATATGAAAAGGTGATGGAGGTAAGCGTTTATGATCATCATTGGGGAAAAAATTAACGCCACCCTTGATGCTGTAAAATCAATAATATTAAATCGTGACACCAAAAGTCTTTTAGATTTAACCCAAAAGCAGGCATCTGCCGGCGCTGATTATATTGATGTGAATATAGGCACCGGCGTGGGATCACAGGAAGATGAAATTCGATCCATCAAATGGGCTCTCGAGAGTATTCAAGGCCAAGTCGAAACACCGCTTTGCATTGACAGTGCCGATCCAAAGGTGATTGCAACCGGCCTTGAAACTTTAAACGCGAAACCTGCCATGATCAATTCGGCCAAAGCCGAGAAGCACAACTTAGAGGCGGTGGTACCGCTTGCCGCCGAACATGATTCATTATTAATTGCCCTGGCCATGGACGAAGACGGCATTGCAAATACGGTAGACGGCCGGTTGCGATCCTGTGAAAAAATTTGTAACGCCTGCCAAAAGTACGGCGTTCCGATTGAAAATATTTATATAGATCCTTTGGTTATGCCGATCGGCACCGATATAAACTCAGGATTGGTCACCCTTGAAACCATTTTCGCCATTAAGAAAAGTTTTCCCGGTGCTAAAACGGTGACCGGTCTTTCAAATGTTTCTTACGGTCTGCCTCAACGACGTAGGCTCAATATAGCTTTTTTACACATGTGCATCTTTGCAGGGCTTGATGCCGCTATTGTCGATCCTTTGGATGAAGAATTGATGGCAGCAATAAAAACCGGAGAAGTCCTGGCCGGCAAGGATCGGTACTGCCGGCGGTACATGCGGGCCTTTAGAACCTAAAACCTGCATCAATTGTTATCGAAAATGGCTATATATATTATAATGTCAAATAGTTGAAACTTCTTTTAAATGAAAACAGGTTCACCAATATGCGGACAAATAACATGAGGAATTCTATCATATTTTTCGATAACAATTGACCCTTCGGGATTGCCGAAGATGCCGGATCTACTGCGTTATCAGGTGATTGCGGTATTACAATACAGCTTCACACCTGATGCCTTGTATCTCCAGCATCTTCGACAATTGCAGAATTTAGGTAGAACGTAAATCAAGGAGGATATAGTGATTGAATTATTCAGACCGGGGGTATTGGTAAAGCCTTATGAACGCTTAAGCCGTGATCAGTTGCAATGGCTGGATCAAGCATCACTGGACATTTTGTATGATCCGGGCGTTTGGTGTTATAGCGAGCGGGCGGCTCGGCTTTTCAAAGACCATGGCGCTAAAGTTCGAGAAGAGGATTCCTCAGGTGCTAGATGCTGGCGGGTAAGCTTTCCTGGCGGGCTTGTTAAAGAAGCCGTTGCCAAGGCTCCCTCACGCCTTGTTTTAGGCGCGCGCAAACCGGAAAATCGCCTGCTTCTCGACGCTGAAATTCCCAGAGTTTATTTTGGAACAGGGTCGGAAGCCAATATATGGCTCGATACCAAACTGGAAGATTTTGTCAGTGAACAAGACAGCACCCTCAAAATAAAAGTGCCTCGCTACACAGAGGTCAGAGGCAGCACGGCCTTGTTGAGCCGCGCTGCCAAGCTCTGTGAAAGACTCGAGCATCTGGATTTCTTTATCCGGCCGCTGAACATACAGGACCCTGAGATTACATCCGACAACCATGATGTTAATAAATTCTTTGCCAGCCTTAACAATATCACCAAGCATGTGCAGGCCGGCTTGACCAGTCTGGCACGTTTCAAAGATGTTGTAACCATGGCGGAAATTATAGCAGGGGGCGAAACGGCGCTAAGAGAAAATCCCATCGTTTCTTTTATCGCCTGTGTCTTTAAAAGCCCGCTGCAAATTGTGGATGACACCGCTGAAAAGGTTTTTGCCATTGTCGAATCGGGGTTGCCTCTTGTCATTTCTTCTTCACCCCAGGGAGGATCCTCAGCACCCATCCAGGAGGCCGGCATGGTCGCCCAGATCAACGCCGAGATTCTGGCCGGGATTACGCTGACACAACTCATCAGGGAAGGTGCGCCGGTGCTTTATGGCAGCGTTCCGGTTCGGGCTCGACTGGATGATCTTCATGACCTTTACGGCTGCCCTGAATTCAACCAGTATAATATCGACTGCGTTCAGATGGCGCGCTATTATAAAGTCCCATGCTATTCCACTGCCGGTGTAGGCGATGCCAAAGTGCCGGGCATGCAGGCCATGTTTGAGAAACTGTTTACCCATCTTTTCATGGCAACCAGCGGCGCGCAATATATCCACTATGCCTTTGGTCTTTTGGACCGCACCAACTGTTTCTGCCCGCTGCAGGCTGTACTTGACAATGAACAGGTCGGGAAAATCAAACATTGTCTTCGGGCGCCCAAGGTTTCTGTGCAAGATACCGATGACGCCGTCAAAATGGTAAAAAAAGTGATGGCCTCCAGCCACCGGCTTTTTGCCCGTCACGCTCGCAAGGCTATGCACAGCGGAGATATATCCAGCCCGTATCAGTTCGAAACCAAAGATAAAAAAGACAACGTCATTGAAAACGCACTGGAGTACATGGCTCGTCTGGAAGCCAAGCCGGCCCCTCACCTGGACCCGGATGTGGTGAATGACATATATAATAAGATCCCGGGCCTTCTGCCGGGCCTAAAAACAACATAATCAGACAACGAATGGGGAGGAATGATTAATGAATACCAGCGAACTTCTTGAAAAGATTGCATTCAATGTTATTCAGGGAAGAGTGGAAGCTGAAGATGACGGCTTTGATCCGGGCCTGGAAGGCCGGCCGGCGGTAACAGAGCTGGTCACCGAAGCATTGAATCAAAATATAGACCCCAAAAAAATATTGGTGGAATCATTAACCGAATCCATGGAAACCGTGGGTGATAAATTTGAAAAAAAAGAATATTTGATTCCGGACATGCTGGCTTCGGCCGAATGTGTGGGAGTTGCCATGGATTTATTGGCGCCGCATTTGATCAAGGCGGGCGTTGAGAGCAAAGGCAAGTTTGTAATTGCCACCGTAAAAGGTGATCTTCATGACATCGGCAAAAATATCGTAGCCATCATGCTCAAAGGAGCGGGATACCAGGTTATTGATCTGGGTACGGATGTCTCTGTGGACCGGATCACGGCGGCGGTCAAGGAAAACCAGGCATCTTTTCTGGGCCTTTCAGCGTTGTTGACCACCACCATGCGCGTTATGGGTGAGGTTGTTCAAAAACTGAAAGAAGAAGGGATTCGTGACCGCGTCAAGATTCTTATCGGCGGCGCCCCCACATCCATCGAATTTGCGCGAGAGATCGGTGCGGATGCCTATTGCAAAGATGCGTTTCAGGCCATCGACCTTTTAAAAACCACGGCCGCTTGAACGGTTATCTTCAAGGAGAACAAGGATGTCAGAGAAAAAAGCATATACCCAGGCATTTCAAACCGGAAAGTACGACAAGGCCACCGGCCTGCTGGGGAAATATGACAATGTCAGAAGATTTTGGGAAGATCAGGTGACCGCCATCTTTTTACGCCCCGCCCTCAACGATATGGTGGAGCGGAAAAAAAAGCGATTGGAACGTATACGTATTCTGGATATCGGCTGCGGCAGCGGAGACGGATATGACCTGATAATGGGGGTTACCACCAAGGACCCGGGTATCTATGATTACATTGTCAATGCCATCACTTACGACATGTTAAAGGAATATGTCGGCATTGATCTCAACGAAAATTTAATTCAACAGGCTCTGGATTACTATGGTGACAATGCTAAATTACGATTTGAAACGGCAGATATTTCCCAGGGTATGATTCCTGGAATTTTGGATGAAGAACCGCCGTTCGATTTTTATTTTACTTCTTTCGGGACCCTTTCACACTTTACCAATGAGCAGTGCGTTAAAATCATCGCCGACGTTTGCAGGCACGCGCCTGAACAAGCCCTTTTCATGGGAGACTGGCTCGGTCGTTACACCGTTGAATGGCAGGACCTGTGGCACCACCCGGCCGATCAGGAGTATTTCATGGACTACCGCATATCCTATATCTACCCCGAAGAGGAGAGGGAAACGGCAGATGTGGCCTCTTTTCCGCTCAAGCTGGTCTGCCGCCAGGAAATCGAAGATATCATAAAAAAAGCCTCTCAGCAGGCCGGTGTCGAAATCAAACCACTGGTCTATTTCGATCGCTCCATATTCATCGGCCGCCACCTGGACACAGGGGATTACAACAAAAACTGCCCCAAGCTTCGCGGCCCGGTCAACGCCCTTTTTGAAACATACGTGCGGACGGATTTAGAGAATTTATTGGTCGATTACGTCCCCCGGCCGGGATTTGAGCACCTCAATAACTTTTTTGAATCGTTTTTCATGTCCAGCAATGCTCTGGTCAAATACACCATGGGTCTTCTGGGCGACTACGATTGCGAGACCGGTAAGCTGGAATGCATCCCGGATATTCTTCCCTTTTACCCAACACCGCTTCAGGAGGCCATGGAAACCATGCGCAGGGTCATCGAGGGCGTGGGCTGGTTAAAGTGGGGAGATGTGCGCGCCAATCTGATCGAATCGGTCCTCGGCTTTGCCTTGCGAAAACTTGAAATGGAGCTTCAGCCCGGAACGGGAATGGGGCACGGACTTGTCGGTATATTCGAAATAAAAAAATAAAGAATCCTGGCCCAGAAGTCCAGGCTTTGGTTTGCCCCTGGAAGGGGCTGCTTTCTTGAAAAATTGGACAAGTTCAAAGTGCCTTAAGTGAGCTAAAGTGCCTAAAGTTATGGAGTCGCTTCGCTCTGCTAATTTTATGTAATTGATAGAATTCCTTAACTTTAGCTCACTTTAGTTCACTTCAAACTTTAGGCACTATTAAGGTTTTCGGCAGAGCCGGATATCTCCGACCTGGCCAGAGGACCAGGTTTTTCAGGACTAAATAGAAGAAAGGAATAAAGTTGAATGAGTGGTTTTGCTGTGGTCTATAATAAAAAAGACCGCCTGGAACTGGAATCGATGTTTCGTTTAATCCAACATCGCGGTCCGTATTTATCAGGGATATTCGAAGATAAACGCATCGCAATGGCGCAGAATTATCTGATCGGCGACATTTCCGGAAACCCGGATGTCGTTTTAGCAAGAGGCGACACACAGGTACCGGCCTTTAACGCAACGTATCCGCAATTAAAAATCTGTTACGACGGTCAGATGGGAAACTGGCAGGAATTGGCCCCGCTTTATAAAATACCGGACGGTCCTTTCCGGGAAGAGCGCCTACTGCTTGAACTTTACCAAAACCACGGCCAATCCATGTTTTCGCATTTAAATGATGCCATCTTTGCATTTGTGATTTCCGATGGAGAAAACCTATTTGCGGCCAGAGATCTTTTAGGCATCAAAACCCTTTTTTATGGAAGAAAGAACGAGGCGCTTTACCTGTCTTCCGAACTTAAGAGTCTGACAGGGATCACCGACGATATATATGAATTTCCGCCGGGCCATTACATGGACAGTATGGGCACGTTATTCCGGTTTGCCGAACTGCCCAAGGATCCGCCCAAAGTGTTGCATACCAATCTCGATCAAATGTTGGAAAATATACGGAGCATCATCCAAAGAAGCTTGCGGTCTCGTGTGGACTTTACCGTACCAACAGCCGGTTTGCTCAGTGGCGGCATGGACAGCAGTGTTATCAACACATTGGCAGTTGATTTGTATAAAGAAAGATTTGGAACCGATGCCAGATTGAAAACCTTTGCTTTAGGGGTGGGAGAAAGTGAAGACATAAAAAGCGCTCGATTGCTGGCCGAACACATCAACTCAGATCACCATGAGCTTATCGTAGACCTCGATGAAATTCTAAACGTCCTGCCCGAGGTCATCTATTACTTGGAGTCTTTTGATCCCTCTCTGGTAAGAAGTTCAGTCTCCAACTATCTTATCTCTAAATACGCCAGTGACCAAGGTGTCGAGGTTCTGCTTTCCGGAGAGGGTGGTGACGAAATTTTCTGCGGCTATATCTACCTAAAAGAATTTCCGCTTGAAGAGCTGTTTCGGCGCCAGATGGAATGCATCGCTTTTTTGCACAATAACGCCTCCCTGAGACTGGACCGGATGAACCATTGTAATTCTGTGCGCGTCGTTGCACCTCTGATATCGGGAGAGCTCTTCCGTTACGTTTTGGCTGTTCCTTCAGAATATAAACAAAAACCGGACGGCGATCAGAAAATCGAAAAATGGATTTTCCGAAAAGCCTTCGAACAATATCTGCCGGATGCCATCACCTGGCGCGTGAAACAAGAATTTTCTCAAGGTTCCGGCTCTGCCGATATCCTCCCTTCATATTTTGAAGAGACTCTCAGCGATGAAACGTTAAGAGCTGCCCAGGCCGATTATCCTATTATCAGGAGCAAAGAGGAGCTATATTACTTTCAAATTTTTACCAAGCATTTTGGCAGCGGCCGAGCAATAGACACAGTGGGTCAGTGGATTCGATTATAAAGTCTGCTGTTCTGAAAACGTTTAATGAATTCTCTACGCAACTTGCTGCGGGGAAAGTTGATTATTTTTTAAACCTTTTTAGATTATTTTATAAAATATTCAGGTTAAAAAAAGTTGCTTTCAATAACTGCATTTCTTCCTAAAGAGGTATCTATTATTAAAGACTCGCTGCTTTCTTCCCATTTTGCTTTGATATCTGAGAAGATAGCCAGGATTGTTACAAAAGATATGAGACATGGGTTTTTGGTAAAAATTGGCGCCTATAAAAAAGCCTGGAAAAATAAAAAATGAGGATAAAATGAAATTGGGAAGTGAATACAGACTCTATACAATTAGTCAACATACAACACTTAACCTTGACGACCTGATCGATGACTGTATGAATTTATTGAGAGCAGTTACTCTCGATCAAGATACTTCGGAAAAGTTTTTAAAGGTGGAACAAAAATTACGTCAAACAGAAAAACTGGAAAACATCGACAAAATGTACAAACGCAAAAAAGAAATCCTCTTTCAGGATATTTTTGATGTTCTCGACGATATTTCTCCAGAGGGATGTTATTTTGGCACGCATCCGGCAGGCTTGGCGCTAATAGGTTATTGGGATAAAAACTTGTTTTCTGCTACACGCTGAAAAATTCACAACCTGAATTTTTCACGGGCTGGAGGCTTTCATATGCAAGTTGAGAATAGCTAAATCCCGATTCAATTGAGTGGTTTAAAGATTCTCATCAATTTTCATGCAGGATTCAGGTATAAAATCATATTGATACGTATAGTTTTGATTTAGAAAAGAGGTTAAACATGCTTATCGTGGGTGAAAATATTAACACCAGTCGAAGACGAATTTCTGAAGCTGTTGAAAATCAAGATGCTGCATTTATCGGCCAAGTCGCAAAAAATCAGGCCGATGCCGGTGCTCATTTTATTGACGTAAACGCCGGAACATTTGTGAATCGGGAAGCCGAATATCTATGCTGGCTGGTAAAGACGGTTCAAGATGCTGTTGATCTGCCCCTGTGTCTGGACAGTCCCAGCCCCAAGGCGCTGTCTGAAGCGATCAAACACCACCGGGGCGAGCCAATGATTAATTCGATTTCACTGGAAAAAGATCGTTTTGATGAAATGCTGCCGATTGTAACCGCCCATCCCTGCCGGGTCGTTGCCCTGTGCATGGCAGAAACGGCCATGCCGGTTACCATCGAAGACAGGGTTCAAGCCGGTGTCGAATTGATCAACAGGTTGACGTCCGAGGGCGTGGCTCTCGAGAACATTTATATCGATCCCCTGGTGCAGCCGGTTTCCGTGGACACGCGCATGGGAAACGCCGTCCTTGGTGCCATCAAAACGATCATGAACGATTTCCCCGGAGTCAACACCATTTGCGGCCTTTCAAATATTTCTTTTGGCCTTCCGGCTCGTCGTTTTATCAACCGCACTTTTCTGTCGTTGTGCATGCTCCAGGGACTGTCTGCCGCCATTTTAGATCCCACCGATAAACGTCTCATGGCAAACCTGCTGTCTGCTCGGATGATCCTTGGAAAAGATGAATACTGCGGTGACTTTATCGATGCCTATCAAAACGGCATAATTAATAAAGAGTAACCAACCGGAAAGCAAAACTTAAAAAGGGGGGAAACCGATGAGCTACCAAACACTATTGGATGCGGTTATCAAAGGAGATATCAAAACAGCAACGGAGGAAACCCTTAAGGCTGTTGATGCCGGCCGAAATGCCCAGGACATTCTTGACCAGGGTCTCATAGAGGCCATGAACGTTGTGGGCGACAAATTTTCCAAAGGTGCCATTTTTGTTCCCCAAATGTTGCGATCCGCCAAAACCATGCAGGAATGTGTCGAGGTGTTAAAACCGCACTTTAAGGAAAACGCCATGACAACCAAAGGTAATATCGTTTTGGGAACGGTCAAAGGCGATTTACACGACATCGGCAAAAACCTTGTGGGCATGATGTTGGAAGGCGCCGGTTTTAATATTATCGATCTTGGAGTAGATGTTGCGCCGGAAGTATTTGTTGATAAAATCAAAGAAGCCAAGGCCGATGTTCTGGGCATGTCGGCATTACTTTCCACCACAATGCCCTCCATGTCTTTGACGATCAAGGCATTGGCCGATTCCGGTCTAAGGGACACCGTGAAAGTCATCATCGGCGGTGCGCCGGTTACAAGAAAGTATGCCGAAGACATCGGGGCGGATTCTTACGCTCCGGATGCAGGCTCGGCGGTACTTGAAGCCAAAAAACTTTTCAATCTATCTTGATATAAAATAGTGAAGCGATTTTATAACTTGAGAGGATTCACCTAAAAAGGAGATACAATGGAACCCGGACCTATCCCCACATTTCAACCAAGGTTAAAAGTTTTAAACCGCCGTCAGGCCCTGGCGATTCACACAGCGGCCCTTGAAATCCTTGAAAAGACCGGCATAAAGATGGAACATACCGATAGCCTTGACATGCTGGCCGGCGCCGGAGGCAGGGTGTTTGATAAAGACTGGATACGACTGCCCGCCTACCTGGCTGAAGAAGCGCTCCGATCTGCACCGCGCCAGATCGCCCTTTACGATCAGCTTGGCAATAAAACCATGCCCTTGGTAGATGAAAATTCGTTTTACGGCACAGGCTCGGATACGACGTTTACTCTGGATCTGGAAACCGGAGAGCGGCGCAGGTGCATCCTTGCAGACACCGGTAATTTTGCTAAACTAGTTGATGGTCTCGAAAACTTTTCCTTTGCAATGTCTATGGGAAACCCCGAGGATGTTTCCAAAGTCGATTATATTTATGTTTACGCGTTTGCTGAAATGGTCAAAAATACCAACAAGCCGATTGTATTTATCGCCGACCGCGGCGAGGACATCGCCAAAATCCATGAAATTGCCTGCATGGTGGCCGGCGGTGAAGACCAACTGCGCCAAAAACCTTTTCTATTGAATTATTCGGAAGCCATAAGTCCTTTGCGCTTTCCTGAACATGTTATGGACAGACTTATTTTTTGCGCCCGCAAAGGGGTTCCCATATGCCTGCCCTCGGGCTCAAACGCCGGCGGCGGTGCGCCGGTAACCCTTGCCGGGGCGATGGCCATGGGGATTGCTGAAAACCTGGCAGGGCTGATTGTGCATCAACTTGCCGCTAAAGGGGCGCCGTTTCTTTTCGGCCCCAACGTCAGCGCTCTTGACATGAAGTCCGCCGTCGTATCCTACGGTTGCCCTGAATGGAGCCTGACCCAGGCGGCTTTAGCGGATATGCGTGACGAAATATACGGTCTTCCCATTTGGTCCTTTTCAGGGGCATCGGATTCCAAAGTAGTGGATGCCCAGGCCGGCGCCGAAGCTATGTTTTCGATTATTACCGCCATGCTTTCCCGTTGCAATCTTATTCATGATAACGGATACCTCGAGTATGGCAGCACGTCCTCTCTTGAAATGGTCACCATTGCCAATGAATTGGTTGCCATGGCGCGTTTTTTCACCCGCGGCATTCCGGTAAACGAAACCACTTTGGCTCTGGACGCTCTGGAAAGGGTTAAAAATGCAGGTCCCCAGGCATTCTTTTTAATGGACGACCACACATTCGAGAACTTTGAGCAGGCGCTTTATCTTCCCAAACTTCTGGACCGCAGCCGCTACGATAGCTGGGAAGCCGAAGGGTCAAAGGATCTTTACACCCGCAGTAATGAAGAGGCCAAACGGATTTTGACCGAACATCAGGTAACGCCTAAGGATGACGGCGTATTAAAAGAGATCAACGACCTTATAAACGCTTTATGATTAGATGCTGGAAAAGGTATTATATTGCTCACTCGTGCTGAAATCGACAACATCGACCGGGCCGGACGCAGAATACTAAAACGCGTGGGGGTTAAGATCCTCGACCGCCATACCTTAACGATGCTCAAGGCCGGCGGAGCCAGAGTCGATGTCAAGGAAGATCGGGTCTTTTTTTCCGGAAGGTGGCTTGACAAAATGATTGCAAAGGCCCCGCAGCAATTCACCCTCTATTCCCGAGATGGTAAAAATGATTTACACCTTGGATCAGGCAATGTTTATTTTGGAAACGGCGGCCGTGTGTTTCGAATTCTGGATATGGGCACCGGGAGTTACCGCCCGACCATCCTACAAGACGTCATCAATACCGCGCGTCTTGTCGATCGTCTCGACAACATCCGATTTTACATTATTGCCTGTCAGGCCCACGATCTGGACCTCGAGTTCTATCATCTGAATGATTTTTTTCATGCCCTCAGCAATACCACCAAGCATGTCATGGGAGGATGCGATACCCTTGAAGGCGTAAAGCAATTGTGGTGCCTGGCCAGCTTCATGGCAGGCGGGGAAGACCGGCTCAGAGAACGCCCCTTTGTTTCGGTGATCACCAATCCCATAAGCCCGCTGACGTTAGATGCCAATACACTTAAAATATTAGAGTTTTGCGCTTTAAACGGCATTCCGGCCACCTGTGCGCCGGCGCCTATTGCCGGCGCTACTTCCCCGGCGACCCTGGCAGGCACCCTTGTCCAGTTGCATGCGGAAGCCTTGGCAGGCGTGTCGATTACTCAAGTATTTAACCCCGGCGCCCGGGTGCTGTACGGTGCTGTTCCAACGGCTATGGACCTGCGCACCATGGATCTTACCATGGGCTCGGTCGAAACCGCCATGCTGAATACTTGCGCCGTTCATTTGGCGAAACGTTACAAACTGCCTATTTATGCATCCGCAGGCGTTACAGATGCCAAAGTTCCCGATATTCAATCAGGGTTTGAAAAGGGAGTATCGTATTTGCTGGTGGCAATGGCCGGAGCCGATTATATTCATCTGGCCGCCGGAATGCTGGATTCCGGCAACTCAATCTCCTACGAACAATTCATCATTGACAACGAGATCCTGGGGATGGTCCTTCGATTGGTCAGCGGCGTCGATGTGGACACAGAAACGCTTGCCGTTAATACCATCGAAAACGTAGGGCCCGGAGGTAACTACATCACGGAAGAGCACACGGTTAAGCATATGTTCAGACAGTTTTTTTACCCCACGCTTGCTATTCGCATGAATTTCGACCGCTGGCAAGAGCAAGGCAAGCCCACGCCGCTGACCAATGCCCGTGAACTGGCTCGAACATGGCTCGAAGAAGTCGAACCTGTATTGAGTCTTGAAAAATTGCTGGAAATCAAAAGCAAATTTCCGGAAATTGTAAATACATAACTCAAACGGGGAAATCAAAATGTCTATTCGCATCATTGCATGTGGTGTTTTTCGGGATGCACTAAGACAAATTGAACCGCAGCGTTTTCACCAAAATGTCGCCATCACCTATATCACCCCTCATCTGCATAATTATCCCCAAAAGCTGAAAGAGGAAATACTGCACCAAATCCATCTGGCTAAAAAAGCAGGGGACGAAATTCTGTGTTTGTATGGACGGTGTTATCCGGACTTGGACGACCATCTTTATGAAATGGGCATTCCCAGAGTCCCAGGTGCGCACTGTTATGAGATTTTGCTGGGGAGCAGACGATTCCATGCCATTATCGATGAAGAGGCCGGAACGTACTTTATTGAAAAGAACCTTATTTTAAACTTTCCCGAATATTGTATTCAACCGCTTGAGATAGATGATCCTCTGATGCGTGAAAGTTACTTTCAGCATTATACCGGCCTGGCCTACATTCGGCAGCCGCTTGACCCTGACACCATTATGCCGAATGTGCACGATATATCACGATTTTTGAAGCTCAAACCAATGGTGATCGACGCCGATTATTCGGAGTTAACGGCAAACCTGCTCAGACTGTGTACTAAGGGACACTAATTTTTAAAGTGTCTGATAGGAGCAACTTTTATGAAAAACTTGGTGAGAATGAAAATCCTTATCGTAGACGATGATCCTGTCATTCAAGAATTGATAAAGAATATGCTCGATAAGGACGGTTATAAGAATATTCAAACTGCCGATTCAGGAGAAGAAGCTCTGAAGATGATGAAGAAGACTCCTCCCGATCTTGTGGTACTCGACATTCAATTGCCGGGAATAAAGGGCTATGAAGTATCCCAGAAGATGAGAGCCAACAATACCACTGCTCATATACCTATCCTTATGATGACAGGTGGGGTCATAGATAAAGATAAAGCGCTTGAAAAAAGTTTCAAAGCCGGGGTCACAGATTTTATAACCAAACCGATAAAGACGATCGAGCTTTCGGCCCGAGTAAAAGCGGCGTTAACTATTAAGAGAAATTACAATCTCATGCAAAAGGAACTAAATAAACGAAAGCTGCCCAAAAAGGTAACAAAAAAAAAAGTGTGGCTGAATATTTTGCCGGATGATGTCTGGATTAAAGTCCAGCGGGATACTACCGTATACAAAGCGCTTCAAAATACGGAAATAGAATTGGAAGGGGATTGTGGCGGTCTCGGCAAGTGCGGAAAGTGCAAAATCAGGGTGATTACCCCCCTTGGCAAGCCTTCAAAAGAAACCATAGAGCTTTTAGATCCTGACGAATTGGAGCAAGGAGTTCGTTTAGCATGTCGCACCAAAATTCTCAAAAACCTTGCAATCTATACCGAAGAACTGAATGGTGAGACGGAATTTTTTCAGATTCTAAAACATGGACATATGCCCCCTGTGGAGCTTGCCCCCCTCATTGAAAGACGTCTGATAACCATTCCGCCGCCAAGCCTAGAAAACTCTCTTTCCGACGTTCACCGCATTAGAGAGGTGTTAAGCCCTGAATTTCATAACTTAAAGACAACCTATCGCTGCCTGTCTTCTCTTTATAAAAACTTAAGGACCACCAATTTCGACGGAGCGGCTGTTATCCATAACGACTGCCTGCTGGAATGGCAACCCCGAGATAGTATTTGCGGCGTATTCGGTCTGATATTTGATCTGGGAACCAGCACATTGGTGGGCAAACTGGTGAACCTGATAGAAGGTCAGGAAGTGGCGGTAATTTCCAGATTCAATTCGCAACGAAAATACGGGGCCGACGTTATCAGCCGCATTCAATATATAAAAGGACGCCCAAAACGTCTGGTGCATTTGCAAAAACTTTTGGTAAAAGATCTGAACCTCATTACCAAACGCCTGCTTGAATCCTTTAGGCTAAAACTGAAAGATATCCTGGTTGCGGTCGTTGCGGGCAACACCACCATGCAGCATTTTATGCTGAGTCTGGACCCTAGCGGAATTGCCGAAGCCCCGTTTACTCCTTTAATCACCGAAGGGATGACCTTTATGGCCCGGGATGTGGGCCTCAGATTACACCCCGATGCCATGCTTTATGTGATGCCTGCCAAATCGGGATATATCGGCGGCGATCTAATTGGCTTCATTCTTTCATCCGGTGCAGCCGAGCAGGACGACAAGCTGGTGCTGGGTCTGGATTTAGGAACCAACAGCGAAATTTTCCTGGGAAATAAAAACAGAATGCTTACTTGCAGTGCGGCAGCCGGTCCGGCACTGGAAGGAGCGAGAATTTCACATGGAATGATTGCCAGGGCGGGCGCTATTGAAAGCTTCCGGTTTGAAGAAAACGACATTTTCTACAATGTCATCGGGAACATAAAACCAAAAGGGCTTTGCGGCAGCGGTCTGGTAGACCTGGCTGCCTTGTTGCTGCACCATGGTATTGTAAATCCGGAAGGCCTGATCTGTCCGCCCGATCAGCACAAAAAAAGAAATTCTATGACAGCAAGGGTGATTCAAACCCAAGAAAATGAAATTCATGACTTTCTTTTAGCTTCTCCCCGGGACAGCCTTGACGGCAAACCCATCGTGCTGACCCAGAAAGATATCCGAGAGTTGCAACTTGCCAAAGCCGCTATAGCTTCCGGCATTAAAATCCTTTTAAAAACAATGGGGGCCGGCATTGAAGATATCGATGATATCTATTTGGCCGGCGCCCTGGGCAACTATGTCCATCCTTTCAGCGCCATGCGCATCGGTCTGCTGCCCAAGGTAAACCCGGAAAAAATAATATCCCTCGGCAATGCAGCGTCAACCGGCGCAAACATGATCCTTTTATCAAAACGTTACTGGGAAAGATCCGCTGAAATTGCAGCAGATCTGGAACACCTGGAACTGTCAGGACATGCCGATTTTTTCGACAGCTTTATTGAAGAGATGAATTTTCCAACTGAAAATTTGTGGTAATAATTCAGCTATCGGCGAGTTTTTCAATTTAAAAGAAAATGCTCAAATTTGACATCAGGAATGAACATTTGATAAATTTTTCGATAGTTAATAGAAATTTTAAGGAGCAATCATGAACAATAAAAAAGAATCTCTAATCGAACGGCTGGAAAAGGGTGTCGTTCTGGTGGCTGAAGGTTATATCTTTGAGCTGGAAAGAAGGGGATATTTAAAAGCCGGACCTTTTGTGCCGGAAGTTGTTTTGGAGCATCCGGAGGCAGTCAAGGAACTTCATCGTGAATTTTTAATGGCAGGTTCCGACGTCATTGTGGCCTGCACGTATTATGCTCACCGGTCAAAGTTAAAAGCCATCGACAAAGAAGACAGGCTTGAAGAACTTAACCTCACATCCATATCTTTGGCGCAAGAAGTGGCCCGAAAAGGTGGCGCTCTGGTTGCCGGGAATTTATCCAACACCTGGGAATTTAATCATAACGATCCGATTGAATCAGGAAAAATTGTCAGATCCATTTTCAAAGAACAAGTTGATTGGGCTTCTCGTGGAAACGCTGACTTCATTATCGCTGAAACGTTTAGCCACTTGGGTGAAGCCTCTGTTGCGTTAGAAGTTATAAAGGACGCTGGATTTCCGGCTGTGATTACCTTTACAACGGTTCATGAAAAGAGCTGCGACGGCTATAACTGGGAGGAAGCCTGCAGAATACTGGAGAAAAATGGGGCCGACGTTGTCGGTCTTAACTGTGGCCGAGGTCCTGAAACTCTCATGCCGATTGTTCAAAGAGTTCGGGATAAAGTTCAAGGCCATGTGGCCGTACTGCCGGTTCCCTATCGAACAACGCCGAAAGAACCTTGTTTTTTTGATCTGAGATTGGAGAATTCCAAAAACGCATTCCCTGTAGCGCTGGATCCTTTTTTGTTAACCCGGTTTGAAATGGCGGATTTTACAGTAAAAGCACGGGACATGGGAGTTAATTATATCGGTATTTGCTGTGGCGCGGGTCCTCACCATGTAAGGGCAATGGCAGAAGCGCTGGGTCGTAAAGTTCCCGCAAGTAAATACTCTCCGGATATAAACCTGCATCCTGTTTTCGGCGATCAAAATGCTAAAAAACAACACTATGTTGAATGTCTACTCGGTCCCAATGTGCCTGTTGGGCTAAATTCGACTTAATCCGGATTTCTTGCGGGTCGGGTCAAAGAAAAGATAGCCGGTAAACAATTTCCATTGTAAGCCTCCCGTGGCTGTCATTATTCAATACTATGATATATGTATACATACCTTCACTGAATTCAAGTTTTACTGCTTTACAGCGATCATTGAGATCAAAGCATCAAGGTGTGCAAAAAATATTATACGTTATCCATCCGAGTTTTTAATCCTGAAGCGCCATGCGCAGTACCATTCATCGGGATGATCATCCGGTGGACAGCCGATACACTCGGTGCGAATTCTCGAATCGATGGATTCTGCAAAATAGGTATGTTCCACAAGTCCTCCGGATTTACACGGATAATCGTCAAGCCCTTTGCGTTTTCTTGCAGATTGAACCCGGCAGTTATTCATCTGAAAGATAAAACTGTCAGACGCTTCATCGACAATGGAATGCGTGTTGACACGAGCATGAACACGAAAATTGAGGGCCTTTTTTAAACCCTCGAGTCCCCGGTTTTTCAGGAAGGTTCAAAAAATTCTTAACAGCCCAGGCTTCAAAAGGGGAGAATTGAGCCCAGCATGAATCATTACATCGCTTGGCATCATTCATACCTCTGGTAAATTCCACCGCCTGAAACCAAACCCCGTCATTGACCACCCAGTTTGCAGCCACACTGTCCATAAGTGCCATCAAAGATTCTTTCGGCATGTTCAATAGCGGCAGCGGAATGTTGTCTTTCATTTCAAACCCCAACACTTTTGAAAGCCGTTTCATTTGAATGTCATAGCCTCTTTTAGATGCAGTATTGAGAATATCCAGGGCTTTTTCCATTCCCATCTGATGTTTGACTTCATTGAACCATAAGGCATAATGGATGATGATACGATGGAACATGTCCAGCACAAGTTTGGCGGTGTGTTCGTGATCCAGGTCTTCTATGGAATTGACGTTGCTTAGGTCCAATATTTCTCCTTTCCTGACAGGTTTTTTCAATTTATCTTGTGGACACTATCCTTCATAAAGCACCGCCAGTATCGTCGCCTTCCCTTTTTTCGAAGCGACCAGATGCGGCGTGGTGGAGAGATAGTAGGCACTGTCTCCAGGTTCCAAGTCGTATGTTTCCTCTCCGATATTCAGCACAATGGTACCATCCAAAACGTAAATAAATTCTTCGCCGTCATGTACGGAAACTTCTTTGTCAGGGTTTTCTTCAAGCTGAACGATCAGTGCTTCCATATGACGCCCCTTTACTTCAGGGGCCAGGCTTTTATAGATGTAAACCTGTTTTTTGCCTTTTTGAGCAGTGGACCGGGAGACGATTTTTTGTTCGTTCTTTCGGGTAATGGAATAGAGTTTGTCTCCTGTTCCCGAGATTAGACGGCTGAAAGCACTGTCAAGGGCCTTGGAAAGCTTGATCACCGTTCCGAGTTGAGGCTGGGCTTTATTGGTTTCGATGTTTGACAGAAATTCTACGTCAAATCCCGTCAAGTTTGAAAGCTCTTCTATAGAAAGCCCTTTCTGTTCTCTGAGCATTCTGATCCGTTTGCCGATTCCTTCGACGCCCTCGCAGGTCGCTTCAGAAATATCGCCGGTCAGATCTTCAAAAAAATCGACATTGATGTGGGGGGTCTTTTTGTTAGTTTTCATTTTGAGCTCCTACCGAGTGTCCATCCATAAGTGGCATCTTTCGGCCCAGGCCGGCGTTCTCGCTATTTTGCAATTCTCGACGTAGCGCGCTACGCCTGCGGTTACAAAATAGCTGCGGCCTTGACCTGAACCTAAATCTACCATTTCTGGATGGACACTAATATTTGATAACTTTTCTTTTGATGTTCTTCATGAGAAATTCGGGTTATATTCGTCCAGTCAACCCTTTTGGTATTCTTCCGGTATGCACACATTCCGAGCGGAGCCGCCGGCCGATAATCTTTTCCATCATACGTCCGATGTTCAGCACACGGTCCACATCAACACCGGTATCAATACCCATTTCATCCATCATAACCACCATGTCTTCAGTGGAGACGAGTCCCACAATCCCCGGATCCTGGTAATAATATTTTCCGGTGCCGGGAACCGGAACGCCGTCTATAAAGTTGGCGGGCTGTCCGCCGGTTCCACCTATAGTCGATTCGAAATGTGTGATTCCGGCTTGAAGCGCAGCCAGCACATTGGCTAGACCCCAGCCCCGGGTCACATGAAAGTGGGCAATATGTTTTGACGGGTCCGGGATGGCATCAAGAATCATGGAAAAATACTCATACACTTTGTTCGGCGGTGCAGATCCGTCATGATCGGCATGTTCAATATCATCCGCTCCAATGTCCAGCCATCGCTGTGTGAATTCAACGGCTTTTTTCAACTCCGTCGGACCTTCAATGGGACATCCCCATATGGTGCTCACCGTTCCACAGACTTTCATCCCCGCATCATGGGCTTTTGGGATATATGTTTCGCACATCTTCCAGTATTCATCAAAAGAGAGCCCGGAGTTGGTTCTATGGTGGGATTCGCTGGTGGAGACCATAAACAGAATTCGGTCCGGTCCATAACCTTCTTTGCGGGCCTGTATGGTCCGGTCCACCGCCCTTTCCCGAATGGTTATGGCGGTAATTTCCACATCTTTTAATAAATGGCCCACTTTCTTGCTGGTACAAAGGCGCTTTGAAAGCTCATCGGCATCTTTAAACTGAGGCATCACCTTGGGGTTACCAAAATTTGTGACCTCTATGCGTTTGAATCCAGCGAGAATAAGCTCTTCAGCCAGCCACAATTTTGCATCGGTTGGAATAAATTTTTCTTCATGCTGGAAACCGTCTCTTACGGTTATATCTCCTAAAACAACTTTTTTCGGATATTGTAAAAGTGCCATCTTTTCTCCTTGGGTAGTGTCCATCCCTAATCGACAATCATCAATCATCAATCGTTTATACCTGAAGCTCCTTTGAAATCGATTTTTTTTCAAAGGGCTAAACTATTACAATATATAATGTCGTCATCAACGTCAAAATCGAAAATTCCCAAAAGAAGGCTCACCGATGGGTTTCAACAGACTGACTTCAAATGCCATGGCAAGCCAGTTGCGAATTTCAGAAAATTTTAGAACCCTGTCATTCAATAGGCGAGCGCCGCAGTAGAACGGATGTGCTTCTTCGTCATATTTTTTGATCATCTTTTGGTTGAAATCTTCTTTTTCCGATTCGGTCATCGGATTATTCTGTTTGGCCCGTTTTCGCTCTTCAATGGAAAGCAGGACCCCTGCAGCACTTCTTCCGCTCATGACAGACGTCCTTGCCCGCATGGTGGAAAATAGAAAATGGGGTCTGTATGCCCTGCCGCACATTCCGTAATTGGCTGCCCCGTTGTCCGGTCCGATGACGAGCTGAATGCGGGGCACCTGGGCACATGAAACCGCCCTCACCATGTCTGCGCCGTATTTCCCGATCCCCATATGTTCTGATTCCGATCCCACCATGTATCCCGGCGAGCTCTGGACAAAAAGCAGGGGAATTTTCTCCTGACAGCAGCGGATAATCCATTCCGTGGCTTTGCATGCTGCTTCAAAAAATATGATGCCGACACTATTGGCCGCTACGACACCCACAGTGATGCCTTTAAGGCGCATCTTGCCGGTCACGATATTATTTCCCCGGCCCGGGGCGTAGTTCTTTTTATACTCGGAAAATAGACTGTCATCAGCAATCGCCTCAAGAAATGAATGAACACTGATTCCCTGATAAACAGAAGCCGGCAGAATCTCATAAATGGATTCTTCTGACACTTGTGGCGGTGTTTCGGCATAACGGTGGAGATGAAGTTTCTGGGGAGGTTCCAGCATGAGAATCTCTCGAACGCGGGCAATGGCGTCATCCTGATTGGTGCAAAAATAATCTGCCCCGCCTGAAATCTGAGTATGTACTGTTGCTCCGCCCAGATCTTCAGCGGAGATAACTTCGCCGGTTGCCATTTTTACCAGCGGCGGGCCGCCCAAAAAAGAATAAGCCAGTTTGTCAATCATCACCGACTGACAGGCCATAAAAACGATGTAGGCGCCTCCTGCCGTATTGCCGCCGGTGCTCATGGTAATCTGCTTAAGCCCCGTTGCCGACATTCGTGCCATATTATAAAACATGGATCCAAAATGCTGATCGTCAGGGAAAACTTCGGCCTGCATGGGGAGGAAAGCGCCGCCTGAATCTGCAATATAAACACAGTTCAATCCGCAGTGCTCGGCGATGGCCTGGGCCCTCATGTGTTTTTTTAATGTAATCGGGAAATAGGTGCCGGCTTTCACACGGCTGTCATTGGCAAAAATCATGGTCCAGTTGCCGTGAATTTTTCCCAATCCCGTTACAAGACCGCCACAGGGAACATCCATAACCCCGGGGTAATCCATTCCAAACCCTGTGATACCGCCGAGTTCATAAAATTCGGTTTCCGGATCGATGAGTTTACCGATAAGCTCCCGGACCGGCTGTTTTCCCTCCTTTATCAGCCTTTCCACAGCTTTTTCTCCACCGGGCCACATGGCCTGGTAAACCCGTTCATCCAGTTTTCTTTCTTCATTTTCCCAGAATGATCGATTTTCGGTCATAAGATTTCCTCTATTTCCCTTTATATACCGGTTTTCGCTTTTCTTGAAAAGCGGCCAGGCCTTCCAGACGATCCTCAGTTGGGATGGTGACCCAGTAAGCATTGGATTCAATGCCCAGGCCTGTGTGAAGATCGGTTTCAAGGCCGTAATTGATGGCATACTTGGCTTGTTCAATGGCAATGGGACCGGCTTCACAGATCATGGCGGCCATTTTGAGACATTCATCAAGAAGCGATTCCTGCTCGCATATTTGATTGACAAGTCCAATCTGCAAGGCTTCTTGCGCATCTACACGACGTCCGGTAAAGATGAGTTCCTTTGCTTTTCCCCGCCCGATCAACCTCGGAAGTCTCTGGGTGCCGCCCGCCCCGGGAATGATGGCAAGACGGGTTTCTGTAAGGCCCATTAAAGCATTCATGGATGCGATCCGAATATCACAGGCAAGGGCAAGCTCAGTTCCACCACCCAGAGCGACACCGTTTATGGCGGCAATCACCGGCTTGTTCAGGTTTTCAATGGAAGTAAAAAGATTTCTGATGGTAAAAATGAACGTTTTTACCTGAATTTCACTATAGGTGGTTCTTTCTTTTAAATCTGCCCCGGCACAAAAGGCTTTTTGTCCGGATCCGGTGATGATGACCACACGAATATTATTATTGAATTTAAGGGCTTCAATCTGTTCTTTAAGGGCTTGAAGCAATGCAAAATTAAAAGAATTCATTACCTCGGCCCGGTTTAGCGTCAGAATCGCAATGCCATCGCGTTCTTCCACCAAGAGAACCATGTCTTCCATCGGTTTTATCCTTTACCAGTTTTAATTTGCTTATTTTTTCGTTCGTCAGAATTTCAAGTTTCGAGTTTCTAATCGCTAATCAATCCCTCAATTTTCAATCAACAATCAACAATCACAATCCTAACATCCGATATACCGGGAAATGACGATTCTCTGAACCTCGGAAGTCCCTTCTCCGATGTCGAGAAGTTTCTGGTCCCGGTAAAATCTTTCCACGTTGTATTCCTTCATCAAACCATATCCGCCATGGATCTGGACAGCATGGTTCGCTACTCGACCCATAAGTTCAGAACAGTAAAGTTTGGCCATGGCGGCTTCCTTTTCAAAAGGCCTTTGGTGATCTCTCAGCCAGCAGGCCTTATACAAGAGATTACGAGCGCATTCAATTTCAAGAGCGCAGTCTGCCAGTTTAAAGGCCACGGCCTGGAACTTACAAATAGGTTGTCCGAACTGAACCCTGTTTTTGGCATATTTGAGTGCGGTTTCATAAGCCCCTTGTGAACCCCCGAGGCCCATAGCAGCAATGGAAAGCCTGCCGCCGTCAAGGGTTGCGAGCATTTGGTGAAAACCGTCTCCCGGCAAACCTAAAATATTATTTTCAGGAATTCTGACATCATCAAAATAAAGCTCAGCGGTGTCTGAAGCCCGCCACATCATCTTTTTATGCATGGGCACGGCTTTAAAGCCCGGCGTTCCATGTTCAAGCAAAAAGCACGTATATTCCGGTTTTCCGCTGGGTCGGGTACCGGTGACCGCCTGAACCGTTACACCCATGCTCAACTCGCAAGCTGCATTGGTAATGAAAATTTTAGATCCGTTGAGAACCCATTCGTTACCATCCTTTACGGCAGTGGTTTTGCTGCCGCCGGCATCGGAACCGGCAGTAGGTTCCGTGAGACCAAAGCCCCACAGCCCCTCACCGGAGCAGAGTTTTGGAAGATACTTTTTCTTTTGTTCCTTTGTACCAAAATAGTATATGGGGCCGATTCCCAGCGAGTTCCCGGCGGCAACGGTGGCTGCCTGAGATCCATCCACTCTTGCAATCTCTTCGACTGCAATGATGTAGGACAGATAGTCCATGTCCTGGCCACCATATTCCTCTGAGACGAACATGCCGAAAAGGCCTATTTCACCCATTTTTCGTGTGACTTCAGCAGAAAACTCTTCTTTTTCATCGAGTTCCAAAGCCACCGGTGCAATTTCACTCTGTGCAAATTTTCGGACTTCTTTGCGGATCATTTCCTGTTCTTTGGTTAGATCGAAATCCAATGCCGTTCTCCTTAACAACCCTTCCATACGGGTTCCCGTTTTTCCATAAAAGCGTTAACCCCTTCTATGGCGTCTTCAGTACCGCAAAGGGAAGAGAAGAGTTCATCCATATAGTCAACGGCCTGGTGATACGGAATTTCCGACATCGCGTAGACGCCGGTTTTTCCGGTCTGTACCGCCTGGGGGCTTTTCTTGGCAATTTTTGCAGCAAGCTTCATGGTTTCGGCTTCAAGATCGTCCGGAGGCACCACTTTGTTTATCAAGCCGAATTGTTGGGCTTCAGCGGCTGAAATAATATCTCCGGTCAGGATCATTTCAAGTGCTTTCTTTCGACCGACATGGCGCACCAGGGGTACGGCCGGGCCTAAACAGATTAATCCCACGTTAATGGCAGTGGTTCCGAACCTGGCATTTTCAGCTGCCACCGCCAGATCGCAGGCAAACACAAGACCGGCGCCATTGGCCACTGCAGCGCCCTTGACCGAGGCGATCACCGGCTTTTTCATCCGGGGCAGGGTGTGATAAAACTCATCCACTATGGCCAGAAATTCCCGAAGTTCTTTGGGACTTTTTCCCTGGAATTCCGGGAGAGAGATGCCGGTTGAAAAATGTTTACCGGCTGCACGGATCACTATCACACGAACCTCATCATCTTTATCCATATTCCGAAGGGCATCATTCAATGCTCTGGCAAAGGGGACATTAAAGGTATTCATTGCTTCCGGTCGGTTCAGCGTAATTACGCCGATCATGTCTTGCTTTTCGGTCAATACGAGGTTTTTTTCCATGATATTCTCTCCTTTTGCTAAAGCCTTATATCAGTTTAAATTAAAGAATCATGAAGCATCATAGCATAAATGTTCTATGGTTAAAATCGATGAATTCGGAAAAAGTCGAATTTATCATGTTTAGCACAATAGTAGCTCAATAATTATGAACGAGCGCTCGGTCACAAGACTGAATTTATGTGTACCTTTGACAAATAAATTTGTCAATATCTTTCTTACTGCTTGATTTATAAAGCATATTTAATGTTATTGAGTTTCTTTATTCAGAGGAAAAATCTTGACAGTGAAGATGGGAACATGATATCAAATACGAACGAGCGTTCGGTCAGATTTGTCCGGCGTTAAATATCTATCGAATAGCGTTTTGGAGTTGTCATGGAACAACGGCATGCAACAAAAGAAATTCCTACTCAAATAAAAAATCCTGAACTTGTGGAACAGCGTCATCGCCAGATCGTTGATGCTGCGGTCCTTCTGTTCATCAATCGGGGGTTTCACAAGACCACAACACGTCAGATCGCCCGTTCCGCAGGTATTTCCATTGGCTCATTGTATGAATATATCGCTTCTAAAGAGGATATTTTGTATCTGGTTTGCGATGCCATCCATGCCGAGGTCGAACTGGGGGTTTCGGAAGCCATGGCAAGAGCTTCAGGCGGCCGCAGCTCACTGGCTGAAGTGATTCGTGAATATTTCTTAGTCTGCAACCGCATGAGCGACCATATCCTGCTGATTTACCAGGAAACTCAATCTCTTCCACCCCAATGGCGTAAAAAGGTACTCGAGAATGAAGTGCGCATTACCGGCATTTTCATGGAAGTGCTCGAACGTTTGATTTCATCCGGTGAATTGCCACATTTAAGTGAGCGCTCCATGGAACTTATTGCACACAATATTTCTGTTCTGGGCCATATGTGGACGTTTCGGCGCTGGTTTCTTGCCCGACATTACAGTATTGAAGATTATATTGAACTCCAAACCGAATTTATTCTTGGAATATCAAGGTAGAATCCTCATCGAGTCAAAACTCGATGAGGCATCCTCGATTTTCGCTCAATTGAGGTAACAAGTAACCAACAATCCAAAATCGATTAAGGAGAATGTATGACGATGGCAGTTGAAATCTACAATCCCAAACACTCCATCAGAGTCGTCACCGCAACGTCCCTTTTTGATGGTCATGATGCATCCATAAACATCATGCGTCGCATACTTCAGGATACCGGTGTTGAGGTCATTCATTTGGGACATAACCGCTCTGTCCATGAAATCGTCGATGCTGCCATCCAGGAAGATGTTCAAGGGGTGGCGATATCGAGTTATCAGGGCGGTCATATGGAATTCTTTAAATACATCGTCGACCTTTTGAAAGAAAGAAATGTTTCGCATATCAGGGTTTTTGGCGGCGGCGGCGGGGTTATCATACCTGAAGAGATAAAAGAGCTGGAATCATACGGCGTCACTAAAATATATTCTCCTGAAGACGGCGCCAAAATGGGGCTGCAGGGTATGATCAATCACATGATTAAACGGATGGATTTTTCTACGGTTAACCAGACCGATTTTGATTTTTCAGCGCTGTCACCGGACAACACGTCCATGGTCGCAAACCTGATTACCGCCGTTGAGCAGGCCAAGGCACAGGAAGACGGCCATCTTGCCTCACTCAGATCTCAAATCCGAAAAAAGATCGGGAAACGAAAAATACCGGTTGTCGGTATTACCGGAACCGGTGGGGCCGGGAAATCGTCCCTGACAGATGAAATTATTCTGAGAATTCTAAGTGATCTTAAACATATTCGTCTGGCGGTCATCAGCAGCGATCCGTCCCGTCGCAAAACCGGCGGTGCGCTTTTAGGTGACAGAATACGTATGAATGCCATCGAAAATCCAAGGGTTTATATGCGGAGCCTTGCTACTCGAGGATCACAGACAGAAATCCCTCATGCCCTGGTAGAAGCCATAGATGTTGCGAAAGCCGCGGGCTTTGACCTTGTCATTGCAGAAACAGCAGGAATCGGGCAGGGAGATTCGAGTATCATCGACATTGTTGATTTGTCGATCTATGTGATGACCAGTGAATTCGGGGCTGCCACCCAGCTCGAAAAAATAGACATGCTCGATTTTGCCCATCTTATTGTCGTGAACAAATATGAGAAACGAGGCGGCGAGGATGCGGTGCGCGATGTGCGCAAACAGGTACAGCGTAACCGGAAGGCATGGAATAAATCCCCCGAGGAAATGCCTGTTTACGGAACCATTGCTTCCAAATTTAACGACGATGGCGTTACGGCTTTATATCATGGGATTATCGATGCATTGTCAGAAAGAACAGGGATCGTATTGGATTCGAGTCTTTCCAGACCAAAAGCAAAAACATCTACATCCAAAACTATTATTATTCCTCCGGAGCGAACCCGTTATCTTGCTGAAATTGCCGACACCATCAGGAGATATCATCAAGAAACCGAAGAGCAGGCAGATGCGGTTCGAAAGGTCTGGCACCTCAAGGAGACCGCAACGGCCGTAGCCGGGGATAGTCTTATAGCCGATACATCACAGGTTTTAAATCGGCTCAAAATGGAAATTGAAAAGGCCGAAAACACACGGCATTCCGAGACGATCCGTCTGCTCGATGACTGGGAAGATATCAAAAAGACTTACACTAAGGACGAGCTTACATACCGTGTTCGGAACCGGGAGATTAGTGTTTCACTTTACACAACGTCATTGGCGCATACGAGAATTCCGAAGATTGTACTTCCCAAGTATAAGGACCCCGGAGAAATTTACACCTGGTTGAGAGAAGAAAATATTCCCGGTCGGTTTCCGTTTACCTCCGGTGTTTTTCCGTTAAAACGGATTGACGAAGATCCCACACGTATGTTTGCAGGAGAAGGGGACCCTGCAAGGACCAACAGACGATTCAAGCTTTTATCTGCCGATGCCGAGGCCAAACGTCTGTCCACGGCATTTGATTCTGTCACATTATATGGGTACGATCCGGACATAAGACCGGATATCTACGGCAAAGTCGGCACTTCCGGCGTCAGTATATGTACCCTCGACGATATGAAGGTGCTTTATGACGGTTTTAATTTGTGCGCATCCAACACATCTGTTTCCATGACCATCAACGGACCTGCTCCCATCATACTTGCCATGTTTTTAAATACCGCCGTCGATCAACAGGTTGATGCGTTGCGGGCCCGAGAAGAAAGAGAACCTTCGAAGAAAGAGTACAATGACATTCGATCCAAGGCCCTGTCCCATGTTCGCGGAACGGTTCAAGCGGATATTTTAAAAGAAGATCAAGGCCAAAACACCTGTATTTTCTCCATTGAATTTGCGCTGAAAATGATGGGAGATATCCAGAAGTACTTTATAGAAAACAACGTCCGAAATTTCTATTCGGTGTCCATTTCAGGATACCACATTGCCGAGGCCGGCGCCAATCCGATTACTCAACTGGCCCTTACACTGGCCAACGGATTTACCTATGTCGAATATTATCTATCCCGGGGGATGCCCATCGACAGCTTTGCACCCAATTTGTCCTTTTTCTTTTCCAATGGCATGGATCCGGAATATACGGTCATCGGGAGAGTGGCCAGACGTATTTGGTCTATTGCCATGAAGAATAAATACGGCGGTTCCGACCGGTCTCAGATGCTGAAATATCATGTACAGACATCCGGCCGCTCCCTGCACAGCCAGGACATCCAGCTTAACGACATTCGGACGACGCTTCAGGCACTTTGTGCGATTTATGACAACTGCAACAGTTTGCACACCAATGCCTTTGATGAAGCCATTACGACGCCGAGCAATGAATCGGTCCGGCGTGCTTTGGCTATTCAGCTCATTATCAACCGGGAATGGGGCCTTGCAAAAAATGAGAATTTGAATCAAGGCAGCTTCGTTGTCGAGGAGTTGACGCGGTTGGTGGAGGAAGCGGTCCTTGCGGAATTCGACAAGATCACCGAACGCGGAGGTGTCCTGGGAGCCATGGAGACCGGTTATCAGAGAAGCAAGATTCAAGAGGAATCGATGTATTATGAAAATTTAAAGCATACCGGCGAGTTGCCCATCATCGGTGTCAATACCTTTCGAGACCCTGATGCCGATTTGGAACAATTGAGCGAGTACATTGAGTTGTCCAGGGCCACCGAAGGTGAAAAGAAATCACAACTTAAACGTCTGGCGGCATTCAAGAAACGAAACAAAAAAGAAGCCGATAACGCATTGCGACGTCTTCAGAGCGTTGCCCTGTCAGGAGAAAACACCTTTGAAGAACTGATGGAGACCGTTAAGGTGTGCACTCTGGGCCAGATTACCCAGGCGTTGTATGATGTGGGGGGGAAGTATCGACGAAACATGTAGCGTTTCCAGTTCATAAATAGTCCTTTTTCCGATGAGCGGCGTTCTCCGCGAGTTTCCATCCTCAACGTACAATAAGTACGCTTCGGATGAAAACTCTTGTGCGGCCCCGTTACCGGATCGATCTGATAATAAAGGACTCAACTTGCTCATCGAATAAATGCCTTATTTATGAACTGGAAACATGTTTGGTGCTGTTATTTAGATGATATTAAAATTTTTTTCAAAATTTCTCATTAAAGAGGTTTTGAGATAGGTTATAGAAAGAGAATAAAAGGAGATAGACATGAGAGAAGCAGTGATCGTGAGTGCGGTGAGAACACCATTGGGAAGTTTCAATGGTTCATTGGGGAATATCGGCGCCACCCGATTGGGTGCTGTGGTGATCGAAGCAGCGGTTGAACGGGCAGGTATTCAGAAAGATGATGTCAATGAGGTGATTATGGGGATGGTGCTTCCGTGCGGTTACGGACAAAATCCTGCCAGACAGGCGGCTGTTAAGGCTGATATGCCTTTTGGGGTTGAATGTATCACCGTGAATAAGGTTTGCGGTTCAGCATTAAAAGCGGTCATGCTGGCTGCCCAGGCGATTCAGGTGGGTGATGCGGATGTTGTCGTTGCAGGCGGAATGGAAAACATGAGTATGGCACCGTATTATCTTGAAAAAGGTCGTTTTGGATATCGCATGGGGCCGGGCACCCTTGAAGATCATATGGTTCATGACGGTCTCTGGGATATTGTCAATGATTTTCACATGGGTGTTTCCAATGAGCTATGTTCAGAAAAGTACGACATCAGCCGAGAAGACCAGGATCGTTATGCCGCAGAGTCATATCGTCGCACGCTTGAAGCCGTCCGCAACGGTCGATTTAAAGATGAAATCGTTCCTGTTGAAATTCTCCGGCGAAAAGGCGATCCTGTTATTTTTGATCAGGATGAATGCCCCCGTGAGACGACCTTTGAAGCCCTTTCAAAAATGAAACCGGCGTTTAAAAAGGACGGAAAGGGAACGGCCGGCAATGCATCCATCATCAGTGACGGTGCGGCAGCCGTGGTGGTCATGTCAAAAGATAAAGCCAAAACGCTGGGATGCCGGGTCATGGCGACCATCGGCGCTCAGGCATCTTTTGGTTTGGATATGAAATACCTTCTTGTGGCACCCATTTGGGCCATTCCCAAATGTTTGAAGAAGGAAGGGATTTCCCTTTCAGATGTCGATCTTTTTGAGATCAACGAAGCGTTCAGCGGTTCGACGGCGGCGGTGCTGAAGGAGCTTAACCTGGATCATGCAAAGGTGAATGTAAACGGTGGGAGTGTCGCTCTGGGGCATCCCATCGGTGCCAGCGGATGTCGATTGCTGGTGTCCCTTTTACATGAAATGATTCGACAGGACAAAAAGGTCGGGGTTGCTTCGCTGTGTCTCGGGGGTGGGGAAGGTGTTGCCATGGTGGTAAAACGATAGTACGTATTCACGGGGTGTGCTTCCCCGCTTCACTCCGGTGTCTACGTGTCTGGTCATTTCAATGACTTAGCAGCGGTGGCATTCCTGCCCCCTCCGCGTTCTCCCGCGAAAAGCATGCGGGAGCCGCGGTCTCCCCCACTGCTAAGTCAATGAAATGACGAAGCCACTCCGCCAACCCGCCTGCCATGCAAGGCACGAGCGGGCAGGTATCGTTACACGAGGAAGCACACCCTGTGAGCACATACAAAGGAGAAGGAGAAAAAAATGGACATAAAAACATTCGGCGTTATTGGTGCGGGTCAGATGGGAAACGGTATCGCTCAGGTTGCTGCCGTGAGCGGCTTTGAGGTCATCATGAACGACATCAAGACTGAATTTGTCGAAAAAGGTTTTGCAGGCATAAAGAAGAATTTAAGGCGAAGTGTCGACAAAGGCAGAATGACCGATGAAGAGATGAATGCTGTTCTTCAGCGGATCAGAACCAGCGTAGACATCAAGGATATGGGGTCTGTCGATTTTGTTATCGAGGCCGCCACAGAAAATGAAACGATTAAGTTTCAGATATTTAAAGATCTGGATCAAATCTGTGAACCTCATGTGATTCTGGCAACCAACACATCTTCCATTCCCATCGGACGGATTGCTTCCCATACAGGACGCCCGGATAAGATTATCGGGATGCATTTTATGAATCCGGTTCCGGTAATGAAACTGATTGAGATTATCCGGGGGCTGCGAACAACGGATGACACGTTTAAGACCACATGGAGCTTGGCTGTAAAGCTGGGTAAAACACCGGCTGAAGCGAATGATTACCCCGGTTTTATCATCAATCGAATACTCATGCCCATGATCAATGAAGCGGTGTATTGCCTGTATCATGGTGTGGGTTCCCGTGAAGACATCGATACTGTCATGAAGCTGGGCGCGAACCATCCCATGGGTCCTCTGGCACTGGCGGATCTCATCGGATTGGATACCTGTCTGGCAATTATGGATACGCTTTTCGATGGATTTAAAGATTCAAAGTACCGGTCCTGTCCGCTGCTCAAACGATATGTTGAGGCCGGCTGGCTGGGTAAAAAGACGGGACGGGGATTTTATGAATATAAATAGTGTCCATCCATAAATGGTCTTTTTGCCCAATCTCTGCGTTATGCTCAAAAAATAATCCTCGGAATATTAAACATATGCCTGTGGTTATTTTTTTCGCATGCCTTGATCTTGAACAAAAATCCTCATTTATGGATCAACACTAAATAAGGAGGCGATATGGCCAAAAAGAAAGCCGAGGCTGTTGTCCCGGTGGGGAAGAAGATAAAAAAGGAACGGTTAAAAAAGAAGATGTCCCTTGACCGTGTTGCGAATGAAACCGGTTTTTCAGTCGATTATCTGAAAGAAATGGAGAGTGGTAAAAAAATTCCGCCGGTGGGCACTCTTTTGCAGATTGCAAGAGCGTTGGAGATAGATTCAGGTTTTTTCCTGAAAGAACAGGAGACGAGCTTAAGAAGTCGTATCAAGGCCTATACAAAGCGTACTGAAAACTATGCATATACGACCCTTACGCCTGGCGCTGAGAATAAACATTTAAAGGCGTTCAAGGTTTCCATCGACGCCATGACGGATCATAAAGGGGTGGGATACCAACACGAAGGTGAAGAATTTGTATACGTGCTGGCCGGAAAAGTTGAAGTGATTGTGGGAGATCATGTAAACACACTCGATGTTGGAGATTCGCTTCACTTTAATTCGGGGATTCGACACCAGTTGAGGAATGTTGGAAACGAAAAAGCCGAACTTATCGTTGTCATCTATGGACATTAGAAGTCAAAATAATTTGGCTCAAGGTTGTCGGAGATCAATGATTTCAGGCTTGAGGTTTTTGTCCGGATAGGTTGATGCGTCTTGGGCATTTAAAAATTGGTGTTCTAAAACAAAAGTTGAGAGGGAGCAATCCATGTCTTTTGCGCTTACTGATGAGCAGATCATGATTCAGACCATGGCCCGTGAGTTTTCAAGAAAAGTTGTGGCTCTTACCGCTGCGGAACGCGATCGAACCAAGGAATTTCCGTCTGAAAATCTAAAGAAGATGGGAGAATTGGGACTCATGGGAATGATGGTTCCGTTTGAGTATGAAGGGTCTGGAGCCGACACTGTGAGCTATGTCCTGGCCCTTTCAGAGATTGCCTATTCCTGTGCTTCAACCGCAGTGGTTATGTCGGTTCACAATTCCATAGTGTGTGAAAGCATTTACCGGTTGGGAACCGAGGATCAAAAGGAAAGATATTTAAAACCCCTTGCAGCAGGAGATATTATCGGCGCCTTTGCCATGACCGAACCCCACGCGGGATCCGATCCGGTAAGACAGTCGACCACGGCTGTTCGAAAAAGGGATGAATATATTATCAATGGCACAAAACGTTTTACTACATCGGGCCGGAATGCCGGCCTGGTTATTGTAACTGCCATCACGGATGAAGAAAAACGTCACCATGGTATCAGTGCGTTTTTGGTTGAGAAGGGCACGCCTGGATTTACCGTGGGCAACGAAGAAGATAAAATGGGACTTCGTGCTTCCGATACAACGGATCTTATTTTTAAAAATTGCATTGTTCCCGCTGAAAACATACTGGGAGAAGAAGGAGACGGATTCAAAATTGCCATGAAAGCCCTGGACAGCGGACGTATTGGTATTGCCGCCCAGTCGGTAGGTGTTGCACAGGCGGCATTCGATGCGGCTGTTAAGTATGCTAAAAATCGAGAGCAGTTCGGGCAGCCGATTTCAAAATTCCAGGGGTTGCGATGGATCATTGCGGATATGGCCACGGAAATTGAAGCGGCTCGACAGTTGATGCTTTCCGCCGCAGCCATGAAGGACAGGGGAGAAAAGTATACGGCACAGGCGTCCATGGCCAAGCTGTTTGCTTCCGAGATGGTCAACAGGGTTACGGCAAAAGCGCTTCAGATACACGGCGGATACGGATTTATTAAAGACTATCCGGTTGAACGTTTTTACAGAGATGCCCGGGTGTTTACCATATATGAAGGAACTTCCGAGATACAGCGGGTGGTGATTTCCAACCATATATTAAAGGATAAACGCCGCCCGCATCACGGATCGTGAAAATCCGACATCTTCCAACGTTATTCTTTCTTTAGAAGCTGTTTCAAAACTTCCGATTCGCTAGTTTGAGCCTTTTGCAAATCGGTAAGCTCGTGGAGTTTATCCCGCTTGCAGCGGGGGTAAATTTGTATCGCCTTCAAACAGCTATAAATCTATGTTTTATTCAGAACCCGGAGTTCAGATTATCATCGAAAACGGATATAAGGATTCTTTTCCTTTCACTTATCAAGTCCTTTCAATTAATTAAAGCTTCCTTACATCACAGCGTTCGATAAGACGCTTCATTTTTTTGTCTCAAATTCGGAATAGAAAGTTCTTTTTCCGCGATTGAATATTTTTTATAAACAATAATTACAAATAGTTATATTTATGGCACGATGGATGCTAATACCCGTTGAGCAATTCTGCTCAATGACTTTGGCAGGATGTTTAACGACTTCATTTAGAACAAAAGGAGATTATATGAAAAAAGCAAAACATACAGGAAAAGAAATTACCATCGTCGGTGTTGTTGAAGAGCATGAAGAAGAAGAAGGGGGTACCGGACTGATCATCGCCACGGACGACGACGACTACGTGGTGGAACTCAACAAACAGGGTAAAAGGCTTTCTCAAGAGGTCGACATGGATGTCGAAGTGACCGGATTCGTAACCAAAAATGGCGACGGGACAAAGCGAATCACCGTTACAAAATTCGAGGTGCTCGAATCCGACGACGATGATGACGACGAGACATACGATGACGACGAGACATATGATGACGACGATGACGATGATGATGATGAACAAGACGTTGGTAATAGATCCTTAAAAAAAATCGAAGCCGGATTAAAAAAAGGACAGGGCAACGATAGCTGATTAAGGGCTTGCCTTTCAGAAATTTTTAACGCATCACCGTTTGGAACGCTGGATCTCCAAAGAATCAGATATCGATCACAAAAGATTTTTTCGAGTTCGTCAACCTTAAAGGTCTTGAAAAATTTTTGCAGCCAGATCGATATCTTCCGGGCAGAAGACAAAAAGACATTTTTCATCGGGAGACGAAACCGTGCCATAAACATAGTTGATATTGATGCCTTCTTCTCCGAATTTGTTGGCAATGGCGGCAAGGGAACCCGGTCTGTTTTCAAGCTCAAGTGTCATTACCGGCATAATATCGAAGAGATAATCGTTTTTTGACAACAGATCGATGGCCTTGTCGGTCTGGTCAACAATCATCCGAATCAGAGCGAACCGTGCCGAGTCCTTTCTCATGGAATTGTAGCTGGCGACCGAAGCGATTCGCTTGAGTGACTTCCCCCTGGCCTCAAAGAGATTCTGAACATAGCTGGAGGCATCCTGTATGGTGAGGGCATCGATATTTATGTTTTCATTGGAAAACAACGACGCCAGCCTCCCGAGTTCACCGGGTATGTTTTTCAAAAACAGTGATATTTCGGTTCTGACCATAGTATACTCCTGTACTGGCGTGTTAAAAATATAAGGTTATTTAAGGGAGCTCTGAACCGTATTCAGCAATTCAGCCGATCCGGGGTTATTGACCAATTTTTTTTCAACAATGCCAACAGGACTGACCTTCTTCCCATAATACAACTGGTTCCAATCGTGATTCGCTTTCACGATGGCGCCTTCCATGGAGACACCGGCAAAAGCGCCTTTGGAGCGTACGAAAGAAACGAAGTCCGTCATGACATCGGCTTTGGCACCTCCGCCCACAGGTCCTGCAGCGATGGAGGCATCGCCGCCGAACTTAAAAGAAGATGCATACAGTCTCTCCAGTCCTTTTTGGGTAAAAACCATCATGATAATTTCCGACTTTTCACCTCCGAACTGAATGCCTAAAGTCACCGATCCAATGGTATAAAAGGCAGGCTGGCTCCAGTCTCCTGTCGTTTTATCCTTAACAACAAGCACGCCCCGTCCTCCGGTGCCGCCGATAAACCAAGCACCTTTGAGCAATTCCGGAATGATCAAAAATCCCTTGGCCTTATGCATGTGTTCGCGGAACCAGGCCATGTTCTTATCAATCATGAAACTTTTAAAAGTAATCCTCGCCTGGTCTACAAGTAGCTGTTGTTTAACAGGTTCTTCCGCATTTATAGGAGTGACAAGAGCTGCGATAATGGTGATGATGGTCAAAAAAACGATGAGTCGCCTTTTCATTTTTTAAGTCTCCTTTCATTTAAAACAGGTTGTATTTTAAATTGTTAATGTACAATAAATAAGTTTATCAAGTTTTTCAATCTAAATTTAATTTCGGACTATAGCCGGCATCGGCAAGCGCATTTGCCTTTCAAAGGTTTTGGGGTTTCAGCATGCGTTTCAACGCTTATTTGTAATAGTATAGTGTTAACGTTTTCAAAAGGCTAAAATGTTACGCTTATTTTTCATGCCAAACTCAAAAAAAGCTAGTAGATCTCTTCACCAGGGGGAATGGGTTGAATGATTTTAACTGGAAGCTGGAGCGTTCTTTTAATAATTCCCAATAATCCCGATCCCACCTTGGAAGGTGGAAGCGGTGTAACACGCGGATTTTCCAGATGGCCTTTTATTCCAACAGGAATAGAGATAAGAGATCCTCCCAGGATGTCTTTTATCAGGGGTGTTCTTTTAATAAAAAAGTCGATGGTTTTTAAAGGAGCGACCAGGGCAGTCACATCCATTTGCTTATTGACCACATCAATATACCCCTGGCACACGATGTTCATGGATGTGCCGTCGATGATCATTTCATTCAACACGAGTTTTCCATTTTGGATATCAGCTTTAGCACGGATGGAGTTGTAGGCAAATCCATCGGTTTCGGGATTTGACAGTTTTCCCTTAAATATTTCGGTGACATTAAGAATGCTGAAGATTTTTATCAATATTCTGAAACTCCTGCCGGCGTGGAAACGGCCATTTGAGGCATAAAACTGTAAATCACCATTTATATTCTGCATCAATGTTTGGGGGATCCCCTTTGCTTTAATGTTTCCTTCAAGGTTAAAGTCTCCGACAATTTTTGCGGATTTATCTGAAAAACATAAGACGCTGGGATTTAGCGCTTGATTTTGGGCAGACGGTTTTAAATCGATGGTTATCTCTTGGGGCGTTATTTCCAAAATTCCTAAAGTTGTTATACCGCATACATTGGCATCGGTAATGGAAACTGCTGCGGTCTTGTCATTAAAACGAATATCAGCCTCAAAGGGTTCCCATGTTAAACCATCATAGGTTAAGTTTTTAATTTTTGCTTTTATCATGCCCCGAATCGGATACGCCCATAATTTTTCAGCGGTTTGATCGTCGCTTTTTTTAGTGTTATTATCCAGATCCTGCTTCAATTGATCCAAGTTTAAAACATCCGCAAAAAATTCCATATCCAAATTGGGTGCAGCAGCTGACAAGGTCACATCTCCTTTAAGATCAAACGAGTTGTCCGCCAATGCCAACTTGGCTGATTTAACTTGAAGAATGTCCTTTTTTGCTGTCAGAGAAAGGTCGTGTATGACGAACGGCGGTTTTGTCTTTCTTGGAAAGATAAAATCTTTTACTGTAAGTTCACCCTTAAGCGTTGAGTTCAAGGGTTGATCCAAAAGGACGTGCGCATACAAATCTCCTTTTATTTGTCCTTTAAGGATCTCATTTTTTTCTAGGATATTATCCAGGGTTGCTCTTTGTAAATTTCCGGCAAATAAAACATCCATGATCCGGTTTTTTTGACCCAGTTTAATGGATGCGTTGGATACTTGATCCTGGAGGATCAGTTTTTCAATGGTCAACTTTTCGGGGTTTACTGAAAAAATTGTAGTAATCTTAAGCCCTTTCTTTATAGACAGATCTCCTGAAAAAGCGGTGTGTTGTTGATTGTTCCAGGTCAGATGTGCCGTTGAAACCGATATCGGTGACTTTAATCGGTAAAATGGCGATATGTTAAAAGCGTCTTCCGCCCATCGGGTTACATCCGGCCCTATTTCCCCCTGGAATGTCATATCAATACGGCTTAACCCTTTCAGATAGTCTTTTACGATTCCGGAGACCTTCAAAGATGTATCATGGATATGGATTTGAAAATCGGCAATTGAAATATTTTCAGAAGTTATGCTAAAATTTCCTTTAGAAGCTCCTAAAGATCCCGGCAACAGCGGTGAGTCTAAAGTCAGATTTCGAACTTCACCGGCTATTTGAAACTGATAATTTTCCGGTTCGAGAAACGGGCCGTTTAGACTCATAGAAGATAATGCCAGAATACCTTTGACATTTTTCAGATCCCGGAGCTTTCCAGAAATTATTTTAGAAGACAACAACCACGGATATATCTCTTCCAAATCAATTTTTGCCCTCCCCGACGCGATTTTCAGGTGAGGTATGTCATCCCAGTTCATTTGTCCGGAGACTTCGGCAAACGTCGAATTCCCCATACTGCCGCTCACATTTTTTATGGAGGATGCGTTCCCTTTCAAAAAATATCGACCGCCGTTAATTGTTAAAGGATGCGGTAATCGCCGGTAATTTGCAGACAGACTGAATTGAGATACATCCACGAACACATTGATCGATGCAATGCTTTCTCCTAAAACAAGCCTTCCTGTTGCCCTTCCTTTTACGTTGTCAACGAGGGAATTCTCTTTAATAAAGGCCTCATTATGAACCACACGTTTCAAGATGGGAGGAAGTTGTGACAGGTCAGCCTCAAGGGTTAGATCAAGATGAAACAGTGCATCTTTACCTTCAAGTCCCAGTTCCAAACTTCCGTCAAGACATTTCGAGGCCCCCATTCGTGCTTTAAGGTTTTTGCCTTTCAGAATACCTTTTGAAATCGTCACATCTCCTGCAACATCCGTTAAATCCAGATCGACTTCGGGAACAAAAATCTCACCACTTGTTATATTGCTTTTGATGGTGATGTTTTCCAATTCTCCCAGTTCTTCCATTGACTTCCCATGGGAAGTGAACTGAATAAGGGGAACTTTTCCGCCTGTTACAATTTTAAATATATCATTAACGACGGGATTTTCTCCTACCAGATCCAGGGCCGCTTTCCGGGTTGAACCGACATCCACATCTTTTCCCATCAGTTCCAAATTGATCTTTGGCGATGTCGACGGCAAGGTGCGATGGATATCCAATTTGCCGGATAAATTAAGTCGAGGGTAGTCTAATTTGAGATTTGCAAGGGAAAGCAACAGCTTGTCTTTATACAAATAAACAGCCCCCTTTAAGGAAATATTTTTAAAGAGGCTGGTGTTGCAACGCATGTCCAAGCTGATATGGTCTTTTAAAACATTGATACCGGCGTTAATATCTTGGAACCAAAAAGCAGGCTTTTTTTCTTGGAGAATATTCAACCGAGCGTTATTCAACCGGACGCGTAGTCCCGGTGTTTTTGATAATACAACGCCTAAAACGGCTCCCACGTTTTCTTCAACGGTTCCCAAAGGGAATGAATTAAGATGTTTGTCTTCTGATTTCGGCTTTCGGTCGAGATAAACTTCGATGTCAGGCGCGTTTAACGTAATTCCGGAATTTTGAAACTTTCCCATAATAAGGGGTAATAGTTTCGGAGAGATGGACAGGGATACGACGGTTCCCTTGATTGTTTCGGGAATTGAAAAACGACACTCTTGAACAACAACTTGAGGTCGCGGGAAAAAAGAAACATGAATGCGTTGAAAGTCTACTTGGCCGTTGATCGCTTCAGAAACACCGGACTGGATTTTATCTAAAATCTGTTTTTGATTGATGAGTTTATCTAAAGATAAAAAAAAGATGAAAAAGAGCACAACACAGAAGATAAAACAGGCGGTTATCCAGAGAGATATTTTTTTGAATCGAGTCATTGATAAACGTCGCTTATGGATGGCGGGATCTTCGATGGGTTCGGATCTTTACTGTTGGACTTTCTTTTCCGTTATTTTGACAGTTATTTTTTCTTTGATCGTGTTGCCATTTTGTTTGATAAATAAGAAAATACCACTTTCACCGTTTGGAATTGGGCCGGATGTAATTTTACCGGCCTTAGCACCCTTACCGGTAAGGGGCTCTCGAGCCAAGAGTTTCAATGGCGATATGTCTTTTGTAAAGGATTGCCCCGCAGGAATGGTATCCGGTGGGATGGTTGAGTTTTTAATGTTTTCAGGCTTGATTCCCACAAATACAAAAACCCCTATATCGCGTCCGTTATAAAGATAACGGGTTTTATTCCAATCGATTTCCAGATCTTTACGGGTCTTGTTCATCACCTTCTTTCAATGGTGTTTTCCGAATCACATTCCTTTTGCTTTTCGTTTTTGAGATCATAGCATGAAAAAGATATTTTACCAATACGGAATATGTTTATAAAATTCATCAATTCTATAATACAAAGTCAATAGAAAAGATTTTCCGAAATAATTAAAGATAATTTGGAACTTGGACCTTTTTATAAAAATGTGTATATATAGACTGATTTTTCAAATTACGCGATGTGTGAATGATCATTATGAAATACTTTAAATGGGTCTCAATCGGTATCGGTTCGGTAATTGCCGTTGTGTTGATCGCGCTTATGGGGATTCAGTTTTACCTGAATACAGAACAGGTTCGGCAGCGGATTCAGGCAAAGGTGAACCAGGCGATTCCCGGCACGCTGACATGGAGCCAAAACAGATTTTGGGTTTTAGGCGGAAAAGTGGAATTGAACCATGTGCTGTTAACGGGACCTGAAAATGATAAGTTGATCGAATTGGAGCGATTTTCAATTCACATATCCTGGACCGGGCTTTTAAAAGGGGAATTGGACGTTTATGACCTGTTTCTGGGAAATCCAAATGTATCTTTGGTTAAAGATCGTTCCGGAAACCTCAATCTGATTCAGGCACTTTATACTCCAGGGGATAAACCATCAGAATCTGGCAAAAACGGCGGTTTGCCATTTAATATCGTTCTCCGTCAGCTAAGAGTGATAAATGGTTTAGTCCAGTACAAAACAGTCGAAGAAACTGCCGAGAACAAAACAGATCAGGTGGTGTTTCAAAACGTGAACCTCACGATCACGGATGGGAATCTATTAAAACAGAGCGGGCGGCTTGTTTGTCAGATTGACAAGGGGAAGATTCAAAGCAAAGGTGTTCGAACCTTCATCGATCAACTGTCCTTAAAAGCAGATGTTCAAAAAGACCGAATCGATGAACTGCTCTTTGACGTGAACATGGACGGTATTTATGCCGGCATCACCGGAACTATCGAAAATTTTTTTACAGACAAACCCATTTTGGATCTTAGTTTAAAAAGCCGTGCCTCTCTTTCCAAAATCAAGGATTTAATGATGCTTGGACCCGATTTTTCAGGAGAAGTCCAAGTGAACTCGACTCTAAAGGGGGCGATAGACAATCCCAATATCGATTTAATACTTCGCTACGAAGGAGGAAAGATTGCCGGAAACAGGATCGGTCAGATTCATTTAAATTGCCGTTTAAAAGAAAAAATTCTGAACATCGATGATGTATACTTATATACTCCCTTGGGTAAATTCAATATTAAAGGTGATGTGGACTTTAGGAAGGCATTTACCGAGGGGCTGTTAACCTCAAATCCTGATTTAAATGCAATCTTGTACAAATTTTCCATTCATCAGAAAGACTCGCAGCTTGCTGATTTACCGCCAGGAATATCCGGTTTTAAAGGCGTCGCAAGCACTGCAATTGAGCTCGAGGGCAAAGGTGTTTATCCAAACACGCTTTGGGCTAAAACCGCACTTGAACTTTATATAAACAAACTGTCCGCCGGAGAAGGACGTTCGCCCCTTAATGTCCATGTGAGTGCACAGGCAGATATGAAAAAGGGACGGGTTACCATTGGGAATCTGACCGCCGATGCAGGCGGGTCCCGGCTTGAAATGAACGGCAATTATGATGTTTCCTCCCATCAGGTGGCGGCTCATTTTAAACTGGAAACTCCCGATCTGAGTGAAGTCATGACGAGCTTGGGGATAAACGGCGTGCTGGGCAGGATGAATATGAGCGGAAAAGTCTCCGGAACGGTGAGGGAGCCGTCTATGGATGCTCGATTGAACGGGGAAAACCTGGGTTTCGAGAACATTAGGTTCGGCAAGGCTGATGTAAATATCCGGTTTTCAAACGGGCGTCTTTCCCTGGAACATGGAAAAATCCTTAACGGCAATTCCCGACTCGATATTTCCGGCTTTGCTCGAATATTTGATCCGGGAGATTATAAACTTTTAGAAAACCCTGATTTTGATGTTGCATTAAAAGGAGACACCCTGTTCCTGGAAGATTTTGTCCAAGAGATGAAGGGCAAGTTTGTCTTAAATGGCCGTGTTAACGGGAGTACGGACCATCCCAAGGGGCAATTAGATCTTAGTGGTAAAAATATGGACCTCAACATACAGACACTTAATGAAATTAAGCTGTCATCAACCATTGACGGCCGTCAAATCCATATGGATCCTTTGTCTCTTGTCATCGCACCGGGTGAGAAAATCGTATTGAATGGCTGGGTTTCCATGGACAAGAATTATGATTTCAGCATGATCTCAAATGATATTTCCTTAAAAAACGTAAAAAAGATGGCGTCATTGAAAATCGACAGCGGAAAAATTTCTTTTGATATTTCCGGAAAGGGCGGGTTTGAAAATCCCCGGCTCAAAGGAAAAGTAGTGCTCAGTGATTTAAGCTTCAACAATCAGCGTCTGGAAAAAGTTCCGTTTGAAATTAAAGTCGAGGATCAGACCGCGTATATATCCGGGGGTCTGAACTTTACCCTGGATGCAACATACGGTCTTCAATCCCGTTCTTTTTCAACATCCGCTCGTTTTGACCACACGGATTTGACCCCTTATCTTCAACTTTTCGGCAAAAAAGAACTAAACGGCGCCATCACCGGAAGTATTGAATCAAAGGGTAATTTCGGCACACCGATCCGGATAGAAGGGACTACCCGTATTTCTCAACTGGCAATTTTTTGGAAGGATACACCATTGATCAATGGTAACGATCTTATGCTTTTGGTCCACAATGATGAAATATCGATTCCCGGGATGCGGCTATCTCTGCTCGATCAAGGCCATTGTACCATCAAAGGCTCCGGGAAATTAAACAAAGATCTTGATTTAGAAGCCGATGGAAACATTCCTTTTAAAATACTTCCGATGCTCACGGATGCGTTCTCCGATGCCACCGGTGAAACACGCTTTTCGCTTAAAGTGAATGGAAGCCTGTCAACACCGAACTTGATCATTCATGCGGATATCAAGGACGGAGGAATGACCATTCCGGGTTTATTTCAAAAACTGCATCATATGAACGGAGGTGTTCGAATAACATCAAACGCTATCGTTCTGGAGGGCATCAAAGGGATGCTGGATGCCGGAAAGTTTGAATTTAATGGCGCCATTGATCTTGACCGATATCAACCATCAAACATTGAACTCAAGTTGAAAGTTGATAACCTCCCCATTTCGATTCCTGACCTGTTGGACGTCCGGTTGAGTTCTGAACTGGATGTTCGAGGTTCTTCGGAAAAGTCTCTGATAAAAGGATACGTTGAGCTTCTTGAGGGGACATATGATAAAGATGTCCGTCTGAATCTCATGAAAACCATTGGTCAAGAATCACGAAATGAGCCCTTGGCGACGTCGAAGATCCCCTGGCCCATTTTTAACAACATGGCTCTTGATTGCAGAATCAAGTACAGAGATCCTTTTGTGGTTGATAATAATATCGCTTTATTGACGATCAAGCCTGATCTTAATATACACGGGACGGTGAACCAACCCCTTATCAGTGGAAGAGCAGAAGTCGAAACCGGAACCGTATTTTTCCAAAGAAATGAATTTAATGTCAAAAAAGGTGTCTTTGATTTTATAAACCCGTATAAAATTGAGCCGACCATCGATATCCAAAGTGAAGCAAAAATTCGGGAATGGACCGTATTTTTAAAAATTTCCGGCACACCGGATACCCTCAGGTTTGATATGACTTCCGATCCGTCAGAGAAAGAGGAGGATATTCTCTCTTTGCTGATTTCAGGAAAAACAACTCAGGAACTGATTGCAAGAGATGGCGGTTCATCGTTATCTCCAAGACAAATGCTCGCCGATGTTCTTGCTGAAAGCGTTCAAAAAGAAATCAAGGATGCCACCGGTCTGGATGTTGTGGCGCTGGAATATAATGAAGCAAAAGATGCTGAGGGGTCGAATGATGTAAAAGTTACCGTTGGCAAAGAGCTTTCCCGAAGAGTGACCGTCAAATACGGTGTGCAGACAAAAAATGCACAAGTCATCCAGAAAGTAATCACGGAATATAAATTTCTTGAGAAAGTCCTAATGAACACTTTTCAGGATTCCGAGGGAAACTATGGCGGTGGGATTCAGTTCAGACTTGAATTTCGATAGAGAAAGATTGATCAAGATGACCAAGTGGAAGCAGAAAGACTGGATAAAGATAGTTTTATTATTGTGGATTATACTGGTGGGTATTGCAAAAGATGCCGCATATGCACAAAAGGAGAAAGCAGATGAACCCGTACCCATAGTATCACGGGTTATTGTCGATGTTCAGGGAATAAAAGGGGATGCTCGCCGATGGGTTGATTTGGTAAAGAATCTAATTTTTATCCAGGAAGGAGAACCCTTTTCGACGAAACGGTTCCAGGATTCACTTGAGGCTTTGAAATCTTCGAATATATTAAAAGCCATCCATGTTTTCGAAAAAACCGTAAAAGAAGATCAATTGGAACTTCATTTTCAAGTAACGCCCTATGCTCGAGTCAAAGATATTAAAATCAGCGGTGCATTTCCCCTGTTGGAACGAGAAATTCTCAATGCCATGCAGCTCCGTCCGGGAGATGGATATAATCCGGAAACGTTTTCCGCCGGAGAGACTGCCATTGTCCAGCTTTTCAAGAATGAAGGTTATATTGCGCCGGTTGTTCATCTAAACGCGACAGAAGATCCCACGGACGGAAACGTGGTGGTTTATGTCAATATTGACAAAGGTGATTTTTTTCATATCCGTCGCTTTGAAATCAAAGGAAACCGGACTTTTTCAAAGACGCGTCTTAAATTGCGGATTAAAACGTACAAATCATTTCTGATTCCAGATTTTATGAGGCGTTTTAAGAAAAAACAATTTGATAAAGATATCAAAAATCTAATCCGGTTTTACCGAAAAAATGGGTATACGGACGTTGTCGTAAACACCATGGTTAACAAAGATGCCAGAACTCAAAATGTTTCTATTTCTTTAAACATTGATGAAGGTCCCAGGTATGACATTGAATTTGAAGGCAACAAGGCGTTTTGGGATTTTACGTTAAAAAAAGATCTCATCCTGTTTAAGGAGGGGAATAAAAGGGATTTTGGTCTAAGAAAAAGTATCCGCAAAATAAATAAACGCTACGTTAACGCAGGATATAAAGAATGCCGGATAGAGATGAAATCTGAAAGAAAACAAGAAGCAGGTCAACCGGTTCGTAACATCCGTCTGTTTATTGATGAAGGGCCGCAATACATTGTAAATTCAGTCAATTTTAAAGGAAATAATGCGTTTGATTCAAAAAAGATCAAAAAACAGATCTTGACCCGAACCCCGGGAATTATCGCAAACGGTGCCCTCGTTCAGGAGACCCTGGAAGAGGATAAACGCGCCATAACGTCTCTTTATCTCAAACAAGGTTATATTAACACGACAGTGAAGGATCAGGTAAAACCGGATAAAGACATTAAAGAAAAAAAACACAATGTAGACGTCACAATTGAAATTGAAGAGGGGGTTCAGACACACGTAAAATCCATAACAATCCATGGGTTGAATGTGTTGTCAGGCGCTCAGGCCCGTGAGGCCGTCACTTTGAAAAAAGGATCCGTTTTTCGAAACTATATGATTCGCAGCGATGAAAACACGCTATCCTCTTTGATTTCTGAAAAGGGTTACCCCCATGTCAAGGTAAAGGGAACAGCGGATATCAGCAAGGACAAAACCGAAGCTTCAGTAACGTATGAAGTTGATGAAGGGCCATTTGTGAGAATGGGGCAAGTGGCTTTGACAGGGAATTTTCTTACCAAAAGACGTGTTATAGACAATGGACTTGAACTCGATCCGGGAGAGCCGTTTTCGCTGAGTAAATTTTTGAGATCCCAGCGCAATATCCGCGACATTAACGCATTTGATTCGGTGCGTTTTAACACTTACGGATTAAAGGAAGCGGAAGATAGGGTGAATCTGCTCTTGGAATTGGAAGAGAAAAAGCCTTACTATATTCAGTCTGGCGGAGGGTATGACACCGAAAGGGGGTTTTACGCAAACATCCTGGCCGGCGACCAAAACCTTTTTGGATTAAACAAGGATGTTTGGGCGAGTGGTGAAATCAGCCAGATAGGGTACCGAGGAGACCTGGGCATCTCTGAACCCAGGTTTCTTGGAACTCGAATCAAGTCGGCAATAAACATGTTTGGTGAAAATAGGGAAGAGTTTAATACAAATTTCGGCAGCAGAGAAAGGGGCGTTTCATTATCATTTAACCGGAAGTTATTTCAGAGAGTTAACGCAGACCTCTCTTTTGTTTATTCGTATAAAAAAAACTACCCGCGTGATTTGGATCCCATTTCTGTTAATGAAGAAAATAGCTTTGAGTCCAGAGAGATTCTGACGGTAAGTCCTTCCTTTGTATATAACAACATAGATTCCTATATACGGCCCAGAAAAGGGTTTTTTTCTTCTTTGCTCCTGGATATTTCTAAAGGGATCAATAATTCTCTGGATGATTTTTTTAGATATCGTTTCGAGGTTCGAAAATATTATACCCCCATAGAAAACTTAAGTTTTGCCCTGCGGGGACGGGTTGGGGATATTACCCCCTTTGAGGACGCCAGCACCATACCGGAAGACCAGCTTTTTTTTCTGGGCGGTACATCTACTGTTCGGGGTTTTGACGAAAACCTGATTCGATTTGATTTGGCCGGCAAGGCGTTAGGAGGGTTAACTTCGATATTGGGTAATATAGAGACCCGGATTGACTTAGCACCTGATTTCGAGCTTTCTTTTTTTTACGACATCGGCAGCGTCAGAAACGCCATTATAGACGAAGGTTCGGATGAATTTCGTTCTTCAGCCGGCATCGGGTTTCATTATATTACACCCATCGGACCCATCGGGGTCTATTACGGCCACAAACTGGATAGAAAGCCTGGTGAAAGCGCGGGTCGGTTTCATTTCACAATAGGGTTTAGATTTTAAACTCAAGTTTCGCACCAGAATATGGCTAAAAATTTCTTAAAATAGCAGGCCGAAGTGAAACTCTCCCGAAACGCTTTCTATAAATGTCATGAAATGGGGCATGACTAAAATGATAATCCCTTGCTTTTGAATACGGTTCGTTATAGAATTTACCAAGATAAACTTGATGGTTTCGTAAAAAGTCAAAAAACGACCTTTTTACGAATTCATCAAACTTAGATATTTAAAAAGACGTCAAAAACTAATTTTATTAGGAGGTGAAATATGTATGGAGACCGTCGCTTTACCAGGTATGTATGTTATTTTGTTACGATGACCATGTTGCTGATGAGTCTGCCGGTGCAGACGGTTCAGGCGGCCATGGTAAAAACGGAAACGGTGCTGACACTGTCGACGGCAAAAAACGTGCGTGAAAACCTCAACCAATTTTTAAAAAGAGAAGATGTCAAGGCCATAATGATGGCCCAGGGGATCAGCCCCATAGAAGCAAAAGCCCGTGTCGACAGTCTCTCCGATGCCGAAATTACGCAGCTTGCCGATAAAATGGATCAGCTTCCTGCCGGCGGCAGCACATTCAGTGTTATTATAGGGGCTGCGGTGATTATCTTCATTGTTCTTTTGATCACGGATATTTTGGGCTATACCGACATTTTTACATTTGTGAAACATCCCTCCAGCAAATAGCATGGCGAATTGCCAAAAATGTTTGCAAATTTACTGCATTGTACTGCTTTCTTGCGCCGGTATTCTGCTTTCAAGCTGTACCGGTCTTAATAAATCTGTAATGTTGGAAAAAGCAGGCAATGTGCCCCCTCGAGTTGAGATTGAAACCATTCCGTTTTATTCCCAGAAAGCATATCAGTGCGGTCCTGCGGCCCTTGCAATGGTACTTAACTGGAGCGGCCTGCCGATTTCTCCCGAAGATCTGACCACCGAAGTTTTTACACCTGAACGCAAAGGGAGCTTTCAATCGGCAATGGTCAGCGCGGTCCGCCGGAATGGCAGAATTGCATATGTGTTTACGGGATTGAGCGATCTGTTCGCTGAAGTGGCTGCCGGACATCCGGTGATCGTTTTACAAAATCTTGGGCTGTCCTGGTATCCTGTCTGGCATTATGCGGTGGTGGTCGGCTACGATTTGCCTGAAAAAGTTGTTATTCTTCGCTCAGGAAATATTCGCCGGAAACGCATGTCTTTTCAGGTTTTTGAAAAAACCTGGGCCCGAGGCAATTATTGGGGGCTTATAATTCTACAATCAAATCAACTTCCTGCCACGGTAAAAGAGGATCTATTTCTAAAAGCTTTATTGGGGCTTGAAGAAGCCCGTCAGTTTCGCGCTGCCATCGATGGATACCATACAGCGCTGACGCAATGGCCGAAAAATCTAACTGCGCATATCGGCATTGGTAATTGTTATTATGCCCTTGGAGAACTTGAAAATGCCGAAATGGCTCTCAGAAAAGCCATCCGTTACCATCCAAAATCGGGTCCGGCGTTTAACAATCTTGCACAGATTTTCTTTGAGCAGGGGAGAAAACAGGAAGCCTTGGCGGCTGCAAAAAAGGCGGTTTCTTTGGGTGGTCCCATGAGTTCCATATATCAAAAAACTCTTGAGGAGATCGAGAGACTTAATGGAAAATAACTCGAATTTCGAATTTTTTAATACTGCTCTTCCCTCCGGCTTCTGGCTCGTAGAGCCTACAGCTCGGAGAGGCTGGAAGCGGAGCCGGAGGCTGAAATCTTATTTAATGTTACTTGGATAGGTCTCATTCAAGTGAATATCGATGAAAGTGGCGATCACCGTATATTTTCAAAAGATAGAAACACTATCAAAATGTGAACGTTAAATTGATGAGAAACTATTGATTTTAAAGTGTTGGTTCGATATAAAAAAGCCTCCACCGAAATGGAAGAAGCCTGTTTAATGGGATTCAGTGGAGGCTTTGAGTAAGGAAAACTGGTGACAGCACTCCTTCAACTCGAAAAAATAAATATCAATAAACCCCGTGTTGGTCAATCGAAAACCCTTGAAATTTTATGCCCATAGTGATCGAGAACGCTCAATTGAAGGATTGATTGTTTTTTGATATTTGAAGATGGAGTTGCTTAACGGTTCTATATCTTTCAACAATGTGAGGACAAAAAATATGATATTTAAAAAAAAATGGGTTGGACTATTTTTGTGTTTTATCTTCATTCAACCGATACTATTTCCCGTTTTTTCAAAGGCCCAGGAGCCTGTTGAAATTTTTACCCTCAAACAGACCATTGAAAGTGCCATAAAAGCAAATCTCGGCCTGAAATCATCCAAAGAAGAAACAGCAGCGGCCTTGGCTGTGAAAAAAGCCCAACGGACGCAATTTTTCCCCACATTCAGCACATCCTATGGATACAATCGGTTTGACGCCAGTACAGAAACAAGCGGCATTACGGCGGTTCCAAAAGAAGAATACAGTTTTGTAACCTCATTCAGTCAACCGATATTTGCAGGTTTCTCTTTACTGAGACAATACGACATCGCCAAGCTCGGTCTTGACAGAGCCCAAGTCAGAGAGCAGCTTAAACGTCAAGATATTATTCTGGATGCAAAAAATGCATATTTTCAACTGCTGCAGACTCAAAAGCTGCATGACATCGCGCAAAAAACTGTCGTACAGATCAGTGCTCAAAAAGAAGTGGCCGACAATTTTTATCAGGTCGGTATGACGCCGTTGAACGATCTACTCCAGGCAGAGGTTGAACTGGCCAATGCCAAACAGGAGCTTATTGTTGCAAAAAACAATTTGGACAATTCCGAGTCGAATTTTAATACACTGATTCGCAGACCCATAAATGCACCTGTCGTTCTGAAAGATATTCTTGATTATTCTCCCTTTGAAGAAACCCTTGAGTATTGTCTTTTAAAAGCTGAGAAAAATCGATTTGAAATAAAAATTGCTGATATGGAAGTTGAAATTGCACAAAAGGAATTAGATCTTACAAAAAAAGACTATTATCCATCAATTGATCTGCAAGGGAATTATTTTAAATACGGAACGGAATGGGATGTAAACGGGGGCGAAGGCATCTATGATCCCGATGGATGGAATATACAAGCTGTGGCAAAATGGAATTTCTGGGAATGGGGTCGAACCTCATATGGCGTTAAAGAGAAACATTCCCGACTTTCTCAGGCACAGCTTCAAAAAGAAGAGATTCTTGATAATATCCACTTGGAGGTAAAGACGGCATATCTGAGAACTCAGGAAGCGGAAAAGGCGATCAAAACGGTGGAAAAAGCCATTGAGCAGGCAAAAGAAAATTTCAGAATCAACCAGGAACGTTATAAAGAACAAATTTCCACGCAAACCGATGTGCTCATTGCCCAAACTCTTCTCTCAAAAACCATGACAAATTATTACAATGCATTGTACGCATTTAAAATTTTTAAGGCGACGCTGTATCGATCTATCGGCCAGGAGGTTATTGAATGATTGAGAAACAGAATAAAAGCTTTATCATTCGGATATTTCACGTCCACAAGAATTACGGCGCCGCTAAAGCACTCATCGATATCACACTTGATGTTCCAAAAAACGAACTCCTTTTTATCAGCGGCCCCAGCGGGGCAGGCAAAACGTCTCTGCTGAAGCTTTTGTATTTTGGAGAAGCTGTATCAGAAGGACAGGTGTTGATCGATGGAATGAATCTATCAAGAATTTCACATGATCGAATACCGATTCTTCGACGAAAGTTCGGAGTAATATTTCAGGATTACAAGCTGATTCGTACAAAGACTGTATTTGATAATATTGCCATTGTACTTGAAGCAATGGGGAAAAAACGGCGATTTGTTGAAAAAAAAGTAAGGAGTGTGCTCAGAACTGTTGGTATGGAAAACAGCATCCATTCCTTGCCCCCGACCCTGTCCGGCGGGGAACAGCAAAGAATCGCCGTTGCCAGAGCCATCGTCGGAGACCCAAAGATTATACTTGCAGATGAACCCACCGGCAACCTGGACGAGGACTCTGCCGATATTGTCCTTAACCTGCTAAAAAGATTTCATATTCGAGGCGCTACGGTTATTATTGCAACCCACGATAAAGAACTTATCCGCAAAACAGGGGGCCGGGTCATTCATCTGAAGCAGGGTCGAATCCAAACAACATCAATCCATTAGAGAACGTGTTCTGATGATTATTTATTATAAGCGGGCCATAAAGGATATTCTTGATCACAGGTTTTTGAATGCTGTGACCATCGCTACCATTGCGATCGCCATACTTATTGCCAGTGCTTTTGCTCTTTTTTTTATCAATGCAAACGCTATTGTGAACTCTTGGAAACAGGGAATCCGGATAATGGTCTATCTTAAGCCCAATTCCTCTGAAATAAAAGTTGCTGATATCAAAAGTAAAATTGAGGGCATGAAAGGTGTAAAGAATGTTCGGTTTATTTCAAACAAAGAGGCGTTGGAACGGTTAAAAAATCAGATGAAACGGCAGTCCTCGTTGCTGGACGACTTGCAAGAAAATCCATTACCGGATGCCTTTGAAGTTCGGCTTACAGACGATTTCCAAAACCAGGATAAAGTCGAAACGCTTGCTGCTCGTCTGGAATCGCATTCGCAGGTGGATGAAGTCGAGTATGGGCAAGTTTGGCTGGGACGATTTACGAACATTCTCAATCTGTTCAGATTAACAGGATATGCAATGGGGGCTCTTTTTTTTGGGGCAACTGTTTTAATTGTCGCCAACACCATTCGCTTGGTGCTTTATTCAAGGCGCGAAGAGGTTGAAATCATGCGGCTGGTCGGTGCAACCGACGGATTCATTAGAGCCCCTTTCTATATAGAAGGCCTTATCCAGGGAGCACTGGGCGGAATCATCGGGCTGGCAGCATTATTTGTTCTTTTTATGTTTATTTCATCGAATGTGGATAAAGATTTAACTTCAAGTCTGTTTGCAATCAGATTTCTTTCTTGGGAGGCTTTCCTTGGAATATTGATTTGCAGCATGTTTGTAGGGTGGATGGGGTGCTTTCTTTCTCTAAAACAGTTCTTAAAACAATAGCATATGCTGCAGTTGGTGTCATTATCATACTGCAACCCCCCGATGTTTGTGTTGCACAATCCGATGAAATCGGAATTGTGACCGCCGACAAGCTGAACGTTCGGTCTCAACCCGCCATTGAAAGTCCATCTCTGGTATTGATTTCAAAAGAAACAAAAGTCAGAATCCTTGAGCATCATAATGAATGGCTCAAAATTTTACATGAAGGCCAGGTCGGTTATATTCGAAATTTAAAGCAATATGTGACCATTATATCTGAGGACAATACAAAGAAAACAGTAAAAACAGAAAATAACAATGGCGACATTGAAGGCTTCAGGAAAGATGCGAGAAGTATCGACCGTGAGATAGAAAAGGGAACAGCCGAACTCTTGAGGTTTACCAGAAAAGAAACTTCAATCGTCAACAGCTTGAACGATATTGATCTGACACTTGACAAAGCCAGAAAAAATGCTTCGTCTCTCAAAACAGAGCTTGCTGACTTTGAAAAAGAAATAAAGAAGGCGACAAATACATCCGAAGAACTTCAAAAAAAGATTAAAACCAGTGAAGAATATGCATCAAAGCGCCTGGTCGCTCTTTATAAGCTGAACTGGCTGGGCCAAATATATGTCTTGGCCTCGGCTCAATCCATGTATGAACTTTTTCATCGAAAAAAGGTTTTGGAACAGGTGCTGGCGTATGATGAAAATATTTGGCAAAATCTTCTGGACAATAAAGAGAAGCTTGGGCAGCTACTGATCGCGTTGAATGCAAAAAAAAAGAGAAGCTTGCTGTTGAGACAGATTTAAAAAAACAGATTGAAATTATGTCTCGTGAGAGACAAAATCGTTCACAACTACTTGATGCTATACGTAAAAAAAGGTCTTTAAAATTGGCGGCTCTTGAATCCTTGAAACAGGCAGCGGCAGATTTAGACCATACCGTAATATCTTTGAAATCCGGATCAGATCTGACGGAACCCGAAAAAAATATGTCACTAAAAAGCTTTTCCACTTTAAAAGGATTGCTTAATATGCCGGTTAAAGGTAAAATAATATCCTTTTTCGGACCATACCAAAACAAAAAGTTCAATGTGACCAATTTCCAAAGCGGTATCGAGATAAAAGCTGACAGAGGTGAACCCATACGTGCCGTCTATGATGGACGAATTCTTTATGCCAGATGGTTTAAGGGATACGGAAATATGATCATCATTGATCATGGGAATAATTATTACACCATTTATGCCCATGCTCAGGAACTTTTTGCTTCACAAGGAGATACTGTTGAAATGGGCGAAGTTGTGGCAACAGTTGGAGACTCAGGGTCAATGATCGGTCCAAGTTTGCATTTTGAAGTACGTCATCACGGGAAGCCTGTGGACCCGTTGAAATGGATTAAAAAAGGTTAGTCTGGACTTTTCAATGGGCTGAATGAAGGGTATTATAAAAAGTTCAGATTAAAAGGAGAAACTCCATGAATTTGAAGAGAAAACAAAATATTAAACTGTGGTTGGCTTTGCTGATCGCTGTCGTTTTTGGGACCATTGGATCCGGTTTTTACCGAAATCTTTCGGCCAATGGAGCAGAAACATATAAGGGTTTAAAATTATTTTCCGATGTGATCGGACTGGTTGAAAACAACTATGTCGATCCCGTCGATTCAAAAGAATTGATCGAGAAGGCCATCCAGGGAATGGTCCACAGCCTTGATCCCCATTCTTCTTTGCTGTCTCCTGATGATTTTAAAGAGTTGCAGATTGACACCCAGGGCGAGTTTACGGGAATCGGCGTAAGTATCACCATGAAGGATGGTTTTGTTACAGTGATTTCGCCCATTGAAGGAACACCGGCTTACAAAGCCGGAATAAAAGCCGGTGATAAAATCATTAAGGTTAACGGTAAAGCGACCGTAGATTTGCGACAGGCTGTTAAAATGATGAGGGGGCCAAAAGGAACTGAGGTCCTTGTTACGATTGCCCGGGAAGAAGTCAAAAAACCAATTGATTTCAAACTTATTCGGGATATTATTCCTGTTGAAAGCGTCAAAGCGATTGTTTTGAAACCCGGATACGGATATATCTGGGTCACCAATTTCAGGGATAATACAACCGATGACCTTGTTTCAGAGTTGGAAAAACTCGAATCCACTAAAATACCCTTAAAAGGGCTTATCCTTGATCTTCGTGACAACCCGGGCGGGCTTCTCAACCAGGCTATTGAGGTTTCAGATCTTTTTATCGAAAAAGGAACAATTCTTTCCATTAAGGGACGTGAGGAAAAAAATACCCAAATTTATAAAGCGACCCCGAACAAAGCAAAACGAAATTATCCCATTGTTCTATTAATTAACGGCGGGAGTGCCAGTGCGTCAGAAATCGTAGCCGGTGCCCTCCAGGATCAAAAACGCGCACTCATACTGGGAACTTCTTCCTTTGGTAAAGGTTCGGTGCAATCTGTGGAGAAATTGAGGGACGGTTACGGCCTTAAATTGACCATTGCAAGATATTACACACCCAGTGGTCGCTCAATCCAGGCAAAAGGTATTCAACCGGATATCATTGTAAAAAGAAGGTTTATTGATAAGGAAGAAATGGATGATATCAGTGAGGAGCTACTAAAGGAAAAAGATCTTCAAAATCATCTCGAAGCGGTGCCTGAAAAAGGTCAAGAGAAAAAAAGAGAAGGAGGCGAGAAAGAAAAAAGGCTTAAAAAACAGAACATCGAAAAAACTAAATTTATATACGGCCAGCTTAAGCCTGAACAACTACTGACGGATAATCAAGTGACACGTGCGCTTGATATTCTTTTGAGCTATGAAATCTTCAAGGACGTCCAAAAATAAGGTATGGCTAAAAAAAAAGGACGACGGCCGAAGAAACCGTTAAAAAGAGCGGCTAAAGGCAGTATTCAAAAAACGTATCTGCTAAAAGCGTTTACCGGGCTTGGTATTCTGATACTCTTGGTCGTTATTGCCGGTGTTTTGACACACCATTTGATATCGAAAAAATATACAGTGTTGCCGATGACAAAACCCCGGGTCACAAAACCGCCCAGGTTTGAAATCTATCCAAAAAATGATATACCACCCCATAAACCCATACCGAAAACCAAGCCCGCAGTGCCCACAAAATTGCCCAAAATTGCCATTATTATTGATGATATCGGCTATGACAAAAATATAGCCCAAAAATTCCTTGATCTTGACGCGGTCTTGACATTTTCCATACTCCCTCACAGTACTCATGATAAAAGAATAGCCAAGATAGCTCATTCTAAAGGATTCGATGTGATGTTGCATCTGCCTATGGAACCCAATGAATATCCATTGATAAATCCCGGTCCCGGAGTTCTTCTCACTTCCATGTCTCCAGATCAACTCATCAACCAGCTCAATGAGGACTTGGACGCTGTTCCTTTTATCAAGGGAGTAAATAATCATATGGGGTCAAAAATGACGAAGATTGCCCCTCAACTCTATCAAATTCTTTCGATTTTGAAGAAAAGAAGTCTCTATTTTATTGACAGTCGTACCACTGTCGACACACTTTGCAGACCGTCGGCACAATTACTGCAAGTTCCCTTTGCACAAAAAGATGTGTTTATTGATCACATACCGAAGCCTGATTTTATCCGCGAACAAATACATCGGCTTATAAAGATTGCCGGCAGTCATGGTGAAGCCATCGGCATTGCGCACCCGCATACTGCAACCTATGAAGTTCTTCTTGAAATGCTTCCCGAGTTAAAAGAAAAAACGATTATGGTTCGTGCGTCTGATATCGTGCATATTGAAGATTAGTTTTCAGCCAGACAGAGCCTGCGGGTAAAAAGACTTCATCGCGATAATAATAAACAGGGCTTTTTATGTCTAATACTATGGAAACACCGGCGCGGTTAAGCAATAAAATACTTGCCTATTTTTGCGTGTGTTATGTGGCACTGGCACTAATTGTCGACCACAATGGCAAGTTTTCATTATCAGCAAATCAATACCGGTTGGTTTTTTGGTTTGCCATACCTGCGGTTCTTTTTCTACTGACTGTTTTTTTAGCAAAAAATCGGAGTGAGATCTTACACTGGTTGGATGTGAGAGCTATTAGCCGTAAAGAATGGTATGTATCGTCAGCCTTGATGTTATGTTTGGTTTTGGTGATTGCTATTATTCCGATAGTTCCCTCTTTAGCCGATTACTATAAACCCGGCCGGATAAACTTCAGCCACCGGTTTTTTTGGCTATTGGCCTGGTTTCCCGGTTGGGAGCTGATGCACCGCTGCTTATTGGCTTATCATATACCGCGTTCATTGCCAAAGTACTCCTGGCTGCTCATACCTTTATTTGAAGGTTTGTATCACTTCAATAAGCCTTGGCCTGAAATGTTGGGCATGTTTGCCTGGAGTGGGGTATTAACTTTCTGGACGATTAACCGTAAAAATGCCTGCTTGGCGATCTTGGCACACCTGGTGTTGGAATGTTTGTTGATCGCTTATTTGGGTTTTGCTGCTTGAGCCCGTATTAAAAAGTAAATGGTGATATACGTGTTCACGGAGTGCGCTCCCCCGATCCTAAGTCATTGAAATGACGAAGCCACTCCGCCAACCCGCCTGCCATGCAAGGCACGAGCGGGCAGGTATCGTTACACGGAGAAGCGCACCCCGTAGAACACGTGTATGGTGATCTTTATCAAGAGCAGAATACTTGACAGTGCAACGCGCGAATTGTATTCTTCTATCATAATAAGGCGTGCAAATCTTAATCGCCCGAACCGTACCGGACTTACTTAAAAACATTTATCGCTAAATTATCCTATTTTAAATATATCACACATCCTAAAATATTGGGTCACGCTGCGATGTCAAAGTTCATATCGCCGAATTTATCTAATTTACGTATTAGTAAACCAATCAAAGATAATAACAGGATGGCCATGAAGAAAATTTTCAATCCTTTTTTAATGATTGTTATTTCTCTTTCTCCGGCATGTTTCACCGCAGTTGGTGCAGCGAATGCCAAGGACATCCGTAAACCGGTATATGCCGGCAGTTTTTATCCTGATACACCTGAAGAATTAACGGCCATCATCAAACAGTTCGTCAACCAGGTGAAACCGATTCATGTGGATCGACCGCCACATTTGTCCCTCAAGGCGCTCATTATACCCCATGCCGGTTATCTCTATTCCGGATGGACGGCGGCACATATATCATTGGTATTAAAGGAAAATCAATTCGGAAGGGTCATCGTTATGGGGCCGGATCATCGCATCGGCTTTCAGGGTGGCGCCATCAGTGATGTATCTGCCTATGAAACCCCTCTTGGACGGATCCCAATGAATAAAGGCGCGGTCCTTCTGTGCCGAAATAAAGATCTGTTCCGGGCAATTCCAGATTCCGACCGGCTCGAGCACTCTGTGGAAGTGGTTCTTCCTTATCTCCAGTATTTTCTAAAAAAATTTGAAATTGTCCCTGTTGTGCTCGGTCAGGGCCGGGATTTGGCTGAAAAGGTGACGGCTGCTTTTGATCCTTTACTGGATCAAACCACCCTTTTAGTGGCCAGCTCCGACCTGTCCCATTATTTACCTTATCAGGAGGCTGTTGCCAAAGATCGAGAAACCATAGAGATGATATTAAATCTTAAAGCCGATGAACTGATAAAACGTGAGAATGCAGCATGCGGCAAGACACCGATTCTGGTTGTCATAAACATGGCCCGTCGGCACAACTGGCATCCGGTTCTTCTCCATTATTCGAACAGCGGGGATACTGCCGGTGATCGATTGAGGGTTGTCGGTTATACAGTCATCGCATTTTATGGAGGTTTGTCTATGAAAAACCGTATGGATTCCCTTCAATCATTGAATGAGGAACAGGGTCAAACACTAGTGAAACTGGCCCGGCAGACCATTGAGGAAATGCTTAACAAACGTTCGATCAAAGTTGATCCGGAGTCTATGGTGGACTCGGCCTTTAAGGAAAAAAGGGGCACCTTTGTGACACTGACCATTAACAAACAATTGCGGGGTTGTATCGGTAATCTGGATTCCACGGACTCAATTGTGGACGGGATCGAACGAAATGCCGTTAATGCCGCCTTCCGTGACCCCCGTTTTCCCCCTTTGAAAGCCGATGAACTTGATCGGGTGGATATCGAAGTGAGCATCCTTACCGAACCCCAACCCCTGGAATACCGGGACAGTAAAGATTTGCTTTCCAAGTTGCGTGTCAATGTGGATGGGGTTATTCTTCGAAAAGGATCGGCCAGCGCCACTTTTTTGCCGCAGGTATGGGAGCAGCTTCCACAGCCTGAAAAGTTTCTTTCCCATCTTTGCACGAAGGCCGGTCTTCCTGCAGATACATGGAAAAAGGGAAATCTTGATATTTTGACCTACCAGGTTCAATGCTTTGAAGAGGAGAAATGAACGTGCAATAACACGGGTGATCATCGCTACGGGTATTTCATCCGTGGTGACCCAACTGCTGATCATTCGTGAATTTTTAGCCCAATTCCAGGGGAATGAGTTTATCATCGCCCTGATTCTCTTCAACTGGCTGGTTCTGGGTGGAATCGGCACGATTCTGGCCCGCTGGGTCACCCGGGACTTGTGGGCGGCCACCGCAAACCGTCTGGGATGGCTTTCACTGATTCTTGCAGGAATGCCTGCCGTGCAAATTCTGGCCATTCGGTTTCTTCGAGATGTCTTCTTCATTCACGGAAGTTCCATTGGATTTTATCCGACTTTAAGTTATTCTTTTTTGATCATTGCCCCCTATTGCTTAATGATCGGTTTTGTTCTTCCCTACAGTTTTTTCGTCATTCGGGCAGAGAAGCCGGATTATCCCGGCGCACGTATCTACATTATTGATAACTTGGGAGATGTGTCCGGAGGCGCCCTGTTTTCTTTTGCCCTTGTCTTTCTGGTTACGCCTTTAAAGGCAGTATTTTTAGCAAATTTACCGTTACTTCTGACAGCCTGTCTGCTGCTATCTCGCAACTTTTTCAGGTCTCGAATTGCTGTTTATCTGGGGACGGGAATGACGTTTATCATTCTGATTGCCGGTATATTTCTGGAACCGGCATCGCTGTCTCAGCCTTCAGGCAAACTGGTGTATTACAAGGAATCCCGGTATGGCCGGATTGAAGTCCAGAAGGATCAGGAGCAGTTTACCCTGTTTGTAGGGGGCGTCCCGCTGTTCGGCACCCAGAATTTGAGCATGGCCGAAGAAACCATCCATTATCCTCTGGCTCAATTGTCCCGGGTGCAGAATATTCTTTTGATTTCCGCTGAGGGCGGTATGATGGACGAGCTTGAAAAATATCGGCCGGCTTCCATCGATTATGTCGAACTGGATCCAAAGGTGGCTGAAGTTGAATTCAGGTTCAAAATGATAAAAAAAATTCCCGGCCTGAATGTTATATATCAAGACGGGCGAGCCTATCTGGCCGATTCGAACAAGATCTATGATGCGATCATCGTCAACTTAAGTGAGCCGGATACATACCAAATCAATAGATTCTTTACCGACAGATTTTTCGACCTTGCAAGGCGTCATCTGGCCCGGCATGGGGTGTTGAGTTTTGCCATGAAAGGCTTTGAAAATTATTTGGCCGAACCCCAGCGACAAAAGCTATCTTCACTTTATAATACGGTGAACGACTATTTTAAACATATACTGTTGCTGCCGGGGCAAAAAATATTTTTCCTTTGCAGCGCCCAGCCGCTCAATACCGATATCCCCGCGCTTCTGGCTCGAAAAAATATCCCCACGCGTTATATCAAAGGTTATTATTACGGCGATCTGACCCAGGAACGAATCGAGCGCTTAAATGCCCTCATAGATCCCTTGACGCCTAAAAATCGCGATGATTATCCCCAGCTGATGCGCCTGATGTTTCAGCAATGGTTCGCCAAGTTTTCCACTTCTCCAACCGGTTTCATTGCTATTTTGGCCGTGGTGTGCATGGTTTACCTCATTCGTATCAGTGCTGAAGAGTTTGTTCTCTTTTCCACCGGCTTTACCGTCATGGGGAGTGAGCTGTTGGTAATATTTGCCTTTCAAATTTTTTTCGGATATATTTATTTTCAAATCGGCCTCATCGTTACCGTTTTTCTGGCCGGCCTTTTACCCGGCGCCTGGTTCGGCCATAGGTTTCGCTACAGGAGCAAGCAGACGCTAGCGCTTGCCGATGGACTGCTGATTCTCCTAATGGGTTTGCTGATTGTGGTTTTGAAGCTGGGAAACTATCGTTTGCCGGTGAGTTTTTTCCTTTTTTACGGTTTTGTGGTGTCGCTGATCTGCGGCTTCCAGTTTCCGGTGGCGCTTTATTTGCGAGGCGGAGACGCTCCGGCGGTGACTCAGACCTTTTCCGCTGATTTAATCGGAGCTGCTTTCGGTACATTGATTACCAGTGTTGTCTTGATTCCCTATTTTGGAATCATCTGGGCGGCAGCCGGCCTGATCGGGCTTAAGATGTTGAGTTTAATGATTATCTTCGGGCGCTATGAAAAAAATTAGCCGACGTCGTTTTCTTTATTGTGGTGCCGGACTCCTCTGTGGCGCCATGTCAGCCGGTACTTTCTGGCCTTTTTCAGAAAAAACAGCGATGGCATCGGGCCCGGTAGATATCCGTGGCCATGTGTTCAAAGGGGATTCGCCCGAGACACTGTGGAAATGGTCTCACGAAGGATTTCTCTATACAAAGCTGGACAATAAACTGGTCATGTGCGGTATCTGTCCCAACAGGTGTCTCCTCTCGCCGGGTGACCGCAGTGTTTGTCGTTCCAAGGTCAACATGGACGGCATCCTTTACAGTTTGACCTATGGTAATCCATGCAGTGTGAATGTGGATCCCATTGAAAAAAAACCGCTCTTTCATTTCAAACCTCGCTCGAAAGCCTTTTCCATTGCCACCACGGGCTGCAACTTTCGCTGTTTGAACTGCCAAAACTGGGAAATTTCCCAGGCCAAACCTCATGAAGTACGCCATTACGACCTTTTCCCGGAAGATGTCGTCAAAACAGCACAGCGCAACGGATGTCTGTCCATTGCGTATACTTATTCCGAGGCGGTTACATTTTTTGAATACATGATCGACACCGCGCGTCTGGCCAGAGATAACAAGATATCCAATTTGTGGATTTCGAACGGTTATATCAACCGAAAACCGCTGCTGGAGCTATGTAAGGTTCTGGATGGGGCCAATGTCAACCTCAAATCCTACAGCGACGGCATCTATCGGAAACTAAACGGCGGACGTCTTCAGCCGGTGCTGGATACGTTTAAAACACTGCATGAACAGGGCGTCCATTTTGAGATAACGAACCTGGTGGTTCCCGGGTATGTGGATGATGACGAGATGGTCAAAGAGATGTGCCAATGGATTTTGACACATCTGGGGCCGAGTTATCCTTTTCACTTTTTACGGTTTTTTCCCAAATATAAACTCGACCGTCTGCCGGCCACCCCGCTTTCAACCCTGATTCGGTTCTCGCAAACTGGCAATGGCCGAGGGAATCCATTATGTCTATGTGGGCAACGCCGCCTATCCGGAGGGGAATAACACCTATTGCCACAACTGCAAAAAGCTCTTGATCGAACGGGCCGGTTATTTCATCCCACCTATAACCTGAAGGATAATAGATGTAAATATCTGCAAGACGGTGATACCCGGACGCTGGGTATGATAGGGTACGTGTTCACGGGATGTGCTTCCCCGCTTCACTCCGGTGTCTACGTGTCTGGTCATTTCAGTGACTTAGCAGCGGTGGCATTCCTGCCCCCTCCGCGTTCTCCCGCGAAAAGCATGCGGGAGCCGCGGTCTCCCCCACTGCTAAGTCACTGAAATGACGAAGCCACTCCGCCAATATCGTTCACGGGGAAGCACACCCCGTGAACACGTACGTGATAGGTCACCAGAGAATTAGAAATTTTTTGCCTTCTCTCAATTCACCTCTTAACTTCTCCATATGCCTCAGTGCTGCAACTTCTCTTTCCAAATCCGCCGGTTTTATTTGAAGTCTATCGGCTATGTCCGCCGGCTCAGAACCGCCGGTTTCTTTTAATATGAGCAATATGTGTTGCTGGATCTCATTGAGTTCCAGGGCGCCGCCTTTGGATTTTGCAAAGGACTGGGCACTATGAACCGCCCACGGATCACACGTTTTGGCCGGTGACAGCACATCCATATAACAGTCTTCGCACAAATGCCGGCCGAAGTGTTCTCGTGCCTCTTTCGGTTCTGTTGTTTGGGAACATCGGTCGCATTTCATATTGTCACCTCCATAATTTATTTCTGAGTGTTGAATTTGAAAATTTACAAAAGAGATTTTAAAGAATAGACGATGCTGTGTCAATTCAGAAACTCATCCTTTTGGGTAATCATGCAAAACTTTACAACTATAAAATGTTGTGTAATAATTCCAAACCGTTTTTCTTTCTTATTATTGGAGCAACCTTCAAATGAATGGTTTTTACGGCAGATATTTAAAAATCGATCTAACCGATGAAAAGTTTGATTTCGTGCCTTTAAATGACGAGATCCCTTTAACCTATCTTGGCGGGAAAGGCTTGGCCTCTTACCTTCTTTATTCGATAAATCCCCCCGGCGTCGATCCGCTGTCGCCGGACAATTGCCTGATTTTTGCAACCGGACCGATTACCAACAGCAGGATATGGGGTTCAAGCCGTTATGGTGTATTTACAAAGTCACCCCAAACCGGTTTTTATTCGGAATCATATGCCGGCGGGAAAGTCCCGGAAGCCATCGATTCTTCAGGGTTTGACGCCATTATTTTTAAGGGCAAAAGCAAACGTCCGACGGTGGTTCTCGTACAGCCTGATGGTGCCGAGTTTTTTGATGCTTCAGACATTTGGGGGATGGATACCTATAAAACCGAAGATACCGTGAATCGAAAGTACGGTAATACCGGTCCGGGATCAGAAAAATCGGGTGCCGTTGTCATCGGTCCGGCCGGAGAAAACCGTGTTCGATTTGCGGTGATCGAAAACGATTACTGGCGATCGGCAGGAAGAACCGGCGTTGGAACGGTCATGGGATCGAAACACCTTAAGGCCATCGTATTTAAGGGCGATAAAAGGCGCGCTCTTTTCGATGCCAAGAGGGTGAAGCGTTTTTCAAAGGAAGTCGCTTCAGAATCAAAGAATAATCCGGTGGTTCAGGCATACAGAAACATGGGGACGCCCTTGATGGTAAAAAAAATCAATCAAGCAAAGGCGTTTCCAACGAAATACTGGTCTAATGGGTTTTTCGATCAATGGGAAAAGATCAGTGCCAAAGCCCTGCACAGGCAATGTCGTGTTCAGCCACGGGCCTGTGCAAAGTGCTTTATTGCATGTGGCAGAATGACCACGGTGTTAAACGGCCGCCATGCCGGTCTGAGGATCGAAGGACCGGAATACGAGACCATATTTGCCTTTGGCGGGATTTGCATGATCGACAGTATCGAGGAGATCGCGTATTTAAACGACGTTTGTGACCGTCTTGGTATGGACACCATATCTGCCGGGAATCTTTGCGGCTTAACCATTGAGGCTGTCAAAAGGAAAAAGATCGATGTTAAGATCGATTACGGCGATGTAGATGCCATTGCCGATTTGCTTAAAAAAATTGCAGACAGGCAGGGCATCGGAGACATCCTGGCCCGGGGAATTAAACATGCGGCAAATGTCTGGGGTATGGAAGATACGGCGGTGCATGTGAAAGGTCTTGAACCGCCGGGTTATGATCCCAGGGTTCTTAAAGGCAGCGGGCTGGCATTTGCCGTCTCAGACCGGGGCGCATGTCATTTAAGGGCGACGTTTCACAACCCCGAATTGAAAGGAATGATCAATCCGGAAGTTACAAAAGGGAAAGCTGAGCTTTTGATTGATTTTGAAGATCGACTGACGCTGATGGACGCTTTTATTTTATGCCGATTTTTCAGAGACATCTATCCATGGGACCGGTTGAGCCGGATAATTGAAATGACCACCGGTTTAAAAGCAGATAAAGCGGCGTTGCAAAAGATTGCTTCCGAGATATCCACACTGACGCGTTGTTTTAACATTCGGGAAGGGCTCAAATCTGAAGACGATCATCTTCCCAGACGCTTTTACAGAGAAATCCTTAAAACAGGACACGTTGTTAAAGAAACAGATTTGGCGGCAATGCTGAAAGAGTATTACACCCTTCGCGGTTGGAATGAAAACGGAGTTCCCAAAGTAAAACCGGTTGTTTCATAAAATCGTTCAAGATCCAGGTTGCACGATTTTATTGATATTTGGGAGAATTAAATGGACCATCGAAATAAAATTGAACCTCAATTGAGGTTGGATCAATAAATAGGGGAAAGCATGGATTTCAATTCTAGGTTTCTAATGGAAAAAACCGGGGTTACCATCCCGCTTGTCGGCTTTTATGACACGCCTGATCCGTCTGCCTTTGAACCAACAGTTAGACCAGTAAAAGGCCGCTGGGCCTGCCTGTTTATGTTCTACAAGAACTGGCTTAAGGGCAAAACCTTGCATCTCACAAAAGAAAAGTATGGTTGCGGCGGAGCAGGCACGTATCTTTTTGGTGTAAAAACGCGCTCGCGGCAGGAGTACATCGACTTTCTGTATGGGGAGGAAGGGCTGAAGGCATCCGGCGAACTGATGGACCGGTGGATCGATCAGTCTCCAACCTACAAGCCCGAGCACCCAAACATCCTGGTTGGTCCACTCAAAGACGATCAATTCGAGTATCTCAAGACAGTGCCCTTTTTTATCAATCCCGATCACTTTGCATCACATTTTATTTGACATAAAATAAATTATATCTATTTTATATAGCTTCTCTATCTAACATTTAGGCTGGCTCTCAATTCACTCTTATCACGAAGCATCTCTTGTTCATTTGATTTAACCCACGATTTGTTCATAGCTATCTAATTTTATATTTTGACCATAGAGAAATAATAACAGTGACAAGAACGAACTTTCAAAATAAATGCCCTATATGCGCTGATATTAGGCATGAACGACTCCACCGAAACTGGTGGATGCGTTTTATACCCGGCACGAAATATTATAGTTGTAATAGGTGCAGATCCAAATTTATGATTATTTTTTGGAAAAGCGCCCTAAAGATTCATAGCAAAGAGTTATCAAGGAAAGAGCGACGTCAATATAAAAGATTTGCATCTAACCTTCCTACAAGACTGGAAGCCATAACACCAGGCGGAAAAAATGTTTTATATCTTGAAACCAAAGACATATCTGCTGCCGGTACATTCCTTTATACCAAGGAGTTTTTTCCGAAAGGAACACAGTTTATTCTCGACTTCACCATCCCGAGTAACAGCAATAAAGAACTAAAAAACGTAAAGATTTTGAAAGGTTGGACAGGAAGCATGGTGCGTTCCACATCACACGGTATGGCGATTCATTTTGACAGAGAATGTCATATTATGAGATTAAGAGACTCGTAAAATTCAGAAGCGGAGATCAAATTCATCTGTAAGTTGATTATGGTTCGGGGCAGGGTCAGTAATGGCTCTGCCTGTTTATTATCCACACCTTTGATTTACTGCTATGTTTGGCAATACGCTTGATTTTTGTGATATCATATGGGTGGCTCTTAATAGGTTTTTAAAGCAAAGGTTCTAATTAAGATAATTTTAGGGGGGTTTAATGCAAAATTATATAGATCGTATTGTTCGTGCTGTCAAGCTTGACATTAACCTATATGAAGAGGTTGAGGCTGATAAAGGAGCAATGGGTCAAGCCATGGGAGTTGTTGTTCTTTCCAGTATAGCAGCCGGGATAGGAAGCATAGGAACAATAGGGGTAAAGGGAATCATTATCGGAGCGATCACAGCTCTTATAGCATGGTATGTTTGGGCCTATATGACATATTTTATCGGTGCTAAGATTCTTCCTGAGCCGCAGACCAAAGCTGATCATGGTGAATTGCTGCGAACCATCGGTTTTTCAAGCTCTCCAGGTTTAATTCGAGTATTGGCCATTATACCCGGCATATCCGGGATCATTTTTGCTATCGCTTCAATTTGGATGTTAATAGCTATGGTTATTGCGGTAAGACAAGCTCTTGACTATCAGAGCACATTACGTGCTGTAGGTGTTTGCATCATTGGCTGGGTCATTCAAGCAATAATCCTTATGATTTTGTTTGCTGCTTTTGGGGGTGGTCATTAAAATCTAATTTTTAAAAATTGTCGCAGCTTTCCTAAGATGAAGCCCAAAAATATTTGCGATTTACGAAATAAATCATGTGTGAGTGCGCCGGGTAACCGGCGTTCCTACCGCGGTTCTCCATTCGCGCTACGCCAGACCTCTCAACGTTAAGTTGTCGAGTGATTGATGCGGGATACGATAAAATCACCAATTTTTTCTGCTGATATCCCAAAAAGTGCCTTCATCTCCACAAGTTCAAGATGCTGATCATCCCACTTCACACTGTTTTCCTGAACAATATTTTTAATCCGTTCATATTTCCCGCCAAGGGCCTTTATTTTAACGGCAAGCGGCACATTTTCTTTGAACGATATATTCAATAGCAGAATATTTTCAATTAGATTCGGCATATCAGGAGATGTAGATATAATCGGGATAACGATAATGCTGCGGTTATCTTTTCGGCCGATGCCGATATAGACATTCCCTTCCTGAACAATAATTCTCTTGGTCCCCTTGAGCAAATTGTCAGTTTCGACTCTTGACGGAATCGGTTTTAATACACCCTCTTTTCTAATGATTTCAATGGTTGTCTCTTGTGTCGGTTCGCCGAGAACATTCAACCCATTGATTCTATACAGGATGGCCCCTTGAATATCGGCAACGATCTCCTGTAGATTTTTAAGTACAATAATATTCCGGTTAATAAGCTGGGGAGTGCTGATGTTGTATTCAACCAATGTATCGAACAGTATGCCTTCCAGCTTTTCGCTGATACGGCTTGTCCCCACAGTAACCGTCTTTGCCTGATGTCGGATGGCATCCACAGGGCGAGACATACAGTTAATCGATTCTCCCAGACACTCAAACAGTTTGTTCAGCATGTTCAGGGCCGTACCTTTTTTCCCGAAATCGATTTCAAAATCAGAAATCGGCAGCCGGCCCGACAAATATTTAAGCAAAAGCGTAAGATCTGACGCCATCTCGAGTCCCATGGCCGCAGGAAAACAGTTGGCGCCTTTTCTTTTTCTGAATTCTTTATAAAACACAGCGATTTTTTCCCGAAAAGGTTTTCCCAAAACAAGTTCATAAACGTCCATATTCTTTCTTGAGTAATCATCCACTATGTCCCGAATATCTTTATTGAAGGCGTAAAGGAACCGTGAAGCCTCATCAATGGCCACGGCTGCATAGTATCCCCAGATATGGCCCACCAGCGTGTTTAAAATGGGCGAAAAATGTTCACTGATCAATGGGACATGAAAGACATCCTCGGCATAAGGTTCAAACCTGTTTTCACCCTCATCGGCAATGACCACCGGCACTGCCTTATGGGCTTTAAATATTGCGGTATCCTTTATGATATCACGAATAACGGTTCCCCTTGTGCCTGCAGCACAAACGATAATCAGGGGTTCTGAAGAAAGATCGATATGCTTTTTATCTTCAATAAAATCCGAGGAAATCGTTTTATAGCACAGTTCGCTCAGTTTGATTCGGATTTCATCCGCCGCCGCTTTGTTAGGACCGCTGCCCACTACAGCCCAATATGTCCTGGTTGTCGCAAGCCTTTTGGCAGAGTTCCCGATCTGGCTTCGCTTGGATAGAATCGTTCTCATGTGATCCGGCAGCTTGAGAAGTTGTTTTATTTCCGCTGATATAAAATCATTATGTCTTTGCTTCTTAAGCCCGGCAATTTTAAGCCCCAAGATCGTTCCGGCAACGACCTGTGAATAGAATGCCTTTGTGGAAGCCACCGACATCTCGATATCTCGGCCGCTGCTGGTGTACATAACGCCGTCAACCTTGAAGGTAATATCGGAATCCCTTCGGTTAACGATGGCCAGGGTATAAGCGCCCCGTTCTTTTACCATTTCAACGGCACGATTGGTATCTGTTGTTGTTCCGGACTGGCTTATGGCAATGACAAGGGCGTCTGCCATCGTATTTGTTTTCTCTTTATCACTCAGTTTAAATCCGCTGAGTTCCGACGCTTTCAGTGCACCAATATAAAAGAATGGATCATCCATATAGTAATTCAGTATGTCTGCACATGCCAGTGCAGCCACACCGGCAGTCCCCTGGCCGACAAAAAAGATGCGTCGTATTTTTTTATCAAGAAGCGCCTGTTGCAGTGTTTCCGGGAATATGGTTTCATTCAGGGTTATCGTATACCTATTCATATCATCATGCATGATTTTCCAGCGGTTCTGAAGGGTTTTTTCCACAGAAATTGGCGCTTCTGAAATCTCCTTTAAAAAATAATGGGGAAAATCCTGGCGGTCGATGTCTCTTGAAGTAATTTCGGTAAACTTTATGTCCTTTTCATTGAGGATAACCGGCGTTCGGTCATAATACATGGCTGTAATACCATCTATTCCTCCGGGGGATTTTTGGTCTAAGATAAAAATCTGGCCCTGGGTTAAACCGTTTTTTCCTTGCACCTCTTTTTCCCCGTCCATCTTGATAAAAAAGGGCGTTTCTTCAACCAAACCGTAAACCTCGGAAGAAGGAATATAGTGATCCTCTGAAATACCAACAAAGATGGCCTGCCCGCTCCCTTTCTGGGCCAGGAAAAGCCTGCCGGGGTCCAGGCTGGTATGCATGGATATGGCATGCGACCCATCGAAATCATTCACAGCCAGACGAAAAGCTTCCTCTACATCAAAACCCTGTTGAATATACTTTCCCACTTGAAGCGGAATGATCTTGGTATCGGTGGTAATATCTTGGTGTATAAAACTACCATTTCTTTCATATTCTTTTTTCAATTCAAGATAATTATCGATATCCCCGTTCAGGCACACATGGATGATACCGCTTTGTTGAATACTATCCCCCGAAATTTTATTGTCGACGGGGTGGCAGTTCGGTTCACTGATGGCACCCACAGAGGCCCATCGGGTATGGGCGGAAATCGTAAAGTGTTTATGGGAAAACGAAACCAGTCTCTGCAGAATCTTGTCGTTTTTAATTTGCTTGCGTATAAAACGAACATTATCTCCCAAACGCCCCACTTCTGCGGCGACTTTATACGTCAGGGCAAGGGTAACACGTCTTTGGTTATTTTCATCCGTTGTCTGATTGATGTTTATACCCGAGTTAACAAGAACGTCCTGAGCCAACCGCTCTGCTAATTGGTCCACAAGATTCATTTTTTCCAAGGCTTTTTTGAAACGGTCATATTCACTGCCATCGAGAATAAACATCATGGAGATCCCTGCCGAATCACGGCCCCGAACCTCAAGTCGGTCAATACTGTTCAATACAGAGTTGATCTGCTTGAAGATACTGACGATGGTGATGTTGGGATCTTTGTTTTCGTGTCCCAGTAAATTTTTAATCTTTTGAATATTAACGATAATCTCAGAAGCAAGACACCAGGCAATATCTTTTAAATTGTCGATGCGGTGGATCAAAATATCCGTTTCTTCAGAATCGAGATGCCCCATATGATCAGCCAAATATTTCGATTCTAAATCGACGACACTTGAAAGCCGGCGGGTAAAACCTTCAAGTTCATTTTGGCTTTTTTCATCTGTAAAAAAATCGTAAAAAGCGCCATTACGTTTTAACGTGCGAACAGCCTGCAAAAGAGAATCGACATGACCTTTACCGCCCAGATAATGGTCTTTAAAACACAAATTATCCTGTTTGCAGTTTTCGAACCGACGAACTTCAAGTTTCTCAAGCATGCCGTTCAAAACAGAGAGATCCGCATGATCATCCGCCTCTTTTTTATTCTTAACTGAAACAATCCCCGTTATTCCGCAACACAGAATGTGCTCATGGCACGGGAAAAATACAATGGAATGATTCGGCACGCCGGACATGTGCTTTCCGAAATAGACGTCCGCAAGAAGGAAATTCAGGATTCGGTGGCATAACCATTTTAATTTAAAATATATTTTTGTTATCAATTGCATGAAAGTTCCCAATGTCAGTATTTGGTTTTTAGTATTTTGTGTCTTGTTTAAAATATAATTGGCTAAAAATTCCTTAACTTTAGCTCACTTTAGCTCACTTTAGTCACTTGTAACTTTTTCTGTTTTGATATCAAAGTCAGCATATCAGTAAAAAATATCGAGTAGGATTTGTACTCCTTAGTAATTACATTTTCTGATACAACTCTTTAATTTTGTCCCGTGTCATTATTTGTTTCCAGTCGGCACCCAGGGCATTTTCCCAAAGAGGTTCTAAAACAAGGGCAACATCAACCATTTTTTCCAGCTTATCGCTTTCAACACCCGCCACCAGATTTCGTGGGAGATGAATATCATGTTTTTCCATCATTTCGCGAAACTCGCGAACCCCTTGAGAGTAATAGTCTTCAAGGTAGTCAAAGACGATGCAGTTACCAATTCCGTGATGAATTCCCAATACAAAGCCAAGACCGTATGAAAGGGCATGGCATATCCCCACCTGTGAGTAGGCAATGCTCATACCGCCGCAATATGAAGCCATCATCAACTTGTCGTCGCTGTCCGGACCATCGCCCAAAAAAACCTCCCTGCAGAGTTCAAGGGCCTTTTCTCCGTATGCTTTGCTGAATGCATTGAGGTAGGTGCCGTTTAGAGATTCAACACAGTGTATATAACAGTCCATTCCCGTATAGAAGCGTTGATCTTTAGGCGCCCCGGCAATCAATTCAGGGTCGAGAAGGATTTGGTCGAATACAGTGAAGTCTGAATTGATCCCGAGTTTCTTTTCAGGGCCTGAAAGTACGGTTGTACGGGACACTTCCGCCCCGGTTCCGGATAAGGTAGGAATACCCACGTGGTATATCGCTTCATTCTTTATAAGATCCCAGCCCTGGTAATCTGCAGAAGAGCCGGAGTTTGTGAGCATCAAAGATACCGCTTTTGCAATATCCATAACGCTGCCGCCACCGATTCCGATAATCCCGTCCGGTAATCGACGAGAAAAGTCTTTTATCTTCTGTGTCAACGCATCAACATGGGTTGTCTTGGGTTCATCATCAACGTTGACCCATATGAGCTTATCCTGGTTTTTTACCGGCACTCTGTTTTTTAAACTGCTATTTTGAAAAACATCGTCCACCATGTAAACCATAAAAGAGTCGTCTGATGGTCGTCTCTTGGCAAGGATACCGTCCAGCTGGTTAAAACAACCCCGGCCAAAAACGACACAAGAAACCATTTTGAAATTTCGAAACATAATAAAACCCTCAGGTTATGGGTTAGAGGTGATAGGTAATGGGTTATGGATAAATGTTTAAAATGTAATTGTTCGAAATATAACCCAACATCCATTACCCATTTACTATTTTCTCAAATACACCTGTTATTTTTTCTATCCGCCGGGATAGCTCCTCCTCTGTCCAGGATAGTTTTATCAGCATGGATATATTCCTGGCCATAATACCGTCCGACTTGGGAAACTTTATTTTCTCATATTCAGGAAGACCTTTAATTAGAGTAATCGGCAGCCTGGCGGGAGACTTGAGTTTTTTGAAATGATCCCACTGTCGAATATAATGCCAGTTATTGTCATACCAGTAAAAGCAGGAATCAACACCTGCGTTACCCAGAGACGCTGCCGCCTCTCTAGCTTGAGATTCATCCGGCATGAAGAAAGAGAGAAATGTCGCAGAGTCTCCTTTCGGATCGGGGATATTTCTAAAACTGATTTCAGGAAACTGGGCCAAGGCATCTTTGATGGCTTTTTTATGCAACCTCTGTTTTTCCAGGATAAAATCGAGCTTTTTAAGCTGAGCCAGTCCAACTGCTGCATTTAGTTCACTGATACGGAAATTTGTTCCCAAAATTGGATGGCCTTCGAGACCTCGGTCATTGCCGATGTGGTCATGTCCGTGGTCAGCATATGCATCTGCAAGGGTATAAAGTTCCTTATCATCGGTGACAACGGCGCCGCCCTCACCGCATGTAATCGTTTTGACAGGATCGAATGAAAAACAACCCATTTGCCCAAATGTACCCAGCGATTTTCCGTTAAACGTAGCGCCCAGGGACTGGCAGGCGTCTTCTATCAATATAAGCCCCTTTTGGTCGCAAAAACTTCGTATCTCTTCAATATGTGCCATGGCCCCGCACATATGGACCGGCATTACAGCCTTTGTCCGAGAGGTGATAACGGATTCAATGGATTCGGGGTCCAGACAAAGTGTTTCATCAATCTCAGAAAAAACAGGGACTGCACCGGCGTCTAAAATCGCTTCAATGGTTGCGATAAACGTAAACGGTGGTACAACGACTTCGTCTCCTGCACCGATTCCGCATGCCGCTAATGCAATACAAAGCGCTGCCGTACCACTGGAACTGAGATGGCAATACCCGGCACCGATTCGGTTTGCCAGTTCAGATTCAAATGTTTTTGCCTTCCAGTGCCCTTTTCGGACGCCGTCGAAACCATAACGGAACAGCACACCCGTATCAAGAACATCTTGAACTTCTTTGCGTTCTTCGTCGCCAAATATTTCAAAGCCCGGCATGATGAATCTCCCTGTTGAATTGTCGATTAAAAAAATATGACTCACTCTGCTTTATTCGCAAGGTTTTGGTTTTTGGAAAAAGCATCCTCGAAGTACTTCTTCATCGCAATACGTGCGTAATAAGTTGCGCGAAGCCCGATGTATTTCTCGTGGGCCACAATAACGGACAAGGCAATTTTCTCTCCCCCTTTCTTTTCTTCGGCAAAACCCACAAACCAGTCGTACCGTGCATTGTGGGTTTTATTGTCAATGGAGCCGGTTTTACCGCCGATATTAAGCTTTGAAAGGATTTTATCTTTCCGGTACCGTCGGAAAGCTTTTCTGCCCGTACCGCTTTCTATGGTAGTTGCCATCAGACGATTCAGCGTCTGGGAAGCATTTGGGGCCATCGCCTGGCTCATCGGAACCGATTTGCCGTTGTAAATGATGCGTCCCTTTTCGTTCACAATCCGATCAACGATGGTGGGTTCCAACAGTTGCCCCTGATTGATAATTGCCGAAGCCATCATTGCCCCGTGGATGGGAGTCATTTTTGTTTTATTGTTAAATCCACAGGCGATCTCGGCCCACTGATAGGGCTCATCAGATAAAGCGACACAACTCGGGATCAACTAAAATTTCAAAATCAATGTTTCTGTTGAAACCAAATGCTTTCGCATATTCTTCAAGCGTGTCTTTGCCAAGGTAAAGGGAGCCGATTTTCCCAAACACCGGATTCACCGACTGGGCAAAGGCGTCCTTAAATGTGACCCGATTGGTGTACCGGTTTTTTCGCTCTTTGAGCTGAGACTTATATAAAGTGTGTTTCATGCCGTTGTAAGTAAATACATGGTTTGAACTAAAACCATATTTTTCAATCGCCGCAGATGCGGTAACAATCTTAAAGATACTCGCTGCCGGAAACCTGTTATCAAGGCACGGGTTATCGGACGGATCGGTTTTATCAAAACTCACCATGGATAAAATTTTTCCGGTAGCCGGATCCATGGCCACAATTCCAATGTATCGAGCGGTAGAAGTGTTAAGCTTTGATAGAAGATAATTCTGCAGTCCAATGTTAAGACTGGTCTCCACCCTAAATTTATGATCGTTTGAAACGAAATCGAAACTTTTGTTTTTTAGGTTTACAAAGGATACACGATTCAGCAGCGTTTGGACTTTCTTTTTGTCGGATGAATGACCATCATTGAATTGTGAAAAATAATCTGTTGCCAAACGAGGAATTGATTTTTCGCCAAGACCGCTGGTTATCCTGTAGGCTACTACAAATAAGAGGAAAGCCAAAACAAAACATTTAAGAATACCTTTTAAAAACCGCTTTTTTGTTACAGACCACTTAAGATCGGCCTGATATTCCTGCCAGTTCGGTCTCTCACTATTCGTCGTATCAGTTTTAAGTTTTTGGGGCATCGTATTAACCTGGTGGATCACGATATCTTTAGCTAAGAGACGTACCTGGTTTCACTTTTTTGTCCAGAGTTGCGACTGCGCAGCTATCTTTTTCAACAGCAGCCAACAACATACCGTTAGAAAGGATCCCCATCAACTTGGCCGGTTTCAGGTTCGCAACGACAACAACCTGCTTCCCCTCCAGATCCTCCGGAGAATAGGTCTCCGATATACCGGCCACGATGGTCCGTCTTTCCCCCATGTCAACTTCAAGCTTTAACAATTTTTTTGCCCGAGGGAGCGCCTCGGCATGAATGACGGTGGCGACCCTGAGATCTATTTTATTAAGTTCTTCGAGAGTTATCTCGGGTTTAATGTCAAGCGCCATATTTTTTGTATCCTTCTTTCCGGGTGATGTCATAGGCTCTTTTTCAAGATCGATCCTTGGGAAAAGCGTAATTGATTTCGGAACCCTCGTTCCGGGCATCAGGGTTTTCCACTTTTTAAGGATATCAATACTAAAAGACTGCTTCTTCGAATCAATACCGAGATGTTTCTGCATGGTTTCCGCAGTTTCCGGCATTATCGGATAGATCAGGCCGGATATGATTCTAAGTGATTCAAGGAGGTTATAAATGACGACTTCAAGCTGTTTACGACTGGATTTTTTCTTCGCAAGCACCCAGGGGGTCGTAAGGTCAATATATTTGTTCATATGGTTGATAAATTCCCAAATTGCCATGATCGCTTTGTTAAAGGCGAATTCTTTCATATGTTTTTCGAATTTGACAACGGTGTCCAATGCCTCTGATTCCAGACCTAAATCGAATTCACTTTCCACCTTAATATCAATTTCAGGAACGACTCCGGAAAAATATTTGTGGACCATTGCAAGAACTCTGCTGAATAGATTTCCAAGATCATTCGCAAGATCAGAATTAATTCGTTGTATCAGTGCTTCTTCACTGAAATTGGAATCGAGCCCGAAGGTCATATCTCGCATCAGAAAAAATCGAAACGCATCGAGACCGTAAACATTTTTAAGTTGAAGCGGCTCTACTACATTTCCGATGCTTTTGGACATTTTGCTTTGATCGACATTCCAGTAACCATGGACATGCAAATGCTTGTATACGGGAATTCCTGCCGCCTTGAGCATGATCGGCCAGTAAATGCCATGGGGTTTCAATATATCCTTGGCGATAAGGTGCTGGGCATGCGGCCAGAAAGTTTTAAACCGATCTCCATCCGGATACCCCAGGGCTGAAACGTAGTTTAAAAGCGCGTCAAACCAAACATAGGTGACATATTCTTTATCAAAGGGCAGTCTAATCCCCCAGTTAAGGCGCGTTTTAGGTCTGGATATGCAGAGGTCCTCAAGCGGCTCTTTGAGAAAGGATAGAACTTCATTTCTATAACGTTCCGGGCTTATGAAATCAGGATTGTCATGAATATGATCAATCAGCCAGTCTTGATAGCGACTCATCTTGAAAAAGTAGTTGGATTCTTTTATGGGTTCAGGCGCTGTTTCATGATCAGGGCATTTGCCGTCAACCAGCTCTCGTTCTGTATAAAAGCGCTCACACCCAAAGCAATAAAGCCCCTGGTATTCACTGAAATAGATATCCCCTGAATCATAGATCTGTTGCATGATCTGTTTTACCAACACCATATGGGAAGCATCCGTCGTACGGATGAAATAACTGTATTTGATATTAAGTTCAGGCCAAAGATCTCTGAAAAGCCCGCTTATTTTGTCAACGTAGGTCCTGGGGCTTAAATTCTCTTTCTTGGCAGCTCGAACAACCTTATCGCCGTGTTCATCTGTACCTGTTAGAAAAAAACTCTCTGCCTGGAGCATGGAATGAAATCTACAGGCAACATCGGCCACAATCGTTGTATAAGCGTGCCCAAGATGGGGCCTGGCATTCACATAATAAATCGGCGTGGTTATATAAAAAGGGTTAACCATTTTTATCTCCCGGATATAAGTTCGTGATTCGAGCTCTTTATTTCAGGAATCGGGGTGTTTTTATTTGTTGAATCGCTCTATTTATTTATAATCTCATCGACTCCGGTCTCTATTTCCTCACCATCTTCTAAACGAATCGCAATGCGATTGTATATCGCATTATGGCGTATCACTTTGCCGTTTCCATTTTTAGTTTTAACCGCTTCCCCGACTTTGGGAAATTTCGCTTTTATTTTTTTGTACATTTCATGCTCAAAAGTTAGACAACACATAAGTCTACCACACTGCCCGGAAATTTTAGTGGGATTTAACGACAGCCCTTGTTCTTTTGCCATTCTTATGGAAACTGGCCCGAATTTCTCGATAAATGCAGAGCAGCATATTTCACGCCCGCATCTTCCTATACCTCCGCACATTTTTGCCTGATTACGTATGCCAACCTGTCGCATCTCTACTCTGACACCGAATTTTTTAACCAGCATTTTTACGAGTTGACGAAAATCGACACGACCTTCAGATGTGAAAAAAAATGTCAATTTACTTGCATCAAAGGCGCTCTCAACGTTAAAAAGGTTCATTTTAAGCTCAAGTTCCCGAATACAGCTCAGACAGTAGGCATGGGCCTGTTTTTCTGTCTCAGTATTTTTTTCTCTTTGAAGAAAGTCTTCTTGGCTTGCCAGACGAAACACTTTTTTAAGAGGCTTTCCCAATTGCTTCGCCGCAGATTGGTCGTATGGTACCGGAGGGACGACCACCATCCCTAATCCGAGCCCTTGCTCAGTTTCAACGATCACATGGTCTCCTCGATTAAGGACAAATGCACCGCTATCAAAGTCATAAACCTTTCCGGCAGGCTTGAATCTTATTCCGACGACTTTTTTCATTTATTTAATTTCTAAGGATTTTCATATAAAGTTTCGCACCCTGCAACTTGTGACTCACACTTTTGCAAGACGCATAATCAACACTTCCAACGTGAGTCGCAAATTGGTGTTGGCCTGAATATTTTTCTGTGCCAATTGAATATCGTCAATTTTTGAAAGAAGTGAAGCAACGGGCACCTTTTTGGAATTTTGTTGAATTTTTTTTCTCAAATCTTTGTTCATGATTTGTGCTGGATGAAATTTACAGATAACAAGATCTCTGAACCAGGATTTCATCACCTCCAAAGAGTCGGCAAGGGCTGCTTTATTTTTTGATAGATTTTCTGCAAATGCCAAGCGCAAAGGGATAGACATTAAAGATAATGATTCAACGCTGTTTAGCAGCCAGGCCCTTCGCTTGATCCAGTTTATTTTACTCATGTGGCGCATCATGGAAAGGGCCTTGGAAATACTGCCGTTTGCCATGGTCGCAACTATCTTGGCATCATCGTGACTGGCGTCTTGTTTTTCGACGAGCAACGCCTCAATGTGATTGTGGGAAATCGGGCTAAATCTAATATGCTGGCAGCGTGAAACGATCGTGGGAAGAAGATCAGATGCATGCACGGCAGTAAGTATCAGAACAGTTTGATCCGGAGGTTCCTCCAACATCTTTAAGAGGGCATTACCTGCTGCAGGGTTCATCGCCTGAGCATCGCTTATAATGACCACACGCAATCTTGCCTCATATGGTTTCATGGTGAGGGTATTACAAAGATTACGTATTTGATTAATCCTGATAAAATTACCCGTCGGTTCTACCAAGATAATATCCGGGTGATTACCGGACTTGATTTTACTGCACGATTTGCAACATCCACAAATTTCGCTTTTTGTTGTTATTTCCTGAATCGTGCTACGGTTAGCTCGATTTTTTTTCTCTTTAGGAAGATTTTCATCCCCATGACCCACACAGTTACTAGCCATAGCAGTCGCCATAGCTGTAGTTTTTTTGCCCACACCTTCAATTCCGAGAAAAAGAAGGGCATGAGGTATGGTCTCATTTCGAAGAAGCGTCGTCAAAAGTCGAATCGGCTTTTCTTGACCCAATATCGACTCAAATCCAAACATCGATTGAAAACCAGTCACAAATTTAACAATCTACACGTTCTTTTAATTCTTTTCCGGATTTGAAAAATGGGAGTTTCTTGGGTTTAATCTGAACATTTCCCCCGGTTTTAGGATTTCTTCCGGTATAGCTTTTGTAGTTTTTAACAAAAAAACTGCACAGGCCCCGAATCTCAACACGGTCACCTTTTACCAAGGCATCTGCCATGTTATCGAAAAATACCTGGACCACTTTTGCCGCCTCTGCTTTAGAAATGTTTGCTTCGTTTTTCAAAGCGGAGATTAGCTCCAACTTGTTCATATATCCTCCTTCTTACAATATCTATCGATAATTTAACGTCTCGTAATTTCTATAATTAGACGATTTTATAAAACTCCCGCAGGGTGAACTTAGCAGGAAATTTAAACTTTATAAAATGCTAACCCGCAGTAAGTCAAGTGGTTATGATAATATTTCCGGTAGTATCTCAATATCCTCTTCACTCACGTCCACCCCTGCATACTGTCCAAGTGCTTCGATGTCAACGATCACACGTTCTTTTCCCCTGTATCGAGCAAACGTACCGATGACGCCGGCAAATGGTCCATGAACGACGATAACCCTATCCCCTTTTCTAAAACGGGTGCCTGTGGTAACAGTATGGTCCCCTTTAACCATAATCTTTAATGAATCTATGGTATCTGACGGAACAGAAATTGGGCCTTCTTTGTTGCCGATTAAGCGAACAACCCCGACTGTTTTTACAATTTCAAGATGTTCGACTGGAACCAGATTGGTTTTCACAAACAGGTATCCAGGAAAAAGTGGAACTCTGATCATCACTTTCCGGTCACGACGTCTGCTTCTGACCTGAACTTTGGGCAGAAAAACCTCCATGGATTTTTTGATCAGACCGTCGTTGACCACGTTTTCGAACCTGCTTTTTGTGTGCAGGACATACCATGAATATTTAAGTTCTGATAGTGTCATTTTATCTGTTGGTTCAAGTTTCGCATCTTTAATTTTCAGCAACGCAGATACAGCGCAGCAGGTCGGGAAAATTTATTTCGGCCCGCGACTTCAAAAGCTTTTTAGCCATATTCCGGTGCAAAACTTAAATTGCTAATATATCCTCTCTAAATGAATAAGTCCAGTTTGATTTTTTTTATCCAATCTCCCCGATTCCAAAAAGTCTGATCATAAAATCAAACCCTAAATCTTCTCCTTCTTTAGTGAGATTGAAATCAAATGCCCAGCACTGGGTTTCGTATAAAAACCCGAAGCCGTATTTTAAGTCTTTGTTATCAAAAATGTTGCGCTCATACTCTCCACGCATCGAGAGTCTGTCTGATATTTTTAAACCAAGATTGGTGTAGACGGTCTCACTGGTATCCCGTTGATACCGATAATCAACAAACAACCGGTCCCCACGCATATCCCATAACGTTGCACCAACATTTCGTGACCGAAAGTTGCTGTCATAATGTGACCAGTCAGCATCCGCTTTTATGGAAAAATATCTTATAGGATAAAGTTCAAGCTCACCGTGTATCGGGGAAAACGGTTCCGGATCGTCCTCTTTTTCCTTGTTGATGTCGTAACTTTGTTCCAGCTTGAACCGGAAGAACTCATTGTAATCATACATTGGCGGTTCATAACTGCTATCGGCGACCGGTTTATCCGAAGGGTGGCCCTTAATTTCCCCTGTATTTTTTTTCGACTTCGATGTTAATGTGTTTGTGAGCGAATACGTAATCAGGTTTATCCTGGCAATCCGATCGATGCCATCTAAAGAGGGCAATTCAGACTGATCCTTTTCAGGTATGTAATCGTAGATAATTTGAGGCCTTACGGTATGTTTGATCCGCTCAACACGTTTCCCCTCCATATTGAATACTTGATAGATTTCAGAAGAAAGATCGACCTTTATATCATACATTTCCCTGGTGAGTGTATTTTTATCCGAAGAACTATACTCCTTTTTGTCGAAATGCCAAACCGTCTCTCGGAGGCCCGCAGAGGGTTCAATGGTAAAGTAGCTTCCGAAACTATACGGCAGATAGAATCTGGGATAAATATCCATCCGATGATTCCTCGGGCCGTCTTCAATGTAAAAATAAGTGTACTCAGAACCAAGATCAAAATAAAACGGCGATGTTGAAATATTTTGTTTTGATCCGTTAAAGGTGATCACCGGCAGCCGCTGCAAGGTTGTATCCGTCTCTTGCTGACGACGCTTTATGATGTCGTCGTACCATCGCAACTCGGCATTGAGGCTGTAAAGAGGCCAGTTTCTGTTGACATTGAATCTGTTGAGTCTTACGGGATCATCATATGCATCAAAACCCCTTCCGAATTCTTTGATATAATACTCCTCGGTTTCATTAAATCCCGTGTATCCTTCTTTGAATTCATTAAGGTAATCCTGGTCGCTTACGTAGTCTATGTCAAGCCTTGCAAAGAACCCGTGAGGCAGCGCCTGATCATGTTTCGTCCTGAACCAGTAACGGTCGGAATTGGGACGTAATACACCGTCACCTACATATCCCCATTTTTCAGAACCTGGAGAGCCGTCATCCACCTGCCTGTCATCTAAAAAATCAACCATCAGGGTCCCTTTTGATTGTTCATCTAAAATATAACGGTATTCCAGACCCAGCTTTTCCCCGCGACTGCTCATATAGTGAGCATAAAATGTTGCATCCGAGCTCTCATTGATGGCCCAGAATAACGGCTGGAGATATTCACTCCCTTTACGGTCCGAATAACCGATCCGGGGCGCCAGTAAGCCTGTCTGGCGTTTCTGCTTTACGGGAAATACAAGAAACGGGGTATAGAGCACGGGAACCTTCTTTGCCCAAAGTGCCGCATGTTTCACAAAACCGTATCCTTCCACGGTAACCTTTAGATTTCTGCCGGTAATTTTCCATGCCGGCGAATCACCGTCACATGTCGAAACACTGGCTTTGTCGGCAGTGTAAGAGTCTTTACCGACTTTTTGAATTTTGTCTCCTTTTATATAGAAATGGTTTTCATCAACGAATATGGTTCCGTCATAAATCGTTCCTGTTTCTGCATCCAGGTTCATGTCCATGCTGGTGCCGGTGATGATGTTTTCTCCCACTATCATAACCACATGGCCTTTAGCAAAAACGTCCATGGTGTTCTGATTAAAACGAACATAATCGGCATTGAGGTTTGTATCTTTTTTGGTGATGTTTACGTTCCCTCTACCGATATAGACTTTCGCCTTCTCATCGTAATTCATCTCATCGGCAACAATATGCCACGGCACGCTCGCATCGTCCTGAAATGGGTTGGGTTGACCTTTTGCTGAAGCAGGGCCTAAAATCAGAATCAGGATAAACAAGACCAAACTGAGTCGAGGGACAGTTTTACAGATTCGAGAGAAACACCACACTTTAGATTTTTTTAAGGGACAACGGGCGGCAGCAACAGAAAACACGGTAGAACCAAAGCAGGTGGGAATCTTGCTGTAATGTTCAACATACCTTTTCAGCAAAATTCGCGGGTTTTGCAATTGGCTCATATTAATTGACGTCTCGGAAATTCTACAATTGTATCCGCCTTGGCAGAAAAAATTCGGTTCAGTATCTGATCCATATCAATAACATCTTGAATAAGAATGAAATATCAAGTATAAATGCCATTTTAATGAAAAAAGTCAAGATGTAGTTTCAAAATTAATACGCTGGTTGCATTTAATACAGACTCATTTTTAACGATGAATATTTTATTAACCAATGATGACGGCATCTATGCGGACGGACTCTGGGCGCTGTATGAAAAGCTTGTTTCCCGCCATGTTGTAACCGTTGTCGCGCCCGATCGAGAACGGAGCGCCGTGGGGCATGGCATCACCCTTCATCAACCGCTTCGTACCACAAAGATTACAGTCAATAACGGATGTCAGGGATATGCCGTAAACGGAACGCCGGTTGACTGCATCAAGATCGGTCTCATGGAGATCCTCGACATGAAACCGGATATGGTGATCTCGGGAATTAATCCAGGTGCAAACGTCGGGGTCAATATCAATTATTCCGGGACTGTGGCTGCTGCCAAAGAAGCGACGCTATACAAAGTGCCGGCAATTTCCGTTTCCATACAGGGACGCAAGACTTCCGCTTATGATTATGCCGCGCTTTTTACAGCAACATTGGCGGAAAATGTTTATGAAAAAGGGCTCCCTTTTGGAACGTTTTTAAATGTAAACATACCGGATATACCAAAAAATAAAATACAAGGGGTTCGGATCAGCCGGCAGGAAACAGCTCTTTATAACGAGTTTGTTGAAAAAAGGGTCGATCCCCGCAATCGAACATATTACTGGCATGGGACCGATGGGCAAACGTCACCTTAATACCCCTGAAAGTGACGGCACCGCACTTAACGAAAATTTTATATCCATCACCCCGATTCAATGTGATGCCACCGATTACGCCATGATCGAAGAGCTGAAGGGCTGGGATATTGAGGGTTTCAAATTGTGACATAATAGAAGATTGTTAAGGATTCGAGGGGGTCTAGGGGCATTGGTCAGGGGTCAGGGAAAAAACCTTAAAACATAAAAAATCATTAACCCATTAAACTCTCATTTTTAACTTGAGGTATGTTGAATGAAGAAACGGTTCATTACGGATATCAAGGCCGGTGATCGGGTGGATGACATCTTTGTTTTGTTCGAAAAGATTTTGTCCCAGAAAAAGGATGGAAACAATTTTTTAAATGTCACCCTTTCCGATAAAACCGGAACAATAAAAGGGGTGGTGTGGGACAATGTGGATCAGATAGCCGCCGGCATCACATCCGGGGATTTTGCGCATGTAAACGGCAGTGTCAGTGACTACAGAGGGACCTTGCAGGTTGTCATAAAAAAAATGGAACCCTTTTCCCCTGACAGGATCGATCCTTCCGATTTTTTGCCGCAAACCTCCCGAGACATTGAGGGCATGTTTGAACGGCTTCTGAAACGCACGGATTCCATAACCACCGATTATCTCAAAGCGCTGATTGACGCTTTCTTTAAAGACAAGGAATTTGTGAATAAATTCAAAACCGCACCTGCGGCAAAAAAAATGCACCACGCCTATATCGGCGGCCTGTTGGAACACACCCTTTCAATGGTAAGCCTGGCGGATAAAATTGCAGGGCATTACAGCGGAATCGATCGAGACCTTCTGCTATCCGGCGCAATTCTTCATGATATCGGAAAAATTGATGAATTTGAGTATCAATTCAAGATAGACTATTCCGACAAAGGCCGGTTGCTGAACCATATTGTCATTGGGATCAAAATGGTAGATGATAAGTTATCAGGAATCGAACATTTCCCGGAAGACCAGATGCTTTTGCTCAAGCATATGATTGTCAGTCATCATGGAACCCGGGAGTTCGGTTCTCCGGAACCGCCCAAAACCATCGAGGCTGTTTTACTCAATTATATTGACGAAATCGACTCCAAGGTTAACGCCATCCGTGATTTCATCGCCTCAGAGGACCCTGATGAAACGTGGACGTCTTACCATCGATTGCTGGAACGTCATTTTTATAAAGGAAAGAAAAGTGTGGCGGGTTAGGCACTTCAAACTTTAGACACTTTAGGCATTTAGATCACTTTAGGCACTTATCTTGTTATGTTTATCTCTTTTGAAGGAATAGAAGGGTCGGGCAAGACCACCCATGCAAAGCATACGGTGAGGTTTCTTCAGAACAAAGGCCATGACTGTGTCATCACAAGGGAGCCGGGAGGCACACGGATCGGGGAAAAGATACGAGCCATTCTCCTGGACCCCTTGAGCAAAGACATGGATCCGTTGACGGAACTTTTGTTGTATACGGCAGATCGGGCCCAGCATATCAAAGAATATATTCTTCCGTTATTGTCCGACGGCAAGATGGTCCTGTGTGATCGCTATTATGATGCCACCATGGCTTATCAGGGATTTGCAAGAGGGCTGGATATCGGTTTGATCGAAAAAATGCACAAACTGTTATTCGAAAATTTAAAACCCGACATCACCCTCCTCTTGGATCTGCCGCCGGAGATCGGCCTGGCCCGCGCCTGGAAACAGATCAAAACAGGAATCCGAACCGGTGAAGAGACCCGGTTCGAAGAAGAAACGCTATCGTTTCACAAAAAAGTGCGATCCGGGTATCTTGAACTTTCACGCCTTGAGCCCGAACGGTTTCGCATCATCGATGCATCAAAGGATGAGCATGGGGTTCGAGAGGAGATTATCAAAATATTGGATGCAGAAATTAACCTCAGGATCTAACCCGGATAAAATGGGACATCGACATAATGACTTTTTCTATTCTTGACGCCATCGGCAATACGCCCCTTGTTGAAATTAGGCATCTCAATCCAAATCCGAATGTAAAGATACTGGCAAAGCTGGAATATCTGAATCCGGGCGGTTCCATCAAGGATCGGGCCGCACTGTATATGATCGAAAACGGTGAGAAATCCGGTGAGCTGACCCCGGACAAAACCGTGATCGAGGCTACCAGCGGAAATACCGGCATCGGTCTGGCACTGGTGTGCACCGTGAAGGGGTATAAACTTTTATTAACCATGTCCGATGCAGCCAGTGTTGAACGCCAGAAAATTCTAAAGGCGCGCGGGGCGGATATTTTACTGACCCCCGGACATCTGGGAACCGACGGTGCCATTGAAGAGGTCTATCGACTGGCCCGGGAAAACCCCGACACCTATTTTATGGCCGATCAGTACAATAATCCCGCAAACTGGCAGGCCCACTATTTTGGAACCGCTCCGGAGATCTGGGAACAGACCGATGGGAAGGTGACCATGGTGGTTGCCACTTTAGGGACCAGCGGAACCCTCATGGGTCTTACCAGACGGATGAAAGAATATAATCCGGACATCCGCATCGTGGGTGTCGAACCGTATCTGGGGCATAAACTCCAGGGTCTGAAAAATATGAAAGAGGCCTATCGTCCGGAGATATTCGAAAAGAAACTTTTGGATGAAATCATAAATATCGACGATGAAGAAGCCTTTGAAATGACCCGGCGCCTGGCAAAAGAAGAAGGGATCTTTGTGGGGATGAGCAGCGGCGCCGCCATGGTGATCGCTCAAAAGAAAGCCGAAGAAATGACCGACGGCACCATTGTGGTGATTTTTCCGGACGGTGGAGAACGGTATCTCAGCACCACGCTTTTTGCGGTGCAAGAAAAAGTCACTCTGGAACTCTTCAACACCATGAGCCGGAGCAAAGAACCGTTTGAACCGCTTTTACCGGGCAAAGTCTCCATGTATTCCTGCGGGCCCACGGCTTACGCAAGACTGCACCTGGGACAATGCCGGCGTTTTATCTTTTCGGATCTTTTGTGCCGCTATCTTGAATACCGGGGGTATGATGTCACACACATTATGAACATCACCGATCTGGACGACAAAACCATCGAAGGATCTGAAAAAGCAGGTTTGGATTTAACGGAATTCACCACACAACATATCGATTCGTTCAAAGAAGATCTAAAAATTCTGAACATTAAGCCTGCCTCAAATTATCCCAAAGCCAGTGAGCATGTCAACGATATGGTGTCGCTGTCTGAGAAACTGGTGAAAAAGGGATTTGCATATGAAAAGTTAAGATCCTTGTATTTCGATATCTCCCGCTTTTCCGATTACGGCCGGCTGTCGGGGGTTGATCTCAACAAAATCAGGCTGGGCGCCACCGTGGATCTGGATGAATATGAAAAGGACAATCCCAGAGATTTTACTTTGTTAAAACGATCCAAGCTCTCAGAGCTGAAACGGGGAATTTTCACCAAGACCGACTGGGGAAACGTTCGTCCCTCCTGGCATATCCAGTGTACGGCCATGGCCATGAAATATCTTGGGGAAACCTATGATATTCATGCCAGCAGCCGTGAACTGGTTTTTCCTCATCACGAAAACGAAATCGCCATTGCCGGTGCGGTGACCGGAAAACCCCTTGCCAGGTTCTGGGTGCACTGCGACCGGGTTCTTGTTCACGGAAAAATAGTCGACGAACAGGGGGCCGGGGAAACCTTGTCCGATCTGACGGACATGGGTTACTCCGGAAGAGAGATCAGGTACTGGCTCATTTCCGGCCATTATCGAAAACCGATCACGTTTTCCAAAGAGCATCTCGAAGATGGAAAGCGCTCCCTAAAACGGCTCGATTCCTGCACCAACTCGCTCATTCACATGAAACCGGGCGGATCGCCTTACCCTGAACTGGATCAGCTGCTGTACGACATCAAGCAGGGATTTGTCAGTGCCATGGATGACGACCTGAACATATCGGCGGCCATGGCTTCCATATTTAAAAATGTCAAAAAGGTGAACATTCTGATTTTGGAAAACAGATTGGATACAAACGATGCGTTGAAAATTTTAGATGCGTTTCGCAATCTGGATGCTGTGCTGAAAATTATTGATTTTGAAGATGCGTATGATGATCCTGACGTGCAGCGTCTCATCAAAGAAAGAGAACAGGCCAGGATTGAAAAAAACTGGGATCTTTCCGATAAGATCCGGGATCAGCTCAAGGCCCGGGGGATTACAGTAAAAGACCAGAAAACCAATTAACGAATAAACCAATCAACTATTTAACGAACTCTTAAAGAGGAACCATGAAACCTACTTACTTTCCGTTTACCTATATTCCCAAATCCGTGGGCAAAGCCCTATCCGCCTGTTTCAGTAAGACAGCGGTGTATCAGATCTCCGGCACAAAAATACCGGAGGAAATGCAGGAACTGGTCAAAGACGGCATTCTTGACATACGCATTCCTGTAGAAGTTAATGGCGAATTCCTCGACAAAATTCTCAAAGATTATCGTAGTTGGGTCAATATCCACCAGGGAACCGAAACCGCTTTTTTAGCGGCTATGGCCAATAAAATTCCATTTTTCGATGAAAGCGCTTCTTCACAGATAAGGGCGGATATCAAAAAAATCGGAAAGCAAATCCCGGCTGAAGAAAAACCCGATCCCCTGTTCAATGCCAAACTATTTCTTCACATGGCACAGGAATTCGACCTTCAAAAGAAAGGATTGGACCAGGATCTGATGGATATTGACGCCATGGAAGACGATTTCATGAAAAACCTCAAATGGGAAGATGACGACGATCATGCCCGGGCTGTTGCGCGAAGGCAATGGGATAAAGACGATCCAGGCCATTTCATGACAACAGAGCGGATAAATGCCTGGGTATCTATTATGTTGCAGGACTCACAGGCCTCCGGGCTGTTTATCACCACCAGCCGGGCCGTGCTCGAACACCTCATCGACATTGTTCCTGAAATGGAACAGGTGATCCGTCTGGATGCCATTCCCATTGATGTGGATGAAGATGAAACGCTTTCAAATTGGCAGGACGGTCTGATAGAAACCCTTGAAATGCTGGCCACCGGGAACTGGCCTGCGCCAATGGATGACATCGCAAATCCCCCTGAAATCCCCGGAAGTGAAGAAAAGGTTTCTTTAACGCTTTACATCGTACCCAATAAAACACCATATGAATATTTTGCAGACTGTGTTGAAACCGATGTGTTCCAGGCTGAATCTGCAAAAACGGGTATACGGTTTAAAAATACCCTCATCGGCCTTATTGAAAAGAGCGGTTGATCATATGAAAGAAAAAAAACTTCCGCCCAAATTGAGGTATGACCATTACCCCTGTTCCCGGTTGGAAAAGAACATGACACTCAAACATGCCGTTTACATTCTATGTGTTTCTTTCATTATGCTCGTGATGGGTTGCGCCGCGGGGATTTCCCAACAGTCGCGATCAAAGGTGACTTACACGGGGACGTTCTCAGCACTGCAAAAGACGCCGGATGTCTATAAAGGCGAGGTCATCATGCTCGGTGGCAGGATTATAGAACCCAAAGCCTCGTCTCCCCTGTCCGAACTCATCGTCCTGCAACTGGCCCTTGGTTCCAGTGGTCAGCCCGTGAATTCCGATCAATCCGAGGGCCGCTTTATTGTCCAATCCAAACAACTCCTTGATCCTGCTGTCTATCAAAAAGATATGTTGCTCACTGTAGTGGGGACACTCAAAGGGAGTAAGGTTCTGCCCATTGGTGATTTAGAATACACCCATCCCCTTGTAGAACTCATAGAGATCAAGCTTTGGCCAAAGGGAATGCAAACCCGACCGATTATCCATTTTGGCATCGGTGTGGGCACCTCATTCTAAAACCTAAACTGATGACCCCCTGACACCTGATCCCTGTTTTTTGGGGACATATAATAATCGTATGCTTTGACGGGGAATAAAAATGATGTATAATATTGGCGTACACAATATTGAAGGTGTGGTATGGTACGAATGCAAATATATTTGACAGAGCGCCAACGTGACGAACTTGCTGCTATCGCCAAGACCTCAGAGAAGAAACAGAGCGAACTCATTCGAGAAGCCGTCGATCGTCTCATCGATCAAGCGGGCCGCAGTCGGCGGGAGGCGGTACTGCACGAGGCTGCCGGAATCTGGAAAGACCGTACGGATCTTCCTGACTTCAAGGCAACGCGGACCGAATGGGACAGGAACTAATCTGCTCGGATCATTCATTCATCCATCGTCGTAGCAGAGTTGAAGACCCTCAGACCAGCCTACAAGAAGTAGAAGGCCAATCGGGTAAAAGGATATCAAAATGGATCTCTTAGAAGAACTGAAAAATCTGACGGCCAAATTTGATTTATTGGAGATCGATTATGCACTATGCGGCGGTTTAGCCTTGGCCATATACGCACGACCCAGAGCCACGCTCGATATTGATATTATGATCGAACCTGACTCTCTTCAGCAAACCAGGAATTCGGCTAAGGATTTGGGCTTTACTCTCAACGCTGCACCGATGGAATTCCACGAAGGTAAAGTTAAAATTCAACGACTAACAAAAATCGATGAAGATTCCGGTGAAGCGCTCATATTGGATCTATTAATCGTTACTCCGGAAACTCGACAAGCATGGGAGAGCCGTCAAACGGTGGAGTGGGATGGGGGGCCACTAAAGGTTATTTCTCCACAGGGTCTGATTTTTTTAAAATCTCTCCGCGGCAGCGGGCAGGATCAAGATGATATTGAATATCTTAGGAGTATTGCCGATGAAGATTGATATGAGTTCCCGTGCAATTACGATGAGATTAAAAACGGTAAACCAATTAAGGCGCATCTGTCTTTCTCTGGCTGACTCTAGCGCTGGCAGAAAAATACGAAAAAAATTTTCAGCCAACAAGTTGGTGCGGCGAACATCGAAGGTTCTCGGCCGTTGAGCTTGTCGTTGGATGCCTATCGACAGATTCGCTTAATAAGACACATTTGACAGCCGGATAAAGACAATTGCAATGCAGGAGGCAAAAACCCTTTTTCTTCCTCCAACCTCTAACCTTGAACCTCCAGCCGCGCAACGCTTTCCTCCGCTCCCTGCTGCCTGATCTCCGACCTCTGATCCCTTACACTTACCCTCGTATGCACAGAAAAATGTGCACCACTGCACATTTTTCTGTGCACTCAATCCTTCCGAATTCATAAAATCTTTCCTTAAAAAGCATCTCTTTAAAACCATCGTATCGGATGTTTTCCCTAACCTTAAGTTTTTAAAGGATTTTTAGCACCTTTCAAAAATTTGATTGCAGTGTATGAAAAAATTGTAAATTTGGCATAATAATTGAATCACTAATTCGGATGGGCTTGAAGCAGTCTATAATTAATCCAACCTCAATTGATCGTAAACAAAATCGAGAAGAATGATTATATATTGATATAGTCATTTAAAGAAAAGGAAATACAAAAAGATGGCGCGCATTCTTATCATAGACGATGAAGCCATGATACGAGATCTGCTCGTAAGGATATTAGAGCGCGAAGGGTACGAAACAATCACTGCGTCTGGTGGAAAAGATGGAATAAAGATCCATCGGGAGAATCCGGCAGATCTCATCATCACCGATCTCATTATGCCGGAAAAGGAGGGCATAGAGACCATTATGGAACTTCGTCGGGATTTCAAGGATGTCAAGATCATTGCCATGTCCGGAGGCGGGAAGATTGGTTCCGAGACATATCTTCAAATAGCCAAGACCATGGGCGCCATAGGAACCATTGCAAAGCCCTTTCATCGAAAAGAGTTATTGAAAACAGTTCAGAAGCTTTTGGAATAAGTATAAGAATCGGGGAGCAAATCTTGACTCCTGTCCTCTGCTTGTTGGAGCGTAGCGGAAATCCCGTCCAGCGGGGTCGAAGCGAAGCGTAGATCCCATTATCGGGGCCCCGCCTGTCGCAGTTAAACGGAGATCTCGCTATCGGGTCCCTGTAGCTCCGGCAGATGGTACTGGCGTTAAATTTTTACCCAGTTCAACCAATCTGTTGCTTATGTTTAACCGGGGCTTCGAAGAAGACAAGCCTGCCAAGTTAAATTCATGATAATGACAGCAAAGCGTATTTAACAAAGGCGTAGCGAATTTAACTGGGGACCCCTGTAATTTCACATATTTTTTATTGATTTTATTTAATTTTTTTGATTATCTCAAAAGGTCGAAAAAAAAGTTCGACAATCTCTACCTGATGCTGCAAAAAACTTATTTCCCTCTGCTGCAACTATAACGATTTGATATGAATCTGTTTATTTCATATCTTGAGACCTTTGAAAAATGTTCAATTTTGTTTAAGTCCAAGGCAGGCGAAAATTTTAACCACAGACATACAATTAGTATTTCGAGGATTAAAATTTGAGCCTAACACCGGAATTGGGCAAAAGGGAGCGTTTTTCATAGGTCTCTCCATGCCTGAACCAACAATTGCACAATTTTATGTGCATGCATGCCCATAAAACCGTGCATTTCGACATATATAAATTTACAGTTTAAAAGAAATTATCGAGGGGCTTTGACTCCAATTGGACGTAAGCCTTAAAGTCAGCGTATTTAAAAATTCTATGAAATTCTTTCATTATTAATCTGTAATTTGTGATATATATCGGATTTAACAGAATTAATTCTATAAGGTTACTGTAATATTGGTAATACGCAGAATTAATAAATTTTGTGCTACACAGAATTTTTTCTGCTCACTAACTAGTTCGGTGATGTAAGCAAAGGATAATATATGTCTTTTCTGAATACAGTTGTTGCATCCATAACCCCTTTTCTTCCAATCGTTGCAACATTCATATTCTTCGGGTTATTGCTTTGGGGGACACATCGGATTCTCATCGGACAGCATCCTGACCTTGGCAGCGAGCGACTATTTCCGAGGCAGCTTGTCATGCTGGGATTAACTTTTGCGTGTGTGATCGCTATTGCACTTGCACTTCCTGTAAGTGAGAGCATTCGTAATCAGATTATCGCTCTTATTGGTTTGATAACTTCGGGTATTTTCGCCTTTTCATCGAGCACAATCTTTGCCAATCTCATGGCTGGAATTATGCTACGTGTAACTAAGCCGTTTAGAACAGGGGACTTCATAAATATAAAAAAAGAATATTTTGGTCGCGTTGTAGAACGTGGATTGTTGGATACAGAAATCCAAACAGAGAATCGGGAATTGATTGCTCTCCCAAATACATACATGGTTACTAATCCCATATCTGTTGTGCGTAGTTCAGGCGCCATCGTCTCAACTACGTTATCCTTAGGCTATGATATTCATCATTCAACGGTCGAATCCTTGTTGCTGGAAGCCGCTAAAGAATGTGGTCTTGAAGAGCCGTTTGCCCATATTCTGGAACTTGGGAATTATTCAATCACATACAAAATTAGCGGTTTGTTAACAGATAATAAAAGTCTTCTGACTTCTCGATCCAATCTTTGCCGTTGCGTTTTAGACGTGTTGCATAAAAACAGGATCGAAGTCATGTCACCGGCCTTTATGAATCAGCGTCGCTTGCCGGATGATTTAAAGATTATTCCTGTTATGACTGAAACAAAACCCTCGGAGATTGTTGCCGTGGCCGAAGAAGTTGTATTTGACAAGGCTGAAAGGGCTGAACAGGTTGAAAAAGAGAAACAGCTGCTGCTTGATAAAATCCAAGAGTGCCAGAGTCAACTTGAGGAGGCATTAGGAACAGATAAACAACAACTCCAAGAAATTATTAAAGAATGTCGTGAACAACTCACAAACATGGAAAAACCAGAAGACGAATCAAGTATAGAAAAGCGTGCCACCGAACCTGTAAATTCAGCGGACCCAAAGGGCCGGGCCGCTGATTAAATCGTTAGCGGTAGAGATATCACTATGAACTTACAGAATTTATACAATAAATTATCCATAAATGACGTTCACGAATTTATTTCATCAAAGCAGGAAGAGAATCTAACTCTTGATTTTAAAACAATCAGCAATGCAAACCTTACGAATAAAGATGATAAAAAAATTAGCAAAGTCAATATCTGGTTTTGCGAACTCGGTTTATAGTTATGTTATTTATAGGGGTCTGACCAAGGTAAGATATTAGAAAGATAAAACATTTTAAGTTATTCGGCACTGATTTTGGGCTTAGACCTATCTTTTTGTCACAAAAAATAGCAGTTTAAGGAGAAACTTTTCAATTGCCGCGTGCAAGACGACATTATCTCCCAGGTTATATTTGGCATATTACCCATCGTTGTCATAAAAAAGAGTTTCTTTTGAAATTTGCTAAGGACCGCCGACGGTGGATGTATTGGCTTTTTGAAGCAAGGAAAAGGTTTGGGTTAACTATCTTAGGATATATGATTACCTCAAACCACATCCATCTGCTTGTTAAAGATGACGGTCCAGGTGATGTCATTTCCAAATCAATGCAACTAATTGCTGGACGTACAGGTAAAGAATACAATCAGCGAAAGCGTCGTAAAGGCGCATTTTGGGAAGACCGGTATCATGCAACGGCTATCGAGGGTGATGATCACCTACTCCGTTGCATGGTTTACATTGATATGAATATGGTACGCATCGGCACTGTTTCTCATCCTTCGAAATGGGAATTTTGCGGATACAATGAAATTCAAAATCCAAGGAAAAGATATGCCTTAATCAATTATAAAAAATTAACTGAATTATTGCATAGTAGATCAATTGAGAATTTTAAGTATACATACAATAGATGGATTGAAGAAACTCTTAGAATTGATCGTCATGTACGAGATAGCAAGTGGACCCAGAGTGTTGCTGTAGGCGGCAAAGAATTTGTTGAAATGACAAAAGGCAGACTTGGCTATCGAGCAGAAGGGCGAAAGGTTGTCAAATCGCGTGAAGATTACCAATTACGTGAACAACAGGCATCTTATATAGTCAATTCGGGCCATAAAAAGGTAACTCTAAGCGATGATAACACCTATCTATGGAACGTTTCTACTTTGAATTAAAATAGATAGCTTGGTCAGACCCCAATAGCCAATAGACCAATAGCAACTTTGGCTTTAACCTCCCATGGTGGGATCGATTGTTTGGAACATACCGGTCCCAGCCAATGAAGGGTCACGAACAAATGACCATCGGCCTGAACCAGTTCCGCGATCCCTCTCGCCTCACCCTCCCGTGGATGATTGCTTTACCTTTCGTAGGTAAAACCGATAGCTACCCCATTGGCAGAAGGGGAATCAAAGGTGATGGTTAGGGGCGTCGAACGTCGAAAGGTATGTTATGACGACAACGACCGTGATAATTTTTTAGACCGGCTTATGGAAAGTTGGAGACCTCTGTTGGATGATTGGTCAATGAAAAGGGACAGGGTGGAAATGGGGTCAAACTTGAATAGCAATAAAACATATTTAATGATATTTCAGCAAGCATGAGAGTGTCATGAAATTTAACATTATTCCGGATGAAGATGCACTGACGAAATGTGCTTGGTGCCAAAACCATATCCGCGACGACACGGAAGTTTTTGGTGCTGGCGTAAAGCTAAAACCGGATGTTGATTTATCTGAATACGAAAGCCATTGTATTCAGATACGTCTGGTTTCTGAAGAAAAGCCTGTTGATATGATGGTAACCGCCCAAGGCTCAGAAGCCAAAAAGGAAGGTAAAGACGGTCTATTTTTACTTTGTTCCATAGAATGTGGCAAAAAACTAAAAAATGTTTTGGCAAAAGAAATTTCTATCGGAAAAATGTTTGGAACCGTTCACTTTGAATAGGCACTGCGGCTTCCAACCAATCGTTTGAAGGAGATTTGGCTATCATATCAGGGAATTTTTTGAAAGTTAATGACATGCAAAATTATTGTCAATAAACCTTATGAACCCCGAATTGAGGCCAATGAATTCCCATGTCTATTTACAATCGCCCGGGATATTGGTATTCATCAATAAAGGGCTCGGTTAGTTGTCCAACTCAAAGCGATGAATTCATGTTAGGAACAGTTGATGGAAGATATCCTTAAAAAATGGCTTTTTGACCCGATTGTGGGCAAAATCGTCTTTTCCCTGGCGGCAATTTTGTTCGCAATAGCCGTGGTGCGTTTTTCTCAGCGGATTTTAGCCCGGTATGTTCAGAATACGGAGCGGCGGTACCGACTGAAAAAAATCATTGGCATTTTGGGCTTTATACTGGCCACTTTTCTGATCTCCATTATTTACAGTGAAAAATTGTCGGGTTTAACGGTCGCTTTTGGCGTGGCCGGAGCCGGTATCGCATTTGCCCTCCAGGAGGTCATTGCCAGTCTTGCAGGATGGGTCGCCATGTCTTTCGGTCGATTTTACAAGGTCGGCGATCGCGTCCAGCTTGGCGGTATCAAAGGCGATGTCATCGATATTGGAATGTTGAGAACCACCCTTATGGAGTGTGGCGGCTGGATTGACGGCGACCTCTACAATGGACGGATTGTCCGGGTTGCCAACAGCTTTATTTTCAAAGAACCCGTTTTTAATTACTCTTCCGATTTTCCCTTTCTGTGGGATGAAATTATGATCCCGGTCCGCTATGGAAGCGATTATGTGCTTGCACGCAAGATGTTTGCAAGTATTCTTGAGGAAATAACAGGTGAATACGCCGCGGGATCCAAGTCCATCTGGCACCAGATGACCGACAAATACATGATAGAGGATCTAAACGTGGCACCCGTTGTCACAATGTTCACCAACGACAACTGGGTTGAATACACCCTTAGATACATTGTGGACTATAAGAAGCGGCGAACCACTAAGGATATAATCTGTGAGCGTTTACTCACCCGGATCGATGAAACGCAAGGACAGATCAAATTGGGTTCGGCAACTTTCGAGATAACGGCCGCACCCGATCTTGACGTGAAGGTTCATAGGGCAGATGGAAATCATTCTTAACCTGTATATGGCATAAAGAGACAATTGACCTGAAGATGACAACGCCAATGGGACACATCGAGCAAAAACGACAACTTTGGCGCTATGTTCCCCTGTCAGATTATACCGTGCCCCAGGCAACCATATCCCGAACCATCAAGGGCGATATTAGAGGGTTGTGGCAAAGGCTCCGGGTCGCCGGGAAAAAACCCGAAGATCAGCAAAAACCCGAATCGGACCTTCAGCACATTCCGGATGCAGCCCTTGAAAATATGGCACCAAATCCTGACTGGCAATTGCCGGCCGGATCTTTAAAGACCGCCCTGGATGAAAGGCTCGAGGCAAAGCCGAATGAAAAATCCACTTTTCTGGTGGTCGGCCTTCCCCAAGGCGGCAACGTTGAGATTCTGACAGTTTTGGCCAGGACACTCAAGTGGCCGCTTATCACCCCGCCCAGCGCCGAGCAGATCCTTTCACAGGATCACAACTGGTTGAAACAAATGGAAAAGAACGATACCCCATGGGTTGTTCCGGCGCTGGAAAGGTGCTACTTGCGTCACGTTCATGGTCTGGGCCTTGTGCGTCAAATGTTCGAGAAAATCAACACCGGAGCGATGGGTAACGGCATTATCGGATGTGACAGCTGGGCCCTGGCCTACTTGAAACATGTCGTACCGGGTCGGCTTCCGGATGCATTGGTGGCGAAAGCCTTTGACGACCGCAGATTTTCCTGGTGGTTTTATCAACTGGCTTCAAACCGGTTTCAAAAACCAATCCATTTTCGTCAAACAAACAACGGTGAGTCTGTCCTTCCCATTGAACCCGATCATGCCGAGCCTGGCAAGGCCGGCATCAAAACCAGCGCCTTCATTAATCAACTGGCTGCTCACAGTCGCGGTATTCCGGGTATCGCCCTTTGCTTATGGCGAAAGGCCTTGAGAAAGGAACCGGATAAAACAATGACGGACACGTCGCTTTCGGAAACAGAATCAGACATGACATCCACCATATGGGTTTTGCCATGGGACAAATTGGATCACCCGGCCCTGCCTTCTTCTATCAGCGCCGAATCATCGATTCTGTTGCACAGCCTGCTGCTTCACAACGGACTTTCACAAGCGGTATTAGCGGAAATTTTACCGTTTTCCTCCAATGTGATCATAAGGATGGCACTGGTGCTCAAGGATGCGGGCCTGATAGAAGAAAATGAAGGCCTGTGGAAAGTGACGCCATCGGGATATCCCATCGTAAGACTGTATCTGGATGGAGAGGGGTATCTAATCGACCAGTTTTAACGGATCAGGGCCTTATGCAAATATTACATAATCTGAATCAGATGTTGATCATCAAGGTGACCCTCGTTGTTGCGGCGGCGTTGCTGCTGATCACCCTGTCGCAGCGAATATTGCCATGGATAGCCGAAAGGTTCTCCGGACGTCACCGGTTATATGTTCTTGCCTCGGTGCCTTTTTTACGCCTGATGATCATTGTGGTCGCGGTGTGGATGATCATCTCCAGCATCATTGAACCGACCATCGAAAATCTTGTTGCCCTGCTGGGTGCCCTTGGCCTGGCGCTGGGCTTCGCCTTTAAAGATTACGCCAGCAGCCTCATCGCCGGCATTGTAACGCTCTATGAGATGCCCTATCGGCTTGGCGATTGGGTATCGGTGGAAGGCGCTTACGGTGAAGTTAAGTCCATCGGAATGAGATCCTTTGAAATTATCACCCCGGATGACACGGTGGTGGTGATTCCCCACTTGAAACTTTGGGACAAAAAAATATTCAATGCCAATGATGGCAGCCGCAATCTACAGTGCGCGGCGGATTTTTATCTGCATCCTATCCATAATCCAAAAGCCGTGATTGAAGCGCTGCTGGATACCGCATTGACCAGCTCATATTTGCAGGTTCTAAAACCGATAAACGTCGTCGCTTCGGAAAAACCATGGGCAACGAAATACCGGTTAAAGGCATATCCGGTGGATCCCCGGGATCAGTTCCGATTCACCACCGATCTGACGGTAAGGGGCAAAGAGGCCCTTGCTGAGTTGGGGGTGGATTTTCCCACGCCATATGCCCGGCCCTCCGATCAACAAGGAATGGGGTCAAATCCTGAATAGCGAATAAAAACATTTTAAATAATTTTTTCGGTAAGTTGAAACCGACTTCACACTTTAACCTGTGATGATAGAATCCATAGAATACCATTTAAATTATAAGTTTCAATTTTATCCGGAATAATGCCCCCCAAGTCGGGGGATTAGCTCATCTCGAGTCTGTTATACATACAAAACAAAAAAGAAAATTATATGAGATACGTTACAATTATTCTGCTTTTATTTTTTTTGTCATTTCCTATAAATTCAAATGCAAATCAAGATGGATCCGATATTCTCGCAGAAACAATTTAGTTGTTACCAAGCAAAAGGATTAAAACAGCAAATTGCTTGATATGCTAAAAACACAAATCTCACAGCAAATAAATAAACATTCCAGGGCAAAGAACTTAAATGAAAATAAACGCAAATTACTTGAAAAATATAGTAACAAGATGACGAATATTTTAGTTGAAGAATTGTCGTGGGAAAAAATCAAAGGAAACCACGTGAAAATTATCAAATCAATATATTCAGATGAAGAATTGAGGTCCTTAATACAATTTTTCGAGTCTGAATTGGGCCAATTGTACATCAATAAACAGCAAATCGCTATGCAGAAGCTTGGCGAATCTTCTCAAATATTTATGCAAAAGGTTATGCGTCGTATACAGGCATTGGAACAGACAATGAAATCAGAGTTTGACAAATAATGACCTTCGTCCAACAAAACGCTTGACTCAGAAGGCTAAATTCGCTTCGTTCTTTTGTTAACCCCTTAACCGTGGCGCTGAGCGATTAATAGGGAGGTATTTCATTGATCAATCTGATGCCGGCAATTTTCTTCGGACACGGCAATCCGATGAACGCATTGTCGAAAAATGCTTACACCGAGGGATGGGCTTCTATTGGCAAATCAATTCCACGCCCCAAGGCCATACTTTCTGTGTCTGCTCATTATTACATACCTTTCTGTATGGTTACCTCAAACCCTATTCCTCCAACAATTCACGATTTCAGCGGTTTTCCAAAAGAACTATACCAGGTAGAATACCCTGCTCCTGGAAGTCCCGAACTTGCCCAGCGTGTTAAAGATCTGCTTAAACCTGCTTCGGTAAGGTTTGATGAAAGCTGGGGGCTTGATCATGGAACTTGGTCGGTGCTAAGCCACGTGTTTCCGAACCCGGACATCCCAGTCGTCCAACTCAGTATCGATGAGACTCTGCCACCAATGTTCCACTATGAAATGGGAAATAGGCTCATGTCATTACGAGAAGAGGGTGTTTTGATCATCGGCAGTGGCAATATCGTTCATAACCTCGCTGCCTATGCATGGGGTAAGCACGATATCCATCCTTTTGATTGGGCTGTGCGATTTGAGGAACACGTGCGTGATATGTTGAGCAAAGGCGACGATGCGCCTCTTGTTGATTACCAGAGTTTCGGCCATGACGCGACCCTGTCTGTTCCGACACCCGATCATTACCTACCTTTTATTTATATACTTGGACTTCGCAAGGAAATGGAACCGGTCAGCTTTCCGGTACAAGGGGTGGATGGCGGCTCAGTTTCCATGCTTGCTGTCCGGATAGGCTGACTCATTGCTTAATCGGGAACGGTAATTTGCCCAATATCAAGTAACTAACCAAAGGAGAAATATTTATGGCATATAAAGAAATTTTAAGAAACTCTATAAAGTCATTCGAAGATTTGGAGAAATGGCTTGCTGGGCAGAAGGCAAGAGTTGATCCCAGACTCAAGGATGTAATCGCCAAATATCCTATGAGGGTAAATACTTATTACCTCGGCCTGATTGAAAAAATAAATGACAGTATCTGGAAACAGGCAATTCCTGATGTCGAGGAACTTGAGCATTATATGGACCTGTCAGAAGATCCATTGGATGAGGAAGGGGATATTCCGCTTGGCGGTCCAAGGACAATAGTCCACAGGTATTCTGACAGGGTTTTATTGTTTGTATCAAACGAGTGCGCAATGTATTGCAGATTCTGTACCAGAAAACGAAAAGTCGGTGACGACCGAAAAAACCCATCTCTTGAGGATATTAGAAAGGGAATTCAATACGTTGCATCTCACGAAGATATTAGAGACGTATTAATCTCTGGTGGAGATCCGCTGTTGATTCCCAACAACAGACTTGATGACATCTTGGGAAAACTAGCAGAAATTCAACACCTCGAATTAATAAGAATCGGTACAAGAGTCCCATGCGTCTGGCCGCAAAAGATTATTGAAGATAAAGAATTAATTGAGGTGCTAAGAAAACATACACCCCGATCCCCTAAAAATCCGCAGCTTTACATAAACACGCACTTTAATCATCCAAAAGAAATAAATGCTGAAAGCTATCAGGCCATCAAAATCTTAAGGGAACTGGGGATTCCAATCGGGAATCAAACGGTTTTGCTAAAGGGTGTTAACGATGACAAAGATGTCATGCGAGACCTGGTACACAGCCTCGGTACAATGGGAGTAAAGCCATATTATCTATACTACGCTGATCTTGTTGAGGGAACAGGTCATTTTAGAACAGCAGTATCCAAAGGAAAAGAAATCTGTAGAGACCTTTGCGGTACCACTACAGGTTTTCTTCGCCCTGTTTATGTAGTAGATGCACAAGGTGGAAGAGGTAAAGTTCCTGTAGATCTCGGGTATTCAGAAGGAATTAGTGAAGATAAAAAAGGTGGAACGATTACTTCAGCGATTGGACTTGGAAAAGTCTATGTAAATGATCCAATAGAAAGAATAGAAGGAAAAAAAAGGAGAGAACGGGGTCACAAAAGGCTAACATATTGAAGGGACAGAACAAACAATAAAAAGATGGCCTCATTGGGGATAATAACGTATTTTTTATAATTGAAATAAGGAACTTCCGTGAATAAAATTATAAATTTCTATTTTATCCGGAATTATTTCACTCAAGATGGAGGTAAAGCTAATCTCAAGCTCGTTAGTTCATTGAAAGTATATTATGCAATTAAGATACTTCTTCAAAGATAAATTCTTCTGGATAATAGCTTTTATAGGGCTGGTATTCATGCTGCTTACGCTTCATTTCGACATTAACCCTGTGGAGGGCTCGGTCGTACCAGAATACATTCAAGGAACAGGTTTTCATATTTTTTTATATATTACCAGTATGTCTGCATGGATCGTCGGGATTATGGCAAGTAGTTTTATTCCAGTTCCCTTCCCGGTAATGGTGTGCCTCATGCAGATTCTTCTCTATGGAATACTAGGTAAAATTATTCGGCGTGGGATCAATTTTTTCAAAAAAGGATAGAAAAAAAAGAGAATGGAACTTACGGAACGTCATTAAAAAGCAAAAATAACATAATGTTAGTAGTAAAGTACAAATTATAGGAGTCTTAATAATGGTAGATCAGAAATGGTTAACAACTTCAGCCGGCGTAAAAATGCCACGGATTATTTACGGCACGGCCTGGAAAAAGGACCGCACGGCAGACCTGGTTGTGAAAGCTATCCAAGCAGGATTTAGAGGGATTGATACCGCTTGCCAACCGAAACACTATGACGAGCCACTGGTAGGAACAGCGCTTCAAAGACTGAAAGACCATGGTATCGAACGTGAGGCCTTGTTCCTACAAACCAAATTTACCCCACTTTCCGGTCAGGAGCCAAGACAAGTGCCATACGATAAGAATGCTCCCATTGAGTTGCAGGTCGCCCAATCCTTTGAGGCATCGACAAAAAACCTGCAGACAGAATATGTCGATTCTCTGGTACTTCATTCACCAATGGCACCCCACGCGCTCTTGATGAAGGTATGGAACGCAATGGAAAAAATTCAAAAGACTGGTGGCGTTCGTCAGTTGGGAATCAGCAACTGTTACCATACCGAAGTGATCAGGTCACTCTATGCCGATGCCAACGTGAAGCCGGCGGTTGTACAAAATCGATTTTATCAGGAAACGGGGTATGATGCAGACTTGCGTCGCTGGTGCTCTAATCATGGCGTTATTTACCAGAGTTTTTGGACCCTCACTGCAAATCCTCATGTTCTAGCCAGCAATACCGTTCGAACCATTGCCAAGAAGCATAATAGAACTGAAGCGCAAATATTTTTTCGATATCTCAGTCATTCTGGTATTGTCCCGCTTATCGGAACGACTTCTGAGCAGCACATGAGGGAAGACCTCAGCATCTTTGATTTTGAGCTTTCTTCTAAGGATTTAAGGAATGTGAGTCTCCTGCTAAATCAGGTATAACCAGTCGGGGGGGCTGCCCATCCCGCAGTTATGCTTCAATGATAACACTTGGCAAAGCTTACGAAATGACGTATTCTTAAGACAAAAATAATCAATTGCATTTTCGGGGTCAAAAAGAGTCCTTTAAGACGATTTTAGGGCCTATTTTATGATTCTTTTTTATGTTATTATAGTTGGTTATAGTGGTCCGTCCCCAAAATCAAAATACTGAAGAAAATAGAATAAGAATAATAAGTGCAGGAGTCTTCATTTGAGCCGCTCCACGATTTTAGCCGATTTGATTATCGCCATTGCCTTTACGATAATGACGGTCAGCCTATGGGCCTATTTCAACCGTCCGTTCCCTGAGCCGCCCTGGCCCAGCCGTATTCAAGGTTTTTCCTTCTCCCCGTTTCGCGCCGGTCAAGTGGGATTGAATGTTGAATGGTGAATGGGGTCTGACCACGATAACTAATTGAAAATCTGTAAAAAGAGCTCTAAAAACAATTGTTTTTTTGCCTTAAACATACCATTTTGGGTGCAAAATAACAGGTCTAAGATTCTTTTTAATTACTACTATTTGGCTTAAAAGGTCCCTTTTGGAGCCAGAAAGTGTCGCTTAAGACGCTTTTGGGGTTTATTTTAGGTTTCTTTTGTTATTATTATAATTGGCTATCGTGGTCAGACCCCATATGCAACATATGCACAAAAAATAGCAGTTTAAGGAGAAACTTTTCAATTGCCGCGTGCAAGACGACATTATCTCCCAGGTTATATTTGGCATATTACCCATCGTTGTCATAAAAAAGAGTTTCTTTTGAAATTTGCTAAGGACCGCCGACGGTGGATGTATTGGCTTTTTGAAGCAAGGAAAAGGTTTGGGTTAACTATCTTAGGATATATGATTACCTCAAACCACATCCATCTGCTTGTTAAAGATGACGGTCCAGGTGATGTCATTTCCAAATCAATGCAACTAATTGCTGGACGTACAGGTAAAGAATACAATCAGCGAAAGCGTCGTAAAGGCGCATTTTGGGAAGACCGGTATCATGCAACGGCTATCGAGGGTGATGATCACCTACTCCGTTGCATGGTTTACATTGATATGAATATGGTACGCATCGGCACTGTTTCTCATCCTTCGAAATGGGAATTTTGCGGATACAATGAAATTCAAAATCCAAGGAAAAGATATGCCTTAATCAATTATAAAAAATTAACTGAATTATTGCATAGTAGATCAATTGAGAATTTTAAATATACATACAATAGATGGATTGAAGAAACTCTTAGAATTGATCGTCATGTACGAGATAGCAAGTGGACCCAGAGTGTTGCTGTAGGCGGCAAAGAATTTGTTGAAATGACAAAAGGCAGACTTGGCTATCGAGCAGAAGGGCGAAAGGTTGTCAAATCGCGTGAAGATTACCAATTACGTGAACAACAGGCATCTTATATAGTCAATTCGGGCCATAAAAAGGTAACTCTAAGCGATGATAACACCTATCTATGGAACGTTTCTACTTTGAATTAAAATAGATAGCTTGGTCAGACCCCAATAGCCAATAGACCAATAGACATTGGCCCCAATAGACAAAATAATGAAAGAGATGGCCGATGCCTTTGAGAAAATTATGTCGATTGTAAAACAGATTAATGGCCGAACTTTGGTTTTTTATTCTCGTCATAGAGATGATTATGGAGACGCTATAAAAATACCCTATGGATTTGATGCATCTCCTGAAATGATGGCAAGAGATATGCGTGCACTGATTAAAAAAACCAGAATTCATATCGAAGATGCGGTAAAGCAAATTTAAACCGGATGATATGGCATCTTTATCATTAGAAGTAACCCTTTTAATCTTTCTACATAAAATTCTGTGAGTCCAGCATCCAACAACAGGATTCAGGCAGACACAAAAAGTCATCGCATTTTTAGCAGTTTGTTTACTTCGGACGGCTTTTTGTGCTGCTGATCCAGGGTGTTGGGCCGCCCTCACAACTGCGCCATTTGCGTTTACACTATTACTGCTGCGCCTAATAATGCAAGGAGGTTGCCATGAAACACAATCCAACGTCCCGCCGATTGGGACACTATCTTGACCTCCCTCCGCGCTGGCAGTGGGTGTTCTGGCCAGTCGTTGCCGCAAGCGGAGGCGGAACAGCTCTCGCCCTGTGGCTGGATGAAGAAGCCATCACCGCGGCTGAATATGTGCCCCTCGCCGCACTGCTGTATTGGTTCAATCATCCTGTATTCAAAGCCACCCAGCCGCCCCAAGAAGACCTATCGGGTAAAACCACTGTGGGAGAGAAACGCCAATGAAACCTTCACCCCAAGAGACACATCCCCTCTGGCATACCCTATCCAGCGAAACCGTTTTCGCTCACCTGAAATCCACGCCCGCCGGATTGACCGGAACTGAAGCGGCCCGCCGTCTATCGGAGCATGGCCCGAATGAACTGCAAGCCGCCCATCATATCTCGCCGTGGATGATTCTCTTCGAGCAGTTCAAGAATGTGTTGATCGTCGTCCTCCTCGTTGCAACAGCGCTCTCTGCATTTCTTGGGCATGGCGTCGAAGCTGTAGCCATTACAGTCATTGTGCTCTTCGCGGTCATTGCTGGGTTTCGTGCAGGAATACCGCGCTGAACGCGCCATCGAGGCGCTGCGCCGGATGGCCGCGCCCACGTCGACCGTCCTCCGCGACGGGGAGGAGAGCGAAGTACCGGCGCGCAACCTCGTGCCGGGCGATGTCGTGGTCTTTCGGGCGGGTAACAGAGTTCCCGGCGATGCCAGATTGATCGAATCCGTCAATCTGCAGATTCGAAGAGGCCGCGCTTACGGGCGAATCGGTTCCGGTCGAAAAGAACGTCGCCCCCCTTAGCAACCCGGAATTGGCGCTGGGCGACCGCAAGAATATGGCCTTTGCGGGTACCGTCGCGACGTATGGGCGGGGCCGCGCCATGATCGTCGCCACGGGCATGACGACCGAGTTTGGCAAGATTGCCCAGATGCTCCAGACCGTGGAAACCGGCAAGACCCCGTTACAGGAAAACCTGGACAAGCTTGGGCACACGCTGGCGCGAGCCGCCATCGTAGTTGTGGCCATCATTGTCGCGCTCGGTCTGTTTCGTGGTCAGTCCTTCATTGAGATGTTGGTTTTCGGGATTGCGCTGGCGGTGGCCGTCGTGCCCGAGGCGCTGCCGGCCGTGGTGACTATCTCGCTGGCTCTTGGCGTGCAGCGGCTGGTCAAGCGGGGCGCGCTGATGCGCCGCCTGCCGGCGGTCGAAACGCTCGGCAGCACCTCGGTCATCTGCTCCGACAAGACGGGCACGCTCACCAAAGATGAGATGACCGCCCGCCGTCTCTATGTCGCCGGCCAACTGCTGGAAGTGTCCGGGGCGGGTTATGAGCCGACACGGCCAGTTCTCACGCGACGGCGTCACCGTCGAACCGTTCCCCTCGCTTATGCGGCTGCTGCAGGCCGGCGCCCTCGCCTCCGACGCGCACGTCGTCCCCAACGAGGCTGCTGGCCGCTGGCACGTCAAAGGCGATCCGACGGAGGGCGCGTTGATCGTGGCGGCCGCCAAAGCTGGGTTGAAAAAGGTCGATCTCGACGCGCAGTTCCCCCGCATGAATGAAATCCCGTTCGCCTCGGAAACCAAGCGCATGACAACTTTGCACTCCCTAGCCGGAGGGCGTCATCGCCTATGCCAAAGGCGCCCCGGAAGTCATCCTGGATTCCTGTGACGTGGAGATTGACGGCGGACGGGGAAGTGCACCTCGACGCCGCGAGCCGGACGGTGATTCTGGAAACGGTCCGCCACATGGCAAGCGAGGCATTGCGGGTGCTCGCCGTGGCGGACAAAGCAGGCGCGACCATTGAAAACGCCGAACACGAAATGACATTCCTTGGATTGGTGGGGATGATTGACCCGTCGCGCCCCGAGGCGAAGGCCGCCATTCAAGACGTGCGAGCAGGCGGGAATCAAGGCGGTCATGATTACGGGCGACCACCCCCTCACCGCGCAAGCCGTTGCCCGCGAACTGGGTTTGCTCAAGGCGGGCCGCGTCGTCACCGGAGCGGAACTGGAGGCGATGAGCGAGGCCGAGTTCGAGCGCGAGGTGGAAAACATCGAGGTCTACGCCCGCGTCTCCCCGGCGCACAAACTGCGCGTGGTCACCGCCCTGCAAAAGAACGGCCACATTGTCGCCATGACAGGCGACGGGGTGAACGATGCGCCCGCGCTCAAGAAGGCCGACATCGGCGTTGCCATGGGCATCACCGGCACGGATGTGACCAAAGAGGCCGCCGCTATGACGCTCACCGACGACAATTTCGCTTCGATCGTCGCCGCGGTGGAAGAGGGACGAGGCATCTTTGGTAACATCAAGAAATATCTGATGTACCTGCTGTCGTCCAACATCGGCGAAATCGGTTTGATGGCCGGAGCGGCGCTTCTGGGCCTGCCATTGCCCTTGACTGCCGTGCAGATCCTCTACGTCAATCTCGCCACCGATGGCTTGCCCGCTCTGGCCCTGGCGGTGGACCCGCCCGAGCCTGACCTGATGCGCCGCAAGCCGCGCAACCACCGAACGGGCATCTTCACCCGGCCCGTCGTCACCCTGATGACGGTCGGTGGGCTGTGGTCAACGCTGGTCAACCTATGCCTGTTCGGCTGGGCGCTGTCCTCCGGCCGCAGTGCGGCGGAGGCCATGACCATGACCTTCGTCTCGCTGGTATTGATTCAATTTCTTCAAAGCGTACAACTTCCGCTCCGACCGGCTCTCGGTGCTGAATCGGCCCTTTGCCAACAGATGGCTGAACTGGGCGATTTCGTGGGAGATCGTGCTGTTGTTCGCGGTCGTTTATGTGCCATTCCTGCACAAGCCCTTCGGCACGTTTAACCTGACGCTGGTGGATTGGGCAATTGTGGTCGGTCTCGCACTGACGATCTCGCCCGTGCTGGAAGCGGCGAAGTGGATGGAGCGGCGCGGGTGGTTTGGGGAAATGAGATAACCGTACCACCCGGGGCATTCGTGTCAGTTCACGTTTAGAGAACTTGCCTGGCGTCCCAATCGGGTAGCTGAGGGTTTTTCTCCCTCAGCCCCCACAGCACGCAGCATGCGGGTCCGCACTACGCGCTTCACTTAAATTACCGGGCCGTAGCTGGGTAATGGATGTTCACCCACAGTTCTTTGACAGATAGCAGACCTTGATCCTTGAGCCATTGATTCGTCATGCCGGTTTGTGTGGTCTTAAATGGTTAAATGGGGTCTGACCACGATAACTAATTGAAAATCTGTAAAAAGAGCTCTAAAAACAATTGTTTTTTTGCCTTAAACATACCATTTTGGGTGCAAAATAACAGGTCTAAGATTCTTTCTAATTACTACTATTTGGCTTAAAAGGTCCCTTTTGGAGCCAGAAAGTGTCGCTTAAGACGCTTTTGGGGTTTATTTTAGGTTTCTTTTGTTATTATTATAGTTGGCTATCGTGGTCAGACCCATAGACCCCATATGTTCTATTACCGAAAATACTGACATTGAGGGCATAATCAATGAAAAAATCTCACTTTTTTTTCCTGTTTCTTTTCCTTGTATTCTTCCTTTCCCCCTCAAACCTGAGAGCCGTTGATGTAAGACTGGTGGTGGGTACAGGTAACACCAGCGGGGTGATGGCAATCAGCTATTCGCCGGACGGGCTCTTTGCCCTGTCGGGGAGTGGGAGCGCTCTTAAGTTATGGGAGATTGCCAGCGGACTTGAGATACGCACTTTTACACCCAAATCGGGCCTTGTGAGGTCCGTTGCCTTTTCCCCGGACGGTCGCTTTGCACTCGGTGCCAGCGATGGCGTAGAGATGTGGGACATCGCCACTGGCGAGAAAGTGCGAACCTTTTCCGAGGACAAAGGCAACATCAGCTACACCAGCGTTGCCTTTTCTCTGGACGGGAAATACATTATTGCCAGTCAATTCTTTGGCGATGTTTTTGTCTGGAAGGCAGATACGGGAGAACGTATCCAGACCCTAAAAAGCGCGTCCGATAAAATGCTCAATGTATATGCCGTTGCTCTATCACCGGACGGCCTTTACGCTGCCTCAGGCGGAAGTGATGGCAAAGTCAGACTGTGGAATACGGCCGGCGGCAAGCTTTTCTACAAACTCAGCGGTCACTCAAAGGAGATATGGGCGTTGACCTTTTCAGCGGACGGCCGCTTCCTTCTATCCGGCGGTAAGAAGAAGATCAAATTGTGGGAGGCTGCCACAGGGAAACTGGTGCGGACCTTCGGCGGGCTTTTTTCATCTCAGAATCATGTCACGGCCCTTTCCTTTTCGCCGGACGGCCGGTATGCGTTGTCCGCCAACGGTAGGGGGGAGATGGCTTACTGGGACATTGATTCGAGTAAAGCGCTCCACGTCTTTGAACCGCAAGAAGGTGACGTGAAAATATGGGGTTCAGCGGCAATTTCCCCAGACGGGAAGTATGCCTTGCACGGCCGCGGCAAAATCATTAAATTATGGAATCTTGCCGATCACGAGATGATCCGGGAACTACGGGGCTATTCAAGCGCAATCAAGGCCCTGGCCTTTACACCAAACAAAGACAACCTGGTTCTGTCGGCCCTGGGAGATGGCACATTCAAATACTGGGACTTGAGCACCGGCCGTGAAATTCACGCGTCTCGATCTGAAAACGGCTTTCAAGGCGCTGTCGCCTTTTCACCGGACGGTAAGTCGCTTTTTTATTCAGGCAATAATGAAAAGGCCGTGCTCGCGGACGCAAATAATGGAAAAACGATACGCACGTTTCAGAATAAAAGCTATTTCGCACCCCAGGCCTCCCTTTCACCGGACGGTCGATTTGCGCTGACCGTGGACGAACGCAGCGGCATACTCTGGGATGCCCAGACCGGAGAAAAACTGCATATCCTTACAGGTGATGATACTTTTTTGAACGCTGTCGCATTTTCTCCGGACAGCCGTTTTGCCCTGACCGGCGGGGAGGGCAAGGTCAAGATCTGGGACACAGCCAGCGGTCGAAATGTGCGTGACCTTGATCCCGGGGAACCTACCGGTCCGTTTGAGTCCATAGCCGTGTCTCCAGACAATCGCTTTGTTCTCGCCGGGGCTTTGTTTGACCCGAAGATATTCCTCTGGGATTTATCTACCGGCAAGCGGCTCCGGGTGTTCACCGGGCACAGCGAAGGCGTTTTGGCCGTCGCTTTTTCGCCGGACGGAAGTCTGGCGCTCTCTTCCGGGTTTTCGGAAAAAGTCGTCAACTTGTGGGAGGTGGCAAGCGGCAAGCTCCTCAAGACCTTTTCCGGTCACGCCAGCGATGCCACATGCGTGGCCTTTTCGCCGGATGGCCGTTACGGCCTCTCCGGGGGGTATGACGGTATAGTGAAACTCTACGACATTGCCCGGCAAAGTGAGATTGGGAGTCGGGTTCACATCAATGACAAGGACTGGGCATTTTATAGTGATGACGGCCGTTTTGACGGCACGCCGGAGGGCATTCGCCATCTTCATTTTGTTCGAGGGCTCGAAACCTTCCCCCTTGAGGCCTTCTACGAGAAATTCTACACGCCCAATCTTGTTGCTATACTCCGAACGGAAAAACCGGAGGCGACCGTACAGATTGACATCAACCGGGAAATAAGCAGGCCACCTCTGGTCGAAATCCTTTCTCCAAAGCAGGGAGAGCCTGCTACCTCGGACAAAATCACCATTGAAGCAAAAATAACAGACCAGGGAAGTGGCATCGATGAGGTCCGGCTTTACCAGAACGGCAAACTCGTTTCCGAGACCGTTCGCGGTATTATCATCAAAGCACAAACCCGCAAGGAAGCGACGCATCGCTTTGATGTCCTTCTTACCCCCGGAAAAAATTATTTCCGGTTCATAGCCCTCAACAGAAACAGGACAGAATCCAAACCGGCCCTCTTAACCGTGGACTTCACGGATCGTACTTCTTCGGCCACCGCTGATCTGTACATCCTGGCTATAGGAATAAACAAATACAAGAACAGTATTTATAACCTTAATTTCGGCCGCCATGATGCGGAATCATTCAGCAAATCCATGGTTACCAAGGGAAGAAATATCTTTCAAAACATCTTCAAAAAAGAAATCTATGATGAAGTAGCCGTGAAACCGGTAATCGAAAATGAGATTAAGCGTGTCATGTCAGAAGCTCGGCCGGAAGATGTTTTTGTTTTCTATTATGCCGGTCACGGGGTAATGAGCACTGAAACCGAAGGCAGCAACGCTGATTTTTTTCTTGTTCTCCATGATATTACCCAGTTGTACGGCCGCGATGATCTACTCAAGGAGAAAGGAATCTCTTCCGCCCACCTCAAGGAATGGCTCAAACTGATCCCGGCCCAGAAGCAACTCATAATCTTGGACGCCTGTCAGGCTGGCGGTGCAGTGGAAACCTTTGCCCGACGCGGTGCGGCGGAACAAAAGGCGATTGCCCAGCTGGCGCGAAGTACCGGCATTATCATTCTTGCCTCAAGTGGTACAAAACAGTATGCCTCCGAATTCCAGGAACTGGGGCACGGTCTGTTTACCTATGCTCTTCTTCAGGCTATCTCCGGTAAGGCCGATGGAGGGAATCCGTCGGATGGTAAAATCACCGTCAAGGAGGTGGAATCCTACATTAACGACCAGGTTCCTGAATTGAGCCGTCATTACCGTGGCTCGATCCAATACCCGAACAGCTATGCCATAGGAAACGATTTTCCCTTGGTTGTAAAATGATTTCCTTTGAAATTAATAAAGACACCCATCACAAGGAGTTGAAGACAGTGATTTGGGAACGCACCAATCAAAGAAAGTGGTCTACCCTTGGGCGACGGAACGCTCTTTTGAAATTCAATTGAAATGATTTTGATAGAAGTTTTGCAAGTAAACGGGTTTTAACAACCTCATATTAAGCCAACACGCAGTTACAGCCGATAAAGACGGCTGGACTGCGTATTATGTGATAAATTATATAAGACATTCTAATAGTTATTAACTTCGTCAAGGAAGAACAGATGTTTGATTCCATAATAAAAGTGCTCTCTTTGATTATCCCACCTATCCTTCAGCTTGACTTGAAAAGACGTAATAAAAGAAAATTTGCACAAAACCTTATTCAACTAAATCAACAGCTCAAAAAGATATATGAAAACGGAATGTTATTGATAGATTAGTGATCGGGGTTGATCGGGGGTTGGGCCAAGCCAAGCATTTGATAACAAAGGACATGTAGATAAAAAGAGGGCGTAAAAAGAGCAAGGGGCAAGAACAAGGGGGTCAGGTCTTCATTCTTGACAGATTTTGATAGAGAGTGAAGAATGAAGACCTGACCCCCTGTTCTTTTAGATTTGAACATAGTGTATGGTTGAGAGGGATAACGAGGCGAGAACAGCTATCCGTGGTATCACATGAGCTGACCGAGGAAATGTTTGAAAAAAGAGATCAAATTGGAATATGGTTTATTGGAGAAAAGGAATATTACGTAAGCGAAGCGGACTATGCTGCTTCAATGTATGAAGAGATGCAAAATAAGGATTTAGATTTATAATAAATAGTTAGAAAGAAAAATTGTATGTTAATGGAGAAATAGAAGGGAGTTAATTAGAAATTAATTTACAAACATTAAATAGCGAGGTTTAGCTATGGAAAAGGAAAAAATCGGCTTCGTTTCTAATTACTTTAGCAAGATATCAGTCGCTGCTGTTGAGATAACGGACGGAACCTTGTCAGTTGGAGATACTCTCCACTTTTTTGGGCACACGACAGATTTTGAGTCCACAGTAAACTCCATGCAGATCGAGCACAAATCTGTAACAGAGGCAAAGAAAGGTGATAGCGTTGGCCTAAAGGTGCCTGAAAAGGTAAGAGAAGGGGACAAGGTATATAAAATAGTCGCGGATTAATTCGCAACATACGCCGGAAGGATTTAAGCAAGAAGAGGTAGTTATTCTGCTTTCTAACATTAGAGAGGATGCGGAGAACTTCTGCGGCCTAGCGGTGTTATTCCGTAGCCGAACCCCTCAATTTGCCCTTAGTGTCTTATAAAATGTGGTCGCAAATTGCGACCACCTTGAAAATCTCAAATATTCAACGGCATTGCCCTATGCCTTCACAGAGCATGGCGCAATCATGGCGGCTGGTGTGTTGAATACATCCAGGGCCATTGAAATCAGCGTCTTCATCGTTCGTGCATTTGTTAAAGTGCGGCAGATGGTTGCCGGCCATAAGGATTTGCAAAGGAAAATCTCTCGGATTGAAAGGCGACTGACCGATCACGATGAACAAATTATTGAACTGGTGAATCTTATCAAACAACTGTTGAATCCTGAACCACCGCCAAAGAAAAGAAGGATCGGTTATTAAAAATGGAACACTAACCTCTAAGGATTGACACGACCTGCAAGGTCGTATCAATCTATTGTTCGAGAAGCCCGGTTTACTGAGATATTTGTATAAGGGTATTGCTTCGATGATCTGAGTGAGGGAAGCACCCAATTTTGTGTGCCGTTCATCTCGCACCCGTTTTGCGCTTCTTTGTTCAAGGAAACATTCAAATGACAAAACAATTTCGGAAATATTTGATCTTTTTAGGTCCTTTTTTGATGGTCTTCATGGTCGCTGTTTTTGTGGATCGTTCGATAGCGGATATGTATAATTGATTTGACAATTGATCGTAAAAAGAGAATCTATATGAAAGGGGACCGGCATTACATTTCAGAATTTGATATCAAAAATGATTAGAGCTATCACCGAAAACCTGTATTCAGATATTCCGAAGGAGACATTATATCACTATACGACCTTTACAGGGCTGTTGGGTATTGTCGATAGTCAAGTGCTTTGGGCCAGTGATATCAGGTACATGAATGACTCGGCAGAGCTTAAACATACGGCTGATCTTATTCGAATAGAAATCACGCAAAGAATTACTGCCGGCCATGCAAAACCAGACTTGCTGAATCAGTTTTTGGAGTGGGTAACCCATCGAATAACAAACGGGCATATGTTGTTTGCCGCTTCATTTAGGTCTAACGGCAACCTTCTCAGTCAATGGCGGGGATATAGCAAGCTGGGAAAAGGGGTAAGCCTCGGTTTTAACCCGAGCTACATATTGAAATGCGCTTATGAGCAATCATTTCAGATCGGCAAGTGCATTTATAATTCAGCGGATCAACGCCGGCTCATTAAACAAGTTGTCGATGCCGTTGAGGCCCTTGCACAAGAGTATAGTGAAAATACGGATGTGTCCGAAAAACACACTTTTCAATCCTATCATGACGTTTTCGAAAGAATAGAAAGTGATCTTCTCCGTATTGCAGCTATTTTAAAGCATCCCTCGTTCCGAGAGGAAGAGGAGTGGCGCATTGTTTCGCCGGCATTGACTGATTATGTGACATCTCCGGTATTCTTCCGGGAAGGGACTTCTATGCTGGTGCCATACGTCGAATTCAAGCTATTACAGGAAAAAGATAAACCCATTGCTTTAGAGCATATTTTCCTTGGTCCAACACCTAATATAAATATTTCCATGAATTCATTAACCATGTTTTTGGCAAAATATGGCGTTAATCCTGAAAAAGGAATAACATATTGTGAGATTCCATATCGTCAACATTAATGTACATATATACGAGCCGTGTCTTGGAGATTTCTTTGGACTTAGAAGTTTGGGTGTCAAAAACACACGTTTAAGAGAAAAACACGGGGGCCAGGTGATTTCGCCGCAAATGTTTTTGGCAGAGTTGCGAAAAGCCTAAAACAGGGCTTGGAATTTCATTTTTCTTTTCAATAATTCGGAAACAAGTCTTTCTTTATATTCTTTGAAGAATTCGTCCGTGGTTCCCTTGTTGAGCCCGAACCTGTGATAAAATCCCTTGATTGAATTTAAATAGTTCATCTTATCGATAAAAATCGTATCAGCCTTTTCTGCAAGATTTTCGATCAGCTTTTCAGGATTTCCGGGCAGCAGCGGTCCGATGAAAACAAATGTTTTAATTCCGGAGGAGTGAATTTTCGCCAAAGCAGTCAATCTGTCTTTTACCGGGCTTGCCTTGGGCTCAAATAATTTTGCCACCTTTTCATCATCGGTGGTGATGGTAAATCCCACCTCTATTTCCTTGAATTCTTTAAATAAATCCAGATCCCTTAAAACGAGCTCGGACTTTGTCTGGATATTAACCGGGAACTGTTTTTTGACGAGTTCTTTTAAACAGCGCCTGGTCAATTCATAGGTTGCTTCCAGGGGTTGATAGGGATCACAAACCGAGGAAATCCAGACGACCCCTCTTTTGGCTTTATTCAACTGCTTTTGCAAAACTTCAGGGGCATTTATTTTAACATCCACAAAATCGCCCCAGGCCTCCTTGTGTCCGGAATACCGTTTCATAAACAAGCGTGCATAGCAATACCTGCAATTGATCTGGCAACCGGTGTAAGGATTCAGGCAATAGTCAAAAACCTTTGACTTATTGAGAACGCTTTTGGCCTGAATTTCTTTGACATGAAGCATGGTACCTATTGTCCGGAATTATTTTACTGTTTTCGAACTATCGATTGCTATTGATATAAATTAAAGCTCCCTGCAACCTTGCGCGGGGTTTCATAAGGAGCGATGGAAATATCGATTGTTTTTGGGAGCGCCCCTTAAATTATAAGTTTCGATTTTTAGTTGATAATGATATATTTATAAAATGCTGCGTAAAGCCCGTATCGAGGCTCCTGGCACTCTTCATCATATCATTGTAAGAGGCATCGAGTGAAGAAAAATATTCCTCTGGGGTCGGACCGAGATAATATGCTTAAATTACACATAAAAATATGATTTTGAGGGGACATTGAGCGAACAGATCCAAAAACGGAGGTATATGTGGAAAAACTGAAAGGTTATCAGAAGAAATATCTGAAGGGACTTGTCCACGGCATGAAACCACTGGTTTTTGTCGGCCAGAAGGGACTCTCCCCTACTGTAACCAAAGCTGTTGATGAATCATTGGAAAAACATGAGCTTATTAAGGTAAAATTTAATGATTTCAAGGAAAAAGGTCAGAAAGAAAAGATAGCCGGCGCCATTGAAAAAGAAACCGCATCTAAGTTGGTGGGGATGATTGGCCATATTGCAATTTTTTATCGTCAGCAAAAGGATCCCGAAAAAAGAAAAATCAATGTTCCAAAGCAGTAGATGGCGCAATTTCGTATGCACGGTAAAGTTCCAGGGAAATTCCCATTATGGCGTTATCAAGAAATTTGCCGCTCTTCCGCATACCGCATTTCTCCATCTCTCACACAACAAACACGAATTGACCTGGATTTCTCTGAATGTTTCTTCCCACAACTAAAAATGAGCTGAAGGCTCTTGGCTGGAAATCTCCGGACGTCATACTGGTAACAGGAGACACCTATGTGGATTCGCCGTTTATCGGCGTCGCGGTCATTGGAAAGGTACTGATAGATGCCGGTTACACGGTAGGCATAATAGCGCAGCCCGATATCTCCAGTGGAAAAGATATCGACCGACTGGGGGAGCCGAATCTTTTCTGGGGAATTACTTCGGGATGCATGGACTCCATGATATCCAATTATACGCCGACGAATAAACGGCGAAAGCAAGATGATCTGACCGGCGGCGGTCTAAATATCAGACGACCGGATATGGCGGTTATCGCATATACCAATCTTGTTCGCCGATATTTCAAAAAGACAAAACCGATTGTTATCGGCGGGATTGAAGCGAGCCTCAGACGCATCTCCCATTATCATTACGGGTCCGACAGTATACGGCGGTCCATTCTTTTTGACGCCAAGGCCGACATTCTGGTCTATGGAATGGGGGAAAAAACGACTCTCGAACTGGCAGAAAACATCCGGCGCTGCCGACCGGTTACGGATGTCCGCGGAATCTGCTATATTGCCGCGGAAAAAAAAGAAGGTTACATAGAACTCCCATCCCATGCGGAAGTTGCGGTGGACAGCGCCAAGTTCATTGAAATGTTTAAGATTTTTTATAAAAACAATGACCCGATAACCGGAAAAGGTCTTTGCCAGAAACAGGACAGCCGGTATCTGATCCAGAATCCTCCTCAGTTTCCGCCAACGAGCGAGGAACTGGACCATATTCATGAGCTGGACTATGAACGGGACGTTCATCCGTATTATGCAGCATGGGGGCCGGTGCGGGCACTTGAAACCATCCGTTTTGCCATCACGACTCACAGAGGATGTTATGGCGACTGTAACTTCTGCGCCATATCCGTACATCAGGGGCAAAGGGTTGTGGATCGGAGCGAAGCGTCCATTCTGAAGGAAGCGTCAGATTTTAACCAAACATCCTGAATTTAAAGGATACATTCACGATGTCGGAGGCCCCACCGCCAATATGTACGGCATCGAATGCGAGCGAAAAAAAACCAAAGGCACATGCCGCAACAAGCGCTGCCTGACGCCGGTGGTCTGCAATAAGCTGGAAATCAGCCATCTTCCCCAGATTGCCCTGCTGAAAAAAATCAGGCAGATGCCGAAGGTTAAAAAGGTTTTCATCGGTTCCGGAATACGCCATGATCTGGTGCTGAAAGATCGAAACATACGGCCTTCAATATCTTGAAGAGATTATCCGGCATCATATTTCCGGACAACTGAAGCTCGCACCCGAGCATTGCGAAGATCATATCCTTGCGCTCATGGGAAAACCCCCCATTGAGAGCTTTATGGAATTCTTCCGCTGTTTTGAAAAGATCAACCGCAGGATGGGGAAAAAACAGTTCTTAACCTGTTATTTTATCGCTGCTTATCCGGGATGTACACTTCAAGACATGGAGCGTTTAAACCGCTTCAGCCGCAGGGTCCTCAAGTTCAAACCCCGGCAGATTCAGATTTTTACGCCCTCTCCGTCGACGCCGGCAACCCTGATGTACTATACGGGAAAAGCCTATGACAGCGGGAAACCGATTTTTGTTGAGAAAGACAAACGGAACAAAGAAAAACAAAAAAACCTGATCCTCAAAGGACGTTCCGGGTGACGGGTCCGGAATATTTTTTCCCGGCATCCATGAGAAAATGACCGCATATGAAAATTGCGTTGATATATCCGCCCACTGCCGATCCCACAGCGCCGTATCTGTCCGTTCCGGCCTTGACAGGCTACCTGAGATCTAAAGGTGTGGATGTTCTGCCCATTGATGCCAACATTGAATGTTACGATCTGCTCCTGAGGTCCGAAAGCCTGAGACAGACGGCTCGCCAGATTGACCGGCGCCTGGCACGCTTGAAAAAAAAACCGTTTCTCGACCACACCGAACAGATGGCTTGTGTCACGTTGTCCCGTGCAAAAGAATTTGCCCGCAGTCTCCCGGATAACATCGAAGACGCGGTTGCCGTCATGCGGGATCGTTCCGGAAAACGATTTTTTGATCCTGTTTCCTATGAAACAGCGGTGGGGGTCATCGAAAGCGCACTGGAGCTGATCAGTGCCTCTTATACACCCCTCGTTATGGATTTCAGCGCATACCGCACGCCATTTTCATTGCTCGACATTCGGGAAATTCAGGGAGATGCCCGGCCGGAGCAAAATCCATTTCATGCGTATTTTTCCGGCGTATTATGTGATCGACTGGATCGTGAAGGGGTGAGGGTGGCGGGCATTTCCGTTGCTTTTCCCGGCCAGATTCAGCCGGCATACGCCCTGGCCTATACCCTGCGCCGCAGGTTACCGCACCTGCATATCACTGTCGGCGGTCCGGCAATGACTCAGATTCTGAACCGCCTGGCGCCCGATGTCCTGGTTCGATCCCTGGAACCTTTTCATTCGGCCATTCTGTTTGAAGGAGAGGCGGCGCTTTATGACCTGGTCTTATCCATCGAAAAAGGAAAACAACCCTCAGGAGTTATTCGGGGAAAAATACGGATGGATCTATCCGGCCTTCCTTCGCCGGATTACGAGGGAATGCCCCTTGAAACCTACCTGTCACCGGAGCCGGTTCTTTCCTATGACGCCACACGGGGGTGCTACTGGGGGAAATGCGCGTTCTGTCATTACGGGCTTTCAGAAACCGGAACAGCCCCATACCGTGAACGGCCGACAGCTGAAGTTGTGAAGCATCTCGGCGATATGGCGAAACAATATAACTGCGGGATATTTTATCTTTCTCAGGATACCATGATACCCGCAACCGCACAGCGGCTGGCAGAGGCTGTTCATGGATCCGATGCAGCCTGGCGCTGGGCCTGTGACATGCGGCCTGAGCCTTTTCTTACCCCTGAGTGTTGCCGGCAGCTGGCAAAAGGGGGCGCGCTTTCCCTCGCTCTGGGCATCGAGTCCGGATCAAAACGGGTTCTCCGCTTGATCAACAAGGGCATCAGCCGGTCCGATATGCGCTCGGCCGTAGAAAATGTTGCAAAAGCGGGGATCGCGGTGGAATGGATGTGCTTCACCCATTTTCCCACTGAGACCTATTCAGAGGCCCTTGAGACATTGCATTTCATTCAAGAGCAGCAACATCATATTGCACTGTTCATCTGCGGTGATTTCAGCCTGGTGCATTGCGCCCGTGTGGCGTGCCGTCCGGAGGACTACGGCATTTGCGAGGTATGGCATGCGCAGGGAGATGAATTTATTCAAACGCTGTTTTACAGGGAAAACACGTCATCCAAAAATTCACTTGAGTATCACAAAATCGAGGCTTTTGTTGAGAAGCTTTCCCGATTGTTCTGGCTTCACAAATATCCCTGGGCAGGTTCCCTTTCAACGGCCCATTCACTTCTCTGGTACCGTCGTTACGGACCGGATGTTTTCCGGAAAATATCACATATGCGGTTGCCTCAAAAACCGGTTGCATCTTCCAGGCGCCGGGAAAAAATCGAAAAGATTGCGCTGGCGTCCCAAGAAAACGAAGAAAATATCTGGCATACGCTTATTTATAAAAAACGGTCTGTCAGTCCCAAGGCTTATCGACAGATGGCGGCCCAAATTCCCTCAATACCAAACCCTTTCCGGGATAGACTGCCGAAATTTCAAGTGTAAATCAGATCTCTAAGCGGCCTTTGAAAATACCTTATGCACAATGGCCGGTTGAGGGACCGTCGGCAGTTTCGGCAGTTGGGCAACTTTGGCCGGTTCCCGGGTCAGCCAACCGGAGCGGGGAGCCGTTATCAATCCCCAGAGCGAAATCCAACACAAACAGAACAGCCAATAAAAAGCATAGGGTATCGCCCAGCGCCAACCAAACCACCCGCCGTGGCGCCTCTGGTAAACCAAAGCAGGTAAAAAGGCGCCGATGATACACCCCACCGCCATGATCACCAGCGTAGGCACTGGAACCAGAAAAAGTTGCACCGCCACGGCAAACTTGGAAGCCTCGCCCAAAGTCATTCGTAAAAATTGGGTGGCACTGAACAGACGGATCCAGCCGCTGCCGCTGTCGGAAGGGCGAAAGCGCCCCATGATGAAAGAGAGCATCACCAGATTTTCACGCACGTTGCTGCGGGCCCATCTTAACAACATCCTGCGCAACCCTTTGAAAGTAATCGGTATCTTTGTCATTACTATGGCCTCGCGCTGATAGACCACGCGAAACCCGCAGCCAAGAATCAGGTTGGTTAGCGCACGGTCTTCGCCGATGGCGGCAGGATGGCCCATAAAGGTTTGATTGATCCAATTTGACAGATGGGGTGTGACCACCTCCGCCCGATAGGCTGAAAGTGCGCCGGGCGTGCAAAATACACCGCCGTAAACGCTCTGACCGGAACGGAGGAAATCAAAGCCGCAGACAAACGAAACCTCCAGCATTTTAGGGATAGCGCCTTCACTAAGATTCAGTACGTGCACATTGCCCGCAACCGCGCCGACACGCGGGTCGCTGGCCAGCGGACTGACCAAATGTCGTAGGGTATCAGGCAGGACCTCGGAATCCGAATCGATGGTCACATATACCCTCCCGCTCGCTTGAGAAAAACCAGCCATCAGCGCATGGCGTTTGCCGCGGTTAAAAGGCTGGCGCATAAGCCGCACACGCAAGGGAAATTCTTGTTTCGCCATTTGCATCCATTGCCACGTATCGTCCTTGGAACCGTCATCAACACAAATCACCTGCATTTTTCCCGCCGGATAGCGGCTGTTCATCACCGACCGAACGGTGTCCAGGATCTGCCGGCCTTCGTTGTAAGCCGGTATGACGACGGTAATAATCGGTAACCCATCGTCAGGTAAAGGTGCATAAGACCGGTAGCGACAGGCAAACCAAATACGCCATGCCAACATCGAAAGGGTCCAGATGATCAATCCAACGGCAAAATAGTTTTTCGTCGACCAGGATTTCACAAAGTCCCAGGCTTGTGCAATTTTTAGGGTTTCCACCTGCCACCAAGTCATCGCCAGTGCGGAGATTAAAGTGAACAGCAGTAGCCATGGGAAAAAAATATCTGCTTTAAAGCGGTATGAATTAATTTTATTTTCCATATGTTATCTCAAATTAAACTCTATTTTTCAATGTACGACCCATCAAAGAGGCCGGGATGTATGTCATGCTTTCATTAAGGTGTCAATATCAATTTATCCTGTTTCTCACTCTTTTTATAAATTTTTCCCTTAATGGTGATGCAAAGGAAAAAGTGGTATGAAAAAGTTTTTGTTTTTAGAGAATGTGATCCCAAAGGCCAATGGGATTGCATGATCGATGATGTGGCTATGCACTGAGAGAACTTTGAACTGCAACTCGGGCCACACCGTCGGGAAAACATTCATTTTCGATGTGGATGTCAATTTCATATCCAAGCGATGTCCAAAAGGAGGATAACGGGTCAAATCTTGAACAGTGAATTAAAAGACTTTTTAATATAATTTCGGAAACTTATCGTCTCAATCAAACCTTGATTTGTGGTTATATTCCCAATAACCAATGCACATATTTGTGAGCATTTCGAAAAAAATTATAAAACTTCCCTCCAATACCTATAAAAGAAATTGGTTGGCGGCAGCAGTGGATCAATATTTTTAACTTTTGCTCCAAGGCTCGGGTTGGCAGTATCCGGATTTGCACTTCCCACTGAAATCAATAATTTTGTGCCGGTCCTGGTTATTAGCATCACCGGTTTGGAAAGGATACCTCCTCCGATGATTGAAATGCGTTCCAAGTTTGTATCATTATTAAAATCGAGGGCTGCCGCACCCGTTAAATATGACAGAGCATATAGTTTGCCATCGCCTCCGGGCACATTGGGATCGTTGTTGGGCGTAAATGTCGTAATATAAAACGTTTTGTAAAAAACCGTTCCTTCTGCAAGAACCTTTTCACCCACAGCATTGCCGCTGTCATCCACCAGCCGGATATACCAGCCTTGATCGAAAGACAAATCGGGAGGTGTGGCGGTTGGATCCGTAACATCCACCAGATCCGTTTCTCCGACAATGGCTGTTAAAGAATGTGTTTCCTTCACGGCAGCGATGATATCAGGTCCAATAAAACTGCAAACATTGTTACTATTGTTACAGCAGGCGTTTTCCCGATCTCCTGTTCCTAAAAAAAACATATCATACCCTTTTTCAAGGGTAACACTCGGCGGGTAAAAAAATTTTCTGGAGTTGTTATTATCTGTTTTAAAGAACACCTGTCCCGCCCATGAATTTATATTCTCATTACAATTGGGAAAAGCCAAAGGGCTACCGCCGCTGTCAGCAAAACTCGAAAACCGCCACATCTGACCACCAAGGTCGCCCACATAAACTTTATCCACAAAGCCATTGTCATTTTCATCGATAACAAGTACGGAGCTTGGAAAGCTGTAATTCATACCGGTGGTGAACTTTTTCACAACAGCACCGGTCAGCACCTCAACGGCAATGACCGCCTTTCCTGAGGAATTGTTTGAACTGTACCCCCCACCTATGAAAAATACGGGCGTTCCGGTTGTATCTTCGTCTGTGGTTTTGACAAGACCGAATTGGGGCTCGGACCAGGTCTCACCCAACTCCGCAATGACCGTTGTGGGGACTGCCCAGCCAAGCGCAGAATCATTATACTGGTTGATCCTCCAAAGATATTGCGGAGAAAAGGGATCGGTCACATTTAATGCAAAGTAACCGGTGCCCCCCTTTCTTGCACCACATACAAGAATAACTTTATCCCCATCGCCTGAGTCTACGACACCATCCCCGTCGATGTCCTTAAAATAAATCTTGGGGGTGGCGTCTACATAACTTTGATGACCAAAACCTTCTATCATCTCCTTTAAGCGAGGCAATTGATCAGGGGGGATAAAGGCCCACTCCTCCGTACCATGGGATGTCACGGTCGGAGGGACTCCTGAACTCTCTGTTACATCTAAAACGGCGTGAAGCATCCCATCGTTTGCTCCAAAATAGACCATTGTCTTGGACGTACCGTCAGCATATCTGTACTGAAAAATAGAAGGTTCGCTGTGAAGGACATCTCCGGTAATTATGGATCTGTTTTCTGTAACATCGCTGTCCCCGTCCTCATCGAGGATATCCGCCCCTCGAACATAATTGATGATATCTGCATTACTTCTGGTTGGATTTCCAAGGATGGTCGCTGTCAAATCTGCATTGGTCGACTCAAACTGGGTCAAACTTGTCAGATAGGTATAGATATCCCTGTTTGAATTATGGATGTAGTTGCTTTTGGTAACATCGCTCCAGTCGATTGTCGCCCAGTACGGCACTGCATCGTTCTTCATGGCACCATTGGGCCATGTGGCCGGATCACCATTGGCACCGACAATCTGGTTATCCGACGAAATACCATATTTGGTGACATTTCCTTCCCAGAAATTCCCTTCACCGGGCTTAAAAAAGGCCATATAAATTTTGTTTCCGCTGGTGGTTCTTATCGCAGGCACAACCGGTGCCATAAATGTGCTGGTTCTTAAAAGGATATCGCTTCCTGGAACTTCCACCGCATCTTGCTCCGGTGAAACATTGGGGGGCAGGTCATCAGCGGTCACCGAAAAAACACAGGTATCATCAGCTAAAACCGGATATCCCATAAAAACAAGGCAAAATATGACAAATATTGTTGTGAGTCCGTAATGTCCTATTTTTTTCATAATAGTTCCTCAGTCTTCATTATATTTTTCAAACCGGCTTATCTAAACCTAACTTGAGCGATAGGTTAAAAACCGATACGATAAAATCCAACCACGATATTTTTGGTGGTCTCGTTAGAACTATATCCGTTGCATACCATCTGATACTGATGGGCTTTAAATTTGCCAACCGAATATCCTGATCCTCTGGGAGGCAATAAGGGGCTATCGTATTCAACTTCTCCATTAAAAGATTGGGTCGCATTAATCGATAACGCTGTGGGAAGACCGGAAGTAATTCCTACATAAGGAACTGTATTGTTAGGGAAATAATGAGGAGTATCTGTTGTGATATTGTCAGGACCGTATAAATCGGGGCTCCGTGTCACATAGGCTGTTGCAGATTCGGCTGCGTAAAACGCCCGTTTATGTCGCAGCTCATTTCCTGCGACCTGAGTGTCAATGCTTGATGAAGTTAATGCTGAAATGCCCAGAAGTGTCAGTAACACCAGCATAATCACGGCGAGAACCATTACAGAACCTTTCTCATTTTCTAACTGGAATTTTTGTTTCATAAGATTTTCCCTCTGATTTGAAATACGAAAATCTGTTAAAATTTATCGAGCTTAAACATTTGGTTTAAGAATACCAATATCCGCTCTTTTACCTTGACCGGTGACCGTTACAGTAATGTTCTTGGTGTTTGTCACCGGATTGTTGTCAATTACAGTCCAGGAAATGGTATAATCCCCTGATATTTCCTGATGCGGATTACCAGCTGAATCCAGTAAGGGATCAGAGTACGTAAGGGCTGATAGTTCTTCAATCTTGTCCATCCCCCATGTACTGAGATTTGTAAGTTTGCCGGCGGTGGAATTCATCCTGATGGCCGAGATCTGCATGCCTGCTACTGCAAGCAGCCCTACTGCAAAAATTGTAACGGCGATGAGCACCTCTATAAGCGTAAACCCGTCTTCTTTTTTCAATGTTCCCATTTGAGTCTCCGTGTATGTGTTATATGCTTTTTCAGGGTTTATGATATCATCCTATATGCCTAAATTTCGGCATTTAATCCAAGTAGTTAAACGTCTTCGGCTGAAGTTGTCATTCTGCGGCGCTAAAATCTGCCATCCCCGCTGGTTAAAGTAAGCGTTATTATTTTTGGAAGCCAACGTGATCCTGTCTGTCCGGGCCACCATGGTTACCTCCACCGATCTGATTTGATCCAGACTTTCTTCAGGAACACTGCTGCCTTCCGGGTTCAGTATATTGGGGGGTGAAGATCCGTCCAGATAAACAAAATCGAGGGCATCGATGTTCTGGACCACCATCTGATTCCCGCCCCCGGTATTTTTCACAAGATTGTTTGCTTTCAAACAATAGGTAATGTCTTCATTCGCATCGTCCGTATCCCCGTCCGAATCACTGCCGTCAAGATCCCCTCTGACATCTTCGGTAAAATTGATAGACGTCGCGTTTGCTGTTATGATCCTTGCATTGGCATTACCGGTGGGGTCACACCCGGCCATCCGAATTTCTCTTTGCACGTAAAACAGGGCAATTCTTAAATTCTGATTCATAGCAGCGGTCTCTTCCTGAACCACATACGATTTATGCTGGTTTAAAAACGTCGAATAAATTGCTCCCAGGGCAAGAAGAGCTACAACCATGGCAACCAAAAGCTCAACAATGGTAAATCCTTGATTTAGATGTCTAAAACTTTGTTTCATTTTTATTTCCATAACAATACTGTGCTCCATTTTTGCAAATTAGTCGGCCCTTTCTGATCCGGATCTTTACGATACTCAATTGATGTACAATTTTCATTGGCTTTGATGTAGTTATTCTTTTGGTTGCAGGTTTTAAAGCAGGTATAAAAAATTTTGCAAATTATGTTCCAAAAACTTTTCTTTTTTAAAAGAATTTTAAGACACAACTATTTCCCAAAAACAGACTATCAATTATATGCGTTTGATTTGATTGTTAATGGTACATGTATTTGGAAACCGACTGGTTATTAAAGATGTGAAATTTGAGAAATTCAGCTTTGGCGTGCAGTGTGGTTTTTAGAAAAAATGACTAAATTATGTTATTGTGGTGGAAAATTTTTTTGCAATTCACCTACTAATGCACAAAAATCTGTGCATGGATGCATATTTTTCTGTGCATCTTTAAATATTTCTCGGTGAGATTATTTCTCGTTGAATGAAGATGATTTGACAATGATTAAAAATTGGACTTGTTTGATAGTCACCTTTATATAATATTTGCAATACAGTCTGTATTTGGATAGTGGTAATATCAACTCATGTTTTGAAAAAAAGAAATTTCTTAAAATTTGTAATGCCTTGAAGGAAACCTGACATGAAAGAAGTTGCCCGGCAAATTCGATCTCTTATTTCAAAAGTCGAGCCTCAATTATCTCGCATGAATTATGATGAAGCGGGGTTCAAACCCGATCCACACAAGTGGTCGAAAAAGGAAATACTCGGACATCTAATCGACTCGGCCGCGAACAATCACCAGAGGTTTGTAAGGGCTGTGAACAAGGTTGCCGACCGGTTTCCGACATATGATCAAGATGAATGGGTTCGAATTCAGCGCCACGATAAAGCACCCTGGCTTTCATTGGTCGCGCTTTGGTCTGCATACAACAACCATTTGAGTCATATAATAGAATGCATTCCAGAGAATGCCGAATCTTCACCATGTAACATCGGAAAAGAGGAGCCCGTCACACTGGAGTTTGTTGTAAAGGACTACTTGCGTCACTTGCAGCATCATCTCAAAGACATATTGGAAAATCATAAAAGGACATAGTATCATGAGTATTCAAATTATTATAATGGTGGCCAGTGGCATTCTTGTGGGAATCGGTGCGGCGTTTACTGGATTGGGAGGCGGTTTTCTGATGGTTCCAATACTCCTTTTCCTGGGGTACCCCGCACAAAAGGCGGTGGGAACGTCATTTCTTGCGATTCTCGTCATCTCAATATCTGCCTTGATTGCGCACAATAAGTTTGCAAATGTCGACTATAAAATCGGCTTCCTCCTTGGTATGGGGGGTATCATTGGCGCACAGGTTGGAGCCAGACTGGTTGAACATGTTTCTACTGCACATTTTAAGAAAATTTTCGCTCTTGTACTTGTCTCTCTCGCAGTGTACCTCTTCATAAAAAAATAGATAAAAAGGGTGAAGAAGGAGTTCGTATGAATATTTTGAAAGCTGCATGGCTGGTATTTCTCATGCCGTTTTTCGTCATGTCTTGTTCGGTCATTTCTCAACAGATCCGAAAAGAATCGATGGCGCCAGTTAACTTTAAAATACTTGTACAGGAAACCGACAAATATCTGGGAAATACCGTGATTCTGGGAGGCTACATACTGGAGACTCAAAATTTGGCTGACAAATCGTCCATTAAAATCCTCCAAGTCCCCTTGGGATTGGGAGAAACTCCCAAATCCAGGGATGATTCAGAAGGGAGATTCATCATCTCGCACAAAGGCTTTTTAGACCCGGAGATTTACAGCAAAGACCGTAAAGTAACCCTAGCAGGCACAATCGTCGGCACGGTAGTCGAAAAAGTTGACCATTTTGCACAGTCCTATCTCAAGATTGAAAGTCGTGAAATTCATCTGTGGCCGAAAGAAGAAGATTATCTCAGGCCCTACTACGACCCATGGTATTATCCATATCCCTACTATTGGCACCAGTATCCCCATTATCCTTAGCTGTTTTTAAACAGGTAAAATATTCCAATCCGAATAAAATCGTTTAACGATTTTATAAAACTCCCGAAGGTTTATTCGCCTCCGACGGGCTAAAATGCCTACCCCCCATTTTAATTCCTGAATCTTGCATGAAAATTAATGAGAATTTTTAAGTAATTTGATTGAAGAAGGTTTAAGGTAATTCATCCCGAACTGCCCCGTTGAGATGGGATTTCCACTGCGTTCCGACCCCGTAAGGAACGGGATCTTCGTTTCGCTTCGACCCCGATGAATCGGGATTTCCGCTGCGCTCCAACAAGCGGGGGAGAATTCAAATTCAGAGGTACTTAAGCGAACATTACAACAGAACAAACCGATTTTATTAAGTTTATTTATTTGAGAGTACACAATATGTAGTAATTTGTTTTAATAAACTACAATATATTCTAATTCAATAGAATTATATATAAATTATACATAATTCTACTTGACATAATAAAATTAGGAACCTAAGGATTAAAATACCCAAAATGTTAAAAGAAATTCCAAATTGAAAATTCATCAGGATAAAGTTTATATTCCGGCATGTTATTTCATACCAGACAAACCTGGTTTTAAGGATACTGTGTAAAGGTTAACATCATGGGGGAAAAAAAATCCACGAAAAACTTAGCTGAAAGCAAAGCTGTATCAAGATACATTCTGGATAATTACTATAGCGTTCAATTCTCTTTAAATGATATGGGTCCGATTTACCTGTTCAAATTAAGAGATATTTCCTTAAACGGGCCATGTATTCTGGTAAAGGAAGACTCCAGCGTCTTTAAACAACTTGAAATCGGCGACATTTTACACATGGAATTCAATCCTCCGGAACTATCCGTGCCCAACAAACTTTTGAAAACCCGGATCATTTCGAAAAATTCTCATGATCTTTTCACGGGACATTCTCTTGTCGGACTGTCCATCATCGAGGTGCCAAATTAGCGCTTGTAATTTCACGAATATTTATTAAATTATGACAGTATTTGATAGAGATAACGGCGGCCGGCGTTTAGGGATTGACCGGCGGCAATTTACTTACACCATGTATTTCCCTGAGCGTAGATCCGGCAAGGAAAGAAGAGGCGGGCTGGATAGGAGGCAAAAACCAAGGATATCAAACAAAGAACGATCTTAAACAGTATTGTCAACAACCAAGGGAGGTGGCTGCCCATGATAGATGTACTAAGAAAAATATTTGAAGCTAATCCCGAGAAATCGACAATCACAATAAATGGTAAATGTTCGGATTGCGGGCGTAAAGTGATCGTTGAGATAAAACCCACTTCAGGAGGATATGGTTTACAGGGTGGCATTTTAGTCAAGTGTTCACCTGAAAAGTATTCCATCACCTGCCTTGAGTGTTACAATTTCAACTCCAAGATGGAAGCTCCTTATAGATCCAAAAGCGCTCATGCTTAATCCTTTTTGAACATCATTTTAAGGATTTTATACTTACTGTTCTTCCTGAATTCCTCAGCCAAATCGACCCGATTCAATTCGCACTCAATTATCCGATCTTCTGAATCCGAATGATACCATAACGGTCAACAACCAAGCCATAGAACATTTCAAGGATAAAATCAGTGATTTCTTAAAAGTTAAAAAAATGCATAACAAGGCTTGACTCACTGAATCAATTGGTATATGGAATTTTCCCGATAACGGATAATCGGTAATGTTTTTGCCGTGACCTAACTTTATTGTGAAAGGAGGCTTTTAAAATGGCTTTTATTCCTACAGTTGATGCAGAAAAATGTGAAGGTTGTGAAGAGTGTGTGGATGTCTGTCCTGTTGAAGTGTTTGAGATGGAGGATGACAAATCCGTCCCTGTAAATGCGGATGAATGTTTGGGCTGTGAAAGTTGTGTTGAAGTTTGTGAACCCGGCGCAATTACAGTGGAAGAGACATAATCAGATTTAAATTTTCATGTTCCCTGGTCTTCTGCCCTGACCAGGGAACAAAGCCCCTACATCATTGCCCACGCATATTTCTATCCCGAACCCTGTTATCGATATCAAAACATCTCATGTGCTTCAAGGTACTCGATCCTTTCAAGCAATGGCGGATGAGAATAGTTGAAAAAAACATACAGCGGATGCGGTTTGAGGTTTGAAAGATTTTCTTTCGCCATTTTCTTCAGCGCTGTGGAAAGGGGTTTTGCGCGCTTTATAATCTCGATGGAATAATAATCCGCTTCTCTTTCAAATTTTCTGGAAATTGCCATCCCAAGGGGTGATAGGAAAAAGCTCACAGGTTCCCACAGGATTCCAACTAAAAAAAGGCCCACATAATACGGGGTGTTTGAAAAGCCAAAACTATCATACATCACACGACATGTTATCAGTTTTGATGCCATAAAAAAAAGAAACAGTGACACAATACTGCTTATAACTAGTTGTTTTTTAATATGGTTTTTTTTAAGATGTCCGATCTCATGTGCCAGAATCGACAGAACTTCCTCATGACTGTGAGATTGAATCAAAGAATCAAACAGGACAATCCGCTTGGCTTTTCCGAGTCCTGAAAAATATGCATTGGTATGTCGGGTTCTCCGAGTCGCGTCCATTTGATATATCCCCTCAATCTCGATGCCTTCTTTTTTTGCGAGTTGCTCAATGTCGGCCTTTAGATCGCTCTTTTCAAGGGGTGTAAATTTGTTAAAAAATGGTGCAATAACAGTGGGATAAATCACAGTCACAAGCAATTGAAAACACAAAAAAACAGCCCACGCCCAAATCCACCAGTTCATTCCTGTATATTTTAACATCAGCAGTAATGCAGATAGGAGGAAACCACCCAAAACGATCATCACCAGTAAGGACTTGATCAAATCGGAAATCCATATTTTTATGGTTTTTGTATTAAATCCATATCTGTCCTCGATGACAAAACTGTGATAATAATCAAAAGGAAGGCCGGCCAACACCTCTATTAGACCGATAAAAGCAAAAAAGACCAGGCCTGCCAGTAAAAAATTTTTATTCGCCAAATTATCAGCGAGCCACGGGAGACTTCCCGAAATAACAATGAAAAGAAAAAGGCTTTTTATGACGATGGTTTGAATCAGTTTAAATCGAACATTATCTGACGTGTATCGTATGATCTCTTTTAACTCCTCTTCATAAATCACTCCCTGGAATGTGGCAGGAACCGTTTTTCCATATTTTTCAAGATAATTTATGTTTATCCGCTCAATGACTGTTTTAAGAGCAGCACTGATAAGATAGATACAGATATAAGCAATCAAATATAAGTTAAATGAGACCATACAACACTCCGGATATACCCTGTTTTTTAGGGTTGAATGTTCATTTTAGAAAATAGGAAATAGGAATTTGTGTTTATCAGTGGTTATTGGAGTTTCCCTTATCCTCTTTTCTCATTCCTAATTTCTGGTATATTAATGCTGTTATCGTAGCACTGCCTGACTCGGCAATCAAGATACGATCATTTTCCTAACTAATAATGCCAAAAAAGTTTATAACTCCGCTTGCAAAAAATTGGGGTAATCGATAATAGACGCATAAATTATGCCCAAAATGGTTTTAAAACCGCCGCGAACATACATCTTGCACGGCACAACAAACTGTGATAATTTTGTTTTTATGAAACAATACGTTATTGATGAGCTCAGGCCTAAAGATTATGAATTGGTTAAAGCTTATTTGGAGGAAAACTTTAGTTCCTCTGATATGGATGGTATTTACTGGATACAGCTTGATCAGAATATCCTTACCAAAATTCAGGCCGAACATGCCGACTGTCAGCCCTTTTATTTTGCTGTTGACCTGGAACCAAATCTTATAACCTTTGAGTTATTGATACGCACCAAAAAAAGAATTCGATGTGACTGTATGGGCTATGCTACCGAAAAACAACGAAATTGGCTTATCAGACTTGCCGACTCAATATTTGATATACTCAAAATTAAAATATAGCCTCGGATTACACCAGGAAAACAAAAAATAATCTTATAAAGAAAGTCAGACATGTTATCCTGGAATCCTTTGAAAAAGGTAAAAAGAACGGATCACCATGCTAAAAATAATACCCCTTGGCGGTTTGGGAGAAATTGGACTTAACATGATGGTGTTTGAATACGGCGACTCAGCGTTTATTGTGGACGCCGGGCTCATGTTTCCGGAAGACTACATGCTGGGCATCGATTATGTTATTCCCGATATGAATTACATAAAGCAAATAAAATCGAATATTTCAGGGGTGGTCTTAACCCATGCCCACGAAGATCATATCGGTGCGTTGCCTTATCTTCTCAAAGAGATGAATGTACCGATTTATGGAACGCCTTTTACACTGGGTGTTGTGCGGAAAAAACTTGAAGAATACAACCTCTTCTTACCGGTTTCATTGCATGAAATTTCTCCCAGTTCAACACTTGAATTGGGCGCTTTTGAACTCGAGTTTATCCGTGTCTGCCACAGTGCTGTTGACGGGGTCGGCATTGCCATTAAAACACCTTTAGGGCTCGTTATCCATACCGGCGATTTTAAAATCGGCCACACTTCTGCTGCCGGTATGATCACCGACGTAAACAAGTTTGCGCAGTATGGTGAGAAAGGTGTTCTTGCGCTCTTATCAGATTCAACAAATGTCGAAAGGGAAGGATATACCATCTCCGATCAGGAGGTTGGGGACACCCTGGGAAGAATTTCCACCGGCAGAAAGGGGCGAATCATCATCGGTCTTTTTGCCTCCAGTATTACCAGAATTCAACAGGTTATTGATATCGCCAGGGCAATCGGCAGGAAAGTTGTTTTCAACGGCAGAAGTATAGAAACAAGTGTAAACATTGCAAAAGAACTTGGATACATCAACATCTCGGAAGAAATGGAGATCGGCATTGACCAGATCAGTGAATTTCCTGATGAAGAAATCATCATCATCACCACAGGGAGTCAGGGAGAGCCCATGGCGGCCCTTGCTCGCATGGCTGCAGGAACGCACAAGCAGATAAAGATCAAAAAAGAGGATATGGTCATCCTTTCTTCAAAATTTATACCTGGGAATGAAAAAGCCATCGCCAAGATTATTAACGATCTTTACAGACTAGGCGCCGACGTTATTTATGAAAAGATATCGCAGATTCATGTATCGGGGCATGCGTTTCAGGAAGAGTTAAAGCTGATGATCAATCTCACCAGGCCCAAATATTTTATTCCCATCCACGGAGAATACCGGCACCTGGTTCTTCATTCACGATTGGCCGAACAGGTCGGCATTGCAAAAGAAAATATTCTTCTTGCTGAAAACGGACAGATCATAGAGTTTGATGAAAACGGCGGGAAAGTTCAAGGCAGTATTGTAACAGGCCGGGTGCTTATCGACGGCAAGGGTGTTGGAGATGTTGGAAGAAGTGTGCTCAAGGAAAGACGAGATCTCTCGGAAGATGGACTGGTTATAGTGAACATGGCCCTTGATGAAGAGACCGGGATTGTTATTTTCGGGCCTGAAATCGTTTCACGGGGCTTTGTGTTTGAAACCGAAACAGGCCATCTTCTGGAAGATGCAAAGTGTGTTATTCTCGAGATCATAGAAGAAATAGGCCCTGAAGTTCAGGATCGCGCCAGAAAGATCCGGTCAAAAATATCAAAAGCCCTGAGAAAATATTTTTTCTTTACCATAAAACGCCGACCGGTTATACTACCGTTTATTCTGGAAGTATAGAGATCATTTCAAATCTTTCGAGTGGATTATTTTTGAGTCTTTATCGGAAAGCCCTTAGCCCAAATATCCGGGTTAGAGAAGTGGAAAATGATGCGTAGAGAAATCACTGGGATTTTACTTTTTTTTCTCGTTATTTTAACGCTGATCAGTCTCCTGTCATACAGTCCGGCTGATCCCTCGATCAATAATGCCCGGGCAGCCGGAAATCTCCATAATTTTTTTGGTTTATTTGGCGCCCACCTGGCAGGTATTCTCATCGGACTGTTCGGAATTGGGGCATTCTGGATTCCGATTCTACTCCTTTTGACAAGTCTCCACATTTTTGGCGGTCATCCCGGTAAAGCCATCATTTTGACGATTATCGGTGGAATCATCCTGATGATCACCACAGGAAGCTTGTTGGCACTCAAGCACAACCATATCATTATCTTCGGAAGTAAATTTTCTTCCGGCGGCATCATTGGAATCCCCTTAAAATCATTTCTCGTGAAATATTCAAATGTCGTGGGCGGAGCGATTATCCTGGTCCTTTTATGGATCATCGGTCTGATTCTCGCCACCGGTTTTTCCCTGGTACGGTTTGCGAAACGGTCTTGGCAAACCGCTCGTTTTTCCGCGGATCGACTGAAGACCCTATTTATCAAATGGAGAGAACAACGGAAAAAATCAAAAAAAGAAAAGCCTATCAAAGAAAAACGGGAAATAAAAATCAAATCCCCCAAACCCCGGCCAATAAAGGAAATTTCCGTTCCACGACAGGAAGTTTTTGATTTTATGCGTAGCGGAACAGGATTTCAGCTTCCTTCCATAAATCTGTTGGACAATTTCAAAGAAGAACTCTCATCCGCTGATGAGGCAAATTTAAGTATGCAGTCGAAACTCCTTGAAAAAAAACTTGATGACTTTAATGTCAAGGGGAAGGTGGTTGCAGTATCCCCCGGCCCTGTTATCACCACCTTTGAATACGAACCCGCTCCGGGGGTTAAAATAAACAAAATCGTCAACCTTGCCGACGATCTTGCACTTGCGCTTAGAGCCATCAGCATCAGAATTGTTGCGCCGATTCCCGGAAAAGCCGTCATCGGAATCGAACTTCCCAATGCCACAAGAGAGATTGTAAGATTCAAAGGGATCGTTGCCTCGAGTGCCTTTGAAAAATCGAAATCCAAACTAACCATCTGTCTCGGGAGGGATATCATCGGAAATCCCGTAGTGGCGGAACTCGACAAGATGCCGCATCTTCTCATTGCCGGTGCAACGGGAACCGGTAAAAGTGTGGCCCTGAATTCCATGATTTGCAGCCTGTTGTATAAATCGATCCCTGATGAAGTAAAACTCATTATGATTGATCCCAAAAGAATTGAACTTTCAAGTTATGACGGAATACCGCACCTTATTACTCCGGTGGTCACCGACGTAAAAAAAGCAACCAATGCCCTTTTCTGGGCCGTACGGGAAATGGAAAGAAGGTATGAACTTTTGTCGGAAAATAAATCCAGACATGTAAGGCAGTACAACCAGAAAATCGAAAAGGAGAAAAGTTCCGACAAAGGTCAGGCATTGGAAAAACTGCCCTATATTGTAATTGTCATCGATGAGCTTGCCGATCTGATGTTGTCGGCCTCAAGAAACGTGGAAGTCGCCCTGACCCGCCTTGCCCAGATGGCAAGGGCCGCAGGTATTCATTTGATACTGGCCACCCAACGGCCTTCTGTGGACGTTCTCACCGGAATTATTAAAGCCAATTTTCCAACACGCCTTACGTTCCAGGTATCTTCAAAAACCGATTCCAGGACCATCATCGATACGAATGGTGCTGAAAATCTTTTGGGAAACGGAGACATGCTTTTTCTTCCACCGGGCACCGCTAAACTCCAGCGCATTCATGGCGCCTTTATTTCTGAGGAGGAACTTTCGAGAATCCTCGGGTTTTTGAAAAATCAGAAACCGCCTGAATACGACCAGACCATCCTTAAAGCGCCGCCAAAGGAAGAAGAAGAATCTGATACAACAGAATACGACGAAAGATATGATGATGCCGTGGCACTCATTACAAAAACAGGACAGGCTTCCATATCCATGATTCAGCGCCATTTGCGCGTCGGTTACAACAGGGCTGCCCGTATTATTGAAATAATGGAAAAGGAAGGAATCGTCGGCCCATCGGACGGCGCAAAACCGAGAGAAGTTCTGGTTAAAGGGTATGAGGATATTCCCTAGGCTCTAATTCATAAATACGGCGACGTACTTTGATCAGGACCGCTATTCTGGATCAGTTGAAGTCAAAAAGTTTGAAGTTTGAAATGCCTAAAGTGAGCTAACAGTTGAGGAACGCGCTTTCAGCGCGATCAATTATAATTAAAATTGATAGAATTCCTTAACTTTAGGCACTTTAGTTCACTTTAGGCACTTTACACTTTTGCGCGCATATAATGAATAAACCAAGTTATAAATACGTTACCGTATTTAAAGAATACATATACTTAGCTTTGAGTTTTTGGTCTGAATATGAAGCTGGATGAAAAACTGATAAATAACATTAAAGGCTTTCTGGACGTCCAGGAAGGGAAGGCCTTATATGATATCGCACTAAAAGCCAGCTGTTATGGACCCTGTCTGGAAATCGGGAGTTACTGCGGCAAATCAACCGTCTACATCGGCTCCGCCTGCAAAAAAAACAGCGGCATCCTTTTCTCCATCGATCATCACCAAGGTTCTGAGGAGCAGCAGCCTGGAGAAGAATATTTCGATCCTAAGCTTTTCGACCACGAAACCTCCCGTGTGGATACATTTAAAGCGTTTAGAAAGACAATTGAAGCCGCCGGTCTCGTGGATACGGTAGTCCCCATGGTGTGCAATTCTGAAGTGGCAGCACGACAATGGACAACGCCCCTTAGCCTGGTTTTTATTGACGGCGGCCATTCTTATGAAGCGGCATACACGGATTATAACGTATGGGCCGGCCACATCATGCCAAACGGGTATTTGCTGATCCACGATATTTTCAAAGACCCTGAAAAGGGCGGCCAGGCACCCTATCACATTTACAAAATGGCCGTTGCATCGGGTCTTTTCAAAGAACTTCCCATGATCAATACTTTAGGAGTGCTTAAACGATACAACTGCCGGGATATCCTTCGGAATCTTCAGAAATAATCACTTCATGTTTCGCACCCTTAATTTTCAGCAACGCTAATAAAGTGTAGCAAGCCGGGAAAATTTTTTAAGGTATTACTTTTCTTCTTTTTTCATATATAGCACAATACTCTTTCCCAAAATGGGATTGAGAATTTTGTCGAAAAACTGCGTGATCCAGGGTTTTTTCATCATATCCCATACCAGAAGACGATGATACGCATTGACTGGTCTGCAATCTTCACGTTCTGGTCCGGCAAGGCATTTCAGCCACCAGTAAGGCACATGAAGGCTGTGGGCGAAATGAAATCCCCATCGAGTCAGGCCTGCACTTTCCAAAAGATCAACCAGCGCTTTCATTTTATATATGCGAACATGCCCGTTACGGACAGTATGGTAATTGTCGGAAAGTGCCCAACAAATTCGCTCCGGGAGATATCGTGGAACACTGACTGTAAGGGTCTTGCCCGGCTTTAACACCCTGACAGCTTCAGAGACTGCGGTTTTGTGGTCTTGAATGTGTTCCAGCACCTCCGAGCAGATAACAAGATCAAAAAAGTTGTCTTTAAAAGGAAGCGCACATATATCGGCAACAGAAACTCCACACTCGCCACCCCCATGGTCTCCAAGTTCTTTATGATTACTCAGCCTTTTTTTTGTCTCAACAACATCATCAAAGTTAATGTCTATACCCATGGCAACAACCTTCGGGAATCTAAATGCAGCACAGGTATGTCGTCCTGTTCCACACCCGATATCCAGTATCCGGCAACCGGCCAAACGGTTCGGGTCAGACTTGCAAAGCCGGTTAAGGTCGACGGTAATCACGAATGGTCTCCCTGTAAGCCTCAACGGTCATTTCAGCCGCCCTCTTCCATGTAAAGCGACCTCGAACCCTGTTAAAACCTGCATTCCCCATTTGTTTAGCATGTTCAGGATGATCCATCAGGGTCAGGATCGCCTTAACCAGCGCCCCGGGATTTGCGGGTGGAACCAGTATTCCGGCATTTCCCACCACTTCGGGCAAAGCCCCGCCTGTGGTGCTGATCACCGGAAGGCCGCACGCCATGGCCTCTCCTGCCGGGAAACCGAATCCCTCGTATACGGACGGAACAATTGCGAGAAAAGCCTTTGCATAGTGTCGAACAAAGGCATCATTTTCGATGCGGCCCGTAAATGTAACGCACTTTTTTATGCCCAGTTTTGTTAAGCGTCTTTCGATTTCACCGTTTTTTTTCAGGGTGCCGACGACAACGAGTTTGATTTTACGGGTCGTGGAGATTTCAGCCACCGCCTCCAGCAGATAATGGAGTCCTTTTAAGGGCGTCTCGGCACTGCTGGTAACAATGATACGATTTTTTTCTCTTTTAATCTCGGGAATTGGATGAAACAGATCCGTATCGATTCCATTGGGGATGACTTTAAACCGCTGCAGCGGTATGTTAAAATCCCTGCTTATGTCATGCATGGAACTTTTAGAAACCGTGATGATGTGGGATAAGGTTCCGGCCACTCTTTTTTGCATACCGATGAAAGAATACCACCTCAACTGTTTAATCTTTGCCCAAAACGACGAAGCCGCTTTTACGGCCAGGTCCCGGTCTACCGTAATCGGATGATGAATTGTGGCAATGGTTGGAACAAACCGGTTAATGGACCTGATGCCGTATGAGATGCTCTGATTGTCGTGAACGATATCGTATTTGGATGTTCTTTTTTTTAAAAATCGATGCGCTCTGATCCCGAATGTGAACGGCTCCGGAAAACCCATGGTGGAAACGCCCAGCCACTCCATAAGGTTAACGGGATCTGAAAGCTCTTTTAAAGAAGGCATCCTGAAAGGATCGGCAGGGTTATAAAGATCCAGGCCGGGAAGCTGAAAAAGATTTATCTTTTCATCGAGCTGAGGAGCGGGTGGCCCTGAAACCACCTCGACCTGATGGCCCAAAGCCTTGAGGGCTTTGCTCAAGTGATTCACATAAACTCCCTGCCCGCCGCAGTATGGATGGCTCCTGTAACTTAACAGACAAATGTTTAACGGCGCGGAATTATCCAGCGGTCTCATAAAATTCCTTTATTGAGGCAGCTCACACGTATCAATGCGACCTTTAGGAAGTCTTTTTCGGATTTCTTCCATGAGCGGTGGAAGGATTTCCCTGTAATCTCCGACGACGGCCACATCCGAAACTTCGAATATGGCTGCATTGGGATCCGTATTGACGGCCATAATGCAATCGGATTCATCCATGCCCACCACGTGGTGTGACATTCCGGAAATACCCACACCGATATAGAGACGGGGTTTAACGGTTTTACCGCTTTGTCCGATCATCCGGTTCTCCGACACCCAACCCTCATCCACCGGCGGACGAGTTGCGCCCACGGCACCACACAACAGGGTGGCCAGATCTTCCAAAAGAACCCAGCCTTTCCGGTCTCCGATCCCCCAACCCCCGGCCACAACCACATCAGCCACCTCCAGCGGCATCTCTTTGGGTTCCTCGATATGAACCTCAAGAACCTTTGGTCCGGATGTGTGAAGATCTTCTTTTACAGGCAACATGATGCATTCACCGGATCTCTTGGTCGGTGTAAGTTTCTTCATAACTCCAGGCATCACGGTAGCCATCTGGGGACGGCTGATTAGGGCACAGAATGGTGGCGACCACCCCGCCGCCCCAGCCCGGAACCACCTGAAGGAGTCTCCCTTTTGAATCCAGACGCAAATCGATGCAATGGGCTGAAAGGCCCGTATTGAGGCGGGCGGCAAGGCGGGGGGCCAATTCAATCCCCATACGGGTTGCCCCGAACAACAAAATATCCGGATGATAGGTTTTGCAGGCTTGGGCAAGAACGGATGTGTATGAAAGCAACCGATACGGTTCCAGAAGCGGGCTGTCGGCCAGCAGAACCGTATCGGCACCCAGGGCGATCAGGTCGTCCGAAAGTGCCGAAATATCCCTGCCCAAAAGAAAAACACTGACCGTTCCTTTGGAAATGTCCGCCAGCTCACGCGCTTTTCCGATGAGCTCCGGACCCACGTTGTGAAGCACCCCCCCGCGCTGTTCGACAAATACACCAATGTGTTGCTTTTCCATGGCTTAATTCCTTTTTCAGTAACACGTTAGCCTTTTGAAAACATTGCCGCTTCAGGTATGATTAAATTTTTGCTGAAAGAACTAAGCTATTCCCTTTTTCAGATAATCCCAAGTTGATGGATTTTATCGGCCAGTTCCCGGGCAATGTCTTCGGGTTTTCCGGTGATCTGTACAGCCTTTCGTTTTTTTGTTTGTAGCAAAAGATCCGCCATTTGGGTGGGCGAACCCTCAAGACCAATGAGGGTTTCGTCCATATTTAAAAACGCATTGTCCCAGATGTGAATGTCACGTTTTTCAGCCGCCAGTATCTCCATAAAAGAGATGTAACGCGGCTTATTGGCTTCTTTTGTAAAGGACAGAAGCAATGGCGGCTCGGCTTCAAGCTTGACGAATCCTTGCTCGATTTTTTGTGTCAGCAGCAAGCGGTTCGGCTTTGAGATATCCATATCGCAAACATGCATGACATTGGGGACGTCGAGAAGTTCGGCCACCTGGGAAGGAACCTGGGCCGTGGAGCCGTCTATCGTAAAATTTCCACACAAGACCAGATCAAACTCTCCGATGTTGCGAATACCTTGGGCCAGTATGCGGGCTGTAGCCAGAGTATCTGATCCGGCAAAGGCCTTATCCGAAAGTAAAACCGCCCGGTCGGCTCCCATTGCCAAAACTTCACGCAATACCGGACGTGTGTCTAAAGGGGCCATGGATAACAGGATGACCTCAGCACCGAAAAGGTCCTTTACTTCGAGGGCCGCTTCAACGGCATGTTTATCCAACGGATTGACAACGCTGGGAATTCCTTCACGGATCAGGGTCTTGGATACAGGATCCATTTTGAGCCGGTCCCATGCTTTGGGGTCCGGGACCGGCTTCATGCAGACAATAACACGTTTCATTGAAGATCTACCTATTTTTTTCCTAATTTGAGCGATTGTCGAGGTTGCCGCAGATACAAGGAAGATGTCGTTTCGCTATAGTCAGCTATGCGGAACGGCATCTGACGCAGTATATGCGGTAAGATCGGCAAGCCCGAAGGGTTTCAAATTTTAAAAATATAAATAAAGCTAATTCATTAAAAATAAAAGATATTTTATCCCCTTTTAAAATTTGAAACGCTCAACTTAGGTTTTCTTTTTGTAAGGAGCCAATGCAGCTCTCGACAATACGACTTTGCCGATTTGCCCGGTTCCGCCGGCAGGCACCGTGACCATGGCGTCTCGTAACAGTCGTTGAACCTTGTATTCCTGCAAAATGCCGTAAGAACCGTGAATTTCAACAGCTTTACGGGCACACTGCACGGCAGCATCGCAGGTGTAGGACTTGGCCATGGCGTTTTCAGTGTCGCATCGCATATTCTGGTCCTTCATCCAACTTGCCCGGTAGCAGAGCAGTCGGCATATATCGAGTTCCGTATAGATCTCCGCCAGATAAAAACCGATGGCCTGAAGCGAGCTGATCGGTTTTCCGTAAAGCACTCTTTCACTGGCAAATTTCGCCGCTTCTTCAAGGCATGCACCGACGATACCCAGTGCCGTGGCCGCCATACCGGGTCGTCCGGACTCGCTGACGGTTTTCAAAGCTACGGCAAGACCGCCGCCTTCCTGTCCCAGAATATTTCCTTTTGGAATCTCGCAATTGTCAAACACCAGTTCTCCGGTGTTGGCGCCCCGAAGTCCGAATTTGTGTTCGACCCGACCGGTCTTTGCACCGGGATGATCCTTTTCTACGATAAACGCTGACAGGCCCTTGGCACCTTCGGAAGTTTTTGCGATGACGATCCAAAAATCAGAGGTATGCGAATTGGTAATAAAGCATTTCCGGCCGTTGAGAATCCATTTGTCCCCTTTGGGTTCCGCCGTTGCCTGCATCCCCACCACATCGGATCCTCCCGAAGGTTCGGTAACGGCCACAACGCCCATGGTTTCACCTTTGGCCAGCGGCGGAATGTACTTTTGTTTCTGCGCATCGGTTCCAAAATCATTCAGTGCGGAAATGGCCATGTGGTGAACCTGCATGCTCATGGAAATTGCCGCACACACCCGGCTCAACTCTTCTAAAGCAATGGTTCTGGCCAGATAACCGAGCCCGACCCCTCCGTATTCCGGCGGTGCAATGATTCCGGTTATTCCCATCTTGGCCATGGGTTCCATCAGTTCAACCGGAAATTTGCCGGTTTTTTCCATAGCCTCAATCTTGGGTGATATTTCATTTTCGGCAAACTCCCTGACCGACTTTCTTAAAAGTTCCTCTCTTTCTGACAGCAAAAAATCCATACCTTTACCTCCTTTCGACAATAGACCGACGGGTCTTTCTTTTTAAAGTTTAAAAGATATTAGAATTTACACGCCACAACAGTTTTCGTTCTCACCCTAATTGAGCGAAAAACGCTATATATAAATACACTTCTTATTTTACAATCATGTCCAAATATTCAGTTAAAGACCGGATATTCCGATCCAGAGTAACCATTGATTTGTCTGAAATATACATGACACTGGCGCCCAGAATGCCTGAGAAAATCAGTTCGGCAACCTGCTGTGTATCAATTTCGTCCTTTAAATTGTCGGCATTTTTCTCCTGATCCAGGAGCCGTTTCAACATGCCCTTGAATCTCAAAAACCCCTCGTTCATCTCCCGGGCCAAATGGGGTCGCTGATCGTTTAATTCCACGGCAAGGGTGACAAAAATACAGCCGCCAGGGAAGTTTTCGGAATCGGCAAGGTAGCGGTCACGGTAATTTTCAAGCAGCTTTTTAATCTTTTCGATAGGCCGCTCCAGTTCCTTTAATCCTTCAAGGTTCCTTTGCCGCCAGATCTTTCGTGCCTCGCTCAATGCAGCAAAGAAGAGGGCTTCTTTGTTTTTAAAATGATTGTATAGACCGCCTTTGGATGTTCCCACGGCTTCAAGAATGTCGGTAATCGATGTGGAAAGAAAGCCTTTTGTGGAAAACTGGCGCAGGGATTCGTGGATGATTTTCTCTTTCAATGTCATGGTGTTATTGCCTTATTATTACCTAAGCTGAGCGTTTCAAATTTTTGAAATGATTAAATTAACAATATTTTTAAGGTATTCTGACATTTTGAATTTCAAGAATTTGAAACCCTTTGGGATTTCCAATTTCACCGCATCTACTGCGTCAGATGCCGTTCCGCATAGCCGACGATAGCGAAACGACATCTTCCTTGTATCTGCGGCAAACTTGAAAATCGCTCAACTTAGGTATTAGGTGCGAAACACATGAAGACAGACCGGTCGGTCTGTCTTGTTGAATTTTCATACATCCCCTTAAAGATAATGTCAACATGTTATTTCTTTACAAGGACTGTCTGCCAACGATACAATGATATATTTTTAGAAGTGTCCATCCATAAACTTATATTGGATACAAATTAGGTTTCCAATGCAGAAATCAGGAATTTTTCGCAAGGTCAAGGAAATCAAGGAATTTCGCGGAGGCGTACAAGTTGTACGCCGCACAAGTAATTCCGCAGATTGACGTAGAGATTACGGAAAAGGGCTATTTCTGGATGGAAACCAGGTAGGATTGTTTATATGCTGCCAATCTAAATGAATCACTGATATCCGATGGTTAAGAGTTTGAATCAGCACGTGTATGGATAGAAATGATGATAACAGAAACCCGCAGGATCACTGTATTGCAGTTCCGTATCGATCATACACTGCCCGATGGTATTTTTGGAAATTTTTTCGTAGTCCGGCCGTTGTTCTTCTTCTTTTTTGCATGCCATGCATATGGCTTGATGATCATAAACAGAAAGAATTCTTGGATCTTTTGAATCCATCTTCTCATCACATCTATGACACTGAATGGCGCATGACAGTTTTTCGGTCCAGTCGTCCTGCATTTTCAGCTCCTCCTTGTATCCATTTGATACTATCAAAATATTTATTTTTTTGTCGTCTTGTCAAGCATATATAAATTCCCACAGGATATATATAAGCTTTTTAAGATTTCAAACAAAAAAGGTTTACAGCATTTTTATTGCCGTAAACCCTTGGTATTCATGGTAGGCACGATTGGATTTGAACCAACGACCTCTACCGTGTCAAGGTAGCGCTCCCCCCCTGAGCTACGTGCCTCTATTTTCGAAAACCTGTTAACACCTCTTGTTTAGCCTGTCAAGAAAAATGCCCGCGAGAAAGCAGGTCCAATCCCACCTCTCAAAGATCTTACCATAACTGAACGAATCAGTGAGTAAAGAATCCTGGCCCAAAGGACCAGGCTTTGGTTTACCCCTAAAAGGGGCTGTTTCCCTGAAAGCCAGACAAGTTAAAAGTGCCTAAAGTGATCTAAAGTGCCTAAAGTTATGGAGTCGCTTCGCTCCGCTGATTTTATATAATTGATAGAATTCCTTAACTTTAGCTCACTTTAAACTTTAGTTCACTTCAAACTCTTGCATCAATTCTTTTGGCAGAGCCAGAGAACTCTGACCTGGCCCAGAGGACCAGGTTTTTTATGACGAAATAAATTAAACTTTTTTTGTTCATTGTTTCAAATACCGAGTCAACCTTTCTCTCATTTTTGCCGGAACCTCAATGGATCTGTTTTTTTCGTAATCATAGCAGACCTGGATCGATTCCCCGGTAGCATAACCCCTGGTTTCATCGGAAAAATCGACCAGACGATATTCAAAAGAAAAACTCTTGGTTCCGATATCCTTAACCCACATCTGAAGAATGACATGGTCATTAAACTGTATCGGTCTTAAGAAATCGCATTGGATATGGGCCATGATGAATTTAAAATCCGAAATATCTGAAACCCCGAACACTTTTTTGGAAAAATGTTTTCGGCCCTCTTCAAAATAGGTAAAAAAAACAGCATTGTTCACATGTCCAAGGGCGTCAAGATCACGGAACCGGACTTCAATATTTGTGGAGAATAGCTTGTCCGAGTGCATAAGCAACTCCTAAATCGAATAGTTTTTCTAAAAAATAATGATCAAATATCCCATCTGTCAAGTTTTATTCTGATTTGCATTATGAAATATGTTGGACATATTCTGCCACCTATGGCAAATTGAAGACATAGAAAGGAGGTGTTCGACATGAAGGTGAGAAGATCTATCTTTTCAGGAAGCTGGTATCCGGGAAACGCTTCTGCGTGTGAAAAAGAAATTAAAGGTTTTCTAAAAGAATACAGTACAGAAACCATTTCGGACAGACCCTTAACCGGAGGCATCGTGCCACACGCCGGCTGGTATTTTTCAGGCAGCATCGCATGCAACGTCATTCACTGTCTTACAAAAGAAAAACCTCCGGATGTCTTTGTGATTTTCGGCATGCATCTTCACAGCGGCTCGCCGGCCTATATCATGACCGAGGGGGCATGGGAAACCCCTTTTGGCAATTTAGAAATCGAAACAGCTCTCGCCAACGAACTGAACGAAAAATTTACATTTCAGATTGAAACTGCTGATCGCTCTACTCAGGACAACACCATCGAACTTCAACTCCCTTTTATAAAATACTTTTTCAAAGACGCAAAAATAGTTCCCATCGGCGCACCACCAACAAAAAATTCTCTTGAAATTGGAAAGACCGTTGTCGCCATATCAAAGCGGCTTGGTCTTCAGGTTAAAGTTATCGGCTCGACGGATCTAACCCATTACGGCCCGAATTACGGTTTTATGTCCCATGGCAGGGGCTCCTCAGCAGTGGACTGGGTCCGAAATGAAAATGACCGGCGGGTGATTGATGCCATGCTAACCATGGATCCCGAAAAGGTCATTAAAGAAGCCACGGCAAACCAGAATGCCTGCTGCAGCGGTGCAGCCGCAACCGCAATTGCCGCTGCCAAAGAACTCGGTGCCAAACAAGCCGAAACCATTGCGTACGCTACCAGCCATGACAAAAGTCCCGGAGACAGCTTTGTGGGGTATGTGGGGATTGTATTTTAAATTCGGATGGTTTTATTTAACAACAACGTCCATAGGATTTGATAAAAGGAAGAAAAAAAGGTTATGAATCATGTTCACAACCCCTTGCTGTTTTGTGGCTGAGGGACCAGGATTCGAACCTGGATTAACGGGGCCAGAACCCGTCGTCCTGCCGTTAGACGATCCCTCAATTGATAAATTAATTGAACGTCTCGGAATTTCTACAACTTCTTGAAAATACAAGTTTATTAATGGCAACCTGTTTTTGCCATCAGAATGGAATGCTGGAATATTGGGGATAAAGGGGGAAATAAACCATTTTTAATGTAAAAAACTCCTTCAAACCCATCATTCCATTACTCCATTATTCCATCATTCCAATTTTAAGCGAAGCGAACTAATTTATTTACAAAAAAGTAAGCTATGAGTCAAGATAAAAGTGATCATTCCCTCTTTCATAGAAAAAACCATCTGAAAAATACTTGACAATCATTTTGGTTTAAATTACTAGAAGCGCAACTGTAAGCGCAGTCATTAAAAATACACAATATATTAAACAATTCCATTTAGTTATGCTTATATATTACTTGTTGTCGTTTCAAAACTCAAAAAATATAAGTCAAATCCTCATAAAACGGACTCACAAGAAAACGACAATTTTGTGTCGAATCAACCGTCCTCATTACGGTAATTTTATGCTTACCGGATCATGAACTACACCGGCTACAGTACGTGTAATAGCCGCATTGTGTCTGCAAACGATCAATACAAAAGGATGATTATATGACAGAATCTACAAGCGATAAAAAACCTGTACTCAAAGGGCTGGATACTGAATCGAGACAGATGATCATCGATACCATCAGACAGATGAGAAACCGTCTTTTTACCCGTGAAAAAATCCTTGAATATGATAAAAACGAAATCTTTCCCGAAGAAACCATCCGCGAAATACTGGGTCCCGATATTGGGTTGCAGCTCCTTTTTATCCCTGAAGCCTATGGCGGAATGGGTGGTGGTGCCCGAGACTGCTGCGAAGTCATTCTTGAAATGTGTAAAATATGCCTTGGAATCGGCACAGGTTTTTTTGCAGTCCAGCTGGGTTCCGAACCTATCATTGTAGGAGGAACCGAAGAGCAAAAATTAAAGTGGCTTGGCCAAATTGCCGAAGGGAATTCCCTGGTGGCCTATGCAGTCACAGAAGCGGGTGCCGGCAGCAACCTTGCGGCCTTAAAAACCAACGCCGAACCGGTACAAAATGATGCCGGTGAAGTCACAGGATATGTCATTAACGGCACAAAGCAATTTATCTCCACTGGAGGATATGCAGACTTTATTACCCTTTTAGCCAAAACCCCGGAAGGACCTGCATTTTTTGTAGTTGAAAAGGGAACACCAGGGTTTGTTCAGGGCAAGGGGGAAGAGAAACACGGCATCCGAGCTTCGAACACCTCTCCACTATCTTTCACGGATGTTTTTGTTCCTGCTGACAATCTCATCGGGGGTGTGCCGGGTATGGGAATGAAGCATGCAGGTAAGGTTTTTGGCTATACCCGGCTGATGGTGGCCGCCATGGGACTGGGCGCCGGCCAAGCGGCAATTGAAATCGTCATCCCGTATGCCAAAGAACGCATACAATTCGGGTCTCCACTTTCAGAGAAACAGGGTTACACCCACAAACTGGTCGTTCCTCATGCCGTAAGATTTGAAGCTGCAAAGGCATATATGGACGAAATTGCCCTCAGAATTGATTCGGGTGAATCTGATCTTCATGTGGAAGGCTCCATTGCCAAACTGTTTGCTACTGAATCTGCTGACAAGGCTGCTAATGATGCGATCCAGGCCCTTGGCGGTTATGGATATATCACCGAGTTTGAGGTGGAGAAGATCAAACGCGATGTTAAGATCACCTGTATCTATGAAGGTACGAGCGAAATTCAACAGAGCATCATCAGCACGTTTCGATGGAAAGAAACGCGCAAGTCAAAGGGCAATTATTATCAAGCCATTTTGAGAGAAATGGAAACACTGGATAGTGCAATAAACGATACCGGATGTCGGCTTTACGGTCTTGCAGCCGGAGTTTTAAATGATACCATTATGTTGGTTCATGACAACCGGTTGACCCGGAAACAACATGTCATGTTCTTGCTGGCAGATATGATGACGGATGTAGAAGTTGGAGCAAGCTTGGCACGCAAAGCCGTTGCCCTTTCAAAAGACGGTAGCCCGGAAGCCGAAAAGTTCAAAGCCATATCGAGAATCTTTGCCGACGAAGTCGCGCAACTTGTTTCCCAAAACGCGCTTAAAATACTGATGGGCTGTGGTGTATTTGATCAAAAGGCGGCCCATGATTTTATGGAAACCCATTCCTATAACCAACTGGTTTGCAGCAGTCTAAATGTCATAAATGATATGGATCTGGTTGCAGACATACTGTTTGCGAGGTAATCATGACAGAACAAAAAGAACGTATTGTTGTCGTTACGGGGGGGTCGAGGGGTATTGGCAGGGCTATTTGTTTGTCCTTGGCAGCACCAAACACCAGCATCTATTTTAATTATTTTTCTCCAAGTGATCCGGATGCTGAAGCTGCCGCTGCTGCCGAAACCGAAAAACTTGTTGCCGAGGCACAAGGTTTTGCAACAAGCAAAAGTGTTAACATTGCAAACGAAAATGAGGTTGTAAATTTTTTTAAAGAGATCATCGATAAAACCGGACGAATTGATGTTCTGGTAAATAATGCCGGTATTACCAAAGATGGGCTTCTGGTCCGCATGAAAGAACAGGATTGGGATGCGGTCTTAAATATAAACCTAAAAGGTGCATTCACTTGCACAAAAATTGCTGCCAAAGTCATGATGCAGCAGCGTTATGGCCGTATTATTAATATGGCGTCGGTTGTGGGAGTAACCGGCAATGCGGGACAGGCGAATTATTCGGCGTCGAAGGCGGGCTTAATCGGGCTTACAAAAACAGCCGCAAAAGAGCTTGCATCCCGAGGTATTACGGTAAATGCAATTGCCCCGGGTTTTATAGAAACAGACATGACGGCGGCGCTTTCGGAAAAAGCAAGGAATGCAATGCTGAGCCAGGTCCCACTGGGGCGTGCGGGATATCCTGAAGATATTGCTGCAGCGGTTGCTTTTCTGGCTTCTGAAAGTGCATCTTACATCACAGGCCAGGTAATTCATGTTAGCGGTGGAATGTATATATGATATTTATTAAAGGAGGTACACTGAATGTCTATTGAGGATAAAGTAAAAAAGATAATCGCAGAAAAGCTAAGTGTTGATCTTGAAGAGATTGTGCCGGAAGCGTCTTTTGTAGATGACCTAGGTGCAGATTCACTCGACCTTGTAGAGTTGATCATGTCCATGGAAGAAGAGTTCGATATTGATATTCCTGACGAAGAAGCGGAAAAACTGATAACGGTAAAAGACGCCTTCGATTACATTGCCAAGCACTAATATTGTCATTTAAGATGAGATCGTTATAAAACCGGTATGAACCTGCCGGTATTTTAGGAGGCCTATTGAGTAGGCGGGTGGTTATCACGGGTCTTGGGTTAGTAACGCCCTTGGGTATCGGTGTGGATGAGACATGGTCAGCCCTGTGTAAAGGTCAATCGGGGATATCAGAGATCACTCGGTTCAATGCTTCCGGCTTTGACACAAAAATTGCCGGAGAGGTAAAGAATTTTCATCCAAAGGATTTTCTTTCTAAAAAAGAGGCCAAACGTACCCAGCTATTCATCGCCTATGCTGTTGCAGCATCCCGTATGGCCCTGGAAAATTCCGGGTTAACCATAGACAAAACCAATGAAAACAGAGTCGGTGTTATTACAGGATGCGGTCTTGGAGGGCTGCATTTGCTGGAACAAACTACTGTCGTCCTGCAAGAGAAAGGTCCCCAACGGGTAACACCGTTTTTTATTCCGATGATTATCGGCAATATGGCGCCCGGGATGATTTCAATTTATCTGGGTGCCAAGGGACCCAATTCTTCCATTGCCACAGCATGCGCTTCGGGAACCCATGCCGTTGGCGATGCTTTCAGAATCATCAAAAGAGGTGCGGCGGATGCCATGATCACCGGCGGAGTGGAGTCTGTAATCACGCCCACATGCATTGCGGGTTTCAATGCCATGAAAGCGCTGTCCACTCGGAACGACGACCCTGAAAGGGCGTCCCGGCCATTTGATCGCGACCGAGACGGTTTTGTTATCGGTGAAGGATGCGGGATTCTGGTTCTGGAAACACTCGATTCCGCGTTGGAAAGAGGCGCCCGTATTTATGCGGAAATATGCGGGTATGGCATGAGCGGAGACGGATTTCATATGGCTGCACCGGCACCGGACGGTGAAGGCGCTGCCCGATGCATGGCCGCCGCCCTCGCGGATGCACAAATGACCGGCGACGAGATCGATTACATCAATGCCCATGGCACGTCAACTCAACTTAACGATGTTTACGAAACAAGAGCCATCAAGTCCGTATTTAAGGAAAAAGCATCGTCCATAGCCGTAAGTTCGACCAAATCCATGACAGGCCACCTGTTGGGCGGTGCCGGGGGAATCGAAACGGTGTTCACGGCACTGACAATTTCTGAAAGAATCATTCCACCGACAATCAATCTTGATCATCCGGATGAAGAATGCGATCTTGATTATGTACCGAACACAGCACGAAAGATGGATGTGAAAACCGCAATGACCAATTCTTTTGGGTTCGGCGGTACAAACGCAACACTGATTCTTAAAAAGTGTCTGAATTGATATCGGCCAAAGAGTGAATGTCATTAATTGGCCGGGTGTTGCCGTTATGACTTGATATATCATTAAAAAATATGTATAGAACCTGTCAGATTTGGAGTGAGTAAAATAATAAATTCTTTATGAAAAGGATTATGAAAGAATTATAACTAAAAAAGTGGTCATTTATGGATTTTGCAGCAAGGATTACGGGAACTGGATCAGCCTTCCCCAAAAAGCGAGTTACTAACAACAGTATCGTTCAAAAACTTTCAAAATTAGGAATTACAACCAGCGACGAATGGATACGCGAGAGAACCGGAATTTGTGAGCGCCGGATTTCAGATGTTGAAAAACCTGAGGAACATAACTCTTCCCTCGGTTTTTCAGCAGCACAGAAAGCCCTGAAGATGGCGGGAAAAGCACCCCAAAGTATCGATCAGATTATTTATGCCACCTGCTCACCCGACACACCGTTGCCATCCACCGCCTGCTGGCTTCAGTATAAGATAGGCGCCGATCAAGCCTGGGCTATGGATATTAATGCAGCCTGTTCTGGATTTATTTATGGACTGGTGACGGCTGAAAAGTTTATTCAGACCGGACAGGTCAAAACAGCATTGGTTGTGGGCGGCGAAGTTCTGAGCCCTATTCTCAACTGGGAGGACCGTAATTCCTGTATTTTATTTGGAGACGGTGCCGGTGCGGCCGTTGTTGAACAGGTCTCTTCAGATTCCAGCCGTCGAATTATAGACAGCCATCTACGCTCAGATGGGAATCTATGGGATCTTCTTTATGTTCCTGCCGGCGGCTCGAATATGGAGGTAACCCCTGAAAGATACGCTCAGAAACTTCATAAATTAAAGATGAAAGGTAAAGAAATTTTCAAGGTTGCTGTAAAAACAATGGCCGATTTTGCCCTTATTACCTTGAAAAAGAATCAGATGACCACTGACGATCTCGATTGGTTTGTTCCGCACCAGGCCAACCTTCGAATTATAGAAGCAGTGGCCAAACGTCTCAAATTACCCATGGGAAAAGTTCTTGTGAACGTTGATCGTTACGGCAACACATCAGCTGCGACGATTCCCACAATGCTGGACGAAGCCAATAGAGACGGTCGAATTAAAAGCGGACAGACGGTTCTTATGGATGCCTTTGGCGCAGGACTGACTTACGGCTCTATCCTTGTTCGCTGGTAAAGAAAAGTATATTTATTGTATCATTATTACTTTTTTATAGCCCTGTCACTATTTGAAACACTCAATTTATGACTTAATAAAAAAAATTATTCATATGACAAATACTATTCACAGTTTCCATATTCCTGTTATGGGTACCGGACATTCCGTGGACACCCCTATCCGCATTGCCCCTTTCGGAATTTCATCCGTTATATCGCTGGTTGATGACTTGCTTCTCGAAAAAATCCGCAAATATTACGCTGAAAAGTATGGCCTCCCTTATCACAAGATAGCAAAAGATGATGAAGACGGGCGGGCAAAACGCATTTCAGCTTACCTTAATGTCGTCCATGAGATTGTTCAAAAAAAGATGGAAGAAATAAAACAGCAGCCTTTTTTTGAAAACAACAACAAGCAAAAATATTTTGAGCTGTTGCCTGAAGACTCGATGCTGAAACAAAAATATATCGAATTGCTCAAAATGAAAGCCGGTGACGAAAGAAATGACCTTGAAAAAGATCTAACACTCAATATGAAACCCGGCTCTATCGATGTTAATATCATGGTCAATGTGGATCGGATTCGTTTTAATAAGAACGGCGACCCCCTTGGTGAAGAATTCACCGATGCCAAAGCAGGGCTTCGAGGCTATGCCAACAGCTGTCTTCAGTCTTCAATTGTATTTTCAGCAGGCATTAATCGAGGCTTGTATAGTTATATAAGTAAATTCCGTGACTTTTACAGAGACAAAATGGGGCGGATCAAGAAACGGATTATTTTAAAAGTGAGTGATTTCAGGTCTGCTTTAATTCAGGGTAAATTTTTAGCCAAAAAAGGACTTGAGGTCTATGAATTTCGCATCGAATCCGGTTTGAACTGCGGTGGTCACGCTTTCCCCTCCAATGGAATTTTACTGCCGAAACTTCTTAAAGAATTTAAGGAAAAACGGAAAAGTCTGGTTGCGGAATTTAAGCCGCTCATACAAAAGTACTATAAAAAAATGGGGTGGGAATATCCTGAATCGGCGATGAACATTCATCCGCTTATCACGGTACAAGGCGGCATCGGCAACCATGGTGAAGTATGCAGACTCAGAAAAGATTTTGGTATGGATTTAACAGGATGGGCCAGTCCTTTTCTGCTGGTTCCCGAAGTTACATGCGTGGATGATTCCACACGTGAGCTTTTGCGACAAGCCCGGGCGGAAAACCTTTATCTGAGTGACGTTTCTCCCTTAAACATCCCTTTTAACAATGTATACGGAACAGGATCAGAATTGTGGACCAAAAAGAAGGTGATGGAAGGCCGGCCCGGCTCACCGTGTCGAAAAAAAATCCTGCTATCCAACACCGAATTTACCGAAAAACCGATCTGTTTGGCATCACGAAAATATCAAGCGGCAAAACTAAAAGAAATTGAAAATATGGAAATTTCAACGGATGAAAAGAAAAGACTTCAAGAAAAAGTTGTGGTAAAAAACTGTATCTGCGACCACTTAGGGAACGGAGCGCTCATTGCTTTAGGGATCGCCGATGAAGAAAATGCACCCCAGTCAATATGCCCCGGACCCAATATTGAATGGTTCAACAAATTTTACACGCTTAAGGAGATGGTAGACCATATTTATGGAAGAGGGCCATCTTTGGTTTCATCAAAACGTCCCCATATGTTTGCCAAAGAAATTGAAATGTACATGGATGATTTTGAAAAGAAGGTATTAAGTTCCTCTCACACAAAAAAAGAAATCATAACAATGCTTGAATATAAAAAGAATCTTGAAGAAGGGCTGGACTTTTGTCTTGAAATCGCAAAAAAGACCCCTTATCCCGGAGAAAATTTAAAATCTATCTCAATCTGTGTGAAAGAACAAAGAAGTCGTTTAAACCGCCTTAATTCTAGATTTGAAGAAAGTATTCGTTTGGCTTCTTGAAATTCAGTCAGTTTCGAACAATCTAAATTGAAAAGGACAAATGACGACAGATCACCTCTGGCATCTTCTCAAAACCGAATTCTTTTATCAAAGCTCCCAAAAACGTCGTTTTTTTGTGGAGAGATTTCGCAGTTGGGCGACGCTGATCTATTATACACAGCTTTTTAATATCATTCTGGCAGAAAGTCTGACCGCGCGAAAGACGCCTTATGAAGGCAAAACATGGGCAAAAGGATCGCTTGGTGTCCTTAAAATTGTAGAATCGGCAGGTGGAAAGTTTCATATATCCGGATTAAAAGCCCTTAGCGGCCATAAGGGGCCGGTTGTTTATGTCGCCAACCACATGAGCCTTCTCGACACGCTGGTTCTACCTTGTATACTGCTTGCATTCAGCAAAGTCACGTTTGTGGTTAAGGAAGGACTCCTTAAGTATCCGGTTCTCGGTACCATAATAAGGGCCATCCATCCCATTGCCGTCACACGGGAAAATCCCAGGCAAGACTTAAAGACAGTGTTAAACCAAGGATTGACTCTCATCTCCAGTGGCTGTTCCATTATCATATTCCCTCAGGCCACCAGAAGCGCCATCTTCGATGAGACGACGTTTAATTCATTGGGCGTTAAGTTAGCACAACGGGCCAATGTTCCGGTAGTACCGGTTGCATTAAAGACCGACTTCCAAGGAAATGGGAAAATTATCAAAGATATGGGTCCTGTAGATCCCAGCAAGAAACTCTATATTAAATTCGGGGAACCGATGTTTGTAGAAGGAAAGGGGCAGGTTATACATCAGAAAATCATTGCATTCATTTCAAAAAACCTTAACGCATGGGGTGCCCGGGTTTATCCGAATATGCCATAATTCAAACGTCTCGGAAATTCTACAATTTGTTGAAATTAAAGATTTTTTAATAGCTTCTATCCTAATGCCACTTCCATGGAATGTTGGAATCTTGGGATAATGGAACGCTGGGTTGAAGGAACAATATCAATCTAATTCCTTCAGTTCCCCATTATTCCATTATTCCAATTGTGAGCGAAGCGAACTAACTTGAAACGTGTCAGGCATCGGTGTCCGGCACCTCCGGCACGGGGACTTTAAAAAACTGGACGCCCTCTTCTTTTAATGTCTTTTCTTCTTCTTTGGTACTGACACCTCTGATATTTCTTGCCTTTGAAACACCATAATGCATCTTCAAGGCTTCTTTGGCAAAATCAGCTCCGACATCATCAAAATTTTTTTCAACAAAATCGACAATCTTTTTACCAATGTTTTCAAGGTCTGCCTGCTGATCAGAAAATTCTTTTAAAGGATTAGATGATTTTATGGCAAAGGTCGAAGGAACCCTGGCAATTGAAGTGCTGTTACAAACCGGACAAGCGATGAGCGCCTTTTTTTTCTGCGCTTCATAAGCCCTTCTGTCTTCAAACCAACCTTCGAAAGAATGGCCGTTGACGCATTGCAAATCGTAAGCAATCATAAAATTCTGTCTATCCTCTCTTAGCTTAGCTAATTTTTTATTTTAAATATGGACTTTTTGTAAAATCCTTAATCTTGGTTGCTTATAAATTTGCATGATGGTACCATATTTTTTTTAATTTTAAAAGGCATTCTTGATTCACATTGCCATGAACAGGCATTTTGAATAACTGATAAAAGTGATGTTATGACACTAAATAAAACAGACTTTCTAATTATCGGGAGCGGCATCGCCGGCCTTACCTTTGCTCTCAAGGTGGCCGAGTTCGGTGATGTGGCTTTGGTCACCAAAAAAGGGATCTCGGACAGCAACACCTCCCATGCCCAAGGTGGAATCGCTTCGGTTTTTGGTAAGCTGGATTCATTTGATCTTCACATTCAGGATACACTTGCCTCTGGAGACGGCCTCTGCAACCGTGACGTTGTGGAAATGGTGGTTAAAAACGGTCCCGACAGGATCCGTGAATTGATCGATCTGGGGGTACATTTCAACCTCAGGAAAGACCAGTCGTCATTCTCTGAATCCTCCGGAATTGAACCTGATTTGGACTTGGGACGTGAGGGTGGTCATTCTCAAAAGCGGATTGTCCATGCCCATGACATGACCGGAAAGGAAGTCGAAAGCGTCCTGGTCGAGCATGTAAAAAATAACCGTCGAATCCACCTGTTTGAAAACCACATCGCTATTGATCTCATTACCATTTCAACCCGCATGAAAAGAGGTATGATCACTACGACCCATGAAGACTACTGCTGCGGCGCATATGTTCTGGATCAGCAGACCAACCAGGTCAAAACTTTCTGTGCCAAGGTCACGTTGCTTGCCACCGGCGGCGCCGGAAAGGTTTATCTTTACACAAGCAATCCGGATATCGCCTCGGGTGACGGGATTGCCATGGCTTACCGTGCCGGGGCTACAGTGGCCAACCTCGAATTTGTCCAGTTTCATCCAACATGTCTCTATCACCCTGAAGCCAAAAACTTTTTGATTTCAGAGGCCTTAAGGGGAGAAGGCGCAATACTGCTTGATGCTTCCGGCAACCCTTTTATGGAAAAATATGACGCTCAAAAGGATCTCGCATGCCGCGATGTGGTTGCCCGGGCCATAGATGCAGAACTCAAAAAAAGCGGAACAGATTTCGTGTTTCTTGACATTTCTCATAAAAATTCCGATTTCATCAAGGAACGTTTCCCAAATTTATATGAAAAGTGCCTCACATTCGGTTTTGATATGACAAAGGAACCGCTCCCGGTTGTACCGGCGGCCCATTATATGTGCGGGGGCATTGCAACCGATATGCACGGTAAAACGGATTTGCATCGACTCTACGCCATCGGCGAAACAGCCTGTACCGGATTGCACGGGGCCAACAGACTTGCAAGCAACTCTTTGATCGAAGCACTGGTTTATTCCCATGTGGCTGCCCGACAGGCCCTCAAGGATATCGATACGCTGGATTTTAGCCTTACCCCGGACCCTCCGGCATGGGATGAAGTCGGAACCACAGACAGTGATGAAGTCATTATGGTTTCTCAAAACTGGGATGAGATCCGTCGATTTATGTGGAACTATGTCGGAATCGTTCGATCGAACAAGCGACTGGAAAGGGCAAAACGACGCATTGAAATCATCCAGCAAGAAATCCGGGAATATTACTGGGACTTCAAAGTCTCGGCAGATCTTATTGAACTTCGGAATATCGCGATGGTGGCGGAACTGATTATCAGGTGCGCAAGACATCGAAAAGAAAGTCGGGGACTTCACTACAACATTGAATTCCCTTACCGGGACGATAAACGATGGCAAAAAGATACGATTCTCCGGCGATCATTTCTGGGATAACTTGTATGACATTTATACCTACCCGCCCATCCCTTTATTCATTATTACTCAAGTTTCGAATCCTTTAATTAAGCTCTACCCTCTCTCCGAGCTGTAGGACTCCGTCTCGTAGAGACTACGCCTCGGAGAGCTCTACGAGCCGGAAGCCGGCCTGGAAGCCCTCCGGGCTGGAAGCGGAGGCATAGGCTGAAGCCTTATCTGATTTTAGTCTTAAATTTTCATTGACAACCGGTGTTTCTGTATTAGATTAGTGCAATTCCTATGCTTATTTATTGATACTGTTCAAGAAATGTCCGGTCAATTACCAGGTAAATAAATGACAACCAAAAGAGATTACTACGAAGTTTTAGGCGTAGACCGTAATGCCAATGAGAGTGACCTAAAAGCCAGTTATCGAAAACTGGCCCTGAAATACCACCCTGATCGAAATTCCGGCGATAAAGAAGCTGAAGAAATGTTCAAAGAGGCTTCCGAGGCTTATGAGGTCCTTCGGGATTCCCAAAAACGAAATATCTATGACCAGTTTGGCCACCAGGGGCTTGAAGGGTCTGGTTTTTCAGGATTCAGCGGTTTTGACGATATTTTTTCGAGTTTTGGCGGAATTTTTGAAGAATTTTTTGGATTCAGCAGTGGACGGCGTTCAAGAAGCAGAACCCAAAGGGGTGCTGATCTTCGCTACGATCTGACACTCAGTTTTATGCAAGCCGCTTTTGGGACGGAAACAGAGATTAATTTAGAAAAGATGGAGATCTGCTCGTCCTGCGAGGGGACGAAATGCGAACCGGGCACCCAGCCCGATACCTGCTGGCAATGCAACGGAACAGGTCAGGTTTCCAGAAACCAGGGATTTTTTACTGTAAGAACGACATGTTATCAATGTAACGGCAACGGCAAAACCATACCCAATCCATGTAAGGACTGCAAGGGGACCGGACAGATCAGGGTTAGTAAAAAGGTGTCTGTAAAAATTCCTGCCGGAGTTGATTCCGGATCCAGGCTCAGGCTGACCGGAGAAGGTGAGACCGGTACATACGGGGGTCCTCCCGGGGATCTTTATGTATTTATCTATGTTGAACCCCACGATTTTTTTGAGCGTGACAATACAGACGTCATCTGTCAGGTGAACATTTCCTTTGTACAGGCTGCCCTTGGGGATACCATAGAGGTACCCACCTTAAACGGAAACAAACAACTTAAAATTTCAAAAGGCACTCAGCCCGGTGATCTCTTCCGTTTTCGCGGTGAGGGAATCCCTTCTCTTAGAAGCGGCAAACGAGGAGATGAAATCATTCAGATCTTAATAAAAACACCCACCCATCTGAATAAAAAACAGGAAGCACTGCTCAAAGATTTTGCCAAAATTGAACGAAACAAGATCCCGAATAAATTAAAAAATATCCTTAAAAGCGGCTTTGACAAAGCATCCAACTAAAGGAGATTGAGGCGTAATGTATGAATTAAAAGTGGTGGTCCATTTTGCAGCCGCCCATCAGCTTAAAATGGTTTCCAAAAAATGTGAGAACCTTCACGGACACAACTGGAAGATCGAAATCTGTGTTGCCGGAAAAGATCTCAATAAGGCCGGGGTATTGATTGACTTTGGAGAATTAAAGCAGCATGTCTCGATCATTATGGCAAAGCTGGATCACAAATTTTTAAATGAGCTCGATGACTTCAACGATAATTACCCGCCGTCTTCGGAGAATATCGCCCACTATATTGCAAAAACCCTTCAATCCATGATCGACAGTCTCGATATTAAAGTGGCGCGGGTAACCGCCTGGGAGTCTGAAAACGCCTGCGCGACCTATATCGTGCCGTAAATATTCCACTCAGGACAGGTCGCATTTCCATTCATTACCATTTCTTCAAATTTAATACTTTTAATTATCAATTTGATTTTTCAAACTGTTCCATGAGTTCATCCCGGGTAATAATGGCAGAAACGTCTTTGACATGTTGGCGAATATTCTCCAGTCCACCCTCCTGGCGGTCAACCAGGATGACCGCTTTGACAACAATCAGCCCCTCCGAACCGGCCCGTTCGATGGCCTTGATGGTGGACCCGCCGGTGGTTGCAACATCGTCAATGATGACCACTCGCTGTCCGGACTTCATATCTCCTTCGACCCATCGGATAATGCCATGGTCTTTTTGGGTTTTGCGGATGGAAAATGCATTGATGGGCCTTCCTTTTAATTCTGAAACAAACGCAGTGGCCATGGCCATGGGATCTGCACCGAACGTAAGTCCGCCGATTCCGTCAGGCTTTAAATCCTTTATGTTCTCAAATACCAGATGGCCCACCAGAAACATGCCCCTCGGGCTCAATGTGGTAGGTTTGCAGTTCACATAAAATTGGCTCATTCTGCCTGAAACAAGTTTAAAACTCGGTTCTTTTGTGTATTTGAACGATTTTTTACAAATGATTTCGATAAGCTCCTTTTTCATGTCCATTCTGCTCCAATTTTTAGTAAAAATTCCGGCCCGGATGATCGCGCTTCGATTATCTCCAAAGAAGATTTGCTTTGTTAAATGTTCATTTTAGAAAATAGGAATTAGAAAATAGATAACCACAAATGGACGCAAATGAACATAAGCATTATTATTTTAATTCATGCTTATTCGTCATCCGTGGCTTCCCTTATCCTCTTTCCTCTTTTCTCTTTCCTATTTCTGGCTTAAAATTAAAAAATAAATATATTTATATGGTTCTGTGTCTGCATTTATCACCGGGTCAACCGGTGCTCCCCACAAAAAATATATAACCCGGTATGATCGGCCAGGCAGGCCAGGGTCATGTTTAATTCCGATGCCAGTTCCACAGCCAGTGAAGTGGGACGTGAAAACGCCAGTATCACTTGAATTCGTGCCCGTGCAGCCTTTTGAACCAGTTCGTAACTGATGCGCGAAGAAAGCGTCAATAAAACGGCCTCATCGAGCCTGCGATCCAAAAAGAGCCTTCCAATGGCTTTGTCCAGGGCATTGTGTCGGCCCACATCCTCTGCCACGGATAACAGCTTAAAGTCAGACGAATATAGAGCGGCGGCGTGGGACGCACGGGTCTTGTCTCTCAGGGGCTGGTGTTGGGGAAGGTTTTCAAGGCATTCAAGTGCCAAACCGGCATTCATCCGGGTATTGTCTTCGACGGGTTGGATCATCTGATAAAGATCCTTGACAATCTCTTTTCCACAAATACCACAACTGGTTTGACTGATAAACCCGCGTCTGTCCAGAATATCGACAATCTTATCCCGTCTGGAAGCGTTCAGGGTGACGGCGACCACATTGGAATCATTACCGTCACAGCAGGAAATAGTGTTCACATCATCCGGGGTACTCACAATCCCTTCGGACAGACAAAAACCGGCGGCATGCGCCAATTCATCGCCCGGAGTTCGCATCACAACAGAATATGGTTTCCCTTCAACACGGATCGACAGGGGCTCTTCACTGATGAGCCGGTGTTTGGCAGATGTGTTGTCCTTTTGCCCCCAGCACAAAACCTTATACTCAAGAAATGTCTCCAAAAAAAGATCTCCTTTATGAATTCCCCCGGCGGGTGCTTTCATTACGGACCCTTATCCGCGAGTTTTTCCGGATAAAGAAAAAGAACGTACGGCATGGGGCATACCCTGGCAAAGTGCGAAGATTATCAGAGCAGCCAGTATAACGGCGCTGCTGATCTGAATATAATGTGGAATGATATCAGCAGCTTGTCCAACAATTGCCGTTGCGGAAATGCCCATTCCGTAATAGAGCATATCCGTAAAAAGTCCTAAAACAATAGAACATATAGCGATTGAACTCAGATATATCAAGAGGGACTTTTTTCCAAAAAGACCGGAAATCATGCTGATAGAGGCAATGTTTGTGGCCGGACCGGCCAATAAAAAGACAAGCGCCGCTCCGGGATTCAATCCTTTCAGTACAAGCGCGGCGGCAATGGGCGTGGAAGCGGTGGCACAGACATACATGGGAATACCTGCCACGAGCATGACAAGCATGGCCGTAAAGTTGTTGCTCAGGTAGGATTCAAAAAGCGAATCAGGAATCATGTAGGTGATGATACCTGCCAGAATGATACCAAGGAGAAACCATTTGCCGATATCCCCAAGAAGATCCACAAATGCAAATTTCAATCCGGAAACTATTTTCGTAATAAACGGTTTCTCCACCGGTTCCGTTTGAGTTACAGGAGTGATGCTGCAGCAACCGCCTGAACCTGAACAGGCAACCTCGGGAATATTATCTGATGAACTCTCCGACGGCAACAAAACGTTTTCGAATAGACCGGTTACAATGGCGGTAATAAATGCCGCCACCGGACGAATCAGCGCTATTATAGGGTCCATCAATGCAAAGGTCAGCGGTATGGAATCAATACCCGATTCAGGGGTTGAGATCAGAAATGACATGGTTGCGCCATTGTTTGCGCCCTGCCGCTTCAGACCTGCGGCAGCCGGTAAAACACCGCAGGAACACAATGGAATCGGAATCCCCGCAAGGGCTGCCAGCAATACCGGACGCACCTTTCCCTTTCCAAGGTAGCGACCGACGGTTTCGGGCTTGATAAAAACATAAAGAATGCCGGCTATGAAAAAACCGAACAGCATGTAAACGGCAGATTCATAAAAAACCTGCCATGACGCACTTAGGATTGAAATGATGATGCTCATTATTCAGTAAAACCTTTTTAGTTCTTCTCCAATTTAATTGGAGAAGAGGGTTCGAGGATTCAAGGAGGGTTCAAGTGTTTGTTCTCCACCGATTTGCAAGCTATTTAAGCATCCTTTCAAAATCATCAACCCTTTTGGAGATGATCCACCTTTTAAAACTTTTATTCTTGAACATGTTGTATGCTCTGGCTGATGAGCAATTTTACATGATCATCGTCCAGACGATAAAACACGATTTTGCCTTCTCTTCGATAGCGTACAATTTTTAAGTTTCTGAGTATCCTAAGCTGGTGCGAAACAGCGGATTCAGAAGATCCGGAAACGGCAGCCAGATCGCAGACACATAGCTCACAGGTCGCCAGTGCCGTAACGATTTTAAGTCGGCTCGGCTCGCTCAACGCCTTGAAAATATCGGTGAGACTCTGAAGTGTAACCGAGTCGGGAATATTCTTGATGGCCTGCTCTACTTGTGTTCGATGTAATACTTTTTCCTGACACTGGTCCACGTTTTACCCCTTAATATATGATCATCTGTTCATATGTCAATTTAATGGGCTTGTCAATAAAATAGTTGGCAACACGTTATTCTTGCCGAATGTGTACAATAAAAATTTATCTTGACAAATTTTGAAGATTGGCTAAAAATAATAAATTTATTAAATCGTAGCCGAATTCAGGCGCTTCAGGAGGAATTAAATAGATGTACGCTATCGTTAAAACAGGCGGAAAACAATATAAAATTCATGAAGGCGATATCATTAGGGTCGAAAAAATTGAGGGAAACATCGCCAATTCAGTTTCTTTTGATCAGGTCCTTATGTTTTCAGATGGTGAAAATACCAGCATCGGTCAACCTGTACTCGATAATGTAACGGTAAAGGGGCATATCGTAGAACAGGGCAAAGGGAAAAAAATTCTCGTTTTCAAATACAAGCGGCGTAAAAGATATCGGAGAAAACAAGGACATCGACAACAGTACACTGCAATCAAAATAGATCAAATCGAAGCGTAAAAAAATCGTTTCTTTTGTTAAGGAGTTTAGATAATGGCACATAAAAAAGCGGGCGGCAGCTCCAGAAATGGGCGTGACAGTCAAGGGCAACGTCGCGGAGTAAAACGATACGGCGGTCAAACCGTAAAAGCGGGGAATATTCTTGTTCGCCAGCTGGGAACAAAAATCCATCCCGGCGTCAATGTGGGTATGGGCAAAGATTACACGCTGTTTGCCAAAATTAGCGGTATCGTTGCCTATGAGAGACTGGGTCGTTCTCGTAAAAAAGTAAGTGTTTATGCAGAGTGAAATTTATTGATGAAGCGATGATCACCGTGCAGTCCGGTGACGGCGGCAAGGGCTGTGTAAGCTTCAGGCGTGAAAAATTTATTCCACGCGGAGGACCGGACGGCGGCGACGGTGGCAAGGGTGGGGACATTATATTAAGTACAACGTCAAGAAAACGCACCCTTTATCAGTTTCAATATCAAAGACATTTCAAAGCCAAAAACGGCGCACATGGCCAGGGTAACCAAAAGACCGGAAAAAACGGCCCAAACCTCACCATAGAACTTCCTCCCGGAACTCTCGTGATCGATGGGGATACCGGACATCTTATCAAAGACCTCGTCGACACCGGTGAAACATTTGTAATTTTAAAAGGCGGTAGAGGCGGCCGGGGTAACACTAGATTTAAAACTTCCACACACCGGACCCCCCGGTTTGCCCAACCCGGTGAACCCGGTGAAACCAGAACATTAAAGCTTGAGCTTAAACTGTTGGCCGATGTCGGTATTATCGGTCTTCCCAATGCCGGAAAATCCACACTGATTGCTGCTATTTCCTCAGCCCGTCCTAAGATTGCCAATTATCCCTTTACCACACTGACTCCCAGTCTTGGTGTGGTTCAAACCGGCTGGGCAGAGCCTTTTGTCGTTGCAGATATCCCTGGCTTGATTAAGGGGGCGCACCAGGGAACCGGGCTCGGCATCAAATTTCTCAGGCACATAGAGCGTACCCGCATTTTGGTTCACCTTATCGATGTCTCATCCATTGATCCTGATGATCCCCTTAAGGAATACCATACCATCAACCAAGAGCTTGTCATGTATGATGAAAAGCTTGTAAAAAAGCCTCAAATTGTAGTACTCAACAAACTTGATCTGCCCGGGGTTCGGAAAGCAGCTGAAATTTTTCAATCTGCGCTAAAGGATAAAAAAGTATTACTTATTTCCGCATTAACCGGACAGGGGCTTGAACAATTAAAGTCTCAAATTGTTCAACTATTGGACAGCAATGATGAATGAGAAAAGAGCATCAATTCTTTACAATGCCAGACGAGTGGTGGTAAAAGTTGGCAGCAATGTCCTGACAGAAGATCACGGACTGAATTTAAAAGCCATACGATCCATCAGTCGGCAAATCTGCCGCTTAATTGACGGCGGAATCGAAATTATTCTGGTCTCTTCCGGAGCCATGGCTTCCGGGATCAGAAAAGTCGGCCTTGATAAACGGCCGGATGAAATTCCCAAGCGCCAGGCCATTGCCGCCGTGGGCCAGGCCGGACTGATCATGGAGTATGAGAAGGCTTTTGCCCGATATCATAAAAAAGTCGCCCAGATTTTACTGACCGGTGATGACCTCAACAACCGCAAAAGATACCTGAATGCTCGAAACACGCTCTGTATGCTGCTGTCATGGCAGGTTGTCCCGATCATCAATGAAAACGACACGGTGATGATAGAAGAAATCCAATTTGGGGACAATGATAATCTCGCCGCCATGATTACGCTGTTGATGGATGCGGATATTCTGGTCAACCTGACCGATATCGACGGCCTTTACACCAAGGATCCCCGAACCAACCCTGATGCTGACTTTATTCCCCTGGTATCCACCATCGGAGAAGATATAAAAAAGATTGCCGGTGATATTCCAGGTGCTTTGGGTACGGGGGGTATGCTCAGCAAAATAAATGCTGCAAAAAAGGTCACTGCTGCGGGAATTCCAATGATCATCGCAAATGGCGGCAGACCGGATGTTCTGAAAAAACTCTTCTCCGGTAAAAATGTCGGAACGTTTTTTGCTCCAAACAAGAAAAAACTGAAAAGCCGAAAATGCTGGATCGCGTTTACCTTAAAACCCAAAGGCGTTATAAGGATTGATGATGGTGCTGCCGAAGCAATTCTTAACAAGGGCAAAAGCCTTTTACCCAGTGGCATTGTGGGCGTTGAAGGTGAATTCGGTGTCGGCGCTCCGGTTGAATTCAGAAATACAGACGATGAAACCCTGGGAACAGGACTGGTTAATTACAGTTCAACGGATATCCGAAAAATCATGGGACTTAAATCGAGCCAGATTAAAAACCGCCTGGGACATAAACCCTACGATGATGTGATTCATCGAGACAATCTTGCGGTTACTGCGGAATGTAATTTGTGATAATTTGTTTTTAAAGGGAAAATGCAATGCCAATGGAAACAATAATTGTAAACATGGCTAAAGCCGCCCGGGCGGCTGCCACACAGATGGCCAAGTGTGGTTCAAACCAAAAGAATGCCGTGCTGCTCGGCATGGCCGATAAAATAGAAAAAGATGCCTCAACGATCAAAAAAGCCAACCAAAAGGATCTTGTCCGGGCAAAAGAAATGGGTCTTTCCCCTGCTATGATCGACCGACTCACGGTGTCGGACGCAACCATTAAATCAATGGCCAAAGGTTTGCGGGAGGTTGCGGGACTCGATGACCCGGTGGGCGCTACAAGCAAGTCCTGGCTGAGGCCAAACGGTCTGGAAGTCACACGAATGCGTATACCGCTGGGTGTCATCGGCATTATTTACGAATCACGGCCCAATGTGACCATCGATGCCGCCGGCCTTTGCCTGAAAGCCGGCAATGCCGTCATCCTTCGAGGCGGGTCTGAAGCGCTTTATTCGAATCAGGCCCTGGCCGACATCATCGGACAGGTTCTCGGTGATTGCGGTCTTCCTGAAACAGCCGTGCAGATCGTCCCCGTCAGAGACCGAAAAGCAGTCAACATCCTTCTAAATCAGGAAGAATTTATCGATTTGATTATCCCCCGTGGTGGAGAAGGATTGATCCGTTTTGTCGTTGAACATTCGACCATACCGGTACTGAAACATTACAAAGGTGTGTGCCATGTGTATGTGGACGAGGGCGCGGACCTTAATATGGCCGAAGAAATCTGCTTTAATTCCAAGGTTCAGCGACCGGGGGTGTGCAATGCCATGGAAACCATGCTTGTGCATCGATCCATCGCAAAAGAATTTTTGCCGCAAATGGCAAAACGTCTGACAAGCGCAGGGGTTGAAATCAGGGGTTGTCCTGAAACATGTCAAATCCTGCCGGATACCCTAAAAGCCGAAGAATCGGACTGGCCGGAAGAATATCTCGACCTTGTCCTGGCCGTCAGGGTGGTCGAAGACATGGAACAGGCCATCTCTCACATTTCAAAATATGGTTCAAAACATACGGAATCCATTGTGACGCGCGATTATAAGCGGGCCAAACGCTTTGTCCGTGAAACCGATTCTTCAGTGGTGCTGGTCAATGCGTCCACACGGTTTAATGACGGTGGCGAGCTTGGCCTGGGTGCGGAAATCGGTATCAGCACCTCAAAGCTCCATGCCTTCGGCCCCATGGGAGTGGAGGAACTGACCACCACCAAGTTTGTCGTGTTCGGGGACGGGCAGATAAGAACATAGCTGAAAAAGCGGGGAATTTTTGATACGTATAGGACTTTTTGGGGGTACGTTCAATCCGATTCATTTGGGACATGTCCAGGTTGTTCGGGAGGTTAAAGCGGGTTTTGGCCTGGATCAAATTCTGATTATTCCGTCTGCGCTGCCGCCGCACAAGGAACTGGACGGCGTGGTGGATGCCGAAGACCGTCTCGAGATGATTCGACTCGCATTTTCAGATGATCCGAATTTTGTGATCTCAGATGTCGAGCTGAAACGTTCGGGCCCTTCCTACACCATCGATACGGTTCGCCATTTTAAATCGACTTCACCGGAAAATACGGAACTCTATCTCATCGTGGGGCTGGATGCTTTTTTAGAAATAGATACCTGGAAATCCTACGATGACCTTTTTTTGCTGATCCCCTTTATTGTCATGTCCCGAACCATTAACAAAGAAAACAGCGCCGAGTCGGAATGGAAATCCCTGAAAAATTATCTTCAATCCAAGATCTCAAAAGGATATACATTCTCCTCTACTCAATCGTCTTTCATACATGATAAAAAACAACCGGTCTGTGTGTTTAATGTCACGCCTGTGGATATTTCATCAACAACAATTCGAAAACGTATCAAAGAAGGGCGCTCGATTAAACGACTGGTGCCGGACATCGTCGAAGATTTTATAAAAGCCAAAGGACTTTATTTATGACAAATACGCCAGGTACTTCCTTGGACCCTGATCTTGATCCTTACATCAACGCCGTTATGGGGAAAAAAGCAATAGACATGGTGGTTCTTGATGTTCGAGAACTAACTTCTGTTTCCGACATCTTTATCATCTGCAGCGGTCGTTCCAACCGTCAGGTTTCAGCCATCGCGGAGTATATTCAGGTAAACTTAAAAAAACACGCCATAAAACCGCTGAGTGTTGAGGGGAAAAAAGAAGGGCACTGGGTTTTGCTCGATTACGGTCATGTCATCATTCATGTTTTTTATGAACCGGTTCGTACTTTCTATGATCTGGAAGGACTCTGGATCGATGCAAAAAGAATAGAAACCAAACGTTTTTTGACAGACCCCGCGAAATCCTAGAATAATACGTTATTTCCCTGCAACATCCTGCCCGCAGTGCTTACAGATTTTTGCTCTTTTTTTTATGATTTCCGCGCAAAAAGGACATTCGCGGGTGAAATATCGTTCATGAATCTTTTTCACAGATTCATCGACCTTTTTCTGGATAATTTCATTGCCGAATCTGGCACTTTTAATCGGTTCTATGGCTTCAATCACTCCAATATCACCGATCATTTCCGCTGCTTTTAACCGGACCCGCTGCGGCTGGGTTGCATCGAGAAGCATTATGACCACCGTAACGTGGTCTTTGGCCACGTAGGCATCCGCAAGAATGGAAAATCCTATCTTGGTTTTTTCTTTTATCCTTTCCTGGTCCGCCAAAATCTCTTCGTCAATGATTTGCCCGGTACCTCCCACGGGACTGAAAACAGGGATGCATTCAAACTGTGTTGTGCCCGGATAGTTCATGCACCGGTAAGATGCATACTTGGCCATAATTTTCCTCCATATTTTTCCATCCCTTAACATACAAGGAGCATTCATCGTTGAAACATATAAACAGATAAGGAGTCCCCCAGCCGAGACCGTCGCTGAAGTTAAACGGGGGAACTTCCCAAATGATCATTTCTACCCCGCAGTGAGGGCATTTGGGCTTGTCTTGACTAAGTACTTTTTCTAAAACTTGCTCTTTGGTTTCAAAGGCCATTCATTATCCTCCAATATTTGTTGATTGTAATAAAATTTTATTAAACGCCAGTTTTACGAAATCAGGCGATAGTTCCCTTTTAAATTTTCAATGTGATTAATATTATCATTAAATGTGATTTTGCAACATTCAGAAAAAAAAGTAATTTGCCAATACGACTCTGAATTATAAATTTTCCTTGGAATGTATTCAAAACTTTTGATTGTATAGACTTAAGATTTAGAACCTGAATGTCACTTTAGGGGAGTTCGATCTAAAAGGCGGGCATAAAGACCACTGTATTTCATAGTCTGCAGGGTATTTTCCGGTTTAAACTGATGGTTTTCAGGTCGATCCGCGTATCATAGACCAGAATTTCGACACCATGTTTTAAAGCCTGTCTCAGTTCCCTTCCGTAAGCAGGATCGATATGATCGGCGGGTTGAAAAAATATTGCGTCCATTCGTTGTATGACATAAAATATCACACAACGAAATCCTTTGGAAACAAGGGAGGAAAGTTCAACCAGGTGTTTGAGCCCTCTTGATGTTACTGCGTCCGGAAAACATGCAACCCCTTCTTTTACCAGAGTACAGTTTTTAATTTCTACATAGCATCGATTTCCATCTTCACTGCTTAAAAGAATATCGAGCCGGGTATTATCGGAGGTTTTAACCTCTCGTGCAATATTGTCGTATCCGTTAAGATCCGATACGAAACCCGCCTTAATGGATTCTGCGACCAAACGGTTAGGGATCAAGGTGTTGATACCGACTATCGATGTGGGCATTTCAATGAGTTCCCACGTATATTTCAGTTTTCGTTTGGGATTATCGTGAAACGACAGATGAACCGGCCGGCCGGGCTCACAACATTCCCGCATGCTGCCTGAATTGGGGCAGTGGACGGTGACCACTTCACCATCTGCTAATTTTACGTCTGCCATGAAGCGCTTGTATCGTTTAACAAGGATTCCCGGTATGAGTTCTGGCCAGGCCAGATCTTTTGATGGTGTTGAATGTTTGGTTTTTTTCATGGAAGCACACCCCGTGAACACATACGCCCAAATTATGTTAAACATACCCTTTTACATTGTTCAAGCGTATAAGTGGATGTTTTGAAAAATGTGTCTCAACTCGTTATAAATATTGTTGAAAAGATCTATTTTCTCTGTTAGATTGTTCTTCTTAGTAATTTCTTGTAACAGTTGCAACACGTTAGCTTTTCGAAAATATTATCGCTATCTTAACAATCATAACTATACAGGAGAGGGGAAATGCCGGATAAAAAAGATTTTGTTATCAAAGACAAGAGGATATTTGCAGAAGGGAAGGAGGACCAACCGATCAAAGAAGAGACGGAAAAGCCTTTGGATGAAGCAACAGCTGAAGAATCCGAAAGTGCGGCGGCCCAAGAGCAAGAAAGAACAGACTATCAACTTCCTAAAATAAACTTTGCGACCTTTATTTTTTCTTTGAATCATTCCGTTCTGGTACACTTGGGCGTTATGGATGACCCGACCTCCGGGAAAAAGGTAAGAAACCTACCGATTGCCAAACAGACCATAGATATTCTGGGCATGCTTGAAGAAAAAACTCAAGGAAATTTAGCAGAAGATGAAGAGAAGATGCTTAAAAACATTCTCTATGATTTGCGGATGATATATATTAAAGAAAAGGGTTAACACCCATAGCTTATGAAAATATTTTCTCCCGCCAAAATAAACCTTTTTTTGCAAATTTTAGGAAAAAGGTCAGACGGCTATCATGATCTGATGACCCTGATGTGCTGTATCGGACTTTACGATACGGTTTCACTAACCTTCGGTGTTAAGGATATCGCTGTTTCATGTCATCATCCTGTTGTTCCGGAAGATGACACAAACCTTGCCTTTGGTGCAGCACATCTATTTTTTAAGACGCTCAACAAAAATGAAGGCGTAAAAATTTTCATTCAGAAACAGATACCGGTTGCAGCGGGTCTTGGCGGAGGAAGCAGTAATGCCGCTGCTGTTTTTTTAGGGTTAAACCGCTATTACGGTTATCCGTTTTCCACAGAAGAGCTTATGTCCATGGGGCTTTCCATAGGCGCCGATGTTCCCTTTTTTATTTTCCAAAGACCGGCAATCGCTTCCGGCATCGGTGAGAAACTGGAGGCTTGCCAAAATCTTAAAAACCTAAAGATATTATTGGTTTTCCCTGGGTTCAGTGTTTCAACAGCCGATGTTTATAAAAAACTGAATTTGGGATTGACAAAGTGTGAAAAAAAACTTAAAAGTTTCCTTTTAAATAAGCAACGTTTTGATCCAAGATGCCATTTATGCAATGATCTTGAAGCTGTTACGGCATCAGAGTATCCTGTTATAAAAACCATTAAGGAAGCGCTATTAAGCCACGGAGCACTGGGAGCTTTAATGACAGGAAGCGGACCGACCATATTTGGCCTTTTTTCTGATTCAAATGCAGCCATAGAAGCGAGGCATGCGCTTTTTCGTACCCATAAATGGAAAATGCATCTTGCGGATATGATAACACAGGGTACTGGATACCAGATACAGGATACAGTATACAAGATTTAGGATTCAGGCTTTAGGGGTCAGGGGCCGGGGAGTTAAGATACTGGATGCAGGTATTATGCATCATCATGTATCCTGCATCTTCCTTTCTGGGGCGTCGTCAAGCGGTAAGACACAGGACTTTGGTTCCTGCATTCGGAGGTTCGAATCCTCCCGCCCCAGCCACATTTTGTTCGTTTGGAAATTGTCCACACAATTTAATAATAGGTTTCATTTTAAAGAACATGTAACGTGTCATAAATACTGGATGGCAATTAAATGGATGATTTTGTAATATTTTCCGGAAATTCAAATCCGGAGCTCGCCCGAAAAATATGTGATTATCTCAATGTTCCTCTTGGCGGAGAGAAGGTTAAAAGATTCAGTGACGGAGAGATTCAGATCGAAATCGATGAAAATGTGAGGGCTAGGGATGTTTTTATCATCCAGTCTACCTGTTGTCCCGTGAACGAAAACCTGATGGAGTTGCTGCTGATGATCGATGCGCTTAAACGGGCTTCGGCAGCCAGCATCACAGCGGTTATTCCTTATTACGGCTATGCCCGCCAGGACAAGAAGGTCGCCCCACGTGTTCCCATCAGCGCAAAACTGGTGGCGGATATGCTGACGGTCGCCGGTGCTACCCGGATAATTACAATGGATCTTCATGCAGGGCAAATTCAGGGCTTTTTTGACATTCCGGTGGACAATCTCTTTGCCGCCGCGATTCTTATCGATTATATCAGGGCAAATTTTAATAAAGACCTTGTCATCGTTTCTCCGGATGCAGGAGGCGTTGAAAGGGCCAGAGCCTTTGCAAAACGCCTTAACGCCGGCCTTGCCATCATTGACAAACGTCGGGAAGCGCCCAATAAGGCCAAGGCAATGGCCGTCATCGGCAATGTTACCGGAAAGACAGTGGTTATTCTTGACGATATGGTCGATACCGCCGGTACGTTGATTGAAGCCGTAGAAGCGATTATGAGAAATGGTGCCAAGGAGGTCCATGCCTCTTGTGCACATCCGGTTTTGTCAGGTCCGTCCATTGAAAGAATTGAGGCTTCACCGCTAAAAACGTTGGTTGTGACAGACACTATTCCGTTGAGACAAAATGCCAAAACCTGTAATAAAATAAAGGTACTTACCATTTCCGAGCTGATCGGCGAAGCGATTATCCGCAGTTTTAGAGGTGATTCGGTGACCTCTCTCTTTGTATAAAGTTTTTTTAGGAGGATGATATATTTTGGATTTAATAGAGCTTAAAACAAAAATAAGAATCACAACCGGTAATGGTCCAGCACGAAGACTCAGAATGTCAGGACAGATTCCTGCCGTGCTTTACGGTCCGAAAACAGAACCTGTTCTGCTTTCTGTGAACAAAAGTGATCTCGAACTGGTTTTTAAGAAAGGCGGAATAGGCCAGGTTATTTTGAACCTTGTCATTCAAAAGAACGGCGAAACACTGACCATGCCTGCAATGATAAAGGAGCTTCAGACCCACCCGGTTTCCCGAAATTTCATACATATCGACTTTTATGAAATCAAAATGGATCAAAAGATCACAGCTAAAATCCCTGTTGTAACGATAGGCAAGGCAAAAGGCGTAGAGCTAGGCGGTATGGTTCAGATCATAAGACGTGAACTCGAAGTGGAATGTCTACCCTTAGAAGTGCCTGAGTCCATTGAGATTGATATTAGCGATCTTGATATCGGAGATTCCATCCATGTTGGGGATATTTCTTTAGAAGGTGAGATTGAGATTTTGGAAGAAGACGATTATACGGTGGTAACCGTACTCAGTCCGAAGATGGAAGAAGAACCGGAAGAGGAAGAGGAGGCCGAAGGGGAAGAAGCTGAAAAAGAAGATAAAGAAACACCTGAAGCCGGTGGCGAAGAATAGTTTTTACAGGTATTATATTTATGCCGCAAAGACCATTACGCTTGGTGGTTGGACTGGGGAATCCCGGTGAAGCCTATGCAAAAACACGTCACAATGCCGGTTTTATGGTTGTGGATAAAGTTTCAGACGCTTTCTCTATTGCCCTTGAAAAACAAAAGTTTGATACCCGATTCGGCATCGGATCGGTCGATGGTGTAAAGATTGTTCTGGCTAAACCCATGGCTTATATGAACAGAAGCGGGCTCCAGGTTCAGAACATTGCAGGATATTTTAGGATATTATGCAAGGATATGCTGGTCGTTCATGACGACATAGATCTTGCGTTTGGAAGATTAAAAATAAAAGAGAAAGGAGGGGATGGGGGACACAAAGGTGTAAGATCCATAATAGATGCCTTTGGCGGAGGTGATTTTACGCGTCTTCGTATCGGTGTCGGGCGACCTGATGCCGAGAACGATGCTGCTGATTATGTTCTGGGTAAATTTACTTTAGAAGAAAGAAAAGTGCTAAGCCAGATCATCACCGCGGCCAAGGATGCCATCGTTACAACCCTTTGTAAAGGTACAAAGGAAGGGATGAACAGATTCAACGATAAAAGAATTTTAATTTTAAGCTAAGTATCTCAGATGGAGGGAAAATGGAATCTGTATTAAACAATTTACCGTTGTTTTGCACGCTGGTTGGCGCTGTGGGAGTACTTTTTGCGATTATGCTGGCCGGTATTGTCAAAAAAGCGCCTGCCGGAAATGAAAGGATGCAGGAGATCGCCGGTGCAATCAAAGAAGGCGCAATTGCATATCTGAACCGCCAGCTCAAAAGTATGGGTATTGCCGGTATCGTTATTTTTATTATCATCTTTGCCACTCTAGGGGCAAAAACCGCCATTGGATTTCTGATCGGTGCAACGGCATCATTTATTGCAGGGTATATCGGTATGCGGGTGTCGGTCATCGCCAATGTCAGAACAGCAGAGGCTTCAAAAAAAGGGCTTGCTGCCGGACTTTCCATGGCCTTTAAAGGCGGTGCTGTTACCGGTATGATCGTGGCCGGTCTGGCACTAACAGCCGTAGCCGGGTACTATACCGTAACCCATGACATTATTGCCCTGGTCGCCCTTGGTTTTGGCGGCAGCCTGATTTCGATTTTCGCACGGCTGGGCGGCGGCATCTTCACAAAGGGCGCCGATGTCGGCGCAGACCTGGTCGGTAAGGTTGAGGCCGGTATCCCTGAAGACGACCCCAGAAACCCGGCTACGATTGCCGATAATGTTGGAGACAATGTGGGTGACTGCGCCGGTATGGCCGCCGACCTTTTTGAGACCTATGCAGTTACGGCGGTTGCTGCCATGCTGATCGGTCATCTTCTTTTCCCGAAAAACCCCATGGCAGCAGAATTCCCGCTGGTGCTCGGTGCTATCTCAATCGTCGCTTCCATGATCGCTATTTTCTTTGTGAGACTCGGAAAGAGCGAATATATCATGGGTGCATTGTATAAGGGGATGTTCGGCGCTGCCATCATAGCGGCTGTTGCATTCTTCTATGCCAGCAAAAAGTTCATGGGCGGGTTGGGTGACATTTCCGCCATGAATATTTACTATTGCACACTTATCGGACTTATTCTTACCGTTGTCATTGTTATCATAACCGAATACTATACAGGCATTTATGCTCCGGTTAAACAGATTGCACAGGCGTCTACCACCGGCCACGGCACAAATATCATTGCCGGTCTTGGGGTGAGCATGCAGGCCACGGCTGCTCCGGTTCTTGCCATCTGCCTGGCGATTTATATGTCGTTTCACTTTGCCGGCCTATACGGAATTGCCATGGCAGCCATGTCCATGCTTTCCATGACCGGAATGGTGATTGCCATTGATGCTTACGGGCCGATTACCGACAATGCCGGTGGAATTGCCGAGATGGCGAACATGGATGAGAGCGTTCGGGCCGTGACCGATCCGCTGGATGCCGTGGGAAATACCACCAAAGCCGTGACCAAAGGGTATGCCATCGGTTCCGCCGGCCTGGCGGCTCTGGTTCTGTTTGCATGCTATGTACAGGAATTTGCCCTGCAGGCCAAAGAGGGTGTTCCTGCCTTGAGATTCGACCTGTCCGATGTAAACGTGATCATCGGCCTTTTTATCGGCGGACTTTTGCCGTACCTGTTTGCTTCTATCGCCATGAAAGCGGTGGGCAATGCCGGTGGGGCAGTGGTTGAAGAGGTGCGTCGCCAGTTCCGCGAAATTCCGGGCATCATGGAAGGAACCGCAAAACCGGACTACGGTGCATGTGTGGATATTGTCACCAAGTTTGCTTTGAAAGAAATGATTGTTCCCGCACTTCTGCCGGTTGTGGCGCCCCTTGTCGTCGGACTCTTGCTGGGCAAGGTGGCTCTTGGCGGACTTTTGATCGGAAGTATCGTTACCGGTGTTTTTCTTGCCATTTCCATGACCACCGGTGGTGCTGCCTGGGACAATGCCAAGAAATACATTGAAGACGGCCACTTGGGCGGAAAAGGAAGCGATGCCCATCATGCGGCGGTTACCGGTGACACGGTTGGCGATCCTTACAAGGATACCGCAGGTCCGGCCATCAACCCGATGATCAAGATCTTGAATGTTGTTGCACTCTTGATGGTACCTTTTTTGATGTAATGCAACGTTCATAAAAACAGATACAAATTTAAAAGGATCGGCGCATCATTACGCCGATCCTTTTTTATTGTATTAGCTGGTTGATTGTTTATTGATTGTATGGTATACATTTAAAAAGATTTTAAAAGATTGTTGGAGCGTATAGCGTCAATTACGATTTGTCGGAAAAGATTGTTTCCAGGGTTCTAATAAAATAAACCGGTGTTAAAATGACGAAGAAGACAGATAAAGAAGGAACAAAAACACCCAAACAAGAGGTACGGGAATTCAGAGTGGGAGACCTTGCGGTCTATCCTGCACATGGTGTTGGACGAATTAATGCCATTGAAACCAGAGTGGTCAACGGCGAAGAACATGATTTTTATATGATGAAAATCATCGAAAATGAAATGATGATCATGATTCCGACCTGGAATGTTGAACAGGTCGGGCTAAGGGACGTCATTAATGAAAAAGAGATACCTAAAATTTACGAAGTCATGAAAAAAAGGGAGCGTTCAGCTTCTGAAACCCAGACCTGGAATCGCCGATACAGAGAATACATGGATAAGCTTAAAACCGGTTCCCTTTATGATGTGGCTGAGGTTTACAGGGATCTTTCCCTGCTGAAATTGACAAAAGATCTATCCTTTGGTGAACGCAAACTTTATGATACCGCCCAAACCTTGCTTGTAATGGAACTTTCCACTGCCAGCAATACGGATGAAAAGACGATTATCTCTGAAATGGGATTGCTTTTTCCTCCTAAAAATTCCGAGAGCACGGACAATGCCGATACTCCCGACGAATAACCCACCTTTTTAGAAAATGCACGACCAGAGTGCTTTTACAATTCTTGTTGAACCACACGATTCCGGCAAGCGTCTTGATTTATACATCGCCTCTTGCATTTCTGATTGTTCCCGTTCTGTTGCGACCCACCTGATCCGTAATGGAAAAATACGGGTTCAGGGTATGGTCAGAAAGCCCGGTTATCGAATAAAGGCTGGGGATGAGATCTGTGGCTGTATACCACCCCCAACGCCTGTCCTATTCAAACCAGAGCCAATTCCCATCGAGATCCTGCATGAAGACGACGATATTATCGTTATTAATAAACAACCCGGTCTGGTGGTCCACCCTGCACCGGGGCATCACAACGGCACACTGGTGAATGCTCTCCTTTATCATTGTTCGAAGCTCGAAGGTATCGGAGGCGCGTTGCGTCCGGGGATTGTGCACAGACTCGACAAGGATACATCCGGTGTGCTGGTGGTGGCTAAAAATGATAGGGCACATCTTCACCTGTCAAGACAGTTTAAATCAAGACGGGTCAAAAAGGAGTATCTGGCCCTTGTTTATGGTAAAATGGAATCGGACTCAGGATCGGTTTCACTTCCCATCGGCCGGCATCCTGTAGACCGGAAAAAAATGTCGACAAATAGCAGAAAAAGTCGCGTTGCCGAGACAACGTGGCAAATCAGAGAGCGTTTTGAATTGGCAAGCCTCATCGAGGTTAATCTAAAAACCGGCCGGACGCATCAAATTCGGGTTCACTGTGCTGCCATCAAGCATCCGGTTATGGGCGATAATGTGTATGGCCCTCGTAAGACAGGGAAAAATGTTACTTATGGTAAAAATCTATTCGGACCGGTTCCAAGGCAGATGCTCCATGCGTGGCGTATTATGCTAACTCACCCGGTGACAGAAGCGACGGTTTCTTTTGAAGCACCCATACCGTCTGATATGCAGGCTGTAATAGAAGCCTTACGTCAACCTAAGCTGAGCGTTTCAAATAGTGACAGGGCTATAAAAAAGTAATAATTATAAATAAACATACATTGCTAAAAACGCTAATGGGTCACTAATGGGTGGGTTTAATTATGCAAAAGTATGTCACCATTTGAAACCCTTCGGGCTTGCCGAGTTTGCCGAATCTGCTTCGTTATGAGACATTTGCAGTAGTATACTATGGCTGCATGTCTCATGTCTTGCATCTTTGGCAAACTCGACAATCGCTCAATTTAGGGTCAAATATCTTTTACTTAAGAGATGAAAGAAATGACAGACACAAATATCCATTATTTTTTTTTGCGAAGCGGCATAAATCGGATTAAGACGATGTTAAGAGGTCTTTAAACGCTTCGATTGCATCTCGAAGCATACGACGAATAAAAACCTCCTTGTCGCCGTTGGTAAGCTGCCGGTAGGAGATGTTGTCCGGATGTGATGCAGCCAGTTCGGGGGGGTTTGCTTTGCATGCCGGCTTGATCTTGTGAAAGTCCTGAACCAATTCTACAAGATTGTATTTTTCACAGGGGAGATGAACGAGCCATTTCAATCGGCGCATAACTTCAAACCGCACCTGATCGGCTAAAAAGAGATGAATGTCCACAACCCGCATTTGTTCTCTGTTTGGAAGGTAATTGAACTTTGTGGCCGGTCCGAAATCGAGGATTCCCATGATGAGTTCATAATAGGCAATGGAGCTGTTTTCTCCGGGCTGGGCAAGGAAATAAAGCGTTTTGTCTGAAAGATCTGACAAACGGGTTTTGAGGTTATATGATTCTTCGAAGCGTTTTTCCCAATGTCCAAATGTACGCTGTTGTAGTACTTTGGCTCGATAGGCTTGAATGTTAACGACTTTTGTCATGGAATATACAGATGTTGATTATCGACAAGGATGTCCGAAGTCAAGTAAAGGCAATTCGAGGCAATGAAAAACAGTTTTAACCACTTTAACCCGAATTTCTAACGGGAAAAGTGGTTAAAAAACGATGTTCTTCATGAGAAATTCGGGTTAAGCAACGTCTTTATTATAACAAATGAGGCAGCATTGCAGGCAGCGGTTCGATTCATGCTGGGCCTCTTCTTCACTAATGACGAGGTCTGCTTCGACAAAGGACTTGATACGTTCGTCTACCGGCAATTCCGGCATTTTTGTTCTGGTCAGTTTCGTTAACCCAGGAACCGATTCGAAAATGGACACAGGAATATTCTTTTTAAACAATGTCTTTGCCGGAGGCGTGACATCCTGACCGGTCAAGTACATGTGAATGGATCGGGCTGCTCTACGTCCGGCGCCGATGGCGGAAACAACGAGATCAGCTCCGGTGGCGGCATCTCCGCCGGTGAAAATATAAGGTATGCTTGACTGAAGGGCGATGGGATCGGCAGAATCAATGGTATTCCAACGGGTTACCTTCAGATCCTCATTGAGCCGTTTACTTTCATCTTTAAAGAAGATATCAGGCCCCTGACCGATGGCGGTAATCAGCATGTCAATGTCCATTATGGTTTCAGAACCTTCAATGGGCACCGGGCTGCGTCTGCCGCTGGCATCCGGTTCCCCAAGCTCCATCTTCAGGTATTCCAGTCCGATGACCTTACCTTCCTCATCTCCGAGAGCACGGGTGGGTGCTGCCAGAAAAGTAAAATTAATACCTTCATGTTCGGCAGCTTCAATTTCAACCATGTTGGCCGGCATTTCTTTCCGGGTCCGGCGATAGACGATGGATACTTCATCAGCACCTAAACGAACCAGGGTGCGTACGCAGTCGATAGCAGTGTTCCCGCCGCCGATCACCACGCACTTTTTACCCACAAACGGCCGTTTATCATAGGGTCTTTCCTGCTGCCATAACGCGAAATTAGTAAGAAAATTGATCCCTGTGTAGCATCCTTCCAAATCCTCACCTTCAGCACGCAGGGTGTAATCTTTCCAGGCACCGATTCCTAGGAAAACAGCATCAAATCCGGCGGCCATTAGCGATCCGATATCAAAGTCTTTGCCAAGCATCATATTGGGTTTATGTTCGACGCCCAGATCGAGAATCCCCTGGATTTCCCATGCAAGCACTTCTTTGGGGAGACGGTATTCAGGAATACCGTAGCGGATCATGCCGCCAAGTTTCGGCATGGCGTCAAAAATGGTAACCTCATGGCCAAGGCGGCGCAGAAAAAAAGCATTGCTCAAACCTGCCGGGCCGCCACCGATGACGGCAACCTTTTTACCGGTATCCGGCGCGCAGGAGATGGGAAGGCGTTTACCGGAATTCATTTCATAGTCAGCCACGAAGCGTTTCAATTGATTAATGGAGACGGGTTCGTCTTCAATACCTCTACGACACTTATTTTCACAAGGGTGCGGACAGACCCTGCCACAGGCCAGCAGCAGCGGATTACGCTCCCGAATGGTTTTGACGGCACCTTCATAATCTCCGGTCTTTGTCAGGTATATATATTTAGGTATATCGATTTCTGCAGGACAGGTCTGCTGGCAGGGTGCTATGCGGTCATCATATTGATTGAGATGCAGCAGCCTTTGAGACATGGTTTTTATTTCCATGATATCCTTGGGGCAGACTTTCTCACAGGCGCCACATCCCACACATTTCATTTCATCGACAACAGGATAGCCATGAGGACCGATTTTAAGGGCATCAAAAACACAGGCCCTGACACAATCACCCAGACCGAGGCATCCCACCGGACATACCCGCTGACCGCCGGAAAGGGAGGCAAGTGCCTGGCAACTGTTAATTCCCATGTAATGGTATTTTTCTTCGGCGCGATCGCCGCCTGTACAGGTGTTATAAGAAATCAGGGCCTCGGCGGTCCCGGGATCGAGACCCATGACAGCGGCGATATTTGCAGTGGCTTCAGGTCCGGCCACAATGCAAACGCTGGGAGGTGCTTGCCCGGCAACCACGGCCACCGCCGCCGCCGAACATCCGGCATATCCACAACCCCCGCAGTTTGCACTGGCGGTAAATCCTTCCACTACCGCGATTCGAGGATCCTCATAAACATAAAATATTTTGGAAGCCGCACTGAGTGCACCTCCGCACAAAGCCCCCAAACCCAACATAAATAGGATTGCTGATAATGATATCACCGTATCCTCCTATATTGATTGTCGATTGTTGATTTACAATTGAAGGAAAAAGCACTTTTGTTTTATATTAATGGAACCATCCTAAAATCATCAATCATCAATCATCAATCATCTATATCATCCCTTTGAAAGCATAAAAGGTTAAAGACAATATTCCTGCAACTACTAAGCCGATAGAGGTATCCTGCAATGGTTTCGGAACCCTGGCCAGAATGATGCGCTCTCGGACACCTGCAAAGAAAATCAGGGCCAGGCCAAATCCAACGGCATAGGCCGTTGACTGAACCAGGGTTTTCATAAAGTTCAGTTCTTTATCGACATTTAAAATACAAGCACCAAATACTGCACAGTTGGTGGTAATCAACGGCAAAAAGATGCCCAGTCCCGCATACAGCGCCGGGATGCTCTTTTTTAGAAACATTTCGACAAACTGGACCAAAGATGCAATCACCAGGATAAACGCGATGGTCCTCATATAGACCAATTTATAAGGTACCAGAAAGAACGCGTAAATAAGCCAGGTGATAACCCCGGCCAATACCAGAACAAAGACAACCGCCATGGCCATGCCGACAGCTGTTTCCATCTTTTTGGATGTGCCGAGAAACGGGCAGTTGCCCAAAAACTGGGCCAGCAAAATGTTGTTTACAAAAATACCACCGATAATGATTTCCATGTAGCCCATTGATTGACTCCTATTTGCTTCCCACAAGATTCATAACACAGAGCATCAACCCGAGGCAGACAAATGCTCCGGGTGCTTGAACCATGAACGTGAACGGTTCAAAATTCGCACCAAATACTTCTTGGACGCCGATAACGGAAGTGGGTGTGGTCCAAATGGTTAAATTGTTGGCACCAAACAACTCACGTAAAGAGCCGAGGGCCGCTAAAGAAAGGGTAAAACCGATACCAATACCCAGACCGTCGGCAACTGAAAGCGCAATACTGTTCTTGGAAGCGAATGCCTCTGCCCGGCCCAGCACAATACAGTTTACCACAATGAGCGGGATGAACACTCCCAGTTTGAGAAACAAGGGATAGGCAAAGGCCTGCATTAACAGTTCGGTGACGACAACAAAGGTCGCAATGATAATGATGAAACAGGCGATTCGAACTTTGGCCGGGATAATATTTCGCAGTGACGCAACCAGTATGTTCGAAAATACCAGAACGAATGTCGTGGCAAGGCCCATTCCGATGCCGTTTTCCATGGTCGTGGTGACCCCCAGTACCGGGCATAAGCCCAGCACCAGCCGGAACGGCGCAATTTCTTCCCACAGACCTTTGGTAAATTCCTGCGTGAGTGTTTTCGCCATTATGATCTCCCTATTTACTTAAATTCCTTTAACTTTTCTACGAGCTGAGGTTTTAATTTTTTATAAATCATACCGGCGTCTGATGCGGCCGAACAGACTGCCCGAGATGTAATGGTCGCACCACTTAGGGCGTTTACTTTGCCCCCGTCGTTGGTGACTTTAAACGTTTCTTTGATGGGCATGCCTTTAAATTGGGCCGCAAAACCGGGATCATCCTTTGCCGTGGCACCCAGTCCCGGAGTTTCACTGTGGGTGGTTACCCCGACTCCGATAATCTGGTCGTTTTCCATATTGACGGCGACCATGAGGCCGATGTCACCGCCGTATCCTTTTCCGAAACTTTCAAGAACCACCGTGTTGGCTTTGCCGTCAAATTTTCCGACGAAAAATTTACGTTCCATTTCGCCGTCTTTGAGGGCAAACCGATCGGCAATGGGATCATTCGACACGCCCTCGAGGATCGTTTTAATGGCAGGCCCTTTTACAAATTTTAGCTGCTGCACTTCGATCTTGGATGCGGTTGCATTCTTTAGGCCGGAAAGCAACCCGCCTGAAATGGTGCTCAATACCGTCAAAACAACGACCATTATTATCATTTCTCGCATCTTACATAACCTTTCCCAGAGCTTTTGGTCTGATTTTGTCACAAAGTGGATTGATAAGATTCATAAGCAGAATCGCAAAAACCACACCATCAACATAGGAACCGATATTCCTAATTAATACGGTCATTACCCCTGCTCCGGCACCGTAAATGAGCATGGGGATAAAGTTGACCGGTGAAGATGAATCTTCGGTTGCCAGAAAAAAGGCGCCGATAAGCGTATATCCGGTTAAAAGGTGGAAAACAGGGCTTGGGTAATGGGAAGGATCGGACATATTAAACAAAAGGGCAGTGACACCGACACCGGCTAAAAAAGAAACTGAAATTTCCCAGCGGATAAAGCCCCTGATAATCAGATAAATTCCGCCCATAATGAGGCCGAGCCCAAAGGTTGCACCAATGCCGCCCGACTGCTGTCCCAAAAGAAGATCCATCGTGCTAAAGGCTTCAATACCCGACGTTCCCAGATGTTTGGCGGCGGCCAGGGGATAGACCATGGCAAAGCCGAGATCGTAGTTCACCAAAACTTCATTAAAATCAAAATAATCTTTCCAGGCCACCATCAGGATAGCGAATCCGATAAGAACAGGATTGAAGGGATTGCCGCCAATACCGCCATAAATGTGCTTTCCGATAAGTACCGCAACCAAAGTGCCGGTTATGACCAGCCACCACGGAGATGTTGCAGGCAAAAGCATGGCAAATAAAAGTCCGATAAGGGCTGCACTGCCGTCACCAATGCTGATGGTGCGTTTGGTAATTTTATTGATTAAAAATTCCCATATAATTGCGGAGGAAATGGAAAGCGAAACAACACCCAAAGCAGGCATGCCGTAGGTAAATATACCAAAGAAGACTGCAGGCATAGCCGCAAGCATTGTATGATAACTTCGAACCGTTATGCTACTCCCATCGTGCCAGAATGGCGCATGTGAAACGATGAGTTTTTTGTGATTAAGCATTCGTTGCCTCCGCTGTAGTGATCCGGCCAAGTTCATATTTTGCCAGCTTTATATAGTGAAAAACCGGCATTTTTGATACACAGACAAAACTGCATAGACCGCACTCTATACAGGAATACAGGTCATACTGGTCAGCTGCCGCCTCATATTGCCCGGCCTCAAGAAATCGGACAAGCATGTTAATCGGAATGTTCGCCGGACAGATCCTGACACATTCCCCACAGTTGATACAAGGATAGTCAGAAACCATGGGGATGTTGTCTCTGTCCTGAACCATAATGGCATCCGTATCCGGCAGGACCGGGAAGTCCTCGGAGTAGACGGCTGTACCGGTCATGGGCCCGCCCATAATTAAACGGTCTTTTTCATTTAATGTGACATCAAAAGCGTTTAAGATGTCACGGATTGGTGTTCCGATTCGGGCTGATATGAGTGTGGAACTTCCATCTTTTTTAATTAAGTTAAAGTGCTTATAGATAGGAATTTGCCCCTCGCTAAATGCTTTGCCGAGAGATGCAACCGCTTCCGCGCTGATAAAGGCCACTCCGAGGTCTTCACAGCTTTTTCCGGCAGGGACCACCTGACCCAGAAGATCCCGCATGATCATATGCGGAAGTGAAGCGGGATATACAGGATCAACGACCCTGACTTCTGCTCCGCTAAGCCCGGCATCCTGCATAAGATGATCGGATGAGACGATGATGATATTGTCGATTCCCGTGATTTGCTTTAAGATTTGAACACCGTGTTTGATTGCTTTGCTGTCAACCCGCACCGTGTGTTGATTGGTCGTAATGAACAGGTCGCGGTCAACACCGGAAATAACGATGGTCTCAATGGACGGTGATGTGTCAGTGGAAGGAAAGAGACCGGCAGGGAGATTTCCGGGAATAAAGGCCAGGCAATCTTTAACCGTATCTATGGTGGGTTCCTTTACGAGTGTTGAAAATTGTTCGTCAATTTCTTCGTTTTCAGAAACATCTATTGTTATGGCCGTAAATGTCTTGCCATAATCAGCGTTAAATGGAGTGATGGATGAGATTGTTCCTGTAACTGTAGAAATTACATAGGCATCACTGTTTTCGGTGTAAGAAAGCTTCTGGCCGGTCTTGACCTTGTCGCCGATCTTAAACAAAATTTTATCTTTAAAATCAAAAGCTTTATTTAAAAAAAGCGTCACCTTTTTGGAGGGTTGAATAACTGAAGGCTCCGGCGTTTTAATGTCCAGGGCTTCATATTTTAGCAGTGGCTTTGTCAAACCGATAAAAGATCTTTTTATCATCGTTTAACCTTTTTGTATTTTTTTCGTTAAAATGATTGGCACCAAAAAAGCTTTGCCTGTAAAAAAATCGGAGTTTACATAACATGGCACCAGTTGCATCTCTCTTCTTCCGGGCCGGCTTCAACTTCCTGATGACAGCTTTCACATTGCGAATGGAAGGCATCAGATTTTTTGGTCATTTCCGAGTCTTCGAGATCTTCAGCTTCGTGACAATCAAGACAGGATTCAGGCCATTTTTGATCTTTTTCCAGGGCTTGATGACAGATGCCGCAAGATATATTTGCTGTTTGACCTTCTTCGGGTTCTTCCGGGTGATGATGACATTCCGCACAGGCAAGGCCATATCCTGAATCCGCAGAATGGGTTTTGTGGTCGAACAAAACTTTTCCCGCAACCGTTTTGTACATTAACCTTATCGGTTCATCCGGTGTTTTGGCAGGAAAGGCTGCATAGCTTATAACACCCACAAAGAGCAAAACAACAATAAGGATATAAGCAATCTGCATTTCTCTTTTTGGAGCCATCTCAATACAATCCTTTCAATGTCTTATAAGGTGTGCATAAAAAACCAAAAGAACGCCTACCACAATGAAAAAGAGCTTTCAAGTCCTTTTTTGTATAAAATTGGAAAAATTGGGAATACTGATCGGCATACAAATGAGTTGCTCAGGTTTCGTACCGTTTGTTTCAAGCAACGTTAAAAAACCGTGGCAAGGCCGGGAAAATTTTTTAAGGTAAAATCATATTCAAAGGCTTTTTACAATATTCGGGTGCGAAACTTGAGTTGTAATTTTTAATTATCTTAATTATGGTATCATATGCATATGCAAAGCAATTTTTATCTGGATATACCGCCATGGAATTCTATAGCTGCATGGCAGGAGGCAAACCGCAGTCTCAATTTTCTCATACAAAGGAACCTGTCCGAGTTGGATCGGGCCATGACTTTGGCACATAAGGTTCAGACTCGACTGGCGTCAATTTTTTCAATTCTGGATGATCTGTGCAAGGCTACGTGTCCCTGGTGTCCGGACCCCTGCTGTCTTACAGCCAAAGTCTGGATCGATTTTAAGGATCTTCTGTTTCTTCATCTCGGCGGGCATCAAATTCCTCCCGAACAGCTCCTGCCGAATTTGAAAAAGGTTTGTCGCTACTGGAGCCTTAAAGGTTGTGTGCTGCCGAGAATGACCAGACCCTGGGTTTGCACCTGGTATCTGTGTCCCACCCAGCAGGCGAATTTACGCCAAAAAGCCCGCCATTCTCAAGATAAGTTCAGTCGGTTGATTCAGGTTGTCAAGGTCTGTCGGAATGAGATGGAAGCCGAATTTATCCGGATTGTGTCATAAATACCAATATTGGTCATGGCGTAAACTGCAAGTTCGTTGGCGCAACTTTCAAAATGGATTTGACAGAATATGGAATCATATTTAAGAATGCACGAGTTAGGGGCTTCGCCCTGCCTGCCATTGCAAGGCACGAGCGGGCAGGCCCAATTGGAATGCTGGAATAATGGAATAATGGAATAATGCAATTTGAAGTTAATGGTAAAATTTGTGTTGAAGATAAAATTAAAAATGGATAATATCCTTTTAGAAACCAACCTTCCAGTATTCCATTTCCTTGTTTCATATTCGAGGCAAGCGTTAAAGCTTCAAAAAATATCCTATATTTTTATTGGGTTGTAGAATTTCCGACCCCTCATATATATGGTGAACATCTGTTTTCACTGTGAATTCGAAACTAAAACTGCATTAAATTTAGGAACATTAATCTGACAACTGCTGTTATAACGGAATATGGAGGACAATATGGCATTTGATCCGGAAAAGGACAAAATTTTAAAGAAATGGCAAAGCGATGAGACCGGGCTGCTTGTTTCCATCAATCAATATGGTGACGGTGAGCCGAAAGTTCAGATCGGACCGAGGATATTTAAAAGAAAAGACGGGCAAGAGTCACAACGTAAGGCCGGTCGACTGACCATTGAAGATGTCATGTGGTTTTATGATATTATTGATGACGTAAAAGAAGAACTTTCAAAACTGGCAAGACCAATATGATAGCATTTTAGATCGCTGGCTAAAATAAATTTTTTGAGGCAAAATATTTTATTGGCGTAATATCGTACGCCACCAAAATACAATGATAGATCCTTCAATAACAGAACGCATCAAAGAATTAAGACAAGCGCTTCACCGGCATAATTATCGATATTATGTTCTGGATGATCCGGAGATATCCGATGCCGAGTATGATCGGATGATGCAGGAACTGGTGAATCTGGAGGCGGACTTCCCTGACCTGATGAGCCCGGATTCTCCTACCCTGAGGGTTGGAGCGCTTCCTTTGGACAAATTCGAAACCATTGAACACTCAATTCCGATGCTCAGCCTGGAGAATGCATTCAATGATCAGGACATCATGGAGTTTGATCGGCGTATCAAAAGAAATCTCAATATAGACAGCGACATTATTTATACCGCAGAACCGAAATTAGACGGTGTTGCTGTGGAGCTGGTCTATGAAAACGGCCGGTTGATTACCGCATCGACTCGCGGGGATGGTTTTTACGGGGAGTTGATCACATCAAATGTCAGAACCATACGCTCTGTCCCGTTACGGCTTCACAATGAAAAAGAAAAAACAATTCCCTCACTTCTTGAGGTCAGAGGAGAAGTGTTTATCGGCAAGGAAGCGTTTAAAAGCTTAAACGACGAGCGCCTTGATGAAAACTTGCCGCCGTTTGCCAATCCAAGAAATGCAGCCGCAGGGTCTTTAAGACAACTCGATTCAAAGATTACCGCCAAACGCCCTTTAGAAATATTTGTCTACGGTGTGGGTCGTATTGCTGACCTTGTGTTGGAATCGCACTCGGATACACTGTATGCATTGCAGAAACTCGGGTTCAGGATCAATCCGCATATCCGGCCGAAGGTTACCGTCAAAGAGGTGATCGATTGCTATAAAGAGCTCAATGAACAGCGGGATCTTTTACCCTATGATATTGACGGCATGGTGATAAAGGTCGACAGTGTTGCTTCACAGCGCCTTTTGGGCGCCACATCCCGGAGTCCGCGATGGGCCATCGCCTATAAATTCAAAGCGATTCAAGAAACAACGCAGATAGCAGACATTGAAGTTCAGGTTGGAAGGACCGGAACCTTGACGCCTGTAGCACATCTCGTTCCGGTAAAAATCAGCGGTGTGACCGTTAGCCGGGCAACGCTTCACAATGAAGATGAAATAAAAAGAAAAGACATCAAAATCGGCGACACGGTCCTTGTTCAGAGAGCCGGCGATGTGATTCCCGAAGTTGTTAAAGTGATAACCTCAAAGCGGACGGGAGAAGAAAAAACCTTCAACATGCCGCTTAGCTGCCCTGTTTGCGATTCGTCGGTCATACGATCCGAAAATGAAGCGGCGTTAAGATGTATCAACACGTCATGCCCCGCCCAGGTAAAGGAACGGATAAAACATTTCGCCTCAAAGGGGGCCTTTGACATCGATGGATTGGGCGATAAGCTGATCGAACAGTTGGTGGAGAAGAAACTTTTGCATTCTTATGCGGACATATTTCAGCTAAAAGAAGATGTGCTCAAAGATCTGGAACGAATGGGATCAAAATCTGCGGAGAATATTGTTCGTGCCATTGAAGCCAGCAAGCGGATAACACTAAATCGTTTTATTTACGCGCTGGGTATCCGACATGTGGGAGAGCATGTGGCTGGGATTCTTGCCGGGTCTTTTGAGAGTCTGGAGAAACTGATTCGCACTACACCGGATGAACTTGAAGCCATTGACGGGGTGGGGCCTGTGGTTGCCGAAAGCATCGTAGAATTTTTCGAACAAAATGAAAATCGGAAGATCGTTGACTGATATGATTGCCAGCGGGGTTCAGATTCTTCGTGACAATGCCCATAAACAGGGCACGCTTGCAGGCAAGATTTTTGTCCTGACCGGAACGCTTGAAACTCTGACAAGAGATGAAGCAAAAAAAGCCATTGAAAGGGCCGGAGGCAAGGTCACCGGTTCCGTGAGCCGAAATACAGATTATCTTGTCGCCGGGGCATCACCCGGCTCAAAGCTCAAGAGGGCAGAAGAACTCGGTGTCGATATCATTGATGAAAAAACCCTGATGAAATTGATGATGGATGATAGATGATAGATGATTTTGTTTACGAGTTACAGGTGGCAGGGATCGGGGATCAGGGTAAAATAGAAACTGACACCCGACCCCTGATCCCTGTGAACCGGCATACAATTGTCAATCACCAATCACCAATCATAAATCATCAATCCACAAGGGGGGTGGTGAAGAAATGGAAGATAAAGTAAGAGCCCATGCGGTTATCACCGGAAGAGTTCAAGGTGTTTTTTTTAGAATGGAGACAAAATATGCTGCGGATGAAGTTGGGGTTTTCGGATGGGTTCGCAATAAACGAGACAGGACGGTTGAAGCCGTGTTTGAAGGTTCTGAAAAGAGTGTTATGTCAATTCTTAAATGGTGTAAAAAGGGGCCGCCCATTGCAAAAGTGACGAATGTGGATGTAACATGGGAGGATTACAAAGGTGAGTTCAACAGTTTTGAAATAACGTATTAAACTGCGTTGGTCAATATTTAGTCCGTCAATCGTCAAGTCTTACGTATGACCTGATTGGACAACATAGCATGCTGAAATACGGAAAGGATATCTGAAAAATGATCTCGCCTTGATATTTTCATTTTGAATTTGATATCTTTCAAATTGTTTAAGATGCGATCATGGCAAGATATCTTGGAAATACGCCTCCCTTATTTCACCCGATTTGTCTTACCAATAAATGCCACATAGTGGCACAAATTCCTAAAATTATTATTTTATTGACACAATTGAAGTTTTGAAATAGTTTATTATGATAGATTGTCTTTTGAAATTAATCTTCTATCTCAATTCGTTTTCCATTCTGTAAGACTTCCTGTTCTGAGAGCTCAGTCTCATTATGTTTTTTTCTATGTAATTTTTTGTTCCTTCGATCGCTTAACCTCTATTCATGAGGCTATTCCATGGAGAACCCCTCAAAATTTGCATACTTTGCTCCTAACAGAATATTTTTTCCAGTTAGGAGCTTAAAATAACATTACTATTAGGGTAAAACTTTTAAGACCTTCAATGACCTTTTGAAAGGAGAAAAAACATGAAAAAACAGCTCATAAATTATGAAACATTGCTAAAGGTTACGAAGGCAATCTCTCATTCCAAGGATCCGGAAGAAGTTGCTCTTATGACGGTAGAAAGCATCAAAACAGCTTTGGGTGTCAAAGGGTGTGCGTTGTTTCTGTTCAATCGTAAAAACAATGAACTGCAGTTGGCAACATCCTACGGTTTGAGTGATGAGTATATAAATAAAGGCCCTGTAAGTGCATTGCGCTCCATTGCCCAATCTTTGGAGGAAGGGCCTGTGGCGATCTTTGATGTTATGGATGACCCAAGAATTCAATATCCCAATGAAGCCCAGAAAGAAGGAATTGCTTCCCTACTATCGGTGCCTATCGTTGTCGGTGGCAATTTAATAGGGGCTATCCGTGTGTATACGGCTGAACCTTGGGAATTCACGCTGGAAGATGTAAATTTCGTCCAATCTTTGGCTCAAGTCGCTGGAATGGCAATAAATATGGCAAGGTATACTAAAGGATTAAAAAGCAGCATTGATGTTCTGAAAACGATGAGGGAAGTTCAGACCCATAGAAATACAAGAAGGACTCCTTATGAGGGAGTTCCAATAAGTGTCCCTTCGGACTAATTTGGTATACATGATTAATTGTCAGAATAAAAAGTCACTGCTATACGGTTTCGTAGCTATGATACCCTAAGTATCAGAGGCTTTGTTTTCTTTTGATATCGTTTTTTCAAAAGAGGCAAATTCATTTCACAGGGTTTGCCTTTTTGCTTTTTTATGGATTTTACGATATCTGTAATCGGGGTTGATCGACCTTTGGTTGTTTTTCTGGCAAGAAATCTGTAATCAACCACATTCCTTCCTTCCATCAAAACACCTCCACAATGTAGTATAACCATCTAAATTGATTGTTATTTAATTGACAATATTAGGAGGTTAATATATTAAGTTGTTTCTACTTTAAAATCAGCCTTCTATCTGTCTCGATTAGTGTTTTAAGCTAACCCAGAAAAATCAACAATTGTATCAGGGACAAATGTTCGAACCACACGAAGGAACTCTCCAACTAAAAAACAAATTTCAAAAAGCATATAACTGGCTTGAGAGACATGGTCCGTCAGAGCTTATGACCAATAGAGGAACCGATTTTATTGCGCAAGCTGAAGTTACTCAAAAAGGACCTCACACCGGTGAAAAAGTATTACGGTTTATGCAGGATAATAAAGAGTATGCCAGAGAATATGAATGTTGCTGGGGCCATTACTATAATTGTAATCGAACCCGTATTGGTATGTATTACAAAGCTCTTGATGGTGCTATCGTCTAATTTTAAATTAACATTGATTTTTCTAAAGATTTTTAAAAGTTTAAATTATGAAACACGTATTGCCTGATAATGGTGGTAGACGCTCAGGAATTGACCGGAGAGAATTTTCTTATACTGTTCATATTCCTGAGCGTAGATCTGGCAAAGAAAGAAGAAGTGGGTTTGATCGAAGATTAGAACCAAGAATATCAAAATAATTTATATTTTGAAAAGATATGGCTTTCATTAAAAGGGTGTAATCATAATGATTGAAATATTAAGGAAAATGTTTGAAGCTAACCCAGAAAAATCGACAATTGTTTTAAAAAATAAATGTTCAGACTGCGGTTGCGAGACAATCATTGAGATAACACCAACGTCGGTAGGGTTTGGGTTGCAGGGCGGCGTTTTATTTAAGTTTTCAATTGATAAGTATATAGCCAAGTGCCCTGCCTGTTATGAAAAACACTTTAAAATAGAGGACAATACCTGATACCAAAAATAATGATATCTGTACATTAATTGTTGTTGTGAATGGTTGCTGAGACTGGCAAGTACCAGGATAAAATCAAGTCTTTATTTTCGATTTATTTTAGGCAACACTCCTCCTGTGCCAGTCTATACCGGCTTTTTTCAAAACTTTATTGAACCGCTCTCAACCATCATAATTTCAGATATTCGAAGTTCAGCATAACCGGTGGTAAACCCTGCCCTTAGTGCCCGACTTTGGCAATCTGGTATGACGAGATCTATAGAATACTTCCAGGATCAAAGTACCTTGGAGCCATAATCGATGAGTCGGGCGGACAGGGTTGGCACTCTTGCCAGAGCCGTCAATGACATCCATCTATCTGTGGAGCACTTCAGCAGATACCACGTAGCCATCCTGTCCGCCAAACTCACGAAAACCTTTAACTGCAAAGGTTAAGTCCAGTTTGAGTCGAGCTTATAATTTGAGTTCTATATCATATAACTCCTGTACAATCCGTCGCCATTGGCCCAAAGGTCGGTCTTTCGAAAAGGCGGCTTTAAGCGCGCCTAGTTTTTTCCATTTGCCACGAAGATAAGGCCAAGTCATAAAATAGTAGCTGGCTCGCTCTTCCAGTTTGGCCTCAGCTTTCCGGAGTCGGTATGGCAGATAAATTTGAGACGTGCGCATTAAGCACATTGCCATACGCAGATATCGACGACCAATGCCAAAGTCGGCATGTTGTGCGGATGCGTCACGACGTTTGTAGTCGGCCATCAGATCTTGGGGACCATGTAATCCTAAGTGCAAGGCCGACTTGACAACATAATCTTTGAGAATACGATTGCAGCGTTTTGCAACTGAAACGGTATATGTTTTACCCTCAGGACCACCGGACTGTTTGACCCTGGGAATAATACCTGAGTATGAAACCAGATTGTTTAATGGTTTTTGTTCATTTGGATCTCCAATTTCAGCGGTCACTCCGGCTGCCAGAACAATACCAATTCCTCGAACACTTGTCAGGAATGCACCTTGTGTTTGTGCCAGGTTCACTGCAATCTCCCTCTCCAGCTGCTCAATGCTTTCTTTCAAACACCGTAAATGTTTGACGTGCTGAGCCAGGGAAAGCTGCAATGTATCGATATACTCAACCGGTGTATGGAGGACCTGTGCAGCGTATTGCTGAAGTTTATCAGCGGTTTTTTCAGCCTTCGAAGTGCCGAACCGTTTCAGGATTTCAATGAGCTTTTCTCGTTTGCGTCGACGGATCTGTTTTGGGCTGAAACGATCCTCCATCAGATATAATGAACTACTGGTGAACGGTACTATACCGGTTTTTCGCTCGTCCAGAAAACCGGGAAAAAGCCGATCGACAACTGTATGAATTCTGTTACGCACTTCCGTTGACATAACAACCAGCTTTCGCCTATGGCGAACCAGTGTCCGAAGGTTACGGTATATACCAGACTGAGTAGGACAACAATTTGCCCTGCAACTCAAAAGCATTGTGGCAATACCCATTAGATCCAAGCAATCGGTACTGGCTTGTAAGTTTGCCCGCTGCTTTTTAGCATCATGTGCATTAACGCCGGCAACCAACCACCCTTTGGAACGTAACGTATTTACAAAATTTTCTGCATATGAATTTGGATCTTCACCGCCAAAGAAAATATGATTCTTTTTTATGCCACGCCGTCGGCGAGAGCGAGTTGCTTGATCAACTAAATACTTCACGCCGTCTGGAGAGTTTTTAACCGAAAATGGCTTGCGTAGAATGTCGCCGTAGCCGTTACAAAACATGACAACATGATCCTTTTTCGCAAAGTCGATAGGAACGCACATCACTTTTGCGCTGTTTCCAGCTTTCTCAAAAAGACTAAGTAGTTCTTGACTTCGGTTTTGATAAATGTTTCTTTTTTTCATGGTGAAGCTCCTTTCATGTTTCTGCAGCTGCTTTATTGCAGACTACCCCTTAATTATGCCACCGGTGAAAGCCGGATGGCTCATTAAACAGGGGAGCTTCACCTTTTTTTCATCTATAGCGCCTGATTTTTAATTTTCATATCGCCGAGAGTTAGAGTTGGGGAGGCGAGCGAGCTCACCTATAAGGCTCGCTCGCCTCCCCAACATCTCCCTCTCAGAAAGGTACCAGATATATGCAATCAACACACCCCTCCTTTTCATCGATTCATCCCATCAATTAATACCACAATGTATCATATCTTATTAATATAATTAATAATTTTATTGACATTCATAAAATATTAATATATTCAATTTCGATACTTTCTCTTTTGAAATCAGGCCTCTATCTTGATTCGATTTCCATTGTATGACATCTCTTTTTCTGCTGACCTCATTCTCGATTCGTTTCTTGCCACCTGGTGATTCATTCATTTTTAATCAATGAAGTCCAACATGGAGAAACCCCTCAAAATTTGCATTACTTGCTCCTAACAGGACACTGATCATTCTGTTAGAAGATTACAAGCTTCATATAAATGAACGAGGAGGTAGAGGTTATGAAAAGAACATTTTTGTTTGTTTTCTTGAGTTTGTTTGTTTTTTCTTTGGGCAATGAGGTTTTTTCTGGAGAAAAGGATCATCCGGTCATTAAACCTGTTCCCGGATCAACTGCATTTTACCCTCAATATAAAAAATTCCACGCCTATACTTTCAGATATAAGAAAAATGGCAAAAGAATAGAAAAAAAGGTTAAGGGTAAATATTGGCAATTTGAATATAAGTATCTTCTAAAGAATGGGAAAACAGATAAGTCTGTATCAGCTTTAGAAACCATTGAAAACTTCAAACAGGCAGCTATTGAGAAGAACGGAGAAATACTAAAGGAGACCAATAGTGAATTAATTTTTACTTTACTCCTGTCTGATGGAAGAAAACTTTGGGCACAGGTGTATTGTAACGGATGGAGTGGATTATACCAATTGTATATTGTTGAAGAAAAGGGGTTTAAAAAGAAACTTACTTTTGGTGCAGAAGAAATAAAAAAACAGCTGGATGAAAAAGGACATGTCGCAATTTACGGAATATTGTTCGACGTGGATAAAGCCAGCCTGAAACCGGAATCAGAAAGGGTTTTGCAGGAAATCGTCAAGTTGATGCGAAACCATCCCGGTTTAAAACTAGAAATCCAGGGACATACTGATAATCAAGGCGCTGCGGACTACAACCAGGACCTTTCTCAACGCCGGGCACAAACAGTGAAAACTTATTTGGTAGCCAATGGTACAGATGATTCCAGATTAGCGGCTAAGGGGTATGGTTTTTCCCAACCCGTTGCCTCAAACGATACGAAAGAGGGCAGGGCCAAAAACAGAAGGGTTGAATTAGTAAAGAAGGAGTCCTTAGAGTCCGGAGCAATCGAGATTAAGCAGTCCGGGGATAAACAAGCCCATAATGTTCTCGACAGTGATTTCGCTTCTTTAATTGACGCAGCTGATAAGTCTTACAGAACAGGCAATTGGATTGAGACAGCTGAAAACCTGAAAAAGGCCGTATTGTCCATATGGGATGAAATACCCCTTACAGTTAGAAATGTTCGGTTGGTATCTGATAAAAAAAACTATGCCACCAAGAAGAACAACGTCTATCGTAAAGGCGAGCCAATATATATTACTTCCCAAATATTTGGACATAAATTAAAAAAAGTTGGGGATAGCTATAACATAAATATAACGATCGACTTCCTGGTTTACGATGACGCTGGCAAGGTATTGGGAGGACGGAAGGGCGTTCTTAAATATGACGATATTTCACCGATACCCATGACTGATTTTTCACTGGATTTAACCTATACACTTACGGGAGCATCGGCAGGTACCTATAAGTATCAGACAACGGTCAATGATAAGAATTCAGGCAAGAGCACCAAATTTGAAAATGAAATAGAAATCAGATAATCCTTATTTATAAAAAATAAGAATGAATTTATGAAGTCATATACATTAATCCAAAAACATCAGAATAATATCAAAAAATGGTTAAAAGTGGCAGGACCAAATGACCTGCCTTTTTCTATGTCCTGAACTTGTGCTTTCTGCTGAGACTGTCGAAAAACCCTAAATCTGTGTTTTTAAAGTTTGTAACTAATTGATTTCATTGCATGCGAAATTGGTAAAATGGCCAAATTTGGACTTTTTCGACAGTCTCGCTATTGATCGCAGGGTTTCAATTGGCTTAATATTTTCTTTTCTTTATACGTATCTCAAAAACATAATTTCTGTAAAACATAGAATATATCAAAAAGATATCATAAGTTACCTCTTGGAGTTATTTTTAAATATTTAAACAAAGGAGGTAGTGGATTCCGATTTAGGTGAAACAGCTTCATCTGTAGCTGATAGAGAGGGGTTTCGCAGACTGATGACAGAAGTCAGCCTGGGGCGTGTGGGGCTCGTGATGGGTCTTGAGGTCTCGCGATTGGCGCGCAACAATGCAGATTGGGCTCGAATGCTAGAGATCTGTGCTATAACCGATACGTTGATTCTTGATGAAGAGGGGATTTATGATCCAACCGATTTTAATGATCGTTTGCTTCTCAATATGAAGGGAACTTTTTCTGAAGTAGAACTTCATGTGTTGAGGTCACGACTTAGAGGAGGGGCTTTAAGCAAAGCCCGACGGGGAGAATTTAAAACGCGGTTGCCTACCGGATTTGTTTATGATCACAACGATAAAATCATCATTGACCCAGACAAACAAGTTCAGCAAAGCTTTCGTTTGTTTTTTGACATTTTTCAACGAACCGGTGCTGCATTTGCAACCGCAAAGGCATTTGCCAAAGATAATGTGAAATTCCCATGCAGATCCCATTTTGGACCCGATAAAGGCGAGTTGAAATGGCAACGGCTAACCCACAGCCGGGCACGACTGATTCTGAAGAATCCACGGTATGCCGGGGCATATTATTATGGACAGCAGCGGTCTCGAAAAAACGTCGATGGCTCGACGACTTATTTTCAGGTCCCCCGTGAAGAATGGATTGTTTTGTTAAAAGACGCCCATCCGGGCTATATTACCTGGCAACAGTATGAAGAAAATTTGCGGCGGATACGTGAAAATGCGGTTGCATATAATGTTATAGACAGGAAAACACCACCCCGTGAGGGGCCGTGTCTTCTCCAGGGATTGGCGATTTGCGGCAAATGTGGTCAACGGATGACCATACGATATAAATATCAGCGTAAAGGTCGACTCGAGCCGGCCTATTTATACCAGCGAAACAGAATAGAAAGATGCGAGAACAGCTGTCAATATATCCCGGGTGCTGGTATTGATGAGGCCATCAGCAAACTGTTAATTGAATCGGTTACACCGCTCACATTGGAAGTTGCGTTGGAAGTCCAGCAAGAGTTGGAAACCCGTTTTAATGAAGCGGATAAACTTCGACGGCATCAGGTGGAGCGGGCGGAATATGAAGCCAATCTCGCCCGGCGTCGTTTTGTGCAGGTCGATCCGGACAATCGACTGGTAGCTGATACCCTGGAGGCAGAGTGGAATGAAAAGCTCAGGTATCTGCAGGATGTCAATGACTACTATGAAAAACATCGTCGACTGGAATCAGAAAGACTGAAAAAAGCCCAGCAGAAGGAAGTACTCAAATTGGCCAGGGACTTTCCGAGACTGTGGGAAAACCCGAGAACACCTGTTCGTGAGAAAAAGCGAATGATCAGATTTTTGATTGAAGATGTGACAATGATCAGAGGAGAAGAGATCACGCTGCATGTTCGATTTAAAGGCGGTTCAACAAAAACGCTGAAGATCCCACTTCCTCTCAAAGGCTGGCAATATAATTTGACGGATCCTAAAATCGTTGAGATGGTCGATGAACTCTTGAGCGATCATAACTATGCAGATATAGCGACCATACTCGACAACCGTGGTTATAAATCTGGCCAAGGTCATCGGATTGATAGAAATGTCGTGAAAGGCATCACCCACAGTTATAAGCTCAAGACCCGCTATGCAAGATTAAGAGCCAACGGCAAGCTGACGGTAGATGAAGTCGCCAACCTTCTAGGGGTAACAACCGCTACTGTGCGGAGATGGGGAAAGAAGGGGATAATAAAAACGTATCCATATAATGATCGAAACGGATGTCTTTACGAGCATCCCGGTGTCAATTCACCGCTCATGAAAAAGAGCATAAGAAACTGAATATATATTGTTTTATAGGGGCCATGATCACTCAGGTATTCAAGAGGTGCAATATGAAAACTAGCTCACCACTCAGATGTACTTGGGAAAAGTTAGTGACAGCGAAGCCATGAGATGGATGGAGAATTTGTATGCTTAAAACGACGGGAGAATCGTAGATTGATGATTCTCCCTATTCATTCAAATATCGAATGAATATCTCAGGAATTTAGGAATGTTATAAGCTTTGATCCATAGCAGAAACATGCAATTCAGCTCTAAGAACTGGAATGGATGATATCACAGGTTTTTTGAGCCTCTAATTTTGGTCGATACGTTGGAGATATCTAAACTATTGGGGCAGATCAGATTCGTGTGGTTTCCATTACGTATCATAAGGTTGGTTCTTTTTCAGATATATCTTTTGAACACAAGATATTTTCGCATGGACGGATTTATGTTCTATGGCAGATATTCAAGGTATAGAAGTGAAGATTTAATATCGAAATCGCTTCTTCACTCTCAGGATTACTCCTTTCCCTGTGTTTTTTGAAGGTCCCAAAAGATTGCCATTGAAGGTGTACCCGACAAATAGCGGCCACATGGCCCCAAAGCCCAAAGCCCAAACAACCTCACCCAGCGGCACCCCCCAGACCAGACGTCCCCACAGGTGGTTCTGGTTCCACTGATAGACAAAATCCGGCCACATCCAGAAATAGACTTTGACGATGATAATATAAACCGGGACGAACCCGAATAGGCCGACAACCGCCATCAGCAGTATATCAGGTCGAAATCCCAAGAGAATAGCTATCAGAGCGGCCTGGGTCAGCAAAAGTGAGGTCATGGCATTGAGCCCGGCCCAGCACCCTGAAAGAAAAATGATTACCGCCAGAAAAAAAGGAAACAGAGAACGCTTGACGAAAAGCCGCATTTGAAAGTCGAAGGTTAGCCTACTGCTCAAAATCAGGATCGTCATTAACATGCTTGTTGCCGCCGTATCGAACGAAAACAGGGCATCTTCGATTCCAAGCTGAAATCCCCCTATGCGAGTCGGACTCCAGTATTCATTTTCGAAATAAACCGAAAATAGGCAAGGGGCAATGGCAGCAAGACTGCTGGTAAAAACTATCCGTTGTTGAGACTTGAGTAGCAGTATCCTTGCAACCATTAAGATCGCTAATAGGGCAACGATCGTTGTAACCAGATACGGGTGTGTCAATATCAATGCCTTCAAATAAGTTTATCTCCTAGACTTCAATCATTATTTTCTCCTGGATTTCCTACTTATAAGTTTTCGCGCAGCACCCCTTTGAGGAGCAGGCGCCTTATTCTCGCCGAAGAGAGAATCACGGCTGGCATGAAAACAAGGTCGCCCACCAGTGCGGCCAGTATAGCACAAGAAGCTAACATACCGAAAGAAGCTGAAGGGCGAAACGGCGCTAGCACCAAGGATAAAAATGCAAAAACCATCACGGCCGATGTCGATATCAATGCTTTTGCACTGACCTTATAAGCTCGGGCTAAGCAACGGGCGACATCCTTGTGCGGATCGACAGTCAACGCATTGCCAAAATGAGTCAGGTAATGAATCGTGTCATCAACCGACAAACCGAAAGAAATAGCCGCCACCAGAATTGTCATGGTGTCGAGAGTAATTCCCAGCCATCCTATCATACCGAAGATTATGCCCAGTGGGAAAACGTTGGGAATCAGGCTCAACAAGCCCAGAAGGGTGGAACGAAACTGAATCGAGATCAGCAGCGTTATGAAAAAAACGGCCAGCAACAGCGTCATGGTTTGAAGCCGGACCAGTGTCCGCGATTGGTCCACCGCTAGGGCCAGGTGACCCGTTACAACTACTCGGCCGACTTCATCAATCCCTGACTGTGCAACAGTTTGGATTTCCTTAACAATCCGGTTTAGCTGATCGGAAGCACCGGGTTTAAGGCGCACATTGACCTGGATACGGCTGAAACGGTCCGAAATGTACTCTCCGATTAGATGCCGGCCGATTGGATTCATTAGAATCACATTAATCAGACTTTTGATGACTCCTGGTTCGGCAAACGGATCGTCAGGCCATGAATTGGTCTTCCGTAGTCTATCGAACAAATCTTCAAGAAGCGGCCAGACCGATTCTGTTCTATCCACATAGGGCATTTGCTCCAACCGTTTCTCCAAAGAATGAACGTACTTCAGTCCTTTCGCTTTGCGGAAGGCGTTTGTATCTCCTTCCACCATAATCGACAGCGAGTTAATCGAAGCCAGATGCTGCTCCACAAATCGAATATCTTGAGCCTCTGGCATTGTCTCGCGTAGAATTTCCATCGCATTGGTTCCCGTTCTAATTTGAAATGCTCCAGCGGTCATAAAAGCGACGACAACCAATCCGGTAACGGTGCAAAACCGATGGTGAGTGAAAACGAACTGTTCAACCCGTCTCAAGACTACAGCGAGTAGGTCGCCAGACATTTTAGAATACATTTTAGAGTCGGGCGGCGAAAGAATCAGAAGGATGAATGGGGTCAGGGTGATGGTCAGGGTAAATGATAGTAGGACACTTAACGTCATTATTAAGCCAAACTGGCGGATCATCGGCACTCCGCACAGCATAATACTTCCAAAACCGACGGCCGTTGTGAGCGCACTCATCAGACAGGGGCGGCCAACAACTCCAAGGGCCTGAATGATTGCACCAATTTTATCTCCCAGAACGAAATAACGTTCATTATAATGGGATGCTATATGAATCACCATGGCGGTAGTAACTACGAGCACCATACCGAATGACAAACTGGTAGCCATATTGATATTAATACCGATTAAGGCCATCAACCCCAGCCCACACAGAATTGCCAGCGCAGAGATAGCAAATACGATAAGGGGCACTTGCAGACTTTTGAAAATGTAAACTTCGATAAGCACCCCGATCAGGACTGCCAGCACACCGAAGGTTAGGGCTGTCTGAAGATTATAACGTTCGAAAGCCTCCCTGAGAATCGGCATGCCTACAATATGAATTTCAACACTAGTCGGAAAACTCTGACGGCAAAGGGCTTTCATAGTTTTTAAAAGTTTCCCAGGAAGAGGGGCAAACCGATGAGTTTCACTGCGCTTTACTAGTATGCCTACCGTCTGGTGATCCCTGGACACCAAATAGTCCAATATCGGAAAACGGGAACGCAAGTTTTCAAGCTTCTTGAAATCCAGTGTAAGTTTCCCATCTAGCTGGGTCACCAACGGGTAGGTTTGGAAGGTTAACGATTCTTTCAGAGGCAGTCTTATGTTGGCGATGCTAATCACGCGGACTCGGGCCTCTAGTTCCTGCAGCCTCAGCGTGACGGTTTCCAGGCTGTTTAAAATTTTAGAGGTTGTAACGGGCAGACTGCTTCTAACGGCCAGCAATATGAAATCATCCGTGTCGAAGGTATCGACAAACTCCTGGTATTCTTTGTATGCGGAAGAATTTTTATCGTACAACGACTCCAGACCATGATCAAGCTTCATGTCTGGAACGAAAAGAGCCATGAAAGCACAAAATAGCAATACACAAGCAACGAGTGGCTTTCTATGGTTGACCAGAATATAAATCAGCTTGTGGGTTTGTTTTGTCGAAGTTCCTGTCATTTCAAGCATTCATTTATAGAGAAGAGACACTATCTCGTACAGCTGGCCATGATCGCAAATTCATTAAATTAACAGATATCAAATTCGAACCATAAATATCAAGACCAGATCGTTTTTCAGATATCCATTCAATGCTGGGTTGTCCGATCAAGCCATACCTCCGGTTTGACCACTGTTAAATCGAGCATCGTTCAAGACAGTTTAGCTCAACCTGACTCTTCAATCTTCCTCACGGTGCTTAGAAAGGCTGACGGTGGATCAGCTACTATTTCAATCTTGGTTTTACCGGTTTTTTCCAAGACAGGTGAAAGGATTTTGCCTGTAAGAATCAGCTTCGAACACTCCCAATATAATCCTTCAATTAAGTCCCTTGGTAGCGTATTTAATCCAAAATGATACGCTTCTTCCCAGTCTTCGACTTCGATTTCATACCGTAACTTTTCTGGTTCTTCCCTCTTTTTTTTCTTTTGTTTTTTGGCCATTATTTTAGATGAGACCTTTCATTCAGCAATTCAACATAAAATCGATCCCCTTTTTTACAGATAACGTTGAACGCTGCATTTTCCTGACGCAATTCTCGAAATCTATTGAGAGGGATTTTCAATATATCACATAATATGGTAAGGTTTACAAAATTGTGACTGCTTAACAATATTGTGGTATCGGCAGGATAGATTCGTGTAATACGCTCCAGTGTTTCTTTTGCCCGAGCTTGAACTTCCTTGAGACTTTCACCACCCGGCATTTTGAAGGAGGCTGGATTTTCATTCCATGCTTTCCGAATATCTGGATATTGTTCAGCCCAATCCTGAACTTTCATTCCATCGAACTCACCTAAGTCCATTTCAATTAAACCCTTTTCTTCGAATATTGGCGTTGAAGGGTGGAAGTCTTTTATGAAGTATGATGTCTCAAGTGCTCGAATAAGAGGACTGGTATATATAGCCGTTAGGGGTTTATTTCTAAGGGCCAATGCAAGGGCTTTGACTTGTTTTCTTCCTTCTTGATTCAGCGGCAAATTGATCCTTCCTTGAAATCGCTGAATCCTGTTCCATTCAGTCTCGCCATGTCGAACAAGATAAATACGCATAGTTTATAATTCCATGTTTGTTAATTGATTTAGATTCCGTCTTCAATTATGTTTCTCACATATTTCATGGCTGTATATCTTGAGTGGGAAAGGGAGGAACGTTCGTGCAGAAAGTTCCTGGCAATCGAATATTGATATTGACCCAATGGATTGGACCAATATTATCAAGGTGGATAATCCCGCGTATCCGATTATCATAGAAAGTGATCGTTTCTGATATCCATCTATGCCTAAGGATATCAAGCAGCTGGAAAACCTTCAATATGTCTGACATCGCAAGTTAAGCATTCAATATGATGCATCAAACTCAAGGAACACTCTGTGGAAACACCCTATTTCTCAACGATCTTCAATGCGCGATTTTGATCAACAAAAAGATCGACTTAAGCCTTGAATAAAGGCTTTTTTTCAGGTTTACTTTAAGATTTCAAATTGATCTATCCTGGTTTTATCCAGCGTGCTGCCAGGAAGGCTCCCGTGTTTAGGCCCCTCTCGCTTCCCGAGTTTTCGATTTTCGGGGCAATATCCGGATCATCATTTTTTTCGAAATGGATGGCCGTATGAACTATACCTTCCACGGGAGAAAGGCCTTTCATCTCGTCAGGAGATCTGAAGATCGCATGCCTGAAGAGTGGATGCCCTTTCTTGGCCGCCGCCTTCCTTCGTTTAGCCCATGGGCTCAGGGAGTTCAAGGTTGCTACAACGATAAATCCTCCGGGTTTTGTGACGCGGAATAGCTCTTCAACGGCAATCCTTGCATCTTGAATAAATTCAATGGCGGTTATCGATACCGCCTTGTGGAATGAAGCGTCGGCAAAGGGGAGCCTTCGCATATCGCCAATGACGGATTGAAATGTTTGACCTGGGCACTTAGTCAGGGCATAGCGAAGCATGGTGAGGGCGAGTTCAAGCCCCACAACCCGAGCACCTGTCTCAAGGATGTCCGCTGTAAAGATTCCCGTCCCGCATCCTGCGTCCAGAATCAACTCTTCCGGGTCCGGCTTCAGCATCCGGAGTACAAGTTTGCTCTCATAGCCCTTAATCAGCCTCCCCATGGGCGTTTCAAACCACAGATCATATTTCTCGGGCCAATCATCAAAGATCTCCGCCATAATAATGCATCCTACAAATTGAAATGGGGGCCAAGTTTAAGGGCTTTGCCTCATAATGGCATAAAATAGGTGCGCAGGTTCCTAAACAACTTATGAAGATACAATCGACACGTGAATTTTTCTAATGCTACATATTAGGTGCATCAATTTGAAACGCTTTCCATGATTTGATATTGGTTTTAGAAAAGAGCGTTCACAAATTCAATCGGATCAAATTCCTGGAGGTCTTCTATTTTTTCGCCGACCCCAATATAATTTAGAGGAATTTCAAGAGTATTGCAGATACTGACGACAATCCCGCCTTTGGCTGTTCCATCAAGTTTAGTCAGGGCGATTCCTGTGACATCGAGGGCATCATTAAATAATTGTGCTTGGGATAAAGCGTTTTGACCGGTTGTTGCATCAAGAATCAAAAGTATCTCGTGGGGCGCTCCTGGAAGCTTTTTCGAAATGGTACGTTTTATTTTTTTGAGTTCCTCCATGAGGTTTTTCCGGGTATGAAGCCTTCCTGCGGTATCCACAAGAACAATATCCGCATCTCTGGCAACAGCAGCTTGGATGCCGTCATATGCAACTGCCGCGGGATCTGACATATCCTTGTGTTTTATAATTTCTACACCGGCCCTGTCGGCCCATATCGTCAGCTGTTCTATTGCTGCAGCCCTGAATGTGTCGGCGGCAGCGATGATCACCTTTTTTCCCGAAGCAGAAAATCTCGCGGCCAGTTTTCCGATGGTGGTTGTCTTACCCACACCGTTGACGCCGATGACCATGATGACATGGGGTTTATCCACAATTTCTTGAGACGGCTTCACTGTTTCGTTCAGCAACTCCAGAATTTTCTCTCGAAGAACATTTTTGAGTTGATCGGGTCCCGATATTTCTGAAGATTTTAAAGAGATACCCTGGATAAGGTCCATGGTCGTCTGAACCCCGATGTCAGAAGTGATTAAAAGTTCTTCAAGTTCCTCCAGTAATTCATCATCAATTTTTCTCTTGCCGGCAAAGAGATCATTGATGTCGGTTGTAAGAATTTCGCGGGTTTTGGAGAGACCGATTTTTAAACGTTTAAAAAACCCTGATGGTTTTTTAGAAGCAGTCTGATCCGTCTCCTGGTCATTAGCGTGAGGAGGAGGTGATGTTTCGTTTTCTAATTTTTGGTGTTCGCGGTCATCATTGTTTCCGGAAGGCTGGGTATCAGCCACATCTTCGGTTTCAAATGCTTCCGAAGCTTCGTCGACTTTCTGGTCGGAAGATGTTTTTTCGTCCTGATCGTGCTTCTTTTTTTTGAACCAGTTGAATGCCATAACATTGCGGAATTTCTATAACTTAATGAAAGTATAGGACATTTTTTGAGGCTTGAACACTTTCTTCGAATATGGAATTATGGAATAGTGGAAGACTGGAAGGTTGATTTTTAAAAGGATATTGTCCATTTTTAGTTTTATCGTAGCCACAAATTTTATCATTTACCAACATTGCATTATCTCTTTACCCATTATGCCATTATTCCGGCATTCCATCATTCCAATTGAGCCGAAGCCTCTAACTTGAGGTCTGGTATTTCTTCCTCATTTCCTGTTTTCTTATCATTTTCTTTGGGGTTTAAGTTTACCGATACGATTTTGGAAACCCCCTTTTTTTCCATGGTTATACCGAAAAGGGTATCTGCAAATTCCATTGATCTTTTATTGTGTGTTATCATGATGATCTGGGATTTTTCCCCGATGATTTGCAACAAATCATTAAAACGAAAGACATTGACCTCATCAAGGGACGCATCAATTTCATCCATGAGGCAAAAAGTTGTCGGCTTAATTAAAAAAATCGAGAAGATCAAAGCGATGGCAGAGAGTGCTTTTTCTCCGCCGGAAAGAAGGCTCATCCTTGTCAGCTTTTTCCCGGGCGGGTGTATCATAAACTCTATACCGGTTTCAAGGGGGTCGTCAGGTTCTGTAAGGACAAGTCTGGCGGAACCGCCTTCGAAAAGACGGGGAAACACTTCTTTCAATTTGCTGTTGACCTCGTCGAAAGCCTTAAGAAATCGCTCCTGGCTGATTCTGTTTATCTTGTTAATCACCTTGTGAAGATCACCAACCGCTTTTACAAGATCCTCACGCTGTTCAGTGAGAAAATCAAATCGCTCTTTGAGCTGTTCATACTCCTTTATGGCACCCAGATTAACATCATCAAATTGTGCTATTTTATTTTTGGTTCGTGTGAGTTCATCTTCTATTTCATCTACATGTAAATCATTGCCGATTGCAGGGTCTTCAAATTCCAACTTGAGAGCCGGAATCGGTTGATGATAGCTTTCTTCCAGTCGGTTGGTAATATTTTCACGTTTAATCAGCCGTTGCGACTGATCAAGCTCAAGCATTCGTATTTTTTGAAGAATTTTTTCTCGCTCGTTTTGGATCTCTGATAGGGTACCGTCGCTTTCTTTCAGCTTTGCATCAATTGCATTGTAATCTGCCTCATTATTTTCAAGTACTTTCTCAAGAAGCTTCATGTCATCATACATGCCGGAAAGCGTCTGTTCATATTCTTGTGTTTTTTCTTCTAAATGGTGCTTTCTTTGTTTTTTTTGAATAAGCTCTTTTGAAATTTGTTCGATCCTTTGAATCCCATCGTTTTGGAATTCTTTCAGACGCTTTAACGTGTTATTGCTGTTTTCCAGTTTGGCATTTAAAGCGGTGAGTTCAAGCCTGAGATCGATGATTTTCTGATTGAACGCTTCCATATCAGACGAGACAATGCTGATTTGTTCCAGCCTTTCGGAAACGAGATCTCGAGCATTTTTGACCTGATTTTCAATTTCAGAGACGGCCTTGTTGTATTTGGCGACTTCTTCGTCAACATCAGATTCTTCACCCAAAAGCTGTTCCTGTTCCAGTCGAACAATTTCAAGATGCCTAAGGGCGTTTTTAAGATCTTCGGATGCTTTATAAAGCGCCTTTTCAGCCTCGACTTCGTTATGTTTGGCCTTGTTTTCCGATTCCAGGAGCTTTTGCAGGTTGCTTTCAATATTTCTAACTTCAGATTCCAGTCCTTTTTGATGATCTCGATCCGAATGAAGTTTTTGATCTAATTTAATGAGATTACCCTCAATGTCCTTGATTTCCTGTTTTTTTGCAAGGATGCCTGATAAATTGTCTTTACTGCCGCCCACCATAATACCTTGATGAGAAATTAAGTCCCCGTTTTGGGAAACAACGGTTTGTAATTTGCCGTTGCTGTTGAAAACATCTATGGCTTCTTTAATATCTGTGGTAACGACAACATGTCCTAAGAGCGCTTCTGCGATCTGTTCAAATCCTGGTTTTACGGCAACATGGTTTAAAAGATATTTTGGGTGATCCGGTTGATGATTTGGGATAGATTTTATATTTTTGACAGATGTAACCGGAATAAATCCGCTACGTCCCGCTCCGGTTTTCTGAAGATAATCGATGGAGCCCACAGCAGTCTCTTGATTTTCAACAAGGATATATTGCAAGGATTCTCCAAGGACGGCCTCCACCGCAGTCCCATAGGCGGGTTCCGGTTCAAGGATATCCGCCATAAGCCCCAAAATACCGTCACCAACCTCTTTTTGTGGACTGTCGGGTGACACGTCTTCTTTGACAGCCTGACTTTTTTTCATTAGCGCCCGGACGCCATCTTTGTACCACTCGAAGTTGCCTTCCATTTTCTTTAGTTGGGTATAAGATGATCTATCTTTGTTTCGTTCAAGCTCAAGGGTTTGAACTTGCCTGATCTGTTCTCCCAGGGCTGTATTTTTTTCGTGGAGTTGTTTTTGGATGATGTCGATGCGATTTCTCAGATCATCAATTTCTGTTTTGTATGAACTCAGATGTTCTTTGGCGCTGTTGTTTCTGTCATTTAGTTCGGAAACCTTTCGGCGTGTTGTAAGTTCTTCCTCATCTATCCTTTTGAGTCGTCTTTTCAGGCTTTCCTTGCTGTTCGTGGCGTTTTGATAGATGTTTTTATATTGAGCTTCCCGGGCGACAAGGTCCATCAAATTTGCTTTGCAGGTTTCAAGCTCTTGATTTAGCGAAGAGAGTTCATCTTTTATATGTTGTGAAGCTGATTGCTCTTTGTCGAGGGTCGATCTTACGGATGTTATCTCAGCTTGAATACTTATATTCTGGTTTTCACCCCCTTGAACCTCGGCCGTTAAATCCCTGTTTTTTTCTTCAAGGTTTTTACGGGCGGATTCGAGTTCAACAAATTCGTATGTAAGCCTTTCAACATCTTTGAAAAGATGGGCCTTGTCATTTTCCATCCGGTCTGTATTTCGCTGTGTTTCAAATATGAAAGATTTTTGATCTGAAATTTCCTGATTTTTTGCAGCGCGATCGAACTTGATTTTTTCAAGCGCTGCATCCAGCTTTTTCAACCGGGTTGAATGTTCAATGTCTGTATTATTTAGATCTTTTAGCAGCACATCGGCTTCATCAATTTGACATGTGTATTCATCATAATGATGAAGTGCAAGGCATATATCGAGTTTCCTAATGCGTTTTTGATATTTTTTATAACGTTCAGCCTTTCTTGCCTGGCGTTTAAGACCCGCCATCTGTCGTTTTATTTCCGAGATAATGTCACTGATGCGCATAATATTCTCGTTCGTGGCTTTGACTTTACCCAGCGCTTCTTTTTTACGTGACTTATATCTCGTAACTCCTGCAGCCTCCTCAATGAGAATCCTTCTTTCATCCGGTCCGGCATCCGTAATTGCGCCGATGCTTCCTTGCTGAATGACGGCATAGGATTTCGTTCCCATACCGCAACCCAGAAAAATATTATGTACGTCCTTTAGCCGACAGGGTTGCTTGTTAATGAAATAGCCGCTTTCTCCGGAACGGTAAAGCCGGCGGGTCAACATGATTTCGGTAAAGTCTTTAAGTTCTTCGGGCGCCGTGCCGTTGTCGTTGGCAAGGGTGAGTGAAACCTCGGCCATATTCAATGCCTGTTTCCCGTTCGAGCCCGAAAAAATAACGTCTTCCATGGATTTGCCGCGGAGCTGTTTGACACTTTGCTCCCCCATAACCCATTTTATTGCATCGATAATATTGCTTTTGCCACAGCCATTGGGACCCACAACCGCAGAAATACCCGGAGGAAATTGAATGCTGGCTTTTTCAACAAAGGATTTAAATCCGTTTATTTCCAGTTTTTTTAGTTTCATGCAATTAACTCTCCTGTTATTTCTTTCTGATCATTCTCTAAACTTGTATGACACATAATCCTAAAATAAATATCAGGGATCCTTTTGTTTGTAAAGGGAAAAACACAATGGAGGGGGTAATTTTAATTATCTGAATACAATATGTGGTGGAATTGAGGCTTCTCTATGTTTTTCTTTGATTTGTCGGTTCTTTTTATCTCATTAGAACGTTTTCCTAAATGAGTGTGAAAAAATGAAAATACCTATAACAGTTTAAATTTAATGAGAATTTATTATTCAAACAGCAACTTGATATTGTAGCGGTTTGAAAAAAAACATTATTCATGGAAAAGTTTAATAAGGATAATTTTCGATAATTTTCCGATTCCTGATGGAATTAATAGGCTCAAACTGTTATGTTTGCAAGAAAAATTTAAATTCGCTCAATAAATTCTGTATCCGAATCGCAAATTCAAGTTAGTTCGCTTCGCTCATCCCGCTAATTAGCGGGAGAATAATGGATAAATGGAATATTGGTCCCGGTGAAATAGAAGAAAGTTTCATTGGATAAAAATGATGGGTTTAAAGGATAGGGGCTTTTTATATAAATATTTAAATCTAATAATGATAGCAGCCATGCCTACAAAAATTGTAAGTGATTCTACATTTTTTGTAACCCAATATTCCATTATTCCACCATTCCATCATTCCAAGGCGTCGTCGATCGGATAAAGCAAATAAATATTTATTATTTTCAATAAGTTGCAAAATTTCCGAAACGTTAAATTGTTACCGGGGCGTGTTATTTTGTCTGATTTAATCAAAAAATACTGGTTTCTCATCGGTCTTCTTCTTGTTTTTGTTGTGACGGTGGCAGATACCAGCGAGACGGTTTCGAGCATTGGGAGATGGTTAAAAATGCATCGGGGACCGGATGCCGTGATTGTCCTGATATTCTTTTTTTCCGGTTTGATATTGAATGCCCGGCAGATAAGATCGGGTGTGATGGATATAAAGGGCATCATTGCCGCCCTGATCATCATTTTTCTGGTTGCACCGGTTATCGGTGCGCTGTTTGGCGCTATTCCGATAGATACAGGGGTTGTCATAGGAATTTTTCTTGTTGCCGTTATGCCCACAACATTGAGCAGCGGCGTTGTAATGACCGGCGCGGCCGGCGGGAATGGCACAGGCGTTGGTCATCACCATACTGGCCAATGGACTTGCCGTTTTTACCATACCGGTGGTGCTTTCTTTATTGTTAAATCTGGTGGGAGGATCAACGGTTGTCGTCATTAACAAGCTTGCCATCATGATCAAGCTCGGGTTTTATGTTCTTTTACCCCTTTGTATAGGTTTGGGCATAAAAATTTTTGCTGAATCGTTTGTGGATCGATTGTCCATGGGTTGCAAATACTGAACCAGTTTTTGGTGCTGGCCATCGTCTGGATGGCCATGTCCCAGGCAAGGGATGCGATCCGAGCGGGGCGCATCGGTGGGAATTATTTTTTTGTTGGTTTTTGGATTCCACGGAATGCTTTTGGCTGTGGCCGGCATTGTTGCCGGATGTTAAAGCTCGGCAAAGGCCGCGGGAAAGCGTTATTTTCATGGGCGGCAAAAAACCCTGCCCCTTTCAATAATTTTGCAGGTTTCTCTTTTTCCGCAATACGGACTGGCCCTTGTTGTCTGCGTACTGCATCATTTAATCCATCTTTTGATGGACGGGTATCTGGTGGGAAGGCTAAAAGCCTGACTTTTGAACCCATACAGCCAAAGAATGATAGGATTATTCATGACGCAACGCTTCTATGGGGTCCAGCTGCCCCGCCTGTCTGGCCGGGAAGTAGCCGAAGATGACGCCCACAGCTGCGGAAAACAGGAAGGCGATAGCGACAATCCCCGGATCAAAAACAAAGGGGAACAGCGAGGATGCGCGCGCCTATCGCGGCCGCCACAACCCCGAGGATGATGCCGATCAGCCCCCCAAAGGAAGACAGCACTACGGCTTCGACCAGAACGTCACATTAACACATCCCGCTCCAGGGCGCCGATGGCAAGCCGGATGCCGATCTCCCGTGTTCTTTCCGTAACCGATACCAGCATGATATTCATGATTCCGATTCCCCCGACCAAGAGGCTTACCGCCGCCACTGCACCCAGCAGTCCGGTAAGTACACGGGTCGTTCCGGTCATCGTGCTGCGACGAGTTCTTGCATATCTCTGACATAAAAATCGTCCTCTTTGCCCATGGCAATGCGGCGACGCTCACGCATCAGCCTTTCGATATCCTGTTCGACTTTGTGGTGGAAACGCCATCTTCTGCTGAAACATAAATTCTGCTCACATCTGTATTCCCGGCGATGCGCCGCTGGATCGTGCGCAATGGGATAAGAACGAAGTCGTCCTGATCTGTTCCAAAGCTGGACTGCCCCTTGGATTTAAGGACGCCGATCACCTGGCATGAAAGCTTTTGAAGGCGAATTGCGATTGGAGGCCCAGATAGGGTCTGCGCCGCCGAAGAGCTCTTTTCCGCAAACGGTCCATACCCAAGGATGCACACGCCTTTTCCTCCCCGAAGTTCACTGTCTGTGAATCGGCGCCCGCTCTCAATCTGCCAGTTGCAGGCCTGCAAATAGGCACGAGTGCTGCCGATAACCGAGGTCACCCAGTTTTCGTTTCCGTAGATTGCTTGTGTGGTTTGGGAGGCCATTGGTGCCACCGCAGCAATTCCGGAGATTTCTCGGGCAATGGCGTTTGCATCGTCCGCCTTAAACATTTTACCGGTTGACTGGGTGCCGCCGGGACCGTGGCGATGCTGCCCAGGTCTAATTTGCAAAAGATTGGTGCCCAGTTTCGTGATATCGGAGGTCACCTGCGCCGTCGCCCCTCTGCCGAGGGTCACCATGGTGATCACGGCAGCAACTCCGATAACGATACCCAGGATGGTCAGCGATGAACGCAAGATGTTGCGCCGGATTTCCCGCAAGGCCAGTAAAATCGTTTCCCTTAACATTATGGCATCTTCCCGTTTTCCTCATCGGTATCGATGATCCCGTCGAGGAAGCGAATGATTCGTTTTGCATAGGCCGCCATATCGGCATCATGGGTCACCAGGACGATGGTGATGCTGTATTCACGATTGAATGCATCAAGCATCTCCATAACTTCACGACTGCGGGCGGAATCCAGGTTGCCTGTGGGTTCGTCGGCCAGCAGCACCTTAGGGTCGGTAACGATGGCACGAGCGATGGCGACCCGTTGCTGCTGTCCACCTGAGAGTTCGCCGGGCGTGTGTGTTTCCCACCCTTTGAGCCCGACCGCTTCAAGGGCTCGCAAGGCGCTTTCCCGCCGCTCATGGGCAGGGATGCCGCGATAGACCAAGGGTAGTTCCACGTTCTCCAGCGCCGATGTGCGATTGAGGAGGTTGAATCCCTGAAACACAAATCCCAGATAATGCCGCGTAACAGCGCGCGCTGGTCGCGGGACAGCTTTCCCACATCGACACCTTCAAAAAGGTGGGCCCCATTGCTGGAATATCTAAACAGCCCAGAATATTCATGCAAGTCGACTTCCCCGACCCGCTTGGCCCCATCACGGCCACGAACTCACCCCGGCCGATGTGCAAATCTATTCCCCGAAGGGCTTTCATGGCCGCGGAACCCGTGCCGTATACCTTGGTTACGCCTTGGAGCTCTATAAGGGAATGTTTGCTGATTTGCGTGGAAAAGGTTGTCTTCATCGTTCAGATCTCACCATATCGACCGCGAGTGGCATCCCCGGATCAATATCACCGCTCGTCACCTCGGTCATTCTGCCATCAGTGGCGCCTATGCCGACTGCAATGGCGAGAAGTTTTCCATCGCGCAGCGTCCAGACGTGCTGTAGTTTTTTGTTGGCAGTCGAGTCTTTAAGCTGTTTTGAAGGCGATCTGTGCCGACGCGGCAGGAGCATATTAATTAAGCTGCCGTTGGATGGGGCCTCTTTTTCTTTAACCGGTGGCATAAAACGCAACGCAGCATTGGGCACCAGGATCGCGTTTTTTACTTTGTTGACGGTAATGTCCGCCGTTGCCGTCATCCCCGGTCGTAAGGACAGATCCGAGTTGTCCACGTTCAGGACCGTTTTGTATGTGACAACCCCGTTCACGGTCTGAGAACCGTACCGGACCTGGGTGATCCGCGCCGGGAACGTCCGGCCCGGATGGGCATCGACATTGAAAGTGGCCTCTTGTCCGTTCGTTACCTGACCCACATCAGCCTCGTCCACGTCCACATGAAGTTCCATCTGTGTCAGATCCTTGGCCAAGGTGAACAATACCGGGGCCTGAAACCAGGCGGCCACGGTCTGGCCGGGTTCCACGTTTCGCGTAAGGACGATGCCGTTAATGGGGGAATGGATGACCGTTTTTGCCAAATCCGTCTCGTCGGCTTCGAGAGTGGCTGGGCCTGGCAATATGGGCTCTTGCGGTGGCCTCGATGGCCCTTGCCCGATGCAGCAACGCCTGAGCCGCATCCAGATCCTGCTGCGACGGCACCATGTTATTGCTCAATTCCCACACCTGCTTTAACCGTGCCAGTTGATCTTCCGACTCTTTGACAGTGGCCTGTGCCTCCAAAACTTTTGCCCGGGCCGATTCCAGGGCAGCTTTTGATTGCAGAACCTTGGCTTTCTGTTTGTCGGTGTCCAGCCTCGCCAGAATCTGTCCGACTTTCACCCGGTCATTGTAATCCACTTCGACGGTCTTGATGATACCGGACAACTCGCTGCCCACATCCACCTGGTTTGTCGGTTCCAGGGCACCTGTCGCTGTTACGGTCACGGTTAGGTCTCCCCGCTGAACTTTCTGGGTTTGGTACTGCATGGAATTTGATTTTTTTGTCCCCTTCCAAACAACAGTGCTTGTCACGGCCGCGATGGGCGAGGAGGGCTACGATGAGCCACCGTTTCAAATGCTTTTTGCGGCCCGAGGACTGATCAATACCAAGGGTTTGATCGATATCGAATTCCGGATTTGTATTCGATTTCATTGCTTTTTTCCAATTCAGAACTTAGTGCTCAAATGCATTTATGGATGGGCACTAATTAGTGTTATCTGGCATCAGGGATTTCCACCCACCTCCCAGGGATTTGTACAAAGCGATTAAATTCGACGTCACTCCGCCCTCACTGACGGCCAACTGATCTTGGAGTGATAACAACGACCGCTGAGCAATCAGGACATTGCCAAACTCGATGAGTCCGGACGAATACTGTTTTTGGGCAAGGTCAACAGCACGCCGGGCAGCCTCGGTCGCTTCGGTCAGCGATTGTCTGCGACTTTGTTCCTTAGCGTAGGCGACCAAGGCGTTTTCGAAAACATCCTCCAGTGCTGTGAGAACAGCGGCCTCGTATCGGATCAGGGCCTGCTCCTGCAAAGCGGATTGTACTTCAATGTTCCTCCGGATGGCCCCGGCGTCAAACAGAGGCCAGTCAACCGTGGTACCAATACTATGAGTGCGGCTGCTGAATGAAACAGGTTTCCCAGCGACAGGGCTCCAAGACCGATGGAGCCGAGGAGGGAAAACCTGGACACAGATCCGCCGTGGCAACACCAATCTGCGCTGTCTGCGCGGCTAGCTGGCGTTCCGCTCTTCGGACATCCGGCCGGGAATTCGGCAAGATATCGGCCGGCACGCCGACAGCCACTTCGAGAGGGGTGACCGGAATGGCCTTGCGTTTCGCCAAGGCATCCCTCAGTGAACCCGGATGCTGTCCGATCAATACGGCCAGGCGGTTCTTGGCCTGTTCAAGGCCGGTCTGCAAACTCGGTATTTGGGCCCGCGTCTGCTCGAGACTGTACTTGGCCTGTTCTACATCCAGCTGTGTCGTCAGGCCGGGTGACGGCGCCATCGGGTGATGTTGTATATTTCTTTTTGTGCATCAAGATTGGCTTCAGCAACCGACAGTCGGGTCTGAAATGAACGCAACTCGACATAATTCAGGGCAACTTCAGCAAGCAGGCTGACAAGCACATCCCGCAAATCCTCTTCACTCGCCTGTAGCTCGGCTCCAGCTGCTTCAACGGCACGTTTTTCTCGCCAAACACGTCCAGTTCCCAAGCGGCATCGAATCCTGCGGCGTAGAATTCTCGCTGCCGCTTCCGGTTTCTTCGCTGCTGCGGCTCGACCTGGCCGAGCCGCTGGCGTCGATGCTCGGGAAACGGCCGGCCTCGCCCATGCCGCGGCGAGCACGGGCTTCACGAACACGTGCGCGCGCCTCCTTAAGACCAAGATTTCCTGCAACCGCTGACTCAACAAGGTTCGTTAGTACAGGGTCATCGAGAATCGACCACCAATCGGCCAGTTCTTTTTTGTTTAGATGTTCCCCGACCAGGCCACTTTTCGCCGGGGAATGCCATGCTTCGGGCATGGGTGTGTCTGGTTGCACATAATCTGGTCCAACAACCGCGCATCCGGCAAAAATGAACAGCATCAGCGTGGCAGATAAAAGTGCTCCAAATCGGATCGGGGCTATTTTGTTCAGTAAGTTCATGGCTTGTTTACATTTCAAGCTACTGTTTCCCAAATCGTAAGCGTTTAGATTCTTGAAACAGGATGATGTTACCGTCCCGGTCAGGAATTTTCATGACGAGGTTTTTGCATCGGACGGCGGATTGCTGTCCCGTGAGTGTCGTGGAAAATGCCTCAGATGTTGAGCCAACGCTTTTCTCTCTTCCTGATTGAATTGCCTCGCCAATTCAATGGTTGTATCTGCCAAACGCCGCTTCATGAGACTGCGCAGTTCGTGTATTTTTTCAACTTGAAGTCTGTAGGCAGCTTCATCAAATTGAGGTGCGGATAAAAGCTTCATCGCTTCTTTTCTTGCGTCTCGGATCTGATGGTATGCATCCCGATTGTTCAGATGAACCCTTTCCACCGTTTCAAGAAACAGGGCTGCCTTATCCCCGGGTAATTTCGATGCAAATTCTTGCACGGACTTTCGAACAAAGTATTCTTTATGGAAGAGATGCGACACATCGCCAATGATAACGCCGGAAAGCAAAACGTTGAGAAGAAGTGAACTGAAAATCAGGATTTTCATCTTTTTACTCATAGGACATCTCCTTCATAATTTAGAAAATCTTCCAAGTTGGTTGTGTATTGTTCGGCGGAAGCGTACCCTGATGGATTTGAATAACCTATTGTAAATCCGATGATCAAAGTAAAAATGAGCGAAACAGAAAC
>CAVPLW010000002.1:0-216512 GCA_963706295.1 uncultured delta proteobacterium | reverse complement strand
GATGTTGAACCTGCCCAATAATGGCCATATCACTGCCAATTATTGTCATCCGACAAAGTATCTATATTTTTTTCATATCATATAATTCTTTGATATCTTTCAATTTTACTCATCTACAGAAGAAAAAAATTCATTACCTCGCATGGTTTTTGCACTATTTTAGCCACTCGTGGTTTGTGCCTTTTTGAAGCATGGGTAAAATGGAGATATATGATTATGAAAAAGATGCACTTGAAATTCTGCATGTTCCTTTTTTTCTTGTTTAGCTACTTTTTTTCCCCTTCGGCTCTTTATGGTGACACCACTCTTTTTCCAGTTTATCCCAGCATAGAACCGAATGTTAAATTCTGGACCAAGGTTTACTCGGAGCACTCAACAGCCCAGGGCATCCTCCATGACAGCCAAAACTTGAATGTTATCTATGAGGTGATCGACCTCAAAGATCCGGATCGGTACGGTGCAAAAAAAATCAATGACAAGCGGATCAATGCTGCAAAACGTAAGTATAAGATGATTTTAAAGAAATTAGCTCAAAATCCTTCTGTTTCTGATGCTGAAGCCAAGCGGGTTGCAGCCCTATTCGGCAAGAATGCGAATCGGGCCACTTTCCGAAAGGCGATATACAAAATCCGCTGCCAGATGGGTGAAAAAGATCGCTTTATAGAAGGGATCATTCGTTCTGGAGCCTGGATTGATGAAATCAAGAAAATTTTTCGTTCATACAACTTGCCGGAAGATCTCGTTTATCTACCCCATGTGGAATCTTCATATAACCCAAAAGCCTACAGCAAACTCGGCGCCGCAGGTATCTGGCAATTTGTTCGCGAGGCTGGAAAGCGTTTTATGACAGTAGGCTATGCCATAGACGAAAGGTGGGATCCCATTCGATCATCCGAGGCAGCAGCTCAGTTGCTGAAGCACTCCTATGAAAAATTTGGAAGCTGGCCGCTGGCAATTACGGCATACAATCACGGAATTTCGGGGATGTTAAGCGCAACATGGACCAAAGGCGGTTATGAAGAGATCTTTAACCAATACAAAGGCAAAAATTTTCGATTTGCTTCAAGGAATTTTTACTCGGAGTTTATGGCCGCACGCGAAGTCGCAACCAGTTATGAAAAATACTTTGGCAAAATAATACCGGACACACCTGTGGATAGCCGAAAAATCGTGTTGGCCGGTTATGCTTCCATTAAAGATCTGGGCAAATATTTTGGCGTGGACATGGCAACCCTTGGCAGGCTCAATCCCTCTTTGCGGCCTCCGGTTTTCAGAGAACAAAAATATGTACCCAAAGGATATTCACTGTGCCTGCCGTCAGATGCCGTGCAAAATCGAATGGGTGCGTCCTTGGAATTGCCCTTGAACATGTATAAATATCATCAGAAATCGAGTCGTATTTATCGCGTGAAAAAGAACGATAACATCACACAAATTGCAAAGATGCACGGAATCAAAGTATCCGACCTGATCCTGGCCAACAAGATCAACTCAAATGGTGTCATTTATGTCAATCAACATTTGCGACTGCCGTTGCCCGGTGAAGTAACGGATATGTCTGAAACACCGAACCTTTCCACCAATGAAATCCGTCAACAAAGAACACAAGCCCCGGGCATGGCGTCTTTACATTCATCTTCCGCATACGAGGCCACGACCCCGGCGTCCGAGCTGGAAATCGATCCGGATATCGTAGGAGGCAATCTGGAAGTTGAACGTGTGATGATAGAAAAAGGCAAGCCCGTGGGGATCATTCAGGTTGAAATGGAAGAAACCCTGGGGCACTTTGCGGAATGGCTTGAAATTCCAACGAGAATTATCCGAAGACTGAATAGATTTCCCTACAGCAAAACATTGCAGTTGCACATGAAAGTGAAAATTCCCCTTGATAAGATTTCGAAAGAACAATTTGAAGAAACGCGGTTTGAATACCACAAAAAAATTCAGGAGGATTTTTTCAGTTTCTATGAAATCGAATCCGTACAACTATACCAGCTCCAAAAAGGCGACAATGTCTGGACCCTTTGCAATGATACCTTTGAAATGCCGGTTTGGCTGCTTAAAAAATATAACCCAAAAGTCGACTTCAATGATTTAAGATGTCCACAAAAACTCGTCATTCCAGTGATTAAAGAGATGACTCCGAATGCAGCAGATATTGTTCATGCGTCTCCGACAGTTCCTTCGGAGAGTTTTGAAGACGATACGGTTATCGAAAAATTCTGGTCCAATTCTTATTATCCTTTGCTTTTCATCGCCCTGATCATCGCCTTTATTATACACATGAAACCTCATGCGCCGAATCTTCGGCAGAAATTCAAAACCGTGTTTGCTTTTATCCGGTGATTCTAAGGTTATAGAAAAACTGATTACAACAGGATGTCTGCCCGATAGAAGATAATGAAGAAAAGAAGCTGAATCCGACTTTAAGATAGAAACGGCATAGTTAGTACGCAACAGCTTTTGTTTTCGACATGCTCAAACAAATAATGGTGGAGGCGGCGGGAGTCGAACCCGCGTCCGAAAACATTCCGCATAGGCATCTACATACTTAGCCTGAACTTTAGCTTTCGCCTTTTTAAGTCTCCTCCAGGCAGGATGCTTAAAAGGCTATCCTGTAAGAATATTCGCCGATCCGTTAACAGGAATTCGGGACCAGCTATCCTGCTTGTCGACGCCCTTACCAAATTAGCAGGAATGGTTCGGCAGGACGCTAGCCTTAAGCGGCTAGAGCGTAGTTATAATCATCTGCGATTATGTTTAATTTCCCACCTTTTTTACAAGCCGGCAGGAGCTTGGTATGCAACCTGTGCTTCTTTATCCCCGTCGAAGCCGTTTCGCCCCCATAAGGTTGTGCAGATGTATTACCTGAATCTTGCACGCGCCGATTTCACCGCATCTGCTGCGTTGCAGGGCATTTGCGGTAATACACTACAGCTGCATTTCCTGCGCCTTGCATATGCGACAAACTCGACTCTTGAAAGATCCAGTTATTGAAAAGAACATATTTAAACCTCAATTGAGCTCAATTGAAGTTGATGTTTAAATTTAAGTAAATATCGTCCATTTGTCAAGTATAATGAAGAAAAATTACGCGGACATTGGGAAGGAATGTTTACGGGTTTTTTCTTCCTTGGATACACCGCCATCTGGAATGAATGTCCTTTCCAGAAATGTGATTACCCCTTTCCTTTCGATGAAGATAATCGAAGATGAACGTGTCCCATAAAACTCGCTGGTAATAAATAACGGAGAAAGAATCCGCTCCCATTCGAGATCCACACCGGTGTCAGGCAACATGCTGTCCGGCGGACAAGAACCATCCTTTAAAAGATCGAATATGTCTTCGGGGTCTATATCATCTTCTTTACCGTTCAACAGTTTCCCAAGGTCCGATTTTCCCTTTGTAATCTTGGGCCAGGGTGTATTCATCAGATGATTGCTCAGGCCGTACATGCCCGGTTTTAATTTTTTAATAGTGTTTCCGCGGTTTGAATAATAATAAAGTTCCGACCGGTCTCCAACAAGAAGATTAAATCCGTTATATTGATGTCCAATGGATTTGACATGTTCGAGATAATTGATAGGCGATTCTTTATCGGTTAAAAAATCTCGAACCAAAAAACCTCTGGATGGTGCACCGGATATATTCGGGCCCGGATCTCTGTAATTGGTGATGGCTGCAAACCGTCCGAACCGGGTGATACCCAACCACATCCCATGATGCTTAAGATCTCGGCCACCAAGAACATCCGAGCAATCATCATGGAAGGCGATGGGGGCTGTGGGACGGTTATAATATTCATCTCTGTTTGCCGCCAATACCATCCGGCATTTCGGATGCATCTCATATGATAAAAGGATCAGGCACATTGTTGTCTATATTAATAAATAATACGATTTTGTCTGTTTTTTTCTTTACTTGATTTTCCGTTATTGCTACAAACGAAAATCTTCATAAATTGGTGCTAAATAGATTGTTGTTAAAATGTTTAATATAGAAAGCAGGATTTCGCAAGCTCAACTTTTGGCGGGCGTGATGTATTCAAGTTAGGGGCTTCGCCCCAATTGGCCTCCGGCCCGTAGGGCCTACGCCGCGGAGGGAATAATGGAATAAAGGGGCAATGGTCCCGATGAAATAGAAGAAAGTTTCACTGGATAAAAATGATGGGTTTGAAGGAATTTTTAACCATTTAAATAGGTTAAATCCAATTTTATTCCCAATATTCCAGCATTCCAACATTCCATTTTTCCATAACGATGGCATTAACAAATAGCCATTAAAAGACACATGATCTCGATAAGTTGTAGAATTTCCAAGACGCTAAATCAGACGTTCTTTCTTGCTTATCGATTTTTTTTTAAGGGCTTTCTTTTGATAATCATATATTTAAAGGAGATCAATTAAAGATGAACATCAGCAGAAGATTGGGTACTATGGTGGTATTTGGTGTGCCGGCGGTCATCGGCGGCGGCATTGTTTATGCGTTATTTGGCAGTTATGTTTCTGTTTTCGCTTATGAAATCATTCTTTTAATTATTGCGGGCGGATTTGCCAGCAAATAGACCCGCGAATAGAAATGATCTGTTCCTAAATTTCACACGGTATCTTTCCCGATAACCGTCTCGACATTCCCGTTTTAATGAAACGAAAAAATATCAGATACGTTTTAACCCATGGCGCTTTTAGTCAGGCATGGGCCAAGCATGGGTAACCGCCATGCGCAATGACAGGAACACTTTGTCCAAAGCTGAGCGTTTTAAATTTAGGAATGAATAAATTTAATAATATTTTTTTAAGGAATTCTGTTGATTTGAATTTCCAAAATTTAAAACCCTTCGGGATTTCCAATTTCACCGCATCTACGGCGTCAAATGCCGTCCCGCATAGCCGACTATAGCGGAACGACATTTTCCTTGTATCTGCGGCAAACTTGAAAATCGCTCAATTTGGGTTTGTATTGAATTGGAGTTGCGATGCAAGACAAAACCTCCGGCAATATTCTTTTGTGGTTTTTTCTGGCGCTTTTTCTTGTCTCAGCTTTCTTGCTCGGGCGTCTCTTTTGGCCCTTTATCTCCGTTATTATTCTTGCTGCCGTTGTGACCAGCATTTTCAAACCGGTTTACGTGTTATTAAACCGTAAAATAAGTCCGCTTTTCTCCTCTCTTTTGACCTGTGCTTTAATATTTTTTATCCTCTTTATCCCAACGGTCCTTTTTGTGGGCATATTGTCTAAAGAGGCATATGGCCTCTATCTCATGGGAAAGGGAGCGGTCATCAGCGACCAGATTAAACAAATTCTTGAAACCAGCAAGATTTTGGACAAAATAAACCTTATCCTTTCAAATTTTCATATAGCAATTACCGGTGAAGAACTCAATAAAGCTATCTCTGAGCTGGGTAAGGTGGTCGGCCTCTTTCTGTATCAGCAGGCAAGCTCCATTGCTTCGAATATATTCAAATTTTTCGTATATTTCTTTTTTATGCTCCTGATCATCTATTATCTTTTAATAGATGGCGACAAGCTGATTTCATTCATTATCGACCTTTCCCCGCTGCCCAAGGAACAGGACGAAAAACTCATTCAGAAATTTAAAGATATGGCCGGTGCGATTCTAATCGGCAATGGGCTGGGAGGTCTGATTCAGGGATTAGCGGGCGGGATTGTTTTCTCGCTCTTCGGGTTAAAATCGTCATTTTTATGGGGCGTGATTATGGGATTCCTGGCGTTTCTTCCCATCATCGGCATCGGGGCGGTATTTATCCCCGCAGCGATTTATCTTTTTTTTAAAGGCCGGATTGCAGCGGGCATATTTTTCATTGTTTTTTATCTCATCCTCTCGGTGGGTGTCGAATACCTGTTAAAGCCAAAGCTGGTGGGACAGCGTGTTAAAATGCACACCCTGCTTGTCTTTTTTTCAATTATTGGCGGATTAAATATCTTCGGTATCCTCGGCATTATTTACGGCCCGTTGATTACAACGGCTTTTTTAACATTAACAGATATTTACTACACAAGCTATCAAGAATTGGTTGATCCCTGTAAACGGTGAGTTCACCCGGCGCTGGACAAGACACTCAAGCTATACAATCGCTTCGCGATTCTATGAAGCGTCCGCCTTCGGCGAACTAAAAATATGAAAATTTCAGAAGAAGAACCCCTATTGATCCTTGCTTCAAAGTCTCCGCGGCGCCGATATTTACTGGAACAGGCAGGCCTTAAATTTTCTGTAATTCCAAGCAGCATTGACGAAACAAGGATACCTCTATCATCACCGGAAACCTATGTCAGAATTTTATCTGAAGCCAAAGCCGAGGACATTTCCAAAAAGCATCCTGAGAAATGGGTGATCGGAGCGGACACCATTGTCCTTAAAAACGGAAACATCCTTGGAAAGCCGGGATCAAGGGATGAAGCCCGAACCATGTTAAATCAACTCAGCGGGCAAACCCATCAGGTCCTAACCGGGTATGCCATCTGTTGTAAAGCCAAAAACAGAATGTTCTCTGAAACCGTTAAAACAGACGTTCTTTTTAAAAATCTTACCCATGAAGAGATAGAGTGGTATGTCCATACCAAAGAGCCGTTTGACAAGGCAGGTTCATATGCCATACAAGGGCTTGGAACCTTTTTGGTTAAAAGCATCAATGGTTCCTACACAAATGTTGTGGGGCTTCCGGTTTGTGAAGTCATAGAATTTTTAATCAAGGAAGGCGTTATCGTTATTGCTAAGTACTCTAATTCATAAATACGATGACGTATTTTTATCTGGACACCAACCCGTATAAGCTGAAGTCCAAGAGTTTGAAGTGAACTAAAATTTAAAGTGAGCTAAAGTTAAGGAATTCTGTCAATTATATAAAATCAGCAGAGCGACGCGACTCCATAACTTTAGGCACTTTAGCTCACTTTGGGCACTTTAAATTTTTGCATACATATTAGTAATTTGTTTTGGTTATTTGTAATTTAATAATTCGAGCTTATGTTAAACTTCAATGGATTTGAAAAAAAGATTGGAAAATGTGAAGGACCGCATCAACAAAGCGGCCTTAAAATGCAGCCGCGACCCTGAAAGCATCCATCTGGTTGCAGTCAGTAAAACCATTCCGACAAACAGTGTCAGGGAAGCCATCGAGGCCGGTGTTACCACTTTGGGTGAAAGTTATGTTCAGGAAGCCCGAAACAAGTTCAACGTTCTGGGCACATACCCGGTATGTGGCATTTTATCGGGCATCTACAGTCCAACAAGGCCAAATATGCTGTCAGGCTTTTTGATTTGATTCATTCCGTGGATACGCTCAAACTGGCCGGTGAACTGAACAATCAGGCAAAAAAAGTTAATAAAATTCAAGACGTACTCATACAGATCAATATCAGTAAAGAACCATCAAAATCAGGATCAGTCATACAAAATGCGGCGAATCTGATCAAAGACATTGTTCTTTTTGAAAATTTATCCGTAAAAGGACTCATGGCAATGCCCCCTTTTTTCAACAATCCCGAAAAAGCCAGGCCCTATTTCATAGCCCTTCGGAATCTCAGAGATCAGATTCAAAAAGCCTTTCCAAGTGTTGTCCTGAATGAGCTCTCCATGGGAATGACCGGTGATTTTGAAGTAGCCATTGAAGAAGGGGCAACCCTTGTGCGGATCGGAACGGCAATTTTTGGAGAAAGAAGATGAAGATTCTTCTTCACATCTGTTGCGCACCATGCAGCATATACCCGGCAAGAATTCTTCGAGATGAAGGATTTGATATTTTGGGATTTTTTTACCGAAACAACATCCATCCTTACACAGAATGCATCAAAAGACAGGAAACCCTCGAGTCTTACGCGACTTCTATCGATCTCAACGTCATTTACCAGGAAGGTTATGATCTGGAAGGTTTTATCCGGAATGTGGCCTTCAGGGAATCGAATCGCTGCGCTTTTTGCTATCATGAGCGACTCCGGTCCACGGCCCTGATGGCAAAACACGGAAAGTTTGACTGTTTTAGCACCACACTATTATACAGCAAATTCCAGAAACATGATGAAATCAAATCCATTGGTGAAGCTGTGGGGAAATCTGTAGGGATAACGTTCTATTACAACGATTTCCGGACCGGATGGAAGAAAGGTGTCGAAACGTCAAAACGCCTGGGGATGTACCGCCAGCATTACTGCGGTTGCATTTACAGTGAAAAAGAACGATATTACAAGGGAAAAAGTGACCACGCGGATTGAAAATTTAAACTAGACTTTTAAAATGATACATCGGCCTTGTTGTTACACAAGGATGAAATGATATCGATTAATATATCCGAATGTTTAGTAATTTTATATATTTTATTGTCGTGCTTCTCATATACAGCACGTACCAGCCTTCAGAAAATACAAACTTTACGGCCCCTGAAACACTATTTCTTTTTGTATGTCTGATTGTTATTTTTGCGGCAATCACCTGGATACAGTTTCACAGGGTTGAAAAACAGGTTCTAAAACAACACCCATTCCATCACGACCACAAATTCAGGTCTACGTTAACCCGCCAATCCATATTGGCGATCTTACTCTTTTCAATTGACATTTATGGCTTAAATCTTTCATCCTTTCTGATAAAGATACCGTTTTTAAACATCATTCCCACGTTTCAGGCGTTACTGTTTCTTATGCTCTTTACCTGTTACCTGGCAATCGTCTGGGCATGTGCCTACAATCCCTACCGACGTCTTTATCCCACGGATCTGCCTAGAAAAACTTACATTCTGTCTCATGTTTCATTCTCGATTCCAATACTTTTACCCTGGCTTCTGCTTTCAGGAATAGCAGATATCATCAACGTGCTGCCATTTGACCTGCCGAAACGTTTCCTTTCCACCACCGAAGGAGAGATAACCTATTTTTTAGTTTTTCTGTTTGCCATTGCGATAATAGGTCCGGCGATGATTCAGAAATTCTGGAGATGCACGCCCCTTGAAATCGGATACCATAGAAGTCGCATTGAAAAACTCTGTCGAAAAGCCGGAATGGAATATGCCAACATTCTTTACTGGCCCATTTTCGGCGGAAAAATGATCACCGCAGCCGTGATGGGGTTGATTAAGAAATTCCGCTACATCCTTGTTACTCAAGGTCTTCTTCACATGCTTGAACCCGAAGAGATTGATTCGGTTATTGCCCACGAAATTGGACACATAAAAAAAAAGCACCTTTATTTTTACCTGTTATTTTTTATCGGCTACATGATCATCTCATACGCCACCTTTAACCTGCTGATTTATTCTATTGTCTTCTCGGAAACCATATACAAGTTCATAAACAGCACCGGCTTCGATCAAACTGCAGTAACCACATCGATTTTCAGTTTGGTCATTATCATCGTTTTTCTGATCTACTTTCGCTTTATTTTCGGCTATTTTATGCGTAATTTCGAGCGTCAGGCAGATACGTATGTTTACTCCCTTTTCGATAGTGCCAAACCGTTGATCTCGACATTTGAAAAAATTGCCGCAACCAGCGGGGAACATCCGGATAGGCCCAACTGGCACCATTTCAGTATCACAAAACGGATTGAATATTTAAAAAAATGCGAGTCAGACAAGATATGGATTACACGTCATGAAAACAAAATAAAGAAAAGTATTGCCGTTTATCTGGCAGGGATATTCCTGTTGTGTGGTGTGGGATACAATCTAAATTTTGGTGAAACAGGCAAGAAGCTCAACAAACATTTTTTTCTAAAGATCATTCAAAGAGAGCTCGAAAAGACCCCTGACAATCCATTGCTTTACAGTACGCTGGGCGACCTTTACTACAGCAACAATAACTATCCTGAAACAATCAAGGCTTACGAACAATCGCTCAGAATCGATCTTGATAATACCCATGCGTTAAACAACCTTGCATGGCTCTATGCAACGTGTGAAATCGAAAGCTTTCGTAACCCGGAGAAAGCGCTGGAGCTTGCCAAAAGGGCTGTTCAGCTCGAATACTCTCCCCATATTCTCGACACGCTCGCAGAGAGTTACTACGTTAACGGCCTGTTTGAACAGGCCATTACCACAGGGCGTCGGGCTTTTGAGCTAACAACAAAAAATCGGGACTATTACAAAAAACAACTCCTGAAATTTAAGCTTGCCACGACAAAAAGTGTCTTGCTTTAAAATTTCTGTAATGGTCCTCACATATCTTTACGTCAATTGAGCCAAATCAGCATTTTGTTTACGCTCAATTGAAGTTTATTTAATTTGACAGAACAGCCGCCATCATCTATAATTATATGAAATTAAATCTGAATTATACAACATAGTTGGGAATAAAAGTTCAGAGCTTACATGAGAAGACAAATGAAATTGAGAATAATGCTGATCGCTGCGGTCGTTTTCACGTTATCCCAACTTGGATGGGCTCAGGCCGCAAATTTAAGAGATGTGAGAACCGGTAAACATGAAAAATTTATCCGGGTTGTGTTCGAATTCCAAGACGACGTTCTATTCGAAAGTCCCGAGATTAAAGGAAAGGGAAAATTTTCCGTGGTTCTTCTTGACAGTTCTACAACCCTTCCGCGTCTCACATTATTCAAGACAGGCCCTGTACAACTTGTTCACTCCATTGAATTTGTTCGGCAAAAATCTAATTTAATCGCCAATGTCCGGCTATCTTTTCCCTACTTCATACTCAAGGCATATCCTCTTTCCGATCCCAACCGCGTCGTTGTTGATGTGTACCAGGTGTCTTCATCGCCTGAAAAATCCGAACAAAAGGAATCTTTACATGAAAAACCTTTGTCTGAAACGTTAGCAGCGCCCGAAAAAAAAGAATCGGAGAATGCTCCTCAAAAAGTTTTGGAGAAAGCGGCCGGCAGCCCATCCATAACACCCTCGGGTGTGGAAAAATCCGGATTGAAGGAAACGCAAGCACCTGAAAATACCTTTTCTAACAAAGTGTCAAATCAAATACCCGAGAAACACGTTGGATCACCCTCTTCTGCTAACGGAAACGCCATGACACAGATATATCTACTGGCCGTGTTGAATGTCCTCACAGCTGTTATTATTGTATTGATGATTTTCACGCTATTGAAGAAAAGACACACGATCGATTTCGAACATCTTTTTGAAATTATGGAGTTTATAAAAACATCTGATGAGAGTATTGAGACCATAGACGCTCAATTAAAAAACGCGTTTAAAGAATATGATGAATCTTGAATGCAGGGGATAAAATGACTGACAAAGTCCTGGAAGAAATAACCGTCGGCCTATCGGACGCGGAAAAAGATGATCTTGAAGAAATGATAAAGGCGTTCAGAAAAAAGCAATCTGCCGCACCGGAAACTCTGGCTTCCGAAGATGTACAACAGCAGATATCGTCAATAAGTGAAAATCTTGCTCACTATGGCGATATTTTGCTGAAATTCGATTCGAAATTAAAATTATTATATGGAATTTTACGCCTTTCGGATCAAAAGAACAGGATTATGAACCATCGTATTGACGCAGTCATAGAACTGCTCAAAGGGCAAAAGATTTTAACCGAAAAATAGGTTTTTCTTTTAAGCATTAACTGGAAGGAGAGTAATGAACGACCGGATTGATAGACAGTACAGTGTTGTCAACCGCATCATCGATGGTTCTATTACCATCGATTCTGTTGAAGAATTCGAAAACCTGCTCAAAGCCTTTCCAAATGACCCGCGACTCCATAGAGTCTTTGCTGACCGACTATTGGAAGAAAAATCAATAAATGCCGCCGAAGAATACAAGACGTCAGCCAAACTTTTTATAGAAGCAGGCATGCCATTGCAGGCTATCACATGTAAAATCTTTGAGTGGCGAATCATCAAACCGTCCAAAGAAAAAGGATTGGCCTTCCATTCAGCCCTTTGTGAATGCAGCCCACAAAATATAGAGGTGCAGAAGTTTTTCACCAAACTAACGTATGAGGAAATGATCGCTTTAATGGCCAAAATTGTGCCTCATAACTACCCTGCCAATACCATGTTGAGAAAATTTGGAGATGAAGAAAACGAGTTGTGCTTTGTCGTATCCGGTGCATTGGAAGAGACCAATTACCATCGCCTTGAAGCCGATGAAAAGGTCAAAAAAAAATCTACGACAAATCTGATAGAAAGCGACATTTTTGGTGAAATTTATCCGTTTGAGGAGGATAAATTATCTGAATCAGATGTTGAATCCGTCACTCTCGTTGAACTGTTGAAAATCTCCAAATTAAAACTAACCGCACTTTGCGGAGAACATCCGAACCTTAATCTTCTAATGCGGAACCTGTGTAAGTTTCGTTTTGAATCTAACCGCGAAAGGTATTCAAAAACGGTCAGAAAGGCAACCCGACATCAATTACCCATGCAGGTCAATCTGAAAATTTTTCAAGAAGAAAACGGAAAACCGCCTTTAAATCTATCCGGATTTACAGACGATATTTCTCTGGGTGGAACATGTGTTGTCTTGGGGGCGAAATATCAAACCGGTGATATAACCCATTTAACCGGAAAAAATGTTAAGATTCAAATGAGTTTACCCATAGAATCTATCAGTCTCAATATCCTGGGCAGTATTGTCTGGGGCAAGGAAATTTCTGTCGAGGGTAAAAAAACAGCCATCGTTGGTGTTCAATTTAAAGAGATAAACCATGTTGACCGCGGAATATTGAAAGGCTACTGCTGCGGATCCGAAGCAGAACAAAATCTGATCTGGAGCTTGTGGAATTCGCTTATGGAAAAGTAGTTCAAAATCTAATGTCTCGGGATTTTTACAACCTCATTGTAATCAGGGATATTATTACCTTTCAAGCTATAAATAATGAAATGTCGGGGAATAAAAATGGGGCAAGGCGAACGGGAGCAGCGCGAACTATAGTCTTACTAATGTTCAAACAATAAGGTGCCAAGTGAAAGAGGAACTAAACACGGAAAATAAATCAACACCCAAGATATTGGCTATCGGCGGGGGAAAGGGTGGTGCCGGAAAGAGTGTCTTCAGTACGATTCTGGCATTTTGGCTGGCCAGAATAGGCAATCGGACTATTCTAATGGACGTCGATCTGGGCGGCGCCAATCTCCACACCCTCCTTGGAATTAAAAGCCCCGACAGGACGCTAAATGATTTTATTACAAGAAGATTCGGGGAATTAGAAGATATTTGCATTGATACCAGTGAGAAAAACCTTCGCCTCATCAGCGGGGCCAGTGATGTTCTTTCCCTGGCAAACCCCCACTTTAGCCAAAAAATCAAACTCATGACCCACCTGTCAAGAATGGACGCCGATTATGTTGTTCTCGATCTTGGCGCTGGAACTTCCTTTAACGTTCTGGATTTCTTTCTTATCGCCCACAAAAAAATTATCGTCCTTACCCCGGAACCAACATCGATTCAGAATGCATACATATTTGTTCGAAATGCAGTTTACCGAAAATTAAGCAGACTTTCCAGTAAAAATCCATCTCTCCAGGCTCTGATTAAAATTGCCATGGACCCCAAAAATGTTCTAAAAATCCGTACAATCAAAGAACTTTTTCAGTTCATTGAGGAGTCCGACGAAAAAAATATCATTGAGGTTCTAAAAAAAGAAATCGGAGATATCCACCTGAGGGTAGTTACCAACATGGTTAGAAATGAAAAAGAAGAAAACGCGGGTCGTATTGTTCAAATCGTCGCTGAAAAATACCTGACCATACCTTCCACGAATTTGGGCTGCGTCTCCTATGACAGGCATATCCATAAAATGGTTTCCGATATGATCCCTTTAATCAATCTGGACCAGTCAAGCCAGGCTTTTGGTAATGTTTATGAAATTGCCAACAAGTTGTCGAGAGATTAACCGGTTGGACGAGTAAACGCCTTTTAATTTCTACATCTTATCGAAATAAAAAGTCTTTTAACGGCATTTCGTTCATGCCGCTTGTATGGAAGAATGGAATGTCGAAGATCCCGGCTTTGTCGGGGCTGGAATATTGGAAATAAGAGCGGAAACAACCTATTTGAATTGTCAAAAAATCCTTCAAACCCATCATTTTTATCCAGTGAAACTTCCTTCTATTTCACCGGGACCATTACTCCATTATTCCATTATTCCCTCCGGGGCGTAAGCCCTACGGGCCGGAGGCCAATTGGGCGAAGCCTCTATTTCATACATACTTTCCTGATCTGCAACAGGTCACAATATCCACTGAAAATTTTGGCAATGCCGTCCTGCTTCAACGTATTCATGCCATCTTTTATTGCCTGATTTCTGATGACTTCCACCGGTGAACTGTTTTGTATCAGCTTTTTTATTTCATCAGTTCCCAACAACAGTTCGTGAAGCGCCATCCGTCCGGCATACCCTGTATTGTAGCATCTTTCACAACCTCTGGGCCTGTTGAGAATCAGATCATCGGTATAAGGAATATTTATGTGCTCCTCAAACTGATCAGAAGAACCATATTCACGAACAAGTTCTTCAAAGGCTTCTTTTGATAGATGATACGGTTCCCTACAATGGATACAGGTGGTTCGGACCAGCCGCTGGGCGAGAATGCACAGAATCGCATCTGAAAAGTTAAATGGATCCATACCCATGTCAAGAAGCCTGGTTATGCTTTCAGGAGCACTGTTTGTGTGAAGCGTGGAAAGTACCAGGTGGCCTGTCAGAGATGCCTCTATGCCGATGGATGTCGTTTCCCTGTCCCGCATCTCACCCAACATGATCACATCGGGGTCTGATCTTAAAAACGCCCGCATTGCACAAGCAAAGTCGAATCCAATTTTAGGCTTTACCTGTACCTGCCTCAATCCTATCTGGCTGATTTCCACAGGATCCTCAGCGGTCCAGATCTTGGTGTCGGTGGTATTGATATATGCTATGGCCGAATGAAGCGTGGTTGTTTTTCCTGAACCGGTTGGGCCGCATACAAAAACAAGGCCATGGGGCTGTGTTATGGCGCCAACAAAATTATTGTAATTGCTTTTTGAAAAACCTATCTTGCCCAAAGGGAGCGGCTCACCGGCATCGAGTATTCGCAGAACAACATCCTCCATTCTACCCTGAGTTGGCACCGTTGCCACTCTGAGTTCAATATCGGGACCACCATATCTTTTAAATTTTATTTTACCATCCTGGGGCTTGCGTCGTTCCACAATATCAAGATCCGCCATGATCTTAACTCGAGACACGATTTTATCTCGAAGAGAATAAGGAATGCTCTCAAACAACCTGCAAGCGCCGTCAACCCGTATCCGAATCCGTGTATTCATCTTTCCTGGATAGGGTTCTATATGAATATCGGAAGCCCTATGTTTGTAAGCATCGATAATAATTTTGTTCACAAGCTGTACGATAGCACTGTCTTCTTCATACAGGACGGATTCTTCATCTTCTATCTCTACTTCCTTGGTTTTAAGGTCAGATAAGATCTGTGATCTGGAAGCCAGTTTTCTTTCTTTCCGCGCAAAACGCTGAATAAAAGCAAGGATATCCCGTTTTAACGCCACGTTGAACGAAAGGAGTTTGTTTGAAAAAAGCGTCTTGATTTCACCAATTTTTTGAAGATCGCCGGGGTTGTCTATTGCAATAACGATCTTCCCGTCTTCTATCTTCAGCGGAACCCAGACATTGTTGCGCATGAAAGGTACTTTGAGGTTGTTTAGAAGCACAACCGGTATCGATATATCCGGATCATATTCTACAAATGGAACCTTATAGAATTGACTAAGAGATTTTCCGATTTCCTTTTTGGAAATCTTAAAATCAGACATTAAAACCGTTTCCACAGAAGCTTTTCCTGCTCTGGCGTCGGCAATGGCCTTATCCAGTTCTCTTTGGGTTAATATATGGTTATGAACAAAATAATCGAACTTGTTCGGCCTTGCCTTTGCCATCCGTTTCTGATTATACAGCGCAATTCCAAGAATATTGGCCATCTCGGTTGCAGATTGCTCATCAAGCCGGGCAAACGAACAATTGCCTTTTCGATTAATCAATTGAATAACGCCAAGAAGATATTTTTTGAAAATAATCGGGACCGCTAAAACTTGTTGTGTACAAAAGCCCATCTTCTTGTCCCAGCGTTTATCAAATTTAAGCTCGGGATCGATGGAGGCCAACTCTGAGTCATCATATACATTTTTAATATTGATGAGTTTTTTCTTAAAGGCCGAGCACCCGGATATACTGCTATTTGAAATGGAGATGCGGATTTCTTCAATTTCATTTCCGGATTTAAACCGCGATACCAGTTCTCGCTTTTTCCCGTCCACCACATAAACGGTCAATCTTTCGGCTTCAAAAAGCCGTGTGATTTCATCCTTCAAATCCACGAGAATCTCGTCAAGATTGGCAGCAGCATGTATTTTGTTGCAAATATCCTGGAGATCTTTCCGGTAATCAATCTCGGATTTAAGTTTCCGGCTGTCTAACTTCTTGACATTGATTATACTCGCCTTATTTAACATTTTTATTCGCCTCGTCTGAATACTCTGCAAATTGTCGAAACGTTGTTTAGACCTTGATGCAAGATTCAGGTATTGCCTGGATTTTGATCATCTTTAAATTCAACTCTCATTATCGTCAGCAACGTTCGTGCCAAAAGAAATGTTTCTTTAACAAAGCGGTATTTGAGATGTGTTTATCGCTCCCAAGATCCTCGTAACGACTTGATTTATAGGTGTTCCGGAAGATTTGGCAAAGTATTGTTATTTTTTCTACTGCTAAATACAATAAGATGAGAGGGATTGATGAAAAAAGATAACATCGAAATATGCACAAGAAATTATGCATCAATGCACAGTTTATTGTGCATGCGAAGAAAGGCTGTGAAGTTTGAAGAAACGGGTAGTCAATGTAGACCTTATTTTTGAGTTGAAAAAGTGCAAAACATTATTATTTAATCTCGTAATTTACGTCTTCCACACTCCTTGTTTTTTTTGAGCAATCCATTTGAAAAATAAAACCACACAATCCGGGCAAAGTTGGGTACCGCTGACATCTTCAATAATTTGTAGCGCTTTTCCCTGGGCCATTCCCTTGCGGTAGGGCCTGTCACTTGTCAAAGAATGATAGGTGTCGGCAACAGCAGCCATCCGCGCCCATAAATGGATATTATCTCCTTTTAGGCCCTGAGGGTATCCTTTGCCATCAAGACGCTCGTGGTGAGACAAAACGATTGGGATGACATCCGAAAAACTTGGAATTGACTTTATAATATTAGCGCCGATGACCGGGTGTTTTTTTATGTGAGCGAATTCTTCTTCTGTCAACCGTCCGGGTTTAAGAAGGATGTCGTCTCGAACGCCAATCTTGCCGATATCATGCAGTCTTCCGCCGATGGTAACGGTTTCGATTTCCTTTGCGCTGCCTCCGGCGATGCGTAGCATTCCGGAGACTATTCTGCCGACTGCCTCAGAATGCCCTTTGGTATAATTGTCTCGGGCTTCAAGCGCGGTGATAAGGCTGGTAATGCTTGCAATCATCAAATTCCGTTCGGAATCCAGACGCTCTCTTTCCATTAGCAACATGTGAAACTGATCAGACAGCATCTTTTCAACGAGGATGACAAGTTCATCGATGTTGAATGGCTTGCAAAGATAAGCCGAAGCACCATTTTGCAGCATCCGCTTCATATAACCGCGATCGGTTTTAGAACTCATTGCGATGATCGGCATCGAAGATAAATCGGGATTTGTGTGAACCGCCTGGCAGAAATCAAAGCCGTTAATATCCGGCATTTCGATATCGCTAAGTATCAGATCCGGCTGGATGGTATCCAACAGGTCCAAAGCTTTTTTACCGTTTTCGGCAGTGATTACTCTAAATCCAGCTTCCGCCAAACCTTTTTCGACAATCCGGAGCACAACCTTAGAATCATCCACAACCATGACAAGGCGGTCTCCCTTAAACTTGGATTTTGACAAAACGCTTTCTACGGTTTCAAGTAAACGGCTCTGTATTTCATACTTTGATAGATATGCTGATGCTCCTGCCTGGAACCCCTTGTCGACATCGCTGTCAGAATCAAAGGTACTCACCATAACCACTGGGATTCCCTGGGTAAATGTGGCATTTTTAAGACTGCGGCACAACTCAATGCCATTGATTTTTGGCATGTCGATATCGCTGACGACAATGTCGAACTTTTCCTGTAAGGCCAAATCGAGGCCCTCTTGTCCGTCTTCCGCTAAAATGATTTCAGCGTTCATGGACGCCAGTATTTTTTTCATGCTTGTTCGGAATACGGCACTATCATCAACAATTAGAATTCGACGGGCGCTCATCATAGGTTCCATTTATTCCCCACGGACAGGCCATTTGCAGATTGAATTCCAACCAGAATTTCTCATGAAAAATGTATATGAGGAACGAATCAAGCTGTTGAGATATTCTGGCTTATTCTTTTTAGTTTATTTTTTTTATCGCGATCTTATCCTATACTATATCGGTAGATTTGAAAAAAACTTTAATCGTAGCTGGAATTACTTATTAAAAAAGCTATTGGAGGGGTATCTCATTCGGAGATTAAAGGGAGTATTGATTATGTGGAATTTTGTTCCCGCTCTTTTTATAATGGCTCTTGTAAATATATGAGGGGACGGGGTGTTTTTATATGTTAAATCGCTACATGGATATATATGTGTTTACAATAAAAACTCCCCGACCCCTGAAATATATTGCGATTCAATTTGACACCAAAATCGCCATCATTTATTATTTTATAAATTAAATCGTGCAAGATTCAGGTGCAACGATTTTATGAAACTTCCGGAATATTCTCAAAGCTGGGAACAATACAGGTAAAGCCAGTTGAAGAAGAAACGTGGATAAAATCATAGACATTCAAAACCTGGTAAAACAATTCGACGGATTTACGGCCGTGAACGACATCTCATTTTCTGTGGACCGGGGTGAGTTTTTTGGCCTGTTGGGACCCAACGGCGCCGGTAAAACCACAACCATTCGCATGCTGTACGGATTTTCACCCCCGACTCGCGGCAAACTGCGAATCTTCGGTATGGATATCAGAACCGATTTTCGCAGGATTAAAGCCAGAATCGGCGTCTGTCAGCAGGACAACACCCTGGACCCGGATTTGAGTGTGGAACAGAATCTGCATGTGTTTGCCGGATACTTTTCTATCCCCAAAAAAGAAGCCGGTGAACGAACCAAAGAACTTCTCGATTTTTTCGCGCTGAGCCATAAAAAAGATGCCAAAGTCATGGAACTTTCCGGCGGAATGGCGCGCCGGCTGATTCTGGCCAGATCGCTGATCAATCGGCCGGAACTTTTGATTCTGGATGAGCCGACCACCGGACTCGATCCTCAGTCCCGGCATCAGGTCTGGGAAAAGCTGGAGGATCTTAAAAAGACCGGTCTTACCGTCGTCATCACCACCCATAACATGGAAGAAGCCTCCCACCTCTGCGACCGGCTGGTTATTGTTGATCACGGTAAAATTCTGGTGGATGGCAGCCCGAAAACGTTGATCGAGCGGCATGCCGGCAGCAACATCATCGAAATCGAGGGGCCGGATCAGACGCTGATTGAATATGTCAAGGAAAATGACATCGAGTACGATGATCTCGGCCGTCGCCTGATATTGTATGAAACAGAAGAAAAGGATCTGAACCATACGATTCGAGAACGGTTTTGCAACGAAAAGTGCATTTACCGCAACAGCACACTGGAAGATGTTTTTTTGCGTTTAACCGGAAGGGAGCTTCGAGAATGATCGATCCTGCTGCATTTTCATGGCGATTTCTGAGGGTCTGGGAAAGAAACCTGGTGGTTTACAAGAAAATCTGGAAGGTGAACTTTCTGACGCCTCTGCTCGAACCGCTGTTTTACATTCTGGCTTTTGGTTTGGGATTCAGCGGTTTGATCAACAATGTGCATTACGGAGGGACCGATTTTTCTTACACGGCGTTTATCGCACCGGCATTGATCGCCACAGCTGTGATGTGGAATTCATTTTTTGAAACCACCTACGCATCATTTGTTCGAATGTATTATCAGAAGACCTTTGACGGCATGCTGGCGACACCATTGTCCCTGGAAGAAATCATCATCGCTGAAATTGTCTGGAGCGCAACCAAAGCAACAGGTGCCGCAACAATCATGTCAATGGTGCTCGGCCTGCTGGGATTTATTCAGTTTCCACTGGGGCTGTTGCTGATCCCTCTTGCGTTTTTAGGCGGTCTGGCTTTCGGGGCCATCGGCATGTTCTTTACAGGAATTACACCGACCATCGACATGTTCAATCTTCCGATATTTCTCTTCATTACGCCGATGTTTTTGTTCAGCGGAACATTTTTTCCTGTTTCCAATTTACCGGCCTGGGCGCAGCCCGCTGCGCTGGCCTTTCCTCTCTATCATCTGGCCGAATTGGCCAGACGGTTCAGTATCGGAACCAACGAAATTTCACCCGATCATCAGCATCGTGTATCTTATCGTATTTTTTCTTTTCTTTACAAGCCTTGCCCTGAGCAAGATGAAGAAAAGGTTGATTCAGTGATTATCCTAGCCCAGAGGACCCGGCTTTGACATAACTCTTGGAGGTGCCTGTTTTACTTAAAGCCATACAAGCTAAAAGTGCCTAAAGTGATCTAAAGTGCCTAAAGTTATGGAGTCGCTTCGCTCCGATTGTTTTATATAAATGGCAGAATTCCTTAACCCTGGCCCAGACCGATTACCAATACTTTATACTAAAAAAGTCATGTTTGTATGATATATGAGTCAGATCAATATATTAACGATTCGCACTCTCCGAGGCGTAGGCTCTACGAGCCGGAGGCCAGGGCGGGCTTTAGCTCACTTCAAACTTTAGTTCACTTCAAACTTTAGCTCACTTCAAACTTTTCCAGCGATTTTCAGTCGGGGTCATAACTCTCTGATCCAGCTCAGAGGGATAGGTTTTCAATGCAAAAATAAATAGTCATTATACTTTTTTATAATTCTCATATATCTTTTTCAAACCGCCGCCAATAAGAAGAACTCCCATAAGATAGAAACTAAAACGGATAAAGCCAATCACCGAAGAAAACTGTTGTATCTGTTCGACTCTGGGCATGACCTGGGGTATCCTGTAAATTACGCCGATGCCCGCAAGGGTCAGCGCAATACCATAGATGATCTGAATAACCGGTTTGTTTTTAAGCTCAAAATTCATGATTTTATCTCAACTTCGCTTGTTAATCTAAGGATTCGAGGGGTTCCAGGGGTCAAGGGTTCGTGTGTTTTTTTCTAACAATTGAATCCTTATGATTCTATCAACTCTTTTGGAAATGATCCGTTTCAAAGGAGCTTCAGGTATGATTAAATTTTGGCTGGAAGCTGTTTGAGTGGATTAGGGATCGTTTTGAAAGAACCATGCGCAATTTAAGTTTATGGATGAAACCCCCTGTTAAAGCAGAAACTTTTCTATATGGTCCGGGCGGGTTCTTTCACTACGAACCCTTATCCACGAGTTCTTTCAGCAAAAATTTAATTATACCTGAAGCGGTAATGGTTTCAAAAGGCTAAAGTGTTACGCCATAAGATATTCAGACTATCCTCCAAGATAAACCTCCTTCACCCTGGGATTGTGCAGTAATTCACCGGCCAGACCTTCCATTACAATTTCGCCTCTTTCAAGCACATAGGAGTGATGGGCCACCTTGAGGGCAGCCCGTGCATTCTGTTCCACAAGAAGGACCGTGGTCCCGGATTCATTAAGCTGTTGAATGACGTTAAATATTTCGCGAAGGATCAATGGCGCGATGCCCATGGAGGGCTCGTCCAAGAGAAGCAGTTCCGGTCGGGCCATCAAAGCACGGGCAATGGCCAGCATCTGCTGTTCGCCACCGGACAGTGTACCGGCGATCTGTTTGGAACGTGTTTCAAGGATGGGGAAAATCTCATAAATGCGATCAACGCGTTCTTTGATCTCAAGGCGGTTGTTACGCTTAAAATAGAGATAGGCTCCCAGATGAATATTGTCCAGAACGCTCAGATGGGCAAAAATCTGCCTTCCTTCAGGCACCTGGGATATGCCCAAACCTACGATCCGGTTGGCAGGCATTCCGGCAATATCCTTGTCTTTATAAAAAATACTCCCCTTACTGATTTTCATCAAACCGGAAATCGACTTCAAAAGGGTCGACTTGCCGGCCCCGTTGGCCCCGATAATGGAAACCACCTTTCCTTTCGGCACCTTTAGGGAAACATTTTTAAGCACCTGGATACTGCCATACGCAGCGTTTAAGCCCTCAATCCTTAGCATGGTTTAAGTCTCGCTTCCTAAATAAGCTTCAATAACCCTACGATTATTTTGTATCTCCTGCGGCGATCCTTCGGCAATCTTTTGCCCATAGTTCAACACCGCGATCTCATCAGATATGTTCATGATCACCTTCATGTCGTGTTCCACCAGCAAAACGGTAATCCCCTTTGCATTGATGGCCCGGATCAGAGAAGATGCCACGTAAGTTTCGGTCTCATTCAGCCCGGATGCAGGTTCATCCAGACAAATCAGCTCCGGTTCACTGGCCAGAGCCCGTCCGATCTCGAGTATCTTTTGCTCCCCTAAAGGCAAACTGTCTGCAGGGTCATTGAATTTATCGACAAGTCCGATAAATTTTAATATCTTCATAGCGCTTTCTTTAACCTGTGCTTCTTTCCGCCTGAACTGTGGAAGTTGAAACCCCGAAGACAAAAAAGATGATCGTACTCTGGTATGACAGCCCAGCATCACATTTTCCAGAACCGTCATATTGCCGAACAGCTCCACGGTCTGGAATGTCCTGGAAATACCCCGTTTCGCAATCTTGTGGGCTTTGAGATGTTCAATGGGCAATCCCTTGAACATGACCGATCCTTCTGTGGGCGGAAAAGATCCTGTAATGATATTGAACAGCGTTGTCTTGCCTGCACCGTTGGGACCGATAATGGCTTTGATCATTCCCCTTTTCACCTGAAAACTAATATTGCTGAGCGCCATCAACCCGCCAAAGGTCATGGCCACGCGATTGACTTCCAGAATATTTTCTTCTCCAACAAAATTCATCGGATTGTTATTTCCTGAACCAGCTCTTTACAATTTCCGGAGTTCCCACCAATCCCTTGGGCAAAAAAATGGTAACCAGAAGCAAAATGGCTCCGTATATGATGACCTCGAATTCTTCAAAATAATGCAGCCATTCATAATTTAAAAATGTGATAAAAACGGCGCCGATAATCGCACCCCAGATGTTATACATTCCGCCCAGCGAAATCATGATCACAAGCTTGATTGAAAAGAAAAGATCAAAGGTCGAGGGGTTGATAAAATTAAGATAATGCGCATAAAGACTACCCGCCAAAGAGGCCAAAACCGCCGAATAGACAAAAACCAATATTTTGAACCTGGAAATATCCACGCCCATGGCACTGGCCGCCGGTTCACTGACATGGATGGCCCTTAAAGCTCGTCCGGTGACCGATTGAATTAAATTGACGGTAAAGATAAAGGCAGCAAAAACAAAAGCCCACACCAGGTAATAATATTTTTCAACAGAATCAAACGCAAATCCGAACAGGTTTAACCCCGGTATGCCGGTCATGCCGTCCGGACCGCCGGTCCAGGACGTCTCTTCATTGAAAATGATATACACAATAATCCCGAAGGCAAGCGTTGCCATGGCCAGATAATGACCCTTTAGTTTGAGAGAAGGTGCCCCCACCAAAACGGCAACCACCGCCGATATGACCATGCCGATGACTATGCACGGCCAGGGATTCAAACCATACTGGACCGTCAAAATGGCGGAAGTATAGGCCCCGATGCCGTAAAAGGCCGCATGTCCGATAGATATCTGGCCGGCATACCCCATGAGCAAGCTCAGACCGATGGTGATCAGGCAGTATATCCCTGCAAAGATCATGATGTCGGGATAATGTTCTATAGAGGGAATTTCGTGGGCAACCCATGGAAAGGCGATGATAAAAAGCGCAAAGACAGCTATGGGAATTTTTCCGATTCGTAACATCCTTAAAACCTTTTGATCTTGCTGATCTCTATGCTTCCCAGGATCCCGCTGGGCTTGAAAAATAACACAACCAGCAGCACAATTAATGCAAAGGCGTCTTTGTATCCGGAACTGATGAGCCCGGCACCCAAGGATTCGATGGTACCCATAATAAGCCCGCCGACGATAGCCCCCGGAAAACTCCCCAGCCCGCCAAGGATGGCCGCCCCAAATCCCTTCACCGCCAGCATGGCTCCCCGGTCGTATTCCATCAGGGAAATGGGGGTTATGGTAATCCCCGCAACCGCTCCGATAGCGGCTGAAAGGGCAAAGGAAAGCAAAATCATCTTTTGAACATTGATCCCCACCAGGCTGGCTGCGTCCGGATTGTCCGCACAGGCATTCATGGCCTTTCCGATAATGGTTCGATCAAAAAAAATCGATAACGCAATGACGATGATAATCAGAAAACCGATCACCCAGAAATACTGAGGCTGTATTACGGCACCGAAAATAACGATGGGATTGCGCCCGGAGAACGCCGGCAGATCAAAAGAATCCTTGCCCCAGATAAACATGGCCGTTCCCTTGAGCAGAATGGATGCCGCAATCGTCGCAATGATCAGGCTCAAAACCGTGGGTCTGCGGATGGGGCTTATGGCCACCCGGTCCAGAATCACACCAATCATGGTAACAAGAAGGACGGTCGCCGGAAATGCCATAATTAAAGGAAGCCCGGTGGCCACGTGCAGAGAAACCATAATAAGCCCACCCAACATGACGAACTCACCCTGGGCAAAATTGATGATCTCGGTCACATTATAAATAATATTAAACCCGACCGCCACCATAGCATAAATGCTGCCTATGGTGATACCGGTGATCAAATATTGAAAAACCTGTCCGGCCGGTGTGATGGTTTCCATATGTCTTTATCGATAAAAGGTGAGGACCGTGCAAGCACGGTCCTCTTCTTCGATATTGCGTTTTATTGTTTTTATATACTTTACTGATACAGTTAAAATCAATCGATCAGTGAACCACAGCCCAATCACCGTTATTCACAACAATCATATTAAAGGATTGTTGCCAGGTAAGACCGTTATGATCGTCTTTCGAAAAGTTGAAAATTCCATGCTGACCGACAAATCCCTTGGTATTTTCAATAAAATCCCGGATCGCTACTCTATCACAGCCAACGGCCTTAAGAGCATTTATTACCAGATAAAGGGAGTCCCAGGCGTGACCGCCAAAAGAAGACACTGATTCATTGTATTTGGCCATATAATCCTGATTGTATTTCATGGTAACCGCTTTTTGGGGATGATCGGCCGGCAGTGCCTCGGGAGTGTTACAGGCGCCAAGTGGTGCAGAAACATTCTCTGCCGCTCCTGCGGCCATCTCGATATTTTTACGGCTGCCGAATCCATGGCTCTGGAAGAAAGGAATGCTGGTCATTCCCAGATCTTTCCAGTTGCGCAGCACCAAAACCTGGGTCGGACCGATGGACCAACTGATGATTGCCTGAGGCGCGATTCCTTTAATTTTGGTCAACTGGACCGTCATATCTGTATCTTTTGGCCCGAAAGTTTCATCGGCTACTATGGTTATCCCGTACTCAGGCGCAAGCCTTATAAGTTCTCCGTGCCCGCTCTTTCCAAAACCCGTGGTCCCGCTCATAATGGCCACTTTAGAAATGCCACTTTTTTTTAAATGGTTGTATAGTGCCTCCACCGCCATGCTGTCCGATTGCGGTGTTTTAAAGACCCATTTATACTGCTTGCCGGTCTTTTCATCGGTCACAATCTTGTAGCTGGCCGCACAGGAGATTAGCGGCACTTGATATTTTTGGGCCAACGGTACAACAGCCAAAGACTCTCCGCTGGTTGAAGGACCGATAACGGCACAAACCTTATCCTGCTCAATGAGCTTTTTGACCAGCAGGGCGCTCTTGGTGGAATCTCCCTCGGTGTCGTACACAATCAACTCCAGTTTTTTGCCGTTAATTCCTCCGGCCTTATTGATCTGCTCAGCGATCATTTCTGCCGTTTTCTTTTCGGGATCTCCCAGAAACGAAGCCCTGCCGGTTACAGAGAAAATAGCCCCGACTTTATAAGAACCCTCAAAGGCCAAAGCCGGAGCGACGATCATCGCCAAACCGAACAGACTGATTATTGTGAAAATAGAAATTCTCTTGAGTGTCATCTGATCCTCCTTTTTTCAAATGTTTAAAAATACCAACGTCTCGGAAATCGTACTTCTGAATTCAATCAAATTAACGTTATCGTCCATCCGACATTGAAATCCAGTTGGGGTGTTGGAATACTGGAATAACAAAATATGGTTTCAAATGGGTCTCACTTGAAACCTTCGCCAAAAAAGGAGATCCTCCTGAATCAGCCGCTTTAAAAAGTTCAAGCAGGATTAAAGGGTATAAACCTTACTGCCGTTAATGACTTTTACCTTGTTTTCTTCAAGAACCCTAACGGCCTCATCGATATTTTCGAATCGAAATATCATGACAGCATTCTCACCGCTGTGCTGAACAAAGGCATACATGTATTCCACGTTTATTCCGGCTTTGTTAAACATATCCAGTAATCGATGAAGACCTCCGGGCCTGTCTTCCACTTCTACTGCCACAACATCGGTTCTTCCCACGGTAAACCCACGGTTTTTAAGCGCCTTAACCGCCTTTATATTATCGTCTACAATGAGACGAAGTACACCGAAATCGGATGTATCCGCCACGGCAAGTGCCCTGATGTTCACGTTTGCTTCGGAAAGAATCCCTGTCACTTCAGCCAAACGTCCAGCCTTATTTTCCAAAAAGACTGAAATCTGTTCCGCCTGCATATCTGTCCTCCTTATATTTTACGATTGTCAATCACCCGCACGGCTTTCCCCTCGCTTCGAGCGATTGCTTTGGGTTCCACCAGTTTTACTTTTGCTGAAACACCCAGATAATCTTTTATGTTCTTTGCTATTGTTCTTTCCCGGTCCTGAAGGTGTTTTACTTCATCAGAAAAGAGACGTTCACCAACTTCAAGCAGAACGGTCAGCGTATCCAACTTATCTTCTCTGTCAACAATAAGCTGATAATGCGGTTCAACTTCTTCCATCTCCATCAGAACACTTTCGATCTGTGACGGAAACACATTGACGCCTCTGATGATCAACATGTCGTCTGTACGCCCGCTGACCTTGCTCATGCGGATATGGGTCCTTCCGCATATACACGGCTCGGGATTCAGCGACGTAATGTCGCGCGTCCTGTAACGGATAACTGGAAATGCTTCCTTGGTGATGGTTGTAAAAACAAGTTCACCGGTTTCACCGTAAGGGAGAACTTCTCCTGTTGCAGGGTTAATGATTTCAGGAATAAAATGATCTTCAAATATGTGAAGGCCTTTTTTCGCTTCATGACACTCAATGGCAACTCCGGGGCCGATCACCTCGCTTAATCCGTAAATATCTACGGCAGTCAAATACAATTTTCGTTCGATCTCTTCACGCATATTTTCAGACCAGGGTTCAGCGCCGAATATTCCGAATTTAAATTTCAAATCTTTAAAAGAAACCCCTACCTCTTCGGCAACTTCCGCGAGGTGAAGTGCATATGAGGGCGTCGCCGTCAATATCGTGGGACCAAAATCCTTCATGATGACAATTTGCCGTTTTGTATTACCTCCTGACACCGGAATAACGGAAGCACCGAGTTTTTCCGCCCCATAGTGGATTCCCAAACCTCCTGTAAAGAGTCCGTATCCATAAGCATTGTGAATGATGTCTCCGCGTGTTGCTCCGCCGGCGGCCAGTGACCTGGCCATCAGTTCAGCCCATGTATTGACATCCCTAGCCGTATACCCGACAACAGTGGGTTTTCCTGTGGTGCCGGACGAGGCATGGATACGAATAACATTGTCCATGGGAACGGCAAACATGCCGAAAGGATAATTGTCCCTCAAATCCTCTTTTACAGTAAACGGAATTCGTTTTAAATCTTCAAGGGACTGAATGTCATTGGGTGTTAGATTGTTTTCTTTAAATTTTTTACGATAAAACGGCACATTCGCATAGACACGATCAATTGTAGACTTGAGCCGTCGCAGTATGATGGCCTCGAGATCTTCTCTTGGCATGGTTTCGAATCCGATGTCGAGAATCATTACAATACTCCTTTCAGACACAGTTTATGGTTCTTCTCCAATTTAGTTGGAGATAACTCACTAATTTTACCCTAATTAACTACAATTCGGGAGATGATCCAATATTATTCAGCTCTCTTTAAACACAAAAGCTGCGGGTTTGAAACCCACAGCCTTAAAAAAGAAAACCATGGGTTTCTTTTTTTTCTGTCTACCCATGGTTTTTAACAAGTTGGTTCTTTTCTACCTTGCCGGCCCATGGATAGACTTCCTAAAAAAGAAGCCATCCAAAAAACTAAAAAAACCAAAGTAGAAAAATCGAAACCGCATGTATTAGACCCTTAATTTTATTATCAGCCCCTTATGTTTATGCAAAGTCGGGTAATCTTTATTTGGAAATCTATATTGGATGAATAAAATTATGTCAAGGAAAAAGATGTGTTATGATAACAGATTTATTCCTGCAAACCCCCTTTGAAATCAGCTGCGCGTTTTTCAAGAAAAGCCTGTGTCCCTTCCTTTGCATCGGGACTTGCCAGGCAGATGGCAAATGCATCGATTTCAATACGACATCCTGTCTTGAGATCGACATCCATGCCGGTGTTGATGGCCTGTTTTGCTGCACGCAGTGAGACTTTTCCTTTTGAAACAATGATCTTGGCGACATTCAGGACTTCATCCATGAGTTGATCCTGTGCACATACCTTATTGACCAATCCCATGGCTTGTGCTTCGGCTGCAGGAATCATTTTTCCGGTAAATATCATTTCTTTGGCCCTGTTTTTTCCGATGAGTCTCGGCAGTCTCTGGGTACCGCCAAATCCGGGAATAATTCCCAGATTAATTTCCGGCAGACCGAACATGGCGTTTTCAGATGCATAAATAAAGTCACACGCAATGACAACCTCACATCCGCCACCTAAGAGCAAAACCGTTAACCGCCCCTATAACGGGTATCGGCAGTTCTTGGAGTTTATTGACAATACCGTGTCCCATTTCGGAAAATATTTTTGCTTTAAGGGCATTAAACTTTAAAAACTCCGTGATATCCGCCCCGGCAACAAAAGATTTATCTCCGGCACCGGTTAGGATAAGAACTCTGATGTCCTCGTCCCCGGCAACTTTATCAATGGCATGTGAAAACTCTTTCAGCGATGCTTCATTCAATGCATTCAAAACCTCGGGTCTGTTAAACGTAATTGTTGCTATCTGTTCTTCTATTTGAAATATGATGTTCTTATATTCCATAAGTTAACCTCCGTATCTCTTTGAAATCGGGTTGGGGTTATCTTCCATCAATGCCGTCGGGTTCATTTCCTTGATATATTCCTTGATTCCCTTAACGATTGCCTCCGACATTTGATCCTGATACGCTGTATTGTTCAGTCTTTTACATTCTCTGGGATTGCTGATAAAAGACGTTTCAATGAGTATGGCAGGCATCTGGGCCCCCAGAAGAACATAAAAGGGCGCTTGTTTTACACCTTTGCTCTTTATTCTGCTGTAGTGCTTTCTTAAATGGCGATTCATCGATTTCTGGACATGAACCGCCAGACGGCTCGATTCGTTGATCTTGGCATTTTGCATAAGATCGCTTAAAATGGTCTCCAGATCGCTGATATTTTTTGTTGACGTCGCATTTTCTCTTGCAGCAACCAAAATGGCATCATTATCCGTGGCCAGATTCAGAAAAAAAGTCTCGATGCCATAGGCCCTTCTATCCCGGACGGCATTGGTGTGTATAGAGATAAACAGGTCTGCATTTTTTGTGTTTGCGATGGCGGTTCGCTCCTCCAACGTCAGGTTTCGATCGCTATTTCGGGTCATGATGACCTCACAGCCCAGCTCTTTGCGAATTTTTTTTGCGAGCCTCCGGGATAGTTTCAGAACAACGTCTTTTTCATGAACCCCCCTTAAATATCCCGGCGCGCCGTAATCACGTCCGCCGTGACCCGGATCGATGACAATACGGCTTACGCCCAGAGCAAGCTGTTTTGCCAGGGCGCCTGGTGGAATCTTGGCATTCTTTTTACTCACCTCTATCACCGGCTCTGCCGGCTTATCGACGGTCCCCCAGACGTCGATAACAATTCTGAATGGGTTCTTAAGGGAAAATATCTTATACGTCTCAAAAGACTTGATATCCACAACCACACGAACCGAGTTCGATGCGTACTGGCCGGCTCGGGCATCAATGAGGAGATCGTCATTGATTGGAACAACCTTTGTAATGTCTTTTCCCAACCTGCTGTTGTTTAGATCGATATACAGACGCTGGGGTTTTTTGATGGACGTGTCTTTTTTGAGAAGCCTATGGGCATACGACACTTCATTGTCTGCATCCACGACAACCCGGGTGTAACTTGGATTTGACCAGAATCTGAGGCCTAAAACCGTAGCCGTCTCGCTTTCAGACAATCTCAAATTTGTCTTCATCGGGGGTTGAGCCGAAGATAATTTCTCAATCTCCGCTTCAATGCTGTCTTCGGGAGCCCTGGTATCGTTTTCTTTGGGTTTTGGCTGTTTCGATACTTTAATGGTCGTCTTTTCCGTCGACAAATTACGGATAGCGTGTTCAGCCTTTTGTTTGTATTTGCTTTTTGGAAAATCGGTTATAATACGTTCATAAATATCAATGGCCGTTTCCCTGTCAGATGTTTTGAATGATCGTTTGTATAGCTCCTGATAAAGCTGCCCGGACATATAAAGCCCGGCAGCGGCCCATGGATCTTTTGGGTCGTGGTGGTAGACCGCTTCAAACTTTTTAATACAACCCAGCCATTTATCTCGATATTTCTGTTTTTTAGGATTATGGCGAAGTTTTTTATAACAGGCTTCAGCCTGATAATACTTGTCCTTTGCCGTGGCTGCAGATAATACCCTTGGCCACATCATAAAAAGCATACATAGGATAATAAGAATAGATGAAAAATATGTTTTTTTGTAATTAAAGTACAATGGTTTTAGACTTCTCCTGTAATTCATTCAGATAATTTAAAGCATCCAGCGGCGTCATTTTCGAGATGTCGAGATTTTGCAATTTTTCTATGATGAAATGATCCGGCCTGGAAAAGAGATGAAGCTGCACATGCTTTTTTTCCGAAGCATTTAAATCTTCGGGCAGGGCAAATGACCCCCTCAACCCGTATTCATCATTTTCAATATCATATAGAATCTTTTTGGCACGCTGGATAACCGGGCTGGGGATACCCGCAAGTCGAGCCACCTGTATTCCATAACTTCTGTTTGTACCCCCTTCTACCAGCTTCCTTAGAAAAATAATTTCATCATTCCATTCTTTGACGGCAATATTAAAGTTTTTTGAGCGGGATTTTAGACGTGCCAATTCCGTTAATTCATGGTAATGGGTGGCAAAGAGCGTCTTAACACCGTGCCCCTTTAAATCATGGAGGTATTCCGCAACCGCCCATGCAATGCTGAGTCCGTCGAAGGTGCTGGTCCCTCTGCCGATTTCATCCATTATAACGAGACTTTTCTGTGTTGCGCTGTTTAAAATATTGGCGGTTTCCTGCATTTCGACCATGAATGTGCTCTGGCCCTGAGAGAGATTGTCCAGTGCACCCACCCGTGTAAAGATTCTGTCCGTAACACTCATTGAAGCACGTGCTGCAGGTATAAAAGAGCCCATTTGGGCCATAAGTATTATCAGCGCCACCTGTCTAAGAACCGTCGATTTGCCGGCCATGTTGGGACCGGTGATAATCAGTATTTGATTTTCGGTATCATCCATCTGGATGGTGTTTGGCACAAAACGTTCCCCGGCAATCATTTTTTCCACCACCGGATGACGCCCGTCCTCAATCAGAATATTGCCCTTGGTGTTAAACTCCGGCCGGTTGTAGTCATTTTGGTCGGCAACTTCAGCCAGGTTCAGCAAACAATCCAAACGGGCCAAAAAATGTGCCACCTGTTGAACGGCGACATTGTTCTTAACCACCTCGTCTTTTATCTGATTAAACAATTCGTATTCAAGGACGGCCCGTTGATCTTCAGCACCCAGAACTTTTGTTTCATACTTTTTCAGTTCATCGGTAATATAACGCTCTGCATTCACAAGCGTCTGTTTGCGAACATAGTGCAAAGGAACATCTTTCCGATCGGGCTTTGGGAATCTCTATAAAGTATCCGAACACCTTGTTATACCTTACTTTAAGAGTGCTGATTCCCGTTGCATCCTTCTCTTTTGCCTCGAGTCTGGCCAGCCATTTTTTCCCGTCCCGGCTCATGGAAATAAGCTCATCGAGTTCAGCATTGTAGCCGGTTTTGATGATACCGCCTTCATTGATCGTGGGTGGTGCATCTTCACGTATGGCTCTATCGATCAGGCCGGCCAGTTCACACAAGCTGTCGATATTCTGATAACATTTAAAGAGTTCTGAATTAAGATTTGAAAGCAAAGACCATATATCCGGCAAACTGTTCAAAGAATGTTTTAACGCAACAAGATCCCGGGCATTTGATTGGCCCATGGCAATTTTACTTCCGAGACGTTCAAGATCATACACCGATTTTAATTTTTCTCGGATATTCCGACGAATCGGGACTTTGGCCTTTACCTCTCCAACGGCGTACTGCCTGGATTCTATCTCGGGGACATCCATCAGCGGATACCTGATCCATCTTTTCAACAGCCTGCCCCCCATGGCCGTAACCGTACGATCCATAATACCAAGCAATGTTCCTTGCCTGGATCCTGTGTGAATATTTTTAATTATCTCAAGATTACGAAAGCTTATATCATCAACAATAAGGTAGTTACTAAGGGAATATGATTCAATGCCTGATAAATGTTCAACTTTTTGTTTTTGAGTTTCTCTAATATAAAATAAAAGAGCACCGGCCGCACGGACACCCGCCTTTAAATGTTCGCAACCAAAACCTTCAAGGGAAAGGGTTTTGAATTGATCAACAAGTCTTTCACGTCCCCTGCCGAACTTAAATGCGGTGTCAGATATAAAGGTTATGGATCGGTCCGCCATGGCGTTTAGAATCGGTGAAAAAAACCGGTCGCTTTTGGACGATTCCGGCAAGAGAACTTCACTGGGCGATATTCGAAGTGCCTCGTCAACAATTGAATTCATATCATGGGACTCCGTGACCCGGAAAACTCCGGTTGAAATATCCAAATAGCTGAGTCCGGCAGTATCATCGTTGCGGGCCAGAGCAAGAACATAATTATCTGACTTTTCATCCAGCAGTTCATTGTCAAGGATCATACCCGGTGTGATAACACGTACGACTTCCCTTTTGACCAAACCTTTAGCCAGGGCAGGATCTTCAACCTGATCACATATTGCAACTTTGTAACCCTGACCTATAAGACGGGCGATATACCCCTGGACAGCCTTGTACGGCACACCACACATGGGAATCGGAAATTCATCTTTCTTGTTCCTGGAAGTTAAGGTGATTTCAAGGGCCTTGGATGCAACTTCGGCATCCTCAAAAAACATTTCATAAAAATCTCCCATCCTGTAAAAGAGTATCGTATCCGCATACTTTTCCTTGATGGACAGATACTGTTTGATCATGGGAGTTTTCTTCAAAAGTTTCATATGGCTCAAACAAATAAAATCACGAAAACACGAAAAAAAGAAAGCACAAAACACATCATCTTTTCCGTGTTTTCGAATTTTCGTACTTTCGTGATATTTTTTTTATGTTTCCCCGATTCAGCTTCAATGAAGACGGGATCTCCGTTACACTAATACCGGTTTATGCACCTTGGTTTTTAAAAGGATTACTGAAAGATTTAGGTCGTGCCGGTTATGTTTTGATCTTCGAGCGCTGTTTTACTGTTAAAAGCGCTACCCTTTAATGAATCAATCTCCTTTTTAAGTACTGAAATTTCTTCCAGTTGAGAAGTGGCTGCGGCGTTTAAATTTTTGATTGCCTTTTTCGATTTGAATCGTTCAGAAAGACTGATGAAATAAGCAATCAAAAATCCTGCGAGGAAAAAAATAAGAAAATAGACTACATTTGGCAATTCCTTAATCTGAAAAGGTTCCGTAAAGGGAAGATTTATCTGAATACCTTGTTTTACCAGAAAATAATCTTTGTTTGAAAAAAAGATAATTGCGATAAAGCCGAGAAAGATTATCCAGAGAACGATCTTAACTTTTTTCATTTTTATCTCCTTTAATTTCAGATTGTTAATTCCATTTTATCAAAGTATGGCTTTAGGTTTCTGCAAGTGGCCTGCAAATGCTCCGGTATGACACGTACATCGGCAAACACGGTCAAGGCATTGGTATCACCGAACCACCTTGGGACAATATGGAAATGGAGGTGTTCTTCAACACCGGCGCCTGCCACTTTCCCAAGGTTAAGCCCGACGTTGAAGCCGTCTGGATTCATCACCTTTTTTAATATCCCCACAGACTTCTCAACGGTCTCGAGAAGATCTCCCATTTCGTTTTTGTTTAATTGTTCCAGCAAGGATAAATGACGGGTTGGTGCAACCAACAGATGGCCGTTGATGTACGGATATTTATTCATAACGACCATCGTTACCTTTCCTTTATATAAGGTCAGGTTATCCTGATCTGAAAGCGCTCTGCAAAAGATACATCCCTCATCCTTTTCGCCCAGAATATATTCCATACGCCAGGGCGCCCACATGGTTTTCATATTGTATACTCCTCATAAAGTGTTTCGGTGTTAGCAGTCCATCTACCCTTTTCGAGCTCAAAACTCAACCCTTTTCGTAACACTTAGCCTTTTGAAAACATTCCGTTTTAATTTAAGCGGTACGACTTTCAGGTCACCCCAAATACCGACGTCATCGCCGATAATGACAACAATTCCCCTAACGCCTTGAATATGTTTCCCAAAATCGATGGCCGGCTGGATATGGGTTTTCGATGTTACTCGATTTCCGATGGACGTCGCAGCAGCATCAGCAAGGGAGCAAGAATCTGACACCACGCAGACGGCATCCGCCTTTCCCAGGCTTAACGAATGGCCAACGGTTCCCGATGATGTGCATATGGATATAGGTTTTTCCCTTGATTCAACACAAATTCCCATACGCAAGCTTAAAGGAGATGCACCTGCAAAAATACCGATGGTAACAGGATTATCCAGCCTTAAAAAGACATCCCCACCATTTTCCACCACACACTTCATCGCTATGTTTTAGCAGACCGCTGCCCACATGTTCGGCAATTGCACCGGCGACCGCTGCCATTGGGCCGACGCCGGCCTTTTCACCCGCAAGCGCCATCTCATTGATAATCATCGGTTCAGGACCCTGGACGCGCCATGGTTTTAGTGTCCGAGCGAATTCAGGATACCTTTTTATATAGTTTTCTATATATCCTCTCTTTTCTAAAATCAGCTCCCTTGTAATGTCTTCAAGGGGTTTTAATGCTTGTACAAATAGATCTGTTTCTTTAACGGTTACTCTGAAATCGACCAGATTGTCTTTTAAAACCAAATTTCGATAAGACCGCTTCTGGGATTTAAATTTTTCGTGTTTTTTATGCGGATTTTTGGGTTTTTTCATAGTAACATATAGTTCAAACGGATGACTTACTAAGGAGTGCAAAACCTACGCGAACAATTAAATATTAGCCTCCGCCTCGAAGAGCGGAATCGATATTCTTTTTTGAAAAGCGTGTACTGTTTGACTGATTTAATAAATAAAACACTCCGACCCCTGAGTTACTTACTAATAATTTCCGGACGCATATCTTCAGGACACTGTCTCAAAAAATACTGATCTGTCATGCCGGCAATAAAATCCCTGACGATTTCCTCTTTGCAATGATTTTGAATATAATCTTCAGACATATCTTCCAAAAAACCCTTAAATATCACGGATGAACGATTTTCATTTTCAATATCATCAAGATACTTTTCAAAAAGTATCCCAAAAAGTGTTTTTATGGTGTCTGTCTCTTTTTTTATTTTTGGGTTCATGTAGATGCGCTCAAGGTTGAAATCCTTCAGTCGCTTTAAGGCCTCGGATATTTTTTGACTGAAAGCAATGGTGGTGTTTTGAAAGCTGGTGTTGATAATATCTGTGACAAGATGATAAACAATGGTTCCATTTGTATTCCCGAGAACATCCACACTCTCTTTTGGAAGATCAGATCGTTTAATCATATTGAGCCGGATGGCATCCTCTATGTCACGACCGATGTAGCTGATCGTATCTGCCATCCGGACCACGCATCCTTCCAGGGTCATGGGCATGAGTTGGGTCAAAGGATCTTCCTTTTTCAGCGCCATCTCTTTTTCTATCATTTCAAATGTCTTGTTTCGCTCAGGTTTAAGAACCTTGTTATGGACTTCTCCATCATGACAAAGTATCCCATCCAGAGTCTGAAGGCACAGATTCCATCCTTTACCCTTGCGTTCTACACGGTCTAAAAACTGAACGCTCTGAACATTGTGGTGGAAATCGCCGATACCACTGGCTCTGCAAAGTTCGGATAAAAACCTTTCGCCGTCGTGTCCGAAGGGGGTATGCCCGATATCATGACCCAACGCAATGGCTTCGATTAAATCCTCGTTTAACCCCAGATAACGCCCAATGGTTCGTGCAATTTTCGACACCAGCTGAACATGCAAAACCCGGTGCGTAATGTGATCATGGTGAATCAGATAAAAGACCTGGGTTTTGTCGATATATCTTGTGTAGGCCCGTGAATGCAGAATACGATCCACATCCACTGAAAACGTCTGGCGATATCCCTCTTCAAGACGCACATCATGGAAACGTCGCACCCCGGCGTCACTCAATGTGGCCACCGGTGACAATATCTCGGTTTCCCGCTCTTTCAGCGCCAGGCTGATGATGTTAAGATTTTGGTCTTTAAATGTGTCCATTCTCGATCATACGCTCCATAAGTTTGATGTAATCCATTCCTGCCTTGCGAAATCCTTCCTTCCCGTATTTCATATTGGCCTCAAGAACATAAAGTGCTCCGTTATCGTCAACGATGTCGATCCCGACATCATTCCACTGACATTTTCGGGCAGTATCCAGGGCAAGATCAAGGATGTTTTGCGGAACAGGGTCGAAACTGATGGTTGCACCAACTGCAACATTGCTTCTGAAATCATCGGGAGGCGCAATGCGCCAGTAGGCATGCACAATCTCGTTTCCAACAACCACCACTCGAATATCGCGGTCCGACGGTATATATTCTTGAATATATGCCACGTTTGTCAGGCTGCAGTATAATAAAAGATCTTCCGAATTGCGTATCAAGTATACGCCTCTCCCCATAGCCGATCCCCTGGGAATTTTGGCGATAAATGGAAATTTGAAATGATTGTGAATGTTGCTTTTTTGGCGCTTCCCATAAAATACCCTCGTTCTGGGATGTGGTATTTCGAGAAGATCAAACAAGGCGGTCTGCTTGATCTTGTCCTGTACACATTTGTAGGTATGATAACTGGGAAATGTTTCTTTTCCCATGGCGTCAAACAGTTCGGCATAGAACGTGGTCGGATAGTATATTTTTCGGGCATCGCGGATCATGCGCGCTTCTTCGGGGCTGTAATCACAGAAATTCGGCCGAACACCAAGGGTAATGACATTTTTGCAGTCTTTGAGACGGGCCTCAAGCGCGATGACTTTTTTAGATTTTTTCCATGTCATTTAAATAATCTTTTTATGATATCACGACTCCGCTGGATATGGCTTCCGGACCAGTATATTCGCCGGCAATGACTGCACGTGTGGAACATGTCCTGGGTTTCCCAGATATAATCGGGAACATTTCCCCGAACAGCATTTTTTTCAACCCACCGGATCGATGTGTTGCATTGGATGCATCTTGAAAAAGGTCGTATATCCTCCTTTGCAATTCCCAACACCAAAACGACTTCCCGAAGCTGTTCAAATGAATGGTTCGAAGTTATAAAGATACGCTCTTTTGCGATTTTCGTGTTCCGGATTCGTTTTGTGCGCGTGAGCAAGATACGGCCTCTCGCTGTATCGATCAATTTTTCTCCGGTAACATTTGCCGCATAAACGGTATCAAAACCAAGTATTCGAAGCCATTTAGCCAGCTTCCCCAAGGTCATCTCCGCGGTAAAGCGTATCTCATTTGCACTATCCATTGGTCCATAAATTGTAAATTTTGCGCTTTTTATTGCAAAAAACGTAATAGTTTCAAACAAATCGATTTCATTGGAAAAGAGGGTCCAAGGACTCAAGGGTTTGTTTTCTAAATCTTTCTTCCATAGCCTTCTGCTCTTTGTAATTCTTTAGCATTTTTATCCGCCTGTTCTGTGGCGGATCACTCGAACCCTTGAATCCATGACCCCTTGCCTGCCCTGTTAAATTCGTAGACCATTTAACCGGGGTACCCTTTGGGATCACACCTACTCAATTGGAGATGACCCACTTATTTTACGTTAATTAACTACAACTCAGGAGATAATCCTTACATTTTTACTGAACTCAACTTTATTGCGGAGGTGTCAACGTAAAAACAGACGGAGAAACTGCAGCATCAGCCCAGTATCGATCCAGATCGAGTTGGAAACCCGCCCCATCGTCATTTGAAACCTTCAGTCGATATGGAACTCGATAGGAGTTAATTTCCTGCATTCTAATTAATTCTAGCCGATACACAAGGGCGCCGGTTAAATCGAACATTTCGATTTTGTGAGCATCTTGTCTATCGTTAAGATAAATCTTCTCTCGAACTTTTCCCCATTTATTTTTTAGAAAAAGAACACAGCTATTTTTGTTCCCTTTAATATCCTTATTTAAAGATGAAACCTCGGCACTCTCGAAGTCTTTCCCGGATCGACCCTTTAAAGACCTGTCTTCCATGAGATCCGTTGAATCATATTCTACCAACGGAATACGGCCGAACAAAATATTAACAATGTCTTCGGATTTAATAGATATTGAAAAAAAACGCTTCATGTTGAAATTTGTAGGACGTTTTTTATAAAAATCACCACTGGTATGGGAAATAAAATAGAACCACTGGCCGTCGCTTGCAGCACTGATCATAGGATGCCCTGAAACACTGTTGAGTGTAATTCGAATTTTATCGGGTGTGGATGCGACCCATGCGATTCGGGTGGTCATCTCTTTTTCCTCTTTTTCCAAAAAGGTTATTTTACCCACACCTTTGATGGTTTTGAGTGTGTGATTTTGGCTTTTCAGAATCGAAATAATCGCTTTGGCTTCTGATGGCGAACGAAATTCTTTTGATTCTTCCGAAATTCTATGGGAAAGGCTGGTGCAGGCAGAGATAAAAAATATGCAGATGAAAAAAATCGTTGGGAGTTGCATATTTTGAGTTGAACCATTCATTTACCGGTCAGTTCCCGGATCTTTTTTTCAAGATGTTCCTTGTCTTTCTTTTTCTTAGACAGTGACCGTTTATAGAATTGAAGTGCTTTTTCTTTATGGCTTATTTTAAAGTATGCATCCCCCATATGTTCTAATATAATAGGATCGTCAGGCACCAGGCTTACGGCCTTTTCCAGATATTTCACCGCTTCATTGAAAAGTCCTTTTTTAAAATAAACCCAGCCCAGGCTGTCTGTAATATAACCGTCATCCGGTTTTTCTTCTATCGCCGCCTTGATAAGGCGTTCGGCTTCATCCAGATTTTCCCCCATTTCTGCATATGTATAACCAAGATAATTCAATGCATTGGCATTCTTGGGTTCAATGCTTATAACGGTTTTCATCTGTGCAATGGAATCCTTTTTCTTACCCCATTTATCATAAACGACACCCAGACGAAAATGGATACCGGGGTTGTTAGCCTCAATTGAAAGACCCTGCTTAAGAACGTTTTCAGCCTTTTCAAATTCTTCTTCTTCTTCATAAAGCGAACCCAGATAGAGCAGAAACTCCGGATTGTCCGGCGTGTCCTTGATAACACCTTTCAAATAATCGATGGCTTTTTGAGTATTTTTATGTTTCTGATATAAAAATGCAATATGAACCGTGGCTTCTGAATAAAATTTGGAATCCGGCGTTACTTTTTTAAAATGCCCAATCGCCTTTTCCCAATCTTTTTTCCCATCAAAAGTAACGGCGATAACGTAATGAAGATCCGAGTTTTTCGGCGCCCCCTTCAACATTCCTTGAAGTATAACGACGGCTTCATCATATTTCTTTTTATCTAAATAGAGTTGAACCACCGTTCTCACTACTTCTGTTTGAACGGTGCTTCTATCGCCCAACTCCTTGAATATTTTTTCAGCATCCTTTTTCTTTCCCTTTTGATAATAAAAGTACCCCAGTTCCATTGCGGCTATGATGTTTTCGGGATCCTTTTCTAAAAGGTCATTGTATAACCGAACAATTTCTTTTTCTTTTCCTAAAGTTTTATACAGATTCAAAAGTTCATAACGTGGCTCTTCAAGATCTGAATTTAATTCCAAGGTTTTTTTAAATTCCGTTTCAGCGCCTGCCAAATTGTCTTGAGCAACATAAATCTTTCCAATAAAGAAATGCCCGGCATACGATTCAGGAAAGTTATGAACAAGCTTTTGAAAGGTCTTTAAGGCTGAATCCAGCTTGTCTTCCTGCATGTACAAACCGCCCAAAAGCAGATATATATTTTTTTCCTTTGGATCTATGTTAATAATTTTTTCATATGCTTTTTCCGAAGCCTCAAACATTTTTGCTTCCTGTTTTAGCTTTCCATAGATGATCAGCGCCTTGATGTTCTCCGGATCTTTTTCTATGACCTTTTCGACAATGTTTAATGCTCTTGTATTATCCTTTTGCTGAAGATAAAGAATTGCCAATTCTAATTGTAAATATAAAGACTCCGGATCTTGTTGAATGGCTTTATTGAGATATTGAATGGCCTTGTCCGAATCACCTTTATTCCAATGTAACTGCGCTTCCGTAAAATAGTAATAGGAACTTTCAGGTTCAACGCCATCCAACGCCGTGCCTGCCTGTCTTTCATCCAATCGCAATGTTTTTTTTCTATCAGGTGCACAACCTGATAAAAATAAAATGACCATAATAACAATGGCCAGGCTTAGTGAGCTGACTTTCATTTTTTAAAATATCCTGTTTTAACTTGAAACCTCGACACTGTCGTAAGAATCGAAATCAGGCATGTCCTGTTTAAAGAACGCTCTGAGTTTCTTGATTATATTTTTTTCAACCTGACGAACACGTTCCCTTGATATACCGTAACGATCACCAATATCCTGCAAGGTGGCCGGACTGTCTGCAAAAATTCGCTGTTCGAATATTTCAAGCTCTCTTGCCGTCATCGTTTTTTTGAACTCGTCAATCTTATTATGAAGAAGGGTTTCGATCTCCTTTTTTGCCACTTGATCTTCTGTAGATTCTACTTCTGAACTCAAAAATTCTATCCTTCCCGCATCAGAATCATCCTTTAACGGAGCATCCAGAGAAACGTCCCATCCATCAAGTCGCTGATCCATATCTATGATTTCTCTCTCAGACACACCCAATCTTTCGGAAAGAAGTTTTGGCTTGGGATCAAACCCCTGATCAATGAGTTTCTGCTTTTCCTTTTTGAGCTTAAAAAATAGTTTCCGCTGACCCTGGGTTGTCCCGATTTTTACGAGACGCCAGTTATCCATTATAAATTTGAGTATATAGGCCTTTATCCAAAATGAAGCGTAATATGAAAACTTCACATTTTTGTAGGGATCAAATTTATTAACCGCCTGCATCAGTCCGATATTTCCTTCCTGAATCAGGTCTAAAAGATTCTGCATCCAAACCCTCTGAAATTCAAGCGCGATCTTCACCACAAGCCTCAGGTTGGCTGTTACTAAAACGTAAGCAGCCTCTGTGTCTCCCTCTTCCTGAACTCTTTTACCCAGCTCGATTTCCTGCTCTCTGGTGAGAAGCTTGTATTTGCTTATTTCGGCAAGATAGCGCTGAAGCGGATCAAATTTTACAAGAGCGGTGTCCGGGGAAGAATGCTTCGGCTTTTCAATATCACCCGAATTTTCATTTTCGATTTCCTCGGGTCTCTTATTGTGACCTTTTTGTATTTTTGAGGTCTTATTCATAGCTCACATGAACCCCAACGTTGCATAAACAAAGGGGCTGGACTTTAAAAAAGCAAGTGTTGATATCCTGATCAAGGAAAAACCTGACCGATTTATCTGTCCACATCTTTTTTGTGGACATAAATTCGAGCATATGGTACCTAAGACTGTTTTTTTCTGATGTGCGCCTGTAGCTCAGCTGGATAGAGCAACGGACTTCTAATCCGTAGGTCGCAGGTTCGAATCCTGCCAGGCGTACCATTTTTTAATAGTAAAAGAATTTTATTTTATTATCAATGTTTTTTTGCCAGTCCCTCCCAAAGGATCATAATCCAAGGAATTTCGAACAAATCCTGCCCTATTTGGTTTCACCATCTGTTAATGCGGCGATATTTTCTGTGTATCATTTAACAACAGGAAATATTTTCCCCTCATCCCTGTGTTTTGTTCAACCTGAACATTTTCATATTATTTATCAAGCCATTTAGATTACTACGCTTTTATTATATTTATGTGAATTACTTTCGGATTGATCCTTGTGGCACACTAGCTGCATTATGGATTTGTGTACAGTTAAGCTAAGTGCTCTAACTCGTAAATACAATTAGGTATTTTATCAAGACAACTATCCCGTATAAGTTGAATTCTAAAAGTTTGAAGTTTGAAGTGCCTAAAGTGAGCTAAAGTTGAGGAACGCGCTTGTCAGCGCGATTAATTATAATTAAAATTGGTAGAATACCTTAACTTTAGACACGTTAGTTCACTTTAGACACTTTAAACTTTTGTATACAATGTATGAATAAAACAAGTTATAATGACGTAATCTTATTTATGAATACATGTACTAAGGGATACAATGGAGGAAAAATGATTCGAAAAATGATTCCAGTAGCAGGGATAATGTTATTTCTGGGGCTCTCGACAAAGCTTGTCGGCGAAACATCTATGATATTGAACCTTAAAAGCGGTATCCTAGTGCTTGGTGGTACCATTGTTATCGGTTTTTTATCTTTTCCCATGAAAAGTTATAGAGATTTATTCAAAACATTGGTTGTGATTTTTCGCCGCAAAGAAATGGATTACCGGATTCTGGTAAAAGATATCGTAAGATTGTCCCGCGTAAAAAGGCTCTATGGCAACTTGGCATTGGAGAAAGAAGCACATCGTATCAAAAATTTTTTTCTGCGCAAAGGAATTGATTTGATTGTTGATGGATATGATCCGTTTGAAATTCACAAAATCATGGAAAAAGAATATGAAATTTATTTTTCTCGAAAGGAGTCTCTCGTCAACATTTTAAATACCCTTCAAAAGCTTGCGCCGGTTATCGGGTTTTTGGGCACCATCATCGGCTTGATGAACGTTTTGAACAATTTGGGATCTCCTGCGGATATGGGCAAAGGTATGGCCATCGCCCTTCTCACCACTTTATATGGTTTATTGATAGCCAATTTTCTTTTTCTTCCGCTACACAAAAAGCTATCTGAACATCTTAAAATAGAATCCGCACTCCTTTATGTCATTATAGAAGGTGTGCTAGATATTTCACAAGACAAAAATTCCAGGGCTATTGCGTACCATCTGCAATCCTATATGGAGAATTGTCAGGGAAAACAAAAGGATTTATTTGAATCACAGGTTACATCAAAATGGCAGGTTTCATCGAATCCCATGGAAAAATTGACGGCGAAAAGACAAAATGCTTAGGTACAACAGCACAAAAGAACTCAAGAATCAGCTTGAATTGTCCGAACGGAAAAGAATACAGCTTCAGAAAATGCTGGCTCGAAAAACCGTTGAGGAAGAAGTCCCGCTTTGGAGCATGGTCGATCTAATGACCCTTCTTCTGGTATTTTTTCTATTTCTTCATTCTCTGTCCGTTAAAGATACTACCCTGAAAGTGAACCGTCCCGATACTGATCGGTCGACCCTGGAGATCAAAACACCACCCCCTTCTCAACAGACATTTAAAAATGAATCTTTGGCAGAATCTGATAAGACCCGTACAGAACTTGTTTTTAACACAAACAAAAACACAAGTTTAGACAAGGCGATTAATCAACTCCGCACCGAGGTGTTAAACGTTGTGGACGAAAAAGATAAAGATGTATTTTCCGTCCGAAGGGAAGAGAACCGACTTGTCTTTGTCCTGGGTGAGCGCATTACATTCAGGGAGGGAGAAGCAACGCTGCTCGAAGCCTATCATTTTATCTCTAAAAAGATTGCCGGGTTCATTGCTTCTAAAAAGGGTTACCAGGTGGTGATTTCCGGTCATACGGACAACACGCCCATTAATACGGAAAAGTTTCCCTCAAATCTGGAATTGTCTGCAGCACGTGCCATTAATGTGGCAAAATCGCTCATTAAAAACGGTGTCTCCCCTGTGCGAGTATCCATCCAGGGATTCTCAGAATATCAACCGCTGTTTGATAACACTTTACCTGAAAATCGTCAGGCCAATCGTCGGGTGGAAATTTCACTGATCAATGAGCGGAACCATAGGGATTGATGATTTTCGATTGATGATTGGTGATTTAAGAATTATCCATGCAGCAATTTTTTAATAAAACTCCTTGACGCCTCATTCAATTTTTTTTTAATGGTGTGCCACCATTAAAGCCATATTTTACCTTAATCCCGCCATTAGGCCGGACTTTTGGCCTGCGACTTCATCCGCCACACAGCATAGGCGGACAAGAAGGCTTTTAAGCTATTTTGGGGTGCGAAACTTGAGTTTTGATAAAAGAAAAATACTTGTTCCGGCAACTCGTTGACAGATATGCGTAATAAATTGACGCTTGGATGCTTGCCTGGTTAAGAGCGAGAAATAAATAACCCTGTCAGGCAGCGACAGCCTAACAGGGTTAAAAGGAGGTGGGAATCAAAAAAGCATGAAGCTTGATTCCATTTGATTTATGATAAAAGCAATTTTTGTGCCAATCCTAAATTAACAAGACCACAATACGATTTTATTTTCCAAATCCCTTGAGAATTCCTTTTATCTGTTCCTCCACCAACCCTGATTCCTCTTTTTTAGAGTCGGTGCCCAGCAACTTATCTTTTATACCCGGAAGGCTTTTTCCAATTTCCTGTTTAAACATCCCTTCGAGATCCGGACGGAATTTGGGTGAAGAAAAACTTCCGGCCACCAATACGGGGACCATGAGTCCTGAACGATCTTTGGTATCCCCCTGCCCTTTGAAGGTTCCCACGAGTTTGGGTTCTAACCTGAAATCAATCAGTTCTTTTATTAAATCGGCGTTTCCCGATGCCGTCAATCGTATCAAAGGTGATATAAGGGCAGTGTCGGCGGTGCTCACAAGCCCATTTTTCACTGAAAAGGGCACATGAAGTTGTGAAAAGTCGGTCCGTGGCGCTTTTCCACCTTTTTCAGCCAGTCCAAAGGCTGCTTTGGCATTATGAACCATTTCATTCAGATCGACGCCCTTGATGGACCCGTCTTCAAACAAAAGATCCCCGTTGCCGTTTAATGTCCTTTTGATGGCGAAGGCATCATCTCCTTTCATAATGAGATTAATCTGAGCCTTCAGCATCCCTTCAAGAAAATCCTTTTTTAACACATCCATGAGAAGCGGACCGGCCTGTACATTGTTTAGCTTCAGCTGAATATTTGTTTGCGGAACATCATTTTGCAAACTAAGCATCCCGCTACCGGATACATCGCCCTGATATAGCGCCATGGTAAGGGGCATCAGATTAAAAATCCCCTTTTCACCGGTGAGGGTTAGATGAACGCGTTCGATTTTAGCATTCTTTATTTTAAGTTTTCCGATGCGCATTGTGCCGTTCAAGGATAGCCGGCGCAACTTTGAATAATCGGTCTTTTTAGCCCCTTTAGGTTCAGCAGTCTTGGCTTCTTTTTCTCCGGCTTCTTTTTGGTCGGCCGGCGGCAGGTATCGATCCAGGTCGATCTGATCAATATCCATATTAAACGTCATCTGAGGCTTTGCTAAACTGCCGGCCTTTATCATAAAATTCACCTTTGATTCATCCATATCCAACACACCGTCTGAAACCGAAATATTTTTTGTATCCCCCTTGATGCCGGCTTTAAGGGATATACGATTGACAGCGTTAGGATCCGAAATGGATTCAGGGAGCGCCGTTCCCATTGCAGCCAGAATTTTGCGAAGCGAAAATGGAGAAACATTGATGTTGATGTCGAATCCTGGACGGGTGGCCGGATCCATAACATTTCCTTTTAACCCGATATCCACCTGTTCAAAGGCTCTGATGGAAAGATCCAGGGGAATCGTCCCTTTGCCGAGCATTTTACCAATTGGCCCTACATTGCCTTTAAGAGAAAAAGGCTGTTTATCGAGCCTGGCAGAGAAGGTAACGCCGATGGGCCGGTCCAGGGAGACATCCTGAAGCAATAGGGTCACATCAGAAATTTCCTTGCGCTCATTTTTCTTGTGATCCAGCCAAAGAACGGATCCATCGGTAACAGCAAATTCACCCAAGGTAAATGCTTTTAGAGCGAGTCCTTCTCCGGACTCGGCTTTTCTTGGTTTTTTTGTTTCCTCTGGCGTTTTAGCAGAAAGTTCGGGAGTGGTTTTTGTTTTGAATTCCCAGTTGGTCCGGCCGTCCTTGTCGGTCTCCAGGACAAGTCGAGTCCCTTTTAATATAAAACGTTTGACCTGTATGTCCTTGAAAAGAAGGGGCACAAGCTTAACCCTCACATCAAACGATTTCACGATGATAAAATCTTTTTCCTTAAACCCTGGGAGGCTTCCCAGATGAAGGTCGGAAAAGGAGAGGCTTGCATATGGAAAAAGAGAAAGACGAAGATCATCTCCAAGACTAAATGCACGTCCGGTGGCCTTGGTCACTTGAGCTTCGATCCGGGGTTTGTATTGTTTGACGTCCACGAACTTCGGCAGCAGAACAAGGGCTGCGATGAATACGGCAATCAAGCTGACGCCAAGGATTAACACCCACTTTACAGTTCGATTCATAGTACACCCCCTCTTTTTCAACCCTAATTGAGCGTAAACAAAATGGGTTCTCTTTAAAATTATACATCTTACATAAAATCTATTCTTTCTTTACGATCTTTTAACCATAACGTATCATACCTCAACAATAAAACTAAAACTCAAGTAATTATCTCATGAACCACAATATTTTTCAACAAAGTGGAATGCAAATACAATCGCATTACGACTTGATGTGGTATATGTAACTGAGTAACCGATATTTTTCCTTGCCAAATTATAAATTTCAGATAGTATTGAAATCCGTTAATCGCAATAAATGGGGTGAACATTAATGAGCCATTTTACATCCAAATGCTGACACCTAAATTGAACCTAACCTGAGTGTTTCAAATAGTGACAAAACAATAAATTAATCATAATATAATAACTCCCGATCAGTTGTTGTTCCTTATTCGGGTTCTTTAATAACCGGAAGTGCGAGTAGAATGGATATCAAATTTAGATTTATTATAGTCCTTTTTGTTATGCTTTGTGCAAATCTTTTTTCCTCTCCTTGCTCTTTTTCGCAAAACATCCAAAACTCCAAATCCAGTGATGTTCAAAAAAAGTTGATGATGGATCGCGTTGTAATGTGTGAAGAGATTAAAGATTTGACACCCCAAAATCCGGCTATTGTTTTTTCTATAAAAATTGGAAAAGTCTCCTGTTTTACCTCATTTGATCCGGTCCCCGAAAAAACGTTTATACACCATAACTGGTTTCACAGAGATGACCCCAGCACAAAAAAACGGTTAACACTTCAGCCGCCTCGCTGGGCGACCTACAGCACTATTCAACTCCGAGAAACCGACAAAGGTCCATGGCGCGTTGAAATTTCCGATCAAACAGGCAATATTCTTCGTATTTTGAGATTCAGCATCACCGACTGATGGGACTGGAATTTGCTTATGCCTTTTTTAGAATTCATTCGCTGGCAAGATGTCATTGATATCCTGTTAAACAGCTACATTCTGTTTCGTCTCTATGTGCTTTTTAGGGAAACCTATGTTTTCAGGGTGCTCACCGGCATTGCTTTCCTCTGGATCTTCCAGCGTATCGCTGTGTTTTTCGGTCTCATTTTAACCAGTTGGGTTATGCAGGGCATTACAGCGGCTGTCGCTCTCATCATCATTATTGTATTTCGAAATGAAATACGAAGTGTTCTCCAGGCAAAGAATTTAAGGCTCATTCTATGGGGATTTCCCAAAAAAAGTGTTCCAACAACGATACAAATCATTGTTGAAAGTGTAAAGGCATTGTCCAAACGGCAAATTGGTGCCTTGATTGTTCTGCCGGCAAAGGAAAATTTGGAGGATGTCGTTCAGGGCGGCATACCCTTACGGGGGTTAATCTCCAAGGAGATGATCACCAGTATTTTCTGGGGAGACAATCCGGTCCATGACGGCGCCATCATCATCGAGGAGGATCGAATTGCCAAGGTCGGAGTTATTCTTCCCTTATCGTACAAAAACGATCTGCCGTCAAGGTACGGAACTCGTCACCGGGCTGCCCTCGGTCTGTCCGAAATAACAGACGCTTTGGTTGTTGTCGTATCCGAAGAGACCGGAAAAGTGGTTGTGGCCAAAGACTCCAAGATCACGGATATCGGCAGTAACGAAATGTTTACGAAAATATTACAAGAACATATGGGGATACATGAAGATGAGAACGTTTACCAGCAAAAAGAAAAATTTAAAATGAGCCTAGCGGCGATAATTTCCGTCTTTTTTATCATCGGAATCTGGTTCAGCTTTTCAAAAGGTTTGGACACCCTGATTACCCTTGAAATCCCTGTAGAATATACGAACCGCAATCCCGGCTTTGAAATCGTAGATGCATCTGTTAATGCCGTTCGCCTTCATTTGGGGGGATCAGGCGCCCTGATAAAATCGATTCAACCCGAACAGATTCAAGTAAAGTTGGACCTTGGTAATGCCGTTATCGGTCGAAATATTTTTTCCATCACACAGGATAGCGTTACCCTGCCACCGGGAATTTTCTTAAGAAAGGTGATTCCATCTGTCATAGAGGTAACCCTTGATGAAACGATTAAAAAACAAATTCCTTTGCAGGTCGACTGGGTTGGGGAATTACCGGAAGGATTAATTTTATCAGAAATAGAAACAGACCCGGATAAAATTGAAATTATCGGAGGAAAACGGATTTTGGGGAATATTTCGACCCTATACACGGAAAAGGTTCACTTGGAAAACTTAAAAGGGACCGGAACAATCTTGGCTAATCTTGCCCTCACCCCTGCTGCCTTGAAAATCGCCCCGGGTTCAAAAGACAAGGTGAGAATAGTGTATGTTGTTAAACCAAGGTCTAAATAGACGTCTCGAAATTTCTACAATTGGTTAAAATTAAAGGTCTTTTAATAGCTCATGGGTTATGCCATCAGAATGGAAGAATGGAATGTTGGAATATTGGTAGTTTGGCGGAAATAAACCATTTTAATTGTAAAAAACTCCTTCAACCCCATCATTTTTATCCAGTGGAACTTTCTTCTATTTCACCGGGACCATTAATCCATTATTCCATCATTCCAATTGTGAGCGAAGCGAACTAACTTGTGTCCCGAAACCCGGTCGGGTTATTCGCGCCGGAAGAGGAATTCCATAAAACCAGGACGGCAAATGAAGGATTTGGCCGGAGTAAACGGCGCCATCATGGACAATACGTCTCTGTTCTGGCGACCTCGTAACGGCAGGTCTAGATGAGGCTGGGGCCGCAAGTAAATTCGATAGTTCTGTCCCACAACAAAGGACTTTGTTTCAGATGACGCTATCTGATCACCCATAACCATAACCACCGCCATTCCCCCTGGTTTTAACATGGAGTGGCACAAGGTTACCAGCCGGTTAACATTCTGTTCATCCAGGCGGTCCGCTAATTCCCACACCAAAATTCCATCGAAACTTTCAGGATGATAGTCGAGTTCCTTCCAGAGTTGATAAACGGGATCGCCCTTGCGAATATACCGGTCCAGCCGGATGAACATGTCACAAACGTAGTGTTTCCAAACCCTGCTGGCAAAAAACCTGATATTTTCCTGACACACCGGACCAACGTCCAACAATCTGCTCTGTGATTGTTGATCAAGATGTTCCATAAAAAGCTTCAGGGCGTTGCTGCTGTAACCCTCAAGCCCAAAGTGTTGGTTCAGATCCTTTGGGTTCATATCTGTAGCGAAAGCAGCCAATGATCAATTCCCCTTGCTGTCTTTTCCGGCCAGAATAAATGGTTCTTTTGTCGGTTCAGAGGACACTTTTGCTTCGGGCTTTCCTAACGGAACGGTTTTTTGCGTCGGTTCACGTTCCAGCTCGATCACCGCCTTAAGATAGGCTCCGTCCTCTACGGAGATACTCTTTGCTTTGATTTCTCCATTAAAATCAGCTGATTTTGTTATCTCCACTCTGCCGGTCGCGCTAATGTTCCCCTCCAACTTGCCGCTGATGGTGACATTTGCAGCTTGAACTTCGGCTTCGACCTGACCCTTTGAACCTACCGTTAAATGATGGGCTTTCATTTCAATGCTTCCCTTGACCGATCCCTCAATAAGCAGATCCTCCTTACCGCGGATTGTGCCCTCTATATAGATTTGATCTCCGATAATTGTCCTATCAACCATTGTGCCCGGGCTGGTGGAGACTATAGACTCGGCATTTGCTTTTCTTGATTTCTTGAGCATGAGATCCCCCCTTTTTGGGAAAAAAAATTTTTTCATAATCATGTCCCGGTGAAATATTTTTCCTTCCCGCCGGTCGAATATGCCGCTTTCGGTGAGGCGGACAAGAATAAATTTATTTCGGCCTGCTGCTTCAAAGGCGTTTTTGCCATATTGGGATGAAAAACTTGATGAATTCGACTTTTTACGAATTCATCAAACTTAAGCAATGATATGCTAATTCCCGTTTCATGTCAATCCCAAACTGAGCGTTTTTAATAGACACAAATCAATAAAAAAGTAATGATTATAAATAAATATGCATACTCAAAGTTCCCACTCAAAAAAGTGGGGAAGAAATTTGAGTCACGTATTCTGCCACTATAAACCTTGCCCTCTGGTTCGAGTTTCTTTACTGATCTCGTTCTTTAATCCGTTCCCTTTGCAATATGACACGAGATAGCCATTCACTGTCGTCATTAAGATAGATTTCCGCCAGGCGATTGAATTCCGTGGCCTGCTCAATATTCCATTTCATGAGCCAAGCTTCGGCCAAATAATAGTAATTCCGGCCATTATTTGGATTGAGGTTCAGGGCCCTTTCCAGTATTCCGATGGCATCATCGGGCTGATTATTTTCTAAAAACATCCGTCCCTGTTCGGTTAACTGCAAAGCGGCGAGGGCACGGGGGCTGAGGCCGGGTTTTTCGGCATTTTCCTCGAATTCATCAGACTCTCGGGGCGTTTCCCGGTAGACCTCCGGCGAGGGCTTCATAACAGCAGGAGCACACCCTGAAAGGACCATTGAGAATCCGAATATACAAGTGACGATAACCATTTTAATACTTGTTAAAAAAATCTTTAATCCCATCGATGATCCTTCCAAATGATTCTCCGTCTCCGTGAATTCGACAATGGTCTGTGGGTAAATGATCCGCCAGGAAATATTCTTCTATTGGATGAGGGCATCTGTCTTCTACAGCCAGTTGTCCGCTTTCTGAACAAACAACCCGTTTGACCACTCCCAGCGGCATCCTAAACCAACCCCCCGACACATATTGGGGCAAGGCATTCATGAGACCGGCCCAAATCGGTAAGGCGGCTTTCGAGCCTGAGGCGTGGATAGAATCGCCGTCATCGAATCCCACCCATATCAAAGCCAGAATGTCCGGCGTATATCCCACAAACCAGGCATCTCTATAATCGTTGGTGGTGCCGGTCTTGGCGGCAACCGGAAAAGCTATTCCCATTTCCTTTAATGATTTCGCGGTGCCATTCTCCACAACACTTTGTAATAATGAGCTCATGATAAAGGCTTTTTCAGGCGTTGTGACCTGCTTGATGCTCACATGTCTTCGTTCCATAACGACATCATTCTCGTCCAAGACCTCTTTCAGGGCCAACGGAAAAGATAGTACACCATCTGCAGCAAAAGGACAATACGCACGCGCCAACTCTAACGGTATCACCTCAAAGGATCCCAACGCAATGGAGGGATAAGGTTTTAAAGGGGTCGAAAACCCGAACTTGCCCGCCGTGCTAATGATTTGATCTAACCCCACTTGCATGGCCAGATCAACCGTTGCCAAATTTATGGATCTCGCCAAAGCATTTCTCACACTTACGCGTCCCTCCGCTATCGGTTCATAGTTCTGGGGTGTCCATTCTTTTCCATCAATTTCATATGTTCTGGTTTCATTGGACAGTATGGAGGCCGGGGTAAATTTATCCAACCCACTCAAGTATACAAAAGGCTTGAATGCACTACCGGGTTGTCGGCGTGCCTGGGTAATTCGATTAAACTGGCTTGCACTGTAATTGCGCCCGCCAACCATGGCCAAGACATAACCGGTTTTGGGCTGCATAACAATAACAGCTCCTTGCAGTTGTTTTTGGGGATCTGTACGGTGCAATTCCGGGTTTGACTTCTCCAGCGAATCCAGGCCCCTTTTCAGTGCGTTTTCCGCAGCCATTTGGACCTGGGTGTCCAGGGTTGTATAAATCGACAACCCAAGACTGGATAAATCTTGAGGAGAATACAGCACTGTAAGCTGCTCAGACAGGTAGTCCATAAAATAAGGCGCCTTTTTTCCGTAAGACGCATAACCAACTGCCTCCACAGGTAAAGGCAACGCCATTTTCAGTTCTTCATCTGAAATCCATCCCTGCTCATACATGGCGTTCAGCACCATGTTTCTCCGTTTTTGACAACGGTCTTTATCAATATAAGGAGAATAATGGTTGGGGCCCCTGATTAGACCAGCCAGAGTCGCGGCTTCAACCAGGGAAAGGTTGCTCACAGGTTTGCCAAAATAGAAAAAAGACGCTTCACCGATACCGTTTATCGCTTCTGATGCTTTCTGTCCCAGATAGATTTCATTGAGATAAATTTCGAGTATTTCATTCTTCTCATACATCACCTCAATGGTAAGAGACATGAAAAGCTCTTTTAGTTTTCGAATGAACGTCCTCTTGGGTGTAAGAAAATAATTTTTGGCCAATTGCTGGGTAATGGTAGATCCCCCTTGACGTATGGAGGCATGACGCAGGTTAGTGTAAATCGCTCTCAATATTCCCTTTGGGTCCAACCCTTTGTGTGTGTAAAACCGACGATCTTCTGCGGCTAAAACAGCATAGATGACATGCTGAGAAACTTGATCTATGGAAACAAGTTGTCGTCGTTCTCGATGAGGTCCAAAAAATAACATTACCTCCTCCGGCTCAAGCTCCAAAATGGGAAGCATCTGACCTGTATTTAAATTGGTTATTGATTCTATTCGAATTTCATCAAATATGATCTGAACAGGAATGCCTTCCTTGTATCTCGATGGGACGATAAAATCGTGAAGATAAAGTTGTATAAATGATGAAGACCGATTGAGTTCACCCTTATTCACCGGCTTATATGCAACTTCACGATACCCCAAGCGACGCAGTTTTTCATTAAAAAGTGTGCGATTTGTTTTTTGTCCAGGGTATAGTATTGTCGTATCTGAATAAACTTTGGAAGGTATACTCCACCGTCGCCCTGAAAATCTTTTGTCTATTTGGATGGAAAGATACCAGCAATACACCAGCATAATTCCACATATAAGGACAATGTTCGGCAGGTACCACTTAAGCAGCCGTTTAAGAGTTATATTTATGGATCGTTTTTTCTTTGTCATTTGTGTTTAAAGTGATTTTTTTTCGAAGATGAGTTTCGATTGAATATCAAAAGTAGAATTGGGCGAAGCCCCTAACTTGATGTTTCGGAATTTCTATCCCACTATGAGCGCGGAAAAAAGGGATAAACAAAGACCTTTGAAGTCGCAGGCCGAAAGAAATTTTTTTCAGTTTAATTTATAACAGGGATGAATGCCGCCGTTGGCGTTTTGCACTGAAACCGATGATAAATCCAAGAATAAGCACGCCGGCTCCGCTTAAAAACCACTTAATATTTTTGTTCCAAAGCAGTTTTGTTAACTCGTCCTCATACTTTTCAGCTTTTTGAGTCTGCACCGCGAGTTTAGAAGTTGATTCTTTATATTTTGCTTGTAGATCCAAGAATTGTTTGGACTCTCTTTTGAGGGTTTCGTAAGATTTGCTTAGGTCCGTTTGTTTGGTTTCATTGGTGTTAAGATCGATGCCGAGCTTTTTATTTTCGGCTTTGAGTGCCTTGTTTTCTTCCATGAGTGATGCGGCTTTGGTCTCAAGAGTACTGTGATTTTTCTTTAATGCTTCCAATTGTATACTGTCCGGGGTTTGATCGGTAAGAAAACGGCTGATCACCCAGCCCTCCTTGCCATCAAGCAATCGGACCAGAGTCCACTCATTTTCAGCTTTCAAAATTTCCACCTCTTGTCCGACACTGAGCAAAGCTATTATTTTTCGGTCTATTGCAGGTCCCGTCCGCAGGGTTATTTTCATGCTGTCATTAATGTAATACTTTGTTTCAGCCAACACTGCTGTGGATAACAAAAAGAGACATATTCCAACAATACCCAAGGTTCTCACAAAAGATTTCATAGATTCAAAGCTCCAGTCACTAAGTTTACCCTAACGTTATATGAACAACACGACAAAGACATGTTTAAATGAATAATGATAATCTGATTGTTTATTGAAATGAATCATAATCTTCGTGGAAAGTCAACCACCAATTCAAGTTAATCAAAATAAATCGCATCGTTTTCGGTGAGTTACACAATTGTTCAATTCATTTACTTTTTATTCGTCTTTGCCTGAATACCCTTCAGTAATCAAAGCAAAGATTCCTTCCAAACGGAGCTGAGGAGAGCTTAATTATACGAGAGCTTTTTAAAATTTTCCATTCGTGGGCTATACGCTTTTGTTTAAAACTTCTCTGATTTTTCTTGATAGACTTTTTAGGTTAAAGGGTTTTTGAATAAAACCGTTACATCCCCTTTTCAATATTTCCGTTGCCTGTCCATCAACACTGTAGCCACTTGAAAGAAGAACTTTAACTTCAGGATCGATTGTCTTTATTTTATCATAGACCTCGCTACCCCCCATATCGGGCATAATCATATCCAAAATAATCATATCAATATTATTCTTGTTCTCTTGATATACCTGAATCGCCTCTTTACCGCCTCCGGCTTCAAGAACGGTGTATCCAAGTTTTTCCAACAACTGGACACCAACATCAATGATCATCTCTTCATCATCCACCAGCAAGATGGTTTCATCTCCCTCTTCGATGCGCTCGCTAACTATCGGGTCTTTTTGAATCAACGCCTCCGTTGCAGGGATATAAATGCTAAAAACCGATCCATGTCCTTTTTTGGATTCAACATCGACATATCCACCATGTCCTTTTACTATCCCATATGCAGATGCCAGCCCAAGTCCCGAACCCAGACCCATTGCCTTGGTGGTAAAAAACGGTTGGAAAATGCGTGTGATGGTTTTTTGATCCATCCCCGTACCGTTATCTTTTACTTTTATCATAACATATTTGCCGGGTTTGGGAGTATAGGGCTTACCTTTCATTTCTTTATGCGTAACATTGGCGGTTTGCAGAAATAGATCTCCTCCTCCCGGCATGGCATCGGCAGCATTGATAAAAAGATTTATGAGGACTTGCTCAATTTGAGATCCATCCGCCTTTACCGAGAACAGATCTTCAGCAAGGTCCTTAGAAATGACGATCTCCTTTCTTGCCCTGCCAAATGTAGCAGAACTTTCTTTTATGATTTTGTTTAAATTTATGAGTCTTAACTCATATTTCCCTTTCCTTGCATATCCAAGAAGTTTGCTCGTCAGCTCGGAACCACTTTGAATCAACCTTTCAACAGTTTTTAACCGCTCGTAATTGGGATCATCGGACCCGATATCATACAAAGTGAGAGAAATATTCCCCAGCATCCCCATCATCAGATTGTTAAAATCATGTGCAATTCCTCCAGCCAGTGTTCCAATAGCCTCCATCCTTTCGATATAATGTAGCTGGGCTTCAACCCTTTTCTTCTCCGAAATATCACGGAGAATAAAAAATGTGCCCATAGATTTTCCCTTATGGTCATTATGGCGCGAAGCACTTACGCTGACATCTAACAAACGTCTGTCTTTCGTGTGGCATTTTGTCTCAAAACTATTACACGGTGTTCCGTTTTCCACAAGATCCTGAATAACAGCCACAATAGATTCTTTTTTGAATTCATGGTCAAACGGTATCTGCTTGCCTTTCATTTCCTCCAATGTCCATCCAAATATCTCGGTAAACGCAGGGCTTATATATTCGACCTTTCCTTCCAGATCATAGGTGACAATGGCGTCAGCACTACATCGAAAAAAAGAACGGTATAGTTCTTCTGTTTTTTTAGCTTCCGCATAAAGATCCTTATTTCTTTTTTCGCTTTCCCTCAGCGCTTTCTCCGTACGATTTCTCATGGCTATCTCTTCATGGAGGACTTCGTTAATTGAGGAAAGGACCTTTACTTCCATCTTCTCTGCAAAATAAATCGCACAAAGGGCTAAAAAACCGACCAGGAAAAACAGAAGATGAAGGTTCTGAGGATAGTCCAGTGGGGTGTCTTGCAATCCGTTAATCAGCGACATTGTATGCCATTCTTTGTAGGCCCCTAAAATAAAGAATAACACCGCCAGGAAAAACAGGTATATGCTCGCAAATCTTATCCGTCTCATTAATATCGAATTTTGAAACAATTGGTGGTAATATCGATGTCTTAGATATGGCAACCGGTCATCTAACTGCAATTCGATAACATGTATATCAGATTCAAACATGAAATCAATATATTTTAGCTTCCTTTTTACATAATAGATACGCAATAGTTCATTGGAGTCATGGTCCGGAGAATCTTTATTTAAACTTGACATCAATTAATTTTTATATGTAAAAATAGAAATTTAAGAGGACAAACCATAATCCAGATATATCGAGATATGTTACGCATTCAAACAGGTCTTGAAAATTTTATAGCATCTCCTCCAAAATGGATATTCAGGAATCGAATCGGACTTCTGTGCAATCCTGCTTCGGTTGACCAAAATTTTTGTCATGCCGGCGAACTGATTAATCGGAGATTTCCGAATCAACTTAAGGCATTGTACTCGCCCCAGCATGGATTTTTTTCGGAAAAACAAGACAACATGATCGAGTCGGATGATACGATTCACCCCTTCTTACAAATTCCTGTTTTTAGTCTTTATGGTAAAACACGCATTCCTGATAAAAAAATGTTTGACCCCATCGATATCCTTATCATCGACCTACAGGATGTTGGCACACGTGTTTACACCTTTATTTATACCATGTCGTATTGCCTTGAAGCTGCAAAAAAGTTCGGCAAAAAAGTTGTTGTCCTCGATCGGCCGAATCCTGTAAATGGTCGCATGATAGAAGGGAATCTTTTGACACCTGAATGCGCTTCATTTGTCGGAAGATATCCCATCCCCATGCGCCACGGACTGACCATAGGCGAACTTTCCCTTTTATTTAACAATGATTTCGGGATCGGGTGTGATCTTGATGTCATCCCCATGCAAGGCTGGAAAAGAGATATGTTTTTTACGGACACGGGCCTTCCATGGATTCCACCATCACCCAACATGCCATCACCTGTAACTGCTTTGGTTTATCCGGGGCAAGTATTATGGGAAGGAACCAATGTTTCAGAAGGCAGGGGCGTCACCCTTCCATTTGAAATATTCGGCGCCCCGTTTTTTAACACAAAACGCTTGCTGTCGACGTTGGGTGATAACGAACTCCCGGGCATCATACTCAGACCGGTTGTATTTGAACCATCATTCAACAAATGGAGCGGCTCGCCATGTAATGGATTTCAAATCCACATAACAGATCCATATGAATTCAAGCCATATATCACGACGCTTAAACTTCTCCATGCCGTAATCTTTCATCACAACAATATGTTTCAATGGAAGCGTACACCGTACGAATATGAATTTGAAAAACTGCCCATAGACCTTATCATTGGGGATAAAAAAATACGACAGCGTATCGAAAGCTTAGATGATATATACGCCATAGAAAAATCATGGCTTAACGATTTGAAAACGTTCGCAGAAACAAGTCGAAGGTTTCATCTTTATACTTAAATTGATAGGGACCGGGGGGCAGAGATCAGGGGTCAGGAGTTAAAATCGAAAATGAGTAAATACATCCCGATTCCTAAGCCCTGAAACCTGACACCTGGCATTCGGTGACCAATGGCAGAAGACAACATCAACTGGAAACGGATGGTTTTCAAAAAAAACAAAGTCTGGCTGGCAACAGATCAGGATCAAAAACCTGTTACTAAAAACGGTAAGGTGCTGATCAGATATCAGCTTGATCAGGATTACGAATACTGGATCCTTTCTAAAAACATAAAGCCCATCGATTCTTTACAAAGAAAGGAAAAAACCGAAAAAGGAGAAAAATCAACCCAAAAATCGTCAAAACAAAAGGACACGAAAACAAAATCCGATACTCAATTTTTGATTGAAACATCTTGTGATGATGCCATAAATATTTACACAGACGGAGCATCTTCAGGAAACCCCGGTCCGTCGGGAATCGGCGTGGTTTTGAGCTTTGGCAAACATGAAAAAGAGATATCAAGATATATCGGTATTACCACCAACAACATGGCAGAACTCGAGGCCATCCGATCGGGTCTTATGGCTGTAAAAAATTCGAATCTTCCGGTACGGGTCTTTACAGACAGCAGATATGCCTACGGCGTCCTTACTCAAGGATGGAAGGCAAAAAAAAATCAGGACATCATAGAATCCATCAAAAAAATCCTTTCAAAATTCAATGATCTGAAATTCATCAAGGTAAAAGGGCATGTCGGTATCGAAGGAAATGAAAGAGCCGATTTTCTTGCTACTTCTGCCATAAAAAAAGCCAAGATCAAATGATGTAATACCCGAGTCTTGCATGAAAATTGATGCGGATATGGAAGCCTCTGGCTTGTGCAAAATTCAGGTAATACCTGCAATTTCCCATGAAAACAACGGGATAAAAAACAATAAGCGCCCGCTTATATCTGCAAGGCGCTTATATAGATTTTTGAAAAGGTCACAACAACATTCATCGTCTGCCGGCAGTCGATAGACCTGTCAGTAAAAACTTTTCGCGTACGTTTAAACGTACTGTGTGTTTTGGCTTTTTAGAATTTTGCCCACAAGAAAAATCCGTATCTAAGAGGCAACTCTTTATCTTATTCTTTTTCAGTTTTTAAAGCTTCAATTTCCTTTTTCAGTTCATCAATTTCCTTTTTGTAATCTTCGGTTTTGTCAGTGCTGGAAGAAGTGTCAACTGTTGTATCCTCTTTCTTCCAAGAATCTTTAAGTTCGTCAAAACCCAGATAAAGAGCCAAACCACCGCCAAGAAGAAGCATCACCGGGATAGCACCGGCCAAAAGTTGCAAAAAGGGTTTCCACCATATGGACATGCCAATGAGACCCAATACAGCTCCGACCGCCCCACCAATTAATGTTTTCATAAAAAATCGTCCTCCTTTAATTTGAATTAAAATTTAAATCGGCTTGTTTGTAATTATGCGTTTTTCCTGAAACCGTACAGACTTTTTTTGTGCTGACAAAAAACACTTGGACCAGAATAAGATATCTTGTAAATACATATAGTTGTTAATAGCAGATTAAGATTTTGAAAAATATCACAACTTATTTTGTAACGCAAGCTTAAATTTGCTAAACAAGAATCTTTATAATGATATTATTGTTGTTTTTGAGCGTTGTCCTATCCTGCTCAAACAAGATATTTTTCTTTAAAAGTTACAAACAAAATTTATATTTGTAAATTTTTGTATTTTAGTCTACCATTTTTAAAATATATCTCTCATTCGTAATCAAGCCATATCGGGACTTCACCATGCTAAAATGGATTAAATCAAAACGGAAAAAATATAACGAAAAAGTGAAAGAAGGGATCGAACCAACAGTTCAGGACGATTATGATCATTATTTTTGTCAGCTCCCGGATAATATCGGTGCGATATCAAACTTTATCCTCAAACTTTTCTTTTCCGGCGTTAAGGTTATCAGGGAACAGACCCTTGACTTAAATAGTCTCCATAAAGAGGGTATTGTCGTCTATGTAACCAAGTACAAAAGTTACTTTAGGTATCTTTTTTATTACACGCGTTACAAACAGGATCGTCTTCCATTTCCTCAAATAGGTTTCGACTATAGCGTGGTAATCTGGCAGCCGATATCACGCATTTGGAAGATCGTATTTTCGCACATCAAGTACTTTATCCATAACTTTGGACTGCCTGATCCTTACCAAAGGGGATACTTTCAAAAGGAACTCCTAAATGGACGGTCGGCACTCCTTTCGCTGGTTGAACAAAGAGGTTTCCATCGAAGGTTTATAAAAGCAAAGACAGACCCGGTCCAATATCTTATCAAAATGCAACAATCCATCGATCGTCCTATTTTTCTTGTCCCAAAGCTTATGTTTTTTGATAAAAATCCCCATCGATCGATGCCGAGCATCATCGATTTTCTCTTTGGCAACAAAGAAAACCCCGGGAAAATGAGACGCCTGTTCATGCTTTTTAAGAATCCGGGCAAAGTTTTTGTGGAAACATCCGAACCGATCAACCTCAAAACTTTTCTTAATCTTGAAGAAAACCAACAAAGAAATGTCGATTATCAGGCTCTCGCATTACGGCGAACACTGTTGTCTCAAATTAATCGACACCGTCAAAGCATCACAGGCCCGGTTTTAAAATCAAGATTAGAAATGAAGGAAAACATCCTAACAAATGAACGGCTCCAAAATTTTATGGAACACCATTCACAAGCCCGAAATATTCCGATTCAGAAGGTACAAAAAAATGCAAGTGCTTTTCTTGATGAGATAGCTGCCAACTACAATATCATTGTGATTAAACTGGCTTCTATCATATTAACATGGTTTCTGAATACCTTGTTTGATGGAATTACGATCAATGAGGACGGCCTGAATCGTGTAAAAAACATGTCAAAGAAGGGACCTGTGATTTTCATTCCTTGTCACAAAAGTCACATCGATTACCTGATACTTTCTAATCTTTTGTATATTAATAACATGCCATGCCCACACGTGGCTGCGGGGAAAAATCTTTCTTTCTGGCCAATGGGCCCGCTATTCAGATGGGGTGGCGCCTTTTTTATTCGGCGGACATTCAAAGGTGCGGTGCTCTATTCAAAGGTTTTTTCAGAATATATTCACAATTTACTCGCTGAAGGATTTAATATTGAATTCTTCATCGAAGGCGGCCGAAGCCGAACCGGCAAATTAATTCTTCCCAAACTGGGGCTTCTCTCGATTCTTCTCAACGCATATAAAAACGGGGCTTGTGAAGACCTGATCTTTTCGCCGATCTTCATAGGTTACGACAGGGTTATGGAAGAAAGTTCATACCTTAACGAAATCGAGGGAAAAGAAAAGCAGCCTGAGAATTTTATGCAGGTGATCAAAGCAAGAAAATTTTTAAATAAAAGGTATGGAAGAATCTATATACAATTCCATGATCCCATATCTCTTAAAGATCTTTTGCTTCAATACGGTACACCCATTGAAGATATGCCGGCCAAAGAGTTTAACATTCTCTGCCGTAACTTAGGGCACAGGGTTATCAACGCTATTAACAGTGTTTCTGTTGTGACGCCCCATGCCCTTGTTGCAGCTGCTGTTTTGAACTGTGCCAAAAAAAGTTTTTCTTTTGATCACCTCATGTCTCACGTTGAAACATATATGAACTACCTTTTATCTCAAAAAGCCAAACTGGCCGACACTCTTCTAATGGATCCTATTAATACCATAGAGCGCGTTCTTGACACTTATGTGCAAAGAAAATTTATAGATAAGGTTACAGACCCGGACGCTCTGCACGCCGACGCGTTATTCAAAGTCAATGAAAACAAACGCCCAAACCTCGAATATTACAAAAACAACTGTATCTCTTTTTTTGTTCCGGCAGCCATTGCCGCCCTTACCATACTTGTTAAAGATGCTTTCCAGTTTTCAGCATCTGATCTGCACGCTGACTACAATTTTCTTCAGTATTTCTTTAAATATGAATTCGCATATGACGTCGACAAGACACCTGAATATTTTGTGCGAAAAAATCTCAAAGCTTTTATTGACGAAGCCATTTTAATGCCGCATCCCAAATTGCCTGACACTTACAATCTGACGTCTTCCGGTTTTAGAAAACTTCTACTTTTTTCAAGATTTCTGAAACCATATTTTGAATCATACTGGATCGTATTAAACTATTTTATGAAATATCCTCAAAATTCCATTAAAGCCAAAGAACGATTGAAAAAAATTGAAACCATCGGAAACCGTATGTACAAAAAGAAGGAAATCGAACGAAAAGAATCGCTTTCCATAATCAATTACAATAACGGAATAGAATTTTTTACCTACAATGGCGTAAAGGGATCGGATGATAACGAGAAAATATTATTCTATGCCGACGGAATTCATAAATACCTAAACTGTCTGTAACCGTCCACAGGTTCAGGATTCAACGTTCAGGGTTAAGGACAAATAAGGCATTGAAGACCCTAATGACTCGTTAAAAGGCTCTTTTCCCAAAGTAATTAGACAAGTTAGCTCCAAATTTTGGATTACGCCTGACGAAGCTGACGTTTTTCTCGTAAATATGCATCCCAAATGCAGTCCCGGGACGAGAATGGAACTTTGAACCCCTGAACCTTTGAACCCGTGAACACGTAAGTTGCTATTTACTATTTACTGTTTTCTATTTACTAATCACTGTTTACCATCTAAAATGAAGGCACTCATCCTTGCCGCAGGTCTTGGTACAAGACTCAGGCCCTATTCTGAAAACACACCCAAACCTCTGTTTACCATTGCGAAACGTCCACTGCTGGATATCATTATCTCCAATCTGATAGCTTCCGGCTGTAAAGCAATTATCGTCAACACGCATCATCTGCATCAAAAGATAGATTCTTACTTGGCCCTAAAAAAATATCCGGTTCCGGTCATAACCCGCCATGAACCCGACATTCTCGGAACAGGAGGCGCCATAAAGAACGTAGCCGATTTTTGGGACAATACCCCTTTTATGGTCATAAACAGTGACATTGTTACAGACATAGATTTTAAAGGCGTTTATGAATTTCACTTAAATCATTGTCATCCGGTAACGCTGGTTCTGCACAACGACCCGGAGTTTAATACCGTAGTATTAAATAAAGACGGTTTTATTCAAGATTTTGGTGAACCTTTTTCCATAACCAACCCTTGCGATTCCGCAATCAATGGTTCAAAATCATTCGAGTTCGAAGAATATAGAAGACTCACATTTACCGGAATACAGGTTCTGAATCCGGAATTGCTTGAGTTAATCCCTGATAATGTATTTTTTAGCATTATCGATGGTTATAAAAAGCTTCTATCTCAAAATAAAAAAATATGTGCATATATTACAAAAGACAGTTACTGGAAAGATCTCGGGACCCCCGAAAGATACAGACTGGCGGTTTTCGATAAAATGGCCCCCGAAGCTTTCAAACAGGCTTTTCCCGGAATGGTGGGAAACAACATTGTTCAAACTGAACTTTACGGGGATGGATCAGACAGGAAATGGTACCGCGTAAACCGTGGAAATCAATCTCTTGTGATGGCTGATCACGGCATCAGACAAGATGATTCAACCTGTGAAACAAACGCTTTTGTTGCCATCGGCCTTCACCTGCACGCAAAAGGCATACCCGTTCCGAAAATTTATAGTTATGATACGTTTTCCGGCCATGTATTCATGGAAGACTTAGGAGATATTAGCTTTCAGGCACTTGTAAAAAACACTGAAAATCAGGACAAGGTCGTCTCACACTATAAATTGCTCATATGGCACATCGGAAAACTCTCCATGGACGGAGGCAAGGATTTTGATCCGGCCTGGACCTATCAGACCGCCTCTTATACCAAGGACCTCATCATTGAGAAGGAATGCCGTTATTTTGTCGATGCTTTTTTAAAGGGTTATTTTGGAATGGACATACGTTTCGAGGATTTTGAAGATGAATTCAGATCTCTCGCAGACAAGGCATTAAAATTTTCCATTAATGGATTCATGCATCGTGACCTGCAATCCAGAAACATCATGGTAAAAAACAATCGTTTTTATTTTATTGACTTCCAGGGTGGACGACTGGGACCGGTCCAGTACGATCTTGCTTCTTTACTCATTGATCCCTATGTTAATTTATCCCGGCCTGTTCAAGATAACCTATTGAAATTCGGCGTGGAAACGCTTTCACCGGTTATCCGTATCGACCCGGACAAGTTTCTTTCCTGTTATCAATACTGCGCCATCACCCGCAATCTGCAGATTTTGGGGGCTTTTGGTTTTCTGAGCCGCATAAAAAATAAAACATACTTTGAAAAATACATCCCAAATGCTATAAAATCATTAAAGCATAATCTTTCTTCTTTTGAGAATACAGATTTTCCGAATTTAACATCGATTGTGAAGAAAATAGGAGGTGCGAGATGAACCGTATAAAACTCATGGTAAACGGATTACCCGGAAATATGGCCGCAAATGTTGTTAAACACGCCATTGAAGACAACCGGTTTGAATTGATGACACAATCGCTGACCGGGCCGGAAATCACCGACACCGAAACAATCATCGATTCTGTTTCTTTCAATCTGATTCAGCCCCAAGACCGGGATCACTCTATTTTAGCCATAAAGGATAAAGAAGGTCTGTTTTTGAGCGTAGACTATACCCACCCTTCGGCAGTCAACAGTAATGCTGAATTTTATTGTCGGCATGGGCTTCCCTTTGTCATGGGCACAACGGGCGGAGATCGTCAGGGCCTTGAAGAGACGGTCCGAACATCTTCAACCCTTGGGGTCATTGCACCAAATATGGCCAAGCAAATTGTTGGTTTTCAAGCCATGATGGAATATGCAGCCAACACTTTTCCTGATCTTTTCAAAGGATATTCCCTTGAGATCAAAGAAAGTCATCAGAAAGGAAAGGCAGACACCAGTGGAACTGCAAAGGCGATGGTCCGATATTTTACCAGCCTGGGATTGGCGTTTGCCGAAAATGATATTATAAAAGAACGTGATCCCGATATACAGAAAACCGTCTGGGGTATCCCCGAAAGATACCTTGAAGGCCATGGTTGGCACACTTACAGCCTCGATTCAGAAGACAAAACGGTCCGATTCGAATTTACACACAATGTCAACGGTCGAGATGTCTATGCCCAGGGAACCCTTGACGCCCTGATTTATCTTGACAAAAAAGTTGCTGAAGGCGCACAGGGACAAGTTTTTTCAATGATTGATGTGCTAAAAGGGGTTTAAGTAGTGCCCATCTTAGATCCCGCCACGCGGGGGAGGAACAGACTTTGGTTCTCTCCAGAGGCCTCGTTTTTTGGAAATAGGAATTAGGAATTAGAAAATAGATAACTGCAAAGGGACGTAAATGTAATTAGAAGATGAGAAGGTTGGAAATCAAGAAAATGTGCCGACCTTCCGTTCTTCTCACCTTCTTACTTTCTTATTTTTTCAAAATATTTGTGTTTATCCGTGGGTTCCCTTATCCCTGGTCGCCTCTGGCGCCGCCGAAGGCGGGTAAACCTCTTTCCTATTTTCTCTTTCCTATTTCTGGCTTAAAGGTCTCTCGATAATTTTCATGAAACATTCGGGATAGATCCCTTTTCCACTATCTCATATGCTTTTTCGAGGGCTGCATCCAGTTGCTCCGGTTTGCTTCCGCCGGCTTGGGCCATATCCGGCCTGCCGCCGCCGCCGCCGCCAACAACAGCCGCGACCTGCTTGACGATCTCTCCGGCATGAAACCGGTCGGTCAGGTCTTTGGACACAATAACGATCAGCATGACTTTATTGCCGGCGGCACTTCCCAGGACCACGATGCCCGACTGTATCTTGTCCTTGAACCTGTCGGCCAGATCCCTCAAAGCCCCCGGTTGGTCTACCGCAACCTTTTTGGCCAGTACCTTGACATTGTTTACGATTTTAACGTCCGTCTCGATGTCATCGACCGCCTCGGAGGCGATCTTTGCTTTCAAACGATCGACTTCCTTTTCAAGGGATTTCTGATGGGCCAGCATTTTTTCGACCCTTTGGGGTACGATGTCGGGTCGCTCTTTGAGCAGGCGGGCAGTTTCGTCCATCAGCTTATCGGTTTCTTGGATATGCGCCAAGGCTGCTCCGCCGGTCAGGGCTTCGATTCGCCGTATGCCGGAAGCCACGCTCGATTCCTCTATGATTTTGAAAAGACCGATGTTCCCGGTGGCCCCTGTATGGGTCCCGCCGCAAAGCTCCTTGCTGAAGTCTTCTAAAGAAACCATCCGGACCCGATCACCGTATTTTTCTTCAAAAAGGGCGGTGGCACCTGATTTGAAGGCTTTTTCGGCATCCATCTCCACGGTCTCAACCGGTACGTTGTCGCGTATCCGCTGGTTGACGATGGTTTCAATCTCTGCCAGCTCTTTAGCAGTGGTCTGGGAAAAGTGGGTGAAATCAAAGCGGAACCTGTCCGACGCAACCAAAGAACCGGACTGCTTGACATGGTCACCCAGAACTTTTCGCAAGGCAAAATGAAGCAGATGGGTGGCCGTATGATTGCACTCGGTTGCGCTACGCGAAGTCTTATCGACCGTAAGGGTCACATTCTGCCCTTTTTGAATGCTTCCTGAAATCATGTCGCCTTTGTGGATGGTGATTCCGGTCGGATCTTTGATCGTGTCAATAACTTTTATCTCAAAATCCGGACCGGTGATTTTGCCGCTGTCACCAACCTGACCGCCGGCCTCACCGTAAAAGGGTGTTGTTTCGGTGACAACCTCAACGCTCTGACCGCTTGCCGCTTCTTCAACTTCCCGGCCGTCTTGGACCAGAAGAAGAACTTTGGATTCACACGTTGTCGTATCATAACCGATAAACTCGGGCATGACGCCTTCTGCCGAAAGATTCTTGTACGCCTCGCTGATCTTGGTAAAAGCCGCCACCTTTCTGGACTTGACCCGCTGCTCCTTCATGGCCTGATCATAGCCGTCCATATCCAAATCCAGGTTCTTATCCCTGATCACGTCCTGGACAATATCGACCGGGAATCCATAGGTGTCGTAGAGTTTGAATATCAAGTCGCCCGGCACACGGGCCTGGCCTTTGGCTTTCAGATCAGCCAAGCTGTCGTTCAAGATTTTAAGACCGTGATCCAGGGTTTCTGAAAATCGGACTTCTTCGTTTTGGATAACATTGGTGATATAGGCTTTGGCATCAATAAGGTCGGGATATTCCGGCTTCATGATGTTAAATACGACATCTGCGGTTTTATGTAAAAACGGATCGGTTAGACCGATGTTACGGCCGTAACGAATGGCCCGGCGCATGATCCGGCGCAGCACATAGCCCCTGCCCTCGTTGGAAGGCAGGATGCCGTCGCCGATCAAAAAGGCAGCCGCCCGGCTGTGATCGGCAATGACCTTCATGGCCACATCGGATTCCCACGCTTGGCCCAGCTTCGTTTCGGCAAGTTCTTCGACCTTCTGCATGATGGGCCGGATCAGGTCGATCTCATAATTTGTAGGCACATCCTGAATCAGGGCAACCAGGCGTTCCAACCCCATCCCGGTGTCGATGCTCGGTTTGGGTAGCGGGTCCATCTTGCCGGAGGCTTCGCGGTTGAACTGCATAAACACCAAATTCCAGATCTCCAAAAAGCGGTCGCATTCGCAGCCGACCCCGCAATCCGGCCGGTCGCAACCGTATTCAACACCACGATCAATGTGTATTTCACTGCAGGGGCCACATGGACCGGTATCCCCCATGGCCCAAAAGTTGTCCTCTTCACCAAAGCGCAAGATCTTTTCTTCCGGTACCCCAATGTTTTTGTGCCAGAGCTCATGGCCCTCGTCATCGTCAAGATAAATGGAAACCCACAGTTTTTCTTCGGGCAGTCCATAGCCGTTTGTCAGGAGATCCCAGCCAAAATCGATGGCTTTTTCCTTGAAGTAATCCCCAAAAGAAAAATTACCCAGCATCTCGAAAAAAGTGTGGTGTCGGGCGGTGTAACCGACATTCTCCAGGTCGTTATGTTTGCCGCCGGCGCGCACGCATTTCTGAGACGTGGCGGCTCTGACATAGCCCCTTTTTTCTTCGCCTAAAAAGCAGCGCTTGAACTGCACCATACCGGCATTAACGAATAAAAGCGTAGGATCGTCAGAAGGAACAAGAGACGAGCTCCTTACGATCCGATGATGATGTTTTTCAAAATAATCAAGAAATTTTTTTCGTATTTCGTTGCCCGTCATGCTTCACTCCATTTAAAAATTGTAATAAACGTTTCGATTCACGAATCACCTTCAGTGCCTTCGTGTTTCTTTTTCGAAAGGCCCAATGCTTCTTTGACTTTGTTTAATGCTGAATTGTAAATATCCGGATTATCCTTAAGAAAATTTTGTGCGTTCTGACGGCCCTGACCAAGCCTTTCTCCATCATACGAATACCATGAACCGCTTTTTTCTATGATGCCGGCAATAACACCGGTATCGATTAGATCAGCGGTCGGTGATATTCCTTCTCCATACAGGATGTCAAATTCAGCCTCCTTGAAAGGTGGCGCCATTTTATTCTTTACAACACGCACTCGGGTTCGGTTACCCACAATCTCCTGCCCATCCTTTATCGAGCCGATGCGACGGATGTCGAGTCTGACTGAAGAATAGAATTTAAGGGCATTACCGCCGGTCGTTGTCTCAGGATTTCCGAATACAACTCCGATTTTCATACGAATCTGGTTAATAAAAATCACCGCGGTCATCGTCTTGCTAATGGTACCGGCTAATTTCCTCAACGCCTGAGACATGAGCCTGGCCTGAAGTCCCATGTGGGAATCCCCCATTTCGCCTTCTATCTCAGCCCTGGGTACAAGTGCGGCAACAGAGTCGATCACAATGATATCCAATGCACCGCTCCGGACAAGCATGTCCGTAATTTCGAGTGCCTGTTCTCCTGTATCCGGCTGAGCCACCAGCAGATCGTCGCAATTGACCCCGAGTTTTCTGGCATAGGAAGTATCTAAGGCGTGCTCAGCGTCAATAAAAGCGACAACACCACCCTGCCTCTGAGCTTCTGCAACCGCATGAAGCGCAAGTGTGGTTTTACCGGAAGATTCAGGACCATAAATTTCAATCACCCTGCCTCTGGGAAGTCCACCAATACCCAGTGCTTTATTAAGCCCGAGGGATCCGGTTGATATGACCGGCACATCGATAATCGTGCTGCTACCCAGCTTCATAATAGAACCCTTGCCGAACTGCCGTTCTATCTGAACCATGGCGGTATTTACTGCTTTTTCTTTGTCCGGTGAAATGCTCATTGTTCCCTCCGATCAATCAACGATTCTGTTTAATTTATTACTTGAGTTATTAACCCAAAGATGCACTCGCCAGTTTTGTATAAACAGCGCCTGATGGCTTCAATTCGCTTTTGTACAAAATAATTTGGCCGGCAGTAAATGTTTCAGATTCAAAGCTTCTAAATGCCATCAGTGCATCACCGAACTTTTTCACATCGATTTTATCCTTTATACGTCCCATGGTGAGGTGACCCTTGAAATGTCTTTTCTCCCCGGGGAAACCAAGCACCTTTAAATTTTCATCCAGTGTTTTTTGCAGCCTCACCAAAGATTCAGGTTGACCTGTGAGACCAACCCATAAGATACGGGGATGTTTTATACCCGGAAAAACACCAACACCTTTAGCCTTAAGAGATATCGGTGTATATCCCTCCACAGTTTTAGAGATGGCCGAAGCAATTTCACCGATTTTAGCCGCTTCGACGTCTCCTAAAAATTTTAAGGTCAGATGAATGTTTTCGGACCGTACCCATCTAATTTTAAGACCATAAACTTTTATGCCTTCCTGAAGTTCACGGATTTTGGAAATAATGTTCCCCGGAATCTCAATGGCTATAAACGTTCGAATGGTTTTCGACATAAAAGAATCAGGTGATAGGTGATAGGTAATGGGTTATAGGTATTGGATCATGGGGCATCCTATTCTGTCAACCCATTACCTATTACCTATCACCTATTACCGGATTGGTAACGTAAACTGCGGTTCTCCGATTAAAAATTTACCTTTTAAAATCCACCTTTTTAGCATTTCGGCAATTTCACGCGCTCTCACGATGCTGGACAGCGGGGCCGTGGGTATTTCTTCTCCTCTAAATTTGATATGGCCGCTCTTTAGTTCTGCGTAGCTGACCTGGCCGTAGCTTTTTGAAATGCCGTTTGCATAATCATGTCCATAGTCGACAATCTGTGTAAAAAGTTCCTCATCCGATACCGCGGTGTATTGTACAATCTCCTCGTTAAGTATGGGAATGGGAATGCCCAGCCCCAAAGCAAGTGAACATCCATATCCCTGGATACTCACACCCATGAGCCACTTTGGTTTCATTTTTTTGAGATCTCCCATAACCCACAGCGTGCCGGCAGGTGTATTGGGGAAACCCTTTTTTGTTCTTTCAACCCATGGGTTGTGTTGCGTGCCGGACCAGGCAACATATCCTTCTGCTCCACCAAGGAAAATTCTAGTACCCAGGCCGATGGTCTTATAATAGGGGTCATTTAAAAGCGGGCTGAGTTGTCCGGCCGAGCAATAATTTGCATTGGCGGCCCTGGGTTTCAAGGCACCCATGTAGGTGTAGACTGTTTTATTCGTAAGATTCACGGCACAATTATAGTTTTGATATCCGTTTCGAGGGTTACAGAGTATGGCATTGGGAAGTTTTCGCAATGAAATTTCCTTTTCAACAATCCTTCCCGGATAGCAATCTGTCCCGTATGCATTCGCCTTTAAATAAACCTTCTTTCCTGCCACCAGATCTTGAATAACATGTCCTCCGCCATAGTTAAATTCACCTGGATAGACCTTGTTCAGCGGATCATCCTCACAAGGTTCAGTGGCGCCAATATAGCAATCTACCGCAGCAATGCCGGCATATGCCGGTACATTGTTCAACCAAACCCTTGATGCTTTTATCCTCGGAACAGAGTGCCCGAAGTTTACAAATGCACCCGATGAACACATTGGCGCAAATGTGCCGGTCGTAACAACGTCTACACGCCTTGCCGCCTCAACCGGTCCTTCTTCTTTGACAATATCTATGATCTCCTCGGCGGTTACAACAACAACCTCCCCGGTCCTGATCCTTTCATTAATATCCTGGTATGACTTATTAATTTTATGTTTTTTCATTGGCCGCTCTTTGCTGCTATCCATTAAAAAATAAAGCTGAAAAATCCCTAATGCGCATAAACCGGAATTGAAAACTGTCTGCCACAAAGGCACGAAGACACAAAGGATATATTTTGCTTTTTTTCTCAGTGTCTTGGTGCCTTGGTGGCGAAAATGAATTATGTTACCACATAAAGCATAATTCTACTGATGATCGCCTAAAAACTGACCTACTAATATAAAGATTTTATTGTTTCAATTTTTGTTGAAATATTGTTTTTTATCCAGGTTGCATCCCACCATTCAACAGGATTCACAAAGGTATTATGAACAATTATTCCAAAATGAAGGTGATCCCCGCCTGCAAGTCCCGTATTTCCAGTTCGGCCGATAACTTCACCTTTAGATATCACCTGTCCCTGTTTGACATCAAAAGCGCTTAAATGTGAATACGTGCTGAACAATCCAAAGCCATGATCTATGACCACTGTTTTCCCGTAAATGCCGAGATATCCGGTAAAGACAACCTTCCCGTTGTTTGAGGACGGAACCGGCGAGTGTGCAACCGAGGCCAGATCAAGGCCCAGGTGGACCTGTTGATCGATGATCTGATCTTTATATTTATATTTACGATCATCGGCGAAATTGGCTTTTCTTGCTGAATTGGGAAGCCTCAAAAATGCACCATTCCAATATAGTTTCTTGTCTGTTTCATTTACAATTTCAAACAGTTGTATTCCGTTGGAATTCCGAAGCTCACGATTAACCTTAAGAAACTTGTCGACCATGGGTGTTTTAGAGTCAGAGGAAACATCGATATTAAATTCCGGAATCTTCCAATTCAGAAATTTGTCTGAAATTTCAATGACAACCTTTTTAAAACTTCTTTTTTTAATATAATATGGGAACCCTGTCCTGGTGTTGTTACCCGCAAAATCGGTTGCCTTAACAAGGATATTGGTACCCGGCCCCTGATTGTAATTCAGCGCAAAAAAAGCCATAAACAAATTCTTATCCTTAAAATATCCCGCATATCCGGGAAAAAAGTTCTCGCCCACAGCTACACCGCTATTCAGACATGGCTCAGACAATCTGTAAATAACAAGACCGGTCCCCCCCTGACTGACATTATGGATCTTGGTGAGAATATCCATATCAGGGGGCTTTGTATCGATGATGACATCCTTTTCCAAATACGTTGTGTTTCCGCTAAGCCAACTCCGCCAGGAAAAATCCTTTGCAACCATTCTTAAAATCGCCTTACCATCGGTAATTCCCAGGTTCTCAGGCTCAATTTTGATGTTAAAGGATGCCTCGTGCTTTTCCCCGCCACCAATAATACCTGCAGAGGACAAATGCTTCTGAAGCAAAACAGTTTCTTTGCCGTCTTTAACAAGTCCGATCCATACTTTTCGGACACCGCTTTGAGCGTCAGATACGGTAACAGAAAGTGTTTGGGTTTTGCCAATATACTGGGATGGAGACTCTATAAGGATAGAAGGCTTTTTGCCTTCGAGCTTTCCCACCATGATCCATGCAACAGGCAAAAGAACGATGATGCAGACCAGCAGGATAAACCTTGACTTTATGATTTTTTTACCAGTTTTCAATAGGTTAAAGATAGCCTTTCTTTTTTATAAATTGTTGATAATAACAGCAAAAAAGACAGTAATCAAGGACTGTTTTCCTTTTTTTCGTTTCTTGACTTTTACCCATATGCGCGATAAATGTTAATGGATTAGAACACAAAATGACAAGGATTGACAATTTTAAATCAATCAATATACGACCTGAGTATAAAAACTTTCAGGTTGACACATTCACAAATAGCGCTTACCACCGACATGAATCGCAGAAAATCGGTGACATATAACTTTTTTAAGGGTTATAGAAGCAATGGGCAATATTGTTAAAATAGGTAATATCTCAATCGGACAAGGATCTCAATTGATTTTGATCTCAGGCCCTTGTGTTATAGAAAATTATGAAACGACGTTTCAAACAGCATCATTTCTAAAAGAGTTAACTGGCCGATTGAATATCCCTTTTATCTTTAAAGCGTCTTATGACAAAGCGAACCGAACATCCATTAATTCCTTCAGGGGACCCGGATTAACGGATGGGCTCAAAATCTTAGATCGGATCAAATCGGAACTCGATCTTACGATCATTTCGGATGTTCACAGGATATCCGAAATTGCTGATGCAGCAAATGTTTTGGATGTCATTCAGATTCCTGCTTTTTTGTGCAGGCAAACAGACTTTATTAAAGAGGCTGCCAAAACTGGAAAGCCACTTAATATTAAGAAAGGACAATTTCTTGCCCCTTGGGATATAAAAAATGTTGTGGAAAAGGTGACTGCTACCGGAAACAACCAGATTCTGCTAACAGAACGGGGAACAATGTTTGGATATAACAACCTTGTGGTCGATTTTCGCGGCATAAAAATAATGCAAGATACAGGCTGGCCTGTGATATTTGATGCAACGCACAGCATCCAGCTTCCCGGCGGGGCCGGCACAAGTTCCGGGGGACAACGTGAATTTGCATCAACGCTCGCCTGTGCGGCAGTTGCGGCCGGTGTAGACGGCATATTTATGGAAGTTCACCCTGACCCCGACAAAGCGTTGTGTGACGGGCCGAACTCATTAAAGCTTGAAACCTTATATGAACTGCTTTCTCAGCTTAAAGCGATTCGAAAGGCTCTGTTCGGTTAGTGTCCATCCATAAATCTATTGGGTACAAATTAAGTTTCCCATGTGCGGGCCCCAGGCTCAACTAAAAAGTAAACTAAAGTTTATACGTTAAAATTACGATAATTTAATAGAGATTACCATATGAGTGCAAGTTAGGGGATTCACCAAAATTGGAGTAATGGAGTAGTGGAGTAATGGAATGATGGGTTTGAAAGATTTTTTGACAATTTAAATTGTTTATTTCCGCTCTTATTCCCAATATTCCAGTATTCCAACATTCCATTCTTCCATGTCGATGGCATGAACAGAATTTCATTAATAAAATAGTGATTTCATTATGTTGTAGAGTTTTCGAGACGTTTAATTAAATGGTTTTAAGCAAACTAAAAAAGATCAAACTCCTTCTTCTTGATGTTGACGGCGTTCTCACTGACGGCGGAATAATTTATAACGATAACGGCGCGGAGACAAAAGTCTTTAACGTAAAGGACGGCCTCGGCATAAGACTCCTTATGGAAGCGGGAATTCATCTGGGCATCGTAACCGGCAGACGCTCAAATGCGCTTTATGGCCGATGTCAAGATCTTGGTATTAACCTTATTTACGATGGTGTCGGCAATAAGATCGATGTACTTGATGCGCTGTTGGATCAAACCGGTGTGTCTGCTGAAGAAGTTGCCTTTATCGGCGATGATCTGCCTGATCTTGCGTTGATGAAAATGATAGGGCTCTCAATTGCCGTCGGAGATGCGCATAAAACGATCCTTGACAATGCGGATATGGTAACATCTGCCAAAGGTGGGCACGGGGCTGTAAGAGAAGCTTGTGAGGCGATATTAAAAGCTAAAGGTCTATGGGAAAACATTCTGGAACGTTTTTAGCATGAAATTCATAAAAAATACGTATCAGAAAAAGTTAAAATTTTTTCTGATTTCTTTTATTTTTCTGACATTTGGTGTCATTTTAATAGTTTTTTTGCAATATCGCCATGTTTTAGAAAAAAACGAAGCCCCTGTTTCCATCGGTCAAAGCAAAGCAAATATCTCCATTGGAAAAGCGCATCAAACTGCTACCCGAAATGGAAGAAAGGAATGGAGTCTGGACGCTGCCTCTGCAGATTATATGGATAAAAATAGCCAGGCGATCTTCAGGGATCTGTCTGTGACATTTTATCTTAAAGATGAAACCAAGGTTTATATAACAGCAAATCAAGGAATTTTGAAAACTGATTCTAACGACATGGAAATATACGGTAATGTTGTTGTAAGAAATAAAGATTACCAACTAAGATGTGAAAACTTATATTACAAACATGACAAGCGAATCATTTTTTCAAAAGTTCCGGTTAACATTACAGGGAATTCATTTGAGCTTGCTGCTGATTCCATGTCATTAAATTTAAACACCAATAAGGCGTTGTTTGAAGGAAAAGTAAGAGGAACCTTTAGTGAGCAATTCACACTTTAATCAACATTATTTCAAAGCGTTGCGATATTGGGCCGTGCTTTTTTTGCTTATCTTTTGCTTTTTAATGCATATGGCGTATGCTAACGATACGTCGCGTAATCCGAATAAAAAAAGCCCCGGGGGAAACGGAGCCATTCATATTACATCAGACAAGCTGATCTCTGACAACAAAGCCGGATATGCCGAATTTATTGGGCATGTAAAGGCAACTCAGGAAGAAACCATTATTACTTCAGATAGGCTCAAAATTTTTTTTAAAAAAAATATCGCTAATAAAGGGCCCCTTTCTGTGAGTGAAGAATCGATACATGAAATCGTTGCCAAGGGTAACGTTGAAATAAAATTTGACAACAGGGTTGCAACTGCTCAAGAGGCCGTATACAATACAGAAACCATGGTGCTTGTTTTGTCGGGAAACAACTCAAAGATCATAGGTGAAAATGATTCTATTTCTGGAGAAAAAATAACATTTTACAGAATAGACGGGCGCATTAATGTTGAAAGTGGGAATAAAAAACGAGTGGAAGCAGTGTTTTATTCGGGGCAAAAGGGTATAAAATAATTGGCAACATTGTCTCTTGAAAATTTGGTCAAAATATATAATGGGAGACAGGTGGTAAATTCCATTAGCATGAAAATAAAAAACAACAGTGTTATTGGCCTCCTCGGCCCAAACGGCGCGGGCAAAACCACGACCTTTTATATGACCATTGGAATGATAAAGCCCGACAAAGGACACATATTTCTTGATGATGAAGACATAACGACGTATCCTATGTATCTGAGAGCACGCAGAGGCGTCGGATATCTTCCTCAAGAGACGTCGATATTTAAAAAACTGACTGTAAAACAAAATATCATGGCAATTCTTGAAACGTTGTCTATCTCTAAGTTAGAGCAGGAAGAACGGGCAGATATGCTCCTTGATGAACTCGGAATAAAACATCTGATGAACCAAAAGGCCAATCTACTCTCAGGCGGGGAAAGGCGGCGACTCGAAATTACACGCGCACTGGCCACAAATCCTTCATTTATTCTTCTTGATGAACCTTTTGCGGGCATAGACCCATTGGCTGTAATCGACATCAAAAACATCATCAAGCATCTTAAAAATAGAGGTATAGGTATTCTTATCTCGGATCATAATGTGAGAGAAACACTTGAAGCCTGTGACAAAGCGTATATATTAAATGATGGCAAGATTATCGAATCCGGACCTCCGGAAAAGATTGCATCAAGTAAAACCGCTCGGCGGATATACTTAGGAGACGAGTTTAAATTATAAAATGGCCCTTGAACTACGACAACAGTTGAAATTAACTCAGCAGCTGATCATGACCCCTCAGCTTCAGATGGCGATCAAGCTTCTGCAGCTGTCAAGACTTGAGCTTCTGAATACGATTCGAAAAGAGCTCGAGGAAAATCCGACACTGGAAGAGGAAATCCATGAAGTTGCTGTTGAAAAATCGCCGGATGAACAGTCTGATAAAGCATCTACCGACTCATCCTCAACAGAAGAGGTCACAATCCAGGAAAAGATCCGTGATGATATCGACTGGGACAACTATATCAATGAATACAGTTCTTCGGGCAGAACCCATTTCGAGACCGAAAGAAAAGATTCACCAGATTTCGAATCTTTTATAGCACATAAGGAATCTCTGCGTGATCATTTGCTTTGGCAACTTCTTATGACATCTCCGACCCAAGAGGAAGAAAAAATCGGAAGTCTTATCGTCGGCAATCTAAATGAAGATGGTTATCTGGATGCGTCTATCGAAAATCTCGCCACTATGAGCGGTTCTGACCCTGACAAGATTGAACAGGTTTTAGCCCTAATGCAAACATTTGATCCCACGGGTGTGTGCGCAAGAGACCTAAGGGAATGTCTTCTCATACAGGCAAGGCACTTTAAACTCGACGATACCATTGTGATCAAAATTATCGAAAACCATCTCAATCATCTCGAAAATAAAAACTATAAGGCCATAACAAAATCTCTAAAAGTAAGCATCGAAGATGTCGTTACTGCTGTAAAAGTGATCAAAAATTTAGAGCCAAGGCCCGGCAGGGAATTTGCCGGAGAAGAAGCCCAATACATTAATCCCGACGTTTTTGTCGACAAACTGGGAGATGAGTTTGTAATACTGGTCAACGATGATGGGATGCCAAGACTGCACGTTACCAATTTTTATAAAAATGCCTTCAAAGAGGGCGGAACCTTTTCCGACGATGCAAAGGAATATATTCAGGAAAAGATGCGATCCGCCACATGGCTCATCCGAAGTATTCATCAACGTCAGAAAACCATTTACAAAGTGATGGAAAGTATACTGAAGTTTCAGCGAAATTTTTTTGAAAAGGGCATTGCATACTTGAAACCCATGGTATTGAGAGATGTTGCGGAAGACATCGGAATGCACGAATCGACAATCAGCAGGGTAACAACCAACAAATATGTCCATACACCGCGTGGTATTTTCGAATTGAAATATTTTTTTAACAGTTCTATCCAGCGGGTCCAAGGCGAAGCTATCGCCTCTGCCAGTGTTCAAGAAAAGATAAGACAGATTATTGAGAGTGAAGATACCAAAAAACCATACAGCGATGATAAAATTTCGAAACTTCTAAAGGAGTCAAATATTAGTATTGCTCGAAGAACCGTAGCCAAATATCGTGAAATGATGAGAGTATTACCATCGAACAAACGCAAAGAATTCTAGGGAGGTTTTACGCATGCAAACATCGGTGACATTTAAAAATATTGATCCTTCTGAAAATTTAAAATCATATGTCGGAGAAAAACTGGATCGATTTGACAAATATTTATACAACCCTGCTGAAGCAAATGTTGTCCTTTCAGTCGAAAAATTTCGCCATATGGCTGAAATCAACATCATCGGTGACAGGCTAAACATTTATGGCAAAGAGGTAACAGACGATATGTATTCAGCCATAGATATTGCCCTGGACAAACTTGAAAAACAAATAAAGAAAAACAAAGAAAAAATAAGGAAACATCGGAGCGGATCGAAATCCAATACAAAGGAAAATATTGTTGAAGACACATCTTTTATGGAAGATGAGGCCACACGACATGTCATCGTTAGAAATATTGAATATAAGCCTATGGATGTGGAAGAAGCGATTATGCAGATGAGCCTTGTAAACGATAATTTTCTTGTTTTTACAGATGCCAGAAGCAATCGGGTCAATGTTCTCTATCGGCGCAAAGACGGTAACTACGGTCTGATTCAACCCAGAAGCTAATACCTGAATCTTGAATATCGATTTTTAATTAGGATTTCACTTCACACAACGTGAATCTCCGACAAACTTGACGATTGCCAAAATTAGATGATATATTATCGGTGAAAATGAAATGAAGATTCTTGATGTTTTGCCCAAAGAAGCAATTCTTGCTGATTTGAAAGCCGTTGATAAAAAAGGAGTCCTCGAAGAACTTGTCATTCCTGTGGCCAATATTTCAGGTGTAAACCATGAAGATCTCGTAAAAGTGCTGATGGAACGGGAACGGCTCGGTAGCACCGGCATCGGTGACGGCATTGGAATCCCTCACGGCAAAGTGAAGGATCTTGATTCGCTGATTCTCGGTTTTGGCCTCAGCCGAAAGGGCGTCGATTTTGATTCTATGGACGGCCTGCCCGCCCATATTTTTTTCCTTCTAATCACTCCGGAAAATTCAACCGGCCTTCATTTGAAGCTTCTCGCACGAATATCGAGAATTTTAAAAAATGATCCTTTCAAGGAAAAACTGCTACGTGCAACTAGCCAGCGATGAGATTTATTCAATTATTAAAGAAGAGGAGGAAGAAGAATTTTAAACTCAACCCTTGATTAAAAGTGAAAAAATTAAACATATTCATTATTACAGGGCTTTCCGGCTCGGGTAAGAGTTGTGCAATTGCAGCATTGGAAGACACGGGTTTCTATTGTGTCGACAACATGCCGGTAGCACTTCTCCCAAAATTTGTGGACCTACCGATTGAAAGTGACTCGGAAATCGCTGGGCTGGCATTTGTGATGGATCTGCGAGAGAAAGGCTTTCTTTCCATGTATCCATCAATCTTTGAGTCTCTTAAAGAGAAAGGATATATACTAACAATCCTTTTCCTCGAGGCTGACGAAAACATTCTATTAGAGCGTTACAGCCAGACACGTAGACATCACCCCCTGTCCCAAGACAAAAGCCTTTTAGAGGGAATCCGTACAGAGCAGGAGCAGTTAAAAAAGCTTAAAACCGCTGCCGATAAAATTATTAATACTTCCCATTACAATGTCCACAAACTGAAGTCTGTTATCCGGAATATCGCTCTACAGAGTAAAGATTTTGATCCGATGAGTATAAATATACTGTCATTCGGTTTTAAGTATGGCGTCCCTTCTGATGCCAGTCTCATCATGGATGTCCGTTTTCTTTTAAATCCACATTTTGTTCCTGATCTGAAAGCGCTGGACGGAAAAGCCGAAAAAATTCAGAGCTATGTCTTAAACAACGACGACACCCGAACGTTTTTAAAAAAATACCTGGATTTCCTTGACTATTTAATTCCATTGTATGAAAAAGAAGGCAAAGCTTATTTAACCATTGGAGTCGGTTGTACCGGAGGCAGGCATCGATCAGTGGTCATTGCCGAAGCTATATCAAAACATATAAAAAAACCAGACAGAAAGATCATGGTCACACATCGAGATATTGATCTTTAGAAGGAGCATTATGGTAGGTATCGTTATTGTAACACACAGTCAGCTTGGAGATGCGCTTATTGATGCTGCTGAATTCATTCTCGGAACTCGACCCGATACCATGGTATCCGTTTCCATAAATTTGAAAGAAAATGTAGATAAACTGCGCAAAAAAATTTCTAACGCAATTAAAGAGGTTGACCGTAATAAAGGCATTCTAATCCTTACAGATATGTTTGGCGGAACACCTTCCAACCTGAGCTATTCATTTCTTGAGGAAGGAAAAGTGGAAGTCATATCCGGCGTTAATCTTCCTATTCTGATTAAAGCCGTAGACTTTCAAAATAAAGAAATGGATCTTTGTGACCTCGCTGAACATCTTGAAGCGTTTGGGAAAAAAAGTATTTCACTTGCTAGTGGAATTTTAAAAGGAAATAAACGGGAATAAACCGGTAAACTTGGAGGAGCCAATATGAGCGTAAAAATAGGTATAAACGGTTTTGGGAGAATAGGACGTCTTGTTTTCAGGGCTTCAATCAATCACGCTGAGCTTGAAGTTGTAGCCATTAATGATCTTATGAGTTCAGCCACAATGGCTCATCTTCTTGCTTACGATTCTGTTCATGGCCGTTTGGGGATGGAAGTCATTGCAAAAGACGACTCCATAGAAATTGGCGGGAGATCGGTTGCAGTGACATCTATAAAGGATCCCGCCGCCCTTGCCTGGAAAGATTATAATGTGGACATTGTTGCGGAATGCACCGGTCTTTTTAGAGACCATGAAAGCGCGTCAAAACATCTTACCGCCGGTGCACGGAAGGTGATCATATCGGCACCTGCACAGGAACCGGATATTACCATTGTCATGGGTGTCAACTCAAATCAGTATGATCCCAGAAATCACAATATCATATCAAACGCCTCTTGTACGACCAACTGTCTTGCACCGATTGCCAAGGTGCTTTTGGAAAACTTCGGGATTAGAAGCGGCTTAATGACAACCATACATTCTTACACGGGCGATCAGCGGCTGCTCGATTTCCCTCATAAGGATCTTCGGAGGGCCCGAGCTGCTGCCATGAACATGATTCCGACGACCACAGGCGCAGCCAAGGCTGTGGCTCTGGTGCTGCCTGAACTCTCCGGAAAGCTCAATGGTCTTGCCATTCGCGTCCCCACACCAAATGTATCCATTGTCGACTTCGTTGCAAGTTTAGAAAAAACAGGGGTTTCGGTTACTGATGTAAATTCAGCTCTAAAAGAGGCTTCGGAAAAATCACTTTCTGGTATCCTTGGCTATAGTGAGCTTCCGCTGGTATCCACCGATTTTAATGGATCAACTTTATCCTCAATTGTCGATGGACCGACAACGTATGTCGTGGACAACATGGTCAAGGTCCTGTCCTGGTACGACAATGAGACCGGATATTCACAAAGGATGGTGGATCTGGCGGCGATGATTGCGGCACAATTATAAACATAGGTTTAACGTTCAATGTTCACGGTTCCAGGTTGAAAAGCCCTAACCAGTGCACGCTAAAGAGGTGATTTATTCCGAGGGACAAAAATACTATTTCACCCAATGGGTGAAAGTGGCCTATACGAGCACCAAGTTTAAATGTAGGCAATGTCAATATGTTACAACCCTTGAACTTTGAACCCTGAACCTTGAACCGAACATTTATGGAGATAAGTACATGGACAACCGCAGACCACTGATTGCCGGTAACTGGAAGATGTTTAAAACGTGTTCCGAGGCTGTTGAAACGGCAAAACATCTTGTAAAGCTTGTATCGACGTCCGTCGATGTTGATGTAATGATTGCGCCGCCGTTTACTGCACTGGCGCAGGTTTCAGATGTGGTGAAAGGAACGTGTATATCTCTGGGCGCACAGAATCTTTATTGGGAGGCTGAAGGTGCATATACCGGTGAGATATCACCATCCATGCTTGTTTCAGCAGGTTGCCGGTATGTCATTATCGGACATTCCGAGCGACGTCAATATTTCGGAGAAACCGACGAATCTGTTAACAAGAAAGTAAAATCTTCTGTCAATAACAGTTTAATACCAGTGATGTGTGTTGGAGAATCTGAAAAAGAACGGGAATTAAACGAAACTTTTTCAGTGCTTGACAAACAGGTAAAAAATGGGTTAAAGGGCTTTTCTCACGATGATCTGAAAACACTGGTCATCGCATATGAACCGGTATGGGCCATCGGGACCGGAAAAACAGCGACCACCGATCAGGCCCAGGAAGTTCATAAATTCTTGCGCACAACGATTGAAATAAATTTCGGAAATATGCTTGCCAAATCTATGAGAATCCTATATGGAGGTAGCGTTAAACCGAATAATATCGTAGAACTTATGTCAATGCCTGATGTTGATGGAGCACTGGTAGGCGGTGCAAGCCTTGATCCGGAAACGTTCAGCAAAATCGTTCAATTTTAGAATCGAACTTAATAAAATTATGTCAACATTTTTAGTCATCATACACACGATTGTTTGCATCGCCCTTATTTTGATAATTCTGCTTCAGACCGGAAAAGGGGCAGATATGGGGGCTGCTTTTGGCGGAGGCTCCAGTCAGACGCTTTTTGGCAGTACAGGCTCTTCAACGTTTTTGGGAAAATTAACAACGGCGGCAGCCGTAGTTTTTATGTTAACTTCCCTGGGACTTGCTTACTTTTCAGGGCATCGTACGACAAATTCCATTATGATGGATAAAAAGGCACCCATAGAGCAACAGGCTGCGCCGGCTACACCGGAGAAAATCCCTCAACCGAGTCCGGAAGCTTCACAGCCCGCAAAACCTGCTCAGGCAGAATAAGATATTAATACGGCTTTAAAACTTCCTGAACTCATTTTTATGAGATTCTTTTGGTGCATGTGCCGAAGTGGTGGAATTTGGTAGACACGCTATCTTGAGGGGGTAGTGGGGAGACTCGTGCCGGTTCGAGTCCGGCCTTCGGCACCAACCATGCTTTTTTTATAACGGTTTCAGTATGTTACTGAAGCCGTTTTTTATTATATGCGATTTTAGACCCGATTTTCGCACCACGCAAACAGGATAACAGCCGCCCTTCAAGATTGGTCATCCTCGATTTCATAGCCTATTGAACGATAACCTTTAATTCGCCGATCATACATTCTTGCTAAGACCGGTACCTCGAAATCCACATAATCGTAAATCACTACTTCCTTTTTACTGTCGTGGATTCTGTGCAACCGTCCGGCATATTGAGACAGAGTTCCCCTCCATGAAATCGGCAAAGTCAAAAACAAAGTATCAAGTCTTTTGTCGTCGAATCCTTCCCCTAAGTACCTGCCGGTGGCAAGCAAGGCTTTTTCTGCAAGATCTGGGAGAGATTCAAGTGCATTTAAAGCGGCCTTTCGCTGCTTTTTTCCCATCCCGCCTTTCATGACAATTAGATTTTGAATTTTGTTTTCGAGCAGACTTTTTAAGTGTTTCAAGATGCTCCTTGCGTTCGGTTAGGATAACTGGAAAACGATTGTTTTTAATCGCGTTCATTACGTCGGCGACAATGATTTGGTTGCGTTCATCGCTCAGTAATAAGGCTTTATAAATTTCATGAATGGCGGTGTATCGATCTGCTTCAAAGGATGCGGGCATCATAAAGTTCGTCTCTCTAACGATGACCTTGTGTGCAAATGGTCTTGCTGCCGCCTGTTTCTTGTCATCAACCTTATACCGAACCGGTCCACAATTCATAAAAATAATCGGATGGTGACCATCTTTACGGGTAACTGTCGCTGAAAGGCCGGTAACGTATTTGGCCCTGCACTGCCGCGCAACGATCTCAAAGCTCCTTGCGGAAATATGATGGCATTCGTCCACGATGAGATAGCCGTAATTGGCCACAATATCGTCTACTACTCCCTTTCGGCCTAAGCTCTGGATCGTTGCAACATCAATAATTCCGGTTGGCTTGCGTTTTCCGCCACCGATTTGTCCGATATCATTCGCGGAAACATCGAGGAAAGCATTCAATCGTGCGATCCACTGATAGAGAAGCTCTTTTAAATGAACCAAGATCAAAGTGTTTACAGATCGTTTTGCAATTAAATAAGCTGCGACCACCGTTTTCCCAAAGGCGGTCGATGCGGCTAACACACCAGTATCGTGTTCCAAGAGAGCATTGGCAGCCGTCAACTGCTCCGGCCTTAACGTTCCGATAAATTTAGCTTTTACTCGGTCGCCAACGAACCTCTCGTCGATAATTCTTGTTTGGATTCCCAAAGAATGGAGCAATTCGGTAGTGTCTTCAAGACATCCCCTCGGCAGACCATAGTGTTTCGGAAAATCTTCACAACAATGAACAATGCGAGGTTTGTCGAATGTCGGGAAACGCATTGCCTGTGCTTTGTAAAACTCCGGGTTCTGGAAAGCGGCTAAACGGATCAATTTGTTTTTCAAAGCCGGCGGCAGTCCTTCTTTATCGATGTAAATTTGATTCGCAAGCACCAAATCAACGCTGTCCGGCATAGGCCCAACAATCTTGATTTCAGGCTTTCTGCCGGATGGACTATACAGCCACGGCGAAATATCGTCCTCATCGGTGCTGACAAACCTAACTCCAAGCACCCCACCCCGATAGGCAGCTTTATCCACGACGGATTGAACCTCTGCGAAACTCATAGCGTCGGACCGCAGACAGGAAACTCCATTGGTCAGGGTAAGGACGGAAGTTTTCGTCAACAAAGAGACTATTTCCCTTTTCTCTCGGTTTAGCCTGCAGTGGAAGGGCAATCAGGTTTCCGAATCCACCCCGTGGAAGGGTATCCTGACTCGGGAAAAATCGATCGTAGGAATCGAATCCCATTTCAGGTCGAGATTCCATTGCCTGAGTCAACATGAAAGCACCCAATTGACGCGCGAGTTTTGCCGGTATTGGTTCGGAAAAAAAGATCCAGATGTGACCGCCATTGCCCGACCTTGATCTTTCAAGCGCAGCAGGCACATTAAACGTTTCGCTGGTTTCCAGATAAGCCATTGAATCCTCTTTCCATGTCTCCTTGTCGAAATCGACTGCCAGAAACCAGCAGGTTTCATCAAGAAGCATCGGGTACACACCGATTACAAATTCACGCCGATATCTGTCAGCTGGATCAATGCCAATCAGGTGGTTTCGAATGACATCGTCCGAAAGTGGCGTAAAATCCCTGTTTTCACAATTACCGCATTTGATTTTGGGTTTTTGACAAAAAGGCCTAATCCACTCTTTTCGGCAGACCGGCTGGTAACCGCTTTTACCAGAACGCTTGCTTTCAAAGCGTTTTGGGTAGACATCTTCCCTGCCTCGGAACAAAGACCGGAAAAGAGCAATCTTTTCTTCCTGGGTTGAATCATTTGTTACGTTGGATTCAGATGCTGGTCAAACGGAAGCTGTTCATCCGCAATTGATTGCTTTAAGCCTTTGAAGCTGTTTGATTCTGTCTTTCAACGCTGTTCCTTTTGCATCTAAAGCAGCCAATTCACTGTTCTGCAGCCTGGATTTGTTCATTGATTGGATTTTGATCCTTCAAGACATCCTCTCACGCATATTATAGTCTCTGATTGACGGAGGATACGCAATAACGAGATTGCTCCCTGAATGTTTTCGTGGTGGCTCTCAATACTGCCATGGACCACTAGCGGCCAAGTCATTTTGAATGATTTCGATTTTGCGAATTGATTCAATGGCGGCAAAAGGAATATCCTCACATAAATCAATGGTCTTTCCAAAATCCTTATCTACTTTGACAAATCTGGTCTTTCGGACAAAGGCTTGCCATTGGGTCTGCTTCAAGGGTTTTGGATGAACGTTGCCTTGAAAGCCTCGGGACTTCCTATAGGAAAATGAGTGCGTCTTCGGTTAAATGTATTTTGAATAGCCATGGCAAGGACAGCCCGGAGAAAGAAAAATCACACCCCAGCACCCAAAGGTCATAAAAGTCTTTCATACGACTATTCGCCTCACCAATCTTTACAATAGCTTCGAACTTCTCAGCAACCACGGTTTCTTTGGGATACATTCGAAGTCTGGGTGCCGGAAAATCAAGGAGAGTCGGAAAATCATGGACAGAAGCCTCGGGTGTGATTGCGTCACCAAATCCACAGTCCACTTGCAAATGAATCTTCGCTTCTCCAAGCATGGCTGTCAATGTTACGCGAAAACCGCCATATTGTTGTTCTTCACGAATCTCTTCAACATTCACAGTGTCGGATAAATAAGTCAACCCATCATCAAAAAATTGAAATCTGAGCAAATATCCTTAAAAATGGCTTTTAAGGAACCAATAGTTTGGGATTTAAATGCAAGCACATCAATGTCACGAGTCTGACGGTAGAAATCTCCGTTCCAAAGCTTGAAAAGCATCGCTCCTTTTAAAACGAAGTTGTCAACGTATGGAGAACGGCTCAGGCGAAAGAGCAAGCGCTCCATGGCAAATGTTCGCAGGACAAAAATAAAATCCTGACCGCTTGACCGGGCATAATTGAGCAGGCGTTGGTGAACTGACGCAACATAATTTTTGGTTTTCGAAGGACTCACGAGACAATAGCCTCCATATAGGGCTGCATGATATTTCGTACCCGGCATATCCTTGCATAGTGAACAAGTTCATCGATTGTGCACCGCCGGGATCGCCAACACTCTTTTAGGGCTTCAATGGCCACATCAATGCCCACTTTGTTGCGGTACTTAAAACAATCTGCTACGGTTTTAGCAGGATTGTAGACTCGAACGATACGCCTTCGATCTTATTTTTTCAATACCCTCTTTCAGTGATGGACCGGAGAAGCGGAAAATCCGGATTGGTGGGTAATCGACTTTGGGTTTTCGCATGGCCCGATCGATGGCCATCCAAATCTGGTGAGGATTTTGGGTGCCGATTTCGTGGTAACTCAGAGCACTGAGGAGGCAAATAATACCGTGAGGCACCCGTTTGCAAGCTTCGGCAAGACTGTGGTGTTCCGTAAAATCTCCGTCAGCAAGAACATATAGTCCGCGACCTGTACGAATCAGATGCCCGCTTTTACAGAGTTTTCGTAGATATTCTGGATGTAGACCAGCTTTTCTGATTTCACGGGCACGAACCACACCTGTTTTGCGAGCCATTTTCATAATGGCATTTTCGGGTATTGTTTGAAGCTTTTTTCATGTCAAAACGTTCTCATTTATAAATATCTGAAGACGTTTTGACAAAACAACATTTTTGCTTAAAAGTCAATGAATTTTGTTGGATTTGAAAAAACAGCTTTCGGAGATAATATGCGATTGATATGCGATTATGCGGCCAGGAGCTGTACAAAAACTCGTTCAATGTCGGAAAAACTCACCTTAATTTTGACAACTTGTTGTATTTATTGTGTTTTTAGCAACTTCGGCCTTCGGCACCATACAAATCAAGGAATTTCAAGTGCTTATAAATTTTTAATGTTTGAAATCCCTTTCCCATTTTGTGCATCCTGATAGATTGCCCGAAGGTCATCAGGTTCAACCCGAAAATATCTGTCAAATGCTCGGTTAGTTGTGTGCATAGATGCAAGTCTGATTTCTTCAGGTGTCCTTGTTTTCCGTAAATCTGATACTGTGCTGTGTCGTTGTCCCCCCGTATAAATCAATATTTTTGATCTTTCGGAAACGATTTCAATAATTTAATATCCTCTTGTATCATTTGATCAGGCTAATGCGTCAATTAAGATATGATACTATTTTCATATTTTCACCGAGCTTTTGGAAAAAGATCTTTGTTCAATTAAAGCATTACAACCACCTCTTGATAAATGACTTGATGGGGTGTTTGGCCTTGACCATGATAAGGGGTTTCTTACAATTCCGGGCAAGTTCCTCAGGGAGAGATCCCATGACCCGCTGCCGGAACACGGGATCCCGGGTGGCCCCGATGATCACCAGGTCGTGTTGCTCGGCTTCCTCAAGAAGGATCTTGAAACGGTCCCGTGCAATGACATATTTTGGCTCAAAGAGAGAGCGAGATACGTTCAGTTGTGGCACGGTTTCGTCTAAAAAGGCATCGATATCCTGGGTCGGTTTGCCCGGCGGGGCTACGTGTAAGACAACTACTCGCCCCTCATCCTTGTCCACCATAATGGAGGCTGTCTCTAATGAAAAGGTCGCATTGGGACCCCCAGCATAGGGGACCAGAACGTTCATATATTTATGCTGCTGGCAGTCCTTGAATACGGCAATGTTGCAGGTTGCTCGTTCCAGGACAGGGTCGACTGTGCTTCCTAAAGAAAACCCCCGCCGCCGATGCCCCTGCCAGCCCATGATGAGCAGATCGGCTTTCCTTTCGGCCGCGGATGAGATAATACACCGCGCAAAGTTTCGGCAGTAACGCATGGTACTGCCAAAGGCATAGCGCGGCGCCAGATAAAGCATTGCCTGTGCGATGGCTTCCTCGCCTGCCTGTGTATATTTAGAAGCTTCCGAGAGGGGCAACAGGGGTGGTATGTTCACCATGTTAATCACCTCTACCTCGGTGGAGGCGCCCTTTGCCTGGCAAAACTTATAGCAGTTCATGGCAAGCGCAACAGCGTTGGCGGGGTTTGCAACGGATAGCAGTATCCTATACTCTCCTTTCGTAGGAATGGGTTCTTCCCGAATCACCACAATCTCATCTTCAGTCCTTATTGCCCTATGCCTGGAGTACATGTGATAAATTATTACCCCAGACAAGACCCACATGGGCCCAACTACCCAGGCGATGGGGCTCATATGGACCAGGTACACGGCTAATGCGGCCTGGATGAGGATAGCGGCAATGGGTGGAATGGGGAAAAGGGGCATGACAAAACCATACGTCATCTCGTCCACCATTTGACGGCGGATGCGGATCACACAAAGATTAACCAAGAAGAAGAGGAAAAGAAACATCATACTCGCGCTGGAAGCCACATCAATGGTAGGAAGAAAGGCCGCCACGACAATGACAAGGCCCCCAGTGAACAACAGAGCCATGTAGGGAATGCGACTCTTAGGGTGCAAGCGAGATAAAATCGCCGGCAGCATTCGGTCCCGGCCGAGTGCGTATGAAGCGCGGGTGGCGGAATAAATGGTAGCGTTCAAGGCTGAAGTTGATGCGCAAATAACCGTGATGGTAACCAGAATACTTCCATAAGAGGGTATGAGCCGCGAGATGGCCTCCCCGAAGCCTTTTCCACCATAATTTCCAATCCATATCCATGCGGGCTGGCCCACGTTTTTGACTCCCACTATCGAAGCAAAGGCAACTCCCACATAGGTAAACATGACGATAACGATAGAGTACATCATCGCCTTTGGGAGATTGCGCCGTGGCTCAATGGTCTCATCCCCGGCCTGGGCAATGACCTCGAATCCCTCGAAGGCCACATATGTGAATCCCATGGTGATCAGAAGCTTTTCCCAGCCATTGGGGAGAAAGGGCTGGAAGTTGGCCAATCGCGCGGGATCCAAGATTGCTGTGCCAATACCCACCAGTGCGATAAAGGCCAGAGTCACAGTCTGGCCCAAGGTGAAGATGGTACCCATGGTACCGGTCGCCGATGCACCCCGGTAATTGATATAGATAAAGAAGCATGCGACCAGAATAGCCACTCCCTTTTCCACTAAAACGAGCTGAAAGCCGGTGACTTGAATAATGCCGAGCTGGGTCAAATAATGCACGGTATAAAGGGCGAAGGTGACCGCATACAGGCTCCCTGCCACAGAGGAGGCAAACCATTCCATCCACCCGGCCAAGAAACTGGTACCCCTTCCGAAAGCGATTCTTGCAAAGTTGTAGGCACCACCCGCCCTGGGGACCGCTGAACTCAATTCAGCATAAGACATGGCCGTGAATAGTGCGATTACCGCGTTGAGCGAAAAGGTCAGTATGACCCCGCCCGGACCAGCGACTCTCACAGCGTTCCCTACCCCTAAGAACACGCCGGCCCCGATCATCATACCAACGCCCATCATGGTGACCTGGAGAAGGGTGAGGTTACGGGAAAGCTCGGTGGTTATTTTGGGGTGTTCGGCCCCAGATGGGTCCTCGGGATCTCTCTCAAGATTTGTTTCCATCGATGATTTCCTTTTTTATCTCCCTGAGGGAATTTGGCTGGCGTGCGTGGATACGTTCGATAATACGCCGGCTCCACACCGTCAGAAAAACCACTGCAAACAGGGATATGGCTGTGAGAACTATACCAAGTAAAATATCAAAAGTCGTTAACAACTCCCAAATGTTCATTTCCGAACTCCTTCCAAATATATGTTAACCATATACTACTATGAATATGCTTGTCAAACCCACTTATGTTGCTACATGATGTTAATGATCAGTGCTATAGAGCCATTCAGTGATCGCCGCAATGAGGCCAGTTGATGATCACCACAATCGGGCTTCCTGTAATAAACTCGGCTATTTCCTCGGCACCACGCAGGCAGTTAGCTATAGAATAGGGTTTTTTCATTCTTAAAACAAAAAACCCGGTTAAGGAGACCGGGTTTTTGGGATAGGTGAGTTTTTCGCGTGGATTTTTTGTCAAAAATGTCTTGACATGCCACATTGTGATATTACTTTAAGGGCGTTAGGCAAAACAAAATAACCGTTTACCTTTGCCTAACCTCCTTTCTCCAGCCCCTGGTTTCTCCAGGGGCTTTTTTTATTATGCATTCATTTCCGCCAGAATTCCGGAACGAAAAGGATAATCACCGTATATATCTCAAGCCTTCCCAAGAGCATGCACCATATGAGTACCCATTTGCCCAGATAGGGTATCTGGGCAAAGTTGTCTACCGGCCCAACCATCCCCAGGCCGGGGCCTATATTTCCGATGGTGGCTGCAACCGAAGCAAGTGAGGTAACAAAATCAACCCCCATGCCCGCAATCAGCACGGTGGAAAAAGCAAACAATCCCACGTAAAGCCCCATAAATCCCAGTACGCTCCGAACAACATCTTCGGGAACAGACACACCGCCGATTTTAATATGTTTGACCGCACTGGGATGGATGAGTAAAAAAAGTTCTTTGTAGCAGTATTTAAGATAGAGCATGACACGGAGACATTTCATTCCACCACCGGTGGAACCTGCCGATGCCCCCAAAAACATACATAATATTAAAATAACCTGGGACATGGCAGGCCATAGTTCGTAATCGGCTGTGGCATAACCTGTTGTGGTAACAATGGAAACCACCTGGAATGCACCATAGCGGAAGGCTCTGCCGATGGTCTCGTATACAGATCCATAAACATTGAACGTCACAATGACAATCAGCAAAATAACAGCGCCGATGAAAAAACGACACTCCGAGTCCCGCCAGAATGCAAGGGGTTTTCCCCTTAGAAACTGGTAGTGAAGCGAAAAATTTATTCCTGCCACGAGCATAAAAAAGATGATTACCGAATCAATATATACACTGTCGTAATGGGCGATAGACGCATTTTTAGTTGAAAATCCGCCGGTCGGCATGGTTGTGAAGGCATGACACAGGGCATCATAAAGATCCATTCCCCCGATCAAAGAAGAAGGACCTGCACCAGAGAAAAAAGCGCATACACTTTCCAGAGAACCTTGGCGGTATCCCTGATGCGTGGCTTAAGCTTGTCAGGAACGGGACTCGGAACTTCTGCCTTATAGAGCTGCATCCCCCCAACGCCCAAAAAAGGGAGGATCGCCACGGATAAAACGATGATTCCCATTCCCCCCAGCCACTGGATAAAACTTCGCCAGAAAAGGAGTCCTTTTGATACAGCCTCTATATTCGTTAAAATCGAAGATCCGGTGGTGGTAAATCCGGAAACAGATTCAAAAAACGCATCCACGAATGTTTCGACTTCAGGTCCCAGATAAAACGGGAATGCCCCGAAAAACCCGATGGCCGTCCACCCGATGGCGACAATGGCCATTCCTTCACGATGGCTGATGTATTCTACCTTTGTTCTTCTGAAACAGACAATAAGAAAAATACCGGAACCGATGGTGATTCCCATGGATTGCAACAGGGGAATGACACTTTGATCCTTGAAGTAAAGTCCGAAAAAAAGGGGAAATATCATACATATCCCCAAAAAAATGATGAGCATCCCGATAATATTCAGGATAAAAGACCAGCGCATTTAAAAATACTCCAGTTTTACTGCAAGGATTTTTTCGATCTTGGGGATGGCTTGTTTTTTTGCAAAAATGATGATCCTGTCATTGGGTTCGATGACGCTCGAACCTGTGGGGATAATGACAGTGTTATTACGGATGATACTGGTGACCAAAGCCCCTTTTGGAATGGAGATGTTTTTTATGGGCTTGCCGACAATGTCTGAAGTCTCCAGAGCTATGGCCTCCATGACTTCAGCCTGTTCACCTTTAATTGCTTTGGTCGAAAGCACCCTTCCTTTCCGTATATGCTGCAAAATGCTATTGACGGCCGAAAGTCTCGGACTCACAACCAGTTCAATACCTATCATCGACATCAAAGGCAAATAAGCGAACTTGCTGATTTTTGTTATTGTTCTGGGTGCCCCCATCCGTTTGGCAAGAAGGGAAGTTATGATATTGGTTTCCTCATCGTTTGTCAGAGTGACCACTATGCCCATATCCTGGATATTCTCTTCTCTCAGCAGCTCTTGATCTGAACCGTCACCGTGAAGCACGATGGCCTTATTAAGTTTCTCTGCAAGTTTGGTGCATCGATCCGGGTTCTTTTCAATTATTTTGGTATAGATGGATTTCTTCTCGAGCAAGGAAAGCCAGCCTGAATCCGATGCCTTCCTCCGCCTATAATCAGAACTCTGATTAATAGGTTCAACATGTTTATCAAAAATGGACAGAGATCTCCATTAGTTTTTCTTGTTCACTGATAAAATAGATCAGATCTCCCGCCTGGAGTATGTGATTTCCCCTGGGTATAATGAGTTCTTCATCTCGAACCACGGCAGCAATAAGCGGGCTTTGTTTCCCGGTTTTGGCAAAAATTTCTGAAAGACAGACTCCGTTAAGCCGTGCCGATTTGTCTAAATGTATCCCCACAAATTTAACGCGGCCGTCCGCAAACTCTTCAACTTCCACTGCACCGGGTACATTCATAAGCCTTTCGATGGTCTTAACGACCTCGATCTCCGGATTGATAATCGTGTCGATATGTGGCGCACTGCTCCCGGAAGACCTCGTGATATTCATCATAGTCGGCATGCCGGATGCGGGCACAGTTTCTTTGTTGACTGGAGAAATCAGGTTTGCAACCAAGCATGCCACAAGATTGGTTTCGTCACTATCGGTGACCGCAAGGAGTATCTCAGCTTCTTTGATGCCGGCTTCCTTTAAAACCACGGGGCTGCTTCCGGACCCGTTGACGACCTGAACATCAATATTATCCGAAACACGTCGAATAGCAGCGGAATCCTTGTCAATAACAACAACATCCTTGTTTTCTTGAGCCAGATGACTTGCAATATGAAAGCCGACTTCACCGGCACCCACTATTATTACTTTCAAGTGTCTTTGTTCCTTTTTATCATACGCCGCATTGAAGAGGAATACTGCGCAACGCAGAAGTTGGACTTTTTACAAAGTCGTCAAAATTTATGTGTGCTAATTTGCTGATGCAAAATATACAAATAGTTAAACGTCTCGAATTCAAACCTAAAACGACATGAATTCAGGTTTTTACGAATTCGTCCATATTATCCCCCTTTTTATCCATACAAGTCAAGGGCATCATTCAACGCGTTTCAAGAAGAATCAGAAGAGTGAATCCAAAAATAAAGAAGGCCGCGGTACCTGTTTGTTATTGTTTTATGCTAACCTTTGAAAACACATCATCTTCCAGACCGGATGCGATGCCATTTTTTAAATAGTGGTATCCGATGGCGGCAATCATGGCGGCATTATCGCCGCAAAGCTCAACCGAAGGAATATGAACCGTCAACCCTTTGCGTTCGGCATCATGCCTGATCTTTTCCCTCAACCGGTTGTTTGCAGCCACACCCCCCACCATGGCAACATGGTCGCATCCTTTGGCCATTGCCGCATGAACAATTTTATACGACAAAACATCCACCACCGCCTCTTGAAATCCAGCCACAATATCGGGGATCCGCTGCAAGTAGTCATCACTGATGGATCTGAATATATCGCCTTACAGCGGTTTTAAGTCCGCTGAAACTAAAATCAAAGGTTGATTTATCTATAAACGGCCTGGGAAAGGAAATATTTTCAGGCTCTCCTTTTTGGGCGAGCCGGTCCATTACAGCACCCCCCGGATAGCCGAGGCCGAGCATTTTGGCCACCTTATCATAGGCTTCTCCGGCAGCATCATCTCTTGTCTGCCCCATAATTTCATATTTGGTGTGTGAAGTGACATGGTAGATGCTGGTATGTCCGCCGGAGGCAAGAAGTGCTACAAAAGGAAACGGCGGCGGATCTGATTCCAGAAATACTGAATTGATATGGCCTTCAAGGTGATTGATACCCACCCAGGGGATTTCCAGTGCAAATGAAAACGCCTTGGCAAAGCAGAATCCCACCAGCAATGCACCCACGAGTCCGGGTCCACGGGTCACCGCAACGGCATCAAGGGCTTTTGAATCAATACCTGCATCAGATAATGCCGTGTTGACCACCGGTACAATCGCTTCAATATGTTTCCTTGAAGCCAGCTCAGGCACAACACCGCCGTAGGGTTGATGTACGGCGATCTGGGACGATATAACGGAAGATAGTATTTTTTTGCCGTCAACAACAACAGCGGCAGCGGTTTCATCGCAGGATGTTTCAATGCCGAGGATGATCATTTCTGATTTATTTCTCCCGCTGCACTCCCGGCACCGGCTTTTTTCGCTGCTCAGCCTTTGCAGACGGTTTTTCCTTTCTGTGCGTTCTCAACCCATTTCATCAGCTTTAAGAATGGGTTTTTTATATTTAGAACGCCCCGTTTATTGTCGGTATGTTCGATTTTCAGTTTCATTATCTGTTTTCACACCCACTGAACCCGCTCCTCCGCCCCCTTTCGTTCCACAACCTCTCCAATAAAAAAAGCGTTCTCTTTCATGGCGATGAGACGATCCAGAATTTCCTGGGCACTCTTTTCATGAACAACGGCAATCATGCCGATTCCATTGTTAAACGTCCGCATCATTTCTTTTTCCGATATATTGCCGGCCTGCTGCAAATATGTAAATACAGGCGGTACATCCCAACTGTTTTTACGCAAGACAATATTACAACCTTCCGGAATAACTCGAATAATATTATCTGTAATTCCTCCGCCGGTAATATGGGCAAGTCCAAAAACAGGCAGATCTTTGATAATGCTGTGAATGGTCTCAGAGTATATCCGTGTCGGAGTAAGGAGTTCTTCACCGATGGTTCGGCCGAGTTCCGATACATACGTGTCAATCTTCAATCCGAGAATCTCAAAGCAGACTTTTCGTACCAGGGAATATCCATTGCTGTGAAGCCCACTGGACGAAATTCCGATGATTTGATCGCCGACATGAATTCCCGAGCCGTCGATTATTTTGTTGTTTTCAACAAGACCTACCACAAAACCCGCAAGATCATATTCATTATCTTTATAGAACCCCGGCATTTCTGCGGTTTCTCCGCCGATAAGGGCACACTTGGCCATCCGGCATCCTTCACCGATACCAGTGATGACATCCGTGGCGGTTTTGGTTTCAAGTTTTCCCATGGAGAGGTAATCGAGGAAAAACAGCGGTTTTGCACCCTGAACGATGATATCATTCACACACATGGCAACAAGATCAATGCCGATGGTATCGTGTTTTTCCATCATAAAAGCGATTTTGAGTTTGGTTCCAACACCATCCGTGGAGCTGACGAGAACCGGACTTTCCATGCTGGCGATGTTGAGTGAAAACATCCCGCCGAATCCCCCGATTTCGCTGATAACACCTGATCTGAAAGTCTGTTTGGCAATTTTTTTAATGCTTCCGACAAATTCGTCGGCCTTATCAATATCTACGCCTGCATCCGCATACGTCAGTGGTTTTGTCATATGAGTCCTTTTGCAAATATCTTATGGTGGGATCTTTGAAAAACGACGTATCTTTCGAAATACTCGATAAAAAATAAAAAAATAATTCGACTTCGATAAAAAGTCAAAACAAATTTTTTGACATAAAATGCTTTGTATTGTAAATAAAGATGCAAAACTTGCCTTTATATTTTGAAAACAATCATTTTAAAGAGGGTATTGTTATGAAAACTTTTGCCAGACTCGATCGTCTTCCACCGTATGTATTTGCCAGCGTCAACAAAATAAAAATGGATGCCAGACACGCAGGGATGGATATCATTGACCTTGGAATGGGGAATCCCGACATCGGCACACCACAGCACATTGTAGACAAACTGACTGAGGCCGCCCAAAAACCGCAGAATCATCGATATTCTGCATCCATGGGAATTACCAAATTGAGAATGGCGATTTCAAGCTGGTATAAACGCAGATATGACGTCGACATCGATCCCGACACCGAGGCCATCGCCACCATCGGCGCCAAAGAAGGAATATCGCATCTTATTCTTGTTACCATTCGCCCTGGAGATGTGGTGTTTACCCCCAACCCCACCTACCCGATTCACCCTTATTCTGCAATTATTGCCGGTGGTGACGTCCGTGGAATACCCGTCGGACCGGGCCATGATTTTTTCGATAACCTGATGAACGCAACCCGACAGACCTGGCCGAGGCCCAAGGTTTTGATTATCAGCTATCCGCATAACCCGACCACAGAAGTCGTGGATATCGAATTCTTCGAAAAAATCGTGGATTATGCCAAAGAACACGATATTCTGATCGTCCACGACTTTGCCTATGCGGACCTCGCGTTTGACGGCTATGAGCCGCCCAGTTTTCTTCAGGTCAAAGGCGCCAAAGACGTAGGAGTGGAATTTTTTTCACTCTCCAAGAGTTACAGCATGCCGGGCTGGCGGGTGGGTTTCTGTGTGGGCAACAAAGAGGTCGTGGGCGCCCTTCGAAGGATAAAAAGTTATCTGGATTATGGAATTTTCCAGCCGATTCAGATTGCAGCCATCATTGCCTTAAACGGACCGCAGGAGTGCGTCAAAGAAATCTGCGACACCTATAAAACGCGGAGAGATGCCCTGATATCCGGACTCCAGCGTGTGGGATGGGAAATAGAAAGCCCAAAAGCAACCATGTTTGTATGGGGCAGAATTCCGGATAAATACATAGAAATGGGGTCCGTAGAATTTGCAAAATTGCTTATCAATGAAGCCGGCGTAGCGGTTTCACCGGGTCTGGGATTTGGCGAGTACGGAGATGAATACGTTCGGTTTGCCTTGATAGAAAACAATATGCGCATCAACCAGGCCATAAGGGGTATTCGAAAGGTCATGTAATCTGCGAGAACTGTGCGGGATATCGCATGAAAAACCGATAACATCCGATTGACTTTTTCTGTTCAATCGGGATGCCAATCCTGTCTGGGGATTAACATGAGAACAATCAATGTGGGTTTGCTCGGCTGCGGTACAGTGGGTACGGGCGTTGCTAAAATTTTGATTGAAAACAGAGAGCTGATTTTTTCTCGGGTTGGCGCTGTTCTGAACCTGAAACATATTGCCGATATTGACTTAAAAACAGATCGCGGCATACAGTTTAATGATGGGGTGTTGATCCCGGATGCATTTAAAGTGGTCGATGATCCTGACATTGACATTATCATCGAAATGATCGGCGGCGAAGGAATTGCCAAGGATCTTATTTTAAAAGCCATCCATAACGGGAAACCGGTCGTCACTGCAAACAAGGCCCTGTTGGCCGTTCACGGCAACGTTATTTTTAAATCCGCTATGGAACACGGTGTAGATCTTGCCTTTGAAGCCAGTGTAGGAGGCTGCATGCCCATCATCAAGTCCTTGCGGGAGTCTCTGGCTGGAAATCATATAAAATCCATGGCAGGGATCCTCAACGGAACCTGCAACTACATCCTGTCGCGGAGCACCGAAGACGGCAACAGTTTCGAAGATGTACTCTTAGAAGCCCAGAAAAAAGGGTTTGCCGAAGCAGATCCGACACTGGATGTTGAAGGCATAGACACCGCCCACAAACTGGCCATTCTGATGTCGCTAGCTTATGGCATGGAAATCAATTTTAACGATATCTACATCGAAGGAATTTCAAAAATTACCCCCATGGATATCGAGTTTGCCGGGCAGTTCGGTTACAGAATCAAGCTCCTTGCCATTACCAAGGATACCGGAGGTGCCATTGAAGCCAGGGTCCATCCCACCATGATCCCCTTTTCCAATCCCCTCTCGGGTGTCAACGGGGTCCTCAATGCTATTACAATTTCCGGCGATGCCATCGGCGACATGATGCTGTATGGATATGGCGCGGGGATGATGCCCACCGCTAGCGCCGTTGTGGGGGATGTTGTCGATCTTGCCCGAAATCTTTTATCTGGCTCAACGGGAAGAGTGCCGTTATTGTCCTTTCAGATGGATCATATTCGCAAAATTCCGGTCCTTCTCATGGAAGAAACACAAGTACATTATTATTTCAGATTTTCCGCGTTGGACCAGCCCGGAGTTTTGTCAAAGATATCCGGGATTCTGGGCGATTATGACATCAGTATCAAATCCGTACATCAAAAAGGAAGAGGAACCAAGGGCGCGGTTCCCATCGTCATGCTCACCCATCTTGCCAGAGAAGCGGATGTACAGAGGGCTTTGTCCGATATTTACAACCTCGACGTGGTCAGCGACCCGCCGGTGCTCATACGGATTGAGGACGAAAATGGAGAAGATTGAATGGTTGTGAAGTCTTAGGTTACGTGAAATATTTAGTACATTTTTTAAAACTTTAACGCTTGCCCTGAATATGGAAAAATGGAATAGTGGAATACCGGGTTGATTAAGAGCGAAACTGACCTATCTAAATTGTTGAAAACGGTTTCAAACGCATCATTCCATTACTTCATCATTCCATTATTCCCTCCGGGCGCAGGCCATACGGGCCGGAGGCCAATTGGGGCCAACCCATAATTTCATAAAAGTGAGGTCATATGCATATTGTTTGTTCCGACTTGGAAGGGGTCTTTGTGCCGGAGATATGGATCAACGTCGCTGAAAAAACAGGGATTGAAGAACTCCGGCTGACAACACGCGATATCTCCGACTATGATGTATTGATGAAAAGACGTCTCGCGATTCTGGATGAGAACAATCTTAAAATAGACGACATCAAGGCGGTGATCGCCACAATGAATCCCCTTGAAGGGGCGGTGAAATTTCTGAACTGGCTCAGATCACGCACCCAGATCATTGTTGTTTCCGACACATTTGACCAGTTTGCACGCCCTTTGATGGAAAAACTTGGATGGCCGACCCTTTTCTGTCACACCTTATCCATTGCGCCCGACGGGTTTATCACAGACTATGTTCTGCGGCAGAAAGACGCCAAACGGGAGGCGGTAATTTCGTTAAAAAATCTGAATTACAGGACCATAGGTGTGGGCGATTCTTACAATGACATCACCATGCTCAAGGAGGCTGACAGCGGCATCCTTTTTAACCCGCCGGATAATGTTAAAAATGAGTATCCGGAATTTCCGGTAACATTCAGCTATGAAGAGCTGAAAAGTATTATTGAGAAAATTCTGTCAAACAATATAACCTAAATTGAGCGAAAGCAGAAAGCTCAACATAAAAATGCTGACACATAAAACCACATGCCGGGTGAGATACGGCGACACCGATAAAATGGGCTTTGTTTATCATGCAAATTACTTCCGGTGGTTTGAAGTCGGACGCTCCGAAATGTTCAGGTCTCTTGGGATTCCATACAAATCCATCGAATCAAAAGGATTTTTTCTTCCTTTATCCGAGATTCATTGCAAGTTTAACGGGCCTTCACAGTATGACGACATTCTGCTTATTGAAACGTCTATCGATACACGCTACAAAGCGGGTATGAAATTCGATTATCAAATATTCAGTGAAGACGGTGAAAAACGCCTTGCCAACGGGTACACTAAGCATGCGTGTATGGACAATAACGGCCGTGTGGTGAGACCTCCCAAATTTCTAATGGACATTATTGCAAAAAATTCTGATGCTGATTGACATTTCAAAATTTGATAGATGCAACCTCCTTGTTGTTGGAGATTTAATGCTCGATGAATACCTCTGGGGTGAAGTTGACCGAATATCCCCTGAAGCTCCGGTTCAGGTGGTCGCCATTCAAAAAGAAGATTTTACTCTTGGAGGCGCCGGCAATGTTGTGAACAATATTGTGGCGCTGGGTGGAAAAGTTTCAGCCGTGGGCGTGATCGGTACCGGCCGAAACGGACAGCTTCTTCTCAAAATATTCAAAAAACTCGGCGTCGATACCGCAGGAATTGTCAAAGAGCCCGGTCGCATCACTACCCAGAAAACCAGGATTATCGCCGCAAATCACGCAAATCAACAGGTACTCAGAATCGACAGAGAAAAAAAACAAGACATATCCGCGTCGTCACTGGAAAAAATAACACGATTCATAGAAGATAAGATGCCTGATATCGATGTGGTTTTGATTTCAGACTATGGCAAGGGGTTGATAACGAAAGATCTTCTTTCGAGGGTGATTGCATCTGCGAAAAATCACAATAAGATGACCATCGTCGATCCCAAAGGGCTCGATTTTTCAAAATATTCAGGTGTATCGCTTCTTACACCCAACAAAAAAGAAGCGGCTCTGGCTTCGGGTGTGGAAATCAATAATGAATCGAATCTCGAAAAAGCAGCAAACAAAATTCTTAAAAACATAATCCTCGATAAGCTTTTGATCACATGCGGCAAAGACGGAATGGTTCTTTTTGAAAAAAACAAAAAACCCTTTCGAGTCAGGGCTGAGGCGCGTCAGGTTTTTGATGTTTCAGGCGCCGGTGATACGGTTCTTGCAGTCTTTGGTCTGGCCGTTGCATCAGGGGCTTCCATTCACAACAGCGTGACCGTTGCCAATACCGCCGCTGGAATCGTCGTGGGCAAAGCCGGAACTGCAACGGTGTCAAAACAGGAACTTACTTGGGCTTTGAAAATCGTCATGGGAAAAGGTGGAACTGCAACAGTTGATGACCAACGCCTGCCATCCAAATACAAAGATTTTTCGGAGCTTCCGGCGCTCGTGGAAGACCTCAAGAAAAAAGGGAAGCGGCTGGTATTGACCAACGGCTGCTTTGATCTCTTACATGCGGGCCATATCATGCTCTTTTCCGCGTCAAAACAACTGGGAGACATCCTTGTTGTGGCCATCGACGATGATGAATCCGTAAAAAAACTGAAAGGATCGGGAAGACCTGTGCTCAATGCAAATGAGCGGGGCAGGATTTTAAGTGCCCTGGATACAGTGGATTATGTCGTGGTTTTTTCCTCCCATGAGCTAAATAAACTGATTGAAATCATACAGCCGGATGTTCTGACCAAAGGATCCAACTACACGTCCAAAGAAGTATTCGGGCGCGAACTCGTTGAAAAGTACGGGGGACGAGTGGAACTGATTCCGGTTACCGAAAATATTTCCTCCACCCGTATTATCAATAATATTAAAAGCAGCAGGCAGGAATAATACTTCTGGATCTTGCATTATTACTTCAAGATTGTCTACCCTTCGGGAACGCTGATTTCACCGCATCTACAGCGTTGCAAACCATTTGCGGTAGCACATACAGCTGCATGCCCTGCGCCTTTCGTAGTGAAACGAAGATCCCGTTATCGGGGGTATATGCGGCCGACTCAGCGCTTGCAATGATTAGGTGATACAGCCGAAAAAAATGAAGTTTCTCCAGGAAAATAGTAACGGTATTATACTCAAGGTCTTTATCCAGCCCCGATCCTCAAAGAACATGATTGCCGGTCAGCATGGCGACGCACTGAAAATCAAGCTTACGGCGCCGCCCGTGGATGATGCGGCCAACAAGATGTGTGTTCAATACCTGGCGAAATGGCTCAAAGTCCCCAAGTCATCCATTGAAATCATATCCGGGCACACAAGCAGAACCAAGCGGCTCCTTTTGCGGTACAAAAATGAAAAAATTGCGTCCGGTGCCGAACAAAAACGGATAAGATCTTTAATTTCTTCGCTATTAGATATCAAAAAAACAGCTTGACTTATTTTCAATATTTGGTTAATTTTATTTTTTTATTTCTTTGATGCGGGGTGGAGCAGTCAGGTAGCTCGTCGGGCTCATAACCCGAAGGTCGTTGGTTCGAATCCAGCCCCCGCTACCAGTAAATTTAAGGGGTTAGCTATCTAAAGTTAACTCCTTTTTATTTTTATAGAAATTCGGTTTCCAACTCTATTTCCAACCTACAACAACTTAAATTCTAACCTAAGTTAAGCGATTGTCGAGGTTGTTGTAGATACAAGGAAGATGTCGTTCCGCTATAGTTAACTATGCGGTACGGCATCTTACGCAGTAGATGCGGTAAGATCGGCAATCCCGAAGGGTTTCAAATTTTAAAAATACAAACAAAGATAATTCATTAAAAATAAAAGATATTTGATTCCCTTTTAAAATTTGAAACGCTCAGTTTAGGTTTAATTAACTACAGCTATTAGGCCGTCTGCTCTAATGGAATTGAACATTACAAGAGACAAGGAATCGCATTTTAATCATGGCAAAATTAGGAACAGAAAAGAAACCGGCAATAGTACGTGTTCAGAATGAACATAGGGCTGAGGAAATAGCTTCCATATTCAATAAAAATGGATGGACGTTCATTTTAGGCATTGAACCGGACAAGCCGGAAGATATCTCGGATCTTGAAAAGTTGCTTAATCCACCCAAACCTGTTCAGTCTGTAAAAATCGGTCGTAATGATCCATGTTCTTGTGGTAGTGGGAAAAAATATAAAAAATGTTGCGGATAAGGGCGTTTTAATATCCAATTTCGATCATTTTTTTTGCATAACCGTTAGAAACGACGCCTAATCGTGTCGTAAAACAAACGCCCACCACGGTGATATTCCGTTCTAATTGATGCGTTGTTGGGCAAACCCGACGCATCTCAACTCCACCATTCGGCTTGACAAAGACAACATAAACACGTACAATTGTACCCATGAAAATTATTGCAGATACAAATACGTTTATTGCTGTTGCTTTAAATGAGCCGGAAAAAGATTTAATTATACGATTGACTGAAAGCTGTGATTTGGTCGCACCGGAAGTGTTACCTTTTGAGATCGGCAACGCATTGACGGCAATGATGAAAAAAAGTGTTTTACAGGCAGATGAAGTGGCATCATCATGGGAAATCGTGCAACGTATACCTGTTGATTTACGGAGTGTCAACATTAAATCCGCTTTAAAAATCGCGATAAAATTTAACATATACGCCTTTGATGCCTATTTTTTAGAATGTGCTGATAGCCTTCGAAGTCCGTTGCTTACTCTCGACCATGGCATGAAAAGGATTGCCAAGGAAATGGGGATTACAATTTTGGAGTAAATATCATGAAAGTATATACTTATTCTGAAGCGAGACAGCGTCTTGCAGATGTGCTTAATATCGCCCGAACTGAAGAAGTTGTTATAAAAAGGAGAGGCGGGGAAACTTTTTCAATCATTTTTAGAAAAAGTCCAAAATCGCCATTTGATGTTCAGGGCATTAAAACCAAAGCAACAACAAAAGACATTCTTGATGCGGTAAAAGAATCAAGAGAACGATTTGTCGAAGATGTTCAAGATTGACGGGCAGAGATGAATGGAAATCTCGGTAATTCAATGTTCTCGTATTCCAATGGTTCACCGTCTGTATCTTCAACACGGAATACGGCTTTAACACCAAACCCGTTAAGAGTGTATTTGCGTTCCTCCAATTCATCCTTTACGACCTTGAGATACGGCACAATAATATAGAGAGCCTTACTTCCTTTCTTCACATAACGATTTACATTTTGCCATTGTCTGTATCCACGAGCGTCCATGCTACCAGACAGAAACATAAGCGTCCTGTTTAGGAGGCTCCATTTGGCACTTGGCACAGCCGGGAATGGAAACATTGAGTAGGCTATTGCCTCTGGAATATCGCCTGTCTGAAATCTTTCTAAAATGCTGTTTAATACTGATTTAACTCTATCATTCATGATTTACCTCCTTTCAAACGCAGAAAAGGCGGTCAATCTCAAAGACTAACCGCCTTCTTGCTTGGTTTAAAGGTTTATGGTTGTGCTACTTGATCGGAACTTCCTTGGAAGAATTATCTCCTTTCCTTTTCATCTTGAATTCGGGCTTGGAAATTGAACTGACAGTCTGAACATTTCGATCTATCCCGACATGCCTGGCAAACCTTCTCTCTGTCCAAGATCTCGGGCAAAAATGCAAAGACCTTTTCCATGGTTTTTGTCATGGGCATATCAAGCGCCCAGGCGAGTCTCCTCAATGTACAAGAATGCTTTAATGAGAGTTCCGGTGTATATGCCATTGCTGAATTCACCTCCTTTCACATATTCTGCCACACGGGTTTCCCCGAAAAGTCAGAGGGGGGTGTGGGCGCTATAATTGTTGGGACGAATTGTCCGTCCTCATCAGACACCGGGTGGTTGTGGCGATATTTTGGGATGAAATTTAGGTTTAGCCCACGATGCTAAGAGGGATTGACTGGCGAGGGTGGAGAAGATATTTTGCAAAAGGGTGGATTCTAATATTTCCGGGCGGGATTAAAACAATACAACCATCATGGTATCGTGGTCGATTAAAGCGATTAAATCACTTTGCTGGTTGGGAACTGTCTGGGGCATACTTGGGTTATAGGATAAATTCAGAAGGCTTGAATATGAGCGTCTGGCGCTGCCAAAAAGGGAATTTGGAATGATACAAGAAGTAATTGAAGTTAGCATATTGATAGATATTATTTTTTATCAAGCATTTTATTTTGTATGAACAACTAAAATCTATAGGCTAAATCTTTGTTTTTTAATCCTTCCTTTTCATATATTTCTATCAACCATTTTTTATTTCTAATGCTTTCAAGAAATTCTGATTCAATCTGCCTCTTAAATTCGTCTCTAAGAACAACCTCAACTTCTTTTCTGAAAAGTTCATTATCTGTACTCAAATGAGAGTTTTTGTTTCTTTCTTTTAAACCTTTTCTATATTCTAAATATCCACCAATGATGTATGCGAGAAATATAATTAGAAAAAACAGTCCCAATAAAAGCCCAAGGGTGCTTGTTTCTGACAATACTAAAAAGATATCTTGTATCATCTTTTTTACTTTCGATAGTTTATCTTAAACAATTATTATACATTTTTAACATTGACTTTTTTTCTGATAAACGTTTTGCTAGTTCATCAAGATCTTGAGTTCTTTCAATTTTTTTAATCCACTCTTGTGGAATTGCCTTAATTCCAAGAGATGCCCCACTGATGGAACCGGCAATACAAGCAATGGAATCAGAATCACCATCGGTGTTTGCACCTCTTAGGACAACTTTTTTATAGTTATCCGGGTATCTCAAAAAACAATACAGCGCCAGAGCTACGGCTTCCTCTCCAATCCAACCTTTACCCAAATGATCAAGAGCTTTTTCTTCATCCTCCAAATCAAGGCATTCTTCAACCTTCAAAATGGCTCGATCGAATTCATCAGAAATGCCTGATGTAAAGTCAAGAAGCTCAGGTAAAACCCTCAGAATACATCACGTACTTGATGGTGCGGAAAAATGGCTAAGAAATAAAGGGTACGCTAACTTAGATTTTTCGCAACCTCAAACTTTTGCTGCCGAACGTGGTGCCAACGACCAGTTTAAGGGAGCTATCGAGATAAGTTTTGATGATATACATAATGAAGAGGCTTTCATCGAGAGAATCAAACAACTAATAGTAGATATTACCAATGAAACTATTAACAGAGGACTAAATTTGCGGGAGACCAAACTCGCTAAAACGCGGCGTTAGAGAATAGAAAATTATGGGATATGAAGACGGTCGTGCCGGGAAAACCGGTCGCATAGGAGAGGCTGAGCCAAAACAATTTCTCCAGGCACATGGGTTTTCTGCGGTAAAACCAGCCGGAAAAGATATCGGAGTAGACTTGATAATCTCATCAAATATGAATCCTGAGATAAATGCAAAGGCACAAGTCAAAGGAAGAAGGCAGATAAAAAATCCGCGATGGTTTCAGCTTTCGATTACCCCATCTCAAATAATGGCTGGTTGGTCTCGCGGAATTGAACTTAAAGAGCTTTGGCAGCAAAAAATAAAAATGGTTGATTTTTGGATCATGGTTTCTATCCCCTTGAAAGAGGTTTGGGTTATTCCGTCTATTATAGTGATGGAAATAGCCGTTTTAAATTCCATAAAATATAGTTCGAGACTTGATAATCAGTATAAAGAACCACACTACAGAAAAGACGGCAAGATAGCAAAAAAACAGAAAGAATTAAATCTTGATCTGGTAATAGATAGAATTCCAATATGGCAAAAGTTCGGCGACTATCGCAATAATATGGATTCGCTCTTGGAATATTTCAGTTTAAAAAAACATCTCGAAAAGCTGCTTTGAGCAGAGAGGTGTAGAAGACGAATCAAACCTATTCCGATTCCACATTAAACCGTTTTTTCCCCTATAGTAACGATCCCTTTTCCTGTAGTTTTTATTACGGTGGATAGACGATTTAACAAGGGCGTCTATTACAGTTAGTGTAATTTCTAACACTCTGTAATTACGCTGGTATTACAATTTTATGGGGATTTCTGTCTTAATGCCCGGCACTTTTGAGGGTACATTACATACACAATATTCTTTTTAGAATTTATTTGCCATTGCTGGCACAAATTTTTTCCTTGATATTTCAGGCTATCCTTCTTTTTTTAGAGCCTTTTTCGCATTTTCAATCGCCTTTTTTAATAGTTCTTCATTAGGTATGAGACCTTCGAATTCCTTATTACTTAAAATATATTTGAACTCGTCAATAGCTTTTTGATATTCACCCACGCCCTCGTAAAGAAAGCCTCGGTCAATCATCAGATGAACATCGTTTGGGTCTATATTAAGTGCTTTTTCGTAAAGTTTTAGAGCATCTTCCACCTTCCCATATCGATGATAGATATCTCCTAAATACCTGTAAGGATTGTCATTTGTTGTTGGTTCAAGATAGTCAGGGTTTTCTTCAACCACTTTTTTTAATTTCAAATAACCCAAATTGATATTTCCATATATTAAGCTTTCTACTCCACGCTTGAACAACTCGTTAATATCCATATCATCTATCTTACCATAGTCTCCCTTTAAATCTAATTCGTCAATATCGTCAATCAACTTCATCTTCTCTCCCCTTTCATTATTGATAATAACAGCATGTTTTTATAAGATTTTACTTAACACTGGATAGATATTTTAACAAGCTTTGACTACAGATATATTTTAATGGAATTAAGGCTCTACTGTAATTTATACTTTGGTGGGTACATTATACACACAATATTCATTGTAGAATTTATTTTCTGATGCTGGCACAATTTTTTTTGTTTTTGAACATTACACCGGGTGTGTCATTTTTGTATCATTTTTATTTATTGCTATTTTGATTATTCTATGTATTTTAGTTTTTTGAAAACATTACTAAAAAAGATTAAGATTATGGAATGTAAGGGAAAGCCCGTGTATCAAGGGTTTATCTTGTTTTGTTATTACAGGGGGTTAGCGTGCTCACAACCCGAAGGTCGTTGGTTCGAATCCAGCCCCCGCTACCAATAAATTTAAGGGGTTAGCTATCTAAAGTTAACTCCTTTTTATTTTCAATCCATTTTTTTTATTTCAATGGTTAACCTATCTTCATAACCCCTCCTTGGAACGATTCATCAGGTCCAACCTGACAAAATTCAAATTCAGCCTGACAAAATTATATTGTTTTATAATTTGCTTGCTCATTAAATTTCTTATTATCATCCACCCGTCACATCCTATCCAATTGATTTATATAAACATATTCATTTTTCCATACAATGCCAAATATGCATTCTGAATTGGTATGCATCTTGCATTTTTAAATAATTGATGCTGACCAAAAAGATCATCATTGTGAGAGGAAACCATGGGAGCTTACAACTCAGGACGATATACTGCATATGAAGCGTGGAAACAGGTTGTCAGAAATAGACAGAAAATTATTTTATCCCCGCAATACCGAAAGGCCATGCATGAAGAATGTATTATGGCTCTAGTATTTGGCTTTACTGCCCCGTTGTTGGAAAAAATTCTAACATATTCTCTGCCTTCAGAGTATGAGTTCGTCATGGATTTGTTCAGCAACGATATTGAAATCACAATTAGCAATGGAAACCTTGTTATCTCTAATTGAAGAAAGACAAAAGAATCTGTTCCATCAATAAAATCGTGCAACGATTTTATGAAACTCCCGCCCCGCTGAAAGCGGGACGGGATCTAATAAGCGAAAGGCTAAAATTCCTATCCCCGTAAAAGCTACGGGGTATTTCGAAATTTTTGCCACAACCTTCCGGGTTGAGGCACCGCACTTTCGCTTTGAAAAGGATTTTAACTTTTACTTGAATTCATCCCGCGCTGAAAGCAGCGGGGAATTCAAATTTAAGGAGATGAAAATAATGTCTAAATGCAGCTGTAAAAACCCGGTAAGTTTGAAAGATAAACAAGAGGGGTGTACCCAAAGTCAAGACAAAGAATGTTGCGGAAGCACTAAAGATCATACTTGTAAAAACACAAAGAAGAAATACAAGCCATCTTAAAAATACATCTAACGCCCAATTACTGCGTTACGAGCCTCTTTAAAATGCTCACATACTTCAATGTATGCTGCGCTTTTTCATCGGCCCGCGCCTTGTCCTTGAACGTAAACTACATTTTTAAGATGGCTTGTGGTAACATTACACAAGATTCAGGGATTAATTTGATCCGAACCGTTGTGCCGGGTTTTGGGTGCATATAGGGTGCATTTGTCCTTGAAGATTTGTTATGATTTGTTACAATCTTTATATGGGATCAGCACTTAACAGACAACACTGCCGGATGGTTTTGGTATTTTTCTTTTTGGAAATATCGCTCTTGTCGTCTTGTACCTACCACAATCAGACACTACAGGTTAACCTGCCACCCGCTTCCATTCGTAAAGACGGGACTCTTGATTTTGTACACCCTGACGAGTCTATAAAAGCATCAATTTCTATTGAAATCGCGGATACACCCGAAACTCAAATGAAAGGGCTTATGGGACGCGGCGCTCTGGACGATAGCAGCGGGATGTTATTCGTTTTCGAACGGGTAGAACCACAGAAATTTTGGATGAAAAATACACCGGTTCCTCTTGACATCATCTTTGTAGGAGGGGATGGGTGCATCGTCAACATCGTCGAATCAACAACACCCATGTCAAACCAAAGTTACAGGTCTTCCGGACCGATCAAATATGGTGTTGAAGTACGTGCAGGTTTTGCGAAAAGCTTTCAACTTGATACAGATACATGCATTCAATGGCAGCGTCGATAGTGAAGCTTTCCCGCCCTAAAGGGCGGGGCTTCCCGGTAAGGATCTTAGTTTATTTAATATAGCTCCCCTTGACTCTCCGTCCAATAGGGCGGGGTCAAGGGGAGCATGCCGGTCAAGAATGTTTCTTTTACAAAAACAAGAATTTCACAAAGGTCGAAGGACAGCTTCCATTTTAGGAGCATTTAATGCAACAAACGAACTGGCATGTGATCACCGGCGCGCCATGCTCTGGGAAAACCGCCGTTATCCGTGAACTTGAACAGCTCGGCTACCCGGTGGTGCATGAAGTTGCCCGGGCATATATCGACGAAAGACTGCAAAACGGAGAAACCATTGCCCAGATCAAAGCCGATGTTTTATCGTTTGAACACCACATTCTGTATAAAAAAATCGCGATTGAACAGTCTCTTTTAAAAGAAGAAACAGTTTTTCTGGATCGGGCGGTGCCGGACAGTATCGGATATTATATCTTGGAGGGATTAGACTCCGACGATCCGATTCAAAAGAGTAGGCTTTGGCGGTATAAAAATATTTTTTTCTTTGACAGAATCCCGTTTGAAAAAGATCCTGTTCGATCAGAAGATGATAAAATTGCATCAAGACTTGATGGTCTGTTAACGGAAAGTTACCGAATGCTGGATTATGAGATTATTTTTGTTCCCCTTATGACCGTTAACGAACGTGTTAGTTTTATTTTAAAGCATGTTTGATTCATCCGGCAAAAATTTCTATTTTTCAAAGGTCTCGCCCTTATGGATTTCGAAACCGTTGACGGACATGTGATCATAATGATCCCTAAATTGAGCGTTTAAATTCTGCCATTGTGTGTTAAAAAAAATAAGTCATTCTTTCGACAGGCTGTGATATTGTACCGCAAGACATATTTCGATCCATTGGATAAAGACCGTTTCAAGAAAAAATAACACAATTTTAAACCCTTCGGGAAAGCCTATTATACCCCATCTCCTTCGTTATCAAGGGCTCGCAGTAAACGACTACGGCTTCGCCCATGATGCCTTGGATCTTGGGCATCCTCGACTTTCGCTCAATCGAGGTGACAGATACTCGATCCAAGATATTCACCAATGGAAACATCGATATCAAATTCTTTTTTCATTTACCGTTTTAAACATTGCTCCGGCGTTTCATTAAATTCGATTTTACCCCCGGGGAATTCCCATTTGTCAGCCAGTCGATCATCAGGCCCTCTTTTAGCGATGATGATCCTGAACATCGGGTTCATCCTGTCAAAAACTTATTTGGACAGGGTGTTTATTTTGTTATCGCTTCGATAGTTTAACATTTTCGGAACCATCTTTAAGGTGCCAATTTGACTCTTTAAAAACTTTCGGCCTTTCTTTACAAACAATGTCTCTAAGGTCACAAGTTGTGACCTTAAAGAATCGAATTTTTCTTTACATAGTTTCAACATAAAGTCAGGAGGAAATCTCTCGATATCCTGTTTAAAGGAATCATGGGAATTCCTTTACAACTTTTACTTAATTTCCATTCGCTTAGGACGAGCGTATTTTTTTCAGTTCGTCAATCAACGGAGGAAGATCGTCTGTAATTGTATCCCAAAGCACGTCCAGATCAACAGCATCGTAGCCGTGAATAAGCCGGTTGCGCATCCCGACAATTTGGAGCCAGGGAATGGAAGGGTATTTTTCTCTGCTATTGGTTCCAACGCGGGCAGCTGCTTCACCGATAATCTACACCAAGCGAACCAGAGACAACTCCATCATTCGGTCGTTGTTTAAATCCGAGCGCTTTTTCCCTTGGACCATCGCCATCGCTTCCATGGCATGATCTAACATGTGCCGTAAGCGTATTTTATCTTTATGCAACGACATACTGATCCTCCGCTTCGGCAAGTACTTCTTCTCTAAAGTACTTGCTGATAAACCCCGGTGTATTCATGTCCACCTTTCGGCCCAAAATACGACTTAGCTCAAGCTCGATTCCGGCCAGACGAATCATCCCAACCCGGGTCCCAGGCTCAAATTCCACCAGCACGTCCAAGTCGCTGTCCGGCGTAAAATCTTCGCGCAGCGCCGAACCAAACAAGGCAAGGCGACGGATATGATGACGTTGGCAGAATTCAGCAATTTTTTCTTCAGGCATATCGACGTTTCGTTTTTTCATTATAATATTTCCATTCTGTAATGCTTTGTTTTTTTGATATCATTAATGTTGAAAATCAATATCACAGTCTGGCTATATCTACAAATTAAGATACCCGAGTTTACCAGGGATCGGGGACCTGGGATCAGGAGCCAGGGTTCGAGGTTTACAAATGCCTAAAGTGACTAACCCGCCACAAGCTTCGGCGGATAAAGGTGATCTAACCCGCCAAACTCAGGCGGACAAGAGTTGAAAACATCTTTCTACCTCTCTAATCCCTTCATTGAGCATCTCCAACTTTCCAGTGCTAATATAACCCAAATCACCAGATAGTAATATCTGGGTTTCTATCTCACATATCGAACCATAAGCTATGTATAAAAATTGAATATACCTCAAGCTATTTAACCAGGGCAGGTATTGCTCGGAACAGAAACTGCCGCCCTCCTTAATTGCGATGTCAGGCCATATTTTTCCTCATCAGGAAATCCTTTGGTTATTTTGTCATCGCTCCGCGAAAAAGCCACGATTTAAAAACAGAGTTTACTGAATAAATTTAAGATAGTTTTCTCGATGGATTACCTCAAAAGCAGCATCCGGATAACCGGCGGTCCAGTCTTGAGGAATCTTTACGCGCTCCTTTTTCCATTTGACCTCGTAACCGAATAATTTTCCCTCTCTTTCTTCCACCAAATCGATTTCTTTTTTGTCATATGTTCGCCAGAAGTATGAATTTGTCACACTGCGCAAATATTCCTGTCTTTTCATCCGTTCGGTGATGATATAGTTTTCCCAAAGCTCACCCAGATCATTGCGTACGGATAGTGGATTAAAATTTCCGATCAAGGCGTTACGAACCCCGTTATCATAAAAGAAATAGCGTTGATTTTTTGTAATTTCTTTACGCAAATTTCTGCTGAAACCGGACAGCTTATATATAACAAAAACTTTCTCCAATAAGTCCAAATAGCGTTCAACCGTATTTTTGCTCATGGAAAGTTGCTTCCCCAATTCGGTGAACGACACCTGTTTGCCGATTTGAAACGCCAACAACTGCAACAAACGCACCAGTTTGCTGGCATAACGAATACCTTCCAGCGCCAGAATATCCTTGAACAGATAAGATTGAACGAGTTCACGCAAATAGTCTTCACGGCGCCTGTTATCGCCCATGAGCACAACTTCCGGATAAGAACCATAAATTAGACGTGAATCCAAACTCGCGGTAGTTTCGTGTCGCTTTTCAATCTTTGATATTTCCATTTGGGACAATGGAAAAAGTTTAAGGACATATTTTCTGCCGGTCAGTGGCTCGCCGACGTCTCGGGCCGGATCAAATGAAGAAGAACCTGTGACAATGACTTTGATCCCGGAAATATGGTCGACAATCAATTTGAGATTTAACCCAATTTTATCAACGTACTGGGCTTCATCCACAACCAATAGTCGATGATCTCCGATAAAATCCCGAAGGGTTTGAATGGACTGACTTTCAAGGTATTGTCGAACAATGATATCATCTCCGTTTACAAAAAGAACGCTATTGTTTTCTTTTTCCAGATATTTTTTTAATAGCGTTGTTTTGCCCACCCGGCGTGGTCCATAGATGACCATTACTTTACCCGGTATGATCAATTTCCGAAGATTCTCGATCTGTTTCTGGGGAATATACATTTTAATAAATTATCAATTTTAGTCAATAAACTGACTGTATTTAGCATAATTTAGTCAGTTCATCAACCTAATTCTGTTAATAACAGGTAAATATCTGGCATCTCCCTAACTTGAAATCACAAGTTGCCACAGGACGGAGATGATTTAATAATTATCGAAATAATTAAAATTCTGTTAAAAAATGGCACTTTTGTTGACAAAAATTGTTAAAACTTTTGTTCTACAATGCATGATGTTAATCTAACCAACTATAATTTAATGAAATATTTTATTCTGAAATGAAATTGTAAATTTTGCATAAATTTTGCATTTATAAAAATAATCCTGTTTGGATTCACCATGGATTGACATGGAACCGAGATATTAAAACGGCGTTATTATCGCTTTTTTGAAAATGACACGGTACATCAAATATGAAATCCATTATAAAAATTATAACATTTTTTATTCTTCCGCTGTTATCTTATGGATGCAGCTCGATTCTCACCACAGCAGCTGAGCAGATTTATCTTACAGTGACTGACCGCCGTGAAGTGAAAACCATTCTCAATGATACAACAATTAAGTTGACGATCATAAATAAATTTCATGATGATGATGTTATTAACACTCTTAACTCTTTAGATCTTTCTATTGAGTGTTATAGAGGCAACGTGTATCTGGTTGGAGAGTATGATACACCCGTTCAAAAAACGCGTGCAATAAAAATTGCCAAGAGCATCGAGGGTGTGAAAAGAGTAACTTCATATTTGTTGCCTAAGAATAAAAGTGATGTTTGTGGAATCGACGAAAACCTGGTGATAATGGGAAGGGTAAAAGCCAAGCTCATTGGAGACAAAGACATAAGGTCAAGGAATATCGATGTAAAATCGGTTCAGTGTAATGTCGTTCTGTATGGCCTTGTCGCATCAAAAAATAAAATAAATAAAGCCATTGAGCACTCGAAAAGTGTTAAAGGTGTTCGCAGTGTAAAATGTTTCTTAAAGTCAGCAGCCAAGACGGACTCAGATCTTTTGGTACGTCAATAAAACTATAAGTTTCAGCCTTAATCCTTAGAATTTTTAAGTAAAAACAGTTTTATCTCAGTAACATTCCCCTCACCCACTCTTATATAGAGATCTACGCTTCGCTTTGACACTCAGGGTTTTCCGGTTAAATTCGTAGACCATTTAACCGGGAAATCCTTATGGTCGTGTTAATCCTTTTTGATACCCATATCACATTAAAAACCTTGATGATCGAGCAAAATTGGTTTAAGAAACATATTTTTTGTTATTGATACTAATTTTTTTCATGTTTTTCATTAATACTGAACAAGAAAGGAATGCAGGCATTATGAATTTTAGCGTGCGGTCATACTGCGGTGGGTTTAATCTGGTCGATGTCGGGCGCGACGTCCATCTGTTCGGCTGGGTCGATGCGTTGCGTGACCATGGAGACGTCCTATTTATCCATCTGCGTGATCAGACCGGTATTGTTCAGATCGTCTTTGGTCCGGAATTCGCCTCCAAAGAGATTTGCGGGCTTGCGTCCACCCTCAGAAACGAATTTTGCATCAGCGTTTCGGGGCGGGTGATCGAACGTGCCAAGGGCACGGAAAATCCATCCATCGACACCGGGAATATAGAAGTTATTGCCACGGATCTCACCATCCACAGCAGGTCCCGGGCATTGCCGTTCAACATTTCCGAAAAGGCCATGGTGGCAGGGAGCGACACTCCGGCCACGGAAGCTGTCTCCGAGGACCTCCGGCTCCAGTACAGATACCTGGACCTCAGGCGGCCGACCATGCAGGACTTTTTAATCAAACGCCACAAGATGAATCAATGTATGCGGGAGGTTCTCGACACAAACGGCTTTATAGAGGTGGAAACGCCGATGCTGACCAAGAGCACCCCGGAAGGGGCCCGGGACTACCTCGTGCCCAGCCGTAATCATCCAAGACATTTTTACGCGTTGCCGCAATCGCCGCAGTTGTTCAAACAGCTTCTGATGATCAGCGGATTTGACCGGTACTATCAGATCACCCGCTGCTTTCGCGACGAAGATCTCCGTACCAACCGGCAGCCCGAGTTTACCCAGCTGGACCTCGAGGCCGCTTTTATCGATGAGTCGTTTATCTTTGAGCTTATCGAAAAACTGCTCGTCCGGATGTTTGAAATCGGCGGGATAAGGCTCCCTTCAACGTTTCCCCGGATGACTTGGCAGGAGGCCGTGGAAACCACCGGCACCGACAAGCCGGATTTGCGCTTCGGATTAAGATTCATAGAGGCCACCGACATTTTCGTTGATACCGGTTATTCGATCTTTAAGCAGGTCCTGCATCGCGGCGGACATATCAAGGGGTTTAACGTCAAGGGCGCCTCCGGGCAATTGAGCAAAAACGTTCTTCAAAATGAATATGCCAAGGAGATCGTGCCCGGTTTCGGGGCCAAAGGTATGACGTGGATGCGGGTGACCGATGGAAAACTGGACTCCAATATCGTCCAGTTTTTCAGTGACGCTGAAAAGCGATCGGTGATGGAGCGCTTTCGGGTCGAAGACGGGGATGTGATCCTGATGATCGCCGACCCGTCGCGGTCTCTGGTCAACACGGTCCTGGGCCAGCTCCGGCTGAACGTGGCCCATCGATTGGAGATGATTCCAAAGGATACATATCGTCCGGTTTGGATTACCGATTTTCCGCTTTTTGAAGTGACCGATGAGGGTATTACGTCAAATCACCATCCCTTTACCGCTCCGGATCGAACCGACTTTGACGCCGAAAACTCCGAAGAACTGCTGTCGCTGATGTCGCGCGCTTATGATATTGTCATCAACGGCGAGGAACTCGGGGGCGGAAGCGTCCGCATCCATCAAAAGGAACTGCAACAAAAAATATTTCAGGCACTGGGGCTTTCCGATCAGGAGGTGGAGAAAAAATTCGGATTCTTTTTAAATGCCCTTGAATACGGGGCTCCGCCCCACGGCGGGCTTGCCATCGGCCTGGACCGTGCGGTTGCCATGGTTTTGAAAACAACGTCCATCCGCGAAGTCATTGCGTTTCCAAAGAATCGCAGCGCTTTTTGTCCGTTGACCCAGGCGCCGGCCGAGGTCGCCTATGAACAGCTGGCCGAATTGGGTCTGCTTGACATCCGTGGAAAAGAAGAACTCCCTGGAATTTCGCTTCAGAAAGATCGGGTCGATCACCTTGCCTGGGTCTCACGCCTGGGCATTTTGGACGCTGAGCGTTCGGTCATCGAGAGTGCCGTGGCAGCCGCCGAACAGATGGCCGAGCGTGTTCAAGCCCAAGCCGGAAATACCGAACCGGCGTTTTCGGTGTCTGCTCTAAAAAACCGATTCAGGAACGGCGGATCTCCCGCCCGGTGTCCACACGCGCAAAAAGGCGAACTGTTCAGGAATGCCCCTTCGGTAAAGGGTGATTATTTCAAAGTAGCGACGATAATAGAGTAAAGGATTTAACATGCAAGAAACCCGTTATACATATCTGGATTCATCCCCTTCCCCGGCGTCGACCGACGGCGCATTGAGCGGGGTGTCCGTCGCCATCCAACCCAATATGTCCGTCCGCGGATGGCCGACAGCGGCGGGATCCAAGGCCCTGGAAGGCTTTACTGCGATTTATGATGCCACCGTCATCGAGCGTCTCAAACACGCCGGCGCACACATTAAAGGCAGCATCCGCATGAGTGAACTCGGCTTTGGACTGGCCGGCGACACCGGGGCGGCGGTGTTACATAAAGGTGACGTCGACTGTCTCCTGGTAACAGATACCATGGGAGAAGCCCGCATGACCGCGTGCGTAGCCGGTGATTTCGGGTTCAAGCCTAGCTATGGAATAGTGTCCCGTTTCGGACTCATCGGTCTGATCCCTTCCATGGAATGCTGCGGGATCGCCGCAAAAAACATAAAGGATATTGCCAAAGCCATGTCGGTTATGGCGGAAATTGATATCCCGGGATCTGTCGATGCCGGAGTTCGGCGCAGACCTTGACATACCCCGGTTCGATCGGGTGTTTGAAACCCGGGAACGAATCCGTTCCTGCGGCGTCGTCAAGGAGTGTATTGACATGCTGGAAAACGATGAATCCCGGGCGTTTGGCGCCGCCATGACCCGGCTTGCCGGCCGCGGCATTCAGATTGAGGAGGTGCATCTGAAGGATTTTGAACTTGCCCGGGAGGTTCACAATGTGATCGGAGCGGTGGAGGCCTCGTCGAGCGCCGGCAAATATGACGGTGTCCGTTACGGACACCGCACCGCAGCGGCCAAAAACTGGAATGACATGTACATGAACTCTCGCGCGGAATCCTTTGGCGTGCTGGTGAAAACCTATCTTTTTCAAGGGGCGTATTTCCAGTATGAAAACTATAACGCGTTTGTCGATGCCGCTCGGATTCGGGCTCGCCTTTTGGCTCAAACAGAAGCGGCCCTGGAGCGTTTCGACGTGCTTCTGCTCCCCACCCGGCGCGCGGCGTTCGATCCTTCAAGCGCACACACCATCAACACCGTCTATGATGTTTTTTCATGGACCCTCCTCGCCAATATTACCGGACATCCGGCCATAACGTTGCCCCATATGGTCGCATGCGGGGATACGGATCTTGGACTGCAACTGATCGGGCCGCGCTTTCAAGACGAACGCCTGCTCTCTATGGCGGCCGGGTTGACAGATTTGAATAGGGAGGCACACTACCATGGGTTATGAAGCGGTCATCGGTCTTGAGATACACGTCCAACTCAGCTGCACCACCAAAATGTTTTGCGACTGTCCCAACAGGCCCGGGGATGATCCCAATACGAATATCTGTCCCATCTGTCTCTGGCTGCCGGGCGCGGTGCCCCGGTTCAGCCTGGAAACCCTTGAAAAGGCAACCCTGGCCTGCCTGGCATTGAATTGCGACATACAGCCGCGGAGCGCCTTTGATCAGAAGGTCTACTATTATCCGGATCTGCCCAAGGGGTTTCAGCTTTCCCAGCACCACATGCCGCTGGCCAGGGGCGGTTGGGTCGACATCACAGATGAAAACGGAAAATCCAAAAAGCTTCGCCTGCACCATGCCCACATGGAAGAGGACGTGGCCAAGCTCGTTCACGAGACCGAAGGCCGGACCCCTATCAGCCTGGTTGATTTTAACAGGGCCGGCACGCCGCTCATAGAAATCGTCACCGAGCCGGATATGCGCGACCCCCACGATGCCATGGCGTTTTTAAAAGTCTTGAGGACCCAGCTTCGGTATACGGGATGCGCGGAATGCAGCATGGACCAGGGAACCATGAGGTGTGACGCGAATATCTCCCTCAGGCCGCATGGCAGTGATCAACTGAACACAAAGGTCGAAGTAAAAAACATGAATTCCATCCAGCATGTCGGTAATGCCATTGCCTACGAGATTAAACGCCAGACGGAGTCTCTCAAAAACAATGAACCGATCGTGCTGCACACCCGGTTGTGGGATCCTGAAAAACGGATCACCACCTTCATGCGGGGAAAGTTTGAAGGTCCCTGCGTGCCGGATCCGGCCGTGACTCACATCCTGGTTACGGATGAATGGCAACAAAAGATGGCGTCAAAACTTCCTGAAATGCCGCACCGGAAAGTCAACCGTTTTGTCCGGCAGTACGGCTTGACGCATGATGAGGCGGCCCAGATGAGTTCGGAACGGGAATTGTCCGAATATTTTGAAGCCGTTGTCAAACTTGGGGCGTCCCCGAGGACCGTGGCGAACTGGATGGCGACACAGTTGCTTCCGGCAATGAAAGAACACGGGCATGAGTTCGCGACGTCACCGGTGACGGCCAAGCGGTTTTCCGGCTTGATCACCATGCTGGAAAAAAATGAGATTAATTCGAATTCAGCCAGATCCGTGCTCACCAAACTTTTCGAAACCGCTCAGTCGCCGGAAGAGATTGTCGATCAATTCGGTTTCAGGCAGGTTTCGGACACCGGAGCGCTCAGGGGCATTGTGGATCAAGTGGTTTCGGACAATATCTCCGCGGTGGAAAATTACAAAAACGGAAATAAAAAATCAATCGGATTTCTGGTGGGACAAGCCATGAAGCTGTCCCAGGGGAAAGCCAATCCCAAGCGGTTGCAGGAGATTCTCAGGGAAAAGCTGGCATAGGTCGGGCATGAGTTCCTTCCGGCCGATTTTCCTTAGGACGTTATACGTGAAATCTCGGGGACATCCTTAACATTATTAAGTTTCTTCACAATAGCTGCATGCTTAAGACTGCGGCTGAATGGCAATTTCTCCATTTTGGAGTTTCTCAACAAAGACCAGGTCTGCAGGCGAAAAATCAAATGTGACTTCAAGTTCTCAAATTCTTCATCACTCAACTGAAACATAAAATCTTCTGGGAATCGGTTAATATTCCTGCGTACTGTCCGCTTCAATTGCTTTGTCTCAACGCCATAAAGCTCAGCCAGATGCGTACTCAACATAATTTTCTGGCCGCGAACAGTCGTGTCACCCTTCTTTGTTTTCCGTTTATTTGTCAATTGTCTCGTCTTCCTTATGAAACAGGTCTTTGAGCCCGGCCTTGGCCAATACAGGATTCAATACCAGTTTATATCGATTGGTTCCCCTGGCATCGACAAACGTGTATTGCCAATTCAGCGTCGCTTTTTTCAGAATTCTTACTTTGGAATCCATAAGAATAAAATGATAACGAAGGAGTGAAAAGGCCACGATTCCGAAGACCAGAAGGATACTCAAAAGGGGGCGGATGGTTTTTTTTCTTGAAGACATAGGGCATTATCCTTTAAAAAAATAACTGCGTTTATATCGGCAAACAGAAGCGTGGCCGCCTGAACGATGTCCTGTTTTTTGCTGAGTCTTAGGTTGGGGCTGCTCATGGAAATGACACCTCTTTGCTATGAGCTTTAACCGGCAGGCCAGGTGAATCTTCAGTGAATCATAGAACGGAGATATAGATGATGATGTTGAAAATAGCAACAGATTTTCCGGAAAAGCTGAAGTCAGGGCTTGCCCGCCCTCCAGAGGTTTATCCGCCTTTGGAAGACGGATAAACCTCTGGAGGGGTCGAGTGTTTGTTTTCCCAACCGTAACCCCCATATTTCCGATCAATGGAAATAATTTGACAAATATTTGTCAGTTTTAGTAATCTTTTTCCATGAATTTATTTTTCTGATCAAATGACGTTGGATTATCACATTCTCCCCGATCTGTATTGTAATATGGAAGCTTATCTTGTAAAGTTTTATAATAATTGGAGGATTTTCCAATGGGCGGAAAGCCAACATATGAAGAATTGGAAAAAAGGGTTGCGCTTTTAGAGGAAAAAGTAGCAGAGAAGGCGCATTTGGAAGAGACCTCCCTTGAGATTGTCTCAATGTTTCGGGATATCTTTGAAAATGCCGCCGACGGTATATGTGTCTGCCATAATATTCCTGATGAGCCATACGTAAGATTTTCCCACTGGAACCCTCGAATGACTGCAATTACCGGCTTTAGCATGGAGGAAATCAACACGCTGGGATGGTGCCAAACCATGTATCCGGATCCAAAAGTCCAAAAGCGTGCGATTGAACGAATAGCCAAGATGCGTGAGGGTGATAACATTCGGGCAGAGCAATGGGTGGTAACAACTAAAAGCGGAGAAAAAAAGCCGCTGTCAATATCTTCTTCGATTGTTAAGAAAGAAGATGGAGAAGTTCACGTTTTAGCCGTTATGCAAGACATTGCGCAGCACAAAAAGGCTGAAGCGGCTTTACAGGAAAGCGAGGAAAAATACCGTCAGCTGTTTCAGTATGCTCCTTCTGCTATTTATGAGCTTGATTATGAAAATCGCAAGTTTATCAGCATTAACGATGTGATGTGCACATACTCAGGGTACTCCCGGGAGGAACTCATGCAATTGGATCCGTTTGATTTGTTCACGGAATCCAGCATGAAAATCTACCAGGAACGAATTAACTCACTGTGCAAAGGTCATAAAGTCCCTTCATCTCAAGAATATGAAATCAAGAAAAAAGACGGGACAACGATGTTTGCGGTGCTCAATATAAATTATGTTTTGGAAAACGGCATTCCGGTGAAGGCCAGGACCATCGCCCATGATATTACCGATCGAAAATTAATGGAACGAGCCTTAAAAGACAGTGAAAGAAAATATCGCCTCCTTTCTGACAACGTCAGGGACGTTATATGGACAAGGGATATGAACTTGCGTCTCACCTATACCAGCCCATCAGTCATGGAACAGCAAGGTTATACTGCAGAAGAGGCGATGGCCAGAACGCCGGAGGAAACTTGGTCCCCGGATTCTCTTAAACTTGTCGGAAAAGTCCTCACCGAGGAGTTGGAAGTTGAAAAGCAGGAGAAAAAGAACCTGTTGAGGTCCCGCACTTTAGAGGTTGAAGTCAAATGTAAGGATGGCTCGACAATCTGGACCGAAGCCAAAATGTCTTTCCTGCGCGATCAGAACGGTCACCCCACAGGAATCATTGGCGTTACTCGTGACATCAGCGATCGCAAACAAGCCGAGGAGGCACTGCGGGAGAGTGAGGAAAAATATCGGACAGTCCTGGAAGCAAATCCTGACCCGGTGGTCGTCTACGATATAGAAGGCAAAGTCGTCTATTTCAACCCTGCTTTTACACGTGTTTTTGGCTGGACCCTGGCGGAACGTTTGGGGAATAAAATGGATGTTTTCGTGCCTGAAGAAGCGTGGAGAGAAACGAAAATGATGATAAAAAAGGTGCTGGGAGGAGAAAGGTTTTCCAGCATTGAAACTCTCCGATATAGCAAAAAAGGAGAAATAATTCCTGTGAGTGTCAGCGGAGCCATATATAAGGATAAAAATGGCAGCCCTGTCGGCAGTGTCATCAACCTGAGAGATATCAGCCATCAAAAGAAACTTGAAGCTAAACTCCAGCAAGCACAGAAGATGGAGGCTATCGGCACCCTGGCGGGTGGCATTGCGCATGATTTTAACAACATTCTTTCCTCTGTGATTGGCTATACGGAATTGGCCCTTGACAACGAAAAGAGAGGAACATTTCAATATAAAAACCTTCAGCAGGTCTTATTGGCCGGTAATCGAGCAAAAGATCTTGTTAAGCAAATCCTTACATTCAGCCGGCAGGTTGATCAAAAACAAAAGCCGATTCAAGTGAGACCTCTTGTAAAAGAAGCGCTTAAGATGCTAAGGGCTTCGATACCATCTACCGTTGAGATCGAGCAGAACATTCAAAGCAATGCATTGGTTATGGGCGATCCTACCCAAATTCATCAGATACTGATGAATCTGTGTACAAATGCTGCCCATGCCATGGAGGATAATGGAGGACTATTGACCGTCAGCCTTTTCGATGCAGAACTTGATTCAGATTTTATCTCCAACCATCCGGATTTAAAACCAGGACCGTATATAAATTTAACCGTGACGGACACAGGCCACGGTATATCTCCCGATGTTATGAAAAAAATATTTGATCCTTTTTTTACTACCAAAGAAAAGGGAACCGGTATGGGGCTTTCGGTCGTTCATGGTATTGTTCGCAGTCATGGCGGCGACATATATGCATACAGTGAGACTGGAAAAGGCTCTACCTTCAAAGTTTGTTTGCCTGTCATCGAGAGTTGTTTCAAACCGGAAGAAAGGGCTGAAAGACCCATTCCCACCGGAACTGAACGAATCCTTTTCATTGACGATGAACCTGTAATTATGAAATTGGGCAAGCAAACTCTTGAGTCTTTAGGTTATGACGTTGCTGTAAGAAATAGCAGTATTGAAGCGTTAGAACTGTTTAAGGAGAAAAAAGACCGTTTTGACCTTGTCATTACCGACATGACCATGCCCCATATGACGGGTGAGAAGTTGGCAGAAAAACTCATGCAAATACGACCTGATATCCCGGTGATACTCTGCACCGGTTTCAGTTATATGATAGATGAACAAAAGGCTCTAGACATGGGCATCCGGGCTTTTATCTCTAAGCCCATCTTAAAACGGGAAATTGCTGAAGCCATTCGAAAGGTGTTGGACGAAAATCAGTGAACAGGTGTCGGGTGTCCCCGGTTAAATTCGCTCCGCCTTTGTTAAATACGCCTTGCTGTCATTATCATGCCCCAGTTAAATAGGATTTACTTGACCTGACACCCAATAAATATGATATCTGTATATCAACTCCCGGCGTTGCAAAATAAGGATGCCAATCAAGCGAACGATAAGCCGTGGTTACAAAAAATAACAACTTTAATGCCAAATTCGAAATAAAAACTAAAAGCGCCTTTAGAAATTGGGTTTGGGTGGTGGTTTTTGCCATTGCCTTTGCATGGATTGAAAGCGCTGTTGTTGTATATCTCCGTGAAATTTACTTTGACGGAGGATTCAGCTTCCCTCTGGTAATCAAGTGGGAAGACGGTAAACACGTTATCGATCCTTTGGTTCGAATCGAGTTTTTCCGTGAAATTGCCACAATAATCATGCTGGTGGCAGTGGGCTGGTTTGCCGGAAGGAACAAATTTCAAAAGTTTTGCTTTTTTATGATTGCCTTTGGAATATGGGACATTTTTTACTACATTTGGCTGTACGTCATGGTGAGCTGGCCCGAAAGCCTTATGACATGGGATCTTTTGTTTTATGTGCCGCTACCCTGGGTAGGCCCGGTAATCACACCGGTATTGATTGCGCTTGCTATGATGGCGGCAGGCTCTCTTATTCTTTATTATGATGAAAAAGGATATGATATCCGCTGGCGGTGGTACGACATGGTTGTTGAGCTGAACTGTGGTTTGCTCATGATCGTCGCATTTTGTTGGGATTGGAAGAATATTATTCAGATCCCCGGCGATATTGAAAGAACAGGGATTCCCAACCCTTTTGCATGGTGGCTTTACCTGCCGGCTTATCTATTTTCCATTGCCTATTTTGCCGTGAAGTTGAGGCAAATCATTATTGCCGGCCACCCAGGGAGCGAGCTTGCTACGCAAAACAATAGATAACCCCGGTTAAATCTTTTGGTTCTTCTCAAATTTAGTTGGAGAAGAGGCTCCAAGGGTTTGTTTTCTAAAGCATCCTAACGTTATTCGGCTCTCAATGCCTCGATTGGATCCAGGTTTGCAGCCTTGAGAGCAGGCAAAACCCCGGCCAGAAGACCGATAACGACAGCCAGGGTTTCAGCCAGAAACACATACAGCCACGGGGTGTGGGTGGGCAGCGCGGGAACCGTCGCCCCCAGGAGCCATGCGCCCCCGGCACCGATAAGCAGGCCGGCGAAGCCGCCGATGCCCGCCAGCACAACGGCTTCGCCGATGAAAAGGGTGAGTATCTGTCCCCGGTTCGCACCTATGGCGCGAAACAGCCCGATCTCAGCCCTCCTTTCATTCACACTGATGGTCATGATCGTGAGGATTCCGACGCCTCCGACCAGAAGTGAAATCCCTCCCAAAGCGCCCACCGCCAGAGTGAGCATGTCTAACACCGATCCCAGTACATCCAGCATCTGTTCCTGGGTGGTAATTGTGAAATCTTCTGAGCCGTGCCGGTCCATGAGCAGGGTTTTGACGCTTTTGACAATGTTATCCAGGTTGCTGCCCGCGGCATAAATCAGATCGATTTCCATCAGACTTTCCCGGTCGAACATCGCCAGGGCTCTGGCGGTGGGGATGTAGACGGCGTCATCCAGGTCGAATCCAAGCATCTGCCCCTTGGATTCCATAACGCCGATGACCCGGAATCGCTCTCCGCCGATCCGGATACGACGGCCGAGAGGATTCACCGCGCCGAGAAGTTCATCCCTCACCTTTTTGCCCAGCACGGCAAAGGCGCGGGCGCTTCGGGGATCGTCATCCGGAAGGAATCGACCCAGGGCGACCTTCATTTTCCACACAGTGGGCACCTGAGAACCAACGCCGAAGACATAAGTCCGCCTGCTGCGCTTTCCGGATTCCACAGGTGCGTTTCCCTGGACAAAGGGAACCATTCCAAGAATTCGGGGATTTCGCTCAAGGGCCAGCGCGTCATCGATGCTCAAAGGGCGCACATTGCTGATAACGGCTCCTGACATACCGGCGGTAGTGGTTTTGCCCGGCGAGACAGCGATAAGGTTGGTGCCGAACTGTGTGAACTCCGAGAGAACGAATTGGTGAATGCCTTCACCGATGGAGGTGAGCAGCACCACCGATGCGATGCCCACGGCAATGCCCAGGGCGGTGAGAAAACTGCGCATCCTCTGGCTGGATATGGCACCCATGGCCAGTTTTGTGGAATCACTGATTAGCATAAGGTCCTCTGGGCCTTGCCTGTCCCGCATTACGGGAGTCAGAGAGTTATGGCTCTGCCTGAAAAATAGCTGGAAGAGTTTGAAGTGATAGCTAAAGCCCGCCCTGGTGCGAATCGTTAATATATTGATCTGACTCAGATATCAATACAAACATGACTTTTTTAGTATAAAGTATTGGTAATCGGTCTGGGCCAGGGTTAAGGAATTCTGCCAATTATATTTTAATGACAGCGCGTTAGCGCTACCTCAACTTTAGGCACTTTAGATCACTTTAGGCACTTTTAACTTGTACGGCTTTAAGTAAAATATCCCCTTCCAGGGGTTATATCAAAACCGGAGCCCCTGAGCCCGGATTCTTGACTTTATCTTCTGGACAGCGCCTGCACCGGATCGAGTTTTGCCGCCCGTCTTGCGGGCAGCACACCGAATACCAGGCCCGTCAGAAGCGCAACAAAGACCGCTGCGCCCAGGGCCCAGACCGGGACCGTGAACGGAAATCTGGGAAATACCCGCGCAAGCCCCCAAGTCCCTAAATATGCCAGGATGACCCCGAAACCTGCACCGATGAGCGAGAGAATGGCGGATTCCGCCAGGAAAAGTCGAAGGATTTGGGTGCCCGGGGTGCCGATGGCCTTGAGAAGTCCGACTTCCGAGGTGCGCTGTGAAACAGCAATCAGCATGACATTCATGATCAGAATACCGGCAACCGACAGGCTGATGGCGGCAATGCCTGCAACACTCATGGTCATGGTCACGAGAATCCGATCAAAAGTGGAAAGCAGGGCATCCTGGGTGATAACGGTGACATCGTCTTCGCCTTCGTGCCGTTCCCGGATGGTGGTCAATATGGTTTCCTTGGCTCTGGAAATCGCATCGCGGCCGTTGGCCTGTACCAGGATTCGGAAAAGCGTCGAGGTATTGAACAGGGTCTGTGCAGAGGCTACAGGTACCACCACCACGTCCCCCATGTCCAGCCCCAGCGACTGGCCTTTTTTAGCCAGCACCCCGATGATCCGAAAACGGCGTTCGCCGATGCGGACCCATTGTCCCAGGGGGGATAGATTCCCAAAGAGTTCTTTTTTGAGTTTGTACCCTATCACACAGACCGCCAGGCCCCTCGTGGGGTCGCCGGCGGGGATGAACCTGCCCTGGGCCATTGAAAGATGGCGGATTTCAAAAAGCGCTTCGGTGGAACCGAGAACAGTAACTTCCCGGTCTCGATGCTTCCAGGAAACCGGTGCGGAACCCACCGTAATCGGTGCCACACGGCGGATGGCGGAATGCCGGGTAAGGGACAGAGCGTCTTCCAGTGTAAGATCCCGGGGGGTTACCCCCAGCAGCGGGGGCGGACCGCCGGTTGTTTCAGACCGACCCGGCAATACGATCAGCAGGTAGGTGCCCAGAGAGGTAAACTCGTTGGTGACATACCGGCGGGCGCCTTCTCCCAATGCGGTGAGCAGAATGACCGACGCCACACCGATGGCCATGGCAAGAATCATCAAAAATGTTCGGGTTGGGTACCCCGACAGGGCCCGGGCGCTGAATTTAATGACATCTCCGGTTTTCATTTTTTCATCGAACCCCCGGTATCTGTTGAGATCTTTCCGTCTGCCAGCTGTACTCTACGAGCAGCCCGCCGGCTCAGATCGGGATCGTGGGTCACCATAATCAGGGTCATGCCCTTATTATTAAGGTCTTCGAGTATCCGGATGACTTCAATCCCGGAAGTCCGGTCCAGATTGCCGGTGGGCTCATCCGCTAGAATAACATCCGGCTGCATAATGGTAGCCCTGGCAATGGCAACGCGTTGACGCTGTCCCCCGGATAACTGGTCCGGCCGATGTTTGGCGCGGTCGCTGAGGCCGAGGGAAGTAAGGGCCGCCTGGACGCGAGATTTCCTGGAAGCAGGATCCACGTCTGCAAGGATCATCGGCAATTCCACATTTTCAGCAGCGGTAAGCCGGGATACCAGATGGAAAAACTGAAAGACAAAACCGATCTTGTGGCGGCGCACCGATGCCTGCTGGTCATCGGTCAACTCGGTGGTGTCCAGGTTTTCCAGGGTATAGATCCCCTTGTCCGGTCTGTCTAAAAGCCCGATAATATTGAGCAGGGTCGATTTCCCTGATCCCGAAGGGCCCATAATGGCGACATATTCCCCTTGGCGGACCGTGAAGTTCACACTGTTGAGTGCGTGAACCGTTTCGTCACCCACCAGAAATGTCCTATCAATACCGGCTAAATGAATCATCGCTCCTCTTTGGATATCACAGCGGCCGCATTGTCTTTCATTCCGGCGCCATCCACATTGATCACGAGCAGTTCGTCCGGCTTCAGGCCGGAAATGACCTCGGTATAGTACCAATTGGAAATTCCGCTTTTGAAAGTGCGTGCTTTGATCACTTTGTCGCCGGGCAGATAAACAAATACGCGATTCTCGTCCAGAACGGCTGCGGTGGGGATGCGCAGCGTGTTTTGCCGTACATCCAATATGATTTCGACATCCGCGCTGTAGCCCGCCAGCATTTTCCTGATGTCTTCCGGCATGGTGAATTGTACCTCCACGTCCACGGTGCGGGCCTGCTTTTCGCGATCGAGCACATAGGGCGCAATCCGGCGGACCTTGCCGGGAAAGCTGCGATCACCGAAGGCGTCCAGGCTCACCCGGGCAGTCATGCCGGGTGCAATTTTGGGGACATCGACCTCATCGATGGGTGCAGTGATATAAAAGCAGGTGTTGTCGATAAGGTCCACCACCGGGGGCGTGGCGATGCCGATGGGCGATGGTGTTACGAATTCACTCAGCTCTCCGTTGATTTCCGCGACAACCCCGTCAAAAGGGGCGATAAGGCGGGTACGGGCCAGGTTTGCCTTGACAACGCCGATACGGGCCTCGCTCATAAGCACGGATGCCTCTGCTGCTTCGTAATCCGCTCTGAGGGCCCTGGCATCGGTAAGAGCCTTGTCTGTTTTCTCTTCCGAAGCTGCACCTGTATCCCGGAGCTTAACAAGACGGTTGGCTTCCCGCTGGGAAACTTCAGCTTTCAAAAGTGCCGCCCTTGCACGCGCCCTTGCAGCCTCGGTTTCGCTTTGGGCCAGTTGAACCTCCGCAACCAGATCCCGGTTCCAGATTTCGAGAAGAAGGTCTCCTTCTTTTACCGTGTCTCCCTCGCGGATACTCAGTTTTGCAATTTGACCTCCGACACTTGGAGAGAGCTTGGCCCTCCGGCAGGCTTTCACGGTTCCCGCACGGGTATTTGCTACGGTCCGTTCCACAGTGCCTCGGTCCACGGGCTTGACGACAACTTCGACAGGCTTGGGTCGGGTGAGAAACCATATGATAACGGCTGCGGCTGCAATGACCAGGACCAGAACAATCCAGCGGATATATCGGCGATTCATCAAGTTACCCCTTTCGGCTTTGCAAAAGACTCACCGTTTGTTTTCTATTTAACGGCCACCCAAACGACACCGAGCTTTTTTTCCAGCTCACTGATTTTTGAAAGCGTTTCATCGTCGATGACTGCCGGCTCAATATCATGACAGGAAAAAGACAACAACATCTTTCCAAGTTCTTTTTCCAGGGCCTGAACGGCTTTCAGGTTGGTATTGTCTTCACCCCGTTAAATCCTCCAAAGGAGGACTGCAACGGCAGCATTTAACTGGGTGAACCCTGTTTTAAATAAGATTTTAAATGAGTTCAATCGGTACCAACGTTGTCATTTTAAAGCGCCTTCCCCTTTAGGGTTCAAGTGGCAGGGAATAGCGTCCAGGTGTCAGCTTTCTTTCGTGTTTTCGCATATTTAACCAAAAATGTCAAGGATGTTGCCAAGAATGATACATTGTAGCAAGAAAGCCTTTGAGATTAACCGCCCCAGTACGATCTTTCCATAAAGGATTCGCCCCGGATAAATAAGATTTACTTGACCTGACACCGGAAAAATATGATATCAGTATATTAATCCTGGCGTTGTGAATGGTGTCGATACTGGTAAGATCACAAAGGTTTTGACAAGTCCGATTTAAAGGGCATATTCTCAATTTATCTCAACAAATGCCAGGCATGAAATATGTAATGGATATCTATCGGCAATGAAGTATAAATTCGTTCCTTGATATCCGCAAACCAATAACAATTAACGATTAACGGATAACGCCTAATCGAGTTTTGGCTCGATTAGGGTATTGGTTATTTTAACTAATTTCGAATTCATCACTATGGAAAGGCAAAAATGGATATTCACCCAACCGCCGAGATCGCCTCGACAGCAAAAATTGGTAAAGGTGTTAAAATCGGAGCTTATGCCGTCATTGAAGATCATGTGGAAATCGGAGATAATTGTCTGATAGAATCTCATGCATTCATTCGCAGTTATGTAAAAATGGGATCGAATAATTGCGTTCATCCTTATGCGGTCATTGGAGGATTGCCCCAGGATATCAGTTTTGACAAAACATTAGAAACATATACGGTTATTGGTGATGACAATGTTTTCAGGGAAGGAAGCACGATCCACAGAGCGACAAGAGCGGGCAAATCGACCCAAGTGGGTTCCAGGTGTTATTTTATGACCTATATCCATATCGGGCATGACTGTGTCATCGGGAATGGATGTATTCTTGCTTCTTATACAGGTTTGGGCGGATTTGTTGAGGTCGGTGATAACGTTGTTTTTGGTGCAGGAGCCAAGGTTCATCAATTTTGCAGAATTGGTTCTTTGGCAATGCTTGCAGGAGGAGTATTGATACGCAAAGATGTTTTGCCCTTTATGCTGGTTGCAGGTACGGTCGTTCGTCACTATCGCCTTAACTTAATCGGTTTGCGCCGGGAAGGTATAAAACGTGAGCGCATCAAATCTCTTTCAGAAGCGTTTTTATGTTTGCGAAAGGCGCATAATTTAACAGCGCTGGACTTACCTCAAACCCCCGAAATTAACTATTTGCAAAAATGGATCGCCTCTCCTTCAAAAAGAGGCATTTATGGATTTGTTTCTGATAAACTACAAGAAGAGGAATAAAATCCGCAAACGTCGAAGATGCTGTATATCCCCCGATAACAGGATCCTCCAAAGGCGGATAAATCTCCACCACAAAGATCGGCGGACAAGTCCGTTTCGCTATGTATGGCAGGAACATCAAGCCTAAAATCTTTACAGATCTATAAGACCCTTTTTTTATTCCCAGGTGAAAATTTATGAATAGCAAGAAAGCCTTTAAGCTTTGGACAGTCAATGTTTTGTCTTTTATTCTTTTTATTTTGTTAAGCATCACCGGTCTGTTAAACTGGTTTGTATTACCCAGAGGATATGAAGCAAGGGGAAGTGTATTGGTTTCCATCAGACATTTCCTTATTACAATCCATGAATGGACTGCATTGATATTTATGGTCACGATTGCAATACATATAATTTTGCATTGGACATACATAAGATCCAATTTGAAAAAATACATTTCCATGAAATAAAGTGTGTTGTTTAAGAGATGAGAATATTTGGCCGGTAATTCATGCTGGAAACCATAATAATCACAATAATAATATGCGTTATTGTCTTTGAGCTGATTGAACATGTATTTATCCCGTTATTCTGGTTTATTTTAAAAGGAAAGAAAAAATCAAATTATGGTGTGATGGGCATGATTGGAAAAGTTGTCGAAATTAAACGATGGAACAAAACCGAAGGTCAAGTTTTGGTGAACGGGGAGCTATGGAGGGCAGTTTGTGATGTTCCATTAGCACCAGGCAGTAAAGCGGTGATACTTGATATTGAGGGGCTTACATTGAAGTTGAAGCCTCACGAAAATTAATAAAGAACTGAATTATCATGAGCATAAATATTTCAGCTCGGAATCATTTTATTTTGTTGACACAATAATGTTCTGTTGGTAAAAATAAATGAATTTCATTCATTTTATCAATGTTCTCTATCTTGTTTCGATATTAAGTCTACTTTCTGAATACACCTTAAAGCTGATTCATTCTCTGTCCGACATTATTTTCGCACCTCAGATTCCAACCTATTCGAAAAGATGGTTGAATTTATTGAACTTTAAATTAAGCCTTTCAGCTATTGTATTTTTCCAGAAAAAAGCAACACTAAAAAATAACAGATGTGAGACAATTTTTGTTGCCGAATTTCCAGCGTAACTATTTTTGAGGAGGACACCATGAAGATTAAAGAATTGGCAAGGGTTCTTACACTCTGCGCTGTTGCTGTGGCACTGGTTGCCTGCACCGCCGAACAGCCGATCGATATTAAGGCAGCTACGTCGCAGCCTAAGGCTTTTGTCGGTTCAGACACCTGTAAGATGTGCCACCTCGAACATTATGACTCCTGGAAGATGACCCAGCACAGTCGCATGCTCCAGGACGCCAAAGCAAACCAGGATGCTATCATCGTTCCGATTGAAGAAAAGAGAATACGAGAAGACCTGGGTAAATTGAGCGATAAACTAAAGGTGCCTGCGGATCAGATTTACGTCCCCAAGATCGATGAGATCCTTTACACCATCGGCAGCCAGTGGAAGCAGCGGTATTTGGTAAAAAAGGACGGCACCCTTTTCATCTCGCCGATTCAATACAATGCGGATAGTCATCGCTGGGTCAATTACCATGAAAACGACTGGGACAAACGGCCCTGGCTCCTCAAGTGTGGCGGGTGTCATGCTACTGGTGTTGACCTCGAAAAAAATACCTTCAATGAACCGGGCGTGGCCTGCGAGGCGTGCCACGGAAAAGGCTCATGGCACGCAGCGCTTCCCAAAACTGCTGTTTTTGAAAAACGCCAGACCATCATCAATCCTGCCAAACTTACTATGGGAGTCGCAGTTCAGATTTGTGGTTCCTGCCACAACCGGGGCCATTCCACTGAAGTAAAGGGGGGCGGTTGGCCGGTGGGTTATTCACCCGGAAAGGCGCTGGAAGCATTTTACAGATCGACCTCCTTTTCTGTTGGAGATGCGAAGCACGTCTATGCCAACGAATTTTCCAAGGGACACCATCAGCAATATATTGACTGGTCACAATCGAAACATGCCATGGAAGGCGTAACCTGTACTTCTTGTCACTATGTGCATCAGATTGGTCTACCCCCCACCCGTTCCCAGACCTTGGCAGCAGGCTCAAAGCAGTGCTTCTCCTGCCACACGATGCTGAACAACAACCTGGCACATTCTATCCATTCGTTCGCCAATTGTGTGGGATGTCATATGCCGAGGATTGCCCAAAGTGCTGAATCCGGAGATATCCACAGCCATGTATTCGTAGCCTTATTGCCAGAAGACACTCTGAAGAACCCAAAGATTCCGAATTCTTGCCAGACTTGCCATAAGCACAAGGATGCGGATCTTAAAGAGCTTCAGAAAGCCTATGACGCTCTTGTGAAACTTCCCAAGCCAGTGGGAATTCCCGTTAAACCTGTCGCCTATAAATAGGGTAACTTGAGGAGGCGAATGATGACAGGGATGAAGCGTTGTAGAAATATTGTTATAGTATGTGGGGCGATTCTTCTCCTATCACTGATATTTACATTGGAATTTGCTTCTGCCCAAGGGGAGGAGGTGGCCTCGCCCCTTCGGCGCTACAAGGAATATGAGGTCAGCACCGGCTATTATGAAGAATATGAGGTTCTGCCGCGCCGTGAGCGCCCCATGGTTGAAATCCCCGGGGTCAGACAGGGCCTATTTCCCTATAGCCCTTCGGCAGCCACAGTGCGTATCCGAACTCGCCTAGTAGATTCTCATCGGGGTATAAATTTTTATGATAACAGAAGGTGTGAAAATTGCCACATAGAGCAGACTCGAGACATACACACCGTCCGGGCCAATCTTACCTGCCGCCAGTGCCACGGTGGAGAACCTATAGCCAGTATTAATCACTATTTTTCACCCATGAATCCTATTCGAAGGCATGCCTATGTGTGTGCCAAGTGCCACGAAGGGTCCAGCGCCTCCTTTGCTTCCTATGTTATCCATGAACCTTCGCCCGGGTCTATGGCAGCCAAAACGAGCTTTCCAGTTTTATATTACGCATACTGGTTTATGGTTATCCTACTGGTCGGTACACTGGGCTTCTTTATACCCCACAGTCTTTTGGTGGGTTTGAGGGAATTATTCACAAAAAAGGTGAAAGCAAAAAAGGATGCCGGAGATGAACATTAAACGATTCAGCGTATTAGACCGAATGTTTCACCTTGGCTTGATGCTGACCTTTCTTATTCAGGCTGCGACCGGCTTCAGTCGTTTGTATATCACAACAACATGGGGCAAGAGGCTCTGCAATCTTTTCGGTGGGTATGAAAATGCCGGGGTGATTCATCACTGGGTGGGAGCTATAATGACCGCACTTTTTGTAGTGCATGTCATTTGCCTTCTAATAAGAATTAAAGGAAATAGAATCTTTGGGCCCGACTCTCTGGTCCCCAACCTTGACGATTTCCGCAATGTCTGGAAAAAATTTCTGTGGTTTTTCGGTATCGGTTCGCCTCCTGAACTGGAGCGCTGGGCGTATTGGGAAAAGTTTGATTACTGGGCGGTCTTCTGGGGGTTGCCGTTGCTGGCAATTACCGGTCTGATGTTGATGTATCCCATTGCATCAAGCCGTATAATGCCCGGCTGGGGCTTAAACGTTGCCGCCCTTCTCCACAAGGCTGAAGCCATCCTTGCAGTAGCATATATTTTCATCGTTCATTTTTTTATAGGACACCTCCGGCCTTCGAGTTTTCCCATGAATGAAGGAATGTTTTCGGGTGGTGTCTCCCTGGAAGACGCCATGAAGGAGAAACCTGCCTGGGTGGGGCGTTTGAAAGAAGAGGGAAATCTGGAGTTGGTCATGACATCACCCCCGACCTTGTGGTTCAGGGTGATCTATTTTATTTTCGGTTACGCAGCCCTTGGATTTGGCATCTATTTGATGGTAAATTTAATTGTTTACAGCCGCTATGTGAGTTTGCACTAACCTTTTGAGTTGTTCTCATAATACTTTTTCAAACTACATGCAAAACCCTTCGAACAACGTTCTAATTTTTGTACACTTCGTTGCCTGTACCTTCAATTTCCGAAAAGTGAAGGTTTATAACCGAAAACAAACCGTTGTTATCTTACCAACATATGGTTATAAACTATTTAGCGGGCATTGTGATATCTGTAGAAATTTTAGGTTTAAAATTCCTGCACGACATAGCAGTGATCAAAGGTTGGATTAAAACAGGCAAGGCCATCTCTGGCCCTGCCTGTTTAACTGGTCTTTATTAATCTGATGTTTTTGGTTTTTAGTTTTCTATCGAATCCGCTTCTTCTTTCCTTTCCAGATCTGCGTTCAGGAATGTGAACATCAAAAGAAATTTTGCGCCTATCAATATCTGATCGCTTATCCCCATTATTGCGCAGTATCTTGAGCATAGCAAACTAACCTTTGAACATCTCGCGTCCTATGAGCGAAAGAAAGATCAACCCAACGCCTAAAAGGAGCATTTTAAATGGTTCTATTATATGACTAAAAATATTTTCCTAGTACCATCGACGATGTTGATATGCAAAAAACGTGCAAATTCAAAGAATTATTTGACTTCTTTTAATATCAAGAGGTTAGCCCAACCGTAAAGAAACCAACATAAATAATTGTGCAGATAAGGTAATAAAAACTGTGCAATTTATTTCATATCGGAAAAGTTTTACACATTAATTTTTAGTGAAACCTAAATTGAGCGATTGTCAAGGCTTGCCCGCCTCGACAATATATCAGTAATACTCATGATCATCCAGCAGCAGTTTTCAATAGTTGTTACATGTGCATGACAACCTTTATGCTACTACATTCTGGAAGCGAAGGGCTGCAGTTGTTTAGAGTAAGGTATCCACTTATAAGTTAAGCCTCACTGCCTTACGATACCACCGCCTGAGAGAGGGTGTTAGTAGCTCACCCACTAACTACAAATTCACTTGAAGACCATTATTCCAGCATAATCGTCAAAAAAAATAAACCTGAAAGTTTCTGTGTGAAGGTATATATACATGTATGAAGGGGATCGGCTCAGTCCCATGCCGGGGGCGTCAGATGCCCCCCCGGGGGTGTTTTTTTTTCCTTATTGATCTTTCAGAATCTGTTTGATAGTGGAGTATAAACTTGGAGACAAGAGAGAGGGAAATTCACACTATTTACACACTCTGGAATTTCCTATGATCTTTCAGAATGGAATGTAACAATGTAAGCTTGCTTAATACCAGCAAATACATTCAGTCACGCCCCCGTAGCTCAGTGGATAGAGCAATGGATTCCTAATCCATGTGCCGCAGGTCCGATTCCTGCCGGGGGCACCAGTAAATTCAACAGATTGGTTTTATCCCTTTGCCAAATAACAGGAATGGTTTCCGTAGGGGTTAGTGCTGGGAATAATTCCTATGGAATGGGATTTTCTCTGATAAAAATGGGCATTTCGCCTTATTGACATATTTTATGAAATGATTTAATAATAATCAAAACTAAATGTCTCTCAGCTTCAACACTATGTATTTAACCATGTGCGACTTGATCTCACAAAGGTTATGCTTTAAAAAGAGGAGCTCGATGTGACATTTATGAGGCTTCTCGGGTGTCCGTGCATCTCAATGCAATAATTGCACTGTACAACGACATTTTGAGAAGCCAAAAGATTTCAATGCTTGGTGGGCTGAAAGTGGGAGACTGCCGGGCTAATACGGGCAGAGCATAGATGGCTCTGCCTTTTTTATTGAGATAGATTCTATTCATAAAAAAAATCAACCGCTAAGCGACAATTTTGGGTTCTAAATGCCCGAAGGGGATGATTCTTATTGTTTTCCGTCCTCTTAACGGAAAACAATATAATAATAACCTCTGCGTTCTCTGTGGCTCTAATGAGCGAAGCGAATGGGCGGTGAAACAATATAATAAAATTACATCATCGTATTTATGAATAAAAGCACGTAGGGATCAAAAATACACCGCCAACCAAATCGTTTCAACTTCCGGATCCGTCCATTCCACCCTGTGTTTGCAATGGGCGGGTATATGAACATAGTCCCCCGGCATCATCTCAACTATTTTCTTGCTGTTTTCAAATTTCAATGCAGCAGACCCCTTTAATACCATCACCCATTCATTTCTTTCTTGGTCATACCAATAGTTGGGTGGGGATTGATGCCCCTTGGAAATGATTCTTTTAATTTCACAACCGTCCGAGGCTAAAATTGTGTCAAAAACTTCATCATCGATGTGACGGGAGATGTTGGAGAAAAAATTGCCGGATTTAATTTTTTTCACTTCATTCATTTTCAGATATTTCCTTTTGTCCACACATTATTTTAATATGATTCTATATGGTTTTGAATATTAACACAAAAATTTGAGACGGAAACTTTCAGCCCTGGTCATGGAGGTTCCAGATATAATGTAGATATCGGCATAAATATTGCATTAAATTTTTATATAAACAATAGATATTTATCGAATATATGCCTTTGATTTTTGAAAAAAATCAAAGGAAAAATGAGGGCCTGGAAAGGTAATACTATGGAAAGACAAAGTCCGTTTCAGTTTCACTATCAATTTCAGTTTGAGGATGGTTATACCAAAAACTATCATATTGCATTGGATCCGAAAACCTTGAGCCTCATCCCTGATGAGCACCGTCATAAACCACAGGACTGGACACGCCTGAAATACAAACAGTGCAGCAACTGTCCTTTGGTCATCGATTCCCATCCCTTTTGTCCCATTGCAGCCAATATCATGGAATTGGTAGAAACTTTTAAAGATGTCCTTTCCTATCATAATTGCACAGTTGTGTGCGAAACCGAAGACAGGACTTATTCAAAGAGTACATCCATTATGGAGGGTCTTTCAGCGATTTTCGGTGTGATCATGGCCACCAGTGATTGTCCGATCATGAACTTTTTAAAACCCATGGCGCGGTTTCATCTTCCCTTTTCATCTGTCGAAGAAACAACCGCACGCACGACATCCATATATTTGCTCGGCCAGTATTTCAGGTATAAAGACCAGTCGGATATAAAGAAAGACTTTAAAGCCCTGGAAAACCATTATGCCCAAGTGAGACTGGTCAACGAGGGAATCATAAAGCGCATCAGCAGCGTTAGCAAGCAGGATGCCGATAAAAACGCCATTGTTACACTCCACTCGCTGTCTTTATTTTTGTCCATGGAAATTGATTACAGTTTAAGCAGTCTGGAATATATTTTCATTGCCCCGTATATAAATGAGTAACGGTTTATTCTTAACCACCCAGAGCATCTTTGATCCGTGCCATTGCTTTCTCAACGTTTTCATAACTATTAAAAGCACTTATGCGGATGAAATCCTCTCCACATTTGCCAAATCCCGGGCCTGGGGTTGTTACCACGCCGGCTTTTTTAAGCAGCAAATCAAAGAACTCCCAGGCATCCCTTTTACAGTGCACCCAAATATAAGGTGAATTTTCACCTCCCACAAATTCAAAACCGAGAGAGGCCATCTCATTTCGAATCATGGCTGCATTTTTTAGATAATAATCTACCATTTCAATGATCTGGGTTTTTCCTGCTTCACTGTATGTCGCCTCTGCTGCCCTCTGAACCGGATAAGAGACACCGTTGAACTTGGTTGATTGGCGTCGGTTCCACAACCCATGTAATGAATGCTGTTGCCCCCTTTCGTCATAAGCCATGCAGGTTTTAGGAACCACCGTATAAGCGCACCGTGTGCCGGTAAAACCTGCGGTTTTTGAAAAGCTCCTGAACTCGATGGCCACCTCACGAGCACCGTCTATCTCAAAAATTGAACGGGGAAGGGCTGGATCCCGGATAAATGCTTCATATGCCGCATCATAAAGAATCAGCACTTTATGTTCATGGGCAAAATCAACCCATTTCTTCAAACTGTCCTTGGATATTGTGGCACCGGTAGGATTGTTCGGAAAACACAGGTAAATCAGATCAACCGGCGTTTCGGGCAGGGATGGAACAAAACCATTCTCAGGCAGGCTTTCCAGATAAATGATATCATTGTATCTTCCATTACTGAAATTTCCTGTTCGGCCGGCCATGACATTCGTATCCAGATACACCGGATACACCGGATCAGGAATTGCCAAGCGAATGTCCGTTGCAAAGATTTCCTGAATATTACCCGTATCGCATTTGGCGCCGTCACTGACAAAAATCTCATCTGAATCGATATCCGCACCCAATGCTTGATAGTCGTTTAAAGCGATTTTCTCCCTTAAAAACCCATACCCTCGTTCCGGTCCGTATCCACGGAAAGTGCTGTCCGACGCCATTTCTTGAACACCCTCCTGGAATGCCTGAATACAGGCCGCCGGTAAAGGCAAGGTTACATCTCCGATTCCCAGCCTTATGATCTCGGTATCTGGATTTTGCTTTTGATATGCAGATACACGATCGGCAATTTCAACAAACAGATAAGAAGATTGGAGTTTGAGATAGTTTTCATTGATTCGAATCATGATTCAACCTTTCATTTTTAACCATTTGCATAACTTAAAGTATAAATTGAACAATGAATAATAACAATTCGTTTTTTATTAGTATATTGATAAGACATTCCAACGAGTATCGATGTTGTAAACCCCAGGAACCACGACGACATTTTTGAGATGACTTTTAATAATTCCTTCTTATTTTTTCTTCTTTCGATCTTTAATGAATATATAAATAAGGTACGCTGATGCGGCCAAACAGGCGAGTTTGAACATCCAAAATTCACCCAATACGTTTTCCATAATATTTATACCCCCCAGTCTGTCTGATTATAATTTACGTCTCGGAAATTCTACAATTGGTTGAAATTAATTGTCTTATAATAGCTCCAAGTTTATGCCATCAAAAAGGAAGAATGGAATGTTGGAATATTGGAATATTGGGAGTACGGGCGGAAATAAACCATTTTAATTGTAAAAAACTCCTTCAAACCCATCAATCCATTACTCCATTATTCCATCATTCCCTCCCGGGCGAAGGCCTTGCGGGCCAAAGGCCAATTGGGGCGAAGCCCCTAACTTGACTCCACCATAATGGACAGTTGTCCATATCATACAGACTTGATCGATGCAAGTTTTGCAGTTTTTTAGCATGTTCGATAGTGTTGTTTTTGTCTTTATATAGTCAATGTGGTATTCTTACCTCAATTGATAGAGGTGTTATCCCAAAGGGTACAAGCTTTAATCCTTGGACCCTTTTCTCCAACCAAATTGGAGAAGAACCTAAAATAAAAGGAGAAACCTTAAATGAGATTATCCGACAGCGAAAAACTCAAAAACAAGCGCGTTCAGAATGCGATTTCAGCAAATGCCCGACTTACAGCACATAAAACAAAGCTGGATAGTCTTTCCAAAAAGCGTGATGAGCTTGAAGATTCAATGCCGAGACGATCAGCGGCAATTAAAACGGCAGAACGTGAAAAACATCTTGTCATTGATAATTATTGTAATGACAAGTGTACTTCCAAGGACCTTGAAACCGCAAAGAAAACCTATGATGAGGCTGTAAAGGCTGAAAAACGAAATTTCAAGCTTTTAAATACTGTGAACACGAAAATCAATAATTTAAACGATTGGTTGTACGACCTTAGAGAGAAGAAATTAAAAACTGAACAGTTGGTCTGGGAGTCGCTTTCCGACGAAATAAACGAGGACCTTAAGAAAAAGTTGGGTGACATGATCCTATGGGCTTATACCGTCAATCGGCAGCGACCAACACCCCTGTTATGTGACGATTTTTTGCAAATAATCGTTTTTCCTAAACCGAAAGCAGAAGACATGAAGCGCCTTGCCCCTGACCTGGAAGCGCTTTATCAAAAAACTCTGGGGGGTTTAAAAGGGATTAGTACCTGAATCTTGCAAGAAAATTAAGTGACATTTCTGATATAATGAAAAGCATTAAAAAAAGGCCTCAAGTAAATGAAAATACTTGCAATCCCTTCATGAGACCTTTGCAAAACCTCCTTTTTGCCCAATTTCTGCGCCTGCCCTGTGGAATGCTTGCCCAATGAAATGCGGAGCCTATTTCATCGGGGCGAAGCCTATTCCTCTGGGATCAGACTCAAATTTTAACCCGCCACCGAACTTTGGCGGGTTAATCCTCGAAATACTCAATGGATGTCTGCCCTGTAGGTCCGGCAGATCGCACTGGGGTGGTTAAAATTTTCGTCTTCCTTGGGCTTGAACAAAAATGAATATTTTTCAAAGGTCTCGTTGATATCATTGGAGGCGGCAACCAGATTCGAACTGGTGAATAGCGGTTTTGCAGACCGCTGCCTTACCACTTGGCTATGCCGCCAAAAAAAAATGGAGCGGGAAACGGGATTTGAACCCGCGACTTCGACCTTGGCAAGGTCGCACTCTACCACTGAGTTATTCCCGCCCAATAGTTAAAGTTTCATAGATAGATTTTCTAATTTTGTCAATAGAAAATTTTACACATGGAGAAAGCTTCTGTACCGGATAAAATAAGCTGCACCCGACCAAACCGTTAACGTCAACGCAACCCACAAAAAGATGGTCCCTATTGCATGAAAATCAATGGTAAGATAGGAAAAGTGTATCATCAGGGGAATGATGGCAGCAATTTGAAATCCGGTTTTATATTTCCCAAGGCTGGACGCAGATAAATCTTTACCCTTTTGCGCGATAATATTTCTCAAACCGGTTACGGCAATTTCCCTTCCAATAATAATGCAAACTATCCAGGCAGGAACCCACCCTAAAGCGGTCAGCATAATAAAAGAAGCTGAAATCAGAACTTTATCGGCAATGGGATCCATAGCCTTCCCGAAATTAGACACCAGCCCTTTTTGTCTTGCAAAAAAGCCGTCCAAAAAATCAGTTATAGCAGCTGCGCTAAATATCAATGCTGCAATAAATGTATTGGTTCTGTTCGGGAACAAAAGGAGAATCACAATAATTGGCGATGCAGCAACACGGAACAACGTCAAGCTATTGGGATGGCTTAATATCTGTTTAATTTTTACCCTCGGAAACATTTTCTTGATTATATCCCTAACCCGGATAAACCGTAAAAGTTAAAAGTGATCTAAAGTTTGAAGTGATCTAAAGTTAAGGAGTCGCTACGCTCCAGCTGTTTATATTAACTTGGCGGAACTCCACAACTTTAGTCACTTTAGTTCACTTTAGGCACTTCACACTCAATGAATTTAGATAATTTTTTGCCACAAAAAACACAAAATTTACAACTAAGCGCCTAACTTGTTTTCTACTTTTTCGCCTTGTTCCAGTCATCCAAGAATGCCTTGAGACCTTTGTCGGTCAAGGGGTGAGCCGCCAATTTGCTGAGAACATTAAATGGAATCGTGGCAATGTCGGCACCCATTAAGGCAGATTCCAGAACATGAAGGGGATTGCGAATGCTTGCAACGATGATTTCAGTATCAAAGGCATAGTTACTGTAAATTTCAACAATCTGTTCAACCAGCAGAAGACCTTCCTGGGATATGTCATCTAAGCGGCCAATGAAAGGGCTAACATAAGTCGCCCCGGCTTTTGCAGCCATCAGCGCCTGAAGCGGTGAAAAGACCAGTGTTACATTTGTCTTGATCCCCTCTTCTGAAAGTTTTCGTGTTGCCTTTAAACCATCCACCAACATGGGTATCTTTACAACAATATTATTGTGAATTTTTGATAGCTTGCGGGCCTCTTTAAGCATGCCTTCGGTATCGGTGCTAACCACCTCGGCACTGATGGGTCCGTCCACTATTTCACAAATCTCTTTTATAATCTCTTCGAAATCTCGACCCTCTTTTGCAATCAAACTTGGGTTGGTGGTCACGCCGTCAACCATCCCCATGTCGTTTGCTTCCTTAATTTCATTGATGTTTGCAGTGTCTATAAAAAATTTCATCCACCATCCCTCCTGTGTAATATATTTTCCTAACCTTTTGTCTGCTGTTCTAAAAACTTATCTTTGCATTCTTTGCTGCAGAAATATACATCCTTTCCTTTAATATTTAAATGCACGCCATCTCTTTTAGCGAAATATATTTCACAATAAGGATCTTTGACCATGACATCATCGATCTCACCTGTTTTTCTTTCAAATGCCGCTTTTTGCGACGATTTCTCTTTAAGCACCCAGGATTTCAGAAACCTGTAACACAGGTACAAAAGACCCATTAAGACTAATAATCTCATTTATACTCGATAATCCTTTGCTCATTATCATCCAGAATAGCCAATAGATCTTGCATTTCTTTTTTAAAAACAGGATGAACAATTGCTGGATCTATATCACAGATCGGTGTTAACACAAAACGCCTTTTATGCATTCTGGGATGAGGAATAATCAGACCAGATGAATTTGTCACAAAATCATCAAACAAAAGTATATCCAGATCGAGAATCCTTGGCCCGAATCGCACAGGATCGTCAATGCGTCCGATATCATGTTCGATGGATTTAAGTTTTTTTAACAAATGGAAAGGGTCAAGGGTGGTTTCGATCTTGACAACGACATTTATAAACCAATCCTGATCTTCATAATCCACGGGTTCGGTTTTGTAAAATCGTGACCATTCCTTTATTTGTGTATTTTGGCCTCTTGATAGAGCGATAATTCCGTTTTTACAGTTTAAAAGTTTGTTCCCGATATTGGAACCAGCCCCGATGTAGGCAGTATGAACTTTCATTATTCAGCAAAGACCCTGTATCAGAGAAGCAGGATTTTAATGTTAGATTAATCGCCGTCCTTCCAGGCATCTTCCCAGAGCTGCGCCTTGTAGATGATGCGAGCATCCCCCTCAAGATAAATGTCGTAATATTGACCTTCTTTTTCTTTGAAAAAAATATTCAGATATCCACCGCTTTGTGTCAGAACAGAGAGCGGAGAGTCTATCTTCATTTTCTGCGCCATAACAATGGCACTTGCAGCAGCGCCTGTACCACAGGCCAACGTTTCATCTTCAACACCACGTTCATATGTCCGGATGGCAATGGTGTTGTCTTTTATATGGCAAACGAAATTAACATTGGTGCCGGCAGGCGAAAACTGGTCGTGATACCGGATCTCTCTTCCTATTTTAACAATATCAACATCGTCGATGCTGTTCTTTACAATCACGACATGTGGAACACCCGTGTTGATACTGGAGATGGAAACCAAACCGTTTTTAAGTTCGATGGTATATCCCGTCTTGAGTTCTAACGGATCTGTCATTTTGACTTTAACACTCTCACCGACAACCTCTGCTTTAACAAGGCCGGCCAGTGTCTCAAAAAACATATTCGACCCTGCAATATTATTTAAATATGCAAAGCGGGCAACACATCGTGCACCGTTTCCGCACATCTCTGCAACACTGCCGTCAGAATTAAAAAATCGCCATTTGAAATCTGCCCTGTCCGTATTTTCTACGAGTATCATACCATCCGCACCCACAGCCATCTTTCTGCGGCAAACTTTGGCAATAAAATTTGACAGGCCGTTTTCATCAATAATGTTATTGCGGTTGTCAATGATAATGAAGTCGTTACCACTGCCGCTCATTTTATAAAATTCTATTTTTTTCATTCCACTAAATTCAATCATCTAAAAACGGAGGAATCGATTCACCGGCCACCAGATCCTGGTAGCTCTCACGGTCCCGAACAACATGAAATTTGTCATCCTTGACCATAACTTCAGCCACCCTTGGTCTGGAACAGTAATTGGAGGACATGGTAAAACCGTAAGCACCCGCACTCATCACTGCAAGAAGATCGCCCTTTATCACATCGGAAATTTTGCGGTCCACTGCCAGAAAATCCCCGGTCTCGCAAATCGGTCCCACGACATCTGCCGTTATCTGTCGACCTTCATTATCTACGACCGGTTCAATGGCATGAAAAGCGTTGTACAGTGTTGGACGCATCAGATCGTTCATCCCAGCATCAGTAATAATAAACTCCTTGACCTTGCCCGACTTTCTGAACAAAACCTCTGTAACCAGTATTCCGGCGTTACCGACGATAACCCTTCCGGGTTCCAGGATAAGTTTTAGCTGAGAGCCTTTAAGGGACGCCACGATTTCTTTGGCATATTCACGGGGATGGGGCGGCGATTCATCGTTATAGGTTATGCCAAGGCCTCCACCCATATCCAGGAATCGGATGTCGAACTCATTTTTTCTGAGTTCATCAATCAAATCTTTTATACTTTCCAGAGCTTCGACAAAAGGTTTTGCATCGGTAATCTGCGATCCGATATGGCAATCAATACCCACAACATCAATGTTCTCTAACCCTCTTGCAACATTATACGCCTCGATGGCTGTCTCTTTATCAATGCCAAACTTGTTTTTTTTAAGACCGGTTGAAATATAAGGATGTGTTTTCGGATCAACGTCAGGATTCACCCGAATCGCCACAGGGGCTCTGGTTTCTAAAACACCCGCCCTTTCATTAATAAGCCCGAGCTCTTCGAGAGACTCTACATTGAACATTAAAATGCCTGCTTCAAGCGCATAATCGATCTCGTCGACGCGCTTACCCACGCCGGAATAGACGATTTTATCCGGAGAAAAACCTGCTTTTAAACCGCGATATAGTTCTCCGCCCGAGACAATATCAAGTCCGCTGCCAAGGCTTTCAAACAGCTTTAGAACAGACAGGTTTGTGTTGGCCTTTGCAGAGTAACATACGAGTCTGTCCAGGCCCTCAAAAGCCTCATTAAATATTAGATAATGGCGTTTTAACGTCGCATGGCTATATAAATAAAACGGCGTGCCGATATGTTCGGCGATTATCCGGACCGGAACATCCTCACAATACAATTCATTGTCGCGGTATTTAAAATGATGCATAACACCCCTATTCGTTTCTTTTACTAATAAGTACTTTAGATACTCGAGACATAAGCCTAACCAATAGAAAATATTACCGAAGCCTTCTCACAAGTGCCTAAAGTTAACTTTTTATGTTTTGTTCCCCTGATTTTTCCGCAGGCGGTCTGGGCGGCGCCTTTTTGCCGCATGCTGAAATAAAAGGCGCCAACAAAATAGCAACAAAACATATTAAAACAAAACCTTTTTTAAATATTTTTTTCATCCCTCAATCCATTTTCATCTTAAGCTCTCTCTCGGCCTCCTTTATTGCGGCATTCACACATTCCAAGGCCGTTCCTCCAAAGGACTTTCTCCGGTTGATCATTTGATCAGTGGTTAAAATTTTGAATACGTCTTTTTTAATATGAGATGAAAAGGATTTTAACTCTTTGAGAGTCAGTTCATGAAGCTCCTTTTTCTTGCTCAAAGCGTATGCAACCGCCCCTCCGACACAGCCATGTGCCTGGCGAAACGGCATACCGCTGGCCACAAGATAGTCCGCCATATCGGTTGCATTTAAAAATCCCTTGGATGTCGCCCGCTCCATTGTCTCTTGATTTATCTTCAGTTTTGGAAGCATTTTTATATAGATTTCAATGCATTTTTTTAATATGTCTACGGTTTGGAACAAGGCGGTTTTATCTTCCTGCATGTCCCGATTATAAGACAATGGCAATGCCTTCATCATCGTCAAAAGGGAAATCAGATCTCCGAAAACACGCCCTGTCTTTCCCCGCACCAGTTCAGGCACATCAGGGTTCTTCTTTTGAGGCATAATGCTGCTGCCGGTGGCAAAGGAATCCGGAAGCTCAATAAAGCCGAATTCGGATGAAGACCATAAAATAAGCTCTTCTGACATGCGGCTTAAATGAACCATGCAGATACTTGCAGCTGATAGAAATTCAATGATAAAATCTCTGTCTGAAACCGCATCGATACTGTTCGCCGATACTTTGGGAAAGTCGAGAAGCTGTGCCGTGTACTCCCTGTCAATGGGATATGTTGTTCCGGCGATGGCAGCACTTCCTAAGGGCAAAACGTTTATTCGCTTTAAACCGTCATTGAACCTGTCGATATCTCTTGAAAACATCTCATAATATGCCATGAAATGATGGGACAAGAGAACCGGTTGAGCCCGCTGCAGGTGTGTATAACCGGGCAGAACAACATCAATGTATGTTCTTGCAAGGTCCACAATGACCTTTGCAAGCATAACAAGATGCTTTACTGTATTTAACGTCTCATCCCTTAAATACATCCTCACATCCAATACGACCTGGTCATTTCGGCTTCTTGCAGTATGAAGCTTCTGTGCGACCTTTCCAACTTTTTCGATAAGCCTGGTCTCAATGTGCATGTGAATATCCTCCAGGCCCTTATCAAACCGGAACTCTCCTCGTTCAATCTCTCGCTTGATCAAACCAAGTCCTTCAATCAATGCCAAAGCATCTGCGTCTGAAATAATAGAAGCCTTTGCAAGCATGCGGCAGTGGGCAATACTTCCTTCAATATCATAAGAATATAAGCGTTTATCGATATCAATGGAAGATGTAAATTCTTCAACCATTCTATCCGTTTTTTCGGAAAACCTGCCGTTCCACAGTTTTTCAGACATGGACACCTCGTCTTACGCCATATCACCGTTTATTAGCCATGCTGTTTGGATTAAACCCGCCCACAACCTAATACCCATTACCCATTACCTATTACCCATTACCTTTTATCCTATCTTTTCATCATCTTCTGAATTCTCAATCTCAGTGCATTCAAACGTATAAAACCTTCTGCATCTTTCTGTCGGTATACGGCATCGTCTTCAAACGTAGCAAAATCTTCGCTGTAAATGGACAAATGGGATTTACGCCCGAGAACCATGCAGTTACCTTTATAAAGCTCTAAGCGTACCTTTCCCGAAACATTTTTCTGGGTCTGGTCGACCATATTCTGGAGCAGTTCCATCTCGGGTGAAAACCAGAAACCATAATACACCAGTTCGGAATACTTCGGAATCAGTGAATCACGCAAGTGCATGACCTCTCTGTCCATGGTAATCGATTCCATGGCCATATGTGCTGCCCTTAGCACCGTGCCGCCCGGAGTTTCATAGACACCACGAGATTTCATGCCCACGAAACGATTTTCGACAATATCCGCCCGCCCGATGCCGTGACGCCCCGCAAACCTGTTGAGCGCTTTGAGAAAATTCGCCGGGGACATATTTTCATCGTTGATCGCCACAGGATTACCCTGTTCAAACGTTATTTCAATAATCTCATGTTCATCAGGAGCATCCTGAGGAGACACGGTCATGGTAAACATATCCACTGGCGGTTGTTTCCAGGGATCTTCAAGCTGGCCCCCCTCATAACTGATGTGAAGAAGATTTCTATCGGTACTGTATGGCTTTGCATGGGTTGTCGGAACCTTGATACCATGTTGTTTGGCAAAAGCCATGAGAGCACTGCGAGAATTAAGATCCCATTCACGCCACGGCGCAATAATCTTTATATTTGGATCGATGGCCAGATAGCTGAGTTCAAACCTTACCTGATCGTTCCCCTTCCCTGTTGCACCATGACTTACCGCATCAGCTCCTTCTATTTTTGCAATTTCCATCTGCCGTTTTGCAATCAGAGGCCTGGCAAGAGATGTGCCCAAAAGATACTGTCCTTCATAGATGGCATTGGCACGAAACGCCGGAAAAACATAATCTTTTACGAAAGTTTCCTGCAAATCATCGATATACACCTTACTTGCCCCGGTGTTTAAGGCATTCTCTTTTATTTGATCGACTTCATCGTCCTGACCGATGTTCGCTGAGAATGCGATAACATCACATTCATAGGTTTCAATAAGCCATTTTAGGATGACAGACGTATCGAGACCTCCTGAATATGCCAGAACAATTTTATTAATAGAATCAGACACTATGAATCTCCTCTTAATAAAACATCAAGTATCGCCTTATGCATGTGCAGCTTGTTTTCAGATTGATCCCAAACAACGGAGTTCGGCCCCTCCAAAACGTCTTCATGAATCTCTTCACCCCTGTGTGCCGGAAGGCAGTGCATCACAATAGCATTTTCGGCAGCGTTTTTTAACAGCATTTCATTGATCTGAAAAGGTTCAAAAACCCGCTTCCTGTCGTCCAGTTCACCCTCCTGCCCCATGCTGGCCCAAACATCGGTATACACAACATCGGCATTATTTACTGCTTCAAGAGGGTCAGTGGTTAAAACAATTTTTCCAACGCTTCGATCCAATGCCCTTTCCATTATACTCCGGTCAGGTGAATACCCATCAGGACAGGCTAAAATAAGGTTCAAATCCAGAACAGCCGCAGCATTGATCCAGGAATGCGCAACATTATTTCCGTCTCCAACCCAGGCAATTTTAATGTCCTCGTAGCCGCCTTTATATTCGATCACCGTCATAATATCGCTTAAAACCTGGCATGGATGAAAAAGATCAGTAAGAGCATTAATGACCGGAATGGTCGAAAATTCGGCAAACTCATCTAAAAGTTCCTGTGAATATGTGCGAATCGCCAGACCGTCCAAATACCTTGAAAGTACCCTTGCAGTATCCCGAACAGGCTCGTTTCGGGCGATCTGGGTGTCTTTAGCACTGATAAAAATCGGCGTCCCACCCAGTTGTGCCATTGCCGCTTCAAAGGAAACACGTGTGCGGGTTGACGGCTTTTCGAAAATAAGGCCCAGGGTTTTGCCCCCAAGGGTTCTGTCGGTGATCCCGTTTTTAAATCTCTTCTTAAGCTCAGCCGCCCGTTCAAAGAGTAGGTCAAAATCCTCTTTGGTAAGATCTGAAAGTGTCAAAATGTCTTTTTTCACGGTAACCCCAGTTGTTGATTGATGATTTTCGATTGAAGATTGATGATTAAAAGAATTCCTCCACTTTTTTGTAATAGATTAGTCCTTTGAAACAAATCGGGACTAAAGCAGCTTCATGTATGATTAAATTTTTGACTGGAAGCTGTCTGAGTGAATTAGGGATCGTTTTTGAAAGAACCATAATCGATTTAACTTTATGGATAAAACCCATTGTTAAAGCAACTAATTTTATTAATTACCCGGGCAGGTTCTTTCATTACGAGCCTTTATTCACGAGTTCTTTCAGCAAAAATTTAATTATACATGAAGCGATAATGTCTTCAAAAGCTAAAGTGCTACATTATTTTTAGTTATCAATTTTCAATATTCAATCTAACACCTCATCCAGGCATGCGATAAGCGCATCAATCTCTTCTTTTTCGATGATGAGCGGAGGAATAAACCGTAAGATATTTCCCTGGATGCAGTTTATCAAAAATCCTTTCTCCATGCATGAATTGACAATGGTATCCCCTTCTATTTTGAGTTTCATCCCCAAAAGGAGTCCCATTCCACGAATATCCACAATCGATTCATGCTTGCCTTTCAACCCTGACAGCCGTTCTTTAAAATATGCCCCCATTTTTGCACAATGATGAATGAGATTTTCTTCTAAAAGCACCTTGACAACCTGGACTGAAGCTGCGGTGATAATGGGAGTACCTCCGAACGTTGATGCATGGGCTCCCGGACCAAATGCTTCCGCAACTTCTTCACTGGCCAGCATGGCCCCTATGGGCAATCCATTGGCAAGGGCTTTTGCAAGGGTCATGATGTCCGGTTCAATCCCAAAATGTTCGTACGCAAAAAACTTACCTGTTCGCCCCATTCCGGTCTGGATTTCATCAAAAATCAAAAGGACTCCCGTTTCGTCACATAGGCGTCTTACAGCTTTAAGGTAATCCGGACCCGGACAACGAACGCCGCCTTCACCCTGGATGGGCTCTAGTAAAACAGCACAAGTAGATGGACCGATGCTTTTTCGCAGTGCATCGATGTCGTTAAACGGTATATGGTCGAAACCTTCAAGCAACGGTTCAAACCCCTTTTTGATTTTATCCTGACCGGTGGCGGAAAGGGTGGCCATTGTTCTGCCATGAAAAGACTTCTCCATGGTAACGATTCTGTATCGCTCACTTTCACCTTTATCCTTGAAATACTTCCGGGCCAGTTTGATGGCGGCCTCATTCGCTTCAGCGCCGCTGTTGCAGAAAAAAACCCGGTCTGCAAAGCTGTTTTCCGTAAGTCGACATGCCAGCTCTATCTGAGGCTCTGTATAGTAAAGATTCGATACATGTAAAAGAACATCAGCCTGTTTTGATAGTGCCGCTGAAACCTTTGGATGGGAATGCCCCAGATTGCAAACGGCAATACCGGAGACAAAATCAATATACTTTTTGCCTTCGGTATCCCAAAGACTGCACCCTTTCCCTTTTGCGATGACAATAGGAAATCTTTTATATGTTTTTGCGATAACCTTATCTGCTTTATTCATCACATTTTGGCTCATTTTAAGACCCTTAAATTCAAAGCTAAATGGTGACTTCCGTACCGATTCCCTTGTCTGTAAAAAGCTCCAGCAACAGGGCATGACGTTTACGTCCATTGATAATATGAACTTTTTCAACCCCGTTTTTCAATGCCTCCAGAGCACACTCGATTTTAGGAATCATCCCCCCTGAAATTGCCTTTTCTTTTATCATTTGATCGATTTTTTCCATATCAATTGAAGATATCAATTCTCCGGAAAGATTTAGGACACCTTCTACATCGGTAAGAAATATAAGACGTTTTGCTGAAAGGGCAACGGCTATACTGCTCGCGACAAGGTCTGCGTTGATGTTGTATGTTTCTCCTGAATCACCTGTACCCACAGGGGCAATAATAGGAATAAAACCCTCCCGGCTCAGTGTATTGATAATGCTCGGATTGATCTGCGTCACCTGTCCCACCAGTCCGGGATCAATGATCTCCGGCGGTTTGTTTTCATCCTCCTGATAAACAATATGGAGCTTTTTTGCACGAATAAGCTCTCCGTCCTTTCCGCTCAAACCCACGGCCTTGCCGCCCTCTTTATTGATCTGAGCCACAATATCTTTGTTTACCTTTCCGCCAAGAACCATCTCAACAACATCCATTGTCGCTTCATCAGTCAATCGCATTCCTTTTATAAATTGGTGCTTAATACCCATCTGGTCAAGAACCTTGTTAATCTGCGGCCCGCCGCCATGAACAACAACCGGATTCAGGCCGGTAAATTTCAGCAAAGTGATATCTCGCGCAAAATCAGCTTTCAGTTGATCGTCCACCATAGCATGGCCTCCGTATTTGACCACGATGGTCATGCCATAGAAACGGCGGATATAAGGAAGCGCTTCAATCAGTATGTCGGCAACATTCGGATTCATTTTCTTTCTCGTTGTTAATTTAATCTTAAAAAACCTGCTCCTCTGGCTTTAGTCAAAGATATATTGCACTGCCTGAAGAATCGCTGGAAGAGTTTGAGGTGAGCTAAAGCCCGCCCTGGTGCGAATCGTTAATATACTGATCTGACTTAGATATCAATACAAACATGACTTTTTTAGTATAAAGTATTGGTAATCGGTCTGGGCCAGGGTTAAGGAATTCTGCTAATTATATAAAATCACCGAAGCGAAGCGACTCCATAACTTTAGGCACTTTAGATCACTTTAGACACTTTTAACTTGTTGGCTTTTAGTAAAACAGCCCCTTCCAGGGGTTAAATCAAAGCCTGCCCATCTAAGGTCGGATTTTTACTATAAAATATACCGTCTCAAATCCTCGTCGTCTTTAATGTCCTTCAGCTTGTCTTCCACATATGTTTTGTCAATGACCACCCGTTTTTCTTCCATATCCGGAGCTTCGAAAAGAATGTCCTCCAGAAGACACTCCATAAGTGTGTAGAGCCTTCTGGCCCCAATATTTTCGGTCATGTTGTTGACCTCTTCAGCAATTCTCGCGATTTCTTCAACAGCTTCATTTTTAAAAACAACGTCAACATCTTCGGTCTTTAAAAGCGCCATATATTGAAGAAGAAGTGCATTTTTCGGTTCGGTCAATATCCTCACAAACTCTTCCCTGCCAAGTGATTCCAATTCCACCCGGATGGGGAACCGGCCCTGAAACTCAGGGATCATATCCGATGGCTTCACAGTATGAAATGCTCCCGCAGCGATAAAGAGAATGTTGTCCGTCTTAACCGGGCCATACTTTGTTATTACGGTGCTCCCTTCCACAATGGGAAGAAGATCTCTCTGAACACCTTCCCGGGATACATCGGGTCCTTGCGTGCCGTTCTTTCCGACAATTTTATCAATCTCATCCAAAAAGATGATTCCTGATTGTTCGACTTTGCTAATGGCTTCTTTTACTACCTTATCCATATCCACCAGGTTTTGAGCCTCTTCGGCAGAAAGCAATTCCATGGCTTCAGGCACTTTTACTTTTCGTCGTTTTGTACTTTTGGGTAGAAGATTTCCTAACATGTCCTTGAAATTAATGCCCATTTCTTCCATACCCACGTTGGAAAATATTTCAACAACAGGCATTGCTCGATCTGAAACGTCAAGGTCAACATACCGATTGTCCATTTTCCCTTCACGAAGCATTTTTCGAAGTTTCTCTCTTGTAGAAGAAGATGTTTCTGTATAGTTTGAGACAAGTTCAAACTTCGGTTCGCTTTCATCTTCTGGTTGAAGAGTCGATTTTAATCCGCTTTTGGGAAGTAATAGATCGAGCATCCTCTCTTCAGCAATCCGGCGCCCTTTCTCCTTAACGGCCTCCTGTTCTCTTGTTCTAAGCATGTTTACAGTAAGTTCCAGAAGGTCTCTTACCATAGATTCAACGTCCCTGCCAACATATCCCACTTCTGTAAATTTGGATGCCTCAACCTTGTTAAACGGTGAATCGGTCAGATTCGAAAGTCTTCTTGCTATCTCGGTTTTTCCAACGCCGGTGGGTCCGATGAGTATGATATTCTTCGGCACAATCTCATCACGGAGATCTTCCGGAACCTGCTGTCTGCGCCAACGGTTCCGCAAAGCAATGGCCACTGAACGTTTGGCATTATGCTGGCCAATTATATATTTATCAAGTTCTTTGACAATTTCATTGGGTTTAAGGTTACTCATTTTATCAGTTCTTCACCATCGGTTAGGGGTCTATAATTCTTCAATCGTGATGACATCATTTGTAAAGACACATATGGAACCTGCTATTTTCATGGCTTCTTTAACAATGTCAGCAACATCCATATCCGTATGTCTAATCAGAGCAGTTGCCGCCGCCTGCGCTCCGGCGCCGCCTGATCCAATCCCCATAACACCTTCATCCGGTTCAATCACATCACCATTTCCTGAAATAACAAACATGTTTTTATCATCTACGGCAATCATAATTGCTTCGAGACGTCTTAAGTATTTGTCGGTTCGCCAATCCCGGGCCAATTCTACGGCACTGCGCATCAGGTTTCCATTGTAACGCTCAAGCTTTTTTTCCAAACGTTCTGAAAGGTTCAAGGCATCAGCTGTGGCCCCGGCAAATCCCACAATGATTTTGTCATTGTAAATCCTCCGAACCTTTTTAGCCTTATGCTTGATAACGATATTGTTCAATGTAACCTGACCGTCACCGGCCACAGCAACTTTCCCCTTATGTCTGACAGCTAGAATTGTCGTACCATGTAATTTCATCGTTTTAATATTGTTTCCTCGGGTTTCGCACCCACATTTTTTATGTAAGCCCATAACATGGTAATGTTTTTGCCCGATGTTAGCAGTGAAAGATCATCGGGGCTTTCTTAGACTTTCACTCAATTGAGTTTAAAGTGTGTAAAACTTGAGCTGCTTCTATTTCATCGTCTCGGATGCGCCTTGTCATAGGTTTCCATTAGCCTGTCAATGCTCACGTGGGTATATTTCTGTGTCGTGGATAGACTTTTATGTCCCAAAAGTTCCTGAACCACCCTCAAATCCGCTCCGGCATCTAGCATATGCGTTGCAAATGTATGACGCAGAGCATGGGGAGAAACAGGTATCAAGAGGCCACATTCCCTTGCCGTTTTTCCAAGAATGCGGGCTATGGAGCGGCTTGTCAGGCGACCATGGTCCTTGTTTAAAAAGAGTGGCGTGTTATCGTCTTCTCCTATATCCGCTTCCCCTTGCAATCTTTTTCTATACTCTTTAATCGCAGTTATGGCTTTTGTTCCGATGGGAACAATCCTTTCTTTGTTACCTTTCCCAACGACACGAATCAAACATTTTGTATAATCCACATCAAAGACATCCAGACCTTCAAGTTCCGAAACACGGATCCCGGTCGAGTAAAGTGTTTCAAAAATAGCACGGTTCCTGATGCCGGCCAGTGTATCGGTCTTTATCGAATCGAGCAGCCTAAAAACATCATCGACGGGGAGGTATACTGGAATTGCTTTTTTCTGTTTCGGAGTTAAAATCAGATCCAAAGGGTTGTCCAGTATAACACCATGCTTGAGAAGAAATCTGAAAAAAGAACGAACAGCCGATAGTTTTCTCGCTATGGTCACTTTTTCGTTCTTCTTGTGTAAAAACCCCAGATAACCTCTTATCATCAGGTTGGTGATCTGATCGGCCTTTAACAGATCAGCACCCTTTTGATTTTCATTTGAAAAGTTGTTTTCACTGACAGATGAAATAAACTCGTTAAGATTGTGCGAATATGCACGACACGTGTTTGCAGCGTATCCCTTTTCAGAGCGAAGGGAATCGATAAAGGATCTGATCTGATTCTTCAAAGATTGTGAAATCATCAAAATTCAATCAAAGACTCAAGCTCTTTCCAAGTGCCGACTTCTACGAAAGGATGACGTTTTCTGTTCCATGGCTGCTTGAAAATAATAGGCGTAACGCCCGCCTCGAAAAGTGGATAACATGTTTCAAGTCTGTCCTCCACAAAATAAGAAATATCTCTGCTTAAAAGCACATCGACCTTGGCGTCAAATGAACCTGTTGCAACAACTTCTATCGAATCAAGATCAAAAGACAATACGCTTTGTATCCATTCATATATGGGTTCTCTGGTCGATCGAGCGGTCACAAATAAAATCGGGCTGTGCAGTCGGCATAGTCTGGTTAAGACATTCCTGGCACCTGGCATTGGTTTTAAAGGTACTTTATGGGTTCCATCCATTATCCGGGTTAAAATAGTCTCGATAAGAACCGGATCAATATCGACACATTCTTCCAACGTATAACACGTGATGTCTTCGTATTTGACATCGCGAATTTTATATTCTTCCCGTGCAATATCGAGAAACAATGTCATGGTGTCTGCAAAAACACCATCAATATCAAAAGCCAATGAAGATGGATTAATCATAAACTTAGTGCTCTGATTCATTAATACGATATCGTATTTTTATCTGGATGTTGCCCCGTATTAACTGAAGTCCAAAAGTTTGAAGTTTGAAGTGCCTAAAGTGAGCTAAAGTTGAGGAACACGCTTTCAGCGCGATCAATTATAATTAAAAGTGACAGAACCTACCGTTGATCACTTTAGGCACTTTACATTTTCTAGCCCGTCTTGCGAGTCTTTTTCTTCAGTTTTATAATACGGCGCAGATAAATATCCGCCATTTTATTGTCATTGTCATTCAGAGCATTTTCGCGATTTGCCTTAAGTGATTTAATTTTCTTCTTAATTTCACGAATTGAGGCATCAGGCGTTGCTGTGGTATCTTCTTTGATCCCCCTTGCTTTTTTAATGGCGCTGATGAGCTCTGCCTTGTTCATGCCATAAACACCGCTTATTTCAGGCAGTTGCTTTCCAACTTCTCTCAATTCTTTGGCTGTCATTTTTTCCAAGGGTTTTTCTTTGGCTTCCTTTTTCTTCACACCCATGCTTCAACATCTCCTTTTCTTAACAATGGTTAAAAAGCACAAGCGGAGGCTGTAATACCCCCGCTGTGGATTAATTTTTTTAGTGTTTTGAACCCGCTTAAATGAGTTTTTAAAATACGCTACAGACCTATTATTATATCATCATCATTAAAAAATTTAATTAAGCAATTTTTTTAAATGATGTCAATAAATAGATGACTGTTATTCCTTTTCTTCTTTTTTTGTTTTGCCCATAGCATCAAGAAACGGCTTGAAAAGATCAATAGGAAACGGAAAGATTGTCGTTGTATTCTGCTCGGCAGATATTTCGCGCATGGTCTGAAGATATCTTAGCTGCAGGGCCATGGGGTGTTCACTAATAATTTCAGCCGCTTCAGCCAGCTTTGTTGCAGCTTGGAACTCACCGTCGGCATTAATAATCTTGGCACGTCGCTCCCGCTCCGCTTCAGCCTGCTTGGCCATAGATCGCTGCATTTCCTGGGGCAAATCAATATGCTTAAGCTCTACGGTTGTGACTTTTATCCCCCACGGATCCGTATGGGTGTCGAGAATTTCCTGAAGTTGAGAATTGATTTTTTCCCTTGCAGACAGTAGTTCATCAAGCTCCGCCTGACCGCATACACTTCTCAAGGTTGTCTGGGCCAGTTGGGACATTGCATATGTGTAATTTTCAACTTCAACAATAGCTTTTATAGGTTCAATGACTCTAAAATAGATGACCGCATTCACCTTTACGGAGACATTGTCCCTGCTGATGACGTCCTGAGGATCCACATCCATGGCAACAAGACGCATGCTGACCTTTACCATTTTGTCAATAACCGGAATCAGTATGATCAGCCCCGGTCCTTTTGCCTTTATCACCCTGCCGAGCCTGAAGATAACACCCCGTTCATATTCGTTTAATATGCGTATGGCTGCAGAAAGAAATAAGAGCGTCAATACAACGACTACGATTAACGTATACATTTTATTCTCCTGTATCTATTCTATAGGTTCCACTTCCAGCACAAGGTTCTCAACGTTTACAACTCTGACCTTGGCCCCCTTTTCGATGGGATCTTTTGAAATCGCTTTCCACAGTTCTCCGTGAACAAACACCTTGCCTTCCTGCAAGATGGGTTCTTTAACCACTCCGATTTCCCCCAAAAGACCCCCTGCACCCGTTTTTGGCTTTGACAGCTGAGATTTAAAAACCAGCCCTGAAATAACGACAAAAAAACCGGAAACGAACCGTAAGTGTCGGTACAAGCACTGTCCACGACAATCTCATATCGGTGCCGTTGCCTTCAAACAACATCAAGGAGCCCAGTAAAAGTGAGGTAATGCCTGCAATACTCAAAAGACCGTAACTCGCGATTTTCATCTCCATGATAAAAAAAACAATGGCAAGAATAATAAGCAGAAATCCGGCATAGTTGACCGGTATGGTCTGAAATGCAAAAAATGCCAGAATAATCGATATCCCGCCGACAACTCCAGGAAGCACGGCACCGGGGTGAGACAGTTCAAAATAGAGACCTGCAAGACCGATCATCATAAGAATATACGCTACATTCGGATCACTGATGATCTTTAAAACCTTGGTCCGCAAGCTTTCCTCGATAATCGTTTTTTTAGGATGATCAAGTTTTAAAACCCCTTTGTTTTCAATTTTACGACCGTTAATCTGACGTATCAAATCATCCAGATCTTTTGCCACAATATCGATGACATTTGCCTTAAGGGCTTCGGTCTCCGTCACGGAAACGCTTTCGCGAACCGCCTTTTCAACCCATTGGACGTTCCTTCCCCTTTTCTGGGCTATACTTTTGACATGGGCAACCATATCATTGGTGACTTTTTCAGACATTTTCCCGCCGATATCCTTGCCGCCGGCACCCACCGGATGTGCGGCACCAATATTTGTTCCCGGCGCCATGGCAGCAATGTCTGCAGCGATGGTAATCATGACACCTGCCGAGGCGGCCCTGGCGCCGCTGGGTGCAACATAAGTCACAACCGGAACCTTGCTTGCAAAGATTGCCTTGACGATTTTACGCATCGATTCAGCAAGGCCGCCGGGCGTGTCGATCTTAATAATGATACATGAAACGCCATCTGTAGAAGCCTTGTTAATTCCCTTTTTTAAAAAATCAGCCACAGCAGGATTGATGGAGCCCGAAATTTCAATGATATAGACCTCATTTTCGGCCGCCAAATTATTTCCGGGAAAGCAAAATAAAAATAATAACAAAGCCGATAAAATAAAATTTATTCTCTTCATTTTAAAAGTCTTACTAATAAGCACATTAATTGTTCGACATAAATAATATTGCTGGATAACCTGGCACAGTCGTTACAAGAGTGACTAAAGTTTAAAGTGATCTAAAGTGACTAAAGTTGAAGAAGCGCTATCGCGCTGACACTCTAATATAAATTGCCTGAATACCTTAACTTTAGCTCACTTTAGTTCACTTTAGGCACTCTATACTTTTTCTATCCTTATCACCAAGAAGTTTCGTAAATAAAAATCATGTCAAGTATCTAATTTACTGATTAGACCCCATGGCTTTCATTATTTTTTTCATATCCTCCCAAACATCCCGCTTCTTTTCCGGATTACGAAGCAAATATGCAGGATGATATGTCGGTAACACCTTTGTCCCCATATAATCGTAAAAACATCCTCTGAGTTTTGAAATCGGCGATTTGGTTTCAAGAAGTGTCTGAGCGGCAAAAGTCCCCAGTGCACAAATAATATCCGGTTTTACGGATGCAATCTGGCGTTTTAAAAAAGGAAAGCATACTTCGATCTCATCTGCCATTGGATTTCTGTTTCCGGGAGGACGACACTTAATGATATTACAGATATAGACCTGTTCTCGCGTATGATTTATCGCTTCGATGATTTTGGTAAGAAGCCTTCCTGCAGCCCCGACAAAGGGTTCGCCCATTTGATCCTCATCATATCCCGGTCCTTCACCCACAAACATGAGCCTCGCATGAGGATCGCCGGTGCCGAATACAATGTTTTTCCGATTTTCAGAAAGCCTGCAGCGTCTGCAGTCCCCCAGGTCCGTTCGAATTGCCTCAAGGGTTTCCGACGAAAACCCCTCTTTACGTCCCCAGCTTTCAATCTTTTTGAGACTTTCCTTTGAACATTCAAACCCCTGACATCCGTTTTCAGACAATAATCTGAAAAAAGTCTTTATATCTTCAAGTGTGGTGGTAATCCCTGATTTTAATAAATTGGGATTGGATTCGAAAAATGTCATAAAATTTTTAATATCCGATCCAGCAAAAGATTTGCGACATCATCTTTGGGCATTTTGGGTAACTTCTCTTTTGTGCCGTCTTTATAAAACAGTGTTACCATATTTGTGTCGGCACCGAAACCGGAATCAGGATAGCCCACGATATTCCCGACAATGATGTCGAGATTTTTTTCAGCCAGTTTTTGTTCTGCATGTCGTTCAAGGTGTTCTGTTTCCGCAGCAAATCCTACGAGAATCTGTTCTTTTTTATTCCTGCCGATTTCTTTTAGAATATCCTGGGTTCTTTCCAGAGACAAAACCAGGTCATCCTTGTCCTTCTTGAGTTTTTGTTCTGCATGATCCTTAGGCCGGTAATCGGAAACCGCAGCTGTTTTGATAATGATATCGGAATGCTCCATATTCTCAAATACAGCAAGAGCCATCTCTTTGGCGGTGTTCACCCTGATCACGGCAACATTGTTGGGATCCAAAAGGTTTGTCGGACCGGTAATCAAAGTAACCTTGCCGCCTCTATACTCGGCAGCCCTTGCGACTGCAAAGCCCATTTTGCCGGAAGAAGGGTTGCTGACAAATCTGACAGGATCGATAGGTTCCCGGGTGGGACCGGCGGTAACAAGTATTTTCTTATCTTTCAGATCTTTGGGCGTAAGGTAGAAAACAGTTCTGTCCAATATGTCATGAGGTTCAGGAAGACGGCCGGGTCCTGTAGTTCCGCATGCCAGGCTCCCGGACTCCGGGTCTATGACAAGATACCCATCAGACCGGAGTATTTCAAGATTTCTCTGTACGGCATTGCTTTCATACATATGCGTGTTCATTGAAGGGCAGAGGACCACAGGACACGTTACAGCCATCATGAAGGTACTTAGGGCATCATCGGCAATCCCGTTGGCCAGCTTACCGATAATGTTGGCGGTTGCCGGAGCAATCACCGCGGCATCTGCTTGTTCGGCCCAGTCAATGTGCCTTATGGATGCATCATCGCTTTTCTCAAAAAGATCCGTGCAAACTGCTTGGCCGGATAAGGCTTCAAAGGTCAATGCCCCAACAAACGCTTGGGCGTTTTTTGTCATGATGACCCTGACATTGGCTCCTTCTTTTACAAAAAGTCTCAAAAGTTCAACGCTTTTATATGCTGCGATGCCTCCGGATACTCCCAGAACGATATTTTTGTTGTCGATAATACTTTTCATAAGAAATATTTTTCCTTAAAAAATTTATTTCGAACCACTAAGATAATTTTTAAACCTCATAAGTTTTTGCAAGTTATGATACTTAAGCAGAAGATCAATCCACTTGTTGAATAGCTTGATAAGATCATCCGGCGATTTTTCATTGAGTTTCCTCTCAATTTCAGAAAGTGCATCCATAAGATCCTGGCGTTCGGGTTCACATTCTAAAAGATATCTGTAGATTTCGGCGGCTTTTAATAAATTGCCCTGATCAGCATAAACTTTTGCCATTGTCCGGGTATAAAAGACATCGTCTTTAATCAATTTTTTTTGGACCTTTCTTTTTTATTTTGATGATCACTTCGTCCTTGCCGATGACACCCAGCTCCTTTCTGGCCACATCTTCAACATATCCGGGATCATTCTTCAAGCGTTCTATTTCACGATATAAAGAGAGATTTTCCTTTTTCAGTTCATCGCTTTTTTTCGACAAGTTATCCTTTTTCATTTTAAGTTTATACAGATCCGTAAGGCCATTTTCACCGAACACGATAAACAACAACATCAAACACATCGTCATTATTGCTAAAACAAGCATTATATTTTTCTTCAAACCCACGCTTTATCCTTCCCCTTTCTGGCTATGGCCATAACCTTTTCCAATTCCCGACTTTTAAGCAATAAAGAAAAAGAACCATATAACACGAGGCCGATAATTATACTTCCCACAAGCCCAAAGAAAAGGCCCATCAGACTCCCTCCTTCAGAAGGAATAATGAATAGAGTAGCCGCCCAGACAGCAGCACCCATAAATACTGAACAGATTATTGTCTTATAAACGGACGTCATAATTGTTTTCAATCCCAGCATGCCGAGCTTTGTCTTTAAAGCCCAGGCAAGAAGTCCGAGGTTTAACATGGAAGCCAGAGAAGTGGCGAGTGCAATCCCTCCATGCCCCAGTGGCCCCATGAGAACGATGCTAAGAATGATATTTGCACAGACAGATATGACAGCCATTCGTACCGGAGTTTTCGTATCCTGCAGTGCATAAAATGTTGAAACCACAATCCGCACGGCTGAAAAAGCCCATAATCCCATACTATAGTATAAAAGGGCATATGCAGTCAAATGTGTGGTCTTTGCATCAAAAGCACCCCTTTTAAATAATAACGCAACGATCGGTTCTCTTAAAACTATCAGGCCGACCATTGAGGGAATGGTAATAAAAAAAACCAGTTTCATAGCATATTCAAAGGTATCCCGGACCGCCTGCAAGTCTTTTTTTGCGGCCTGTCTTGAAATACTCGGCAAAACAGCGGTTGCTGTTGCTATTGCAAATATTCCAAGGGGAAACTGCACCAAACGATCGGCATAATATAGATACGAAACGCTCCCTTGGGAAAGCAGTGAAGCCAAAAGGGTCCCCACCAGGATATTGATTTGATAGACAGCAGCGCCGAATATGGTGGGAATCATCAACAGGCCTATTTTCTTGAGGCCGGGATGGAATATTTTTGCTTTTTGCCAAAAATAGAATCCTTTTTTAATCAAAAACGGCACCTGAAACCCAAGCTGCAAAATACCACCGATCACCACACCGATGGCCAGACCTGTTACAGGATCGGTCATGTGCGGTGAAATTAAAAAAACCGAACATATAATGGAGATGTTCAAAAAAACAGGGGCAAGAGCCGGCGCAGCGAAGTGACCCAGAACATTAAGGATTCCCATGGAAAGAGCAACCATTCCGATAAAGAAGATATACGGGAACATGATTCGCGTGAGAAAAATGGTGACGGACAATTTTTCAGGTGAATCAATAAAGCCGGGTGCAATGATGCGAATGATCAGTGGAGACAAAAAAATACCTGCAATGGCAACGACAACCAGCAGCGCCGACAACAGTCTTACGGCGGATCTTGCCATTTCAAAGGCTTCATCTTTTCCTCGATTCGTGAGCGTTTCAGTAAATACAGGGATAAATGCAATACTTAAAGAACCCTCGGCAAAAAGCCTTCTTAAAAGGTTTGGGATTCTGAAAGCCACAAAGAATGCATCTGAGCTCAATCCGGCGCCGAAAAACCAGGCAATGACAACATCTCTTATCAATCCGAAAATACGGCTCAATAGTGTCGCTGATCCAACGACTCCTGCGGCTTTTGTTACGCGGTCATTTTCATGATCGGTTTGATTTTTTGAAGGGTTCATTATTCACAGAAATTAATTAAAAAACTTCAGTTTAGCACTCGAATATGGTTTAAAAGTCTTTTAAGTGACGGGTCGAATAAAAACTTCTTGACATATATTTAATAAGTTCATAATTTACACTTTTTAAATTAATAATGAAAGGAGTTTATTAAGAAATTGGCCAATCATAAATCAGCACTTAAACGCTCGCGTCAAAATGAGATCAAGCGTATGCGTAATAAATCCGTTAAAACTAGGTTAAAAAGTATTGTCAAAGATGTGCGACTTTCTGTGAGCGAAAACTCGAAAGAAGCAGCATTGAAAGAACTCGATATGGCGAAATCGAACATTGATAGGGCAGCCCAAAAAGGTGTGATTCACAAAAAGACAGCTTCTCGCAAAATTTCACGCCTATCGAAATTGGTAAATACCACCTCCGCCTAACCGGAAAAAAGCGCAACGTGCAAAATGAAATGAAATTTCTACATTCTTTGTACGATGCGCTTTTTTGTTGAATTCTTTAAAAATCGTCTGTTAAACGATTGTGGATTTTTTCTGCAAGTTTTTTAGAAAGCGTTCCGATAGCTTGGCGCTTGTTGACCTCGGCAGCCTGTTTGTCCGTCGACACATCATATTCTTCGAATCCTGAAACACCTGATGCGGACCATTTTACCCCACCATCCGAACCTGTTAACTTCAAATTGACGGTAATTTCGACCCGCCTTGCGAGAGCGCTTTGCTGCGCTTGACGGGAAATTGTCGTGATGCGCTCGGACTCAATAACACCGGTAAGGATTGCGTCAGCCTCCTTGCTGTTTTTCTGAACACTTCTTCCCTTCCGGGTAAATTCATATATCAGATCATTTGTAATGATATTTTCCAGCCCGGTTTCCGGGGTGCGGTTTTCAAAAATTTCTATGGCAATCGTCTGTATTCCTTGCGGTAAATTTCCACTTCCTGCAAACCGATACCCGCAAGCCGAAAAAAACAAGGGGATAAAAATGACCGCCCAGATATATTTCTGATGATAAAAGAAGGCTGTTATAGCTGTAAAGTTCATGAGTTAGTTCGCTTCGCTCATAATTGGCCTCCGGCCCGTAAGGCCGACGCCCCGGAGGGAATAATGGAACAATGGAATAATGGGTTACTGTAGGAATTAGATTGATATTGTTCCTTCAACCCAACGTTCCAGTATTCCAACATTCCAACATTCCACGGAGGTGGCATAAACTATGATCTATTAAAAGATCTTTAATTTCAAATAATTGAAGAATTTCCAAGACATTGATTAAACCACGATATTAACAAGTTTCTCTTTGACAACAATAATTTTTTTAACGGGTTTGCCTTCGATGAATTTTAAGACTCTTTCGTCTGAAAGCGCCATTTCTTTTAGGGTATCGTCATCTGCATCTGCATCCACGTGGAACTTGCTTCTAAGTTTGCCGTTGACCTGCACCACGATCAAGAGCTCATCTTTGATTAGAGCGTCCTCCCTGTATGACGGCCATGAAGCCAGTAGGATGCTGGTATCAAATCCAAGCGCCTCCCATAATTCTTCGGCAAAATGAGGGACAATGGGTGATAAAAGAAGCGCAACAGATTCCATGGATAGCCGTATGACCTCGATCTTTTGAGAATTCTTCTCAGCAAGATCGATTCCGTACATTGTATTTAAGAGTTCCATTACTGCACTGATGGCGGTATTGAAATGAAATCTGTCTTCTATATCTCTGGTAACTTTTTTTATCGTTGCATGGTTTTTCTTGAATAGCGAACGAGAATCGCCCTCCAGCTGATCCGGACTGCCGTCAAAAGGCTTGGCGTCACGAATTAAGCTCTCCCAATTTAAAGCCAGTCGCCACACACGGTTTAGAAAGCGATAACCCCCCTCAACGCCCTGTTCGCTCCATTCCAGGTCTCTTTCAGGCGGAGCTGCAAAGAGGCAGAAGAGTCTTGTGGTATCAGCACCAAATTTTTCTAAAAGAATTTTAGGATCGATAACGTTCTTTTTTGACTTGGACATTTTTTCAACACGACCGACGATGGTCTGCTGACCGCATTGTTTACACAGCCGTTCTTCACCGGCTTCTTTTATTTCTTCAGGGAGAAGAAAACCGTGTTCAGAACAGGAAACCGTCTCTTTACAAACCATTCCCTGGGTCAAAAGCCGTGTAAAAGGTTCTTTATATTTAACAAGGCCAAAATCGTATAGAACACGGGTATAATATCTGGAATAGAGCAGATGTAAAATCGCGTGTTCAACACCACCGATATACTGATCAACAGGCATCCAGTAATCTACGGCTTTATGGTCAAACATGGCGGTTTTACAGTTTGGACTGCAATATCTTTCATAATACCATGAAGACTCTACGAACGTATCCATTGTATCGGTTTCTCGTCTGGCCTCGGGACTGCCACAGGCCGGACAAGGCGTCTTTGTAAAATATTCAAGGGTCGATAATGGTGATTTACCGCCTTCAAGAAGATCGGCATCTTCCGGAAGCAAAATGGGAAGGTCTTTTTCAGGGACTGGAACAATACCGCATTTTTCACAATGAATGATAGGTATTGGTGCACCCCAGTATCGCTGTCTTGAAATCCCCCAGTCCCTTAGCCTGAAGCTGGTTGTTTTCTTTCCGAGGCACTTTTCTTCAAGATAAGAAGCGATGTCGTCCAGCGCGTGTACGCTATCTATTCCATTGAACCGACCGGAATTAATCATAACACCTTCACCGGCAAAGGCTTCGGTCATTGTGGCGGGATCGAGATCGTCATCATAAGGTTTTACAACCACAACGACTTCAAGACCATACTTACGGGCAAATTCAAAATCCCGCTGATCATGCGCCGGAACGGACATAACAGCCCCGGTACCATATTCCATAAGCGCAAAGTTGGCTGTATAGATCGGCATACGAATACCGCTTAAAGGGTTGATACAATATGCACCTGTAAAGACACCCTCTTTTTCGTAACTTTCCACGGCCTTGACCGATCGATCCTGCATGGATATGCGGTCGATAAACTCGGAAACTTCTTTTTCCTGGGAAGTCCCTTTGGACAGTTTGACCACCAGCGGGTGCTCCGGTGCAAGGCACATAAACGTCGCCCCATATACGGTATCCTGTCGTGTTGTGAAAACCGGTATTTGTTCATCCGAGTTTTCTATGGGAAACCGAATTTCTGCACCCATACTCTTTCCGATCCAATTTTTCTGCATCGTGATAACCTTTTCAGGCCAACCCGGCAGCTTTTCACAATACGACAAGAGATCTTGGGCATAATCGGTAATGCGGAAAAACCATTGCCAGAGCTTTTTCTGTCGAACCTGCTGGCCACATCTCCAGCACAGCCCGGCTTCCACCTGCTCGTTGGCGAGTACGGTCTGGCAGTGCTCACACCAGTTCACAAAGGATTCTTTGCGATAGGCCATCTCCTTTTCATACATTTTTAAAAAAAGCCACTGTTCCCAATGATAATATTCAGGACGGCAGGTAGCGATTTCCCGATCCCAATCATAGGAAAAACCCAGACGCTTCAACTGGAATCGCATGGCATCGATATTTCCATAAGTCCACTTGGCCGGGTGACTATTATTTGCAATTGCAGCGTTTTCCGCCGGCATGCCAAATGCATCCCATCCCATGGGATGAAGGACATTAAACCCTTGCATTCTTTTGTATCTCGCAACAACATCTCCGATGGTATAGTTTCTCACATGCCCCATGTGGATATTGCCGGAAGGATAAGGAAACATCTCAAGCAGATAATACTTTTCTTTATTCGGATCCTCCTTGACCTTAAAAAGCTTTGCCTCTTCCCAGAAATTTTGCCATTTAGATTCTATTTTACTGGGATCGTATCGTTCGTCCATTTTATATGATTAACCTCGAAAAAATGTTGTAATTCAAAATGTTTCAGAATTTTCTACAACTTAACGAAATAACAATTCTTTTAATGGCGGTTTGTTTATGCCGTCAGCATGGAAGAATGGAATGTTGGAATACTGGAATATTGGAGACAAGAGCAAAAACAACCTATTTAAATTATTAAAAACTCTTTTAAACCCATCATTCCATTACTCCAATTGGGACGAAGCCCCCAAATTCACTTATAATATCCTAATTTCATATGTCATCATCATCCCAACAGGACAATAGATTTCATGCCACAACACGATGCAAATAGCAAGTCATAAGACCTGAATTTTGCTCGGGCAAGAAATCGTTTGACTTGTACATAACAATTTCATATTCATTTAAAAGAGCAAGTGCTTAAGATTAAAGCCTGTTTTTGCCCATAAACAATCCTTATCAGTGCTGAGCCGGGAGTCTCACTCTAATTGTTCTTAACCTAAATTGGAAAACTATTTCATGAGCGGTAAAATCCTTATCAATGCCATAGATCCTGAGGAATGCAGAATTGCAAAAGTCAAGGACTTGAAGCTTGAAGAATTCCATATTGAAAGTTCAGGAAAAGAAATTATCCATGGCAACATTTACAAAGCAATCATCTCTCGCATTGAACCAAGCCTTCAGGCCGCATTTGTAGATTTTGGCGCTGATCGTCACGGATTTTTGCAAAAACATGAAATCCACAGCGAATATTTTCAAAACAATCTCTCTAAAGATAGATCCATATTAAAAATGGTCAAGCGCGGCCAAGAGCTCTTGGTGCAGGTGACCAAAGATCCCTTCATGAAAAAGGGTGCCATGCTTACAACTTTTATATCTTTACCCGGTCGATACCTAGTGCTTATGCCTGGAAGCGACAGCCGAGGAATCTCACGCAAAATAGAAGATGAGGACGAGCGTAACCGTTTAAAAAGCATCGTCGGCAAGCTTAAGATACCGGAGGGCTTCGGTATTATTGTCCGCACTGCAGGTATAAACATTACTAAACAACGCATGTCAAAAGATGTAAACTATCTTTTACGCCTGTGGAAGAACATCAAAAAAAATGTGACAAATGTAAAAGCACCTGTATTGCTTTATAAAGAGCAAAATCTTGCCGTAAGATCCATACGCGATTACTTCACCCCTGATGTAACCGAAATTCTCATCGATGATGAAGCCGTATACCATGTTGTTAAAGACTTTGTTAAAATCATATCGCCGAAACATACAAAAATCGTCAAATACTACAAAGGGGACAGGCCGATATTCACCAAATACCAACTTGAAGATCAGATTTCATCGATTTACGCAAGTCATGTAAAACTTAAATCCGGCGGCACTCTTGTAATAGCACAGACTGAAGCACTCGTCTCCATCGACGTTAATTCAGGTAAGGCAACCCAAAAAAAGTCCATTGAACAAACCGCACTTCAAACCAATATTGAAGCAGCCGAGGAAATTGCACGCCAGTTAAGACTCAGAGACTTGGGCGGCCTTATTGTCATCGATTTTATCGACATGAAAGACCCCAAACACAAATCAGAAGTTGAAAGGGCCGTTAAAAATTACGTTAAACCGGATAAGGCCAAAACAGATATCGGTAAAATTTCAAAATTTGGCTTGATGGAAATGTCGAGACAGCGAATTCGTCCCTCTATCGAATCCAGCAGTTACGAGCCCTGCAGCCATTGTAAGGGGAAAGGAATGGTCCCCTCTACTGAAATGCTGGCCCTTGACTTTCTCCGCCGACTTCGCCTTGAAACCATAAAAGCTGAAATTTCAAGTGTCAAAGGAATCGTCCCGCACGGTGTTGCCGATTACCTTTTAAATAAGAAACGCAAAGAAATTCTAGATCTGGAACTCAGGAGAGGCCTTTCCATCACCATTGAGGGGGATACAAAAATTATTCCCGGCATGAGCGAAATTAAATGTGAAGAATAGAACCGATCTGTGCCCATCCATTATCATGTATCCAAAGGAAAAGTGATGCCAAAAAAAACTGTAAAAAAGGCAAATAGAGTTATTGGGGTTGTTATCATCGCTATGGTGCTTGTCGGCGCATTTACGGGTTTTAGGTTTCTGATGAAAAAAGAATCGAAACCCGGAACACAAAAAGGAGCTGATAAAATTCAAGTTCCTTCAAATGCGGAACCGATTATTGATTACAACAAAATTGAAGAAGACAAAGAGCTCAAGGCACTCATGCAACAGCGAAAAGCACAATATGGAGTTAATAAAGGGGTTGATATTATTGCACAATCCAATGAATCAATTAAAATCGGAGATTCAACGGTATCCATGCAGGAAATTTTGGAAAAGATTCGTCTAAAAAGTGGTGATATCGTGGAAAAAGACCTCGAATCACAGGATGCGACGACAAAAGAAAAAATAGAATCATTCGGAATTCACGTGGTCCAGCCTGGAGAAAATATCTGGAATATCCATTTTACCTTTCTAAAAGATTATTTCGATTACAAAGGTGTCCAACTGTCACCCCTTTCGGATGAACCCCTTGAAAGAGGAAGCAGTTCGGGGATCGGTAAGATTCTTAAATTCTCGGAGCATACGGTGAACATCTACAACATCAGAGAACATAAACTTGATCTTGACCTTAATTTAATCTTTCCCTTGACCAAAGTGGTCGTCTATAATATGGATCAAATCTTTGCATTTCTGGATCTCATTGACTATAAACATGTAAACCGTATTCAATTTGACGGCGAGACGCTCTGGATGCCGGCAAATTAAAGAACTATTTGACCTGAGAGACAAATTACAGTATATCAGCGTCATTTTCATCATTTATTGGTATATAGACAAACTGTTAAACATATAATCCAAATAACTACTAAGGAGGTTTCATCTTGATAAATATTGCTTATGCAATGGGCCAGGGCGGAGCTGCGGCAGGACAAGGAGCAGGCGGATTTACATCTCTTATCCCCATTGTCCTCATGTTCGTCATATTCTATTTCTTACTTATCCGACCCCAGCAAAAGAAGGCCAAGGAACATCGCGAAATGATCAGTCAGGTTAGAAAAGGGGACCGTATCGTAACCAGTGGCGGATTGCATGGTCGAGTAACAGCCGTCAGTGACGCAACATTGACGGTGGAAATTGCAGACAAGGTCCGTGTGAAGATTGCCCGTGGAAATATTTCCCAGGTGGTACAATCCTCGTCACCGTCTCAGGATAACAAAAAAAGTAAGACAAATTCATAATCATCAAAAGGAAAAGATCATTGAGTAATCTTTCTTGGCGAGTTCTGGCTGTTTTTGGAGTTATGATTGCAGCGATCATTTATGTTCTTCCCACCATAAAACCATCCTTTTGGCCGCATAAAAAAATAAATCTTGGCCTTGACCTTCAAGGCGGCATGCACCTGGCCCTTGAAGTCGATACCGATAAAGCTGTGGAAGGCACCATTGAACGTATCATTCAGGAAATCCGAAGCTCTTTAAAAAAAGAACATATTCGATATGCCACTTTGAATAGCATGGAAGGAAACCGGATATTGATCAAACTGGAAGGACAACAACATATTGATGGATTCGAAAAGATCCTCGACAAGGAGTTTAAAAATATGCGTATCTTTTCAAGATCAATGGATGGCGACGTCCTAACCATGCAGATCGATCTTCCGGATAGAGAGACCGATCAAATCAAAAAATTGGCAACTGATCAGGCTCTTGAAACCATCAGAAACCGAATCGACCAGTTTGGCGTCAGCGAACCCGATATCCGCCGGCAGGGTGAAAAACGGATCCTCGTCCAACTCCCCGGAATAAAGGATACCGAGAGAGCCATAGCTTTAATCGGCAAAACAGCCCTTTTGGAATTCAAACTTGTGGATGAAACCCACGATCTTAATGACGCTCTTAAAGGAAATGTTCCTCCCGGAAGTGAGGTGCTTTATGGGGTTAAGGTAGATCCCGCCACTCAGCGTATTTATAAAACCCCCTATCTTTTAAAGAAAAGAACCCTTTTGACCGGCGCCAATCTTACCGATGCAAGGGTTCAAATCGACTCTCAATATAACGAGCCTTATGTTTCAATTGATTTCGACAAAAAGGGCGGCAGGGATTTTGAAAGAATCACCGGAGAAAATGTAAAAAAACGTCTGGCCATCGTATTGGACAATAAGGTTTATTCAGCCCCGGTTATCCAGGAAAAAATCTCCGGCGGAAAGGCCCGTATTACCGGACATTTTACCACTGAAGAAGCGCGGGATCTCGCCATTGCACTCCGTGCAGGCGCCCTCCCGGCACCGGTTAATATTCTCGAGGAAAGGACCGTAGGCCCTTCGTTGGGAACCGATTCCATAAGGAAAGGGCCTCATTTCCATGTGTGTCGGCGGCATCCTTGTTATTCTGTTCATGATCGTCTATTACAGGGGTTCGGGACTCATTGCAGACTTTGCACTGATTCTTAATATTCTTCTGATTGCCGGAGGTCTTGCCGGATTTCAGGCAACCCTGACACTCCCGGGTATTGCAGGAATCATCCTCACCATCGGTATGGCTGTGGATGCCAATGTTCTTATATTTGAACGAATCAGAGAAGAGATACATATCGGTAAGACACCGCGTGCAGCCGTGGATGCCGGCTATGACAGAGCGACACTGACCATCCTCGATGCCAATGTCACGACACTGATCGCAGCACTTGTCCTCTTCCAGTTCGGCACCGGGCCTGTCAAAGGATTTGCCGTAACACTCAGCCTCGGGGTCATTGCAAGTCTGTTTACAGCCCTGATTCTTACCCGGATGGTATTTGACTATTACTTAATAAAACGAAAAACTAAACGTTTAAGCATTTAGTTAGAGGATCTACCATGCAGTTTGTAAAACCTGATATTAATATCGATTTTGTTGGTAAAAGTAAAATCGCTTTCTCTATTTCTCTGGCAATGATCCTTATCAGCATCGTCTCTCTCGTAATCCACGGAGGGCCTAAATACGGTATCGATTTTGCCGGTGGAACACTGGTTCAGGTTAAATTTAACGAACCTGTAAGCTTGAAAAATATCAAATCCGGGCTTGCCGCCATAGATCTCGGGAAATCATCGGTCCAAGGGTTCGGAGAGCAAAGCGAAAACGAGTATCTTATCCGCACCGACAGGTCCGTCATGACCTCAGGAGGATTTTCCCTAAAGTGCAACAGGCCCTTGAATCCTCAACGGGAAAGGGCGTAACCGTGCGTCGTGTTGAGATGGTTGGCCCCCAGGTGGGGAAGGATTTGCGGGAAAAAGCCCTGTTTGCCATGTTTTACGCACTGCTTTTTATCGCCATATATATATCCGGCCGGTTTGAACTCAAATGGATTTTAAGCGGCGTCATCGCCGGAGTGCTCATGGGTGCAGTTTATGTTCTTTCTATTTTTAATGTCAGTGTTCCTTATCTCATAGCTGCGGCATTACTTGTATCCCTTGCACTTTTCTGGTTTCTCGAGTTGAAATACGCCATGGGTGCCACTGTGGCGCTTATCCATGATGTTACCATTACTGTCGGCATATTCTCCATATTTGACAAGGAGTTTACACTTCCGATTATCGCCGCTCTTCTCACAATCATCGGATATTCACTCAACGATACCATCATTGTTTTTGACAGAATTCAGAGAAAATTTAAGAAAATATCACAAGAATCCTTTGGAAATCATAATTAACAGAAGCGTAAATGAGACCCTGAGCCGAACGCTGCTGACCTCTGGGACCACCCTTGTTGTGGTTTTTGCTCTGTTTGTTTTGGGAGGTGGAATTATTCATGACTTCGCATTTGCAATGATTGTCGGCATCGTCGTCGGGACCTACTCTTCAATTTACGTTGCAAGCCCCATACTTCTTGCCTGGAAGGTTCGTGGAAAAAAATAAGAAGTGGATAATATTCTACCATGGTTTGTCCTGAAAAGTGTCCCTGGTATAGGGGATCTCCTTTTCAAGCGCCTTATAGATCGTTTTAATTCTCCGGAGCTTGTTTTTGAAGCAACCCAGGAAGATCTTGTCGAGGTTGAAGGTATAACGCCTCGTCTTGCCGCTGCAATAAAAAAGCGCAAAATTGTTGATTCGGTCAAAAAGGATCTCGATCTCGTTATGCAAAAAAAATATAAAATTGTCACCATGACAGATACTGAGTATCCCCCCCTCTTGCTGCAGATACCTGATCCACCGCCTTTTTTGTATGTTTTCGGTCGTCTTAACGGTTCCATTAGAAACATAGCGGTTGTCGGTTCCAGAAATGCAACCCGTTATGGTATCTCTACAACCCGGCGGCTTTGTCACGACTTGGTTAAGCTTAAAATGACAATTGTCAGCGGCATGGCTGTGGGTATTGATTCGGCTGCACACGAAGGGGCACTCATGGGCAAAGGAAGTACCATCGCTGTTCTTGGAAGCGGTCTTGAAAGGATTTATCCGGAACAAAACCGAAAACTTTTTCATCAAATTGCCGAAAACGGTGCTGTTATTTCGGAATTTCCACTGAAAACAGAGCCCGATGCGCACAATTTCCCAAGACGCAACAGGATCATCAGCGGTATGTCCCTCGGTACGGTGGTCGTTGAAGCAACAAAACGAAGCGGATCACTAATAACAGCGCGTCTGGCGGCGGAACAGAACCGGGATGTATTTGCGGTTCCCGGAAGTATCCAGTCCTTTAAAAGCACCGGAACCCACACTCTGATTAAACAAGGCGCCAAACTCGTGGAACATGCCCAGGATATTATGGAAGAACTTTCACATATGATAAAAACTCCTGTTGGAAAAGACAAACCCGCCGATAATAAAATAAAGAAAATATCACGATTATCACCCGATGAGAGGCTTGTGTTTGAATCTCTTGAACCGTATCCTGTTCACATCGATGACATTGATAGAAAGCTTTCCATTGAAGCCGGCAGGCTTTCGAGCATTCTGCTGCAACTTGAACTCAAAGGTATTGTACAGCAATCTCCGGGAAGTTCTTTTCAAAAATTGAAGAAATGAGGTAATATCGTGTCTAAACCCCTTGTAGTCGTGGAATCCCCCACAAAGATAAGAACCATTAAAAAATATCTCGGCAAGCAATATAACGTCGCCGCCACCGTCGGCCATATAAAAGACCTTCCGGCAAAGGAAATTGGAATCAACATTGAAGAGGGGTTCAAACCCAAATACACGAATATCCCCGGCAAGCAAAAAGTTATAAAATCTTTAAGACAGGCCGCCGGTGATGCGACAGATATATACCTTGCGCCGGACCCGGACAGAGAGGGCGAAGCCATTGCATGGCACACGGCTGAAATACTTAAAAAAAAGGGGAGAATATTTCACAGGGTACTTTTTCATGAGCTCACAAAAAATGCCATCCATGAAGCGATAAAATCGCCCGATAAACTCAACCAAAATAAGTATGAAGCACAACAGGCACGCAGGATTCTCGACAGACTGGTGGGATACCAGATCTCCCCTTTGTTGTGGCGTAAAGTAAAAGGCGGGCTCAGTGCCGGCCGCGTTCAGTCTGTTGCCGTACGAATCATTTGTGAAAGAGAACGGGCCATCCAGGCCTTTGAATCTGAAGAATACTGGTCGATTACCGCCCATCTCGAGGACATTTCACCCCCGCCGTTTACGGCAAAGCTGGTCAAAAAAAATGGGGAAAAAATTAAAATCCCCGATGAAAAGACATCAAATGTTATCATCGAGGAACTGTCCGAAGAAAAATTTATCGTTGAAAAAATTCAGAAAAAAACAGTAAAAAGGAATCCATCTCCCCCGTTTATCACCAGCAAACTACAACAGGAAGCCATCCGGAAACTTAGATTTTCCGCAAAAAAAACCATGATTGTGGCTCAACAGCTCTATGAAGGTATAGAGCTATCCCCTGGTGAACCTGAAGGACTCATCACTTACATGCGTACAGATTCCACCCGAATTTCCAACGAAGCTGCAATGGAAGCCCTTAAACTCGTACGGGAGAAATTTGGGGATGAATATGCACTTCAAAAGCCGCGGTTTTTCAAAAACCGAAAAAAAGTTCAAGATGCCCATGAAGCCATACGCCCCACGTCGGTCTTTAATACACCGGAAAAAATAAAATCCTTCCTTTCCAAAGATCAGTTTGCGCTATACGAGCTTATCTGGAAACGCTTTGTTGCATCACAGATGAAGCAAGCCCTTATGAACAATATCACGATATCGATTGCGGCCGGTCCATATCTTTTTTCAGCAAGCGGTTCATCGGTGGCATTTCCCGGTTTTATGACGCTGTATATGACCACTGATGATCAAATTGAAAGTGAACGCCAAAAGAAAAAAGATGATTTTCCCGAACTGAACGAGGGTGGGATTTTAAAACTCAATGAATTGGAGCCAAAACAGCATTTTACAATGCCCCCTCCGAGATTTTCAGAAGCGTCTTTGGTTAAAGAGCTCGAAGAAAACGGCATTGGCCGGCCCAGCACCTATGCCGCAATCCTGTCTACCATAAGAGAAAAAGGCTACGTAGATCTCGTAAAAGGATATTTCAAACCGAACGAACTGGGATTTATCGTTAACGATCTTCTGGTGAAAAGCTTCCCTGATGTATTCGATGTGGAATTTACCGCCAATATGGAGAACGATCTTGACCGCATAGAAACCGCAGAGGTGGATTATTCAGAAATTTTAACACAATTTTACGACGCGTTTAAAAAGGAACTCGAAGCAGCTTCAACAGGAATGCTCAGTGTAAAAGGCATCGGATTTCAAACAGACCTCACCTGTCCTCAATGTAATCACCGGCTTCATATCCGAATGGGTAAGAACGGACAGTTTTTAGGGTGCAGCAATTATCCGAAATGCACCTATACCCGAAACTATACCCGGGATGAAAAAGGGGTCGTTCATGCCATCGAACCGTCTTCTGATCAGACATCTGACAGAATTTGCGATAAATGCGGCAAGCCCATGCTCATTAAAGAGGGAAAATACGGTACATTCTATGCCTGCTCCGGTTATCCGGATTGTAAAAACACCCGGTCAACAAATTCAAACAGCGGCGGGAAAAAAACCGGCGCAGATTGTCCTGAACAAAACTGTGACGGAGAACTTATTCAACGATCGTCCAAACGGGGAAAAATTTTTTACGGGTGCAGCCGTTTTCCGGATTGCACCTTTGCAACCTGGGACAAGCCTGTGGCAAAGGAATGCCCCGAGTGCGGCGCCAAGTTTCTGGTGGAAAAAACCACGAAAAAACAGGGAACTTTTCTGGCCTGTAATACCAAGGGTTGCGGATTCAAGGCAACGTCCGAATAAATTCTTTGAGATCTTCAGATGCCAGGCTCTGCCATAAGGTTTCTTCCTCATGGGGTTCCAGGGTAATGGTGGGCGACAAACCTTTCTCATTTATAAACTGAAAAAGACCTGCAAAGTCTGCATTTCCTTTCCCGATGGCCAAATGGGTGTCTTCTTCGCCGTTGTTGTCATGAAGGTGAAGTTCCATTATTTTTTCACCCAGCGTTTCCACCCATTCTTTGAGCGGGCTTTTTCCAAAAACATGATGATGTCCTACATCCAAACAACATCCGAAAGCATCGGATGGAATCGCATTAAAAAGGGCGCAGTGCACTTCAGGATCAGTCTCATAAACATTTTCCAGCAAGAGTTTAAAACCGAATCGCTCTGCTGTGTTTACATGGGATTTCCATGTCGCAACACTGTTGGCCAGCCATTCTTTCCAATGCTCTCTATAATGGCATGGATTATAACCGGTGTGGCAAACCACATTGACAGGCTCAAAAACAGGAAGGATCTCAAAAAAACGCTCCAGCCTTTTCCGTGTTGCCTTTAGCAGCATATTATCGAGCCCTCCCGGAACCAAATCCATAAAAGGACCGTGCAACGTTATTCTTCGGTGATTTCTTTTTAAAATTTCTGCGATGTTTCTAAACTCTTTATCTGATACCGAATCCAGGGCAACAGCATCTATTCCAATTTCAGGGTTTATACCGTATTCCATAAACAAAGGAAGGTAATCATTTTTTAGTTTTAGAAAGGGAGCATTCACCTGTACTTTTTCGAGTAATTTTATAAAATATCTTCGTTCATCCATCATCTTTTCTCAACTTATCATAAAATATCTCCTTTTGTAGGCCAACGCGCGATATGTTGCTGTGGCCCGCCCCCAGAGGAACTTGCAATTCCTTTACAACTTTTTGTCCTTCAGCAAATCCTTCAGGCTCGCGAACGGCCTGTTGCCGGAACGCGGCTCTTGCCCGCCGGCCGGCGTTGTTTCGTCATACCATTCCGCAACCTGATCCCGCGAATGCTCATTGTCGTGACAGTAGATACACAGCAACTCCCAGTTGCTGCCGTCCGGCGGATTGTTATCGTGGTTGTGATCCTTATGATGGACCGTGAGTTCTCGAGCTCTCTTGCCTGAATATTCGCGCCCGCACCGCGCACAGATCCACGGAAACATCTTGAGCGCTCGCCCCCGATAGGTCTTCTCCTGGCGCTGTCGGTCATGCCGAGCTTCGGCTATGATATGATCCAGCCTGTCGGACTCAGTGAGCGTCTTCTTCGATGACATGTGAGTACCCTCCAGTCGTTCGATATAGATTAAGTTTAACGCCGCGGATCCCCATGCGATCCGGTGCAACTCCATTCACTATTTTTGTTCCGCAGGACCGAAGGAGCGGATGAAAAGATCGCGGAGGGCCTGCCGGCCGTCATCGGAGAGGAAGCGGGTTCCGGTGCCGGCAAACGTATCTGAGGTAATCACCGGTGTGTTCTCAACCCATTGGCTGTCCTCCCAGGAAAACCACCCTTTTCGTTCCTGATCATAGACGCTCAGCGGCCGGTTAAATAGTTTTGCCAACTCGACCCCCCAGCCGGTTCCCCCCTTGACGGTGTTGTCCGCCTGTATCCAGCCGACCGCAATGACATGGTGGCCGCTATTGACCATGTGAAAAATGGACTGGATGACTTTTCGGATCTTATCCGTCCGGGAGTAAGTGCGTTTCATCCGCTTGGACACAATTTCCATGCTGACATCGCCCTTTTGCAGCTCTTCCTGGTTCAGCACCCGGACGCCCCGGGTGCGCTCGGCATTGTGCCCTTCAAATGATATATTCACCTCTTTCATGTGCCAGGCCTCGGCAAGTTTGCCGAATTCCGCCTCAGCCCCCTTGTGGCCGCCGCTGTACAGCGTGATTTTTGAAATGTCTGTCATTTTTTTATCTCCTGAGTTTTTTTAAGACGTTGTGCGATGATGCAAAAAAAACACCCCGCCGCGGTTCGGCAGGGTGAGCGGCTAAGGTAATTCACCTTTTCAGTATTGCAACCCTGTCCGTCATATTTTTTTCAAACAAACCTGCCCCGAATTTTTGCGCCCAGAATCAATTGGGGTCTGGCCAAGCTATCTATCTTAATCTACCTTATAACGCCCTTGAAACAAATGCCCGGATCTTTCACGTTTCACATTAAAATAAACGGAAAGCTAAGCCGCCTGAAAAAGCGGTGAGCTTTTTCAGGTCGGCCTTGAGCGGCTTGTTAGGCGAAATTTTATATAACCATAGTTATATATGGTGAATGTCGATGATTAGAAGTTACGACCACCCTTGGATCCTCATCTGTCACGCCCTTGTCCTCCTCGGCTACCACCTTGTCCTCCTCGGCCACCGCCGTATCCTCCTCGGCCACCGCCTTGTCCTCCTCGGCCGCCACCGCCGCCGTATCCTCCTCGGCCACCACCTTGTCCTCCTCGGCCACCGCGATTTTCTGTGCGAGGACGAGCCTCATTCACGTTAAGCGCTCTTCCTTTTAGCTCTTTGCCATTTAGGCCATCGATTGCAGACTGCCCTTCAGCTTTAGAGGCCATCTCCACGAATCCAAACCCTTTTGATTGACCACTATGCTTGTCTTTAATAATGGTAGCGGATTCAACCTGCCCGAATTGTTTTAAAGCCAGCCGTAAGTCCTCTTCGGTGACCTCGTACGACAAATTTCCAACATAGATCTTCATTCTAATCTCCTTTTGTAATAAATTATAAATTTTCACATCGCCATCGCGGTAGGGGAGCCAGTTACCCAACTCCCCCCCGCACAGATCCCGGCTTGCAGTTTTCCCGCACCAGACTAGCAATTTGGGGCAATTTGGGTCTGACCAATCTATCTGTCTTAATTTACATTAAAAACGTTCCGGAAATAGGTGTTATAATCGCTTAGAGTTACCTTTTTATGGCCAGAATTGGCTATATAAGATGCCTGTCGTTCACGAACCTGGCAATCTTCATCCGATTTGACAACCTTTCGTCCTTCTGCACGATAACCGAGTTTGTCTTTTGTCATTTCAACAAATTCTTTACCGCCCACAGCAACACTCTGGGTCCACTTGGTATCTCGTACATGTCGATCAATTCTGAAAGTTTCTTCAGCCCATCTAGTGTGAGCATCTTTCATATCCTCAATTGATCTACTATGCAATAATTCCGTTAATTTCCTGTAATTGAATAAGGCATATCTTTTCCTTCATATAATCTTGCTTTTTTAGTTTCTTTAATAGACGACCATGGAATAAACATAACGGGGTAACTTTTGAATATTTCTTCCTCATTGGGAAATGTTTTACTTTCAAAGTAATTTACTAGTTTTGAAATCCCACTTATTTTTGACAAAATTGAAAACATATAAATTATCACATAATCTTTTAGGCATAAACGGCGGCATATCCTGCGGAGATGAAGCGCAGCGAAATCTCCGTCAGCGTTCATGCCATTGTTGTAAACTTTTTTCGGTTGGAAATGTTATTCTAATTTCAATTTGACCTTGACAGCCATTTTAATGTGTATATAATATTAAAAATATACACACTTTGCGCAAGGAGGAACTATGCGAACCAATATTGTAATAGATGACGATCTCATGAAAGAAGCCATGGCGCTCAGCAAATTAAATACCAAAAAAGCTGTCGTTGAAACCGGCCTGAAATTATTAGTCCAAATAAAAAAGCAAGAACATTTAAAAAACTTACGTGGAAAACTTGAATGGGATGGTGACCTCGATGCTATGAGGTTGGATCAATGATCTTGGTCGACTCATCCGTTTGGATCGATTATTTCAACGGTAAGCGATCCTGGCAAACAGATTTACTTGATCACATGCTCTCCAATGTTCCCATTATCATGGGCGACTTAATCCTCACAGAGGTACTTCAGGGCTTCAAATCTGATAAGGACTACGAAACCGCAAAAAATTACCTCGATAAACTTCCATTTCGACAAATGGGTGGATATAATGTCGCTATTCAAAGTGCTCAAAATTACCGACAGCTTCGAAAAGCTGGGGTTACTGTACGTAAAACAATGGATATAATAATTGCAACTTTCTGTATCATTGAAGGATTAACGTTGCTTCATGATGACCGTGATTTTGATCCTATTGCTTCCCATTTTTCCTTAAAGACCTTTGTCCCTCGATAATCCCGCCTCAGACTGCCCATAATTGTTTTGGTTTACACCGAGACTGTAGAATAAGGCGTTTTTACAAAAAAATATAATTTATTACAAAACCACCTGTTGGATTTGTTACTTATGGTGCGATCTGTTTACTTGGTTGCCTTTTCAAGCCATATGAAGTTCGATATTTCTGACTTTACAATACTTGCCCTCCGGCTCACCGCAGAATAAGTTAGACCGAATAACTCCCTGATTTGTTTGTTCGTATATAGACCGATCCCTCTTAATAAGTATCGATCAGACATCTTTTCTAAAACACCTAAAAAGACGTCATAATCATCATCCCCTAAAAAGATGTCACGGCGCTCGTTTCCTCTGGATAATACGTGGTACAAGGCTCCCTTAAATTCTATGCCTAATGGTCTTGCCATATTGAACTATTAGCAACATCCATGAGAAGTGGCAATTCATTTTAATCAATAATCAAGGTTTGAACCCGTGCCCATGTTAGGCAGTCCCTCACGACGATCTCGATTTCGGCCATACATTCATACGCGGGGCGGGGTGGAATCCCTTATTCCTTTCCGGAAAGGCGGCTGACTTTTAGGGCAACAACAGTTTGATAAGCGATAGAATCATCCATTGGAAAAAGTGAATTACAGGGTCAAGAACACCTAAATAAAGCAGCGCGATGATAATAAAAAATCCATACCGATCAAGACGGAAAAGGAAATTTTGGACGCTTGAAGATGCGAAGCCCATAAGAATTTTCGACCCGTCGAGAGGCGGCAGTGGAATCAAATTAAAAGCGGCCAGGATGATGTTGATCTGCGCAAAATAATAAAGAATTTCCGCCGGCATACTTGACGGCGAAAGGGACAGCAACCGATTCAAAAAAAGAGCACTAAACGCCAATAGCATGTTCGTAATGATCCCTGCGGCAGAGACCAATATCATCCCCTTGTGCCTGTCACGCAGTTGGTTGAAATTCACCGGCACCGGCTTTGCCCAGCCAAAGCCGAAAATAAAGAGCATGATGGTGCCCATAGGGTCGAGGTGTTTGAGCGGATTGAGGCTTAGACGGCCGAGCGACTTGGCTGTCGGATCACCCATGAGATAGGCTACCCAGCCATGCGCCAACTCATGAAAAATGATGGAATACAAGAGCGGTATGGCGATGAGGATGAACTCAAGCGGATCTTTAAGCAACAGATTGAGCAGGCCCATGGATTGTCTCCCCGACAGCACTCCGTAAAAGTAGTTTCAGAACACTAGCGCCGCTGCTGTGGCGCGCGCGATCTGTGCGCGTCCTACGAGCAGCTGGTTATAAATTTTTCAATTATTGTGTATCTTTTACGGGCCTCACCTTTTGGCATTCCATTAAAATGCCACCATTCATGGCTAAGAGGTAAGAAGCCGGCTCTTTTCATAGTATCAGAAAGTAAGCGTCTGTTTGTGATTTGTTCATCTGTAAGTTTAAAACCGAGTTTCATTTTTGCGACTTCCCAGTAAATTTCTATGGTGCTTTTACGAAAGGGCGAAAAACCCATTTCAAGTTCATTGCCGCTTTCATCCAATATGGTAATATCGACGGCGATCCCGTAATTATGCATAGACCCTTTCTCTGGGTTAGCGACATATCTCTCAAACTTCGTCCCTTTCATTTTTTCGTACATCTTTTTTGATACGCTTCTCGGTCTAGCTGCATCCAGAATGAGCAGGGAATAACCTGGATGTTCAGAAATTAAAAGATTCTGTGCCTTTGAAAGCTTAACTGCAACTTTTTTTCTCAAATATGCCTTATCTAATCCACTATAGTAACTTTCCCGAAAATAATTCTTTTTGGGGTCTGAATTTACGAGATCAACCTTAATTGTGCTGTCAATGCTATTAACATCAATGAGTCCCGCTTTGATGAAGATCTTTTCTATCTCATTTGCTTGGGCTGGAGTGCCGATGGATAGAAAAAATAAAATAAGAACTATGAGATATTTATGATTACAGTATTTCATCAGCTTTAGTCGTGGTAGGAATGCCGGTTACCCGACACCCCCCACTCAGTCCCGTACGTTCGGTATTCTCCCGCCATGGCGGGATTCCTCGGTTGTGCTCGCTTCCGCATCGGTTCATCTCAACGCGCACTGATGCAGACGTTTCTTTTACACCGCTATTCGTGGTGCATTTGCAACTTGAATCCACCGCAAGCACATAACGATTGAGCTGAGAAATGCGCCGTTTATGACGCATCTTTCTCCAGCGACTTGTTGGGCCAAAATCAATTAATTTAACACTCACTCTTGACAACTGTCACGTGACAGATTACAGTATGCAGGTGATAAAAACATTTGCCAACAAAGAAACGCAACTTCTTTTTATTAAAGGAAAATCCAAACGATTACCTCCTGACTTGGTAAAAAGGGCCGTACGACGTTTGGAATATATCCACTATGCAAAGAGCTTGAACGACCTAAGAGTTCCTCCAAGCAACCGATTACATGCTTTGAAAGGAGACAGAAAAGACCAACATTCAATATCGGTCAACGAACAATGGCGAATATGTTTCCGTTTCATCGATGGCGATGTCTACGATGTTGAAATAACCGATTACCACTGAGGACTTGAACCATGGCAATTGAAAATACAAAAAATCGAGAACTCCCTCCAACACATCCTGGCGAGATGATCAGGGAAGACTTCATGCCCGATTTTGATCTGAACGCAACTTCAATGGCAGCGGCGCTTGGCGTATCACGTCAAACGATAAATGAGCTTTTAAGAGAACACCGTGCCATTACTCCTATCATGGCGTTAAGGCTGTCTCGTCTTTTTGGAAATTCTCCAGAATTCTGGCTGAACGCGCAACATGCCCGTGATTTATGGGATTCGCAACAGCGTTTCGGAAAAGAGCTTTCTCAAATTCAGCCATTAAGAGCTTCATAATTCCATATTTTTTCCCACCACTCTGTGTCTGTACCACATTTGGTAGGCCCAACTAGGATTTAAGGGGGACGCCCCTAAACGGAGTTTAGGGACGAACCAGTGAATTCGGATTATATAACCCTAAAGAGCGACGATTGCCAAAAATATCGTTCCTGCAGATAGGGTCCATTGACAAATCATGTACCAGAAGAACTGAGAATCATTCATTGTGTATGTTCTCCTCAACCGAACGTGGGGGTAAGCTTCGGGCGGCAGGACTTTCGAGCTATCATGGCCTTAAACGTAAAACCCCGCAGTTTCTTCCCATCAGCTTCACTGACTTGTGTTAGAAAGCAGAATAACTACCTCTTCTTGCTTAAATCCTTCCGGCGTATGTTGCGAATTAATCCGCGACTATTTTATATACCTTGTCCCCTTCTCTTACCTTTTCAGGCACCTTTAGGCCAACGCTATCACCTTTCTTTGCCTCTGTTACAGATTTGTGCTCGATCTGCATGGAGTTTACTGTGGACTCAAAATCTGTCGTGTGCCCAAAAAAGTGGAGAGTATCTCCCACTGACAAGATTCCGTCCGTTATCTCAACAGCAGCGACTGATATCTTGCTAAAGTAATTAGAAACGAAACCGATTTTTTCCTTTTCCATAGCTAAACCTCGCTATTTAATGTTTGTAAATTAATTTCTAATTAACTCCCTCCTATTTCTCCATTAACATACAATTTTTCTTTCTAACTAGTTATTATAAATCTAAATCCTTATTTTGCATCTCTTCATACATTGAAGCAGCATAGTCCGCTTCGCTTACGTAATATTCCTTTTCTCCAATAAACCATATTCCAATTTGATCTCTTTTTTCAAACATTTCTTCGGTCAGCTCATGTGATACCACGGATAGCTGTTCTCGCCTCGTTATCCCTCTCAACCATACACTATGTTCAAATCTAAATTTACAAGCGTCGGGATTGACTTCATTTTTTCGATAAAAATCACGAACAAGTTGCTTAGCCTTTTCTGTTGACTTCTCTGTGCAGTAAAAAGTCTGGAAATATCCTATTGATCGCCACTGTTTTCCAGAGGAAGGCAGAGGTGGCATATCACGGGGTGTTTCGAAATCAACCTGTATGCGTATGACGTAGTATCTCATGATATACATTTATAACCTGCTGGGATTGAGCTCAGCGAAATTCCAGCCAGCGTCCATACCATGGTTATAAGGTTCTAATATTTAGATTAAAATTCTCTGTTGACAACAGGCAATTCATGGCGTACTATATGCACATTAAGTACTATTTGTACATATCAAATGATCGAGGTGATTACCATGCTAAAAAAAATAACAACTGCTGATGCAAGAAAAAAATTCGCCAATATTATTAACCAGGTAGCTTTTGGCAATGAATCCTTTGTTCTAACTCGTCGGGGGGAGCCTATTGCCGCTATTGTTTCCATGAAAGAGCTTAAATTGTTGCAAGATTTAGAGGACCACATTGATATAGAAGATGCGTGGAAAGCTAAAAATGAACCCGGTGAACCGGTCCCCTGGGAAGAGCTGAAAAAGGAACTCGAACTTTGAAATATAGGATAGAGGTCAAGAGGTCTGCAGCAAAAGCACTTAAAAAGATTCCTAAACCTGACCAAAAACGCATAAGCGAAAGAATTGACAACCTCGCTGAAAGCCTTCCGAATCCGGATACAACCAAGATGAAGGGAAACAATCCCTTTCACAAAATTCGGGTCGGAGATTATCGGATTGTTTATGAAATTCAAGATGATGTCCTATTGATCCTGATTATCAAAATCGACCACCGCAAAGACATTTACAGACACCTCACCTAATGTCATACCTTTATTCCTTCAGCCTTATAACGGGCTAAATCACCGGCGTTTTTGCGTTTGAGTAAAAACGTCCGAGTGAATTTGGTTGTTATGTCTTGGTTCACAATAATTTAAACAATAGAATCATAAAACTCTGGTCGCCTATCCGCGAACAAATTGTTGTTTTCAGTAATTAATTTGTTCCGAGCATCAGATAAGTCAATATCACAGAGAACAACAGCCTCGTCGTCGGAGTTAGAACTCGCAATAACCTCCCCCTTAGGTCCAACAATCTGGCTTTGCCCTGTAAACAATAGCTCTCCCCGCGGACGAGTCTCTTTCCCGGTTCTGTTTGCTGTTACTGAATACACAGAATTTTCAAGAGAGCGAGTAAGCATCGTCTTCTGGCAATACGTCAACACCAAGTTCGAGGGATGGCAAAGTAGGTCGGCTCCTCGCAGTGCAAGCGTTCGAGCTACCTCTGGGAATACCCAGTCGAAACAAATCATAACTCCTACCTTTGCTCCTCGAATCTCTAATGTGTTAAGTGGCGTATCGCCAGGGTCAAAATACTCTTTCTCGGTATTAAAGAGATGGAGCTTACGATAACGATGCAACAGCCCCGATGGACCAATTACAAGTGCGGTATTATACAGTCGTCCTTTGCATCGTTCTGCGAAGCCAACTACCAGATAAAATGTGTTGTTTTTACAAAGTCTCGATAGACCATGAACAGTAGGAGATTCAGATACATCTTCGGCTAATTCTTGCAACTCGTCACGGTCCTCGAAGAAGTATCCCGTAAATGCAAGCTCAGGCAGAACAATAATATCTGCATCAACGCCAGCAAGAGAATCTTCCACTTTTTCCAAATTTCGCTTGGGAGCACCAAATTCGGGATGGTATTGGTAATATCCTACTCTCATTTATCTTCCTCGACTAAAGAGACATAACTAGTTAGTAAGCAGAAAAAATTCTGTGTAGCACAAAACATATTAATTCTGCGCATTACCAATATTACAGTAAATTTATAGAGTTAATTCTGTCAAATCGGATATATATCGCAAATTACAGATTAATAATGAAAGAATTTTAGGGAATTCTTAATTTGTTCAGACCGTTAAGCCCACCTTTAAATACCGGGAATAATTTCTTTTAAAAAGCAATTCTTTGTATATTAAAATGCACAGTAATATGTGCATCAATGCCCAAAAAATGTGCACAGGTGGTCTAATATTTAGCAGAAAATTGGTTAACTTGGAACAATATCAAAAGGTTATTAATTTGGAACGAGAAATGCTATAAATAGTTAATTGTCATATCTGCTTGGTGTAAATTAATGGAATGATTTTATTACATATTGAATATACTAATAAAAAGACGAAATCAATACAAAAATGAGCAAACCTCCCAAAAGACTGTTAGATTAGGTTCGTGAACAGATTCGACTTAAACACTATTCTATAAGAACCGAACAGGCTTATGTTTCATGGATTAAAAAATTATTAACCGCAGAGCCGCAAAGATCACAGAGTTTTTGTTTTTTTTGCTTTTCGCTAACTCCAGAAGAATAGGCTTCGCCCCGATGAAATATGCGTTGCCCCAGAGGAATAAGGCTTCGCATTCCACAGGATAAACATTTCATTGGGCGGGCATTCCACAGGGCATGGTCGCCGAAAAGCAAAACGACTCAACCCTTCGGTAATAAAACGCCCCTATTGGCACCTCGCGACCAAAAAATTGATGGCTTTTGTCATTTCCGCAGCGAACGCTGCTGTGGGTTTTCCCATCGCCGTCCCTACTCAGCGGCGATGGGAAATATATACATCTCCGCGAACTCTGCCTGCCCCGTAGCTCCAGAAGATGGTACTGGGGTGCCTCGAATGACCGAAGCGAACCCCGCTTTAAGCAGGACAGGTGCGCGGTGAAAAACATGCACTCATTTATCCACATAGCAAGCTGGGGACTATTCCGTTGAACTCGAAAAAATCATATATTCCCGGTGCAATTTAAAATGTTAATCAGGGATAAGAAAAAGCTTGACAATGCACATAAGTACAGTTAGATAGGAAATTCTTAATTATATATGCAGGTCATGATGAAAAATATTTTAGCCATTAACATCCTTATTAGCCTTATTATTCTCCTCGTCGTAGATGTACGCATCTGCTGCGAGGCAAGGGGTTGATAATGGCCTGATTTTCCGACCAAGCCAAAAAAAACAAAAACCGTTATCAGCCCGAAAAGCTGATAACGGTTTTTTTTTGAGGAGAAAGAGCCTATGAAAAGCGACCTGGTAAAAAAAGGGGTGGAACGGGCGCCCCACCGATCCCTCTTTAAAGCCATGGGATACACGGATGAAGAAATCAAACGACCGCTCATCGGCATTGCCAATTCCGTCAATGCCATCATCCCCGGGCATATTCATCTGGACAAGATTGTGGAAGCCGTCAAGGCAGGTGTGTACATGGCGGGTGGAACACCCATTGAATTCGGGGTTATCGGGGTTTGCGACGGCATTGCCATGAATCATGTCGGCATGAAGTATTCTCTGGCAAGCCGCGAGCTGATCGCCGACTCCATCGAGGTCATGGCAACGGCCCATGCATTTGATGCTTTGGTTCTGGTTCCCAACTGCGACAAGATTATTCCGGGCATGTTGATGGCGGCCGCCCGTCTCGACCTGCCGGCCATCGTCATCAGCGGCGGACCCATGCTGGCCGGTAAACATCCGGAAAAAATCGGCGGCGCTGACGAAATCGATCTGATTACGGTGTTTGAATCCGTGGGTGCCGTGCTCTCCGGCGATATGACCGAAGATCAGCTTTGCCGGATTGAAGAATCTGCCTGTCCCACCTGCGGATCATGTGCCGGTATGTTCACTGCAAATTCCATGAACTGTTTGACCGAAGCCGTGGGCATGGGACTGCCCGGCAATGGCACCATCCCTGCGGTGATGTCCGCCCGTATCCGCCTGGCCAAGGAAGCGGGCATGAAAATCCTCGAGCTTTTGGAAAAAAATATCACGCCGTCAAAAATTATGACCGAACAGGCCTTTCATAATGCCCTGGTCGTGGATATGGCCCTTGGATGCTCCACCAATACCGTGCTTCACCTCCCTGCCCTGGCAAGGGAAGCCAACGTTACCATCGATCTCGATCAGATCAACGAAATCAGCAAAGCCACGCCCCATCTGTGCTCCCTGAGTCCCGGCGGTCCGCACCACCTTGAAGACCTGAATCGGGCAGGCGGCATTCAGGCGCTCATGAAAGAACTGTCCGGCACCGGCCGCATTAAAACAGACTGTCTCACCGTCACCGGCAAAACCGTGGGAGAAAACATAAAAAACTCACGCATCATGGACAACACCGTCATCCGATCAATCACCAACCCTTACCATCAGGAGGGCGGTCTTGCGGTTCTTTTTGGAAATCTTGCCCCTGAAGGCGGTGTGGTCAAGCAGTCTGCTGTTTTGGATGAAATGCTGCGTCATGAAGGCCCGGCCCGGGTGTTTGATTCCGAGGAAGAAGCCGGTCAGGCCATCATGGGCGGCAAAATAATAAAAGGCGATGTTATCGTGATTCGGTATGAAGGGCCCATGGGCGGCCCGGGCATGCGGGAAATGCTGACCCCGACATCGGCCATCGCCGGCATGAAACTGGACGCCCATGTGGCACTGCTCACGGACGGTCGTTTTTCAGGCGGGACCCGGGGCGCGGCCATCGGGCATATTTCACCGGAGGCCATGCAAAAAGGACCCATTGCCATCGTTAAGGACGGTGATTTGATTGCCATCGATATTCCGGCCAAAACATTGACGCTCAAAGTGCCGGACAGCGAGATCCAGGACCGGTTGTCCAAATGGTCTCCCCCGCCCCCCAAAATAACCCACGGGTACATGGCCCGGTATGCAAAAATGGTGTCATCTGCCAGTAAGGGGGCGGTCGTGCGGTAGTTAGGGAAAAGAAGCTCTTTATAGCAAGAATAAATAATCACAAGAAACAAGGAAGGAAGAGACATGAAACTCACAGGCGCACAAATCATGATGAAGGTTTTACAGGAAGAAGGGGTTGAGATTATTTTTGGATATCCGGGTGGAGCTGTCATCGATATTTTCGATGAACTCGATAAAACAAATATCCGGCACGTCCTTGTCCGTCAGGAGGCGTGTGCCGTGCATGCAGCCGACGGTTATGCCCGGGCCGGCAGCCGTGTGGGCGTCTGTCTGGTAACATCAGGACCGGGTGCGACCAACACGGTCAGCGGCATTGCATCGGCTTATATGGATTCCATACCCGTGGTTATATTTACCGGTCAGGTGCCGACACATCTGATCGGCAATGATGCCTTTCAGGAAGTCGACACGGTGGGGATTACCCGGCCGTGCACCAAACACAACTACCTGGTCAAACGAACGGAAGATCTTGCCAGAATTATCAAGGAAGCCTTTTTAATTGCAAGCTCCGGCCGTCCCGGACCTGTTTTGGTGGATATCCCCAAAAATGTTTCAGCCAATGCTATAGAGTACAAGGCTCCCAAAAACATAAGCCTGAAGTCTTACAATCCGACATACAGCCCCAATGAAAAACAGCTCCACAAAGTGGTGTCATTGATCAAGGCTGCCAAAAAGCCGATGATTTTTACCGGCGGCGGTGTCATTCTTTCAGGAGCTGCCAAAGAACTTACGGAACTTGCCCATAAAACCCGAATTCCGGTGACCGCTTCTTTGATGGGTCTCGGCGGATTTCCGGGAACAGACCCCTTGTGGCTGGGTATGCTCGGCATGCACGGAACGTATCGGGCCAATATGTGCACCGGTGAATCTGACCTTTTGATCGGTATCGGCGTCCGCTTTGACGACCGCGTTACCGGAAAAACAGATGTGTTTGCAGCCAAAGCCAAAATTGTGCACATCGATATTGATCCTACGTCCATACGCAAAAATATCCCGGTTACAGCCCCGGTTGTCGGAGACTGCAAGATCACGCTGGCCTTACTGAACAAACTGCTGGACAAAGAAGACCTTGGCGATCTCAAGAAAACGCGAAAAAAATGGTTGGATCAGATTCAGCTCTGGAAAGACACTCAGCCGCTGGCTTATAAACAGACAGACGTTATCAAGCCGCAATATGTTGTGGAAAAATTGTATGAATTGACCAAAGGCAAAGCGATTATCACCACCGAGGTGGGACAGAACCAGATGTGGGCCGCACAGTATTATCATTTTGACAAACCCAACCATTTTATTACGTCGGGCGGCCTGGGTTGTATGGGGTTTGGTCTGCCGGCCGCTATCGGCGCGCAACTCGCCTGCCCGGATAAGCTTGTGGTCGATGTTGCCGGTGACGGCAGCATCCAGATGAACATACAGGAAATGACCACCGCGGTGCAAAACAATCTTCCTGTAAAAATTGTTATTCTCAACAACGGACATCTCGGCATGGTCAGGCAGTGGCAGGAGCTCTTTTTCAAGAAGCGTTATGCCGCCACGTGTCTTGATTGCGCACCTGATTTCGTCAAACTGGCAGAAGCATACGGTGCCGAGGGGCTAAGAGCCACAAAACCCGAAGAAGTAGAGACTGTTTTGAAAAAAGGCCTGGCCTCCAAAAAACCGGTGATCATGGATTTTGTGGTGGAAAAGGAAGAATGCGTTTATCCGATGGTTCCTGCAGGAGCTCCGGTTACTGAAATGCTTTTGGTGTAAGATCGTTTTTTAAAATACATGAAATAAAATCGTTTTACGATTTTATGAAACGCGGCTATGCCGCTCAGTCTGGCGAAAGGCTAAAATTTTTATCCCCGTTGCCCCGCAAGCGGGATTTCAGCTTTGCTTCAACAAGCTTCGGGGTATTTCGATATTTTTGACGCACTTTCGCTTAAAAAAGGATATGAACCATGACAGAAGAAAAACATATACTTTCGATTCTAGTGGATAATGAACCCGGTGTTCTCTCAAGAATTTCAGGATTGTTCAGCGGCCGGGGATTTAACATTGAAAGCCTGTGCGTTGCCGAAACCATGGACCCGCTGGTATCGAGGGTGACACTGGTCACAAAAGGGGAACCGCCGATTATCGAGCAGATTGAGAAACAGCTTAACAAGCTCATCAATGTCATCAAGGTTCATGATTTGACCGGAAAGGAATATGTCCAGAGAGAAATGGCCCTGATAAAGGTGGTCGCCAAGCCGGAACATCGTGCCGAAATATTAAGAACCGTGGACATTTTCAGGTGCAAGATTGTTGACGTGGGACCTGACCATTACACCATTGAAGTCACGGGCGATGAGGGCAAATTGAAGGCAATTTTAAACCTTTTAAAACCCATCGGCATAAAGGAAATCGCCAGAACAGGAATAATTGCCCTGTTCAGGAATTCGAAATGAAAACTGTTGTAACACTTTAGCCTTTTAAAAACATTACCGCTTCAGGTATAATTAAATTTTTACTGAAAGAACTCGAACCAAATTGAAAATTGAAAGAATTCTTTCTGCCACCAAGGCACCAAGTCACTAAGAAAGAATAATAAAAATAACCCTTGTGTCTTAGTGCCTTTGTGGCAAGTATTTTGGTTCTGGAAAAATTCCCCGATAAATCGGGATCTACGACAATATTCAATCGAAAATCGTCAATTATAGAAGGAGAACAACATGGCCAAAATTAATTTCGGCGGGATAGAAGAAGAAGTGATTACATCAGAAGAATTTTCTCTGGAAAAAGCCAGGGAAGTATTAAAAGACGAAATCGTTGCCGTTTTAGGATACGGTGTTCAAGGGCCCGGACAGGCCTTAAATATGAAGGATAACGGTATCAACGTTATCGTAGGCCAGCGTGAAAAAAGCAAATCCTGGGACCGTGCCGTAAAAGACGGTTTTGTTCCCGGAAAAACCCTTTTCCCGCTTGAAGAAGCGGCCCGCAAGGGAACCGTTATCCAGTATCTGCTTTCAGACGCCGGCCAGGTTGCTCTCTGGCCAAACATTAAAAAATGCCTCAGCAAAGGAGATGCACTCTATTTTTCACATGGATTCTCCATTGTTTATAAGGACCAGACCGACATTGTACCCCCTGAAAACGTTGATGTCATCCTGGTGGCCCCAAAGGGATCGGGCCGAACCGTTCGAACCAACTTTCTGGACGGCAGCGGCATCAATTCGAGTTTTGCAATTCACCAGGACTTTACCGGTCGCGCCAAGGAAAGAACACTGGCACTGGGAATTGCCATTGGTTCGGGCTATCTCTTTCATACCACTTTTGAAAAAGAAGTTCACAGTGATCTCACCGGAGAACGCGGTGTTTTAATGGGTTGTCTGGCCGGTGTGATGGAAGCCCAGTACAATGTCCTGCGAAAACATGGGCACACCCCAAGTGAAGCCTTTAACGAAACAGTGGAAGAACTGACCCAGAGCCTGATCCGCCTTGTGGCGCAAAACGGTATGGACTGGATGTATGCGAATTGCAGTACCACGGCCCAGCGAGGCGCCCTGGACTGGAAGCCGAAGTTTCGTGATGCTGTGGCCCCTCTTTTTGACGAACTCTACGAAAGGGTTGTGTCCGGCGTTGAAACCAAAAGGGTCCTGGAGGCCAACAGCACACCCGACTACCGGGAAAAGCTGCAAAAAGAACTCGACGTACTCAAAAATTCCGAAATGTGGCAGGCCGGAGCTGCGGTGCGGGCATTGAGGCCTGAAAACAGATAGGAGATAAAATATGGAACAGATCGTACTTTATGACACGACCTTGCGGGATGGAACCCAGGGAGAAAACATCAGTTTTAGTGCCAAGGAAAAAATCCAGATCGCAAAAAGGCTGGATGATTTCGGCATACATTACGTCGAAGGCGGTTGGCCGGGGTCCAATCCCAGGGATATGGAATTTTTCGATTTGGCCCAGAAGAAAAAATTCAAAACTGCCCGGATCACAGCCTTCGGATCAACCCGGAAACCCGGCATCGACCCTTCAGATGATCCAAACTTGCAGGCACTGTTAAAGGCCAAAACCCCTTCAGTGACCATATTTGGAAAAACATGGGATCTTCATATCCGGCAGGTCATGAGCAATACCCTTGAAGAAAACCTTGCCATGATCACCGATTCTGTCGAATATTTAAAAAACGGTGATCGGGAGGTGATTTATGATGCCGAACACTTTTTTGACGGCTACAAAGCAAATCCGGATTATGCCTTAAAGACACTGATGGCTGCGATAGATGCAGGAGCAGAATTCATCGTACTGTGCGATACCAATGGCGGGTCCCTTCCCATTGAAATTAAATCGATTATTGATAAGGTTCGAAAAGCGTTTTCGGAAAAATACGCTGCAAAAAAGGATTCGCTTCCCGTCAAGATCGGGATTCATACCCATAACGACAGCGGCCTGGCTGTGGCCAATTCCATCGAGGCCGTCCAATCCGGTGCGGTGATGGTCCAGGGAACCATCAACGGATATGGAGAGAGATGCGGCAATGCCGATCTGACCTCCATCATACCGATTCTCCAGCTAAAGATGAACCGTCCGTGTGTTTCCTCGGAAAATATGGGAAAACTGAGATTGCTCTCCCGGTTTGTCAGTGAAACCGCCAACATGATTCCTTTGAACAGCCGTCCCTTTGTCGGTGAAAGCGCATTTGCCCACAAAGGGGGTATTCATGTCAGTGCAATTATGAAAGTATCAAAGGCATACGAACATATGGAGCCCGAACTTGTGGGCAATCGCCGCCGTGTATTGGTGTCGGATCTTTCGGGAAAAAGCAATATCGAATACAAAGCAAAAGAACTCGGGATCGAGCTTGGGGCCAACGGAACTGACAGCCGTAAGATCGTTACAGAAATAAAAAAGATGGAACAGAATGGATACCAGTTTGACACTGCCGACGGATCCTTTAAGATTCTGCTTGAGAAATTTACCGATCAGTTTCAGCCGCTTTTTGATTTAAAATCCTTTCGGGTCACCATCGAAAAAGACGAAGATCGCCCCTGTTCAGCCCATGCCACCATCAAGATCTCGGTGGGAGGCAAAGACGAAATCACCGCCGCTGAAGGAGATGGCCCGGTCAGCGCCCTGGACAATGCCCTTCGCAAGGCACTTGACAAATTTTATCCGGACCTGGACGCCATACGCCTGATCGATTTTAAAGTCCGGGTCATAGATGGGCGCAAGGGAACTGCGGCTAGGGTTCGGGTCTTTATTGAGTCGCGGGAGCACGACCATATCTGGAGCACCATCGGTGTTTCCGAAGATATTATCGAAGCCAGCTGGCAAGCACTTGCCGACAGCTTCCAGTATAAGCTCGCAATGAGAAAAGAGTAAAGAATCCGGGCTCAGAGTACCGGCTTTGATATAACCCCCGGAAGGGACTGCTTGACTTAAATCCGTACAAGTTAAAGTGCTAAGTTTGAAATGATCTAAAGTGCCTAAAGTTGAGGTAGCGCTAACGCGCTGTCATTAAAATATAATTGGCAGAATTCCTTAACCCTGGCCCAGACCGATTACCAATACTTTATACTAAAAAAGTCATGTTTGTATTGATATCTAAGTCAGATCAGCATATTAACGATTCGCACCAGGGCGGGCTTTAGCTCACTTTAAACTTTAGTTCACTTCAAACTCTTCCAGCGATTCTTCAGGCAGAGCCATAACTCTCTGACCTTGCCCGAAGGACGTTTTTTCATGACTAACTAAAAGGTTAAACCTATCATTATGAAAATGAATAAAATTTATAAAAAAAGAGAGGGAATCAATGCCGTGGGACATTTTTCTTATCCTGTCCTGCGGCGTATGCTCGCTCCTATTTTGCCCTTTGCTTAGAGAGCTTAGAGATAAGACAGTAAAATTCAATATTATCTATATTCAGGTACCATCACATTTATGAATAGGAGCAAAATCATGGAAGAACGAATCATTATTTTCGACACAACCCTAAGAGACGGTGAGCAATCTCCCGGCGCAAGCATGAATGCCGGGGAAAAGCTGCGCCTTGCCACACAATTGGAAAAGCTCGGCGTAGATGTATTGGAAGCAGGATTCCCGGCAGCTTCTGAAGGTGATTTTGATGCGGTTTCCAAGATCGCCTCAAAACTCAAAAAAACCGAGGTCGCCGGCCTGGCACGGACGTCAAAAGCTGATATCGATCGCGCATGGGGAGCTGTCCGGCACGCAGCAAAACCGAGAATTCACACATTTTTGGCCACATCCGATATCCATATGGAATACAAACTCAACATGACCCGGGACCAGGTTCTCAAAACCACTTCGGAATCTGTCAAATACGCCAAGAGCCTTACCGACAGCATCGAGTTTTCGGCAGAAGATGCCTCACGCAGTGATCGGGATTTTCTTTGCAAGGTGTTTGAGGCGGCCATTGAGGCCGGCGCCACAACCATCAATATTCCGGACACCGTCGGATACGCCATCCCCATGGAATTCGCGGATCTGGTCAAGTATGTGATCGACCATACCCCCAATATCAACAAGGCTGTCGTGAGTGTTCACTGTCACAATGACCTCGGCCTTGCCACGGCCAACACCCTTGCGGCGCTGAACAGCGGTGCAAGACAGGTGGAAGTCACCATCAACGGCATCGGCGAACGGGCCGGGAACACCTCCCTGGAAGAAGTCGTTATGTCCCTTCACACGAGGCCCAATTACATGCCGTTCTCGTCCAATATCAAAACAGAGCTGATTTATCCCACCAGCCGACTGGTCAGCATGATAACCGGTATTATCGTCCAGCCCAACAAGGCCATTGTCGGCGCAAATGCCTTTGCCCACGAGGCTGGAATTCATCAGGACGGGGTTCTGAAAAATCCCATGACCTATGAAATTATGAAACCTGAAACCGTCGGACTCAGCGCCAGCAAGTTGATTCTGGGGAAACACTCCGGAAGACACGCTCTGCGCTCTCACTTGAAGGAAATGGGGTACGATCTTTCCGACGAAGAGTTAAAGCTCGTTTTTAAAAAATTCAAGGAACTGGCCGACAAAAAGAAGCACGTTGTTGATGAGGATCTGGAAGTGATTGTTACGGAAGGTATCTTAAGGACCGCCGATATTTTCCAGTTGGAATATCTGCATGTCACCAGCGGTACCACCGTCATTCCCATGGCAACCGTCAGGCTCTTTATCAATGGAAGGCCGGTTCAGGGTACGGGATACGGAAATGGCCCCATCGATGCGGCGTATGACTGCATTGCCAAACTGACGGGAACAGAATCCGAACTCATGAGATTTTCCATAAGCGCCATTACCAGCGGTACGGATGCCCAGGGCGAGGTTACGGTTCGCTTGAAAGAAAACGGCCTGCTTGCACTCGGCCGCGGGGCGGACCCGGACATCATCACCGCCAGTGTGAAGGCTTACATCAACGGACTCAACCGTCTTGAATATTTGAAAGCCAATCCGGTGATGGCAACTACCTGACGTTTTTTCACCAAAGCTTAAGGGGCTTGAACAACCCCTTAAGCAAAACCTCTTAATTTTTTCCCCTATTCTCCAAGCATTTTTCTCTTTAACTTTGAATCCGCCGGTTTTTCACCAATCCATATACCGAATACAGCCTTTTTGAAATCAAGTCCCTGTATCGTCCCTTTAAGGCTTTCATTTTTATAGACACCAATTCCCTCTGCCGGGACATATATTATATCAAATATGTCGTCTTTCTTTATTTCCTCTGCGAAAAATGATTTGAATTTGGCTATCTCGATTTTAAATGAGGTGATATTTTCGCCTGTTGAATTTTTAAAACCTTCATCAATAGCATCTGTCATTTTTTTAGTTGTAATCATACCGGATACAATACGCAATCTAAGTGCCATAGACTCATCGCTATCAATGATCTTTTTAGGATCATGATTTTTCTGTATAAGATAAAGTCCCCCTGCATACATCTTCAGAAAAATTTTAACTCTAAAACCGGCGCCATTTAAAAGTAATTCATTCTTGCCGGCCATCAGGTTATCGGGAAGGGTCACTTTACCGACCTGCATTGCATTCGCCATGGTAGACATCACAAAAACGATCAATATGACAACCAGTAATTTTTTCATTATATTTCTCCTTTCAGCTTTCCACGCAAACAATGTTCTGAAAATATCCGGTTTAAATCTCAAGTGTGCCGATAATATCCGAAATGTCAGAAATATTTCGCTCCATCAGGAAAGTTTCGATGCCATCGATAATGTCTGTAGTTGCGTGAGGATTGATAAAATTGGCGGTTCCGATCTGAACGGCCACGGCGCCTGCAATCAAAAACTCCAGTGCATCTTTTGCGGTCATTATACCGCCGATACCGACCACCGGAACGTTGACGGTTTGCGCCACCTGCCAGACCATACGCAACGCCACCGGCTTTATGGCCGGCCCTGAAAGCCCGCCGGTGATATTGGCGATCTTTGGACGCCGGGTTTCAATACTGATTGCCATACCGGTAATGGTATTGATCAAGGAAATAGAATCCGCACCCTCCCCCTCCACACTTTTTGCAATTTCCGTAATGTCGGTAACATTGGGAGAAAGTTTGACCATCATCGGTTTGGTAGTCTGTTTTCTGATCGCTCTGACAACTTCGGCGGCAGATTCCGGATAAGCGCCAAAGGCCATTCCGCCGGATTTTACATTGGGACATGAAATGTTCACCTCGATGCCCGAGACGCCGTCAATATCTTCCAGTCGAGCGGCCAGTTCGGCATATTCTTCTGTACTTTTCCCGTAAACGTTAACAAATATCGGCGTGTCAAGACGTCTCAAAAATGGTAATTTCTCTTTCACAAATGCTGCCAACCCGACGTTCTCGAGACCGATGGCGTTTAACATGCCGCATGGCGTTTCAACGATCCTCGGCGGTGGATTTCCCCTGGAAGGTTCAAGGGACAAGCCTTTTACAACAATCGCTCCCAGGCGGTTTAAATCGATAAGTTCTTCAAACTCGCTGGCATACCCGAAAGTGCCGGATGCCGTCATTACAGGATTTTTGATCTCTATCCCGCCGATATTCACGCGCATCTGAGGCTTTTTGCTATTCATATCAAAATTCATCTATTTTAGTGCACGGTTCCGTTTTCATTATTTTTATATATCGCTTTCCGATTTCAGCATCAATCTCATTTTTTATAAAATAAATATTGATAGATAGCAAGGATCTATTTTAACATTTAACTCAAGTTTCGCACCCTTAATTTTAAGCAACGCCAATACAGCGGAGCAGGCCGGGGTAAATTTTTTTCGGCCTGCTTGTTACAGGGTTTTTTCGCATGAGGTGCGAAACTCGAGCAATAAACCCGTTAAACACACCTGAGGTACTACCAATGAAACAAATTCTTGCCATTATCGGTTCGCCGCGAAAACTCGGCAATTGCGAAATCATGACCAAGGAAATCAGCAATCAGCTATCCATTCCCCATGAGCTGAATCTTTTGCGGCTTCACGATTTCAAGATTCTTTCCTGCCGGGGATGTTACCAGTGTCTTTTCACAAAAGAGCACTGCGTTCTGGATGATGATTTAAACATTGTTATAAAGGCCATGTTGGATGCCGATGCATACATCGTATCAGCACCCACCTATTTTCTGGGAATCAACGCATCCCTTAAAACATTTCTCGATAGAGGAATTTCTTTTTACGCTCATATTGAAAATCTGTGGAGCAAACCGGCTGTTGGTGTCGCGATCGCCGGCATCGAGGGTAAGGAGGGATACAGCCGGCTGGTCATTCAAAGCTTTTTAAAGATGATTTTTGCAGATGATAAAAACACCAAGGTGGTTTATGGTGCTTTGCCTGGAGAGATTTTTTTGAACAAAGAGAACAAACAGGCGGCCGGTAAACTGGCTTCAGCGCTTTTTGGACCCAGGGTTGAAAAAAGAGGCCCTTGCTGTCCTCAGTGCGGTGGGGACACGTTCCGGTTTTTAGATAACCACCGCGTACGATGCATGCTGTGCAGTAATTCCGGAATCATAACCCTACCGTCAGGATCCCCGACGTTTGAGATCACCAAAAGCCATCACGATTTTTTTTCCAGCAAAGAGGATGCACTCAAACACAAGGAATGGTTGCTCGGAATGAAATCCCGGTTTATCGAGCACAAAAAAGTCCTCAAAGAGATTACCCATCCCTATCTAAAGCAGGGAACCTGGATCAAACCCTGAAAACAGGAATTAGAAAATAGATAACCGCAAATGGACGCAAGTTCAAAGAAGATAAGAAGGTTAGAAAATCAGAAGGTCGGGGGTTCTGAGACATGCCAACCTTCTCACCCCCACCTTCTAACTTTCTTATTTTTCTAAATATCCATATTTATCCGTGGTTTCCCTTATCCTCTTTCCTATCTCCTATCTCCTATTTCCTCTTTCCGGCTTAAATGTTTTGGTCACTTGGATATTTTCTCGGCCAATTCTATAAAAGCCCGAGACACCGGGGTGTCCGCATATTTTTCCTGAAAAGAGATGCCGTTGTCGCCACAAGACACAACGTTCGGATCAAAGGGAACTCTACCTAAAAACGGAATGCCCGCAGTACCTGCGGTTTTTTCCCCGCCACCCGATCCAAAAAGATCAACCATTTTATTACAGTGAGGACAGGTAAAGCCGCTCATGTTCTCAATAAGACCCAAAATATCCATCTTAACCGTCCTGCAAAAACTGATAGATTTTCGGACGTCCGCCAGAGAAACCTCTTGAGGCGTCGTAACGATGATGGCTTTGGCGTCACGAATGGTCTGAGCAACGGTCAGCGGTTCATCGCCGGTTCCCGGAGGAGAATCGATAATCAAAAAGTCAAGTTCACCCCATTCCACCTCGCCGATAAACTGGCGTATGGCAGAGTATTTAAGCGGACCCCGCCATATGATGGCATCGTCTTTGCTTGCGATCATCGATTCTATTGAAACCACTTTCAAATGATCTGAATAGCGTATGGGATTCAGTTTGTTATTCTTGCTTAAATCGAGCATTCCCTTTAAACCGAGCATTCTCGGTACGTCAGGACCATGCAAGTCGACATCCATAATCCCGACCTTAAACCCTTTTTTGGCAAGGGCCATGGAAAGGTTAACAGAGGTGCTGGTCTTGCCCACACCGCCCTTTCCACTCAAGACAATATATTTATTTTTTATTTTCTTCAAAGATTCATCAATAGCAATATCCTGTTTTGTCGGCGCCTTTTTTTGCTTTTGGGCAGTCTCAACATTTTTATGAATTTGTACCATAATTCTTTATCCCCCATTAACTCCTGCATCGAAAAAAGTTCTCATCATTGCATCTCGGGCAGTTTTCAGGTCTGCCCGTGCCCCACGACTCGACCCATCTGTGGCTGCAATTGCGACACATGAATGTCCGTACTTCTTCCACCATCTTGTAATTTCCACCTTCGACATTGATGGCCTTCCCGTTGATCAGGGCATCCGCAACTACTTTTCTGGCCTGTTGAACAATTCGACCGAAAGTTGCTCTAGAGACATTCATGTGGCGACCGGCCTCTTCATGGGACATGCCGAGAAAATCGGCAAGTCGTATGGCCTCCCGTTCATCCACCGTAAGGCGCACCTCGGAAAGATCGCGCATGGGAATGCCTCTGGGCTTGAAATAACTGATGGCCGGATTGAAAGCTACCCTGCGATGTTTTTTGGGACGTGCCATAAAAAACCTTTATGAGTATATACTCGCAAGCAGATTAAGGATTTACATTGATGTTGTCAAGCTATTAGTTTCCATCTATTTGACAAACAGCATGTTCATGTTATTCTTGTCGAAAGTTCCGAACATATAATCATTCAAGTTTCGCACCCGAATATGGTTAAAAATCCTTTGACGTCACAAGCCGAAATAAATATTGACAATTCATACGGTATAGGTTTATTTTTGAACATTTTTTGTTGACAGGCAGCGGCATATAAATTTATATCATAGAAAAAAGATCCGAGCCAAAAGGACACGGTTCTGTTTGCCGACCAAAGGAAACTGCAAGCGGATCTTATCCGGTGATATAGGGAAATAGGACAGTTTGGTGCTTCGATTATACCCCAAGCACGCTAATAACCAAGGTGAGTAGAATGATTGAAATCAGAATACACGGTCGAGGCGGACAGGGAAATGTGGCAGCGGCAGAGCTTTTGTCGATTGCGGCATTCAAAGACGGTAAATTTTCACAGGCCTTCCCTTCTTTTGGAGCTGAACGGGTCGGCGCACCTGTCATGGCTTTTGTTAGAATCGATGACAAGAAAATTCGAACACGTGAAGACGTGCAAAACCCGGATTATCTGATCGTCCAAGATTCCAACCTGATTGGATCGGTGCCTGTGCTGGATGGACTTAAGCCGAATGGTTTAATTCTGGTCAATTCAGAAAAAAAGCCCGAAGAATTACAACTCAAAACAACTGCAAAGGTGGAAACCATTCCTGCCACGGAAATAGCACTGGAAATCATCGGCAGGCCCATACCGAATGCAATTATGATTGGTGCATTTTGTACGATTACCGGCCTGATTAGTCTGGATGCTGTACAGGAAGCAATTATGGGAAAATTCCCCGGCAGGGTTGGTGAAAACAATGTGGCCGCCCTTGAACGGGCCCGCGAAATCATGCAAAAGAGGTAGTTTTATGCTTAAACAAATTGAAGGATCTCATGCTGTTGCGGAATGTGTGGCCAAATGCCGGCCAAATGTCATCTCCGCCTATCCGATTACCCCACAAACTCATATCGTGGAAGAACTGGCCAACATTGTCGGACGGGGGAACCTGGATGCAGAATATGTTAACGTGGAAAGCGAATTTTCCGCAGCATCGGTTGTATTGGGTGCCAGTGCCGCCGGTGCCCGTGCCTATTCGGCGACGACGTCCCAGGGCTTGTTGCTCATGAGTGAGGTTGTTTACTGTATTGCGGGAATGCGCCTTCCCATTGTGTTTACCATTGCAAACCGGGCCATATCCGCCCCCTTGAGCATTTGGAACGATCAACAGGATTCCATGGCGTTAAGGGATGCCGGCTGGATACAACTCCATGCCGAGGACAACCAGGAAGCTACCGATTTGCATATCCAAGCCTTTAAAATAGCGGAAGAGACCCATTTGCCGGTCATGGTTTGCATGGACGGTTTTATTCTGACCCATGCCTTCGAACCGGTGGATGTCCCGGACCAAAAAGAAGTCGACAACTTTTTACCCCCCTTTCGGCCGACGAATATCGTGGACCCCCGGTGGCCCAGAGGTATCGGTCTTTTTGCAGATCCTCGTTTTTACATGGAGACCCGATATATTCTGCACCGCGCCATGGAAAAATCCGAAGAAACCATCAAGAAAGTCAGCCAAGATTTTGCAAAAGCCTTCGGCAGAGACAGCGGCGGTTTCATCAAAACCTATAAATTGAAAGACGCCGATGTGGTTGTCATCTCAATGGGTTCTATAGTCGGCACGATCAAGGATCTCATCGATCAGCTTGAAGAAGAGGGTAAAAAAGTTGGACTTTTGCAAATCTGCTCCTACCGTCCGTTTCCGCGGAAAGAAATTTACAATACACTGAAAGACAAAATGAACATTGTCGTGGTCGAAAAATCCATTTCTCTGGGAAGAGGCGGTATTCTGGCCAGCGATGTGCGCTGGTCGTTTCCCCGTGCCGAGAAAAAAGATCGTAATATCAGCAGCTTTGTTGCAGGATTGGGCGGTCGAAACATTACGAAGAACGACCTTCGATACATGGTGGAAAAGGTCGAAAAAGAACCGGTGGAATTGGAATTTTTAGGCCTGAAAAAAGAATTGATATCTAAGAAGGATTTATAATCATGACTATAAGCGCTGAAGAACTCAACAAAGTAGAGAAAAAAGACTTATTTTCCAGCGGGCACCGCGCATGTGGCGGCTGCGGCCAGGCCCTGGCCGCACGTCTGGTGCAAGATGCCTCCGGTGAAAATACCATTGCCTGCGTTGCCACGGGCTGTCTGGAAGTTTTCAGTTCACCCTATCCTGATCCGTCCTGGCGCATTCCGTTTTTGCACAGCCTTTTTGAAAATGCATCAGCGGTTGCCTCCGGCGTAGAAGCCGCTTACAAAGCCTTGAAGAAAGGGCCGGTCAATATCATCGCCCAGGGGGGTGACGGCAGTACTGCCGACATCGGATTTCAGAGCATCAGCGGCATGTTTGAAAGGGGCCACAATGTGCTCTATGTATGCTACGATAACGAAGCCTACATGAATACCGGTGTTCAGCGTTCCAGCTTTACCCCGTACGGGGCCAGGACCAGTACAACACCCATGGGCAACAAAACAAGGAAAAAAAATATGCCGTTGATTGCAGCCGATCACGGTATTCCCTATGTGGCCACCGCCACAGTCGATGATTTCAGAGACTTGCAGCGAAAGGTGAAGACCGCCCTTTCCATTGAAGGGCCCAAATACATTCACATCCTGGCGCCCTGCCCCTTGGGCTGGGGCCATCACGGTGAACTCACCGTGCAGATCTGCCGGCTGGCGAAAGATACCGGTCTGTTTCCAATATATGAGATTATTGACGGCAAGATGACCAATGTAAGAAAGATCCCGGTCAAGGTTCCGGTGGAAGAGTATCTGAAATTGCAAGGTCGGTTCAGCCATCTGTTTAAGAAAGGCGGGTCTAAGGAAGTAATAGCTGAAATTCAACAAATCGCCAACCAAAATATAGAGAGGTTTAATTTATAATGGAAAAGCTGCCTTTAGGATTAGTCATTGATTTACGCAAAGTCGTTCCTTATAAAACAGGTTCATGGCGGACCCTGATGCCCATCAATATCACGCATACACCGCCCTGCAACCACGCTTGCCCTGCCGGCAATGACATCCGCGGCTTTCTCAGGGTCCTTGCCGAAACGAAGGATTATGAAAAAGCGTGGCATGTTTTGACCCGCACCAACCCTTTCCCGGCAGTCTGCGGCAGAGTTTGTCCCCACCCTTGTGAAGGGGGATGTAATCGACGGGATTTTGATGAACCTCTGGCAATAAACTGTGCAGAGCGCGCTGTGGGTGATTACGGTCTGGAGAATAACCTGCAACACAAAAAACTTATCGATACAAGAAAAGAAAAAGTGGCGGTTATTGGTTCCGGTCCGGCCGGATTCTCCTGTGCCTTTCATTTGGCCAAAAGAGGGTTTCAGGTGAAGATATATGAGGCAAACAGCGAGCCCGGCGGTATGATGCGTTATGGTATTCCATCCTACCGGCAACCGAATTACATTTTGAAACAAGAAATTGACAATATTCTTCGCTTAGGCGTTGAATTGGAATGTAATGTCAAGGTCGGAGTCAACATACCCTTTGATCAATTGCGAAGTGAATATGATGCTGTATTTTTAGGGCTGGGCGCCCAAAAAGGTGTGTCGATTGACGTCCCGGGCAAAGACGCGAAAAATGTTTTTACCGGAGTGGAGTTTTTAAAACAGGTCAACACCGGCAAATGGGTAGAGCTCGGCAACGATGTTGTGGTCATCGGCGGCGGCAATACCGCCATGGACTGTGCCCGGACGGCCAAGCGTCTGGGGGCAAATGTGAGTATTGTTTACCGACGCACCCGAATGGAAATGCCTGCGATTACCGCCGAAATCGACGAAGCCATGGAAGAACGCATCATGTTTCGGTATCACACCAACCCGGTTAAATTAGTGTTGGATGAAGGCCGGGTGGTCGGTCTTTTGTGTGTTCAAATGGAGCTAAGAGAACCCGATGCCAGCGGTCGGGCCAGACCGGTTCCCATTTCCGGATCAGAAGCCTTCATTCCCGCGGACACCGTCATTATGGCCACAGGCCAGGCCGTGGATTATGATGGCATCGAGATTCAGACCGTAGATAAAAACTGGATCTATACCAACGAATATCTGATGACCAGTACGGAAGGCGTATTTGCCGGTGGTGATGCCGTGGCAGGTCTGGAAACGGTCGCTTTGGCCATTGGTCAGGGAATGCGCGCTGCTTCCGCAATTGAAGATTACATCGAAGGAAATAAAGAGAGCGAACTGGCACAACAGCCCGTGGTCTACTCAAGGGAATTGAACACCTATTACTATCAGCCGGTCAAGCGATATGAAAAGGAAGCCAGGTCGATCCATATGAGACTCAAGGGTTTCAAAGAGGTTTATCCGGCTTTTGACCAAGATGATATTATTGCCGAGGCGGACCGTTGCTTTAGCTGTGGGCTCTGTTTCGATTGTGGCAACTGCTATATGTATTGCCCTGACAATGCCGTTCAAAAGTCGAAGACCACCGGATTCTACGAATTTGACTTGGACTTCTGCAAGGGATGTGGCTTGTGTGCAAAAGAATGCCCTTGCCATTATATTCAAATGACCCTGGAAAAGTGATCCGGATTTCGTGTAATAATTATAAAGCCCCGGCATTCAAACTTTTAAAAAGCCTTCCTCATTAGGAAGGCTTTTTTGTTTATCCTATATTCTGCAGGTTCGAAGGAGAATAACAATGATAGAATTCGCATATCAGGATATGTTTCCTTTAGGAGATGATACGACAGATTATCTTCGATTAACCGATGACCATGTTTCTTTAGATTCTTTTAAGGGTACCGAGATACTAACCATCACCCAGGAAGGATTAACCCTTCTGGCTGAACATGCGTTTAAGGATGTTTCTCATCTGCTGAGGCCCTCACATCTGTCGCTCTTGGCAAGAATTCTCAATGATCCCGAAAGCTCCGATAACGATCGGTACGTGGCCCTTGAAATGTTGAAAAATGCGGTCATTTCCGCAGACGGTGTATTCCCCATGTGCCAAGACACAGGCACAGCCATCGTAATGGGGAAAAAGGGCCAACAGATCTGGACCGGTTTTTGTGACGAAGAAGCGCTTTCAAGGGGCATCTTCAATGCCTATACAACCAACAATTTGCGCTACTCACAGAATGCGCCCTTGACCATGTATGATGAGGTCAATACTGGATGCAACCTTCCTGCACAGATTGAAATTTATGCCGTTGAAGGTAACACCTACCATTTTCTTTTCATAGCCAAGGGCGGCGGATCTGCCAACAAGACGTATCTTTATCAGGAGACCAAAGCGACGTTAACCCCGGAAAAGCTGGCTACGTTTATGAAAAACAAAATGAAAACCCTGGGTACAGCTGCCTGTCCACCCTATCATCTTGCATTTGTCGTCGGCGGAACATCTGCTGAACTCAACCTTAAAACCGTCAAATTGGCCTCGGCAGGATATCTCGATTATCTTCCGACTTCCGGGAATCGACGGGGTCATGCTTTCCGGGATATAAAGCTCGAAACAGAACTGTTTGAGATATCCCGAGAGCTCGGTATCGGTGCCCAGTTCGGCGGAAAATATTTCTGTCATGATGTTCGGATCATTCGGCTTCCAAGACACGGTGCATCTTGTCCCATCGGCCTTGGCGTCAGCTGCAGTGCGGACCGGAATATCAAAGGAAAAATAACAAAGCACGGAATCTATTTAGAACGTCTTGAGACCGATCCGGCAAGGTATCTGCCGGAACCTGCAGGTTCGGATACAGAAGCTGTTCGCATCGACCTAAACCGGCCAATGGATAAAATTCGGGCCGAATTGGGTCAATATCCGGTAGCAACCCGTCTGATGCTGACGGGAAAAATTGTCGTGGCCCGGGACATCGCCCATGCCAAACTTAAAGAACGACTTGACAAAGGTGAAGGCCTTCCGGAATATTTCAAAAATCACATGGTATATTATGCCGGTCCGGCAAAAACACCGGCTGGATATCCTTCAGGATCTTTCGGCCCCACCACTGCCGGCCGCATGGATCCTTATGTTCCCATTTTTCAGCAACAAGGCGCTTCCATGGCCATGCTGGCCAAGGGAAATCGTTCAAAAGAAGTTACGCAATCGTGTAAAAAGTTCGGCGGATTCTATTTGGGTTCCATCGGCGGGCCTGCGGCACGTCTGGGTAAAGATTGTATAACCAACATCGAAACGTTAGAGTATTCCGATCTTGGAATGGAAGCGATCTTTCTGATTACCGTCAAAGATTTTCCAGCCTTTATTATTGTAGACGACAAGGGGAACGATTTTTTTGAAAAGCTGCTGAATGAGTAACGGTTCTTTGGATAAGATAATTGAGCCCTCGGGGTGTTTTTCTGAATAGCCGCTTCATGGATAATCTGAATAGGATAAAATGTTACCTTGATTAAAATGATCTCAAACGTTAAAAAAACCAAAATGAAAGAATGTATCCGATGCGGCACCTGCTGCAAAAAAGGCGGGCCGTCTTTTCACCTTGAAGATAAAATTTTGATTGATAAAGGTATTATTCCGTCAAAGTATATCTATACCATCAGAAAAGGTGAACGTTCTTATGACAATGTTAAAGAATGCTTTTTGCCGGCATCTTCAGATATTCTAAAGCTAAAGGGACAAAAAGGTTCATGGACCTGTGTCTTTTTTAACGAAACAAATAATAATTGTACAATATATGAGCATAGGCCCATGGAGTGCAAAGTCCTTAAATGCTGGGATACCAGAGAAATTGAAAGGATTTATGCAAAAAACCGATTGACACGACAAGATCTTATTTCATCCGTTGAAGGATTATGGGAACTTGTTGAGGGTCACCAAAAGCGATGTTCATATGACATGCTCAAATTTTTTATTGATTCCCTGAACAAAGATAAAAAGGATGAGGCACTTAAAGGCATACTGGAGATTATCGAGCATGATATTAAAATTAGAGAACTGGTAGTGCAGAAAGCAGGCCTTGAAACTGATTTGACAGATTTCCTGTTCGGCCGCCCCATTACAGAAACCATAAAGATTTACGGCCTAAAATTTAAAGAGGAAGAAGGTAAATATATTCTCACTCCAATGAGTTAGTGTCCATCCATAAATGGTCTTTTTGCTCAATCTCTGCGTTATGCTTAAAAAATAATCCTCGGAATATTATACATATGCCTTTGGTTATTTTTTTCGCATGCCTTGATCTTAAACAAAAATCCTCATTTATGGATGGACACGAGTTAAACAGATTTTCATTATAAGCCATTTCAAAACCTTCCAGCGCGTGATTTTTGAGTCTTTTGTCGAAAAGCGATTAGCGAATTTGAAACAAATCGGTTTCAAAGAGCTTCAGGTATGATTAAATTTTTAGCTGGAAGCTGTCTGAGTGGATTAGGGATCGTTTTGAAAGAACCATAGGCGATTTAACTTTATGGATGAAACCGCCTGTTAAAGCATAGACTTTTATTAATAGCCCGGACGGGTTCTTTCATTACGAGCCCTTATTCATGAGTTCTTTCAGTAAAAATTTAATTATACCTGAAGCGGTAATATTTTCAAAAGTCAAAATTATTACCAATGCCTTAATTTTCAGTAACGTCAATAAAGTGCAGCAGGCCGGGGAATTTTTTTAGGGTAAAATCATAATTTTGGTGCAAAACTTAAGTTTTTTTTAAAGTTCTCACAAAAAGTGTCCGATATAATAAAGAGGTTGAATAAAGGCAAACCATCCGAAAGGATGGGACGCAAAGCCACTGGCCTAAATCCTAAAATTAAGATCCAGAGGATATGGCGGCAGGGTTGCCCGACCGATTTGAGCCGCCCGCCTTGTATGTCAATACAACACCGCCTTATTACAATCCTCTGTTCATCATATTAATTTTTTGGAGGCGCTATAAATAAGGAGGAAAATCATTGACTTTTTCAATTCAAAGCACACTTTCAGCAGTAACGGCGTTCGGTGAAAAAATGGGGGTTACTGCCAACAATATTGCAAACGTGGAAACAGAAGGATTCAAAAAAAGCAGGGCAACATTGGTTGAAGGTCCAAGAAAGAATGTTGCGGTAGAAATAACGCAATCGGATACTCCAGGTCCTATCGTTGTTGATGTAACGGATGGGCAATTGACGGAAAAAGAAATGTCCAATGTGGATTTGGCAGAGGAAATTCCACAAACGATCATTGCGCAAAGAGGTTATGAGGCAAATATTGCAACATTAAGGACCCAGGATGAAATGTTGAAGTCTATCATTGATATCATTAAGTAAATAATTCCCGCCTTTTAAAGCGGGGATTATTTACTACGGATAGATGCCTCAATGGTTTTTAAGCAATAAAGTTTTACCATTATTCATGGTTTTTACTGATTTTGCATACCCGGCATCATTGGCATCGACATCTTTTGGTACCCGGAGGGGATATTAAAAAAAGTGATCTTTAAGTTATTCTTTGGTAATTGCAAGTTCCTGGCAAACAATTTATATACCGTCTTCTGGCATGTTTTTTGCTTTTCCAAAGTCTAAAAAAAGTTCCTCTTGCAAAAATAGTTGCAGCCCGCTATAGACCTGCAAAAGAAACTGGATACATCTTATTGTTGATATAGAATACCCCGACATAAATTTTGAGAGGCATAAATTGACAGGGTAAATGGCAAATGACGACATCTAATCTCTCTTGAAAATAAAAATCTATGGAAGTATATGTAGCAAGACAGCCTATTTTTAATAAAAATAAAAAATTGTATGGATATGAACTTCTTTTTCGTGATGGGTTGTCGAATGCCTTTCCGAATATCGATGGTGATACAGCCACCTCCAAACTCCTATCCAACAGTTTCTTCAGCATCGGCATGAACCAGCTCACAGCTGGAAAAACAGCCTTTATCAACTTTCCTCAAAGTCTATTGTTAAATAAAACTCCCATGATGTTTCCCTCAGAGAAAATGATGGTGGAAATCCTGGAAGATGTGGACCCCAATGAACAGATTATCAGTGCCTGTACTGATATTGCAGAGGCAGGATATTCACTTGCATTGGATGACTTTGTCTTTAAAAGCGAAATGCAGCCCTTAGTCGAGCTTGCAGACATCATCAAAATTGATTTCATGCTGACCCCTATTGATGAAATACAGAAAATGGTGAACCGCTTTAAAGGCAATAACATTAAATTACTTGCCGAAAAAATAGAGAGCTACGAGGAGTTTGAAAAGGCTTTATTCATGGGGTTTATCTATTTTCAGGGATATTTTTTCAGCAAACCGGAAATTATTTCAGGCAAAGAATTCGCCCCTTCCAAGATTACCCTGCTGCAAATCGTTAGTGAGGCAAATAAGAAAGATTGCAGTTTTGATAAACTCGAGAAACTCATTAACAGGGATGTGTCAATTTCCTACAAACTATTGCGCTATATCAATTCCGCCTTCTTTAAACGCGCCTGCGATATCTCTACCATTAAACATGCCATCGTTTTATTGGGAGAGATGGAGATCAAGCGGTTTATCTCCATGGTTGCCACTGCAGAGCTGGCTTCGGATAAACCCGACGAGCTTGTTCGAGCGTCCATTATTAGAGCCAGATTTTGCGAACTTTTGGGTATTCATTCACAAAACGGAGCAGATATTTCGGAGCTCTTTCTCATGGGCCTATTTTCCCTTATTGATGCGATGCTCGACAATAATATGGAAGATATCATGCAAACCCTCCCATTATCGAAAAACATCAAACAGGCCTTGTTGGAGGAAAAGGGCAATTTGGCAGATTATTTAAAACTGGTTTCCAGCTATGAGTCGGCAAATTGGGAAACATTTTCTTCAATCATTTCCAAAATCAATATCAATGAGAAAAAGGTTCCTGAATTCTATCAGGATGCCGTGAGCTGGGCGGACTCGTATTTAGTCTAATTTTTTTCCTGAATTTCGCACGGGCCGGAGGCTTTCATATAGCAAGTTGAGCATGGCGAAATCCCGTCATCTGGGGCAATATTCAGGTCTTATCTTTATCCAGCCGCAATATGCAACCATATGGAAAATGTTGCAGCAGACAATATGGTACATGAGGAAAGCGCTGCCACGGCAAAATCGGCATCACCGTTCATTTCTTTTGCCATAACATAGGTTAAAGTGGCTGTCGGTGATGCCAGAAGAATAAGGCCTGGTAGATAGTCCTGCAGTTTTATATCGAACAAGCGGTAAAAGATAAAACCCAACCCCGGAAGCAGAATCAGCTTCAAAAAACTTGAAGATAAAATTCTAAACATCCTTAACTGCATCAATTTAAAAGACAACGAAGCCCCGATGAGGATTAAAGCCATAGGAAGTGCGAGTCCACTTAAAATATCCAGACTCCTGCTGATAACCAGCGGTAACTTTAGCCCTGAAGAGGAAAATAGAATGCCTGCCAGTGCCGAAAGAATCACGGGGTTGCCCAGTATCCTTAATACAACATCTCGTTTGTTTTTTGAGGTTGAAGCATCGTCAGAATTGAAATGAAGGGCTACCACTGCGAGAAAATTTTGTAATATCATGATAAAGCCGGCAATGATACTGGCCCTCACAAATCCATCATTACCGAGAGAATAATATGCCACAGCAAGACCGATATATCCCAGATTCCCATGAAAAGAGGCCTGAATAAATGTCCCCAGCTCCCCTCTTCTGATACGCCAGATCAAACCCACACACCATGCCACAGCAAAAACAGACAAAACCGATAAAAGTGTGATTAAAATGACGGTAACATCAAATTGGGTACTTAAGGACGCTTTGGAGATCGCGCGAAAAATCATGGCAGGGATTGCCAGGTAATAGACCAACCGGTTTGCCGGGCCTAAAAATTCCGAATGAATAAATCCTTTAATCCGGACAAACCATCCAAGGGTTATTACGGCAAATATCGGAATTATCGTCGTTGCAATATTCATATAATACGGTCATAGCGTATTCGTAACGCTTTAGCCTTTTGAAAACATTACCGCTTCAGGTATAATTAAATTTTTGCTGAAAGAACTCGCGAATTAAGGGTGCGAAACTTAAGAAACAGTGAATCAACTTACTTTCTTGACTTTCAACCATCTGACGCCTACACTTTATTCGATATCTGGGACCTTGAAGCTTCTATTTTTATAGTGTTTTTCCGAAAGTTACAAGTTATATTAAGAAACGAGATAGCGCAAACGCATTTGATTTCGGTCCAGCGCAGCGACGGCGTGTTTCTCTTGGAAACCGACTGACTGTTTGAAGGGCTTTAGCACGCGTTAGACCGAGCCGATCGATATTTTGACTTAAAAAAATCAATAGGACATTTTAGCGACAAATTGTTCTTTATAACTCCGGCACGGCCCGGGTTTATGGGGTGCTTAAGCACAAGTTTCAGTCGGTTGGAAAGAGATATACGCCGTCGTGGAGCGTTTTCACTGTATTGGGATTCAAATACGTTTACCCTGATAAACGAGGAGTATTATGTGAAAAATGATATTATCAATAAAGTCAAAGAGGTTTCCGTTAGAAAAAAATTCCCCGACGGTTCTTTGTATACCAGTATCTCTATTGAACATATAATTAATCTCTCGGAATTTTTTCAACTCAGCGGACGTCACATTGAAATTACAGCCCTTGATGAAAATATTATTCCTGAACATTATGTCCGTAACATGAAAACATTTTCACCAAAGGATCAGTCCATTCTATTAAGTTCACGGGCAAGCATTGTTGGTCTAGGGGGTCTGGGCGGTGCTGTAACTGAAATTCTCGCTCGCATTGGAATCGGCACACTTACACTGATCGATACCGACACGTTCGAAGAGAGTAACCTCAACCGGCAATTTTTAAGCACACATCGCCTTCTTGATACATCAAAAACCAAAGCCGCCATTAAAAGGGTCCGTGAAATAAATCCGACGATTACTGTTGAGGGGCATAACGAATTGCTTGACGATAATAATGCAGCAAGTCTAACTGAAAATTCAGATGTTATTGTTGACTGCCTTGACAATATACAAACTCGGTTTTTTCTGGAAAGCGCCGCAAAAAAGGTCGGATCACCTCTTGTCTCTGCTGCGGTTGCAGGAGTCTACGGGCATGTCATCAGCATCTTTCCTGAAGACAAGGGGTTAATGCTAATATACGGTGATTCAGATATTCTGCCACAGAAAGGGGTTGAGACTTCATTGGGTTGCTTACCGCATGCCGTCACACTCCTTGCAGCTCTGGAAACTTCCGAAGTCGTAAAAATACTTTTAAAAAAAGGATCTGTCTTAAGAAACAAGCTGGGTATAATAGATCTAATGGATAATATTTTTGAAGTCCTTGATTTACTTTAATCCGGCAATAAACCGAATCATCTGACCGATAACCATGGAGATAATCTCTTTTGGCATAAAACCCTCAGGTATCCATTCCATAAACGTATCTGTTACCTCCTTTGTACTCTTTTTAATATCTTTCGTTTTTGCGTAAGACGCTTCCAGTATACTCCTGGTTTCCATGGCGGCATCCATGGATTTTTGCAGAAAATGTCGGCCGTCGCTGCGAGTCCTTGCGCCAAAGTGTTCAGCAAGATAGACCTCGATTTCATATCGGGCCATCTTTTGAAGGCTCTCTTGGTACTTGTCAAAATTTGAATTGGCGGCTGTAAATATCTTATCCCCGAAAGGTATGCCTCCTGCATCGGAAGCAAACATCGCTTTTTCTTGGTGCACATATATTGCAATTGAACACGAAGAATGACCCGGAACTTCCATCACTTCCATTGATAGATCATCACAGCTAAGGATATCTCCCCCTTTTACAACGTCATCAATATTAATCCTGTCAAACTCAATTCCAATATCTTTGTCCTGTTTTTCCAGTTCATGTTCAGTCAATAGTATTTGATTTAAAGATGAAATGCTTTCCATAACTTCGGGCTTATTCAAAAGTTCTTTTGCCCTTGCCGATGCCGTTATTGATACCCAGGGCCATCTCCTTTTAAAAAAAGAGACGATTCCACAGTGGTCAAAATGGGAATGGAGTATGATGATCCGTTTTATCTTTTTCTCTTCTATGTTAAAGCTTTTCAGTTGTTTTATAATATCAGGAACAATGTAAGCCAATCCGCCTCCAAGCAGAGCAAATTCTTCTGCACCTTTTAAAAGATAAACACATGATTCTTTTCGTCCAAGAAATAAAATCCTGTCCGTAACGAAACCTGGTTTTTCTATAATCATCTTTTCCTCACTTGACAAATCTTTGTATTCATAGTCTATTCTGACATGCTCATTTAATTTGTCAAGAGTTGAGACCCTATTTTCAATGACAATAAACCTCAAAGAAAAAAAGAATATCTTTTCTCGAACATTTCCTGTACAAACTGCCGGCTGTCAACTCAGGGTTAAACGCATTGAACCCGAACCTGGAACACTTTTAAAGGATCGATCCACACTTGTTTTTCTTCATGAAGGCCTCGGCTGTATCGAGATCTGGCGGGATTTCCCGGAAACGCTCTGTGAGTCTCTCGGTTGTTCTGGGTTGGTTTACGACCGAAGAGGTTACGGCGGTTCCGAAATGTTTGAAGGCCCATGGCCGGTTGATTATCTAGAGATGGAATCTTCAACATACTTGCCTGCACTGTTAAAGGAATGCGACATTGATAATGCCGTTCTCATCGGACATAGCGATGGGGGCACCATCGCACTAATCACCGCCGCATCTCACAGCAACCTGGTACGCGGGATTATTACAGAAGCAGCACACATCTTTGTTGAACAAATAACCATCGAGGGTATTCGCAGTGCGGTTGAAGCTTTTGAAACCACTTCTTTAAAAGAAAAGTTTGTCCGGTATCACAAAGAACATACGGAGACGATTTTCTACCGATGGGCCAACAGGTGGCTGTCACCTGAATTTTCCAACTGGAATATTCAAAAAAACCTTTCAAAAATAACATGTCCGGTCCTCGTTCTCCAGGGTGAAGATGATGCGTATGGAACCCCTGCCCAGGTCGAAGGTATCGCCAGCCAAGTATCCGGACCGGTGCGTGTCAAACTCATCCCTGACTGCGGCCACACGCCTCATTTTCAGGCCAAAGACACCGTCCTTTCAGAGATGACACGATTCGTCAGGGAATTTTTTCTATGATGGCCTTTGCAGGTATCAGTCCGGTGGCGCTGGCTGATACAATATTTCCAGCCACACCTGGTCCGTCCCCGGCGACGTACATCCCATGAATCTTTGTTTCCAGCTCGCTGGTTGTATCAACCTGTGTAGCAAAAAACTTAATCTCAGGTGCGTAAAGGAGTGTTTCGTCATTGGACACTCCTGGAACCACGCGGTTAAGTTTATCCAAACCTTCAATGATGTTGGTTAATATTCTCTCTGGCAAGGCCATGGCAATGTCACCACAGACCACACCGGTCAGTGTCGGCTCGATGTAGCCTTTTTTGACTCGATGCCATGTGCTGCGCCTTCCGCGCTTGAGATCACCAAAGCGCTGCAGTATTGGTCTGCCCCCGCCAATCAAAGTGGCGAGGTTCCCAATGGATTCACCGTATGCTTGATTGTCTGTTACGGGTTCGGTGAGAATCACCTTGGACAAAAATGCGAAGTTGGTATTCTCAGATTTCTTGTGCTGATATGCATGGCCGTTGACACAGACAAAGTTACTATAATTTTCTAAAGAAACAAACCCGCCTTTATTGGTACAAAATGTCCGGGTCTGATCATCATATTTTGATGTCTGTATAAAAAAAGTGGGGTCATAAATTACATCACAAAGATCTTGCATGATATCCTTGTGAACCTCAACACGTACGCCAACTTCAATGCCTCTTTGCTTGAGTCCGATCCCGTATTTTTGTGCCAGTTTTCCAACCCAGTCAGCCCCCACACGTCCGGGTGCCAGGATAATGTTGTTGGAAAGGTATTTTTTCCTGCTGGTCACGACACCTTTTACTCGTCCATTTTCTACAATAATGTCCTTTACTTCCTCAGACGTGTGAAAGGTCACCCCTTTGGACTTGATGTAATCAGCCACATTTGAAATATATCCTGGCAAGCATTCGCTGCCAAGATGTTTCTGTTTGATAATAAGCAGATCAATTCCATACCGCTTGGCCCTTTTACGGATGTTTTTGGCTTCTTCCATATCCGTCGGATAGACAATGCTATCCATACCGAATTTGTTGAATATCTGTTCTGTCTCATGAATAAGCATCTGAGCCCGACGTATCGACATAAACTGTGTTAGATCGGTCTTTCCTAATTTGTGGATAAAGTTTAGCTTACCGTCTGAAAATAGACCAGCTCCGCCGACACCGCACAATATATTACACGGTCGACATTTCATGCATTTCTTATTCTTACTCATCGGACATCTGCGCTTTAAAGGACCTTTCCCTTTTTCAACAATAAGAACACTGAGCTTGGAGTGTTCACAAAGATAAAACGCTGCAAACAGTCCTGCAGGCCCGCCCCCGACGATAATGACATCATATTCATTGCGCTTTAATGTTGTTTTGGACGCGAACATATTGTTCTCCTATTATCAAAAGTTTCCTAATATCTTATAGCGCCGCTCAATCTAACCGAAATA
>CAVPLW010000001.1:0-93386 GCA_963706295.1 uncultured delta proteobacterium | reverse complement strand
CTGCCAAACCGGCTGCAGTCAAAAAGGAGAAGACCATGCACATTAAAGCAATGATAGTATTGGTGTTTGTGTTGATCTTGAGTGTCCTGCCGGCCGCCGCCGATCAGGATCAATTTAAAAAAGTGTTTCGCGATCTGGACAATGAGTTTAGCACCTTTAATCGTAATGGCGACGAGCAGGAACAAAATTTTAATAAATTCCGGCAAACCCAGGAGACGGACTTTCAGGCCTTTCGCGATGAGCGTGATCGAGATTTTTGTGCATTTTTAAAGGCCGAATGGGAAGCATTTGCCGAGATGCAGGGATTGGTACGCTACACCACCCCCAAACCTAAGGTCATCCCGAAAGCCAGCGAGGTGCCCGACGACGACTCGGTCATCCCCAAAGGCAAACATGTCAAGACGGTCGAACCATTGCCTGCGCCGCCTCCTGAAGCCGTGCCCCAGCCCGCATCGACCCCTGCGCCCAAATCCGAACCGCGCACCGAGCCCCGGCCGAAACTCTACGGGACCCTGGTTGAAGTGATGTTTTACGGTCTGCCGGTAAAGGTTGTCTACGACCCTGCCCTAACTGCAACCGTTGCCGATCAAGCCAACAATCACGCCATCAGCACCTATTGGGCCACGTTAAGCCAAGCGGATTTTGAAGGCCTGATCCGCCAGCTTGGTCACATCAAAGGGCGGCTGCTATTGAACGACTGGGGTTTTTTTCATTTTGTTGAAGGGTTTGCCCACACAATTCAACCGGATACCAACAGTGCCGCTTTGTTGGCCTGGTTTGTACTGACCAAGTCGGGCTACCGGGTCAAGGTCGGCTACAGCCGCAACCACATCTACCTGCTGGCCCCGGCGCAAGGCACCATGTATGAGACACCGTATTACACGCTCAATGGAACACGGTTTTACAATATCAGCTATTTGCGAAATCAGCACAAACCTGGAAACATCTACACTTTTAAAAAGGACTATCCGGAGGCCGAGCGTGTGCTGACCCTAATGTTGCGTACCACGCCCCGAACCCATGCCGACAAGAATGTCAAAAAGTTGAACTTTCGCTACAACGGCCAAACCTATAGTGTTCCGGCGGCCTTTAATCCTAATACCGTCCGCTTTTACCAAGCCTACCCGCAGACCAACTGGGAGGTTTATCTGGCAGCACCGGTTGCACCGGAAACAGAAACAAGCCTTGTCAGCGCTTTGGGTAAACTGGTCGAAGGCAAAAGCGAGCCCGAAGCGGTGAATATGCTGCTGCGGTTTGTCCAAACAGCCTTCAAATACCAAACCGACGATGACCAGTTCGGGCACGAAAAGTATATGTTTGCGGAGGAAACCCTATCCTCCTGGTATTCGGACTGCGAAGACCGTGCCACTTTGTTCAGCAGTCTGGTCCGCCGGATTCTTGACCTTGACGTAATTGGGCTGCTTTACCCGGGACACGCGGCAACCGCCGTCAAGTTTTCCGAGTACGTGGCTGGCGACGCCGTTACGGTGAGCGGCGATCGCTTCGTGGTCTGCGATCCCACTTACATCAATGCCAATATCGGCATGACCATGCCCCAGTTCAAGACGGCTAAGCCCCAGGTGGTTCGCGGTGCTCTATGATTGGTAAGGCTACAAGACCCTTGCCGAATATAATGACTTCCCGAAATGCCGTCATTAACATCGGGGCGCATCTTTATTTTTCCGATTCTCATCCGCCTTGCCGCGCCTGATCCGCTAAAAATATTTGCAGTTTGGATTATGTTATGTTATTTAAAAAAAACAAAACGCGTAAAATGAATACTCCCGCGAATTCGGCCCGGAACGGGTTAAGACTACTGATATAAGATCTTCATCAACGGTTCCTCGAACACCTTTGCTCGCATACCGCCATTTCACCCTGAGGAAAACAAGGCACCTTCTTGGATTTTTATTTTGTTAAATAAAACCATACTTGTCTTTTGTAAAGAAATTGAACGCTTTGAATCGATTCTTTTCTTTATTTTGAAGGTGAAACATGTCCAAAGAACTGGATATAATTATTGTAGATGACGACCCGAGTATCTGCAAGGTGATTTCAAATATCATCGAAAGCTTCTACATATGGGGTGAAGTGATCTCTTTTACTGATATTGATGAGGCAATTGCGTATTGTATGGGCCGTGATATGGGTGTTGCAGTATTCGTGTTAGACATCTATCTCGGCGAAAAAAGCGGATTCGACTTTCTTGACCAAATTGTGGAAAGGTTTCCCTCTGCCCGCGAAGACACGATCATCATAACCGGAAACGCCAGTAATGAAGTGGTCAATCGGTGCATATCTTCGGACGTTACCTGTCTGTTGGAAAAACCGATTAGATTATATGCTTTGCAGCTGGCAGTTAGGGCTATTGTGATGAAATATATCAAATTTTCCAAAAGACTGTTCAGAAACCCGACCTTAGCGGCCAGGGTAAAAACAGTTTAATGTACAGGGGGACTTTCGTGCAGAACGTTCATGGTGATCCTGAAAAGCTCCAGAGCTCTGTGATATGCGGAGTTAAACGGGGAGGCACACCCGTGAACACGCACATGTCGAGTATCTAATATACTTATTAGTATATGAGTGTTTACAATTAAAACTCCCTGACCCCTCAATTATTTGAGGAGTAATAACGCTCCGCATTCATCCTGGGATGCGACATCGAGGCGCGCCTTGCAGCGGGTCAGCGCCTGACCGATTTCATCGACGGCTTTTTGGGGTGTATTGTTTGTTTCGCTGAGGTGAGCCAGCATTACATATTTCAGTTTGTCATGCTGGATTTCATTTAAGAGGTGTTTTGATTCCGCGTTGGACAGGTGGCCGATTCTGCTTTTGATCCGTTGTTTTATAGGCCATGGATAGGGACCGTTGATCAGCATGTCCTCATCATGGTTGGCCTCTATGATCAACAGTGTGCAATTCTTAAGATGCTCCTTTACCATGGATGTTGCGACACCCAGATCGGTGGCAATTCCGATTTTTGTTCCGTTCTGATTGACCGTAAACCCGCATGGATCTTTGGCATCATGGGATATGGAAAAGGGATGGATGGACAGGTCATTGATGGTGAACATTGATCCACACTCAAAGTTTTTAGAATCGTAGAGGTTTCCGAGCTGGGAGACGGCGGCGTTTCGTGTTTTTGTGCTGATATAGACCGGGAGCTTATAACGGCGCGAAAGAACGCCGACACCCTGGATGTGGTCGGAATGCTCGTGAGATACCAGGATCGCATCAAGGTTTTTCGGATCAAGACCTCTTGACCTTAATCGGCGTTCGATTTCAATTCCGGAAAGGCCGGCATCAATCAGCAATGACGTATCGCCGCTGGAAATAAAGATGGCATTTCCTTTGCTCCCGCTGGCCAAAATACATACGGCAAGATTGTAATCGGGCTTAACTTGAAACTGTTCTGAAGCGGGATAATCTTTCATCTTAACGCCCTGTATGTCCGAATCCACCGCTGTTCCTGTCAGTTTCATCGAGTTGCTCCACAACTTTCAGCCTCGCCTGGTAAACCCGTTTAATGACCATCTGGGCAATCCTGTCACCGCGTTTAACCGCATATTTTTTTCCCCCAAGATTTATAAGCGCAATTTTTACTTCTCCCCGATAATCGGCATCTATGGTTCCCGGGGAATTAATAATTCCTATACCATGGTTTACGGCCAACCCGCTCCGGGGACGAATTTGTATTTCAAATCCTTCGGGAATGGCCACGGCAAAACCGGTAGGTATCAACGCAACGACACCTTTTTCCAGTACAAGGTCTTTTTCAATGGCGGCACATATGTCCATACCGGATGCCTTGGGTGTCATATAACGGGGCAGGGGGATATCTGCATCCGACTCTGGTCTTAGACGAAGAAATTTTATAAAAGGGGGAAGATCCATAGATGTTGGTAAAATTGTCGATTGGTTGATTGGTTGATTGGTCGATTGGTCAAATCGTCAAAACCATTTAACGATTCAACGATTTAACTATTTAACCAAAATAGACTACACAGGCAAAATATCATCAAATACATGTTTATCGGTGACTGGCCCTAGTAGGGTCAGTGCAAAACGATTACTTTGAAAAAGGCTTTCAGCAAGTCCGAGGATGTCATCTTCGGTGACGGCTTCAACGTTGTTTATAATTTCTTCCAAGGGGATGTAACGTCCGAAGTGCGTCTCATTTTGTGCCATTCGAACCATCTGATTGTCATTACTTTCCGAGGCAAGCATAAGGTTGCCTTTTGTATATTCTTTGGCATAACGCAGTTCGTTTGAATCGACTCGCATTTTTCTGATTTTGGAGATTTCTTTCAGAATGACTCGTATGGATTTTTGCATATTTTTAGGAGAGACGCCTGCATAGGCGCCAAACATCCCTGTATCGACAAAGGATGATGCATAGGAGTAAACCGAGTAGGCAAGCCCTCTTTTTTCACGGACTTCCTGAAACAGCCTTGAACTCATGTTGCCTCCTAAAATGGTATTTAACAGTGAAAATGTGTATCGTCGCGGGTCGGTTATTGACATTCCTTTGGTTCCCAAACAGATATGAACCTGCCCTAAATCTTTGTAGTTAATGTCCACCTTGCAGTTTTCATCAGGTGTAATTCGCCCGGATAAATCATTGCCCGGTTGAATCGATTCGAATACCGGGCCGGCAATGTTCATGAAGTGGTTATGTTCCAGGTTACCTGCTACTGAAACAACAATGCGTTCAGGCTGATAAAAGCGATGGAAGAACTTTTTAATGGTGTCTGAATTAAAACTTTTTATGTTTTCACGACTGCCGAGAACAGAGCGACCCAGAGAATTTTTACCCCAGAAATTCATTCCTGAAAGGATGTGAATATATTCATCCGGGTTGTCTTCCGCCATTCCGATTTCCTGGAGAATCACCGCACGTTCATTTTCGATTTCTTTATCATCGAACACAGAGTTTAAGAAGACATCCGATAGGATATCGACCATGGTGTCCAGGTGGGTGTCCATCACTTTTGCATGGTAGCATGTATTTTCAGTACTTGTAAAAGCGTTTGTATGTCCGCCGATGGCATCGAATTCCTTGGCGATCTGAAAGGCCGTTCTTTTTTTGGTTCCTTTAAAGATCATGTGTTCAATAAAATGGGAGAGACCGCTTTCGACTAAAGATTCATCACGGGCGCCGACATTGACCCATACCCCCATGGAAACGGAACGAAGATGTGGCATTTTTCTGGTGATAACCTTGATACCGTTCGCAAGGATGGTTTTGTTTACGCTATGATCCATTTTTTTTTATTTATCCTTCTTCCTCCAGCGCCGCTTTGTAACTCAGGCGGATTTTTCCATCTCTGCTAATTTCAAGGACTTTGACTTTAATCTGATCTCCCTCCTTAACGACATCCGACACCTTATTTACACGGTGTGCGGCAAGTTGTGAAATATGCACAAGACCGTCTACGTTGGGAAGTATCTGGACAAAGGCGCCGAAGTCCATGATCTTTACGACGGTTCCTTCGTAAATTTTGCCGACTTCAGGTTCAACGATAATTTCTTTGATCATATTTAAAGCAGCATCACCGTCTTCTTTGGAGACAGCAGCGATTTTGACGATACCCAAATCATCTATTTCGATTTTCGTGTTGGTCTCAGCTTGAATCGCTCTGATGACTTTACCGCCGGGACCGATGATTTCACGGATTTTATCCGGATTAATCTTGATGGTGATTATTTTGGGCGCATAAGGGGAGATTTGCTTGCGAGGTTCCTTAATGGCCTCTATCATTTTTTCAAGGATAAAAAGCCGGCCGACACGGGCCTGCTCCAGTGCCTTTTCCATGATATCCCTGGAAAGTTCATGAATCTTGATATCCATCTGAAGAGCGGTGATGCCGTCCTTTGTCCCGGCAACCTTGAAGTCCATGTCGCCTGTATGATCCTCATCTCCGAGTATATCGGAAAGGATCACGACATCGTCTCCTTCCTTTACAAGTCCCATAGCAATACCTGAAACCGGGGCTTTGATGGGAACACCGCCGTCCATAAGTGCCAGGATGCCCGAACATACGGTGCCCATGGATGAAGAGCCGTTGGATTCCAAAACCTCCGAGACAATCCGGATGGTATAATCAAATTCTTCCTTAGAGGGTAGAACTTTCTCAATGGCTCTTGTTGACAGTCCGCCATGGCCAATATCCCTTCGGCTCGGTCCACCCATACGTCTGACTTCTCCGACCGAATAGGGTGGGAAATTGTAATGGAGCATAAAGGGTCTCTGTTCTTCTCCAATCAACGTTTCCACCCGCTGCTCGTCCTGACCCGATCCAAGGGTCATCACGCCGAGCACCTGGGTTTCTCCCCGTGTAAAGAGGGCGCTGCCGTGAGGTCTGGGCAATACGTCAATGTCGCAAGTAATGGGCCTTATTTCATCAAATTTTCTATTGTCGATACGGCGTCTTTCTTTGAGGATGATGTTCCGGCTGATTTTTTTCAGTGTGTCATTAAATATGCCGTTTACTTCGTCCTTTCGGTCCGCATAGGCGTCTCCCAGTTCTTCGAATATCTCCGATTTTAAATTGTGAAGGGCTGCACTGCGTTTACTTTTTTCGGGTATTGCCAGGGCGTCATATATTTTTGAAGATGTTTTGGATTCAATGGTTTCAACAAGCCCCTCATCTCTTTGGGGCGGTATGAAGGTTCGTTTTGGTACACCGTTGGTTTCTTTAAGTTTCAGCTGCATATCTATAATCGGTTGCATGGACTTATGGCCGAAAAAAATGGCTTCCAGCATATCCGATTCACTGACAATATTGCCGCCCCCTTCTACCATCACAACACCGGTTTTTGATCCGGCGACAATAATGTTGATGTCAGATTTATCATATTCGTCGACGGTCGGATTGATTTTAAATTGACCGTCTATTCGTCCCACACGGACACATGCAATGGGCCCTTCAAATGGAATATCTGATATTTCAAGGGCGGCAGACGCCCCTATCATTGCAAGCGTGTCGGGGTCGTTTTCCTGGTCCATGGACAGCACTGTTGCAATAACTTGAGTTTCAAATCGATATCCTTTAGGAAAGAGTGGTCGAATGGGGCGATCGATAATTCGGGCTGTCAGGGTTTCCTTTTCACTGGGTCTGCCGATTTCACGCCTGAAATAATTCCCGGGTATTCGGCCCGCTGCATAACCCTTTTCCTGATACTCAACGGTAAGCGGCAAAAAATCAACCGACCGTTCTTCATGGGATGATACAGCAGCCACAAGTACAATGGTGTCCCCATATCGAACCACAACCGAACCTGAAGCCTGTTTGGCATGTTTGCCGCTTTCGATACTCAGAGTTTTTCCTCTGATTTCTGTTTTTAATAAAGTTTCCATATCTGTCTCCTAATCTATCTTCTAAAAGCCAAGCAGCTTCAAAACCGTGTCAGTACCCCAACTTGAAGGTCTTTTTTCGTGGGAATAAAAAACATCAAAATGTATCGCACGGATTTCTCATGGGTTCGATGGGTCCAATTGAAAGGCATCGTATATTTCTTCATTAAAATTGATGTTCATTCAATTACTGATGGCAAAATTGATAAAACTTATGGCCTAATGAAAGTAAAGTTTTTGATGTTATCCTATACTTGATCGAACAATACGGACATCCAGCAATCTGGAGCCTGTGTTATTTGTTTTCGAACAAGGCCCGAATATCATATATGTCATCTATCTTCGCAGGCCTAGGGCTTCAATGATTGTGCGATATCGTTTTACATCTTTGTTTTTAACGTAATTTAAAAGCCTGCGCCGTCTGCCCACAAGGATCAAAAGCCCTCTTCTTGAATGGTGGTCCTTTTTATGAATTTTTAAGTGCTCGGTTAAATAAGAAATACGGTGCGTTAAAAGGCCAACCTGTACTTCGGGAGAACCGGTATCATTTTCATGAACTTTAAACTGCTCAATCAATTTCTGTTTTTCGTTTGATGTAAAAACCAATTTTTTTTGTCTCCTTTCATTAAAATATACGTTATGATGAATTCACATGTTGAACACACAACAATAGTCATACCTGTTCTTGTCTTTGGTGTATTGTAGCACCGCCACAAGCTTTTTGTCGGTATCGACGATTTTGATAAAGCCTTCAAAAGCGTTTATTGTTTCAAACATAATATCATTTTTTGTTATTATATGACCATGCATTATTTTTTTAACCAAAACTTTGTCAGCAATATGTTCTGGAATACCATTTAAGGCATTTGACATGCTGATGATTCGGTCGGATGATTTTTTAGATAAGGTCAGATCTTCCAGTTCTTCTAATGTTACAGCATCCGCAATTGTAAATCCACTGCTTTCAATGCGCCTGAGTTCTTTAAGATGACCACCGCATCCTAAGGATGCGCCAATGTCTGCGCACAGGGTTCTAATATATGTCCCGGCAGAACAAAAGACCTCAAAACGTATGGTCGGCAAATGAATCTCAAGTATCTTGAGGGTTATTATGGAAACTGGTCTCGCCGGTTTCTGTACTGGTTTCTTGCTGCGTGCAAGTTTGTAAAGGGGGATCCCCTTATGTTTTAGGGCCGAATAAACCGGCGGCAGCTGCTTTATCGTTCCTTCAAACCTACTAAATGCAGATTGTATTGTTTCTTTAGAAAATTCTACAGTTTTACATATGTCCGTAACGGTCCCGGTTGAATCCTGTGTATCTGTTTCAATGCCAAGGTGAAGAATAGCTTCGTATTTTTTTTTGCCGTGTAGAAAAAATCTGGAAAGCTTTGTCGCGCGATTGATACAGCATACAAGCACACCGGTTGCAAAGGGATCAAGTGTACCGGTGTGTCCTGCTTTTCTTGCTTTCAGCAATTTCTTAACGCGGGCCACCGCTTTGGCGGAGGTTATGCCCGGGGGTTTATCAACAACGATAACCCCGCTTAATTCTTGCCTTTCAAAGTTTGGCATGTAAGATTCAGGTTTTAAGTTATATTGTATCAGCCAGACTAAAAATCCTTGATTTTATGTTAGAAAGTGTCGATTCAATACTAAATCCGGCAGCACTGGAGTGACCGCCTCCACCAAACAAAGATGCGATGGCGGCAACGTCAACCGTCCCATCGGAACGGAGGCTGACATGAAACCGGTTCGGCGTTTTTGATTTTTCTTTACCGTTATAGTGCTCCTGTATCAACGCTGCGACTTCAACATCCTCAATACGTTTTGCGTAATTAATAAGGCCGTCAACATCCTCGGACTGTGTATGTGTTTCATCAAACATCTCTTTGGTCAGTGTCATGATTGACAGTTTGCCGTTTTTTGAGAGTTCAATAGAGTCAAGGGCAAGATTCAGAAGTTTTATGCGACTCAGAGAATATGTGCCGTATACATGCCGGGCAATATTGTAAGGATCGACGCCGATTTCCACCATTTCCTGACAAATGGCAAAGGCTGCTTTGTTGGTATTTGAAAAGCGAAATGAACCTGTATCTGCTAAAATTCCGGTATATATTGAAGTGGCGATGGGTTTATTTAAGGGAAGGCCCATCTGTTTTATCAGCCGGTATACGATTTCGGCGGTGGCACATGCGGATGTGTCTATCAGTTGAAGATGACCAAAACGCGTATTTGTAATATGATGGTCGATGTTCACAATTACCGGTATCTGTTTCACGGTCGAGACAGCCTTCCCAACCCGGCTCAAGTCGCCACAATCAAGAATAACGGCCATATCATAATTTAAACGGCCAATCTTCTTCACGACACGATGAACTGCCGGAAGAAAGCGATATACCGCCGGAATGGGACTTTCACAATATAAGGTTATTTTTTTATTCAATGTCTCTAAAGACAGCCCCAGAGCGATCAGAGATCCGATTGCATCGCCGTCAGGGTGGGCGTGAGTAACAACTAAAATTTTGTTACTATTATTAAATTGATGTATTATTGGATTCATTTTCTGATTTTACAGCCTTAATAATTTCATCAATGTGTGATCCGTAATCAAACGAATCATCGTAAAAAAATCTAAGCTCCGGCATATAACGTAATCCCAACTGGGCGGCGAGTTTACGCTTTACATATCCAAGCGCGCTCTTAAATCCTTCAATAGCCTCTTCCATACTTTCTTTGCCACCGGATGTAACAAAATACACTCGTGCAAATTTTAAATCCCGTGACATCTTTACGCCCGTAATTGTAGCCGCTTCAAGACGGGGATCTTTAATTTTTTTAAGAAGTATATCCGACAACACTTTTTGTATTTGACCGCCGACCCTGTCAGATCGTGCAAACGGTTTCATATATTGATAATCTCCATTTCTGTGCCGATGAGCTCAGCCAGATTCAGCTCGTCAACCAGATTGAAAATTTTGTCTATCTTGGAATTTATTACAGTCCGATTATTTCCAACCAAGGCAAATCCTATCATTGCGCGTTGGTATATGTCGTTTGATCCTATTTCTGCAACCGAGACATTGAAATTGTTGCGCATCTGGCCGATGATCGATTTGACAATTTTTCTTTTGGCTTTCAAAGAATGACAATCATGCAGCCTTAATGTAATAATTCCTAAGCCGGCAATCATGATCCTCTCACTTGACTCAAAGATGCTTGCATTGATCTTAAAATATATTGCCACAAAAGGTTCAAAGTTTACAAATTAAAAATTGACGGTTTCGTAAATCCCGCTTCAGCGGGACTGCGTTGCGCTGCATTACTCTATTCAAATTCAGGTTTGATTTCTACCATATAATAGCATTCAATAACATCGCCGAGTTTGACATCATTGTAATTTTTGATGCCAATTCCGCATTCATAACCGCTTTGGACCTCTTTTGCATCGTCTTTGAAATGACGAAGAGAAGAAATCTTGCCCTCATAGGTCACAACCCAATCTCTAAGGATGCGTGCGAGCTGGCCCCGTTCTATTTTACCTTCGGTTACATAACAGCCCGCTATGGCACCGATTTTAGGGACAAAAAACACTTCTCTCACTTCAGCTCTGCCAAGAATCCGTTCTTCAAAAGTAGATGACATCATACCGACGATAGCATTTTTGACGTCGTTGATCACATTGTAAATAATATTATAGAAACGTATATCGACATTTTCTTCATTGGCAAGCATTTGAATTTTAGAGCTGGGACGTACATTAAAGCCTAAGATGATCGCATTCGACACGGCAGCAAGAGAGATATCCGATTCATTCAAGGCCCCCGTTGCCGAATGGATGACACTGATCTTGACCTCCTCATTGGAAAGCTTGATCAAAGCATCTGTGAGGGCTTCGATGGAACCGTGCACATCGGCCTTTATAATGAGGTTCAGATCTTTAACCTCATTTTCCTGCAGCTTTTCATAAAGCTTTTCAAGGCTTAACTTGCTGGTTTTAGCAAGTTCTTTTGACCGCTGTTTCTGAGTTCGATGCGAGCTGACCTGTTTAGCATCCTTCTCGTCCGCTAATGCAATCAGCTCATCTCCTGCATTGGGCACACCGGAAAGACCGATAATTTCCACCGGGGTTGAGGGAGCTGCAAATGCTACATTTCGTCCCAAGTCATTCAGTAATGCACGTACTTTACCATAGTGGACACCGCAGACCACCGGATCGTGAATTCTAAGGGTTCCTTCTTTAATCAGGACCGTTGCCACAGGGCCTCTACCCGAATCCAGCTTGGCCTCAACGACGTGTCCTGCGGCGAGTTTGTCCGGATTGGCTTTAAGTTCCAGCAGTTCAGCCTGTAAAAGTATCATTTCAAGCAAATCATCTATTCCTCGGTTCTCTTTTGCAGAGACCCGTACAAAGATGGTATCGCCACCCCAGTCTTCAGACACAATGCCCACATCGGAAAGCTCTCGCTGAACGCGATCAGGGTCTGCATCCAGCTTGTCAATTTTGTTAATTGCTACGATAATAGGAACTTCGGCGGCCTTGGCGTGGTTTATCGCCTCGATGGTTTGAGGCATAACACCGTCATCAGCGGCAACGACCAGAATAACCAAATCGGTAATTTTAGCACCACGGGAACGCATTTCGGTAAAGGCTTCATGGCCCGGGGTATCCAAAAAGACGATTTGTCCTTTATCCGTTGTTACATTATAGGCGCCAATGTGTTGTGTAATACCCCCTGCTTCATTTTCCGTAACTTTGGTTTTCCTTATCACATCAAGAAGTGATGTTTTCCCATGATCGACATGCCCCATTATGGTCACCACCGGGGGTCTTGAAAGGAGTTTGTCCGGATCATCCTTTTGGACCTTTAAGACAGTATCCTCCTCAAAGGAGGCTTTTTCAAGTTCATATTCAAATTCTGCGGCAACGAGAACGGCGGTATCAAAGTCTATCACTTGATTCACCGTTGCCATGACACCCAAGTCCATTAATTTCTTTATCATTTCACTGGCCTTTATCCCCATTCGTTTTGCCAGATCAGACAGGGCGATGGCGTCATCGATTTTTATTCTGCGTTTAATGGCTTTGGGTACGGTAATCAACGGCTTTTGTTTAGCAATCGCCGCTTTACCTTTAGCTGCCTTTCGTCCCTTTCGAGTTCGATGACCTTTGCCATAAAGATCCGCTCCCTCGACAACTTCCTTTTTCCGAAAGGAAATTTTCTTTTTGAAGAACTTTCTGTCCGTCACCCCTTCATCAGGTTTTTTTACCCATTTTTTCTTCGGTTTCTTAGTTTCTTTTATAGGCTCATCTTCCGGAATCGCTTTGCTTTCCGGTTTGGTTGTACGTTTCGCTTCGAGTTTGGAAACAAGGTCTTTTTCGATCTCGGGCTCTTTTTCCTTGGGGGGAGGTGGTACAGGCAGTTTTATTATCTTTGCCGGCGTATCTTTTTTACGTTTTTTGGTTACTTTTTTGGGTTTAAATCTTTTTAGATCAGCGGGTTTTTCAAGTTTTTTTACGACCGGCTTTTCGGCTTCAGGTTCTTCTTTGACAGCTTCGGATTTTGCAATAATTTCATCAGGAGCTTCGACTTTTTTAACACTTTCTTTCTCTATACCTGCTGTTTCTTCAACCGCTATTTCAGGGACCTCTTTCTTTTCAGGATCTTGAAGTTCTTTTTCAGGGGGCAGTTTTTTGTCTTCAAGAATTTTTTCAGATGTTTGATCCTTAACTTCTATCTTTTCGGGACGCAATTTTGGTTCAGCACTTGTTTCAATAATAACCGGCTTCTGTCGGACACGTTTTTTACGCCTCCTGATCAGTGTTGGCTTTATACGCGTTTCCACAATTTCTTTTGCCGGCGAACCAAGAATCTTTCCTCTAATACGGGCTAAAGTTTCATCATCCAGAGAACTCATATGGCTTTTTACGTCAATATCCATATTCCGTATTTTATCAAGAATCATTTTATTGGTCATGTTAAGATCCCTGGCAAGTTCATATATTCTGATCTTTGCCATCCAATCCCCCCCTAAAGTTATTTATTTGTAGCCTGTTGTATGAGTTGGTTTTCTATTCCCTGACATTAATTGGGTCGTCATCTTCAAACAGAGTTTTTTTCTTTATTTTTGTCTTACGATTTATTTGTCCAGGTGATTGTTTTGTTACTTAGTGTCCATCCATAAATGGTCTTTTTGCCCAATCTCTGCTTTATGCTCAAAAAATAATCCTCGGAATATCAACTTATATGCCTGTGGTTATTTTTTTCGCATGCCTTGATCTTTAACAAAAATCCTCATTTATGGATGGACACCTACTCATCAGAATCTTTTTCTTTATCGTCCGATAATATCGTTTGCTTGGACACATCCTCATCGCTACCGGTTTGGTCTTCAGAGGCTTTGGGGGAATCCGATACATCTGAAATATCATTGTCCTCATCGCTGCCGGTTTGGTCTTCAGGGGCTTTTAAAGAATCCGTTACATCTGAAATCTCACTGTGCTCATCATCTTCTTCCGGTATAGCTTCTTTGGATGTTTCATCGGCTTGATTTTTGCTTAATAGATACTCCTTTGCAACCTCAATAAGTTGGATGGCTTTTTCTTCATTAATATCTCTTACTTGAATTAGATCTTCTACAGAGGCTTCGCTAAGTTCATATGCAGAAAAAAAGCCTTTTTCATACAATGCATCCGCCAGACTGATCCCAAGATCCGGCAGTGATACAAGAGAATCATATCCGTTCTGCATGGCTTCACTGTAACGTGTTTCACTAATGACATCGAGGTGCCATTTGGTCAACTTTGAAGCCAGCCGTACATTCTGTCCTTTTTTCCCGATGGCTATTGAAAGAAATTCATCAGGAACAATGACTTCCATGGAACGATTCTCTTCGTCTATGATAACTCTTGAAATTTCCGCAGGTGAAAGTGCATTGCACACAAATCTTGCAGGATCAATATGATATGGAATAATATCTATTTTTTCACCTCTGAGTTCCTGTACAACGTTTTGTACACGGCTGCCTTTCATTCCGACGCAAGCGCCAACGGGATCTATATCAGAATCGTTTGAAGTTACTGCAAATTTTGCCCGTATGCCGGGTTCACGTGTGGCCCCGATAATAGTGACGATTCCCTCATTTATTTCCGGCACCTCTGTTTTAAAAAGGGCGATTAAAAAGTCAGGATGCGTTCTGGAAAGAACAATTTGCGGACCGCGTGTGTCGTAAAGGACATCAATAATGTATGCCCTCATGCGATCGCCACGACGGTAGGATTCCTTTGGGATCTGTTCTCGAGTTGGAAGGATTCCTTCTGTATGCCCAAGATTAACAATAATATCGTTCCGATCAAAACGCTGAACGATTCCGTTGATGATTTCACCTTTTCGGTCAATAAAGCTGGAATAGACGGCATCTCTTTCAGCATCTTTCATTTTCTGTATAATGACCTGCTTGGCAGACTGAGCGGCGATGCGCCCGAAGGTGGAAGTGTCCATTTTTGTTCCGAGGCTATCGCCGACTTCACATTCCGGATCCAGCTTTCGTCCCTCTTCCATGCTGATTTGCAGGTCAGGTTCTGTAACGACTTCAGCAACATCTTTAAACTGGAAGACCTCTATTTCGCCGGTCGATTCATTGTATTGAACTTCAATATCGACGCTGCTCCCAAATTTTTTCCTCGCAGCAGATACTAAAGCCTCCTCAAGAGCCTTGATTAAAATCTCACGGTTAATGCCCTTGTCTCGACTCACCTGTTCGACGACGCGCTTTATGTCTGATATAAACATCCGTTTTCTCCACTATTATCAAGTTAGGGGTTCCGCCCCAATTGGAATGCTGAAATATTGTAATAATGCAATGTTGGGTTAATGGCAAAATTTGTGCTGACGATAAAATTAAAAATGGATAATATCCTTTTTAAAACCAACCTTCCAGTATTCCACAATTCCAGTATTCCATATTCGGGTCAAGCGTTCAAGCCCCATAAAATGTTTTATATTTTCATTAAGTTGTAATAGTTCAAATACGTTTATTTAGGGATGTTATTTGCAAGCCTGGCTGCTACAATCTCATGATACGGAATAGCCACTATTTGATCATCGATCGAAACTTTTACCACATCTTCTGATATGCCCAGCAGAACACCATTGATTTTCTTTTTACCGCCAACAGACGGAGTGGTTCTAATATTTACTCGGTTTCCTTTGAATCTATCAAAGTCGCGTTTTTTCCCCAGCGGCCGATTCTGTCCCGGCGATGAGACTTCCAGGTTGAACGGCCCCGCGTCTTCGAGATATACATCTAACATGTCACTCGATTGACGACTGATATGTATGCAATCATCCAGGGTCACACCACCGGGTTTGTCGATATAAAGACGAAGTATTCTGCCCCCGGCTTCACGTTGGCACTCTAAGTGTACCAGTTCCATCCCCTCGGCTTCACACAGTGGATCTAATAAATCTTTTGTCTGGGCAATCATTTTTTTTATATTATCCGGTGACCAATTTTTTTGTTTCCGGCTTTTGTCTTTCGGTTTTTTATTGCCCTTTTTCCCTTTCAACATTTTCAATGGTCTTTCAACTCGCGTTCCCTAATAAAAAAACAAAAACGGGCTGTCGCCCGTTTCTTCTCATACAGGTAGATCTATTGGTGGATTGAAAAACTTTACCTGTTCATTTAATTACCCATGCGAGAAAAATTAAATCCAAATCACACCTACATTGCCAGAATCTATACTTGGCAACCTTTATCATGAAAAGGCGACCTTCAATGGAGCGGGCAACGAGATTTGAACTCGCGACTCCAAGCTTGGGAAGCTTGTACTCTACCACTGAGTTATGCCCGCCCTTTAAGAAACATAAAATTATTACAAAAGATATGCATTGTCAATATTTTTCAATAATAATTTTAAAGGTAAAGATGGGAGACGGGTCAGGTTAAAAGATCGCGGATTTTTTGAAGTTCGGTGCAAATTTCTTGGAGGATGTCGGTAGGAGGCTTTTCCCTTTGTCCAGTGGGCTTAGTTTTTAATCGTTGTTTGGCGCCCTCAATGGTGAATTTTTTTTCATATAAGAGATGCTTGATCCATATAATCAGCTCTACATCTTTTTTCCTATACAATCTCTGACCCGAAGGGGTTCGTTTTGGATTTATCTTTTTAAACTCAGACTCCCAAAATCTTAGAACATATGCCGGTACGCCGACAATCGAGCTGACTTCTCCAACTTTGAAGTAAAGTTTGTCCGGTAATTCTTTTTGATAGGGTGTATTGTTCTGCATTTTTGAGATGGCTTGTTATCTATAATTACTATCTAAACTGATCGGTTCCGGGTTCCCCGTTCAACGTTCAAGGTTGTAAAAGACATTCAGTTACAGCTCATTGCGGTCAGCTTATAGCCAGTTGCAGCAATCATCCATTGGTTGAACCGATAAGTGTTGCTGAATTTTTTATAACTCCTTTTACGTTGGGATGTTGTCGCTGCTAAACCGTGAACTTTGAACCCTGAACCGCTTAACCTGTGTATTATTTTATATTCCTGTCGTTTTTTGAAACGCTCAGTTTAGGAAAAACTATTTGGCCGGCAGGGTTGCATCAAACGTTTTCAAGAGCTGGTTTGTAATGGTTTTATGAATATGATTAACTCTGTTATCTTCCAAGGTTTCTTCTGAAGATCTATAGGTTATTCTAAAGGATACACTTTTTTTCCCTTTTGGAATCGGATCCCCGCCAAAAACATCAAACAGATGTAAATGTTCCACCAATTTTTCTTTGAGCATTTCGACGGTTTTTATAATTTTATACGTTTCAATATCATTGTCAATAATAAGTGTGATGTCCCTTGATGTCGCCGGAAACTTTGGGATGGGGCGGGCGGATTTCGTGTCCGGAACCGATTGAATGAGTCGGTCGAAGTTAAGCTCAAAGATAAATGCCGTTTGCTTCAAATCGTAATTTCGAAGTACTTTAGGATGGACTTCTCCCACAAGGCCTATCGGTTCATTTTCATCAAGAATTCGTGCCGTAAATCCAGGTCTTGTATAAAAACAGAATTCCGGCGGCATCCGCGTAAACGTGGTCTTTTCAATTCCGAGGTTTCTTAAGAGCTCTTCAAGCACACCTTTTATATCATAAAAATCACAATTGATCTCCTTGGAGGACCAGGCCGAATCGATCCTGGTTCCTGTCCAGAGACCTGCCAGCATTTCAACTTCATCAGGCTGATTGTCCTTTTGGCCTGTGTGAAAAAAGACATGGCCGATTTCAAAAAGCTTAAGATTTTTATTTAGTACCGATATATTGAGCTTCATCGTTTCAAGAAGACCCGGGATGAGAGATGTTCGCATAACCGCCTGATCTTCAGAGATCGGATTGAGGATGTCCACCATCTTTCTTTTGGGATCATCCGGAGGAAGTTCGAGATGATCGCAAGACTGTTTACTGATAAAACTGTAATTTATGGCTTCACTGAATCCCAGGCCGGTCATCAGCACTTTTGTTCGGTCCCTTAAATCAATTTTTTTGTCGGGATGTCTGGCTTCGGCGGGTATCAGTGGAAACGTTGTTTCGATGTTATTGTAGCCGAATAGTCGGGCAATTTCTTCCGTAATATCTTCAAATCTTCTGATATCGACCCTGCATGAGGGTGGCGTTACCTGAAGTTTGTCCGCATCTATTTTTTTAACGTCAAATTCAATGGACTTTAAATATTTTTCTATGGCGGCGGTATCCAGCCGGGTGCCCAGGTGTCGGTTTAAGCGCCGGGAACTTATATCTATGGTTGTTTCAGAAAAGGGAAGCGGATATTCATCGATGACCCCTTTAACACATTTGCCGCCGCCGATTTCAGTAATAAGTTGTGTTGCCCGATTTAATGCAGTGATGGTTCCGTTGGGGTCCACGCCACGTTCGAAACGGTGGGATGCATCTGTGTTTAGGCCCGTTTTTTTTGAAGTTTTTCGAATGCAAACCGGATCAAAATACGCGCTTTCAAGAAGAATATTTGTTGTGGTATCTTCAATTTCTGAATTCAGCCCGCCCATGACGCCTGCGATTGCCACCGGTTTTTTCCCATCGCAAATCATCAGCATTTCCGGATCAAGGCGGCGTTCTTTCCCGTCCAGGGTTATAAAGGTTTCGTTTTCCCGAGCCGTTCGCACCACAATTCGGTTTTCAGCAAGATGGTCAAAGTCAAAGGCATGCAGCGGCTGGCCGGTCTCCATCATTACGAAGTTGGTAATATCCACAATATTGTTGATCGGCTTTAAACCTATCGAAACCAAGCGGTCCTGAAGCCAAAAAGGAGAGGGACCAACGGTAACATCGAAAATAAGGCTGGCGGCATATCTCGGACAAAGGGCAGGGGCCTTTATTGTCACCGAGGTGTGATTGGCAATATCACCCATCGATTCCGGCAGAGAAATTTCAGGATATGTTACCCTTTTATTTTCAATTGCGGCGATTTCGCGAGCTGTTCCGATGATACTGAGGCAGTCCGGTCTGTTGGGTGTCAGATCGATTTCCAATACCGGGTCTGACAGTCCCAGGGCCTTATTCAGTGAATCGCCCACCGATAGATTGTTGCCCAGCTCCATAATACCATGGCCGTTGCTGCCGAGTCCCAATTCGAGTTCGCTGCAGAGCATCCCTTCCGAGGTTTCTCCACGGATGATACTTTTTTCAAGAACTTTTCCTCTTGGGAAACAGGTGCCTAAAATGGCGCACGGTGCAAGCATATCTGTTTTGACATTGGGTGCCCCACAGACAACAGAAATGATATCTCTACCAATATCTACGCTACAGAGTTTCAACTTATCGGAATTTGGATGAGGATCAATATTGACGATCCGGCCGACATGAACACTGTTCAAATAATCGTATCGGTCCGAAACGGCTTCAACTTCAAGTCCGGCCATGGTAAGAGCATCAGCCAGATCATTTGCATTCAGGTTAATGCTAACGTAATCTTTTAACCAGCTTAAGCTGACCTTCATGTTAAAATTGCCTTAAAAATCTTAGATCATTTTCAAAATACTTTCGGATGTCATCAATACCGTATTTCAACATGGCAATCCGTTCCACTCCCATTCCGAAAGCAAAACCGGTATATTGGGTTGTATCGTATCCAACGTTTTCAAAAACAGCCGGATGAACCATGCCGGAACCCAGAACTTCCAGCCAGCCGGTTTTTGAGCATACCCTGCAGCCCTCGCCTCTGCATATAACGCATCGGATATCGACTTCGGCACTTGGTTCGGTAAAAGGGAAAAAGCTGGGTCGAAATCTCAGACTGGTTTCCGGGTCAAACATTTGATGGACAAAGGTCGTCAATATGCCTTTAAGATCCCCGAAGGATATATTTTTATCAACCAGAAGCCCTTCAACCTGATGAAACATAGGTGTGTGTGTCAAGTCGGAATCACATCGATAGACCTTGCCGGGTGCAACAATCCTCACTGGAGGATTCTGCTTTTCCATTATTCGGGGCTGGGTCGGGGAGGTATGGGTTCTCAGAACAATGTTATCGGATATATAAAACGTGTCCTGCATGTCCCTTGCCGGGTGATTTTTGGGAATATTCAGCGCTTCAAAGTTGTAATAATCGGTTTCAACCTCAGGCCCTTCAGCAACGTCAAAACCCAGCCGGATAAAAATGTCGCAAATTTTCTGGGTAATCTGGGTGATGGGATGTAAAGACCCTCGTGGTGTCACTCTTCCAGGGAGTGAAACATCAATCTGGTCGTCGGTTTTCCAAGAGGATGTTTCAAGCTCTTTGAGAACGTTTTTGAATAATACGTCGAGAATGTTTTTTGTTTCGTTTGCTTTCTTCCCGGCTTCCGGTCTGATTTCTTCGGGCAGGTTAGAAATGTTTCTTAAAAATTGGGTTACCGCTCCTTTTCGACCCAGGTAGCGGATAGAAATGGCCTTGATACTTTCTGTATCGGAAGCAGATTCAAGTTCCTTCAGTGCATCTTGGTGAATCTGTTCGATGGTTTTTTCCAATTTGGGTTCTACCTGTTCCTTAGTTGGAAAATTCGTACTCAAGTTTCGCATCCATATGATAGGCTGATCCGGGTTATGATCATAATTGTTCCGAGGCCAGACCGGCAATTTGACTAAAACCCGAAGGATCCGATATTGCCAACTCGGCCAACACTTTTCGGTCCAACTCAACACCGGCAAGCTTCAACCCGTGAATGAATTTGCTGTAAGACAGATTGTTCATGCGTGCCGCAGCATTAATTCTGGCGATCCAGAGTTTTCTAAAGTCACGCTTTCGCACTCTGCGATCCCGGTATGCATACATGAGTGCCTTATCAACAGCGTCCGCTGCTGTGCGAAATAATTTGCTGCGGCCGCCACGAAACCCTTTGGCTAATTTTAAGACCTTTTTTCTGCGCCTTCTTGCTTTAAAACCTCTTTTGACTCGCATAAATTTTCTCCTAAACCTCTATCCAAATCTGCTATCCATTTGGGAGCAGCAGTTTAAGTGCTTTTCTATTGGTTTTGTCAACGATTTGACTTTGCCTTAAACCACGTTTACGCTTTGTGGTTTTTTTGGTTAAAATATGACTTGCATGTGATTTCGAAAAAACGAATTTTCCGGTTCCTGTTTTTTTAAAACGCTTTGCAGCGGCTCTATTTGTTTTTATTTTTGGCATCTTTAGTCCTTTCCGGTAATTTTAAAAAAATAGATGGCGTGAACCATGTCGGATTCCAGCCCACGCCATCTTCACAGAAAATATATTTTAATAATTTATCATTATGAAAAAGGCATAAAAATAACTTTTTACGACGTCATCAACAATTTGCCGATGATCGTTGTGTAATAAAAAGGTTTTTAATCTCATGGATAATGAAGTATCAGGGCATAATTATTTTGATAATGGTTTCGGTGCCAGAACCATAACCATTGTGCGACCTTCAAATTTGGGGGGCTGTTCGACTATTGCAACTTCTTCAGTTTCTTGAACAATCTTTCCCAGCAATTCATTGCCCAGATTGGCGAGCGTAATTTCTCGTCCCCTGAAAATGACGGTGACTTTGACTTTGTCCTTTTTATCAAGGAACTTTTTAATATGATTGATCTTGGTATTTAGATCATGTTCGCCAGTCTTGGGGCGTATCTTTATCTCCTTGAGCTGAAATGTGGTTTGTTTCTTTTTTGCCTCCTGTTTTTTCTTGGTCGTTTCATACTTGTAGCGACCATAATCCATTATTTTACAAACAGGGGGGATTGCGTTTGGAGAAATTTCCACCAAGTCAAGGCCAAAATCATTGGCAACGGCGATGGCTTTGTAAGTCGGGATTACACCAATCTGATTCCCATCAGGGTCTATTACTCTGACCTCTTTTGCCCTTATATTTCTATTAATATTTATTCTATTTCCTCTGGTCCTATTTTCATGTTTCGAAATAGCTATACCCACACCTCCTTAGCTATAATTTGTTGACTTTCTCATGCACATGGAACGAAAATAAAAAATGGTGACAATAATTTTTTCCAATCCCACATTCCTGAGCATTACATATTATAAATCCACTCGTCGGAAGTGAAATCTGAAATATATAACATTACTAATAAATGCAAGAAAAAAATGCAAGAAAATAAAACGAAAGCCGCTCCATGGTATTTTCCGAAAGGTAACATATTTTTGACAGTCACTGTTAAGTTTGTTGAGATGTTATGACTGCCTGAGTGTATATTCGGCCAAGAGGCTTCCCTTCCAGTAGGAATTTTCCGGAGTGTTAAAAAAAGCCTTAAAAAGTTCCAGGCTGTTTTGGCGTAAAATTCCGGGTACAATTGAAATTGGATTATTTGTGTATAAAGGTGGCAGTTTTGTCAAATCACAAGTTATGCCTCCGCCCATTATATCTTCGTATGCGTATACAATTTCGCTGATACCACTTAAAATCAATGCCCCCAGGCACATGAGACACGGCTCCATGGTTGTAAAGAGGACAATTTTCTTTTTGTCTGTATTTATATCCATATTTGCCAGACGCTTAAGTGCAATCATTTCCGCGTGGTCGATTTCATTTGGGAAATTTCCCGCAGTACCTTTTCTGGCGCCTGTTGTAAGAATCCGGTTTTGATGGACCAGGACACATCCGACGGGAAATTCTCCGGCATCTAACGCTTTCCTTGCCTGATCCAACGCTTTTTTCATGAAATATTCATAGTCCATATGTTTATGTCAAGCTCATAACCTTTAAGTCAGAAATAGGAAAGAGAAAATAGGAAAGAGAATAAGAGAAACCAAGGATGAACACGAATAAACACAAATATTTTGAAAAACAAGAAAGTAAGAAAGTGAAGAGCAAAAAGGTGAGAAGGTGAGAAGGTGGGAAGGTAAGAAGGTTGGCATGTCTTAGAGCCTCCGATCTTCTGATTTTCTAACCTTCTTAACTTCCTGTTTTCCGAGGCCTTCTCATCTTCTAACACCATTTGCATCCATTTGCGGTTATCTATTTACTAGTTACTAATTCCTATTTTCTAAAATGAACATTTAATAAAGCAAATTCCCTAATTGAGTTATAATCTGCATATGGTATCATCACACGGACAGCTGCCGTCGATTTCATAAGCATAGACGATTCTTGATTCAATTTCGGCCTGTTCGGCAGAGATCCGATTAAGATTCGTCGCGGTTAACTTTTCAATGAGATCGACCTTGGACGGTATCGATTGAAGACCCTGGGCGACCACCTCACCGGTTTTTCCCTCCAAAATATCTGCGTCCTTACCGTTTGTCACGACAACGATCGGAACCTGGTACGGCGCCACAAGTCTAGATATCGCCAGCGCCGGCCGCTGCCGAGTGACCAAGGAACCAGGACCGTATTTGATGATCATACCAATTTTGCCTGACACATTAATCTCAAAATCTATTTTTATAATCGCACTCTTTTCTCCGGCAGATACCCGAAGTTTACAACGGGGTTTAATCTCCTTTTTTAGGTATCCTTTATGTTCCACAAGCAGCCGAGCCAGGTTCTGACGATATCTTTCGTCATGCGTATCAACGAGTGTTTTTCCGGAAATAAAATCGACCAGTTCGCCGAGAATGAGATGATGTCCTTTCTTTTCTTCCAAATTTTGGTTAACCCCCCACTATCAGGCCGAGCCTGAATCAATTTGAACATTGAAAATTAAGGTTACGAAACTTAAGTAATAAATAATAAAATATAAAATAAGATTTTCGAGATGTAAAGTGCCAAATATTGCTTTACAATTTCATTTTCGTGTGAATAAGTGTGATGGCATGAGTATCCGCGAAGATTTCGAAAAACGGGAAAAAGGCTTTATAGCCCCTTTTGGATGTTTAAGTTCCAAATCACAAGGCCGTCAGAGAGACGAAAAAGCCTGTTCTGTTCGTACAGCCTTCCAACTGGATCGCGATCGAATTGTCTACTCAAACGCCTTCAGGCGGCTAAAACGAAAAACCCAGGTTTTCCTGTCTCCTATGGGAGATCATTATCGAACACGCTTAACACATACATTAGAAGTCTCTGAAATTGCAAGAACCATAGTGCGCGCCATGCGCCTGAACGAGGATCTTGCTGAGGCCATTGCCCTTGCACATGATCTCGGTCATCCACCCTTTGGTCACGGTGGTGAGACGGCGCTTAAAGAAATTTATTCACCGGATTTTTCACATCACAAACAGAGCTTGCGTATTGTTGATATTTTGGAACAAAACGGTAAAGGGCTAAATCTTACGTATGAGGTTCGCGACGGGATTTTAAAGCATTCCAAAGGATATGGAAAGATTATTCCCGACGATTCCTCCGAAATGGCATGTACTGTTGAAGGAAACATCGTTCGAATTGCCGATATTATGGCTTACCTGAATCATGATCTGGATGATGCCATCAAGAGTGGCGTTATCAATGCCGGTCAGGTCCCCGAAACCTGCGAAAAAATCCTCGGTCACACACATTCCGAACGTGCTACGGCCATGATCAAGGATTTGATTTCTTACAGCAAACCTCAAGACGGTACGCTGTATTTAAACATGAGCGATGAAGTCTTTAACGCCATGACCGAACTGAGGCAATTCCTTTATGAAAATGTCTATCGCTCCCCCCAGGTTCATAACGAATTTATCAAGGCCAAGCGAATTCTGACCGAACTTTACACCTTTTTTCTTAATAACGAAACATTGCTTCAGAAAGAACTTACGGCTATGGAAATGTCGAAGTGCAATCACAGCAGTCAATCCAGGGAAAGGTGCGTTTGTGATTTGATCGCCAGCTTAACGGACCGGCGTGCTCTCGATTTGTACTCAACCATCTTTTTCCCTTCGCCTCTGGTATAAAAGTTGCTTGAATGATGGGTTTTCCGACCGTTACCCAGTATCAGTTATCCCGAATTCAGCCTCATACCTTTGCACCTTTCTTAAAGCGTCTAAAAAAGATATTTGCATCCATGGATCAAAAATACCAAGAGGCTGCCAAGTATTATGGCTTCAACTGCAAGGGCTGTGAAGATAACTGCTGCCTAACCCGCTTCTATCACTATACACTTATTGAATACCTCTATATCAAGGAAGGGTTCCATTGTCTTGAAAATAAGAAACAGGTCGAAGTGAAGCAAAGGTCTTTGGCCGTATGCCGGAAAACCGATGAGGCCGATGAGAAGGGAAAGCCTGTACAACAGATGTGCCCGGTCAATTTTGGGAGCCTTTGTGTCCTGTATCCGTATCGGCCCATGATATGCAGATTGCACGGTATTCCCCATGAACTCCAGAGGCCCGACCAAGGAATATTAAATTCTCCGGGTTGTGGTACCTTTGCTCTTAAATGCTATGGAAAGAAGCGTTTTAAGTTTGACCGAACACCCTTTTACATGCAAATGGCAGCGTTGGAAAAGGAGATGAAGCAGGCAGTGGGGATGACGCAAAAGATTAAAATGACCGTTGCGCAGATAATCGTAACGTTTGGTGAAAGGTAATGGGTGATAAGTAATTGGCAACACATTAGCTTTTTGAAAACATTGCCGCTTCAGGTATAATTAAATTTTCGCTGAAAGAACTCGTGAATAAAGGCTCGTAATGAAAGAACCGGCCTGGGTTATTAATAAAGATCTCTGCTTTAACAGAGAGTTTCATCCTTAAAATTAAATCGCCGATGGTTCTTTCAAAACGATCCCTAATTCACCCATACAGCTTTCAGTCAAAAATTTAATCATACCTGAAGCTCCCTTGAAACCGATTCGATTCAAAAACTAACCTATTACGATATTTGAAAAATTATGAAATATATAGAAACTGAAGATATCGGCAAACTGCCCGGCAGAAGACTTAAAAAGAGTGACAGCTTTAAATTTCAATGTTACCCGGGGATTGCCTGTTTTAATCAATGTTGTCGTAATATCAATTTGTTTTTATATCCTTATGACATTGTCCGTTTAAAAAACCAATTAAATATGACTTCCGATCACTTTCTGGATAAATACGTGGAGATTGTTTTAAGGTCCTCTAATTTTTTCCCGGAAGTCCTTTTAACCATGTCAGACAACCCGGAGAAAACCTGCCCTTTTTTAGATACGTCCGGTTGTACCGTTTACCCGGATCGTCCCGATACATGCCGTACCTTTCCAGTGGAACAGGGCGTTTTTTATGATGCAGAACATGACAAAACAGAGCCTATTTATTTTTTCAAACCCCCTGATTTTTGTTTGGGGCAGCATGAAGAAAAAGAGTGGACAACCCAAACATGGTCAAAAGACCAAGATGCCGTGATATATAATAATATGACCGCCCGCTGGTCAGAGTTGAAGCGGTTGTTCCAAACAGACCCCTGGGGTTCCCAAGGGCCGGAAGGACCCAGGGCGAAGATGGCGTTTATGGCCATATATAATATCGATCAATTCCGAGATTTTTTATTTAAAAGCACCTTCTTAAAACGGTATAAGGTAAAATCCAAAGTTTTAAAACGAATTCGCTCTGATGATGCGGAATTGATGAAATTTGGTTTTGAGTGGGTAAAATTTTACATCTGGGGGATTCGATCCAAGCTCTTTAGGCTAAAGTAACCGAGCTCTCGGGGTGTTTTTCAGAATAGCCGCTTCATGGATAATCTTTTTTTAAAACGCGTGAACTCGTGACAAGGGTTCGTAAAGAAAGAACAGGAATCCATCTTTGAAGAATCAATAGGTTCACTGTATAATTTGCAATTTCTTTAAAGATTCGATTTCGGCGTGCGCCTGTTCTTTCTAACGATCCCTAGCCACTCAAACAGCACCCATTTTAAAAAAAGATCATCCATTCCGTTCTCCAGAGGCGTAGGCTCTCCGAGTCGGAGGCTTTTATATGCAAGACATTTAAGGGCTAAGCCATAGTCTGCTATTGCGAGCTCTTAATAACGAAGCAAATGAAAGCTTCCGGCTCGTGCAAGGTATTAGAGCACGCCTTTTGGCATAGACGCAACCTTATCGCCACCGAGCACATATCCGCCATCGAGCCTTATCACACTTCCCGTCATAAAAGGCGCATCTTTGATAATAAAAAGGACGGCCTTCACCACATCTGCTATGGTGCCGATACGCGGGATCAAAGTATGGTCGATAATTGCCGCTTTTTGTTCATCGCTGAGCAAGCCCCATCCCCGGGTATTTCTTCCGTGTCGGGTTTCAACCAATCCCAGCATAATTTCGTTGACGCGAACTTCCGGTGCTCCAATACGTGCCCACGTTTCCGTTAAAAGTAAAATGCCCCGATTGGCAGATGCATAACCGTCATTGAATATGTAACTGGCAGGACCTGACCGTCCCACAATGGCGGCAATGGAGGAAAGGTTTATGACAACACCGTCTCCGGAAGCTTTAAGATGTGGCAAGGCAGATTCAAACACCCACCTTTTGGCACGCAGGGTGGTGGCCATTTCAAGATCCCACTGTTCTTGATCATACGGTCCGTGAACCACCGGCCATCCCCCCCGCTCTATATTGTTAATCAAAATGTCAAGTCGGCCGAAACGATCCACGACCTTATTGACAAGCCCTGGAATTTTGTCGATTTCAAGCAGATTTGTTTGGATGATCAGATGATCCCGGCCGGTTTTGGCAAATTCCTGATGCAAATCATCCAGGCTTTCTTCCCAGTCAAAATAGTTGAGAGCCACATCAGCCCCTTCCTGTGCAAGGGCAAGCCCGATTCCTTTTCCGATGCCCTTTACGGCGCCTAACACCAGAGCGACTTTGTTTTTGATTTTCATTGTTAATCCTGTTCAAGGTCACCAAAAAGGGTCTTTTTGATCCATCGATGCCCCAGTTTTAACAGTTCAACATCATCATTCTTCAGGGTATCTGAAGTTTTTTCGTCCAGGTTCCAATTATCAAGAATATGTTGTTCAAATATGTGGGATCTGAATGTGTCAATGTCATACAGTGCCATGTGAAAAGCAAGTCTTGACTTGATATCCATCGGGCCGGGAATGAGGCGATTTTTAAGGCCGATGATTTCCAGCAACATATCATTTATTTCATTATAAAAGGTAACATCCTGATCTTCGATCCATTTCCGGATGGTCCAGGTTCGTCCCTGTTCAAAACCCAGGCAGTGCGGTTCTTTCAAAAGGATATACTGCTCCGCAATTTGACCTGTTTCTCTGGAACGAGATGCAATCCGCACCAACGGATAGGTCCGACACGATGATGGGCGGTCTTTATAAACGCTGCATCCTGATGAAGTCACAAATGGGCACTTAAGTTTATGAGAATCATCTGTTTTTAAAGTTATTATGGGGAGACCGGTTTCAGGGCCGGTCTGTTGGGTGGTATAACGCTCGAGAAAGAGACTCGATGATATATCGAGTCGTTGTTTCAGACGCAATATGTCAAAAGGGGTGAGAAACTGGTTCAAGTCCCGGCAACATTCATTGAAACAGGGCACCTTTTTTGAGCATGAAAATAAGAATGTGTCATTTACCGAAAGGGGAGTCATGTTGTTTTCCATAGCAAATAACCAATGACCAATCCAGCAAAACCTGTCAACCAAAAAATGTGTGTAAAATATAAAAGTCCATAAGGTGCTGTAAATCTTTCAGGATGGCCTCCATACGTCTATACAAATGTCCAAATACTGTATGGAATTCATATCCTGAATGATTTATATAACATGAATTATTTTAAGCACAATATATAGTGGTTATCGGATTATTCTAACCCAAATAAAGATTTTATCAAATCCTTTAAAGCAAGGCCTATAAATTTATAATTTAGTTTTCCCAAAAGTTCTTGACAAGAATAATGTTAATTGTTATCTAATCCCTTTGATATTCGGGTCTTATCTATCTTGTTGATTTTATGGTATATTGTTTATTTGACATTTATAATAACATTTATGAATTTTAAAATCACCCCTAAGGGTGATTGGGTAAAAATAAAGCGGAATTTTTTAAGACGAATAACAACTGACGGTCTTTTGAGGCCAAAATTACGAAGGGAGGTGCAAACAGCTTACAAATTGTACCAGAGACTATTTTAAAGAGGTTAAAATACTGAAATTTTTTACAAAAGAATTAGGAGGTAATTAAATGCCAAGTTTCGTAATTGCAGAAAAATGCGATGGCTGCAAAGGCGGGGACAAGACCGCATGCATGTACATTTGCCCCAACGACCTGATGGTTCTGGAGCCCAATGTAATGAAGGCTTACAATCAGGAGCCGGATCAGTGCTGGGAATGTTTTTCATGCGTAAAGATCTGCCCCACACAGGCAATTGAGGTTAGAGGTTATGCTGACTTTGTGCCGCTGGGAAGCAGCATTATGCCCATGCTTGGAACCGAGGATGTTATGTGGACCTGTAAGTTCAGAAACGGTACCATCAAGCGCTTTAAGTTCCCCATCCGGACAACCCCTGAAGGCGCTGCCAATGCGTATCCGAATCTCGTAGGCAAAGATCTTGACAGTGAGCTGCTTTCAACCCAAGAAGCAGATGGTTATAAGATTCCAAAACCGCTGGCAACCGTTTAAGCGGTAAAGGGTTTTCAAAACTACGGTTTGATGATCAATTTAGAATATTTCGATTTAAGGAGGATATAATATGGCATTACCGAATAAACCTTTGGGAGAACTCAAGGCTGTCAGGGATCCGGAAGTTGAAGAGCGCGAAGTTGATATTCTGATCGTCGGCGGCGGCATGGCTGCCTGCGGAACTGCTTTCGAGATCAAGAAATGGGCACCTGACAAGAAAATCCTGCTGTGTGACAAAGCTGCCATGGAGCGTAGTGGCGCTGTTGCCCAGGGTCTTTCAGCAATCAATACATATATCGGAGAAAATACACCGGATGACTATGTGCGAATGGTTCGCAACGACCTGATGGGGATTGTCCGTGAGGACCTTATTTTTGATCTGGGCTGTTGCGTTGATGATTCCGTCTTTCTGTTCGAGGAATGGGGTCTTCCGATCTGGAAACTGTCCGATGACGGAAAAAAAATGGACGGCAAAAAAGGCCAGAAAATGGGGACCTTGAAGTCCGGCGCCAAACCGGTCCGTACCGGCAGATGGCAGATCATGATTAACGGCGAATCCTACAAAAGAATCATTGCCGAAGCTGCCAAACTGGCCCTTGGCGATGACAATATCCTGGAACGTTGCTTTATCGTCGAGCTTCTTTTAGACGCCAATGAAGAGAACCGGATCGCCGGTGCGGTCGGTTTTTCCGTTCGTGAAAACAAAGTCTACATCATTAAATGCAACACCATGATGGTTGCCTGCGGCGGCGCTGTTAACATCTACCAGCCCCGCAGCGTCGGTGAAGGTAAAGGTCGTGCCTGGTATCCGGTATGGAACGCCGGTTCTACCTACACCATGTGCATGAAGGTCGGTGCCGAGCTTACCATGATGGAAAACCGTTTCACCCCGTCCCGTTACAAAGACGGTTACGGCCCGGTGGGTGCCTGGTTCCTTTTGTTCAAGGCCAAAACCCTCAACGGTCTGGGTGAAGGCTACGTGGGCAGTGAAGCAGCCAAAAAAGAGCTTGAGAAATATGCGCCCTACGGCACGGCTGCCATTACCCCGACCTGTCTGCGAAACCACCTGATGCTCTTTGAGATGAAGGAAGGCCGCGGCCCCATCATGATGGATACGGTCACAGCCCTTAAAGAAATGGGTGGAAAGCTGGACAAGAAAGAAATGAAGGCCCTGGAATCAGAAGCCTGGGAAAACTTTCTGGATATGACCTGCGGACAGGCCAACCTGTGGTGCGGCACGAACACCGAGCCGGACAAGAAGACCTCAGAGATTATGCCCACTGAGCCGTATCTGCTGGGATCCCATTCCGGCTGCTGCGGACTGTGGACCTCCGGACCTGATTATGACTGGGTACCCGAAGAATACAAGATCCGCTACAAAGACAAGGTTTACAACCGTATGACCACCGTAAACGGTCTGTTTACCTCCGGTGACGGTGTAGGCGCCTCCGGTCACAAATTCTCCTCCGGTTCCCATGCCGAAGGGCGTATTTGCGCCAAGTCCATGGCCAGATTTGTGCGTGACAATGCCGATTTCAAACCGACCCTGAGCCAGTCCACCCAAGAACTGGTGGATCTGATTTACAAGCCGGTGAGAACGTTCCTGGATCATTGTGATTACACCACGGCCATCAACATCAACCCCAATTATCTCAAGCCCGAAGGGATGATGTATCGCTTGATGAAGGCCACCCATGAGTACGGTGCCGGTACGGCCACCTACTACATGACCAGTTCCAAGAGTCTGGAAATCATCATGGATATGCTTCTGATGATGCGCGAAGACTGTGAAAAACTGGCAGCCGGTGACCTCCACGAACTGATGCGGGCCTGGGAAATCGAGCACCGCATCTGGACGGTTGAGTCTCACCTGCGTCACATCCAGTTCCGGAAAGAAACCCGTTATCCGGGATTCTACTATCAGGCCGACTATCCGAAAACGGATGACGCAAACTGGTTCTGCTTTGTCAACTCCAAGTATGATCCAAAGGCAAAAAAATGGGATATCTTCAAGAAAGATTACATCAAGATCATCCCTGATTAATGCTGAATCAGGTTTAACCTAATCTGATACGCCTCCAGGCGTCTTTGAGACGCCTGGAGGTTTTTATTAAGAAAATTAACCTTTCAAAAACATGTTGCCTTCAGGCGATATTCCCAAAGCCAACGATTGTGCCCGGTTGCTCAAGGGTTTTACCTCGGGTTTTATGTTAAAACCTTTGAGCATGCGGACACCTGAATTTATTTTACAAGGATATCGCCTGAAGGAATCTAATACCGGCAAAAAGAATTTAATCGTAAACGTAACAATGCATGGAGGGATAGCATGACAGAAGACAAAGCAACCCCTGCAAACGGAAGCATTTTGGTTGTTGGAGGAGGGATAAGCGGGTTGACCACGACCCTTGAAGCTGCCGAAGTGGGGTATGAGGTGTTTTTGGTCGAAAAAAATCCTTACCTGGGCGGAAGAGTGGCACAGCTGAATCAATATTTTCCCAAGCTATGCCCTCCAACCTGCGGTCTGGAAATCAATTTTAGGAGAATAAAGGATAATCCGAAAATTAAGGTTTTTACCCAGGCAGAGGTCGAAAAAGTCGACGGTACCCCGGGCAACTATGATGTATCCATAAAGCTGAGCCCCAGGTATGTCACCGAAAACTGTACCTGTTGCGGAGATTGCGCTGAAGCCAGTGAAACAGAAGTTTCCAGTGAATTCAATTTCGGAATGAATTCGACCAAGGGTGCTTACCTGCCCTTTGAAATGGCTTTTCCGGCCCGTTATGTCATCTCTTCTCAGATCATCGGGACCGATGACGCCCAGCGTTGCAAGGATGCCTGTAAATACGACGCCGTCGATCTAGACATGCAGGCCGAAACCCTAAACCTAAAGGTTGGCGCCATTGTCTGGGCCACGGGCTGGGAACCTTATGACGCCGCCAAGATAGACAATCTTGGTTTCGGTCAGTACCCGAACATTATCACCAATATGATGATGGAAAGGCTGGCTGCGCCCAACGGTCCGACAAAGGGGAAAATTACCCGCCCGTCGGACAACAAGGAACCCGAAAGCATTGCCTTTGTTCAGTGCGCCGGGTCCAGAGATGAAAATTACCTTCCTTATTGTTCCTACATCTGCTGCATGGCGTCATTGAAGCAGACGACCTACATCCGGGAACGATATCCCAACGCCAAAGTCTATATTTTTTATATCGACGTTCGGGCACCGGGTCAGCGGTATGAAAAGTTTTATAAAAAGATCAAAGAGGATGAGAATGTCTTTTTGATCAAAGGCAAGGTCGCTGAGGTCAGTGAGGATGCCGGCACCGGCAATATCACTGTGGTGGCAGAAAATGCGGTCACCGGCGAAAAGATCAAGCAAACCGTCGAAATGGCTGTTCTTGCCACCGGTATGCAGCCGACAACCGCAACAGTAAAACTGCCTGCCGATCTCAAGTATAACGAAGACGGCTTTATCATCAATGATTTTGAAAAAGGCGGCATGTTTGCGACAGGTTGCGCCAATAAGCCGTCTGACGTTGTTTCGGCAAATCAGAATGCCACCGGCATGGCCCTTAAAGCGATTCAAACCCTGGTGAGGAAGTAGGAGGTTATCCATGGATAAAAAGTATTGTGTATATATTTGCACAGGATGCGGCATCGGGGATGCCCTTGATATGGAAGCGCTGTGCGAAGTCCCGGAAGAAGAAGGTTTTCCTGTTGAAACTCACCCGTTTCTGTGCGGAAAGGAAGGGGTTGAGCTTATCAAGAAAGGTATCGCCGACGATGGGTACAATACCCTGGTTATTGCAGCCTGTTCCCGCCGGGTCAATTATGATGTCTTTAATTTTGAGGGCTGTATCGTCGACCGCGTCAACTTACGGGAACAGACGGTCTGGTCCCATCCCAGATCCGAATTTCCGGCACTGACTGAAGAGCAAAAAGATGATGAAGAACACTTTGATCGCCTTCAGATGCTGGCCGAAGATTATCTGAAGATGGGGATGGCAAAGGTTAAAAAGATCAACCTGCCGGAACCGTACAAGCTGGAAACTCTGAGCAGAAAAATTCTGGTCATCGGCGGCGGCATCACCGGCATTTCGGCGGCTTTGGATGCAGCCAAAACCGGTTATGAAGTAACCATCGTCGAAAAAGAATCGGCACTTGGGGGCTATGCGGCCAAACTTCGCAAACAGCTACCTGTTGAAGACCCCTATGAAAGTCTTATATCGCCGGTTATCGAAAGCAAAATCAAAGAACTCGCAGCCTTTGACAACATTACCGTTAAAACCGAAACCGTGGTTGCTCGTATTGCCGGTGAGCCCGGGGATTTCACCGTAACGCTCAAAAAACCCGGTGACAAGATCGAATTTGACGTGCCTTACCCGCTGCCAGAAGAAATGAAATTCGATGAGAAGGGTAAAGAACTGGATGTTGAAGAACAACATAAACGTTATCTGGAATACAACACGGGCAAGGTCGATATTTTGAAACTTGATCCCAACGGTGAAAAATTCGGGGCCGTGGTGCTGGCTGCCGGCTGGCGCCCGTTTAAACCCGAAGGTGATGAATTTGCCCACCTGGGTTTTGGCGAGCTGCCGGATGTTGTCACCAACCACCAGTTTGAGGAGATGGCGGCTAAAGGGAAGATCACCCGGTCTGACGGCAAGGAAGCCAAATCCGTTGTTTTCATTCAGAGCCCCGGCAAAGGTGAAGATGATGCGGATTTTGATTACGCCGGTTCGGTGACCAGCCTGGTCGCCCTCAAGCAGGCCAAATATGTTCGTGAAGATTATGACGACGGCAAGGCTTATATCTTTTACCAGCACATGCGCACTCCCGGCCTGACGGAAAACTTTTACAAGAGTATCCAGCAGGATGAAGGTATTTTCATGACCAAAGGGGAAGTGATCAATGTTTCCAAAAACGGCGATGGAATGATTGTCGAGGCTGATAATACCCTTTTGGGAGAAAAGGTCAAGGTCAAGGCTGATATGGTGGTGCTGGCCACCGGCATGGTTCCGGTTACGGTGGATGATCCTGTAGTCAACATGGCGTATCGGCAGGGTCCGGCGTTTCGTGATATCGGTCTTTTCAACGGCTACTGCGATTCAAACTATATTTGTTTTCCTTATGAAACCCAGCGGACCGGTATTTATGCTGCCGGCGCCATTCGACGCAGCATGACCATGGAAGAATCGATGGAAGATGCCACCGGTGCTGTCCTGAAAGCGATCCAGTGCATTGAATCCGTCAACAGGGGCGTTGCCGTGCACCCCAGGTCCGGTGATATGACCTTCCCGGATTTTTTCTTCCAGAGGTGCACCCAGTGCAAACGATGTACGGAAGAATGTCCTTTTGGTGCTCTGGATGACGATGAAAAAGGAACACCAAAACCGAATCCGGCGAGATGCCGGCGCTGCGGAACCTGTATGGGCGCTTGCCCAGAACGGATCATCGGTTTTGCCGATTATAACATCGACAGTGTCGGTTCCATGGTTAAAGCCATCGGCGTGCCTTCCGAAGACGATTATGACGAGCCCCCTTTCCGGATCGTCGGGTTTGTATGTGAAAACGATGCCTATCCGGCGCTGGACATTGCCGGTTTGAACCGGCTTGTCTATTCAGCCGACGTCCGGTTTATTCCGATTCGTTGCCTGGGTTCCATGAATGTCATCTGGATCAAGGACGCATTGGCTCAAGGTATGGACGGGGCTTTTCTGTTGGGTTGCCAACATGGTGACGACTACCAGTGCCATTTTATTAAAGGGAGCGAACTTTCGGAAATCAGGATGAAAAAAATCGGTGATGCCCTATCAAGTCTTGCCCTGGAAGAAGAACGTGTGGCCCAATTCCAGGTTGCCATCGACGATTATGACAAGCTTCCCAAAATGATCAATGACTTTGTAGAAGAGGTTGAAGCGCTGGGCCCGAATCCGTTCAAGGGATTTTAGGGATTGATGATTTTCAATTGGCGATTGAAGATTGAATGAGTCCCCAAATGAGACCAAAAATCTTCAATCGTCAATATTCAATTTTTATAGCAGGAGGTATCCATATGACAGACAAATACCTGATAGAGCCTGATGTCGGCTTTATTAAAGAAGTCATCGGGCTCGGGGGCGATACTCTGAAAAAATGCTTCCAGTGTGCAACCTGTTCGGTGGCCTGCCCCATTTCTCCGGACACAAAGCCTTTTCCCCGAAAGGAGATGATTGCGGCATCCTGGGGATTAAAGGACAGACTTGTCGGCAATCTTGATATCTGGCTGTGTCATCATTGCGGAGATTGTACGACCATGTGCCCCCGCGGTGCAAAGCCGGGTGAAGTACTGGGAGCTGTTCGATCCTATGCCATTGCAGATTATGCGGTGCCCAAATCAGTGGGGAAGGCTGTCAATAATCCCAAAAAACTCCCCATTCTCATGGGGATTCCCGTGGTCATTTTTATTGTTCTGGGCCTTGTCACAGGGTTGCTAGACTTTTCACCCCCTTTGGGAGAGCACGGAATTGCACATCATCTGTTTTTTTCCACTTGGTTGGTGGATATGATTTTTGTTCCATTGGCGATCTGGGTGGTTGTGATTTTCGCTTTAGGACTAAAAAGATTTATCGCTGATATCCATGAGAATGCCGTCTTGGAAGGTAAAACAGAGAAAAAAGAATTCGAATTCATGGGATTCATCAAGGCGATTCCCGGTATTTTGCCGACCATTTTAAAACATGACAAGTTCTCAGAATGTTCTGAAAACAAAGACCGTGCCACAGCCCATCTCATGGTATTCTGGTCATTTGTGGGGCTTTTTATCGTAACAAATATATTCTTTGTTGTACTTTATGTTTTTCAGCAGCATGGGCCCTATTCGCAGTTGAATCCGGTTAAGTGGCTGGCAAATGCCGCCGGCGTGGCACTAATTATCGGCAGTGCTTTGATGATTAAAAACCGTCTGGCTAAAAAAGATCAGACCTCGACATACAAGGATTGGTATCTGCTGGGCCTTGTATTTGGACTCGGTGTCACCGGTGTACTTACCGAAGCCACGAGACTGGCAGGAATGGCCGGTGTGACGTACGTGGTGTACTTTATCCATCTGGTTTTTGTTTTCAATCTGTTTGCATTTCTGCCGTTTTCAAAGCTGGCCCATCTCGTCTACCGAACCGTGGCCATGGCATATAATGAGTGGTCCGAACGCAAATAACCGCAAGCTATAAATTCAAACGACACCTAAAAGGGGATACGTTAATCGGATCCCCTTTTCTTTATGGATCGTTATAATAATTTGTGCTATAAAAACTGACAGAACCTTTTCTCTTTTAAAAAAGAAGCCCTGAATCCATCCCTACATACAAAGAAAGTAGGAAAAATTTGGTCATCAAGGATAGGTAAAAGATATCGAGCAATAGAAGTTGAAGGCGAAAAGATATGCATATGCCCTCCCATTTTATTTTGTATTCACAAGAAGACAATCCGGCATACAGCGAGGACGGGGTCGATCTGACCCTGGTTCGCTGGATGCTCTCGCTATCCCCGACAGAACGATTAAACGTATTACAACAGAATATGTTATCCATTGCCAGGCTGAAACATGCAGGAATCCGTGCCACAGATCATTGAAATGTTTCGCGTCCTTGATGACCACCGGGTGGAATTTATTATCGTCGGCGGTGTCTGTGCCGTTCTCCACGGTGCGCCGATTACCACATTCGATCTTGACCTGGTGCACTCCAGAAAGCCGGTCAACCTCAAGTTTCTGATGAACGCTTTGATGGATTTGAACGCATCTTATCGGGGACATCCAAAACAGATAAAACCGGATGTCGAAGCCCTTGCATCGCCGGGTCATCATCTTTTGATTACGCGGTTTGGTCCGCTTGACCTTCTCGGAACCATCGAAAAGGATCTGGGATATACCGATTTGATCGGACATTCGGAAGAGATTCAAATCGAAAATCTGGCATTTCGCATCCTGAGTCTTGAGTATCTTATCGAAATCAAAGAGGAAACCTCTCGAGAAAAGGACCGTCTGATACTGTCTGTTTTGAAGCACACCTTGAAAGAAAGAGAGAAAACCAAAAAAGCATAAAGCCTATGCCTTTTGAGGGTTATCTGAAAATAAAAAAGGAGATGCCATACAGCATCTCCTTTTAGTATTGGTAGGTCAAACCGGTTTTATTTTTTGTTGTCGCCGGTAGCGGCACCGTGCATCTTGATTTCGACTTTTTCTTCGAGTCCTTCGTAGTACTTTCTCAGGATTTCAACCACTTCATCGCGCCCGAAGTGATCGGGAAGTTCGCCGCCCTCGGAAAGCATCTTGCGCAGCATAGTTCCGGAAAGGAGAACCCGATCTTCCTTGCCATGGGGGCAGGTTCTGAGTGACGCCATACCGTCACATTTGTGACAATAGAATGTCCAGTCGATCTTTAAGGGTTGGCAAAGCAAATTTTTTCCCGGATCGTCGGAGGTCGGGATTTTGTCAAAGATGGTCTGGGCTTCAAACATGCCGTAGAAATCGCCTACGCCGGCATGATCCCGGCCGATAATCATTCGAGAACAGCCGTAATTCTGACGGAAGGTGGCATGAAGCAGGCCCTCTCTGGGACCGGCATAGCGCATGTCAAGGGGATAACCGCCCTGTACCACATTTTTTTCCACAAAATAGTTCTTGACGAGGGCGTCGATACATTTTACGCGAACTTCGGCAGGGATATCACCGGGTTTTAAGTTACCCACCAGTGAGTGAATATAGACACCGTCACAAACTTCCACGGCAATCTTGCAAAGATATTCATGGGATCTGTGCATGGGATTTCTGAGCTGAAGGGCGGCAATTTCACTCCAACCTTTTTCTTCAAAAATTTTGCGGGATTGTTCGGGCCTCATATAGACGCCGGCATATTTTGCAGGATACTCACCTTCGCTCAAGACTTTGACTGTTCCGGCAAGGTTGAAACCCTTCTGTGCCATGACCATCTGAACACCTGGATGATCTTCACCTGCAATTTTCCAGAATTCCTCGACGGTAGGCGTGCCTTCTCCCTTGTATATTTTTTCACATTCAAATTTTTTGTCGGCCTCGGTCAATTCATATTTTTCCGTGACCTTCATGGTTCCCATAATTTCATCGGTATCCGGATCACAGAGGGCGATTTCATCGCCGTTTTTGATGCTGTCGGCCTCGGCCTTGTCCACGGAAAGGGTCACGGGGATAGGCCAGAAAGTACCATCGGCCAGCTGAAAATTTTCACAAACACCTTTCCAGTCCGCTTTGGTCATAAAGCCTGTCAGCGGGCTGAATCCGCCGATGCCCATCATAATAAGGTCTCCAACTTCTCGATGGGACAGGGTGATTTTTTTTAGGCCTTTGGCCTTTTTCTTTTCTGCATCAAGCTCAGCGCCTTCAAGCAGGCAGCAGGTTAAACCTTTGCCGCCGTGGGGTGGAATTAATTTTGACATTTGTTAACGTCTCCTTTCAATTTTATTATTAAAATAAATGGCTTTTTCAACACCATTTCAATTTTCACAAAAGCGAATTATTAATAGGGATAAAACAATTTGTCAAGGGTAATCAATTATTATAACCAATTTAGGTTTTTCAATACATGATTCGCCTGTGATTATAAAATCTATCTATTATTAAAAGAGTGCCTAAAGTGTCTAAAGTGATCTAAAGTGCCTAAAATAATAGGTCAATCGGAATGACTTTCGTCAATCGTCAATAATCAATATTTCAATTTTCAATCCTGTTTGGTGCCAATAATGGTCACTTCAACGGTCCGTGTTCTCGGGCGGTTGTCATGATTGATGGCAACCACCTGTTGCCAGGTTCCCCGTCTGAGTTTTCCATTTCGAACGGGTAAAACAATGGACGGTCCAAGAAGCGCGGCCTGGACATGGCTGTGTCCATTGCCGTCGTGCCAGGCCTTTTCATGCTCATATTCCAGTCCGGGCGGCGCCAGCGTGTTGATGGCCCTTTTCAAATCTTCCACCACCCCGGGTTCGAATTCTATGGTGGTGATCGACCCGGTGGATCCCACCATTGTGGCGCAAAGATTCCCGTTTTCAATATCCGATGTTTTGATTTGCTGCTCAAGTTCCGATGTAATGTCAGACATATCCGGACCGGTTTTCAGTTCAATATCAATAGCGTCGGTAAATATTACCACCGATTTCATAGTTGTCCTCCAGGTGAAAGTTTAAAATGACTAAAGTGATCTAAAGTGACTAAAGTTGTTTTCAAGATATGAATATTAAAGAAGCTCCAAATCCCAATTCCACAGACCCAATCTCTTTTTCAATGCGACATCTTTTGGAATCGGCTCCAAAAGATGCACAAACAGTGTATAGCCTGCCTTCTCGAGCGCTTTTCGTTTGATGTCTAAATCGAGTTTCCAGTTGGGAAACACCCAATAGTCGGATTCGAATTTTTTAACCCAGGCTGCTTCACCTTTTGGACTGGTAAAAAACGTTTCAGTTTTCAAGTCGTTCGATAGAGCGCGTGAAATACAAAGAGGCCAGTTGCCGGAGAGAACGATCCCCAGCGGCAAGGGGCTTTGCTTGGGGAGTGAGAGAAAATCTTTTTGTCCAAGTTCAGGGGTGACGATGGCACCTTTATATCCCAGAGACGCCAGGGTCTTTAGCGCCAGAACATTGGCGATATTACAAAAGGGACCGGCCCAAAGATCCATTCCTTTTAGATGAGTGAAAAGTGTTGTCTGCCACGGGGCGTTCAGCACGAATATTTTTGCGCCTTTATTCAGAACAGAATCGACAAGTCCTTTTAGTTTTTTCTCATCATCCGGCCAGATCACCGGTGGCAGCCACCACCAGATTCTCGTCCAAATCCTTTCGGGAAGTTTCTTCACAGCTTGATCCGAAAGCCAGAGTCCCGATGCGCCATGGCGTTTGGTGTTGTCTATTTGACGGTAAACACGAAGATCTGAGATTGTTCCGTTTTTCTTTTCGGATTTTTTGGGCCGTATGGCGACAAAGACGGATGCGTTGGATTTTATGACCGGTGTTTTGGGCAGCTCTTTTTCGAGCTTGGACACCATATCCTCAAGATCCTTTTCCTGACGGTCGATCAAAAAAACCGGAATATTCTTTTCGGGGTTCTTTTTTAAAATCGGCTTTAGAAAGAGACGTCCACCTTTTGGGACATACTTGCCTACTCTGATGATGCTGTGCCATAACTCGTCTTCATATCCAAGGCGAAGGAGATCGCCCGGCAGCAGCTCTTCCCTGGGATTTAAAAAAGGTCTTTGTTTGGTCCCTTTTACGGCTCCCACAAAAAGCCCGGACGCGGTTTGACCATTAAGACGGATAGGGTTTTGGGGCCTTTGGGGCAAGAAATTATAATGGGTTCCAGACCTTCCCAGTGCATAAGATAGCATATGGAGCGCTTCTTTTTTCATCCTGGGATCCGTTCCTTGGTCTCTTAAGATCCGGTAAGCTTTAACGGTATAAAAAACGGTGTGCGGACCTTTTTTGCGGCCTTCGATTTTCCAGGTTCGTATTTGTGGAATCGTTAAAAGGACTTTTACCAGGACATCCAGACTGAGGTCCTGGCAGGAAAAAAATCTTTTTTCTTGTTCATTCTGTTTGTAAATTCGACGACAAGGTTGGACGCATCTTCCCCTGAGCCCGCTTTTTCCGCCAAAATAACTGCTCCAATAACATCTTCCGGAAACACCATAGCAAAGTGCGCCGTGAACAAATACTTCAAGGTCCAGACCCTTTGGACAGGCCATTGCCATGGCTTTGATCTCGTCGATATTCAGTTCCCTGGGCAGAACGACCCTGTGGACCCCAAAACTTTTTTTAACCTTTTGAATGGCTGCCGGGAAACTGACATTGGACAAGGTTGAAAAATGCAACTCGCCTGAAAAGCCGGTTTGTCTGGCGAGTTGTACAAAACCCAGATCCTGAATGATGATCCCATCCGGTTTTACGTGTCTCTCAAGCTGTTGAAGAAGTTCTCCAGCGGTATTCACGTCGTCAGGCTTTAATAAGGAGTTCAACGCCACAAAGACTTTAACCCCTTTATTGTGGGCCAGCAGCGTCAAGGGAACAAGTTCCTCAATAGAAAAATTTTTGGCCTCCATGCGTGCTGAAAATTGTCTCAGGCCGCAGTATATTTCATCGGCGCCTGCGGCAAGGGCTGCCAGAAAAGACGCTTTATTTCCAGCCGGCGCCAGAATAGAGGGACGGGAAGATTTTTCTGGTTCTTTGCTCATATCTTTAAAATTTATTTTGCCTTAACTTTAGGCACTTTAGATCACTTTAGGCACTTTTAACTTGTACGATTTTAAGTAAAACAGTCCCTTTCAGGGGTAAACCAACGCTTGGCCCTCTGGACCAGGATCTTTACTCCGGGCTATGCTGGCTCAAGCTTTTGAGTATCTTTTCTTCAGAACACCGGCTGCATCGAGGGCAAGGCTTAATAGTGCAGGGATCAGGAATATGGTAAACACCGTTGAAATCAGAAGACCGCCCACCACAACACTGCCAAGCCCCCGGTAGAATTCAGAGCCTGCTCCCGGGGCAAGGATCAGGGGAAGCATCGCCGATACGGTGGTAATACTGCTCATATAAATCGGCCGGATACGGGTTCGAACCGATTCTGTGATGGCGTCCCGGGGTGACATGTTGCCGTCCCTGATATTATTCAAAGTTTGATGGACAATGAGGATGGCATTATTCACTACGATGCCGACAAGGATGACAAATCCGAGCATGGTTATAATGTCCAACGCCTGATAGGCAATAAAAAGATTCACCAGTGATAAGCCCACAAAACCTCCGGCTGCGGCCATTGGAACACTGAACATAATAATTAATGGATAGAAGAAATTCTCGAATAAAGCCGACATCAGTAAATAGCTGATGACGATGGCCAGTATAAAGTTCCACATCAACGCTGTTCTGGTTCGCGTCAGATCGTCGGCCGTACCGCCCATGTCGATACTATAAAGGCTTGACAGGGAACCTCCGGCCTTAATTGGGCTGACCACCTTTTCCTTTACGATCTCCATGGCGGTTTCAAGGGCTGTCTCCCTTGGGGGAATCACCTGAATCGTAATGGCCCGCTGGGAATCGATATGATTGATCTGGATGGGTCCTTCTTCAAGCTTAACTTCTGCCAGTGAATTTAAAGTCACTTTTTCTCCGGATGGCGCGACAACCGGAAATTGGGGCAGATCCTGGGTACGTTCGAGCTTTCCTTCCCGACTTTTGACCACCAGATCGATCTCTTTACCATGAAGGCGATACGTGCTGGCTTTAGCTTCATCCACCATGGTATCTACAGTTAAGCCGAGATCAGCCGTGGTCATACCCAGGCGGGTCAAGCGTTCACGGTTGGGGATAATGCGCATCTCGGGGTTGCCCAAGTCCAGTCCGGGTATCGGCCGTATCTGGGCGCCGGGCAGGGCCTGGGCCGTCAATCCATATATCTGTCTGCCCAGATTGATGAGTTGAACAAGATCGGGTCCTTTGATCTCTATTTCAATGGATCGGCCCTCGCCGATATTGCGTGAAAATAGACTGGGCTGCTGAACAATTGCAATCATGCCGGGAATTTTTCTCAATACACCGTAAACATACGGCAGTAGTTCCCGGGTCCTTTCCTGGATCTTTGAAACAATACCCATAAAAACCGCTTGTCCCCGCGCAACATAGAAAAAATTGCTGATCGGCGGAAGATTCAGCTTTTCCGCCAGTTCACTTTTTTGATCATGTTCAACGAGCGGCAGAATATCTTTTTCCACGGTTTTCCCAATATTTTCAAGTTCGGTCAGATTGTAACCCGGAGGCGGCAATAGAATTCCGAATAACAGCTCACGGTTGCCTTCAGGCAGATATTCTGTTTTCGGCATCAAAAAATATGCCAGGCTAATCGCCAGAAGGGGCATGATAACGGCAATCCCCATACGTGCCGTAACCCGTCCACACATCCAGTAGACAAACTTTGTGGTGTAATTTATGAAGCCGCCGGCAAAAGCGGTGAACCCTCTCATGATAAAATTGACAGGCCTCTGGATAGGCGCAAAATACCCTTTTGTTTTGATTGTTAAATCTTTTTCCTTTTTAACCTTCCCCAGTATTTTGGAAGACAAGGTTGGAATAACTGTTATGGAGACGATAAGGCTTAATGTCACGGCACTGCTGATAGCGATGGCAATATCCCGAAAAAGTTGGCCGGCCTCCTCCTGAACAAAAACAATGGGAAGAAATACGGCTACAGTCGTCAATGTACTCGCCAGAACTGCTCCCCAGACCTCAACGGTACCATCATAGGCTGCTTGTATTCGGTTTTTGCCCATCTCACGGTGGCGAAAGATATTTTCAAATACCACAATGGAATTATCCACGATCATACCGATGGCAAAGGAAAGTCCGGCCAAGCTGACGACGTTGATGTTCCTTCCCATTAAGGCCATGACAAGGAAAGTGCCGATGGCACTGATGGGAATGGCGATGGCCACGATGACGGTGCTGGCAAAATTCCGTAAAAATATTAAAAGCACCAGAATCGCCAGGGATCCACCCACAAAAATATTCTCCCTTACCAGCCTTATCGCACTATAGATGTAACTGGTTTCATCATAGACTTTAGCAATTCTTAACTTCTTTTCTTTTAACAGGCCGTCATTTAATTCCGTGATCGCTTCTTGGAGTTTCTTCACCACCACCAGGACATTGGAGCCGGGTTCTCGAACCGCGTTAAAGACGATGGTCGGGACACCTATATGCCGGACGACATGTTCCGGATCTTTAAAACCAAACTCAACGCCGGCAATATCGCTTACGGAAACAGGGATGCCGTTTACTCTTTTGATAATAACATTGGAGACATCCTCAGCACTTTTATACTCACCGACGGTTCTTGTGATATAACGACGCTTGCCCTCGTCAAAGTCACCGGCACTGACATTTTTGTTTTCTATATCCAGTGCCCGAACGAGTTCGGGAATGGTCACTTTCCGGGCCGAAAGGGCGTCTGAATCAACAATGACCTGAAGCTCTTGTTCTCGTCCCCCGTAAATGTTGGAAGACGAAACACCTGAAATCCGCTCAAGCCGGGGCTTCACATGTTCATCGACAAAATCGTACTCCTGCTGTAAATTGCCTTGGTATCCGTCCAGCGCTTGCAATACCATCCAGGCAATGGCTTTTTCGCGTCTTCCTCCGGACTTTATGATGGGCTTTTCCACATCGTCCGGATACTTTTTAACCCGTTCGAGACTGTTGGATACCCTGAGCAGTGCTTCATCGGTATTTGTACCGATTTCAAACATCAGGTTGATATAGGCATTGCTGTCCTGACTTTCACTTTTAATTTCCACCAGACCTTCGAGGTTTTTGAGTTCTTCTTCCTGGGCATCGACGATTTCGCGTTCCACTTCAACAGGACTTGCACCGCGCCATGTCGTTGTGATGGAAATCTCCGGAAGGTCAACATTGGGGGTCAACTGAATCGGAATTCTGAAAAGTGAAATAAAGCCGAACAACGTCAGCAAAAGAACGCCCACAGTAACGGTCACCGGCTTTTTTATGGCGGTATCGACGAGTTTCATAGTATATAATAAGGTTTCAGGGCTCAGGTTTCAGGGTGTCAAAAAACGTCACGTTTCTGTAATTAAACGTTTCTAAATTTCTACAACTTAATGAAAATACAAAATATTATTTAGGGTCTCCCGCTCGTGCTTGTAATGGCAGGCGTGAATCTTTTTAATTAAAAAACTCCTTCAAACCCATTATTCCATCACTCCATCACTTCACTACTCCAATTGAAGCCCTTAACTTGTAAGATTTCATTTATCCAACATCTGACCTCTGATTTCGCCCGCTCGTGCCTTGTAATGGCAGGCGGGTTTGAATCATTTTTGTACGACCACCGGTTGTCCGTGTCTAAGACGCTCATTTCCGCGAATCACAACCTGATCGCCTGGTTTCAGGTTCCCTTCCACGGCGACATCTCCATCATAATAGCCGATAATTTTAACAGGAACCGATATGGCTTTGCCGTCATTAACCATAAAAACCAGCCGGTTGTTTCCGGCTGTAACCACAGCATCTTTGGGAACCAGCAAAGCTTTTATTTCAGTTGCCAGATTAAAGGTCACCATGGCCTCCATGCCGCCTTTTATCTTATGATCCGGATTCGCAAGGTATATCCTTACAGGGAAGGTTCTGGAATCGGGATTCCCCTGCGGAAGTACGGAGTATATCTTACCTGAAAACGGGTTGTTTGATACACTTTTTATGAATACGTTTACGTTGCTTTGGGGTGCAAGCAGAACCGAATAACGTTCCGGAACATCTACGGTGATTTGTACGTTATCAAGATCAAGAAGGGTAACAACAGGCCCTCCTTTGTTTATCCATTCCCCGATTTGGGTGTGTTCCTTTGCGACAAAGCCGGAGAATGGCGCTAACACTTTTTGTTGTTTTATCTCGTAGTTGAGCAGATCTATTTCAGACTCATTCTGGAGCAATTCCTGGGAAAGCGCTCGATACGTATAAAAAGCGGTATCATATTGCTTTTCAGCAATACTGTTTGTCTCTTTAAGTTTGCTGACCCTTTTTAGCTCCTTTTCAGCATTCTGAAGGTTCGCCTGGATTCTTTTCTTTGCCGCAACAGTCCCTTTAAGGCGAAGCCTCGATTCGGTTTCTTTCAAATTAACCAGCGGATCTCCCTTTTTAACATAATCTCCTTCTTTTATTGGAAAATATTCCACAAGGCCCGATATTTCAGAAGCAACCGTGCTTTCTGAAATGGCTTCCGTTGTTCCAACCAAAGATATCTGAGTTGAGACCGTCTTGGTTTTTACCATGGTAATCTCTACCGGGGACGGTGGCGGTTCTTTTCCCTTGCCCGGAACTTGGGCCAATGAGGCTGGAACTGAAAGTAAAAAGATGGCTGTAGCGATTAAAAAATATCTGTAAAAAGACGCTCTGATATCAAATGTCAGCATGGATGTCCTCTTTGATGGGGATATTTATGTAAAATAATGGCGAATCTATATTTAAAATTCCCGGACGTCAAGAATTTAAAGATATGTATTCAAAACGGTATTATCAAATTGTTCAGCAAATAAATACACTTGCCCCGGCGACATATTGTATTATATTCATATGTAATCAAAAGAAACCGGAAAAAATGTTTCTATAACGAAAACCCGAAATTTGTGATTCAATTATTTAACGCGGTTCTGAACAAATTGGAGAGGACATACTTATGAAAATTGCAGTCAGCGGCAAAGGGGGCGTCGGCAAAACAACGTTTTCAGCACTTTTGATACGAACATTGAATGAGCAGGGGAAACATGTGCTGGCCATCGATGCGGATCCGGATGCCAATCTTGCGGCGGCGCTGGGCATTCCAGATGCCGACCGCATCGTTCCAATTTCCGAGATGAAAGAGCTTATTTTTGAAAGGACTGAAGCAAAGCCGGGAAGCATGGGTGGTTTTTTCAAGCTCAACCCCAAAGTGGACGACCTTCCCGACGCGCTTTCGGCAAAACTGGGCAACATTAAACTCATGCGCCTTGGGGGGGTTCAAAAAGGCGGGTCAGGATGCATCTGCCCGGAGAGCACGCTGTTAAGGGCACTGATAACCCACATTGTCCTGGCACGAGACGAGGTAGTGGTCATGGATATGGAAGCCGGAATCGAACATTTGGGAAGGGCAACCGCTTCGGCAGTAGACCGGTTGATTGTGGTCGTGGAACCCGGTCGTCGGAGTATGGATACCGCAGGCCATATTCGAAAGCTTGCATCCGATATCGGCTTAAAAAATATTGTACTTGTGGGCAACAAGATTCGCAGTTCGAAAGACGAGACATTTTTAAAAGAGCATCTAAAGGATTTTGAGTTCCTTGGCTTTATCCCCTATGATGAAGCGCTGATAGAGGCGGATCTAGAGGGTGTTTCACCATTTGATGTGGATTCAACTGCAATAGAAAATGTTAACGCGATGATTTTAAAATTTTAATGAACCGTCCAAAACGATACTTTCATAGAACAAAAAAACTAAAAGGCAGATTCAACCAGGTTCACCGGCCTCCAAAAATCAAACCCGGTGCCGATGCCGGTCTCAAAAAAGTTTTTGCCGGTATTGGTGTGCCGGCTCAGAAACCGTTTAAACCCGACCCTTTTCAGCTTCAGGCATTGTCGGCGGTCAAACGATCCGACTGCCTGGTGACCGTACCCACCGGCGCCGGAAAAACCTGGATTGCCGAACAGGCCATCGCCCGAATCCTCAAAAAGGGGGGTAGATCATGGTATGCTTCTCCCTTAAAAGCCTTGAGCAATACAAAGTATAGTGAATTTTCAAAAATCTTCGGGCCGGAAAACGTCGGTATTTTAACCGGTGACAGAAAAGAAAAACCGGATGCACCCGTCATTGTAGGAACTACCGAAATTCTTAGGAATCAGCTTTATGATGCCATGTATCAGGGGATCACACTTCTCGCCGATTTCGTTGTTCTTGACGAGGCACATTTTTTAGGGGATGAAGACAGGGGCGTTGTCTGGGAAGAGATCATGATATATCTTCCCTCCAGGATTCCGCTTCTTCTGCTCTCGGCTACCATCGGCAATGCAAAGGTTATTTCCCAATGGCTTTCGTCCATTCGCGGTAAAAAATGTATTGTTGTTGAAGAAACCAAAAGGCCTGTACCGCTGTATCCGCTCTTTTTTCACCCTTCAGGGACGCTGTATCCCCTGCTCGTGAGAGGAAGTCCGGGGAAGGGCAAATTGTCTAAAAAGGTGGCTGCTTATGTAAGCAGCAGTCGTCCACTTTATCTTTCGCCGCCTAATAAGTTGCCTCCTTTTGGGGATATTTTGCGCGTGCTAAACAAATACCGACTTCTCCCCGCCATATTTTTCCTCAAATCCAGAGCCGATTGTGACAATGCCCTTGATTTGTGTGAAGAGGGTTTGAGATCTGACCGGATTAGAAAAGATAAGCGCAGCCGGAGAATCGAAGAACTTGTGGCCCATAATTCCCATATTGCCAGGCACCGGCAATTGTGGCACCTTGAACACTTGGCCGTCGGCGCCCATCACAGCGGACAGCTCCCGGCATGGAAGCTGATTCTGGAAACCCTCATGACAGAAGGGCTGCTGGATGCCGTCTTTGCAACCTCTACCGTTGCCGCCGGTGTAAACTTTCCGGCCAGGACCATTGTTTATCTGAACTCCGACCGGTTCAATGGCAAAGAATTTCTACCGCTTTCTTCCACTGAGTTTCACCAGATGACCGGGCGGGCCGGGCGAAGGGGAATGGATCATATTGGATTTGCTGTGGCAATTCCGGGAAAATTCATGGATATCCGGCTCACCGCAAAGCTGATAAAATCACCGCCGTCTGATGTGTCCAGTCAGATAAAGATGAACTTTTCAATGGTTCTTAACCTGCTTTTGTCCCATACGCCGGAACAGATCGAAGATCTTCTGAAAAAATCCTTTGCAACTTATATGATGATTCATGCGAGAGAAAAAAAGGGGCTTCAAAAGCCTGTAGAAAATGATCATAAGCAGCTATGGCAGGATTTTGTACGGCATCTCGATTTTCTGAAAGAAACCGGTTATGCCGCCAAAAGCGGCAGACTGACCGCCGACGGCATATGGGCTTCTCAACTTCGGGTCGATCAGCCGTTGATGATTGCAGAAGGATTTAGATGCGGAATTTTTCCTGACAATGATCCGGCGCTCCTTGCCGCTGTGACAGTGCTGTTTGTCAACGAACGCGAATCAGATGAAATAATAGACAAGGCATTTATGCCTAAAGCGCTGATCAACACCTTTCTCGATGTTAAAAAAAACCTTTCATCCTTTTCAGCACGGATGTCCAAAAAGGGTTTTGAAACCCGGCCGCTGATTTTGCAACCGGCGGCGACCCTATATGCCTGGGCAACCGGCCTGCCCTGGGAAAAGGTGCTTTCCATCGCCAAAATGGAAGAGGGGGACCTGGCCATGTTGATTCTCAGGACAGCAGACAACCTGAGGCACATCAGAGCCCTCAAGGATGTCTTCCCTGAAGCCGCTTCAGCCGCTGGTACGGCAATAGACCTTATTATGAGGTATCCGGTGGTGATGGATTATGAGTAATCTGAATTCGTTATAATAAGTTTGATTCCAAATTATCAGCAATGTAGAGATTGAATGGCTTAACAAATAATTAAAAACATCTTTGATGAGTCCTGGGATTTCAATGGGCATAAACCCCTTTGTTTGAAACCTCAGAAATAAATCATCTAATCTGTTTTCCATCTTTTTCTCCTCAATAAACCCTTCTTTTAAGTCATCACTCATATAGATACCAAATCGACGTCGTCAAAAAACAGCTCCACCGAATTATCTTCGGATGATTTGTATAACGCCATGACTGATTCGGCGATTTTGGTGGCATATGGTTCGATGGGAAATATATTGTGGGTCCGAAGGATTGCAACCAAGGCGTTCATTCCTTTGGAGATGGAACTCACGATAATATCACTTTCATAGGTTTCTTCGCAGAGAAATGAAAAACTTCCCTTTCGCAGCATTGAAGACGCCACTTTTTTCAGATTTTTGTCGATGATTGCATATTCCATGATTTTGAGTTTATTTTTGGCATCATTTCGAGAAATCACATATTTTTGACGCATATCTTTTCTCCTTTTCATCCGGTTTCTATGCTTATAAATTCTCTCCTTCATTCTGGGTCTGATTTGGATTTTCTTCTGAGTTTATAGTGTTTTTATCCAGTTTGCTTTGTTTCTTTTGTTCTTTCTTTTTCTTTCTTGCCAATTCTTTTTGACGTTTATTAAATTGATAATTTGATCTTGCCAATTTGTTACCTCCTTGGCTGTTATTTTTGATAATGACAACAAGAAAAGGATCTATGAGCGAGCGGACTTTTTTGAGGTTTAAGGTCTGATGATAGCGAATTGTGAAGGTATAAATTCAAACCAAACAAAAGGGCATCCCCTCAATATTAGAAGGAATGCCCTTTTTACTCAGAACATAAGGTTAAATCACAGTGACATTTGCAGCAGCAGGACCTTTTTGTCCTTGCTCTATATCAAAGGAAACTCGGTCGCCTTCATTGAGGGATTTAAAACCGCTTGAATTGATTGCTGAATGATGAACAAACACATCCGCTCCGTCTTCCTGCTCAATGAATCCGAACCCTTTTCGGTCGTTAAACCACTTAACAGTTCCATTGGTCATGATAACATCCTCCTTTCTTAAAAATTTTCAACGTTACAAACTGGAGGGTGCCACTTTGACAAATGGATTATTCCTTCAGAAAGAAACTGTCCCGCAGATTAAACAGGACTTAATTGATTAAAGACATAATAATCATTATTTAGAAAGAAAGCAAGCTAATTATTTGTTATTTTTAAAAAAAATTGGAAACGTGCATTTAAACGTGCAAAAACGAAATGTTACGGGAACAATGTCAGAGACGGCTCTGTATGGTAAGGTTTGTGGTTTCATGATACTTGCATGATTCTTGAATGGTTTAAATTTGAATCAGGCAAACGTGTTTTTGTAAATATTTTCCTGTTCGTCGAGAATTTCACGGAGAATTTCGATGGTTGTCATGGGATTCATGATTACCGCCCGAAGCACCACGATATTTTGTCCGGGAAAACCTTTTATATTGAGTGTCGTTCTGGAGACAAAACTGTTGCCGGCCTCCCTTTGAAGTCTTTGAATTCCCCGGTTGATGTCGTTTAGTTTTTCGTTGATACTAAAGGCCTGCTTTGCATCGCTTCCGGCGAGCTTTTCCTGAAGGTCAAAGGGGCATAATCGATACGTCAGGATGTTGAGTTCAGGGGGGGTGATGAGCTGAAAATCCGGTCTTTTTTCTATTTCGCCGGCAAACTTTCGGGCGGTTTCGATGCCGTGGTCGATGAGCAGTCCATAGCCCCGACTGCCCATGATTTTAAGGGCGCTGTCGAGTATCAACGAGTTGGCCTCCCGTGATCCTGACGGCGATTTTATACCAAGATCTACCGATCCCGGGCGGTTGACATAATTGGCATGATAGATCACCCCATCCATGATGGCAGGGTCTTTAAAATACACCATACCGCAGCTCATGGGCATATAAAACTGTTTATGCCCGTCGATGGTTACTGAATCGGAAAGTTCGATACCCGAGAGCAGATGACGGTATTTTTCCGACATCAGCGTCGGCCCTCCCCAGGCGGCATCCACATGAAAGTGAATTCTGTTTTGGGCACAAATTTCACCCAGCTTTAAAAGCGGATCTACGGAACCGGTTTCCGTGGTTCCGGCAATACCGACTACCGCCAAAATTGCTGTTTTTTTTGGGCTTTTTGTTAATGTTTCGATGGTTTTCTCAAGCGCTATAAGATCGATCCGGTTCTTTTCATCCACATCCACGGCCACAAGATTCTGGTTGCCGATGCCGAGTAGCCCTCCGGCTTTATTCAGTGAATAGTGACCCCGTTTCGACACAAGAACCACGCTTCGTTCTATTCCGTATGCCTGATAGGCAGCCTGGAGACCTTCTTTTTCCACACCGTCAAAACCGGGTTTAGGGGCAAGTCGCGTATTTCTGGCCACCCACAGCGCCGTGAGGTTGGAGAGGGTGCCGTTTTCAGTAAAACAGCCGAGGGTCGTGCGGGTGCTCTGGATATGTTCATTGTAAAAAGCATCACTTTTTTGGTAAATCAGCCGGTGAATTTTGGCCAGCACCTGCTTTTCCACCACCGATACCACCTTGGAAGTTTCGATTTTAACCACATTTTGATTCAAAGCGGCGACGATGGTTTTAAGATGGACCATAAAAAAAGGAATGGCAGATGTCATATGGCCGACAAAATAAGGCGAGGCCACATTAACGGCATGGGGGGCGATGTCTTCAATCAGGTCGGTAATGACGTCGGCCAGTTTTTTTTCAGGATTCTGGCTGATAAGGCTGTCCGTAAATCTATCGGCCAGATCCTTCAGGCTGATCTCTTCGGTAAAACCGACATGTGTTTTAAGAAAATCTTGGAGTCCGAACAGGATCTGCTCCATGTACTTGATTAATGTAGATCTTGCAGCTTCGTTTTCCGGCCGGATGAATGTTCGTGTCAGGGCCGGCCAGTCGGCCACAAGTTCTTTTTTTGGGATCATCGTGTTTTTTTTATTCATCGGCTGTTTTACCTGAAAAACCTGGTCCTTTGGGCTAGGATTCTTTACTATTTCATGCCTTAGTAGCATGGCAGAGCGCTGGTGCCAAATCAAATCTTTTCAGGATCTTCAATTTATATTTAAAAGGCGAATAAAAAGAACTGTAGAAAAATAAGACTTTGGTGTAGAAAAATCCAGCATCGACTTTAACTCTTTATAATAAAACAGTAAAATATTAAATTAAGACATAATTTTATCCCTTTATCCCACCGACATGTAGAGTTATCCTACAAATTATTATGAAGTACTAAACATTATTGTGATTCTTTGTCCACCCTTAAATAATACATAATATTAATATGTTAAGTCATTGTTTGAAGAATTTTTCCTGAAATGGCACACTCTTTGCTCTATATATCCACAAAACAGATTACAGAATTAAAAAACCATATGACAAAGGAGCGAGACAAATGGGAGAAAAAATCAAAAAAGATCAGAGAAGTCGTTTGGGTTACGGATCATCTTACAGAAAGGGCGGTAAAGAGGATCTTGGTAAAAAAGGTGAGATTGATGCCGTTTTGGGTGGCCAGGTGTGGATGGTGAAACCGGATAAAGATGCCAAAGCGGTAAATCCCTGTCTTTGGATGGAAGCCGGTGTTGTAAAAAACAAAGATTGCAACAACTACTATGACTGTACGTCATGCAAATACGATTTCGGTATGAAAAAACAGGTGGAAAAAGGCAAACAGATGAGCTGGCAGGATGCCATGAGGACAAGGTCTGACATGGACAGAGTCTGTCGGCACAGTCTCACCAATCGTATTAGAGAAAGGGTGTGTGCTTACGACTATCAGTGCGGCAGTTGTGACTTTGACCAGTTTTTCGAGGATGTCATGAGTCCTAGAACAAAAAGCATGCCCTTTGAAATGGAGCATGTGAAGGGCTTTGAGGTTCCCATCGGATACTATTTTCATAACGGACATACCTGGGCCCGAATTGAGAGCGGCGGGTACATTCGAATCGGTCTGGATGATTTTTCACTCAAGCTTCTGGGAAAAGCAGATGCTTTCGATCTTCCCCTAATGGGCAAGGAACTGGATATGAACAAGATTGGCTGGGGCCTGAGGAGAAAAGAAAATCTGGCCGATGTTCTTTCTCCCGTTGATGGTGTGATTGCAGAGGTGAATTCCAAAGTAAGGGAGAACCCGAAACTTGCCAACCGTGAACCTTACGGCGAAGGATGGCTTTTCATGGTGCGTACACCGGATATCAAGAAGGCCGCTAAAAAGCTGATGACCGACACAGAGGGTTTCGAATGGATAAATGGTGAAGTGAAACAATTAGAGGGCATGATCGAGGAGGTTGCCGGTCCTCTCGCTGCAGACGGTGGTTACCTGCAAGAGGATATCTACGGTAATCTTCCGGATCTCGGCTGGAAAAACCTGACCAAAACTTTTCTTAAAACATAACCAGAACAAACCGGTCTCCGGCTCGCAGATTCGCCACACCTGCCCGGTGTACCTACTTTGACAGGCGGGAAGGCACGAAGACACAAAAAATAATTTAGTGTCTTTGTGCCTTAATGACAATAAAAAAAAACCATTTCCATAATCAAGGAAAATGTAAAATGGGATCAACCCGTTGGGAAAATCGACCGGCAGAAAAGAACTATCCTTGCCTCTGGATGCAGGCCGGAGTGGTTCACCGTAAATTTTGTGACACCGACTATGATTGTTCCCCATGCCGTTTTGACAGGATCATGCGGCAGGCAGCCATTCAGAACAAAAAGCTGAGAGAAGAAGGAAAAACCCCAAAGGGGAAGAAGGCTGATATCGTTTTTTGGAAAGATCGATTAAAAGAACTGTCGGCAAACCAGCGCCCATGTCTTCACCATATGAAAGGTCGTATCGACTTTAGGGCTTGTACACATGAATACCGGTGTGGAAATTGTGAATTTGATCAATATTTCCAAGATCAATATACGGTGCATGCCTTTGTCAGGCCGGTAGATTTTTTGGATGTTGAAGGATTCAAAATTCCACAAGGATACTATCTCCATCAAGGACATTGCTGGGCAAAATTGGAGGAAGGTTCCGAAGTGAGGTTGGGCATTGATGATTTTGCCCTGCGCCTCTTGGGCCCTCTGGATCAGATTAAGGCCCCTCTGGTGGGTAAGGAGATACAGCAAAACCGTTCGGACATCCTAATGAACCGTGGCAAGTTTGAAGCAAAGGTGCTTTCGCCGATCAGCGGCGTCGTTACAGCGGTAAATTCCAAATTGAGAGAACAAGGGAACGTGGCCAATGAGGATCCCTATTCAGAAGGCTGGATCTTAAGGATTCATTCCCATAACCTTCGACAGGATCTCAAAAATCTAATGATTGGCGATGAAACCGAAACGTTTTATTCACAAGAGATCCAGCGCCTGTATGAGGTGATAGAGGATGCGGTCGGTCCCCTTACAGCAGACGGCGGCCAACTGAACAATGATATTTTTGGGAATCTGCCTCAGCTGGGGTGGGAGCGGTTGACAAAACTCTTTTTGCACACCTAACTAGTGTCCATCCATAAATGGTCTTTTTGCCCAATCTCTGCGTTATGCTCAAAAAATAATCCTCGGAATATTCAACATATGCCTGTGGTTATTTTTTTCGCATGCCTTGATCTTGAACAAAAATCCTCAATTATGGATGGACACTAACCAACCCGGACAAGCCGTAAACCGAAATCAAAAAAATGTAACCTCATTTTTTCTTCAGTTTTTTCAATTCATCTTTTAAAAGAATCTTACAGTATCGACAGAGCTGATCTGATTTTCGGTCCACATCTTTAATACTGCGGCAGTAATGCATGATGCAGGTATTATCATTACAATGGCGCAGGTTAAACGTATGCCCCAGTTCGTGAAGTACCTCTTTAACCACCCGAGTTTCAAATTCTTTTTCGATATTTGTTATAGAAAGGCCTTCTCGTAGCCGGAATGTAGATACGATGCATGCTTTCCCGGCAAGCTGGGCTTCTCCGTAGACATGGGTCAGAATCGGGATAAAAAGGTCTTCATTCGTAATTGCAACGACTTTGATGGCCCCAGAAGGTGATGTGCTCGCCAGTTTTTCGAGAATTGCTGTGGAGTGATACTGGTCCCTTGTCAGGTCGTAGGCAAAATTGACATTTTGCAGCAAGGGTTTTATCTCGGTTTGAAAGCCGAATGTTCGGTGTATTTCTTGACCCAGGAGTTGGTATTTACAAACATCAATATTTTCGATGGGGGAAATGATGATTTTTTGCAAGATTTAGATGATAACCTCATTTATAGACGCGTAAAGTCGCCTTTTTAAAATCATACCTGAAGCTCTTTCTTGTTGGGTCGAAGCTGAATTGGTCTTCGCTTTCAGCTATGTACTAACAAGAGCGAAGACCAATGAAATCGATTGGTTTCAAAAGACTAAACATTTACATATATCCGAGCTATCAAGCCGGTTTGCTCAGCTTGTATCGCTTGATTTTACTGTAGAGTGTAGAGCGGTCTATCCCCAGTATTTCCGAGCATTTTTTAATATTCCATTGATTGTCGTTAAGCATTTGGATGATGTGCGTTTTTTCAACCTCTTGAAGGGAATTGTCTATTGACGAAATACGGTATTCAGGCCTGAAAATGGGCAGATCTTCAGGCAGAATGTAACGACTTTTGGTGACCACCACCGCCCGTTCAATGGCATTTTCGAGCTCTCTGACGTTTCCCGGCCATTCATAGAGCATCATTTCGTCCATGGCATCCCGGTTGATGCGATCTATGGGCTTGTTGGTTTCTTGTGTAAAACGGCGCAGAAAGTGTTCGGCCAGAAGCGGAATATCTTCTTTGCGTTCCCGAAGCGGGGGAATCTCAAAAGAGATCACATTCAGGCGGTAGTAAAGGTCTTCACGAAAGATTCTCTTTTTGACAGCATCTTCGAGATTTCTATTGGTGGCCGCGATAACTCGAAAATCCGATTTGAGGGGCTGAGTCCCTCCCACCCGATAAAATATGCGATCTTCCAGCACTCTCAAAAGGTCGATCTGCATTCTCATGCTGATCTCCCCGATTTCGTCCAAAAAGAGGGTGCCGCCGTGGGCTATTTCCAGGCGTCCTTTTTTGGTTTCTTTGGCGTCCGTGAACGCCCCTTTTTGATGGCCGAAAAGCTCACTTTCCATAAGGTGCTCCGGAAGGGCGCCACAGTTGACAACCACAAACGGGCCTTCACAACGGGAACTGTTTGAATGAATGGCTTTGGCGGCAAGTCCTTTGCCGGTTCCGGTCTCACCGGTTATCATAACTGTTGATTCTCTGGGTGAAACATCCATGATAAGATCGAATATTTCCTGCATCGGCCTGGACTGACCGATCATGCTTTCGAATCGGGTTCGATCCTTGAATTGGGCTTTTAGATATATGTTTTCTCGAAGCTGGGCCTGATTCTTAAGTATTTTATCAATGATAATCCCCAATTCATCCGGATCAAACGGTTTCAAAAGATAATCATAGGCCCCGTTTTTCATCGCCTCGATGGCCGTTGCGATGGAACCGTAAGCGGTGATCATCACCACAGCTATATCAGGGTCACTTTCTTTGACATGTTTTAAAACATCCAGCCCGCTTATTCCTTCCATCTTGATATCGACCAAAAGGATATCGTAGCGGGTGTCTTTTAGCTTTTTTAAAGCATCTTCCCCGCTGGCTGACGTATCGATATAATGACCATCCCGTTCAAGCCATCCGGCCAAGGATTCGCGCATGATGGGTTCATCATCAACGATAAGGATCTTCGTGACGAGCATGGATACCTCCAGACTGTTCCACCTAACTTGATTCGTGTTTCAACGGAATTTCTATGATGAAAGTGGTGCCGTTTCCTTTTTCGGATTGAACATTGATAGAACCATGGTGCTCTTGAATGATGCCGTAAGCCAAAGAGAGTCCGAGCCCCACCCCTTTTCCTTTTTTCTTGGTTGTAAAAAAGGGTTCAAAAAGTCTTGAAAAATTCTCATCGGATATGCCCACCCCGGTATCCTTGAAAAAAACCGTGACCTTGCCGTTTTTCGAAGAATAACGTGTCGTGATGCTCAACTCACCTTTGCCGGCAGATTCCATTGCTTCTGCAGCGTTGGAGACGATGTTCATGAAAACCTGCTGAAGCTGGTCTTCTGAGCCGGTAAGGTCAGGCAGATCCGGATCCATTTGTTTTTTGACTTTGATGTTGTTGATTTTGAGCTGGTTCGAATTCAATACCAGTGTTTTTTCGATGAGCCGGTTTATGTTTAATTGCGTTAAGCGCATTTTGGATTGCCGGGAAAAGGCCAGCAAATTCGAAACAATCCGGCTGATTCGACGGGTTTCCGTTTCCATGAGGACCAGATATCGCTTGAATTGTTCCATCTCCTTTGGGTTGATAGGGCCTTCGTCGATAATCCGTTTGATCAGCATGATCAGGTTTAATATCCCGGCGTTGGGATTGTTAATTTCATGGACCACAGAGGCCGACAACTTGCCGAGAGAGGCCATCTTGTCCTGGTGGATGAGTTTGGTATGGGTTTCTTTCAACTGGCGGGTTCGTTCTTCCACCATTTGTTCCAGACGACGGGTAATTTTCTCTTCTTCTAACTTTCGTTCAGTAATGTCCCGGCTGACTTCAATGAATTTTGAGATTTGACCATTGTCTTCCCAGATGGGAAAAATGGTAATCTCAACATATCGACGTTCACTATTGTGGTTTAATCGGGTCATGACCTTTGTCACCGGCCTTTTGTTGTCAATGACTTTTTTTAACGGGCAGACGATATTATCAAAACTGCACGGCGTGTTACTTTTCTGATAGACCTCATGGCATTTTTTCCCGATAACCTCGTTACGGGCATAACACATCTTTTCCAGAAACGTCTCATTGACATCAATAATTTCCTTTTCAGGGGTAATCACCAATATGAACTCCTGGATACCGTTGAGAATGGTTTCCATCTCCTTTGTTCGTTCTCTTAGCTTTTGTTCCTCGATTCCAATGGCTTTCCAGAATATTTTAAAGACATCGTATGCCATGAGACGGATGTAAGGGGGTCTGGTTTTGAGAATATCTTCAAAGAGATGCTGTTCCGGCGTGAGAATAATGATCAGGTGAATATTGTATTTTGAATCATACAGTTCGTGATAATCGGTGAAGGTCAAAAGGCTCATTTTTCCGGCGAGCACCATCCCCGGACTCTCGGGATCGGGATCGGCGACAGCCGCGATGGCGGCATTGATACCTTCTTGTTTATAGTCAAAGGTGGTTTTTTCAAGAATTTCTTTACAAAAAATTCCCCCACCCACAAGGGCGATATTCATTATTGGAGACGTTTGATTATTCATGTTTAAGAATTATCATGCTCTATGATCTGTTTCAAGGCAATTTTCACCATCACCATGTGTTCAGTCGATTGAAAAAGATAACAGGCGTTTTGATCATGTGTTAAATTGGGGCTGAAGGATTTAACAGGTATCTTATGGCTTTGTATTAAATTTTGGTTGACAAATTTAACATATAGGGGGTAAAAGGTTTTTTTGGTTGTGGTCCATGAGTTCATAAGTGAATGAAGTTTGGATTCAATCTTCCTCATCTATATTCAAAACACAACATAAGGAGTTCCACATGACTGATAAGATCCTCGGATCCGTTCTTGTTGTCGGGGGTGGAATTGCCGGAATGCAGGCCTCACTGGACCTGGCGGATTCCGGATATCTGGTTCACCTGGTGGAAAAATCATCCGCCATCGGCGGCGTAATGAGTGAACTGGATAAAACATTCCCCACCAACGATTGTGCAATGTGAATTATTTCACCCAAACTGGTCGAGGTCGGCCGGCATCTTAACATCAACCTTATTACCTGTGCTGAAGTTGATAAGGTTGAGGGTACTGAAGGAAATTTCAAAGTCACCGTCAATAAAACCCCCCGCTATATTGATCTTGATAAATGTACATCCTGTGGCGATTGCGTCGAGGTGTGCCCTGTCTCATTACCCAGCGAATATGATCAGGGTTTTAGCGAAAGAAAGGCAACGTATAAAAAATACGCCCAGGCAATACCCGGAGCATTTGCCATACAAAAAGCAGACCAGGCGCCTTGCCGACTGGCATGCCCTGCCGGTTTGAACGTTCAGGGATATGTTCAGATGGTGGGCCAGGGTAAGTATAAAGAAGCCCTCAAAATTATTATGGAAGACCTGCCGTTGCCCGGTGTGCTGGGGCGCATTTGTCCCCATGGATGCGAAGACGCATGCCGCCGGTGTGATGTGGATTCTCCGGTAGCCATCCGGAATCTAAAGCGGTTGGCGGCGGACAAATTTGATCCCCGGGATATCGATATTGAATGCGTTCCTGCAAGGGATGAAAAAGTGGCCATCATCGGTTCCGGTCCGGCAGGCTTGTCTGCCGCGTATCATCTGGCCCGCAAGGGGATTTTATCTACCATATATGAGGCCTTGCCTGTAACCGGCGGTATGTTGCGGGTGGGGATTCCCGAACACCGGTTACCGAGGGATATCCTGGATCAGGAAATCGAGGTCATTACCAAGCTGGGTGTCGAAATTAAAACCGACACGCCTTTGGGGCCGGATTTAACCGTGGATGATCTTTTCGACCAGGGATATAAAGCGGTTTATCTGGGCATCGGCGCACATAAGGGAATTGAGTTGGGCGTTCCCGGTGAAAAGGCCGTCGGCGTTCGCCAGGGTGTTGATTTTTTAAGGGAAGTGAACCTCACTGGAAAAGCAGTGGTCGGTAAAAGTGTCGGCATTGTCGGCGGCGGGAACGTGGCCATTGACGTGGCCCGCTGTGCGGTTCGGCTGGGAGCAAAAAATGTTAACATTATCTATCGGCGAACCCGTGCCGAGATGCCTGCGTGGGAAGAAGAGATTGCCGCTGCCGAGGCAGAGGGCGTCAACATCGAGTATCTATCTGCACCTCAGGAAATCTTAACCCAGGACGGTAAAGTCGTGGGGCTCCGTTGTATCCGCATGGAACTGAGTGATGTGGATTCGTCCGGGAGAAGGCGACCGGTTCCGGTACCGGGGACGGAATATGACATGGACATCGATCAACTGATTCCGGCCATCGGTCAGAAACCGGATCTTTCGGCCATCGAAGATATTGCAGGGCTGGAATTTTCTCGCTGGGGGACCACCGAGGTGGACGCCATCTCTTATGCCACCGGTCGTGAAGGCGTGTTTGCCGGCGGCGATGTTCAGACCGGACCATGGGTGGCCATCGGCGCCATTGCCGCCGGAAAAGAGGCTGCCGAATCCATCGTTCGATATATTGAAGGCCGGGATATGGTTCAAGGGCGGGAACCTGTTTCCAAAGAAAATCCCCTCTATCGTCCGATTCCTTCGGGCATTCCCAAAGAAGCCAGGGCCAAGATGCCTGAGCTTGCCCTTGAACAGCGCAAAGGAAACTTCAAAGAGGTTGAACTGGGATATGAAGAGGGTGCCGGTCAGGATGAAGCGCATCGATGTCTGAACTGCGGGTATTGTTGTGAATGTTACCAGTGCGTGGACGCTTGCGGTCCCCAGGCCGTAACTCTGGAAACCCATGCCCAGAAACCCGAGACGCTGGAGCTTGAGGTTGGTTCGGTTATTCTGGCACCGGGGTTTAAGCCCTTTGATCCGTCTAAATTTGAGAATTACAATTACAGCAAGCATCCAAATGTGGTCACCTCCATCGAGTTTGAGCGAATCTTATCCGCTACGGGACCGACCCAGGGACACTTGGTCAGAATGTCGGACCATAAAGAGCCGAAAAAAATCGCTTGGTTCCAGTGCATCGGTTCCAGGGATATGAATCGATGTGACAATGCGTACTGTTCTTCGGTATGTTGTATGTATGCTGTTAAAGAAGCGGTGATTGCCAAGGAGCATTCCGGAAATGATCTGGACTGTGCCATATTTTTTATGGACATGCGCACACACGGCAAAGATTTTGATAAATATTACGAATCAGCAAAAGAAAAACACGGTGTGCGATTTGTCAGAAGCCGTGTTCATACCGTTGATCCGGTGCCCGGGACGGATGACCTTGAAGTCCGATATGTTACCGACGAAGGGGAGATCAAAACCGAAATTTTTGATCAGATTGTCCTGTCCGTGGGCATGGAGATTTCTTCAGAAATTGTCGATCTGGCCAAGAGACTCGGCATTGAACTCAGCGAAGGCAATTTCTGTAAAACAGAAAGCATCGATCCCATCGCAACCCAAAACAAAGGTATATATGTCTGTGGTGCGTTTCAAGGGCCCAAAGACATTCCCGAGTCGGTCATGGAAGCGAGCTCGGCGGCTTGCAGCGCCGGCATTAGTCTGGCGTCCGCCCGCGGATCTCTTGTCCGGGAAAAGGAATTCCCGTTAGAAAGTGACGTGTCGGGTAAAGAAGCCCGAATCGGAATCTTTGTTTGCAATTGCGGTATCAATATCGGCGGCATTGCCGATGTTCCGGCCATTGCCGAATATGCGAAAAGCCTGCCCAACGTCGCCTATGTCGAAGAGAACCTCTTTACCTGCAGCCAGGACACCCAGGATAAGATGGTTGAGGTGATCAAAGAACAAAACTTAAACCGCATTGTTGTGGCGGCCTGTACCCCGCGAACCCATGAGCCGTTGTTCCAGGAGACCCTACGGAATGCAGGTCTCAATGCATATCTTTTTGACATGGCCAATATCCGGAATCAGTGCACCTGGGTGCATGCGAACGATAAAAAGAGCGCTACGGAGAAATCAAAAGACCTGGTCCGGATGGCGGTTAACAGAGCGTCTTTGCTGGAGCCGATTCCGGCTGTTTCCGTGGAAATCGATAAATCGGCCCTCGTTATCGGGGGGGGTATCGCCGGCATGACAGCGGCGCTGAGCCTGGCCGACCAGGGATTTCCGGCAACCATCGTGGAAAAAGCATCTGAGCTTGGCGGTGCTGCAAGGGATCTGAAAAAGACCTGGAAGGGACAGGATGTAAAAGGATATCTTGCCGGTTTAGTTGATAAAGTGAAGCAGCATCCCGACATCGAGGTGTTGACGGACTCCGAGGTGGTGGGTGCGTCCGGATTTGTGGGCAACTTTGAAACCCGGGTGTCCAATGGAAAAGGCACGAAAACCGTTCAGCACGGAGTGACCATCGTTGCCACCGGCGGCAAGGCCGCCGATGCCGATGAATACCTTTACGGCCAGAATCCGAGAGTGACCCGATGGCATGATCTGGAGCATGATCCTGAAAAATTGAAAAATGCCGACAGCATCGTGTTTATTCAGTGCGTCGGATCAAGGGACGACAACAGGCCGTATTGTTCCAGAATTTGCTGCACCGCCTCTGTCTTGCAGGCTGTTTTTATCAAAGAACAGCATCCGGACACCGATGTTTTTATTCTCTATCGGGATATCCGAACCTATGGCGAAAAAGAGTATCTATACAAAAAAGCCCGTGAGATGGGTGTTATTTTTGTACGGTATTCACTGGATAATAAACCCAAGGTTAGGGAAATCGAAAATGGCCTTGAAGTGGATGTTTTTGATCCGATTCTGCAAAAGAACATCACGATAATGGCAGATTATGTCAATCTTGCCACAGCCATAGAACCGGCTGAGAATACAGCAATTTCGGAATTCTATAAAATTCCGCTCAATGCTGAAAACTTTTTTATGGAGGCCCATGCAAAGCTGCGGCCGGTGGATTTTGCCACAGACGGTATTTTCCTGTGCGGGTTGGCCCATTATCCGAAGGCGATCGATGAAAGCATCGCTCAGGCCATGGCGGCGGCCAGCCGGGCAACGACAATTCTGGCAAAAGATTCCGTTCAGATTTCGCCGCTGGTATCACAGATCGATGCTGAGAAATGTATCGGATGCGGACTTTGCGCAGAAGTCTGTGCTTTTAATGCCATCGAGTTGGAGGAGATTGAAGGAAAAGGGTATCGCGCAAAGAATATATCGGCGTCCTGCAAGGGATGCGGACTTTGTGCGGCGTCGTGCCCACAAATAGCCATCGATATGCTCCATTTCCGGGATGCACAAATTATTGCTTCCATTTGTGCTGCGGTTTAAAATGTAAAACAGGTAAGAGGTAATAGGTTATAGGATATAGGTTAAGGAATCCGTCTTCACGTTTTGATTCATTATTCATTCCCATTACCCATTACCCATTACCCATAACCTCTAATACAAGGTGATATAATGGGAGATTTTGAACCTAGAATCGTTGCTTTTTTGTGCAACTGGTGTGCTTACGCCGGGGCTGATCTGGCCGGCGTTTCACGCTTGCAGTATCCGCCCAGTATCCGAACCGTACGTGTGATGTGTTCGGGCAGAGTCGATCCGCTGTTCGTGCTGGAAGCATTTAAGGATGGATGTGACGGCGTGCTGGTGGCCGGGTGACATTTCGGTGATTGCCATTACCTGGAAGGTAATGTACAGACCGAAAAAAAGATTCGTTTAACCCAAAAATTGTTTGATATTGCCGGTATCGGCAAAGATAGGATACACTTGGCGTGGGTGTCGTCCGCCGAAGCCCAACGATTTGTGGAGGTCGCTACCACGGTTAACGAATCCGTCAAAGCCCAGGGGAAATTTGATCCGAAAGCATTTAGCTTTGAACTGGCCGCAGCAGAGATGACCCTTGCCGGAGAAACACTGAGATGGATGGTGGGAAAGGAAGTCAAAATTACCACCCATGGGGATGTATACGGACGAAAATGGGATACCGCGAGTTTTGAAACCATTCTTGATGCGGTGCTTGAAAGAGAATATCAGAAGAACTTGATCTATCAAGCTGTGAAAGAAGGGTATACTTCCGTCAGAGATATCAACGAAAAGATCGGGCTCGATCTTAAGAGAATTTCTTACCTTTTGGCGGATCTGGAAAAGACAAATAAGGTCGGGTTTACGGGAATGAAAGATCGTATACCGGTTTTTGCCGTATTATAGGGATTGATAATTGAAGATTGAAGAATGAAAAATATTTTAAATTAATCAATCGACAATCTTCAATTCATAAGGGAGGAGAAATGACGAACAAAAGCGGGTCGGTTATGGTTGTCGGTGCCGGTATTGCCGGGATGCAAGCGGCACTCGACCTGGCCAATTCAGATTATAAGGTGTATCTGGTAGATAAGTCACCGACCGTCGGTGGGATGATGGCTCGTTTGGACAAGACTTTCCCCACCAATGACTGTGCCATGTGAGTGATCTCGCCAAAACTGGTCGAGGTCGGCCGGCACATAAATATCGATCTGGTGATGTGCAGCGAAGTCAAAAGCGTGGAAGGTGAGCCCGGGAACTTTGAGGTTTCACTGGTTAACCATCCCCGGTACATCGATCCGGTGAAATGCACGGGATGCGGGGAATGCATGAGACATTGTCCGGTGACCGCCGTCAACCAGTACAACATGAAACTGGATGATCGCAGAGCGACATATATCGAGTATGCCCAGGCGGTTCCCCTTGCTTTTGCCATTGACACCGATACCTGTATCGGTTGTGGTCTTTGTGAAAATATGTGCATTGCCAAGGCGATCAAGTATGATGATAAGGAGCGTGAAACCAGCCTTAAGGTGGGATCCGTTATTGTGGCTGTGGGAAGCCAGGGGTTTGATCCTTCAGGTCTCGATTATCTGGGATATGACAAATATACCAATGTGGTGACCAGTGAAGAATTTGAAAGGATCTTGAGTGCATCGGGACCCTATTTCGGCCATTTGATGCGGCCCCTTGACCGGGAAGAACCCAAAAGTATTGCCTGGCTGCAATGTGTGGGATCCAGGGATGTCAACCGGTGTGGTAACGGATACTGCTCTTCGGTATGCTGTATGTATGCCGTCAAAGAGTCCATGATCGCCAAAGAGCACGTCCATGGAGAGCTCGATTGTGCGGTGTTCAATATGGATATGCGGACATTCGGCAAAGATTATGAAAAATATTATTTGCGCGCCCGGGATAAAGACGGCGTTCGTTTTATCAAAGCCAGAGTGCACAGCATCATCGAAGTACCGGAAACCGGAGATCTGATTATCCAATATGCCGATGAGACGGGTAAGATGAAAGAAGAGACCTTCAGTATGGTGGTGCTTTCCGTGGGTCTTCAGGTTCAATCGGATGCAGCACAACTTGCGGAACGTCTCGGCATAAAACTGGACAAATACCATTTTGTGGAGAGCAATCCGTTTACCCCGGTGGCCACATCACGACCCGGAATTTATACCTGCGGGGTATTGCAGGGGCCCAAAGACATCCCCGGATCGGTGACAGAAGCCAGCGCGGCCGCCTGTTTGGCAGGTGCCGAGCTTGCTGAAGCCCGGGGCACCGACACTCCCAAGGTTGAAGTTCCTGAGCAGATCGATGTTACCGGTCAGGATCCTCGCATCGGTGTTTTTGTCTGCAATTGCGGCATCAACATCGGCGGGATTGTGGATGTTCCGGCGGTGAAGGAGTATGCTGCAACCCTTCCACATGTGGTTTATACGGATGAAAACCTGTTTACCTGCAGTCAGGACACCCAGGACAAGATCAAAGAAAAAATTATAGAGCATAACCTCAACCGTGTGGTGGTGGCATCGTGCAGTCCTAAAACCCACGAGGCCATGTTCATGGAGACCCTCGAAGCTTGCGGATTGAACAAGTATCTCTTTGAAATGGCCAACATCCGCAACCAGGACTCCTGGATCCACTCCAAGCAACCCGAAATTGCAACGAAAAAGGCCAAAGACCTGGTTCGTATGTCCGTGGCCAGAGCCGCTGCATTGAGAACCCTTCATGAAAAAGTTGTTCCCATTAACAAACAGGCGTTGGTGATCGGAGGTGGTGTGGCGGGAATGAATGCCGCACTCAGTCTGGGTAACCAGGGATTCAATACGGTGTTGGTTGAAAAAGAGGCCGAGCTCGGCGGTTATTCGCGAAAACTTCATCACACCATCGAGGGTGCAGATATTCAGGCATACCTTAAAACCTTGATCGATGAAGTGACCGGCCACGACAAAATCGACGTGTTGACCGGAGCCAAAATTACCGGCTTTGAAGGATTCAAAGGTAACTTTGCCACGGAAGTGATGTTAGGCTCAAAAGCAGAAAAGCGCAGGATTGAGCACGGCATTTTTATCGTTGCCACCGGAGCCGGGGAATACCGACCCAAGGAGTATCTTTACGAAGATGACGAGCGGGTGGTGACCCAGGTGGGGCTTTCCGATATTCTGGAAGAAAAAGGCACTGCCGGCCTTGACAGTGTTGTGATGATTCAGTGTGTCGGTTCCAGAAATGATGAGAATGTCGAATGCTCACGAATATGCTGCCAGAATGCCGTAAAGAACGCCCTGCACATTAAAAAACTGAATCCGGATGCTCAGGTCTATGTGCTCTACAGGGACATCCGTACGTATGGGCTTCTCGAGGATTATTATACTGAAGCCAGAAAACAAGGGGTTATCTTTATCCGTTTTGACAAGGATGCACCGCCGGATGTTCAAAGCTCAACCGAAGGAATGCTGGTTACCGTTAAAGATCATATCCTGCAGCAGAACATCGAGATCAGGGCCGATCTTGTGGCGTTAAGCGCCGGGATGGTGGCTGAAGATACCACAGAGGTGAGCCAAGTTATGAAGCTGAATCGAAATCCGGAAGGATACTTCATTGAAGCCCATGTCAAACTCCGGCCGGTGGACATGCCCAGTGACGGCGTTTTTCTGTGTGGTACCGCCCATGGTCCCAAACTGATCACCGAAGCCATTTCCCAGGCCCAGGCGGCGGCTTCACGCGCAGTGACATTTCTTGCCAAAGATGCCATCAAACTCTCGGCCATTACGGCCAAGGTGGATGTGGATCATTGTGTAAAATGTCTGACCTGTGTTCGTTCCTGTCCGTTCGGCGTGCCTGAGTTTAATGTCAATGAAAAAGTCATTGAAATCAATGAAGCGATCTGCCATGGATGCGGTGTTTGTGCAAGCATCTGCCCTCGGCAGACCATTCAATTAAGTTATTATGATGATGATCAAATAATGTGCAAAATTGATGCCTTACTTGAGGCGGAGGGGATGTGATGGCTGATTTCGAACCGACCATTTTAGCATTTTGTTGTGATTACTGAGGATATTCCGCTGCGGACCTGGCGGGTTCCATGCGACTCGATTATCCTGCAAGCATTAAAATCATTAGACTTCCCTGTACCGGAAAGGTTGATGTCATACATCTTCTGAGGGCATTTCAGAAAGGGGCCGACGGGGTTTATGTTGTTGGCTGCCTGGAAGGGAGTTGCCACTATAACGAAGGCAATTTCAGGGCTCGTGAACGGGTGGAACATGTCCGAATGTTGTTGGAAGAGATCGGTCTTGAAAGTGACAGGGTGAGAATGTATAATCTGTCTTCAGGTGAAGGACCCACCTTTGCGGCATATGCAAAGGAAATGAACGAAAATATACGGTCCCTGGGACCCAACCCGTTAAAAGATTCGGCAAAGGCCTAAAAACGGAGGAGATATTATGGCTGAAGAAGCAATCAAAATAGGAGGCAAAAAGAAAAGTATTTTTCTGGACAAGGTAAAGGAGCTTCTCCCGGAAGGGGGAAATCTCAATCTTTGCCTGACTTGCGGCGCCTGTTCTTCCGGATGCCCTGCTACGGGACTGGAAGATATGGACCCCAGAAAGTTTCTGCGTATGGCCGCCCTGGGTATGGACGAAGAAGTAACAAGCACACCCTGGGTATGGATGTGTACCATGTGTACGCGATGCATTTATGTCTGTCCCATGAAAATCAACATCCCTCAACTGGTCTTCAACGCTCGCGCCAGCTGGCCCCGGGAAGATCGACCCAAGGGAATCCTCGGTTCATGTGACATGGCATTGAGAAATGATACCTGTAGCGCCATGGGAACGTCTGAAGAAGACTTTCAGTTCGTTGTAGAGGACGTGCTTGAGGAGTACCAGGAAAGCCAGCCTGAATTCAAGGACATGAAGGCGGATGTCAACAGGGAGGGGGCTGAATTCTACTTGAATCAGAATTCCAGAGAACCGGTCACCGAACCGGATGAAATGGTACCGCTCTGGAAGATTCTACACCTGGTGGGAGCCGACTGGACATACGGAACCAAGGGATGGGCGGCGGAAAACTACTGCATGTTCCTGGCCGACAACGAGGCCTGGGAGCATATTGTGAAGGTCAAGGCCAAAGCCGTAGATGATCTCAAGTGCAAGGTCTGGCTTAATACCGAGTGAGGGCACGAGCTTTTTGCAGTCCGGTTCGGACTGGAAAAATTCAATATTGAGAAAAACTTTGAGATCAGGAGTATCATTCAGTATTATGCCCAGTGGATCAGGGAAGGAAAACTGAAGGTCAATTCCGACTGGAACAAGGATCTGAAAATCAAATTCACGGTGCAGGATCCCTGCCAGCTGGTGCGAAAGAGTTTTGGAGATCCGGTGGCCGAAGATTTGCGGTACACCGTGAAAGCGGTGGTGGGTGAAGAAAATTTTATAGAAATGCACCCCAACAAGTCCAACAATTACTGCTGTGGCGGTGGCGGCGGGTTTCTCCAGGCAGGATTTACTGAAGAGCGCCGGGCTTACGGCAAGCTCAAAGCCGACCAGATTCTGGCGACAAAAGCGGATTACTGCATTACACCATGTCACAACTGCCATGCGCAAGTTCACGATTTGTCTGACGAGCGTGATCATGCATGGCAAACTGTTCATTTGTGGACGTTGATCTGTCTTTCTCTGGGAATTCTTGGACCCAACGAGCGTGAATACCTGGGAGATGATCTAAAAGAAGTTTTGCCCTTTCACCCGGAATCGGCAATGTAATCATTGACCATCAGTCATGGGTCATTTGAGAATGGATGCCTGATGGATGATAAATGATAAACGGCTGGCGACAAATGACTGTTGAGGAGGGAAAATGATAGTTGCCAAAAGAAAACCCTTTGAAGAAATAAAAGAAATGATCAAGGACTATAAAAAGGTCCTTAATGTGGGCTGCGGTACCTGTGTGGCGGTTTGCCTTGCAGGGGGTGAAAAAGAGGTTGCTGTTCTGAATGTCGAGATCGATATGGCCAGAAAACTGGACAACAGCCCTATAGAACTTGGTGCTAAAACCGTCGAAAGACAGTGTGACCATGAATATCTCGAGGAGCTGGACGATATTATCGGCGACTATGATGCCGTCATATCTATGGCATGCGGCGTTGGGATTCAGTTTCTGGCGGAACGATTTCCGGACAAACCGGTCTTTCCGGGTGTGGATACCACCGGTATGTCCGCCAATCAGGCGGTGGGCTGGTATGAAGAGCGATGTCGTTCCTGCGGCAAATGCGTGCTCGGGATGACCGCTGCCATCTGTCCGGTGACCATGTGTGCAAAGGGGCTTTATAACGGTCCCTGCGGCGGCACCAATAGGGGAAGTTGCGAGATAAACACGGATCAACCCTGTGCCTGGTTCAGGATCTATGAACGTCTGGAAAGACAGGGCCGTCTTGATAATATTAAAGCATACACACCCCCGGTAGAATGGAATGACCAGGTTCCAAGGACGTTGATTCAGCCCGGTTACAAAAAACCTGAGAAAGCTGAACATTCATAACATCCCATTTATTCGGATGAAAGCGCGTATGTTGGAGTAAATCCGGCGCATCGGATTATGAGAATAATGATTTTGCAATTAGAGCAGAGGAAGCTGAAATGAAATCAGGAAGCAATTTGGAAAAAGTTTTAAAAGCAGGTCATTTTGCATTTACAGGGGAACTTGGGCCACCCAGAGGCTGTAATGTCGAAGAAGTAAGAGAAAAAGCTCAACATTTGAAAGGGAATGTGGATTCGGTAAACATTACCGACAATCAGACCGCTATGGTACGGATGTCCAGTTGGGCAGCAAGCCTTCTCTTGATTCAGGAAGGCCTGGAACCCAATTTCCAGATGGTGTGCCGGGATCGAAACCGGTTGGCCATGCAGGCCGATATTTTGGGGGCCTATGCCCACGGCATACGGAATATGCTGTGCCTGTCCGGTGATCATCAAATGTTTGGTGACCATCCCATGGCCAGGGGTGTATTCGATATCGACTCCATCCAGTTGATCAATATGGTCAAAATCATGCGTGATGAAGGAAAATTTTTAAGCGGCGCCGATCTGCATGGGTCACCTAAAATGTTTATCGGTGCGGCGGCCAACCCATTTGCAGATCCCTTTGAATGGCGGGTACACCGCCTGGCAAAAAAGATAAACGCCGGGTGCGATTTCATCCAGACCCAGTGTATCTACAACATGGAAAAGTTCCGGGAATTTATCAAACAGGCCAATGACATGGGACTTACGGAAAAAGTCTATATCCTGGCCGGTGTGACACCCATGAAGAGTGTGGGTATGGCCAAGTACATGAAGAACAAGGTTCCCGGAATGGATGTACCGGATGAAATCATCAAGCGCCTTCAGGGGGCGGGAAAAGGCAAGGTGGCGGATGAGGGCATCAAATTCGCCTGCGAACAGGTGGAAGAGTTCAAAGAAATGAAAGGTGTTCACGGCGTTCACATGATGGCCATTGAATGGGAACACATGGTTCCCGAAATCGCTGAACGGGCCAAAGTTCTGCCCAGACCGGTTGTGGATTAAAGCCAAAGGCCTATTGTATATAGCATTATAAACCAGATCTTAAATTTCATGATCCGCCGTGCAGTTTAGGGAGGTGGATCAATGGTGATTAAAAAATATAAACCCGGTTTTGTCAAAAACCGGGTTTATTGTTGGTATGCTATAAATGGAGATTATGATAATTCTTTGATCATTAGCATATATCCCTGAAAATATGTAGGGTCTGTTGAAACTTGTTGGTGGTTATATTGTTGGCTGGAGCGCTGAGAAAATCGCCGAAGGTGAAGGGGTCAGAGGCTTGGTCAAAAAGCTTATTAAATAATTTATACAAAAAGGTTGTAAAATGTGATGCCTTCAAATTTCAGGTATCAAAGATTCAAAATAGCATGACAGCATTTGAAACCCAAGAGTGTTTTTCGTTGGTAATGATTTTATTTATCCTTCTAAAGCTACCTCAATTGTAAAACTTCCGGAATCGGTCTTGAAAGGAATAGCAATTTTATGACCTTTGAACATTGGTATAAGCTTATGGTTTTTGCCGGTAATTACTGAAGGAATGGCACCATGAAATACTTTACCTATTTCCTCTAATTCTTTTCTTGCCTGACCAGATATCATATTGGTCAATTCACCCACAGCATCTGCAATTTCATTATTTATTTCCTTCATCTCCTCCCCGAACATGTTGGATACAATTTTTAGGATGCATAACTTATTAAATGTGACGGAAACAGTTCCATTTGATTCACCAGTAAATCCGATAACACCGGAAACATCTCCCTGGGCAAAACCACCTTTTTTGAGGTAAGGTTTTCCTGCTTCAGGCTTAATAAATGCCATTGTTTCAAGAACATTCAAAGTCGCATTAATAAATGGATTAATAAGTTTTACATCCATTGCCCCATCCTCCTTGGTCACTAATTGGAATGTGAAAACAGTGAAGAATTGAAAATCAATCAAATACCTCTGTAATTTTTCGCTGATTGTTTCTGCCGTAAATGGTTTCACCTTAAATTACTTATTCCTGCCTTGATTTTCGTCTGATACTGTTCGGCCTTTTAATTTCATCTATCTTTGGGTTTGCTTGGCAACAAACAGCACACTTCACTAAATACTCTTCAAGTGAACACTTAAATAAAGTGCCACCCTGCAATCCAAATCCTTCTGATGTGGGTGTTATCTCAATGATTGTCTCGCACCCACAGTCTGAACATTTACCATTTAATACGATTGTCGTTTTATCTGGGTAAGCTTCAAACATTTTTCTTAATATTTTAATCATTACGTATTGCTTCTTTTCGTTGCTATCCAAGTCTTTTCAAAAAATATTAATTAAAGTGAAGATTTATAGCTTATAAATTTGCCAATTTCATTTATACAATACAGGAGTTATAGGCCATATAGGGTTTTAATAACGCTTATCAATTTCAACTTCTGACTTTCCCAATTCTCACACGTATCATCGGACTTTACAGGTGTAAAATCGTTATAAAACTCGCAAAGGGGAATTTTTTTTACAGATTCGGGATCATCAAAAATTTTATTGGTGGCGACGGGATCAGGCGTGTAATACCAGCAGTTGTGACATATCTTATTTTCCAAATTTCTTCTACCTGCTATCCTGTTGATCCTATCAAACAAGCTCTTATGGTGAATGAAAATATTGCTTTTTTATAACAATTTGAGAAGAGGGGGTGACCGATGTCTCGCCACCCCCTGCAATGAGAAAATCAGGAAATTAAGGAGCCAATTGAGGGAACTGGCTTTCCTGTAAAAATTTATATTACCCGATTTTCAACAAAAAAGTCAATGCTGAATATTGTAGCATATAATACGGATATAAAATACCCATTCAATGGAGGGATAAAAGGTGAGATCTGAGGTTTCCTCTCTGACCCTGTAGGCCGATCTTCCTTCTTATATTTTTTCTGTGAGTGTCAATTGTCCTCGGGGATACATTCATAAGTTCTGCTATCTCTTTGCTGGGGCTGCCATGCCTTATTTGATTTGCAATTCGGATTTCTGTGGGTGTCAGGTTTAAATATTTCAGAGACATTTTTCGAGTAAATGGAGAAATAATTTCGTTTAGATTTGATTCTATAATACTCAAAAAAGTTTTTTGTGGATCATCCAAGTCAGTTTTTTTGATTTTTTTAAAAAATGGTGCAATCAGTTCTTTTACGTTTGTCAATACATTATCTTCAAGTTCTCCTTTATCTTCTTCCCTTTTTTTCAACAAGACTTTCATTGCCGTATTTATTTCCTCAAGGCTATTTGTCTTGATTTCCAGCTCTCTGGTTCGTTCCTTAAGAGCCTCTTCCGCCTCCTTGCGCTCGCTGATATCGATGGTGTACGTGCGCACTCCGACGACCTCTCCATCCTTAATTACTGACGGCAGCATCGTCGCTGTGTCTCTGAAACGCGCTTCACTCTCTCGCAGCGCTTTTTCCGCCTGCTTTTGCTCAGTGAGATCCCGAATTACTCCCATGCGCACTTTGTGTCCTTTGTAGCGGGTCAATTTAATACGAATTTCCATCGGAAACTTTGTGCCATCTTTTTTCACTCCAGTGACTTCGTAGGGCCCAAGATTACCTAAAGAAATTTGTTTGCTAATATTCTCCACTGATTCAGGAGTTGCTGTTAATGAAATTGCATCCTTTGCGGCCAATTCCTCTGGATTATAGCCAAACATTTCATAATATTGATTATTTGCGTCAAGAATTACACCTTTTTCATGTAATACAATTGCTTCGTCAAATAAATATTGCTATCTTTACAATGCGTTGCCGATTCGGGAAAAGCTCGATGAAATTTTGTGCAGATATCCCTCCAGCCTGTAAGTATCAGAATCTCTTGTGACGGGTACTCAAGAAGTCCCGTAGTAAATCCTGTGGCTAAGGAAAATTTCTCAATAATTTTATGTAGACTTTCGATGTCAATCAAATCCTTGATAGAATACTTACCATCAACCAGATGGGGATTTTCCAGACTCTATATTGGAGAGATCTATTTGCTCTGCATTTGGCTTGAGTGCCTTTTCCACCCGCATGCGCTCTAACGCATCTTGCTCTAATTCCTTAATCCTACGCTCCAATTCCTCATAGGTTGGTTTTTTAGTCATTGAAAAATCCTCCGATCAATCAGGAATTATGATAGAAAAAACACAATATATAGGTCGTCATAAGAATAGTAAAAAATCAAGATTCACTGCCTACATCTTCCATTTCCGAAAAGTGAAGGTTTAAAACCGAAATCATAAAAAGTACAGCTTGCCAGTATCGACACCATTCACAACAACAATTGATATACAGATATCATATTTTTCTGGTGTCAGGTCAAGCAAACCCTATTTTTGACCACTGTAAAATCATCTCCGTCCACCGACAAATTATTTCACCTTCATGAATTTATTTCGGCCCGATGCTTCAATGAGTTTTTAGTAATACATGTTTGCGTTAACACCGGACACCGAATACCGTGTTGTTCTTTTTGATCTTTTCAATGTTAACCTGAAGCAGTGTGTTGAAAAGATCGTCTTCGCCGACGACATGAACAGGGATGTAGTTAGATGTGATTCCTTTTAGTAAACCTGTCGCTTTGTCTCTTTTGCTTTCAATCAAAACCTGAACGATTTTTCCGATAAATGTTTCATAAAAAATGCGTTTCTTTTCATTTCCGAGCCGGCGCATCTTTTCACACCGCGCCTTGATTGTCTTTTGCGGTACTTTTTGCGGGTATTTGCCGGCAGGTGTCCCCGGGCGGGGTGAAAACGGAAAGACGTGGAGATAGGTGATCGGCAGTTTTTCGATCAGGGAGTATGTATTTTCAAAGGCTTTTTCGGTTTCACCCGGAAATCCGATCAGTATATCGACACCAATGGCGGCATCCGGCACTTGGTCTTTGATTTTGACAATCAAATCAATAAAAAAAGAGCTTGTGTACGGACGATGCATTTTCTCCAGGATTCGATCATCTCCACTCTGTAAGGGAATGTGAAAATGGTCACAGAAAATCTCTGTTTCCGACACAAGCTTGATGATGTCTTGGGTCAGCTCGTGGGGTTCAATGGAACTGAGTCGCACCCGATCCATGGCATTCGATTCGCGAATGTGGTCTAACAGGGCGGTTAAGCTAGTTTGGGGTGAAAGATCGAGCCCATAGGCCCCGAGATGCACACCGGTCAAAACCACTTCATGAAATCCGGCCTGCTTTAAACAATGGATGTTTTTCAATACACCTTCAAGGGGCATGCTGCGGCTTCGACCCCGAGCGTATGGCACGATGCAGTAAGTGCAGAAGGTGTCACATCCGTCCTGGATCTTTAAGAATGGTCGGGTCCGGTTCCCAAAGACCGTTACAGGAATTTGCTTGAAATGGAGTTCATGCAAGATGTTTCTCCGAATCAGGGAAGGGGAGGGAAGGCTTTTTTCTTGGGATAAGACAATGTCGGGGATGTTATGTTTATCCCCATGACCGATGATGTGGTGTACGCCGTCTATTTTTTTTATTGCGTCCGGTTCGGTCTGGGCATAACAGCCGGTGACGATAATTCGTCCTTCTGGATTGAATCGTATGGCCTGCCGAACAGCCTGCCTGGACTGCATGGAGGCTTTCTGAGTGACCGTACAGGTATTGATAATGCAAAGATCTGCCGGGTCTTCGGCGCCTGCCGGTATACAGCCCAGATCTTTGAGTCGTTGGGCAATGGCATCCGACTCATATTGATTGACTTTGCATCCCAGAGTGGTGATCGTAAACCTGGGAGAATGATTTTGGATGTGTGATAACGAATGCCGATTTATGTCGTCTTTTTGATTTTTCATAAATTCATAATAGTTTAGTACTTTGAAACAAATCGATTTCAAAGGAGCTTCGGGTATGATTAAATTTTTGGCTGGAAGCTGTCTGACCCGCCTGCCACGTAAGGCACGAGCGGGCAGGGTGAATTAGGGATCGTTATGAAAGAACCATAGGCGATTTAACTTTATGAATGAAAACCTTTGTTAAAACAGAGACCTTTATTAATAGTCCGGGCGGGTTCTTTCATTACGAGCCCTTATTCACGAGTTCTTTCAGTAAAAATTTAATTATACCTGGAGCGGCAATGTTTTCAAAAGTCTAAAGTTTTTTATATGGGTGCAATCCACCCCCCACCCAGCACCTCGTCACCTTGATAAAATACCGCACACTGCCCGGGGGTTATGGCCGACTGGGGTTTTTCAAATCGGATCATCGCCGTTTTTTCATCAACAGGGGTCAACCTGGATGCCACGGCCGTGTGACGATACCGGACACGCGTATGAACATTCATCGGGATGCTCGGTGTTTCCTGGATCCAGTTAATATCTTCAACCTTGCACTGGGAAGCGAGGAGATCTTTTTTAATTCCCACCGTCAAAAGGTTTTGCCGGGTGTCCATACGGATCACATAATAGGGCTCGGAAGCCGGGCAGTTGATCCCCCGACGCTGGCCGATGGTAAAAAGATGCAGTCCCTTGTGTTCACCCAGAATGTTGCCATCAACATCTTTTATCAGACCGGGTTTCGATTCAAATCCCTGTTGCCGGGCAAGGAAATCTCCATAGTTTTTGCCTTTGATAAAGCACACATCCTGGCTTTCCGTTTTTTTAACGGGCTTAAAGCCTTTTTTACTTGCCAGCTGAATAACATCAGATTTTTTCATATGTCCAAGGGGGAAACAGGCGCCGGCCAGCTGCTGCCGGGTCAGGCGGGCCAAAAAGTAGGATTGGTCTTTTTTGGAATCGATGCCTCTATGAAGATGATATGTATTCTTGCGATCTTTCTTTAGGACGGCGTAATGCCCTGTGGCAAGGGTTGATGCACCCAGTTTTCGGGCAAAGTTGAAAACCGTTCCGAATTTAATTAAAGGGTTGCACACCATACAGGGATTGGGGGTTTGTCCGGCCCGATACGTTTGAATAAAATAATCGACGACATCATTTTTAAATTCGGTTCTGCAGTCGAAAAGTTCAATGTCGATGCCCAGTTGTTCCGCGATAGAAAAAATCTTATGGGATTTTGAAAGATAAAGACGTTGAGTGTTATCAGGGACCGGGTCTTCATATCCTGTAACAAAATGAACCCCGATGACGTTGTGCCCTTTTTCCTTTAAGAGATAAGCCGCCATCAGGGAATCGATACCCCCACTGACGGCAATGGCTGTTAACGGCTTCATTTAAAAAAGGATTTGTTTGAGGGACGAACTTCCATGGCCCGGGTGGGACAGGCCGTCACGCACAATTCACACACACTGCACTTTTTCTGGTTAAAATCGACAGACATTTCAGGTCGCTTGATGGAAAGGGCGTGGGTCGGGCAGACGGCGGTGCAGGCACCGCAATGGGTACATCTTTTTTGTATGCGCTTTATTTCCTGAGACGCATTCAGAACCTGTACGCCCCGATGTTTGAGATATTTGACACCTTCTTTAAAATCTTTACGGTTTCCGGCGAGTTCTAAAACCATCACGCCTTCTTTTCTGGGGAGTATGGAAGCATTGAGAATATTGAAGGTCAGGTCAAAATCTTTTGAAAGATAGCAAACAATGGGTTTTTCCACTTCTGTTTTTGGAAAGCGTAAAATAAGTATTTTTGAATACACGGTGAACCTCCGAAAATCCTTTATTTTTATTTAAAAAAAGTTTAATTTAATCGTATTTGCTTGATCTGTCAACTGCAACCTAAAATTCGAAACCAAATAGACACCTTACAAAATCAGTCCATGAATCCTTTTGCGTATCGAACAACGGGCCTTGCCATCAAGACTTTGGCCGGACTTTCAAAGGCCGAAATTCGTATCTATGGTAAAGAAAATCTTCCTGAAGGCTCTGCAATATTTGTGGTGAACCATTTCACCCGGATCGAAACCCTTCTCATTCCCTATCATATCCATAAGCTGGTAAAAATTCCGGTATGGTCCCTGGCCGATTATCAATTTTTTGAAGGGGCTCTCGGTGCCTTTCTCGAAAAGGTGGGTGCAGTATCCACAAAAAATCCTCACCGGGACCTTCTCATTATCAAAAGTTTGCTCACCGGCGAAGCCAATTGGCTCATTTTTCCGGAAGGCCGTATGGTCAAAAGCAAAAAAATCGTTGAAAAAGGACGATTTATGATTTCATACGCCGGCGGGAAACATCCGCCGCACACCGGCGCCGCCACACTGGCCCTGAGGGCCGAATTCTACCGCCAGCGGTTACGTATCCTGTTGAACGAATTTCCTGACGAAGCCCGACGGTTGATGGATCGCTTTCGAATCGACGCCATCGAGCCGGTTATCGACAATAATACGTATATTGTACCGGTGAACGTTACGTATTATCCGCTCAGAGCCCATGAAAATGTCCTCAGCAAGCTGGCGAGCCGTTGGATGGATAATATCCCGGATCGCATGTTGGATGAGATCATGACCGAAGGGAGCATGCTAATGTCCGGGGTCGATATGGATATTCGTTTTGGAGAGCCCATTGAAATAAAGCAGTTCATGGTACAGTCGTCCATTAAACGGGATATCTCTTCCCGGCTAAGCATCGGCTTTGACGATCCGATCCCCTCGATACGGGTGATGCGCAAATCGGCATTGAAGATTATGCAGCGTTACATGGCCGCCATTTACAGCATGACCACCGTGAATCACGATCACCTTTTTGCATCCATGCTCAAGATGATTCCGTTTAAAACGATCAATGCGTATGACCTGAGAAGAAGATTATTTCTTGCAGCGTCGGATCACCTTCAAGAGACCGGCGTATATCTCCATGAAGATCTCCTTTTGGATCAGATTCATTTGCTGGTCGATGATGCGTTCAACAAATTTAAGGACTTTATCAACGTCGCAGAGAAAAAGGGGGTTTTAAAGAAAAAAGGCGAGATGCTGATCAAGGATCGGTCAAAATTTTTTTCCGCCTTTGACTTCCATCGCATCCGCATAGATAATCCCATTGCGGTAATGGCGAATGAAGTCGAACCGCTGATACCCCTTCAGCGGCGAATAAGACGTCTGGCCTGGCTCCCGGGTTTTTGGATACGAAAGAAGATCGCCGGAACCTTGATGAAAAGAGCGGTCGATGAATTTGAGCAGGATTACACAACGTATTATATTGAAGGAGAATCAAAGAAGAAGGATGTGGGGCGGCCGCTGCTGGTTAAAGGGGCATCTAAAGATATGGGCGTGGTTCTTGTTCACGGCTATATGGCCGCACCATTGGAGGTTCGGGAACTGGCCGCGTATCTCGGCCGCAGGGGATTTTGGGTCTATACGCCCCGTTTGAAAGGACACGGCACCGCACCTGAAGATCTGGCCATACGGACGTTTAAGGATTGGGTGGCTTCCGTCGATGCCGGTTATGCTGTTATCAGCAATATCTGCAGGCAGGTGGTCGTCGGCGGGTTCTCCGCAGGGGCCGGTTTGGCACTGGATCTGGCGGCAAGAGTGAACAGTGTAAAAGGGGTTTTTGCCGTCTCTCCGCCCATGAGGCTTCAAGACTTTTCTTCAAAGTTTGTTCCGGCGGTGGATGTATGGAATCGTCTGATGAAAAAGGTTCGTTTCGAAGGCGCCAAAATGGAATTCGTCGAAAACCAACCTGAAAACCCCCATATTAATTATTTTCGCAACCCGGTTTCCGGCGTTCTGGAGCTGGAACGGCTCATGGACGCTGTGGATGACAAATTGTCTGACATACGAATGCCGGCCCTTGTGGTTCAATCCCTTGGCGACCCCGTGGTAAAACCCAGCGGATCCATGAGAACATTTGACCGCATTGGATCGGAGGATAAAGCATATATCCTTTTTAACTTTGACCGGCACGGCATTCTATTGGGCAAGGATTCAGAGAAAGTCCATAAAGCGATCGGGGATTTTATCGAAGAGTTAAAATAGAGAGCAGCCACAGATAACTGAATCGAAAGTCATTGAAATGAAGAAGCCGCTCCGGCGATATCTTTATATACGAGGAAGCACGCTCCTAAGATAACCTGTTATATCTCAAAACCCGAAAGGCAGGGTTTAAACAGGCCCTGCTTTTTGGGTATGGGGAAGATAGAACTTTTGAGATGATTCTTTTAGAACATCTTTAATAGTGGCGATAAGCTTTTCCCGGGTAAAAGGTTTGTTTATGGTTCGTTGCGCACCCAATGTTTCGGCAATCTCTAAGAGTTTTATGTCGGCTCGACCGCCGCCGGACATTGCAATGATTGTCACCTCCGGATAAGTTTCCTTGAGTTCAGAGATGGTTTCAAGCCCTGACTTTTCGGGCATAATGATATCTGTAATGACCAGATCTGCGGGGGTTTTATGATAGCATTTTATCCCTTCAATGCCATTAGAGGCCACCTGTACCTCATGACCTTCATGGGTTAACATCTGATGAAGCATTTCCTGCAGCTGGATATCATCTTCTATAACAAGAATACGTGCCATAGTATTAACTCCTCGAGCATGACAGGTATGACTCCATGGATTAATAGATATGATCGAAGATTTGTTTTTTTCCGATCAACACCGATTTTTTTTCGAATATTTTTCCGGTGAGTACCCACTGTTCTGGGAGGATATGTTCAAAATTGTTGAGATTTCTTTACTGGTCATGGCCGTGTTTAATCAGGTTCGCAATTCTAATTTCATTGGAAGTCAGAGCTAAATTTTCCATCGATAACTTCTCGCGTCAACGGCGAGATAATCTTCTTGGATATTCGAATCTATAATGTTTAAAAGAGATTTTTGTCGATCATCCAATTCTGTATCTTTGATTCTTTCAATAAATGGCTCAAGTAATTTTTTGACATTTGCCAATAGGTTGTGTTCCATTTCCTTTTTGTCGTGTTCTCTTTTTGTCAGCAATATCTTTAACGTTGTATTGAGTTCGTCAAGGCGTACTGCCTGAATTTTCAATTGTCTTTCTTTTTCTTCCAGTAATAGTTCGGTCTTTTTTTGATCTGTGATATCGTATGAAAAAATTGCAAGCCGCCGTACATTTCCCTGTAAGTCGAACACCGGATGAATGTTCTGATGAAACCACTTGTCAGCCAGCTGCCCTTCAATACTTGCCGATTTTCCCGTTTTGATGACTTTTTCGAACACCGCCTTTTTTTCCATCGCCTCGTGAGACGACAACAATTCGAAAATGCTTATACCGATAAGATTGTCCGACGGTTGATGAAGCATATCGGCGCCGGACTGGTTTATGGCAACGATGGTTCCATCCGGCTTTGAAAGTAACGCTAAATCAATGGGAGCATTAAGAATGGCATCGACGACATCCTTGCTGTCTATAAATGCGTCTCTTTTATTTTCAACTTGAAATGCCGTCTCAGCCGAATCCAATCTTCTATTTTTAAATTGGACATCGTTGATTTTTTGACCCATTTGAGTCCTTATATTCACTATTAATTTACTCAAGTTTCGCACCCGAAATCCCTTTTTGAAACGCAATAAAGATGCCATGATAGACAAATATGGCGAGTTAATTTAAATATTTGATATCATATCAAAATAGATATTAGTGGTTATGATTCCGTCATTTATTTGTTACCAAATGTTACAAAGTTCTTGATTAAGCTGTTTCTTTCTTCTACATTAAAACCTGATTTCAGCAGCCCTTTTTAGATAAAAGCAGCCCACTGTTCGGACAATTGAACGATTGATAAAAAAGTCTAAAATTTTGCTTGTCGATGATAATGAGGTCTTTCTGGAACTGTTTCTTTCCCTTTCCGATGCCGAAAACTTTGATATTACCACATCCAATTCGGCGAAAAACGCTCTCGATTTTCTGAACAACGAGCAGGTTGACCTGATCATCTCCGATATACAGATGCCCGGGATGAGTGGAATCGAACTCTTTACGGTAACCCAGGACCTTTATCCGCATATCCCTGTTATACTGATTACCGCATACGGTTCCACAGCGGAAGCCATTCGTGCAGTGAAACAGGGAGCCTTCCATTATTTTGAAAAACCCCTGGATGACAAGCTGGAACTCTTCTGGACAACCGTTCGTGAAGCCCTGGCAAAGGGGGAAATGTTCAAAAAAATTGCGATGCTTCAAAAGGAAAAAACATTTGGTGTCAAAACCCATACAACCATCATCGGCCGGTCGACAGCAATAATGGATGTTCTTCAATCCATAAAGGATATTTCCAGTCTACCGGTGACGGTTCTCGTTACAGGAGAGACCGGGACCGGAAAAGAACTGGTGGCCCAGTTGATTCATGAAATGAGCGATCGAAGTTCAAATCCGTTTTTTGCAATCAGTTGCAGTGAATTTTCTCCGGGTGTTTTGGAAAGCGAACTTTTCGGACATGAAAAAGGGGCCTTCACAGGGGCTGTTGGACAAAAATTAGGGCTTTTCGAAGTGGTTCACCAGGGAACGCTCTTTTTAGATGAAATCGGTGATGCTTCTCTAAGGTTTCAGGCCAAAATACTCAGAGTGTTGGATACCAAAAAGTTTACACGGGTGGGCGGAACAGTGCCCATACAATCGAATTTTCGCATCATTGCCGCAACCAATCGGGATCTTAAAACAGATGTGGAAAACGGGCGATTTCGACAGGATCTTTTTTTCCGCATCAATGTCTATAACATCGAGGTTCCTCCAATGCGAAATCGAAAAGAAGACATACCGCTGATTGCAGAATACTACCTCAGGCGATTCTGTCAGGCGTTCGGCAGATCCATCGAGGGGTTTTCCGAAAATGCGCTGACGGCCCTCAGTATATACGACTGGCCCGGTAATGTACGGGAGTTGATCAATGTCGTGGAAAGAGCGGTCATTACCTGCAAGGAATCGATCATTACCACACGCCATTTGCCGTTTGATGATCCCATTGATGAAAATGTTTCGGGTTTTCAACTTAAAGATATGGAAAAGTTATTCATTGAACGCACCCTTAAGCGAGCATCCAACAATAAAACCCGGGCCGCCGAGATGCTGGGCATCAGCCGAAAGACATTGATAGAAAAGGTGAAGAGATACCGCCTGGAAAACTGAGACCTATGTGTCCATCCATAATATGATCAAAACCTTGTATTTTCATTTGAAGCAAATGTATTTAAGCAAGTTTGTGGCGGCTGTGCTTGTTCTTTATGTCATCTTTGTTCCGCGTTTTGGAAGGACTTCGGATGTATTTGACGATATCCGGAATAATAAAAAGTATGAAATGGAAGAAATCGTGGTCACCGCCACGCGAGCAGAAGCCCGGAAATCGGAAATTGCCGCCAATGTCACCGTGGTTTCAAAAAAAGATATCGAAAAACTGCCTGCATCCAACGCCGCTGAAGTGCTCCAGTATGTTCCCGGGATTTATGTGGAGTTCAACGGCGGCCTGGGCAGCGATGCATCGGGAATTCGTATTCAGGGCTCCGAGATCCGCCATGTGACGATTTTACAGGACGGCGTTCCGTTGAACCAGCTGGCCAATCCCCAAACCAATCTCTCTTTTTTACCTGTGGACGCCATCGATCGGATCGAAATATACAAAGGCGCTGCCTCTTCGGCATGGGGATCGTCTTTGGGCGGAGTGGTCAACATCATTACCAAAGAACCGGTGAGAGAAAAACCGGTTTCAGTAGATGCACGGGCATCGTACGGTGAATTCAAAACCTTGAAAAGCCGCGGAACAGTCACGGGTACCGAAGACCGTTTCGGGTACCTCGTTTCGGTGACACACGATGAGAGCGACGGGTTTGTCGATCATACGGAATACAAGCAGAATTCAGTCTATGCAAAGGTCAACGTTGACCTGGGCGAGACAAGCCGATTCAATTTTGCCTACTTTTACGACAGAGGCAACAATGCCGATCCGCTTCCCAATTTTCCGGATTTCTGGGATGATAATGACTGCAAAAGATCTTACCAAAGACTTCTTTTTGAAACATCGCCGGCCGACAATCTGATACTTACCTTTGAAGCACGGCATCACCAATTAGACAACTTCATCGAAGACGTCTATGTGGATCACAGAGAAGTTTTTAATGATTACAAAGATGAGATCTGGGGCGGCAGTGCCAGAATGAACTGGAACGTTGCAGATACAAACACCGTCAATGTCGGCTTTGACGGTGATTGGGGAGAATACGACTGGGCCAATTATACCCAAACTTACGAAACGGGGAATTGGGCGGTTTACGGCAACGATACATTGACCCTGGGAAACCTGACGGTAAATGCCGGTGTTCGGTATGACGACAACAAAGATTTCGGGTCCGAAATCAGCCCCTCCGGCGGTATCGTCTATCGCTTTTCAGAAACCGAAGCCCTGATCCGGGCGCAGGTGGCCAGGGGATTTTCCGCACCGCCGGCTGCATGGGTCCACGATCCCCAGTACGGGAACCCGGATCTGGCCCCTGAAATCGCCGTCAATTACCAGCTCGGCGGGCAGATCCGGCTGTTTAAATTCCTCAACATCGAACTGAATGTTTTTCGTGCAGACGTAAAAGATCTCATCCAGTTCGATTTTGACACCTTAAAATACAAGAATATCGAAGAAGTCACCCGGAAGGGGATTGAAGGGGCGGTTGCAGCGTCTTTTGATTTTGGTCTGACCCTGTCTTTCGGCGGAAGTTATGTGGATGTGAGAAATGATGCAACCGATCAAGTGATCGAGGATATTCCGAGAACCATTTACAATGCTTCGGCATTATACACCTATAAAGCAACGACGCACTCTGTCATCGGTAAGTATATCGATCACAATTCCACCTTTCCGGAGACCCGGGACAGAGTCTTTATTTTTGACTATCTGTTAAAGATCAAACTCCCTTTTCCAAAGCAATACGGCAGGGCAAGTCTTTTCGGTGCGGTCTACAACCTTTTCAACACCACCTATCTTTACCGTGAGGTCTGGCCCAAGCCGGACCGGTGGGTTGAAGGCGGCGTAAGGTTTGAGTTTTAATAAAGCATGAAAACAGGGTTAATGTTAAAATGATTTTAAATGATTGGAGGACGTGATCAGTCCTTTGAACCGATTAAACCGGCTTTTTTATGTCCGTTTCCATTCTTAGAAGAAGGCCGCAGGCGGTCATGGATATGCGCTGGACCTGCCAAACTGACCCGTATACCGGTCAGACCCATGGTTTTCATTTCCGAAATTATGGATTCCGAAACGAGCGTGCCATTGGTGGTGATGGTAAAACCGTAATCAATCTCTTTTCCCTCGCAGAAAAAAAAGCGCCTCTGTGCGCTTTCCAGGATGATTTTGGTATTTAGAAACGGCTCCCCGCCCAAGAAGTCGTCTTGAACCTGAGAGGGATTCTTTTTTCTGATAATATCGATATAAAATCCATCCATGAGACGTGCGGTCTCACGGGACATCTCTTTTGCTTCGGGATCGATGATGCAGTACAGGCAACGGTTATTACATTTACGGGTGACCAGTACTTTTGATTTCATCGCAGTGAAGTCATATACATACTGGTTTCTCCAAGCTTCAAACACAGCAACTTCGTCCTCATCTTCTGCGACCAAAATTCCCTGCTCACAAAGGGTCTCGATTGTGTTAGGGTCGGTTGGGACATTGGGATTGTTCGTTATAACCGACCAGTCTTTTTTACACATGAGGCTAAAAGCGCCTGTAAGGGTATGATAAAGACAAATGCGAATATCCCCATTATCGTCAAGGGGAATATCCACAGTGTATTTTGATTTTTTATATGCGGTCATTTTGTGTTCCTTTCCCAAAAGGCCCCCGGAGAATTCCGGTTTCTCCGGGGGGAAAAGAGATTAAGTTGTTTTCCGTTTAGTTTCGTGCACTAGGACCACCCGCCTGGCAACACACAAGCCTGAATTTTCTAACCCTGTAAGTGCCGTTCTTGATAATCATCAGCTTCATGGTTGTTCCTCCTTTCTTGAATTTAACTCCAGATACTGCCGTTGGCCACCGACTGGTATTTAATATTATCAAGATGTATGCCGGGATTTGTCCAATTAGAGGATTTTTTTCTAACCAGTTGTTATTGTAGAGAATGATAGTAACGATTAAACGATGGGACGAATGAGAAAGCGTTTCTTAGGTTTGAACTTTTAAGGAAAAGTTTGAATCTATATATCACAAGTTTGAACTTTTCTTATAGAGTTTAATTGTTCACCATGATTAAGCGGCAATAGGCTAGTTGTTGTTGATCGAGGCATATCGGAGGCGGTAGATCCCTTCGTAAGTGAGAGAAAAAGTTAACGGCAAATTAAATTTCTTGGACATGGCATCGAAAGCTGTTTTATGGAACAAAAACGTGCCGGGCTGAAGGGATATAAGTAAAGCTTCTATTTCATATAAAAGCTGTTTTTGTTCAAAAGGTTCTTTCTCTTTAAGGACATTGTCGATAAGGCGGGTCACTTCAGGATGTTCAAAGCACCCGGCTATGGCACATTTAGAAGGATCGCTGGACCATTGTTGTTTTAAAAATTCAGGATTGCGGAAAGCGCCTTTAAGTTCGGCCAGTACCGCCTGAAACGCATTGTTTCTAGAAAATCTTCTAATAGCTTCGTGTAATGGAAGTATTTTTAAGTGCACTTTGATACCCAGGTCATTCAGGCTAAGTTGTATATATCGGGCCACTTTTTTTTCTATCTGACTCTCTTCGAAAACAATAATTGTGAATTCAAATGGAATCCCCTGCTTCTCTAAATAACCCCCCTTTTTATCATAGGACCATCCGGCATCTTGAAGGAGTTTTAATCCTTTTTGAGGGTTATAAGGAATAGCTTTTACCGCAGGATTATGAAACGGTGAGTTCAATCCCATCGGACCGACAGCAACCTCTCCGTATCCCCTGAGGATATTTTTAACAATGTATTCCCGGTCAATGGCATGAGACAAACCCATTCGAACCTTCGGATTTACGAAAAGAGGGTCTTTCGTATTGTAAAGAAGAATCGAATAATAATTCAGTAGGTAACGGTCGAAATAGTATCTATCTTCATACTGTTTCATCATTTCATAATTTTTGGGGGAAATCTCCTGAGCAATATCTGTTTCACCGGCAAGGAGCCTTTTCCATGACTTTTCTTTGTCCGGCTGAAAATAAAAAACAACGTTATCCAGCAATGGGCGGCCATTATAATAATCCTCATTGGTCTCAAGAATCACTTCCTTGTCCTCTGTTCTATATTTAAATTTAAACGGCCCTGAACCAATAGGATGATTATAAAAGTCGATTTTATCATCAAGAGGATGGGGCACAATTTCAATATCCCAAATCTTATATGTAAACTCTTGATCATTATTTTTTAAATGAATGCGAAATTCAATATCCGACACAAGAGATATTCGGTTGATTGAATAGAATAAAGAGGGGCGAAATCTCTTCAGGCCCTGTTCAACTGCGTATTTTACCGCCTTTGAAGTGACAGGCTGTTTATTGTGGAACCGGGCATCTTTTCTAAGGTGAATTGTCCATGTAAAATTCGTTGAATCATAGATCCATTTGACGGCCAGATCCGGTTGGAGTTTTCCATCGGTATCGGGAACAAAAAGATAGCTATACAACAATGGAAATATGTGGTTTGAACCGGACGTTTCAACATCTGAAGGATTTAAAGAATAAATGGAAGCATTTACATCGAAGCGAAGTATATTATTGCTTTTTAAATTTGTCCCACCGGAAGCACTATCCGATTTTTCACAGGAAACGATAAAACCGCTTAATAAAATAAAAACCAGAATCAAACGTAAAAATTTAAACATTTTTTATAAACATTTCCGAGAGTCTGTACTTGGATTTATTTGATTTTTTACCATTATGGTCACAGATTTGATTTTTTTTCAATATGTTAAGATATTGACCTGCGGTTTTATAACTGATTCTAATGCTTTTCGCTTTATGATTCATGGAGATTATAAATTCTGATAGTGAAAAAGTGTCAAAATTTGTTGTTAGAAGCGTATTGTATATTAATTCTATATTCGTGCTTCTCAAGCTTTTGTACCATTTTTTGTCTATTGCCCCGGTAAATGCCCCTTTCTCATGACCGAAAAGCTCGCTTTCAAGAAGATTGTCAGATAAGGCGGAGCAATTAACCGCAACAAAAGGATTGTTTTGCCGGGGACTATAATAGTGTATATATCTGGCGACAAGTTCTTTGCCCGTTCCGCTTTCACCTTCTATCAAGACTGTGGCAGGTGACGGAGCTACTTTTTTTATGAGTTCAATAATATTCAGAATAGGTTCACTTTGACCCACAAGATAGGGAAAGATCGGATATTTAAGAACGCCATTCATATTCAATAACTTCCCATAAAATCGAATGATTCTCTATTTAATCATAGAGAGAAGAGTATACAGGGGTCTGATTTGTTTTTCATAGCTGCGTTTTAGAGGGTTAAGGGTTCGATGCTTCCGAACACAAAAGGGAAATTTTTTTGAGATTACATGAGATTATTTCCATGTCAATCGAACTCCGGTTCGGTTGATCAATAAACCTAAATGTTGAAGCCTGGTAATCATTGCCTGTTTTGAAACATTATAAAAATTACCAACTGCACGAACCGCATCGGCAATCAAAGGCCAGTTTTCAACGCATGGATCAAAGCATAATGGCCCTCTATAACAACTTTTTATGTTTAATAGTTTTAAAGGATTAAATCCAAATGTTTCGTTAAAAGCGTTTCTGACATTTTCTTCAGGCATTAAAATACAGGAAGCAAAATAGTCGGCCTGCCATTCTATAGGCAGTCCGGCATTTATGGATCGACAAAAAATAGTTTTATCTATAGAGCTTTTGCCTGCTATAGGTTTAGCAAGATGTCTGTGCAAAATCCAATGCCCCGCCTCATGCGCCCATGTAAAATTAAGTCTTCCCTCTGATCGGTCATCAAGAAGTTTTTCATTGATACATATCATTCTATCTTGGACATAAGTGGCCCCAAGCACTCCCTTCATTCCGAGCTTATTTTCAAAATCAACAAATCCGATTTTTACATTTAGGAGTTGTTCGATGATATTTTCAATGGGTATGGGAGGCTCCACAGCACGTCCTCTCAATTTTTGATAATCAGCGAGAAGGGCCAATGCTTCATCGTTAATTTTTTCTTTCGACATCCAGGGAACTCTCATTTCTCACCCTTGTCGTCTTTTCCCAGGTTGGCAATTTCGGCTAACTGATATAGCTTTTCCCAATCTTTTTCATTATAATCCTTTTCAACGGACATCCTAAAAACAGGAATTAGCTTATTGGATTGATTATTTTTTCAACCATTATATTGCAAAACATATGAATATGATTTAACTTGACATAACCATTTAGGATAAATGGATAACTATTCAGAAATAACTTTCTATGAAACACCGAAAAAAAACAAAAATACTCTATAAGTTTCTTTTCTTTATCCTTCCCTCTTATTATTCTCTCCATTGTAATGACCGGCGTTATGTTAACCTGGACCGGATATGTCAATTTTCAAAAAACCATCAAGCAGGACTATGGGAATATCATCAAGAGTTCTGCCGGTGAAATACGGCTGTTCATGGAAAACGCAAAAAAAAACCTCGTCAGCCTTGCATGGGTCATCGCCGCTACTAAAATCGATTCGTGGCAACAGCAGATGGCCCTGACGGCATTCAATCACCGGACACCCGAATTTATGGCGGTGTCGCTGATTTCCCCAACCGGAAAGACTATTGCCACCACCCGGTGGGAATCCCGGAATTTTGCCGAAACAGATAGCGTGCTTTTCAAAAAAGCACTTTCCGGCGAAACCGCTGTTTCCCGTGTGATGATGCTTAAAGAAGAACTTCCCCTTGCCTACATTTCCGTACCGGTGAAAAAGCTGGGGCAGGTGAGGGAGATATTGTGGGGTGAGCTGAACCTGAAATCCGTATGGGACGTTTTGGAGGGGATTACCATCGGCCGGACCGGACAGGTGTTTATTATGGATCTGTCCGGACGGTATATCGCACACCGGGAAATCGACCGCGTGGTGGCTCCCCCTCCAAAAGAAAAACCAAAGATTTTTGAAACCATCCGGCAGTCGGATCAGCCGATTCAATGGACCGAATACAAGGATGGAAAACAAATTTTTTGTTTGGGACTCTTTATCCCGATTCTTGACTGGGTAATTGTTTTACAGCAGCCGTTGCCGGAGATCTATGCGTATCTTTACCGGAACATCTACCTGGCCGTTCTCTTAACCGGTGTCATCTGTCTGGTGACCGTCCTCGTTGGATGGCGATCTGTCAAACGATTTTTAACCCCGCTTGAATCCCTTCACCAACAGGTTCAACGCATCAGCAAAGGGGATCTGGAACATAAAGTATCCGTAAAGAGCGAGGATGAGATCGGGGAGCTATGTCATGCTTTTAACCATATGACAGACGCATTAAAAGACTATATTCAAAGGGAAATTGAAACCGCCAAAGATCTTGTTCACGCCAGGAATCTGGCGGTCTTGGGGACGACATCCAGCAAAGTTACTCATGAAGTGGGGAATTTGCTCAACAACGTGGGGATGACACTTCGAATGCTCAAACAGGAAACCCTCGGCCCAAAGGGCGAAAAAGCGCTGGAACTGCTTGAAAAGGAATCCCTGCGGGTGAGGGAATTTATCCACAATTTCTTGCAGTTTGCCAAAAAACCGGAACTACGCTTCACAGAAACGTCTATGGCGTCCATTGTCAATGAGGTGGTGACCGCCCTGAAGCCGGAAGCGGATCAGAGAAACATTTGTTTTGAATTGGACTGGCCCGATGATCTTCCCCGAGTCAATATCGATTCCGGCCTTTTTTACCAGGCGCTCACCAACCTGGTGAAAAACAGCTTGGAGGCCATTTCCGAATCCGGGTTTATCCGCATCACAGGGTATATTGAGACAGAACATCTTTGCGTTCAAATCGAAGATACGGGATCAGGAATCGATCCAAAAATCCTGGAACATATCTTTGATCCTTTTATCAGCACCAAGGGCACAAAAGGTACTGGCCTGGGAATGTCCATCGTCAAAACCATTGTTGAAGCCCATGGCGGGACCATTGAAATTCTCAGCGAAACCGGAAAGAGGACACGGGTGATTTTGCACATCCCCATGCGGCAGTTCAGGGGCAGGAATCGGTAGTCAGGAAATAGGAATCAGGAAATAGGAATTAGGAATTAGGAGTCAGAGAACGGTGGTGAGCAGGCGGAAAACAGAGAAAACAAACGTCTTCCTACAGCCTTGGCAGGCTCCTGCCTACTCGAAAAGGTCAGAGGGTAAGAAGATATGAGCCAAATAAGCTCAAAGCTGAAAATAAAACCAATAAAACCAATCAAACCGATCAAACCAATTCAACGAATCAACCATTTGACCTTTTATTATCCTAAACCCTGAACCTTCAACCTTCAACGCTGAACCTTGAATAGATTAAATATCAGGCAGGTTCAAGGTCAAAAGATAAGACCGAAGGTTTACTCTTTTGTGTTTGAGCCCGACCTTCTTTCGAACGTTTTTTCGATAGGTATACAAGGTCCTGGGGGAAATATTCATAATTTCCGCAATGAGTTTGCCGGATATGTCCTTTTTTATCAGATTTGCCACCTGAAGCTCCTTGGGCGTCAGGTTTAATTCTTTAATGGACATTTTTCGAGAAAACGGCGAGACAATATCCTTTAGGTTCGTTTCGATAATACTTAGATAAGTCTTTTGAAAATCATCCAGTTCCGTCATTTTGATTTTTTCGATATAAGGCAGGATCAACTTGTTTACGTTTAACAATACACTCTCTTGGGTTTCTTTTTGGTCCCGTTCTTTTTTTTCCAATAAAACTTTCAAAGCACAATTTGTCTCTTCTTCATTTTTTATGGTTTTTTCCAACTCAATGACTTGTAATTCCAGTCTATGGTTCAGATTTTCACCGGCTTTTCGAAGGACTTTTTCTGCGATTATCCTGTTTGAAATATCTTTTATAATGGCCTGCCGCGCAATTTCGCCCTGAAATTCAATAAGATTCGTAAAAAGCTCCGCATCAAATGTTTTGCCGTCGCAACGAAGCGCTTTAAATTCCCAGTGGTATGGAAATGCTTCGTCGTCTTCCCGGTCAAAACACATTCTGCTTATCAGTTCCCGATGCTCAGGTGCGACGAATTCCGTGAACGGACGATCCACCATTTCTTCTTTATGCCGGCAACCGAAAATTTTGAGAAGTTGGGCATTCACCACTTTAATTTCATGTTTTTGCAAAATGGCAATACTATCAATGGCATTCTCTATTAAATCCTGGTAGTTCTGAATACCCATTTAAATCACTCCATCATTCTTAACAGGTTGAAAGTCTTTAGCATATAATTTCTTTAAATCTATAGCAGTTCCCAAAAATATGTTCCGATTGAATTGCTTACGGTCACAATTTCAGTAAGCCGCAGGATGATTATGTTTCCATCGGGAAGCTGAACGGTATAACCGCGTTTCATAAAATCGTAACACGATTTTATTTTTACCTTGGATCGAGCACCCTGTTCTATTGCCAGCCGATGGTTTCGTACCCCTTTTCACGCAGACATTTTTCAACAAAACGGCGAAATAACGGGCCAGGCTCTTTTGAGTCGATGGTTTTCCGTGTTAACGTCGCGGCGCCGGCGCCGGCAGCGCCCACACCGGCAGCGCGCCCAACATTATTACCGAGTACCGCCCCTATGGCAGCGCCTGCGACTGCTCCCACGGCCGCACCGGCTGCGGTGTCCCTGGCGATTTTCCCCCCCTTATTTTCTTCGGCGCCGTATTTCTTTGCAAGGTGTATGCACCCATCAATATCGGCCTGGGCCTTTTCGTTCCCAACCTGAGACAGGTGGGAATTCGGATATAATACCGGACGCTGCTGGGCACATCCGCAAAAGATCAAGATAAAAAAGATAAAAATAAATCTGTTTATAGTTGATATATAATTCAAGTTTTTCATGCTTAATATTCAGCAACGCCAATAAAAAGTAGCGGCTGAGAAAATTTATTTAGGTAAAATTATATAAATACCATTGCCAAAAAAATATGACAACAGGCATTTTTCAAAGACCCGTTTTTCACGGGACAGGAAGATCCAACTGACTTTTTTAATATTTTTTTCATAAGGCTAAATTTTTTGGTGACATGTGTCGATAAATGTGTTAAACACTCCAAAAAAATGAAAGGAAATCCATGATACCAGCTTCCATACACAGGACTTTCTGTGCACTTCGAGCGATCAGCGCTGCCGCGGCGGCTGCCGCCGGGCAGCCTGTGGTCCTGAAGGGGAGCGGATAGCCGGATTCTCCAAAAAATCATTCAGGGCTGCGGGCATTCAAACCGCAGCCCTTTTAATTTTTAGGGCTGCAAACCTTAAGCAGCCCTTTTTTTTGTTTA